>NZ_JBFAAA010000003.1:0-910971 GCF_040639475.1 Kribbella sp. NPDC023855
TTGTCTGTTGCTCTTGTCTGTTGCTCTTGTCTGTTGCTCTTGTCTGTTGCTCTTGTCTGTTGCTCTTGTCTGTTGCTCTTGTCTGTTGCTCTTGTGGTCAGTTTTTGAGTTTGAGGTTCAGGAGGGCGTTTTCTATTAGTTCTGGCATGGCGGGGTGGATCCAGTACTGGCCGCGGGCCATGGTGTGGGCGTCTAGGCCGAAGCTCATGGCTTGGATTACCGGTTGGATGACTGTGGCGGCTTGGGGGCCTATTACGTGGCAGCCGAGGAGCTTGCCGGTGGCTGGGTCGGCGAGGATTTTGGCGAAGCCGGTGGTGTCTTCCATGGCCCAGCCGTAGGCGATGTCGGCGTATGCCTGGCGGCCCACGGTGTACTGGATGTTCTGCTCGATCGCCTCTTCCTCCGTCAGCCCGACCGACGCGACCTGCGGTGCGCCGAAGACTGCATGCGGCACATAGCGATGGTCGGACTCGATCCGGTCGTCGGGGTGCAGCAGGTTGTGTTGCACCACTCGCGCCTCGTGGTTGGCGACGTGCTTGAGCTGGTACGGCGAGCAGATGTCGCCCAGCGCATAGATCCCCTCCGCCGCCGTCTGCTGGAACTTGTCGACGATCACCCGGCCGTCGGACTCCACCTCGACTCCCGCGGCCTCGACGTTCAGTACGTCGGAGTTCGGCGTGCGCCCCACCGCGACCAGCAGCTCGTCGACCACCAACTCGTCACTGCCGTCCGGGCACAGCATCTCCAGGACGATCCCGTCGTCGCGCCGCTGCACCCCGACCGTCTCGTGCCGGAACTTGACCGTGTACCGCTCCTGCGCGAGCTCGGTGTACCGCTTCGCGATCTCGCTGTCCTCGTGCCGCAGCAGCAGGTCGGAGCGCACGATCATCGTCACGTCCACACCGAGCGACGAGAACACGTGCGCCAGCTCGGCCGCGACGAACCCGCCGCCGATGATGCCCAGCCGACCCGGCAGCCGCTCCATCCGCATGATCGTCTCGGAGGTGTGGAAACCGGTCTCCTCGAGCCCGGGGATGAACGGCACGATCGGCCGGCTCCCGGCCGCCAGCACGAACTGGTCGGCGGTCAGCACCTCGGTCTGACCGTCATCGGCAGCGGTGACGGTCAGCTCGCGCTCGCCGGTGAATCGCCCGGTGCCGTGGTACAGGGTCACGTTCACGTTGTTCGGATGGTTCAGCCGGTACTCCGATCCGCTGGCCGAGATCGGGTCGATCCGGCCGAAGATCCGGTCCCGGATGTCCTGCCAGCGCACTCCGACGAGTTGCTCGTCCACCCCCAGCCGGGAGCTGTGCGACGGGACGGCGGCCAGGTCGGCGGTGTGCACGAACATCTTGGTCGGGATGCACCCCACGTTCAGGCAGGTCCCGCCGAAGGTGCCGCGCTCGACGATCGCCACCTTCCGGTCCGCGAACTGCCTGGTCACGATCGTGTTGCCGGAGCCGGTACCGACGACCACCAAGTCGTAATGAGTCACACCCCATTGTGCGCGTGACCATCAACCTGAACCCAGCCCGGGCTGAAGCTAGGCGACTCGGGAGTTGCCCGGAGGTTCGGTGAGGGTGGACTTCTCGCCGAGCAGATCGGTTGTCGGGGACAGGATCTCCAGGCGGGGGCGCGGCAGGAGGTGGGGGCGGATCGCCAGGCCGCGCCGGCGGGAGAAGTACAGGACCGACGCGGTGGTGCCGAGCAGGGTGAGGCTGCCGCCGACGATCAGCGACCAGCGTGCGCCGAACTCCTGGCCGATCCAGCCGATGAACGGCGAACCGAGCGGCGTACCGCCCATCAGGACGGTCATGTAGAGCGCCATCACCCGGCCGCGCATGGTCGGCTCGATGCCCAGCTGCATGGTCGCGTTCGCCGCGGTCAGCATCGTCAGCGCGCTGAACCCGACCAGCGGAAGAACCAGCGCGAAGGACAGGTACGTCGGCATCAACCCGCTGATGATGACCATCGTCCCGAAGGCGAGCGCCGCACCCATCACCAGCCGGCCCCGGGTCCGGACCCGGCGGGCCGAGAGCAGCGCGCCGGCCAGCGAGCCGATCGCCAGGATCGACCCGAGGATGCCGTACTCCCCCGCGCCCTTGTGGAACTCGCTGACCGCCATCAGCGCCGACGTCATCTGGAAGTTCAGCCCGAAGGTGCCGGCGAAGAACACCGTGACGAGCACCATCATCAGGTCGGGCCGACGCCACAGGTAGCGCATCCCGTCGCGGATCATGCCCTTCTCCCGGGCCGCGACCTTGGGCGTGTGCAGCTCACTGGACCGCATCAGGTGCAGCGACAGGATCACCGCCGCGTAGCTGAGCCCGTTGATGATGATCACCGGCCCGGTCCCGATCCAGTGGATCAGCAGACCGGCCAGGCCGGGACCGATCAGCCGGGCGGCGTTGAAGGAGGCCGAGTTCAGGCCGACGGCGTTGGACAGCTCCTCCTTGCCGACCATCTCGACCACGAATGCCTGCCGGGTCGGAGCGTCGAACGCGGTCCCGATACCGAACAGGAAGGCCAGCGCGTAGACGTGCCACGCCTCGACCACACCGGTCACGGTCATCGTGCCGAGGACCAGAGCGACGGCGCCCATCGCGAGCTGGGTGATGGTCAGGACCCGACGCTTCGGGAAACGGTCGGCGATCACACCGGCGTACGGCGAGACCAGCAGTGCGGGGAGGAACTGCAGACCGGTGACGATCCCCAGTGCGGTACCGGAGTGGGTCAGCTCGAGGACCAGCCAGTCCTGGGCGACTCGCTGCATCCAGGTGCCGACGTTGGAGATGATCGCGCCGGTGGCGTAGAGACGGTAGTTGCGGACCTTGAACGCGCGGAAGGTCGGACTCATGTAGCCGCCAGGCGTTCGAGAACAGGGGCTGCCTTGCGCAGGATGTCGCGCTCCTCAGGGGTCAGTTTCTTCAGCTTCATCTGGAGCCACTCGTCGCGCCGGCGCCGGTTGGCGTGCAGCAGGTCGTGCGCCGTCTGGGTCAGCTCGACCACGATCTGGCGTTTGTCGGTCTCGTGCGGGCGGCGGACGACCAGGCCCGCCTCCTCCATGTTGGACACGATCCGCGTCATCGACGGCGGCTTGACCTGCTCGTGGGCGGCCAGCTCGCCGATCGTCATCGCGTCGTGCTTGCCGAGCGCACCGAGCACGCCGAGCTGGTTGGCGGTGAGGTCGTGACCCTCGACGCGCTGCCGGCGGATCTGCCGGGACAACCGCAACGTGGACGACCGCAGGGCACTGGCCAGCCCGACGTCACTCTTCACCTGCTGGGCTACGACTTCGGGCATATCGTTAGCATAACTCATTACCTTTGCTAACTAAAGTCAGTTGTCCGCGGTGGCGCACCGCAGCTGCCCGCCCGGCGCGCTAGGGTTCCGCGCATGGCGACATCAGCGGAGCTGGCCCGGTACGAGCAGCGGTTCCGGCGGGCGGGGCTGCCGCTGTTCATCGAGGACTTCTCCCCCACCCACGACATCTTCAGCCGGGCCACGCCGGTGCTCGCGCTGGTCTTCATCGCGGAGATGATCGGCGCCACCCGGCTCAGCTGGCACTGGTGGCAGAACCTGCTCGCCGCGCTCGGCGGGCTGGCCGTCCTGATCGCGGGCTTCGGGCTGCTGAACCTCTTCCGCGGCCGCCGGTTCTGGTCCTTCCCGACCCGCTTCGGTACGCCGGAGCTGGCCGTCTTCGTGCTGCTGCCCGCGTTGTTGCCGCTGGCCACCGAGGTCCAGCTGCGCCAGTTCTTCGGCGTTGCCATCGGCAACCTGCTGCTCGTCGGCATGGTCTACCTGGTGATCGGCTACGGCCTGATCGGTACGACGGTCTGGGGTGTCCGCCGGCTCGGCACCGAGCTGGCCAACTCGGTCGCCAGCCTGGTCCGCGCGCTGCCGCTACTGCTGGTGTTCTCGCTGGTGCTGTTCGTGAACACCGAGATGTGGCAGGTCTTCGCCGGGATGCCGGTCGCCTTCATCATCATCCTGGCGGTCTCCTTCTCCCTGCTCAGCGACTTGTTCCTGGTCCTGCGGCTGCCGAAGGAACTGGACGCGATCGAGCGCGACGCCGGGTCCGGCCCGCCGCTGCGCCGGATCCAGCGGCTGAACCTCAGCGTCAGCCTGGTGATCCGCCAGTGGCTGCAGGGACTCGTGGTCAGTGCCGGCGTCGGCCTGTTCTTCATCGGCTTCGGGATGCTGGCGATCAGCCGGCACATCTACGAGAACTGGGGCATCGACACCGGCGGCTGGTCCCACCAGCTCGATCTGCTCGGCTACCAGTTGCTGATCAGCGCCGCGCTGGTGAAGGTCGCGGCCGGCATCGCGACCTTCACCGGCCTGTACTACTCGATCTCGCTGATGACGGACGCGACGTACCGCGCGGAGTGGCTCGACAACATCACCGACGAGCTCCGCGAGCTCTTCACCGCCCGCACCGAGTACCTAGAGCTCCGCGCCCGGCAGGTCCCGGCCGAGAGCTAGCGCGGTCTTCAGGAAGTCGAGCCGGTGGCGCATGAGGCCTTCGACTGCAGCTTCGTTGGTGGGCAGGTGGGTCGCGCCTGACAGCGGCAGGACCTGGTGCGGGCGTCCGGCTGCCAGCAGGGCGCTCGAGAGGCGCAGGGTGTGGGCGGCAACCACGTTGTCGTCCGCCAGGCCGTGGATCAGCAGGAGCGGTCGCTCGAGCTTGGCCGCGTCCGTGATGGGTGACGAGCGGTCGTAGTCCTCTGGGTGCTCGTCTGGGTGACCTAGGAACCGCTCGCGCCAGTGCGTGTCGTACAGGCGCTGGTCGCTCGGCCCTGCTCCGGAGACGGCCGCATGGAAGACATCCGGCCGACGCAGTACTGCGGCTGTGGCGAGTGTGCCGCCGTAGCTCCAGCCCATGATGCCGACTCGGGTGAGGTCCAGGTCAGCGCAGTACTCCGCTGCTGCGTGCAGAGCGGTGACCTGGTCTTCTATCGGCGCTGACAGGGTGTCGCGGTGGACCGTCTTCTCCCAGGCGGGTCCGCGGCCCGGCGTACCGCGTCCGTCGGCGATGACGACTGCGAACCCGGCTTCGGCGTACCACTGGGCGGTGTCGAACCAGTGGCCGTTGACACGCATCACCAGGGCTAGGGCGGGGCCGCCGTACGGGGACATCAGTACTGGGAGCTTGGTGGAGCCTGGCTGGTGCCAGGAGGGGAGGAGTAGGGCTGTGCGGAGTTGCAGGTCGCCTGCTTGTAGCCAGGTGATCTGTGGGGTGACCGAGGGCTTGGCTGCTAGCGAGGTGATCGGCTGGTCGGGGTGGCCGGGGCGGCGTACTGCGTAGGTGCGGCCGGTCTCGGTGTTGGCGCTCATGAGGAGGGTGCTGCCGGCGCGGAGGCCGTCGTACGAGCCGTGGCCGTCGCTCAGTTGGTGCAGGCCTTCCTCGTCGTACAGCCAGAGGTGGCAGTCGCTGGGGTCGTCGCTGGCGCGGAAGAGGACTGACTCGCCTGTCACGTCGAGGACTTCGCGGAGCTGCAGGCCGGGTGGGGTGACGCGTTGGCCGTCGACTGTTAGGTAGCGGGTGTCGGGAGTGTCTTCTGGGTGGACGAGCTTGCCGGATGCTGTGCGGGCCGGAGTACCGGGGATGAGTTCTACCCAGGCGGGGTCGCGCTGCTCGTGCAGGAGGTGGGTCTGGCCGGTCGCGGGGTCTGCGGCGAGCACCTGGAGAGTGCGCTGGTCGCGGGACTGCACGGTGAGCAGCGGGCCGTGGGAGTCCCAGGTGGCCGCGGTTAGATACTCGTACGCCGTACTGTCCCACTGCAGCTCGACTGATTGGCCAGTCAGATCGAAGGCGTGGAGCGATACGAGGGCGTTGGGGGTGCCGGCGGCGGGGTAGGCGATCTCGCGCGGCGGGCTGGCGGGGTTGGCCGCGTCGGCGATCCACCACCGCTGGACCGGCGTCTGGTCGACCCGGGCAGCCAGCAGACGGGTGCCGTCCGGAGACCACCAGTAGCCACGAGTCCGATGCATCGACTCAGCAGCAACATGCTCCGCCAGCCCCCAGCTCACTTCAGGATCGTCGTCGGAAGCAACCAGTTGATCGTTGCCGCTAGCAACTTCTACTACGTGGAGCGAGCGGCCGGTCACATACGCGACTCGACGCCCGGTGGGGTCGAGGCGCGGATCGACCGCAGGTCCGGCAGTAGCTACCCGCCGCGGCTGGGCACCGATCCTGAGCTCAAGGGTCCAGAGGTCGCCGTTCAGGGCGAATGTCGCGGTCGTGACGGCTGTGTCGGTGGAGTAGGCGACGACGCCGGTGGATTGTTCTCGGGTGCGTTCTCGGCGGATTTGTTCGGCTTCGGGGAGGGGGCCGTCGGCGCCGAGGGTTTCGGGGGCGACCAGGAGGTGTTCGCCGGCTTCGTCCAGTAGCCAGAGGCAACTGGTTGAGTCTTCTGGGCCGCGGGTGCGGAGGAAGAGGGTGCGGTGGCCGTCGGGTGACAGGGTGAAGGCGCGCGGGAGGCCGAGGGTGAAGCGGCGGGTGCGGGCTGACTGGGTCGGGAACGCGTTGGTGTCCATAAACAAGACTCTGGGCGGCCCCGCAGAGGGGTCACCCAGACGTCTGTCAGTTTATCACCCGGCGGGATCAGGTGAGCCAGTCGCCGAGGGGGCCGATTGCGAAGTACACGACGAACAGCGCGGACACGATCCACATCAGCGGGTGGATCTGGCGGGCCTTGCCGCGGACCACCTTGAGTACCACGTAGGAGACGAACCCGGCGCCGATGCCGGCCGAGATCGAGTACGTGAACGGCATCAGGATGATCGTCAGGAAGGCCGGGATCGCCACCTCGAGATCGTCGAAGTCGATGCCCTTCACCTGCGCCATCATCAGGAAGCCGACCAGCACGAGCGCCGGCGTGGCCGCCTCGTACGGCACCAGCGTGACCAGCGGCGCGACCACCATCGAGATCAGGAAGCAGATCCCGGTCACCACACTGGCCAACCCGGTTCGCGCGCCCTCACCGACACCCGAGGCCGATTCGATGTACGACGTGTTGCTGGACACCGAGGCGGCACCACCGGCGGCGGCCGCGACGCTGTCGACGATCAGGATGCGCTGCGCGTTCGGCGGGTTGCCCTCGGCATCGAGCAGCCCGGCCTCGGCGCCGATCGCGGTCATCGTGCCCATCGTGTCGAAGAAGTCGGCCAGCATCAGCGTGAAGATCAGCAGCAGCGCGGACACCACGCCGACCTTCTCGAACGAGCCGAACAGGTTGAACTCGCCGATCGTGTCCAGGTTCGGGGTGGTGAACCACTGGTCCGGCAGCTTCGGCACGCTCAGGCCCCAGCCGCCCGGGTTCTCGGCGGACCGGGCCCCGATGTTCGCGATCGACTCGACCACGATCGCGAGCACCGTCGCGGTCAGGATGCCGATCAGGATCGCGCCCTTCACCTTGCGCGCGTACAGCGTGATGATCAGCACCAGGCCGATCACGAAGATCAGTACCGGCCAGCCGCGAAGGTTGCCGCCGACACCGAGTTCGACCGGCGGTCCACCGGCCGCCGAGGGGCGGCGGACGAAGCCGGCGTCGACCACGCCGATGAACGCGATGAACAGGCCGATCCCGACGCTGATCGCGATCTTGAGCTGACGGGGCACGGCCTCGAAGACCGCTCTCCGGAAGCCGGTCAGGACCAGCACCAAGATGATGATCCCCTCGATCACCACCAGGCCCATCGCGTCGGCCCAGGTCATCTTGCTGGCCACGCTGAAGGCGATGAACGCGTTCAGGCCGAGCCCGGTGGCCAGCGCCAGCGGGAAGTTCGCGACCAGGCCCATCAGGATGGTGATCACGCCCGCCACCAGCGCGGTCGCCACCGCGATCTTGGCGATCGCGAGTCCCGGGTCGGTGCCGCCACCGACGTACTGGCCGGCGCCGTCCTTGACGGTGCCGATGATGAGCGGGTTCAGCACGACGATGTAGGCCATCGTGAAGAACGTGACGAGTCCGCCGCGCACCTCGCGGCCGAGCGTCGAACCGCGCTGGCTGATCTTGAAGAAGGAGTCTAGGAAGCCGGACCCGGAGCGGGCGGTGGCGGCTGGTGGCGAGCTCATGACGGCATGGTGCCAGGTGGCATCGGCCCGTGGCGAGCGAATCGGGACACCTGCGGCCGGCGAATCGCGGGCGGCTAAGGTGGGCTCGTGGCAGATCCCGAGCAGGTGCCGGCTTCGAAGAAGCGCAACGACCCGACCAGTCAGCTGGCGCGCGGGGAACTGGTGCACGCCGAGGTCAAGCCGCTGGACCTGTCCGGCATCCCGACGGTGATCGTCGGCATCATCGCCTGGGCGCTCGCGTTCCTGGTGGTGCTGTTCTTCCGCGACGACCTGAAGAAGAGCGGCGACGAGTGGTGGTTGTGGGTCACCGTGGCCGGCTTCGGGCTGGGCTGGATCGGGCTGCTCTACTGCCGTCACCGCTGGGCCGCCATCCAGGCCGGCCACCGCTCCGAGATCGAGGACTGAACTAGTAGTTCGCGGTGGCTTCCGCTTCGATTTCCTCGGGGGTGGGCATCGGGATCTCCGCGTCGTCGTCCTCAGCGGTGGACGCCTGGACGTCCGCGGCGATTTCCTCGGCCGTAGTTGCCTGGACCTCGTCGTCCGACGGCGGCTCGGCGGCGGCTTCAACCTCGGCCTGTACTGCGTCCGCCTCCTCCGCGTCCTCGTCGACGGGGTTCAGCGCCTGGACGGTTTCCATCGCCAGTTCGTCGTACCCGGTGGTGTCGAAGGCGTGCACGGTCGACGGCTGGTCGGGCGCCTCGATCACGGCGTCCGAGTGGGCGCCGCAACCGTAGTCGTAGGACACGATCCGGCCGTCGCCCGGCGCCATCTCGTTGGTGCACGCGCCGAACGCCTGGCCGAGGCTGTCGTTCAGCCGGATCCAGTAGCCGCAGGCGAAGCACTTGTACGGAACGGCCTGCGCGATCGCCGACGACGGGCCGAAGTCACCGGCGTACCAGCGGTCGGCGGCCTCCTCGCGGCCGATCGGTGACAGCACCCGCTCGCGCCCGAGGCCGAGCTCGTCGACGACGGCCAGTACTTCGTCGGGCGCGCCGGTCTCGGTGTAGCCGGGCTCGAGTCGCGGGTCGTCCGGCAGCGTGGGGAACAGGTCGCCGGGGCGCAGGTCGCCCGGCTGGACGCGCTCCGACCACGGCACCCACTCGGGCGCGACGATCGCGTCGTCGCCCGGCAGCATGACGACCTCGTTGATCGTCACGGTCTTGGCGCGCGAGGCGCGGGTCAGCGTGACCGCCCAGCGCCAGCCGCGGTACCCGGGGTGGGTGGAGGCGAAGTAGTGCGTGACGAGCCGCTCACCCTCGACCAGGTGACCGAGGTGCTCACCGATCTGGGCGGCACCGGCCTCGGCGATCGCCGCCTCGCGGGCAGGTTCGACCGCCGCGACGCAGACGGCGTCGGGCTTGGCGCGGACCGGTTCCGGAGTCTTGACGGGAGTCACAATCGGTCATTCTCGCACGCCTGCCGCCACGATCCGAACCGCGTGGAGACTCCGGTCTGTCCCCCGCACAAGGCAGGATGGTGACATGGAACGCCCGGACCCCGACAACCCCCCGCGCCAGGGCGCCGAAGGCGGTCGCCCAGGCAGCCAGCACACCAGCGGCAACGGGTCCGCAGAACAACGCAGGAGCGGCTCGCAACGTAGTACCGGGTCGGGCGGTGACGGCTCCGGCGGCGCTGGGCAGCGGCGGGCGGGTGAGCGGTTGGGGAGTGCTGGGAAGAAGGTGGGGGCGGCTGGGAAGAAGGTTGGGCACGCCTCCAAGGTCGGGGCTGCTGGGTTCGCCAACGTGTCGCGGAAGACCGCGGGCGTCACCGGGCGGGTGGGGAAAGCGACCGGGCGGCGGATCCGTGGGCTGACCAGCGCTCAGGGTGCGGGCGAGTCCGGGCTGTCGCGGCTGATCGAGCTCGGCTTCGTGAACGCGGCCGGTGACACCGCCTTCGCGGTCTCGCTCGCGGGCACGGTGTTCTTCGCAGTACCGAGCTCGCAGGCGCGCGACCGGGTCGCGTTGTTCCTGCTGCTGACGATGGCGCCGTTCGCGTTGATGGCTCCGCTGATCGGGCCGGTGCTCGACCGGTTCCGGCACGGGCGGCGCTGGGCGATCGGCGGCACGCTCGGGCTGCGCGGGTTCCTCGTCTGGAGTCTCGCGGCGTCGATCCACGACAGTTCCACCTGGCTTTACCCGGCCGCGCTCGGGTGCCTGGTCGCGTCCAAGGCGTACGGCGTCACGCGCGCTTCCGCAGTACCGCGGTTGTTGCCGAAGGAGATCACCCTCGTCACGGCCAACTCGCGGATCTCGCTCGCCGGTGTGGCCGGCGCGACCGTCGGCGCCGGGATCGCGGGCGCGTTCGCCGCGATCGGACCGGAGTGGTCGCTGCGCTGGGCCGCGCTGGTCTACACGATCGGCCTGATCCTCGCGATCCGCCTGCCCAGCCGCGTCGACTCACCAGCCGGCGAAGAGATGACCGGTACTGCGGGGCGCGACGCCCGGCGGCGGGCGATCACTGCCGCGGTGGCCCGCGGCATCCGGTGCAACCTCGGGCTGCGCTTCGTGTCCGGCTTCCTGACCATGTACCTCGCGTTCCTGCTGCGGGACAAACCGATCAACGGGATCGACGGCGCGCTGGCCGCGGGCGCGGTGATCGCGGCGGCCGGGATCGGGAACAGCCTCGGCACCCTGGTCGGATCGTTGCTCAAAGCCCGAAAACCCGAGGCGGTGGTGCTGGTCGTGCTGCTCGCAGACGCGACGGTGGCGATCGCGGTGGCGGTGTTCTACGGGTTCCCGTTGCTGATCGTGCTCGGGCTGGTCGCTGGCCTGTGCAGTTCGCTGGGCAAGTTGTCGCTGGACGCGATGATCCAGCGCGACGTACCGGAGACCGTGCGGACGTCGGTGTTCGCGCGCTCGGAGACGGTGCTGCAACTGTCCTGGGTGATCGGCGGCGCGTGCGGCATCGTGCTCCCGCTGATCCCGCGCCTCGGCTTCGGTTTCCTGGCCGGGGTGCTGATCCTCGCTGTCATCCTGGTCATCCGCCAGAAGCCCGCCCCGCAACCGCCGTCGGGACCGCGCTCGACGGGAGTGGACGGATCGGGACCTCGCAGTACCGTCGTACCGGCGCATCACCACGACTCCCGCCCAGTCCCCAACGCCCGCGCTTCCAGCCAACCCGACCCCGGCTCCCGGCCGGGGACTCGCGAGCCCGGCTTCACCCGCACGATCCTGAGCAGCGGCGCTCCCGAGTCGATCGCCGAACGCCGAGCCGCCCGCTCCCGCCCCACCCCCACCACCCGAGTCGACGAACCCACCATCGAAATCCAGGTCGACCCGACATCCCCAACCCCAGACGGCGCCCGCCCTTCCACTCCCCCAACGGTCGGCCGCTGGTGGAGCGGCCAGCCGGACGAAGACGACGACGAAACCACCGTCGACGAGGCCCCCTGGGCCGCCGAAAAAACCCTCGAAAACAAAACCTCACCGCCACCCCCGCCCCCACGTCGCAACCCCTTCCGCCGCCGCCCGCCCCGCTAGTTTCAGAGGAGCAGGCGGCGGGATTCCCGTCCGGCGCTACCGCGTGGCGGTGACGTCGAGCTCAGGATCGGGTGACTCCACAGAGCTGGCCTCGGGCGACTGCGGGGTGGTGCCTCGTAGTACGAGGGTTACTGCGAGGGCGGTGGCTAGTAGGAGGAGGGCGCCTACTACTGACGTGATGTTCATGCTGTGGCTGAAGGAGTGGCGGGCCGCGGTGAGGACCGTTGTGGCTAGGTCGGTGGGGAGTTGGGCTGCTGCTGCGGCGGCGCCGGAGAGGCCCTCGTGGGCTGTGGTGGCGGCAGCGGTTGGGATGGTGGGCGGGAGGTCTAGGTCCGCCCGGTAGACCGCAGTACCGATGCTGCCCAGTACTGCGATGCCCAGCGCGCCGCCGAACTCGCTGCAGGTTTCCATCAGCGCCGAGGCTGAGGCGGCCCGTTCCGGGGCTACCGCGCCGACTACTGCCTCGGTGACCAGGGACATCACCATCACCAGGCCTGCCGCCAGCAGACCGGCGCCAACGAGCAGCACTGCGAGGCTGCTGTCCACATGCATCTGGGTCAGTACGCCGAACCCGCTCGCCGCGACCACGAAGCCGAGACCCAGCACGTACGCCCGGTCGATCTTCCGGGCCAGTGCTGCGCCCAGCGGAGCCGCAGCGCCGACGACCAGCGACGGCGCCAGCGACCACAGAGCGGCCTTGAGCGGACCCATGCCGAGCACCAGCTGCAGGTACTGCGTCATGAAGACCGCGTTGCCCACCAGCGCCAGCGTGCCGATCGTGTTGGCGGCGAGTGCTCCGCTGAAGGCGCGGTTGCGGAACATCGCCAGTTCGATCATCGGGTGCTCAGCAGTCCGCTGCCGACGCAGGAAGGCGTAGCCGACCAGCAGACCCACCACGATGCTGACCACCGGCAGCGTCTCGACGCCATGCGCGGCCATCTCCTTGATGCCCCAGATCACCGGGAGCACCGCGGCCAGCGACAGCACCGAGCTGAACAGGTCGAACCGGCCCGTCACCGCGCTCTTGAACTCCGGCAGCAGCAGCGGCGCCAGCACCAGCAGCAGGAGCATCGCCGGAGTGTTGATCAGGAACACCGAGCCCCACCAGAAGTGCTCGAGCAGTACGCCGCTGAGCACCGGGCCGAGCGAGATGCCGCCGAGCATCACCGCACTCCAGAACGCGATCGCCTTCTGCCGCTGCACCGGGTCGTGGAACAGGTTCCGGATCAGCGCCAGCGTCGACGGCATCAGCGTCGCGCCCCCGATGCCGAGCACCGCGCGGGCGGCGATCAGTTGCTCGGGTGTTTGCGCGTACGCCGCGGCGACCGACGCGAGGCCGAACGCGATCGCGCCGAAGATCAGCAACCGGCGACGGCCGATCCGGTCGCCGAGCGAGCCCATCGTGATCAGCAGCCCGGCCAGGACGAACCCGTAGATGTCGAAGATCCACAGCTGCTGGGTCGCCGAGACACCCAGGTCGGCACCGATGTACGGGACCGCGAAGTACAGCACCGAGACGTCCATCGAGACCAGCAGCAGCGGCAGCGCGAGCACGCCGAGAGCGGTCCATTCCTTCCGGCCGGCCTTGGCTCCGGTCAGCTCTGATGTGCTCATCGCACCCCTCCAGGAGATCTGTGTACGACGCACACTGTGTGCGCCATACGCAGACCATACCCACGATCTGTCTATGATGTAAACAGATGGCTTCGAGAAGGGATCGGCGATGACCGCAGAGGACCTGCCCCGCGTGCTCCAGCAGCTCTGGGGCCTGGAGGGGCCGGCCCGTCCGGGGCCGAAGCCGACGTTCCACATCAGCGACATCGGCGCCGCGGCGATCAAGCTGGCCGACACGGCCGGCCTCGGCGCGGTCTCGATGAGCAAGGTCGCGGCCGAGCTCGGCTTCACCACGATGTCGCTCTACCGGTACGTCGACTCCAAGGACGACCTGTACGTCGTGATGCTGGAGCAGGCGTTCGGGCCGCCCGCACCGATCGACCCCGCGGCGGGCTGGCGGGAGCGGATCACCGCCTGGGCCGTCGCGTTCCGGGACGCGATCCGGCGGCACCCCTGGGTGCTCCAGGTGCCGGTGCGCGAACCACCGCTGTCACCGATGCAGCTGGAGTGGATGGAGCACGGCCTGCGGTCCTTCGAGGACACCGCGCTGAGCCCGGCGGACAGCCTGTCCGCGATGCTGCTGGTGAACATCTACGTGCGCGGTGCCGGTGCGCTGACCGCGGGTATGACGCCGGACGCGCAACAGGCACCCGAGGCCAACCAGCTCTACGTGCAGCGGCTGACCATGCTCGCGGACCCCGACCGCTTCCCGACGATCGCCGGGAACCTGCGGTCGAGGCCCGCGGAGGACTTCGATGTGGACTACGACGCCGGCGAGTTCATCTTCGGCCTCGACACCGTGCTGGACGGCATCGAGGCGCTGATCGCCCGCCGGACGTAGTACCGGTCGGACGCCACCGGCTCAGCCGGCCCGTGTGCGTAGTACCGGTCAGATGTCGAGCTTGTCGGCGACGCCGCGCAGGACGGTGGCGGCGCCGCGGGCGGCCTTGGCGTCGGGGTGGCGGCCGCGGCGGTAGCCCTCGCCGATGTTGTCGAGCAGCTTGATCAGGTCCTCGATGACGAGCGCCATCTCCTCCGGCTTCGGCCGCATCGCCTTGGCCACCGACGGCGGCGGGTCGATCAGCCGGACCTGCAGCGCCTGCTCACCCTTGCGGCCCTCGACCACCCCGAACTCGACCTTCTGGCCCGGCTTGAGGCTGGTCACTCCGGCCGGCAACGCCTCGGCGCGCACGTAAACGTCCCCGCCCTCCTCTTTGCTGAGGAAGCCGAACCCCTTCTCGGAGTCATACCACTTGACCTTGCCAACAGGCACGGGAACCTCTTCGGTGTCAATCGTCGGAACAGGACGGAGGTCGGACGGACAAGCTGCCCGGCCGACTACCCAGCGTACGTGAACCAGGAGGCCCGCGCCTCCGGGAAACTACCTGATGAGGAAACGATTCCGCACCCCCGGCAATTCAGCGGTAGCGCTCAGGGTTCGCCAGCCGCTCGTTCATCGAGCCGGAGCGGAAGCCACGGGCATCGACGGCGGCGGCGATGAAGCCCTCGGCCCGGACCAGCTCGATCAGCTCGGCGTGGTTGACCGTGCCGAGCAGCGCGAAGTCGATCTCGATGCTCGCCGTCTCCCCCAGGTCGCGGACCCGCACGTTCTGGACGCCGTACGGCGCGAGGTGGTTGCGGACCGCCTGCTCGGCGCGGTCGACCCGGGCCAGCAGGTTCGGCGTGATCCGGATGCCGTACGCGATCCGGCTCGACAGGCAGGCGGCGGCCGGCTTGTCGGAGGTCTCGAGTCCCCAGCTGCGGGACGCCTCGCGGATCTGCGCCTTGGTCAGCCGGGCGTCGCGCAGCGGGGTGATCGCGCCGCGCTCGAACGCCGCCTTGATGCCCGGCCGGAAGCCGGCGATCGCGTCGTCCGCGTTCGTCCCGGTCGCGATGGCCTCGATGCCGAACTCGTCGGCGATCGGCTGCAGCGTCTCGACCAGCTCGGCCTTGCAGAAGTAGCACCGGTCACCGGCGTTGGCCTGGTAGCCCTCGCGCTCCATCTCGTGCGTGTGCGGCGTGACATGCCGTACGCCGATGCTGTCGGCGAAGTGCGCGGCCGGCTCCAGCTCGGCCACTGGCAGGCTCGGGCTGATGGCAGTAGCCGCTACTACGTTCGCCGGGCCGATAGCGCGCGCTGCCGCGGCCAGCAGGAAGGCAGAGTCGGCGCCGCCGCTGAAGGCGACCACCATGCTCTCGTAGCTGGACAGGCGCTTCATGAGCGCTTCCAGCCGCTGCTCGAGCACGTACTCGTCCAGCCAGGCCGGGAACTCGGTCAAGTCGTTCAGTACGACGTCCGCGCCGTAGGCCCGCAGCTCATCGGCAGTGAACGGCCCAGTGGCCACAGACACCGCTACTGCTCCAGCAGCCCGCGCACCGTCGATGTCAGCCGTGTGGTCGCCGACATAGATGGTCGCCTGGTGCTCCCGCAGCGCAGTGCCCTTCTCAGCCCCATGCAGGTCGCCCACTGGCTCGTCGACGTCCAGACCAAGGTGCTGCAGGTGCAGCTCGACACTGGGCTGGTACTTCGCCGAAACCACCACAGTGCGCCCCCGAAGCGCCCGTACTGCGGCCAGCGACTCCTCGACGCCAGGCAGCGGCAGACTCCCGGTGATCGCGTGGTCCGGGTAGTGCTCGCGGTACCGCGAGACCATCGCGTCGACCTGCTCGGCCGGGAACCAGTTGGCCATCTCCCAGGTCAGCGGCGGCCCGAGCCTGCTCACCACCAGGTCGGTGTCGATCGCGACCCCGGTCTCCGCGACCAGCAGGTCCCAGACGGCCTTGATGCCCGGCCGGGAGTCGATCAGCGTCATGTCCAGGTCGAACCCGACAACCAGCTCCGGTACGTCGGCGGACGCCGGCTGAGCGGACTGGGACGACTGCATCTCGGCGGTTGACACGTCCCCAACCCTACGTCGTCCCCTCCGGCGACCGGTCTCGCATCCCGAAACAGCGCCTATGTCTACTAAATCAGTTGGATTATGGGTGTTAACCCTCACCCAAGGAGCCCGAACCATGACCACCCAGCTCGAAACACCCACCATCACGGTCAGCAAGACCGGCGGAGCGCTCGGCGCCACCATCGGCGGCGTACGCCTCGGCGGCGAGCTCGACCCGGCCGTCGTCGCCGCGATCCGGCAGGCACTGCTGACCCACAAGGTGATCTTCCTCCGCGACCAGCAGCACCTGGACGACGCCGGTCAGCTCGCTTTCGCGAACCTGCTCGGCACCCCGACGCTGGCGCATCCGACCTCGAAGAGCCTCGAGGGCGCGGCGAACGTCTTGCCGATCGACTCGGACTACGGCAAGGCGAACAGCTGGCACACCGACGTCACGTTCGTCGACCGGATCCCGGCGATCAGCATCCTCCGGGCCGTCACGCTGCCGGCGTACGGGGGCGCGACGAGTTGGGCGAACACGGTGGCGGCGTACGAGAAGCTGCCCGGGCCGCTGCAGGCGCTGGTCGATCGGCTGTGGGCGGTGCACAGCAACGTCTACGACTACGCGGGCGCGGCGGACGAGGTCCGGATCGGCGGGGTGGATGTGAAGGTCCAGACGCATCGGGAGCAGTTCGTCTCCCAGTTGTTCGAGACCGAGCATCCGGTGGTGCGGGTTCACCCCGAGACCGGCGAACGGTCGTTGGTGCTGGGGCATTTCGTACGCCGTTTCGTCGGGTTCAGCTCGGCGGAGACGACCGCGCTGTTCCAGTTGCTGCAGAACCGGATCACCAACCTCGACAACACCGTGCGCTGGCAGTGGCAGCCGGGTGACCTGGCGATCTGGGACAACCGCGCGACCCAGCACTACGGGGTCGCCGACTATGACGACCAGCCTCGCCGACTGCACCGGATCACGCTGGCGGGCGACGTGCCGGTCAGCGTCGACGGCGTTCGCAGTACGCCGAGAACGGGCGATGCCGCGCATTTCTCGGCTTGACGTTTCCTGATTTATGTCCCGCCTCTTGACATCTTTGGGCTCAATGTAAACCCTGGACCGCATGGAGTCGTTTGCCGAGCGGACCAAGCGCAGGTTGCGGGACGAGTTGCTCGACGCGGCGTACGACGCGATCGTCAGCGGCGGGTACGACGAGTTGCGGATGGCCGACGTCGGACGGCGTACCGGGGTGTCCCGGCAGACCGTCTACAACGAGTTCGGCGACAAGTGGGGCGTGCTCGAGGCGGTGGCGGCGCGGGAGACCGAGCGGTTCCTGGTCGACGTGAACGAGGCGCTGTCCGCCCACGCCGACCCGATCGACGGTCTCCGCGCCGCCGTCGAGCGCGCCCTCAACCTCGCGGCGGACAACCCGCTGGTGAAGGCCGCGCTCGGCCAGCCGGGGTCCGACCAGGCCAGTCAGCTGCTGACCACGCGTGGGCAGCAGGTCCTGGAGCTCTGTCAGCAGCGGCTGGGGATCCACGTTCGCGAGCACTGGCCCGAAGTACCGGCCGAGGACGCGACGGCCTGCGTGGACGTCGCGCTGCGCGTCGTACTGAGCCACATCGTCAACCCCGGCGCGGCTCCGGCCGCGGTCGCGGAGCAGATCGCGCAGGTACTCGGTCCCTTTCTCACCTCTCGGAGGCAGGTATGAATCCCCTTCACCGGCAGGGTTTCAGCTCGTTGCGGGAGGGCGGGCTGAACTGGGACGCGTTGCCGCTGCGGCTGTTCGACAAGGGCAACCGGAAGTTCTGGAATCCGCGCGACATCGACCTCAGCCAGGACGCTCGCGACTGGGAGACCTTCACGGACAACGAGCGCGAGGCGGCGCTGATGCTGTGCGCGCAGTTCATTGCGGGCGAGGAGGCGGTCACCGAGGACATCCAGCCGTTTCTGGCTGCGATGGCGGCCGAGGGGCGCCTGGGCGACGAGATGTACCTGACCCAGTTCTGCTTCGAGGAAGCCAAGCACACCGCGGTCTTCCGGATGTGGCTGGACGCGGTCGGGGTCAAGGACGACCTGCACCGGTACATCGAGAACAACCCTGGCTACCGGGCGATCTTCTACGAGGCCCTGCCGGTGGCGTTGAAGTCGTTGGCGGGCGATCCGTCCCCGGCGAATCAGGTGCGAGCGTCGGTCACCTACAACCACGTGGTGGAAGGCACTTTGGCCTTGACCGGGTATCACGCGTGGAACCTGCTCTGTACGGCGCGCGGTGTCCTGCCGGGGATGCAGGAGTTGGTGCGGCGGATCGGCGACGACGAGCGGCGGCACATGGCGTGGGGCACGTTCACGTGCCGCCGCCACATCGCCGCCGACGAGTCGAACT
Source organism: Kribbella sp. NPDC023855 (assembly GCF_040639475.1). Taxonomy (NCBI): domain Bacteria; kingdom Bacillati; phylum Actinomycetota; class Actinomycetes; order Propionibacteriales; family Kribbellaceae; genus Kribbella; species Kribbella sp. NPDC023855. Next base: position 18,434 of record NZ_JBFAAA010000003.1, read on the forward strand.
GGAAAGTCGTCACGGACACGATGGAAGAGCTGCTCCCGCATGCACTGACCCAGATCCAGTGGGCCTTGGAGAACATGCCGGAGATCCCACCGGAGATCGACCCGACCGCGCTGATGACCTACGCGGGCGACCGAGCCACCCGCCGCCTCGGCGCCATCGAGTCAGCAGTAGGAGCCGACGTCGCCGGCATAGACCTCGACTACTCCCCCGAGAAGCTGGAAGACGTCTTCGGCGAAGAGGACTCGGCAGCGCTCGCCGCGGTCCGCTAGGTCAGCAGTTGACGGTGAGGACGAAGTCGCCGGGGACCGCGGCGTTCCAGTCGTCGATCCACAAGGACACGTCGATGGCGTCTGCCGGGGTGCCGAAGTAGCTCACCGACGCGATCTGGTTGCGGGTGCTCACGACGGTCACCTGTGCCGCGCACTGGGCCACCGCGCGGTCGAAGTGGACCAAGTAGTGGTTGGTCGACGGGTTGAAGGCGACAGCTACGGCATGGCTCTGGCTGACGATGGTGGCTACGTAGTTGTTGTTCTCGCCATCCCGGGTCTGAACCCTCGCCCAGAGCGCGCTCCCACCGGCCGGTCCCGCGGGTCCTGCCGGTCCAGTGGCTCCGACGGGTCCTGCCGGTCCAACAGGTCCAGCGGCACCAGTCGGCCCAGCGGGGCCTGCAGGGCCGGCGGGGCCGGCAGGGCCTGGTACTCCGCGTTGGGCCCAGGAGATGGGCGTCTCCAGCCGGGTGCAGGTCTGGTTCTTCGACTGGTCGACGACGCGGAGCAGACCGGTCACCTTGCCGACGCAGCCGTTGATGACTGGTTCGGGCCCGGCTGCCGACGCTACTGAACCGATGGTGACCAGTGACACCGCCAGTACTCCGATACCGGCTGCCTTCGTGAGACCTGTTCGCATGTTCCCGCTCCCCGCCCTGAGTCGATCTGACTCTCCAGATCTTCGGCGGCACGGTTCAGACAGCCTTAAAGTCGCCCTCAGGCCAGTTTGCGGACCTCGGTGTCGACCGGGGTGAGCCGGCGGCCGTCAGCGGCGTGGATTTCCAAGGGACGTAGGGGTTTGGCGTCGCGGCGGTCGACGAGTTGGGAATGTGGTTCTCCAGGGCCGAAGGAGAAGGCCTCACCCCACTGGCGCAGGGCGACGATCACCGGGAACAGCGCCTCGCCTTTGGCGGTGAGGACGTATTCGTGGTGGGCGCCTGCCGGCACGAGTTCGAGGATGCCGTTGTCAGTGAGGGCTTTGAGTCGGGCGCTGAGGATGTTCTTGGCGACCCCGAGGCTGCGCTGGAACTCGCCGAAGCGGCGGCTGCCGTCGAACGCGTCCCGGACGATCAGCAGCGACCACCAGTCGCCGACCGCGTCGACCGACCGCGCGACCGGGCAGTCCGCCGTTTCGAAGGTTGTTCGCTTCACCATGGTTGCAACATGCTACCACCGACGCCTACGGTTTCAACATGCAACCACAACGGATCTTCCTGGCCATGGCCGCCGGTGTGGCGGTGGCGAACGTGTACTTCGCGCAAACGCTGCTGGCCACGATGGGCGCAGATCTCGGCATCGCGCCCGGGACGGTTGGCGCCTTCGTCACCGTCACCCAGCTCGGGTACGGGCTCGGTCTGTTCTTTCTCGTCCCGCTGGGGGATCTGGTCGATCGGCGCCGGCTGATCCGCGCCCAGTTCGTCCTCCTCGCGATCGCCCTCGCCTTGGTCGGGACAGCCCACAACGCCGCGATGTTGCTGATCGGTCTGGCCGCGGTGGGACTGCTCGCCGTCGTCACCCAGTCGTTGGTCGCCTTCGCCGCGTCGCTCAGCGCACCCGCCGAGCGAGGTCGCGCGGTCGGCACAGTCACCAGCGGCATCGTGATCGGCATCCTCCTGGCCCGCACCACTTCAGGCCTGCTCACCGACCTGGCCGGCTGGCGTTCGGTCTACCTGATCTCCTGCGCACTGAGCCTGCTGATCGCCCTGACCTTGTTCAAAGCACCCCAGCAACAAAAGGCCAATCTCTCGTACTACGCCCTGCTCCGCTCGACCGCGACCGTCTGGACCGGCGAACCCGTGTTCCGGAAGCGCGCCACGCTCGCCTTCTTCGTGTTCGCGGCGTTCAGCACCTTGTGGAGCTCGGTGGTGCTGCCGCTCACCGACCAGTCTCTGTCACACACCGAGATCGGAGCATTCGGCCTCATCGCGGCCGCAGGCGCAATCGCGGCGGCACCGGCCGGGCGACTCAACGATCAGGGCCGTGGGCAACTGGTCACTATCAGCGCATCGGTGCTGCTGGCAACGAGTTGGCTCCTGATCGTCTGGACGCCACACTCCATTTGGGCATTGGCGATCGGCGCGATCGTGCTTGACCTCGCCGTACAGACTATCCACGTCAGCAACCAGAGCCGAATCTACGAACTGCGCCCTGAGGCGGGCAGTCGGCTGATCGGTGGATACATGGTGTTCTACTCGGTTGGCAGCGCGCTGGGCGCGATCCTGTCGACCGCGCTCTACTCCCGTTGCGGCTGGACAGCCGTTTGCTTGCTAGGAGCAAGTTTCAGCCTAGGCGCGCTGGCGACCGCTGTTCACCGCGACTCCGAGCGCGGCGAGAGCCAGCAGTCCTGCGAGCCAGGTCGTGCCGGTGGTGCCGATGGCGTCGATGACTCGGCCGCCGGCGAATGCGCCCAGAGCGATCGCTGCGTTGAACACTCCGACCAGTAGCGCAGAGGAGGCTTCCGCTTGCTCTCGAGGAGCTGCCCCGAGCAGCCAGGCCTGTGTGGTGACGGTGACGCCGCCATAGACAAAGCCCCAGATCGCCAGCAATACAAGGACTCCCGCTGCCGTAGTACCGAGTAGTGGCAGCAGCAGGACGGCTCCAGCGAGTACTGCGGAGATGTAGGCGAGCATCTTGCGCGCCGACTTCGCAGCACCGGCTACGAAGTTCCCGAGCACCCCGGCGACGCCGTAGGTGAGCAGCAGCAAGCTGATCAGCGCAGGGCCGGCGTCGGCGACCTCTTCGAGCACTGGGCGGATGTAGGTGTACGCCGAGAAGTGCGCGGTGACCAAGAGAGCCGTCAGCAACAGACCGCGGCGTACCTGGGTGAACCTCAGTATGTCGCGCACCTGGGTCGGCGCCGCAGCTGGCAGCGGAGGGAGCAAGTAGGCCAGTACGGCGGCCAGAGCGAGCACCAGGAGCCCAAGCGAAGCGAACGCCCACCGCCAGCCGGCGAGCTCACCGACATACGCACCAGCCGGTACGCCGAGTACTGACGCCACCGCGATGCCACTGAAGATCAACGACGTCGCTGGGCCGACAGAGCGGGCCGCCACCAGCCGGGGTGCCAGCCCTACCGTCAGCAGCCACACGCCGCCCATCGTCACCCCGGTCAACACCCGCGCCACCACCAGTACTGCGAACGTCGGTGCCCAAGCCGCCACCATGCTCGCGACCGCCAGCAGCACCATCAACCCGACCAGCACCGCCCGACGGTCGATCGTGCCGAGCACCCGTGGCAGCACCGGCGCCGACAACGCCGCCACCAGCCCGGTCACCGTCAACGTCAGCCCGGCCGTCCCCTCGCTGACCGCGAGGTCTGCGCCGATCGGCGTCAGCAGACCCACCGGCAGCATCTCCGCCGTCACCACGCTGAAGATGGTCACCGCCATGGCCGCCGCCGCGGCCCACCCTTTCGCGGCTGTTGTCTCGGGCCTCTGCAGAACCTGTGTCATGGCCCCAAGCCAACGCCCGTCAGCGAACGGGAACAACGATGATGTCCTCATCCTTGTATTAGGTGAGCTCATCGATCGGGGAGGTTGCCATCAGTCTGGAGATCCGGGAACTCGAGTGCTTCCTGGTGCTGGCCGACGAGCTGCACTTCGGCCGGACCGCGGAGCGCCTCTACCTGTCCCAGAGCCGGGTGAGTCAGCTGCTCCGGTCGCTCGAACACCGGATCGGCGGCAAGCTCGTCGAGCGGACCAGCCGGCGGGTCAGCCTGACTCCCCTCGGCCGGGAGTTCGTGGCGTCACTGCGTCCGGCGTACGCCGCTCTGGAGCGGGTGGTCGAGTCGGCCCGGCAGACCGCGCGTGGCGTCGAAGGGCGACTGCGGATCGGGTTCCAGGGAACAGCGAACGACGACATCCTCAAGGCCGTCGCGGCATTCCAGGAGGAGTACCCGGGCTGCACGATCGAGGTCACCGAGCTGCCGCTGAACGATCCGTTCAGCGCATTGCGTCGCGGTGAGGTCGACACGGCCGTAGTACTGCTGCCCGTCGCCGAGGATGACCTCGTGCTCGGCCCGATCTTCTCCAAGCAACCGCAGACCCTCACGGTCTCCACCCGGCACCCGCTCGCACACCGAGACACGGTGACCGCGGAGGACCTCGCCGACACCCCGCTGATCTCCGTCGCCGGCCCCGCCCCCGGCTACTGGCGGCAGGCGCAGGCCCCTGCCCACACCCCGAACGGCAAGCTGATCCCGCCAGGTCCCGAAGTACGCACCCTGCAAGAAGGGCTGTCGATGATCGCCTCCAACCGTGGCGGCATGCTGCTGTGCCGCCCGACGGCGGAGTACAACCAGCGCGCTGACATCCGGCACATCCCGATCACCGGCGTACCGGACTCCGCGCTCGGACTGATCTGGCGCCGTGGCGAGGAAACCCCGCATTTGAAGGCGTTTGCCGCGACCCTAGCCGAGGCCGAGCAGGCCGACTGACTTCTCGCGCATCTCCACCTTGCGGATCTTGCCGGTCACCGTCATCGGGAAGTCGTCGACCACCAGCACGTACCGCGGGATCTTGTAGTGCGCGAGCTTGCCGGTCGCGAACTCCTTGACGGCCGCCGCATCGAGCGGCGCCGCCCCCTCCTTGAGCTTGATCCAGGCACACAGCTCCTCGCCGTACCGGTTGTCCGGTACGCCGATCACCTGGACGTCGGCGATGTCGGGATGGGTGTAGAGGAACTCCTCGATCTCGCGCGGGTAGACGTTCTCGCCACCGCGGATCACCATGTCCTTGATCCGGCCGACGATGTTCACATACCCGTCGTCGCGCATCACCGCAAGGTCGCCGGTGTGCATCCAGCGTGCACTGTCGATGGCCTCGGCGGTCTTCTCGGGTTCGTCCCAGTAGCCGAGCATGACGGAGTACCCGCGGGTGCAGAGTTCGCCCGGTTCGCCGCGTCGTACGACCAGGCCGGTCGCGGGGTCGACCACCTTCACCTCGACATGCGGCATCACGCGGCCGACGGTCGACGTACGGCGCTCCAGGTCGTCGTCGCGGCGGGTCTGCGTCGACACCGGCGAGGTCTCGGTCATCCCGTAACAGATGGCGACCTCGGCCATGTGCATGTCGGCGACACAACGCTTCATCACCTCGACCGGGCACGGCGAGCCGGCCATCACGCCGGTCCGCAAGCTGGTCAAGTCGTAGGAGGCGAAATCCGGCAGGCCGAGCTCGGCGATGAACATGGTCGGTACGCCGTACAGACCGGTGCAGCGCTCGTCCTGGACGGCCCGCAGCGTCGCGGCCGGGTCGAACGCGGGACCGGGAATCACCATGCAGGCGCCGTGCGTCGTACAGCCGAGATTGGCCATCACCATGCCGAAGCAGTGGTAGAACGGCACCGGGATGCAGAGCCGGTCGTCCGGGGTGAAGGCGATCGTCTCGGTGACGAAGTAGCCGTTGTTGAGGATGTTGTGGTGCGAAAGCGTCGCGCCCTTGGGGAAGCCGGTGGTCCCGGACGTGTACTGGATGTTGATCGGATCGTCGAAGCTGAGCTGCGCCGCGCGCTCGTCCAACTGCTCCTGGCTGACCAGCCCGGCGGCCTCGACGACCGCGTCCCAGTCCGGCGTACCGATGTAGACCACGTCCTCCAGCGCCGCGCAGTCCGCCCGCACCTCACCGACCATCCGCCGATAGTCACTCGTCTTGAACTCGGTCGCCGAGATCAGCAGCCTCACCCCGGACTGGTTCAGCGCAAACGCCAACTCATGCGTCCGGTACGCCGGGTTCAGGTTGACCAGAATGGCCCCGATCGACGCCGTCGCGTACTGCGTGATCGTCCACTCCGCACAGTTCGGCGCCCAGATCCCGACCCGATCCCCCTTCTCGATCCCCCGCGCCATCAACCCCCGCGCGAACTCGTCAACGGCCGCCCCGAACTCCCCGTAAGTCCACCGCCGCCCGCTGGCCACCTCAACCAGCGCCTCCCGCTCCCCGTACTCCGCAACCGTCCGCCTGAGGTTCTCCCCGATCGTCTCCCCCAACAACCCAACCTCAGACACCCCAGACGCATAAGACCCAAGCTCCATCCAGCCATCGTCACCCCCACCCCCACCCCAAGCAAGACGCCAGTTCTCTGAGCCGGTGTCGGTCCGGCCTGGCAGACTGCTGGTATGGACTCTGGGATCACAGTGACTGGGACCGGGCAGGCAACGGGAGCGGCGGACCTGCTGCGCCTGACGTTGAGTGTCGGACACGATGCCGCCGACGTGGCCGCCGCGGTCGCGCAGGTGGCGGAGAAGACCGACGCCGTGCATGCCGCGCTGAGCGCGCAGGGGGTCACCGCGGACGACCTCCAGACCAGCTCGGTCAACGTCTACCCGCAGTACGCCGACTCGATGGCCGTCGCCAGCTATCGCGCGTCGCACTCGCTCACCGTGACGACCCGCGACCTGACCGGTTTCGGCCGGTTGCTGAACGCGGCGGTGGATGCCGCAGGCAACAACTTGGGGCTGGACCACCTCCAGTTCGACATCGAGGACAAGAAGCCGCTGATGGAGCAGGCGCGTGAGCTCGCCTTCGCCCAGGCCAGGGAGAAGGCGGCGCAACTCGCCGCGCTGGCGGGGCAGTCGCTCGGCTCGATCTCGGCCGTCGCCGAGAGCTACGGTCACGCCCCGTTCGGCGTGAGCCTCGCCGCGGGCAAGGCGTCCGACGCCTACCGGTCGGAGCTGTCGGTCACGCCGGGAGAGAACACCATCCAGGTCTCCCTCGACGTCCGGTGGTCCTGGGCCTGAACTGCAGCAAGTTGCAACGAAAGTAGATCGATTTCCGGGCTAGAGTGCGGCGCAGGTGCGCCGGGAAGTCTGGTCGGCAATCGTTTCGTCGTGTCCCCGACCTGGAGGAACTGTCCCGATGTTGATCAAGCGTTCCCTCGTCTCGCTCGCGCTCACCGCCGGTCTGGTGACCTCGCTGGCCGCCTGTAACGGCGATTCCGGCAAGGCCGCCACCTCACCGAGCGCCAGTACGTCGTCCTCGGCGCCGAGCGCCACCCCGACGCCGAGCGAGACCCCGACCTCGCCGGCCCCGTCCACGCCGCCGGCGACGACCGCTCCCCCGGCCGCCAAGCCGCGAACCAACGCGGAGCTGACCAAGGCCCTGCTGGCCCTGGCCGACCTTCCGGCCGGGCTCTCGATCGACAACAGCGGCGGGGAGGACGACTCCAAGCTGTCCTCGAAGGATGCCAAGTGCAAGGACCTGGTCACGCTGTTCAACGCCCGGCCGACGCCGGGGGCGAAGGCGTTCGCGGAGCGCAGCTTCACCGGCGGGCAGAACGGACCGTTCTTCGACGAGACGCTGGACGCGATGGGCTCACCCGCGGCCGTCACCGCGCTGCTCGCCCGGACCCGGACGGCGATCAAGTCCTGCAAGCAGGCCAAGCTGACCATCCCCGGCGTCGGCAGCTCGACGATGGCCGTCAGCGAGATCGCCGCGCCGAAGGTCGGCACCAACCCGGTCGGCGCCCGGTTCACCGCCGAGGGCGGTGCGCTGGACGGCCTGGAGGCGAATTTCCTCTTCGCCGGGCTGAACGACGTGGCCCTCGGGATGAGCTTCGACAGCGCCGACGACATCGCGGAAGCGTTCGGCGCGGCGGCCGCCAAGGCGAACAAGGTGCTCGGCACGGCCAAGACCGGCACCTGATGAGATCGGTCTCAGTTTCCGGCTGAGGCTTGCACTGTCCGTCACGGGGTACAGACTTCTCCCATGTATGCACCGGCGCCGCTGCGGCGACAGCTGAATCGTTCGGGACTGTTGCTCCTCGGTCCCGCCTTCGTCGCGGCCGTCGCCTACGTGGATCCGGGCAACTTCGCGACCAACATCGCCGCCGGCGCGACGTACGGGTATCTGCTCTGCTGGGTCGTGGTCGGCGCCAACCTGATGGCCGTGCTGGTGCAGTATCTGGCGGCCAAGGCGAGTATCGCGACCGGGCTGACGCTGCCGCAGCTGTGCCGTGAGCACTTCCGCCGGTCGACCTCGACCGGGTTGTGGGCCCAGGCCGAGCTGGTCGCGATCGCCACCGACCTGGCCGAGGTGGTCGGTGGCGCGATCGCGCTGAACCTGCTGTTCGGGATCCCGTTGCTGGTCGGTGGCGTCATCACCGGAGCGGTCTCGTTCGCGTTGCTGATCTACCAGTCCAAGCGGGGGCAGCGGCCGTTCGAGGCGGCCATCATCGGACTTCTCGCCGTCGTGCTGGTCGGTTTCGTGTTCTCGACGATCCAGTCGCAGCCGTCCGGATCAGGTGTCATCAACGGTCTCGTCCCGCGCCTGCAGGGCACCGAGTCGCTGGTGCTCGCGGCCGGCATGCTGGGCGCGACGGTGATGCCGCACGCGATCTGGCTGCACGGCGCCCTCGTCACCGACCGGCACTGGAAGTCGATCCGCTCGGCGAAGGGCAAGCAGCGGGTACTGCGTGCCACGCGGCTGGACGTCGCGGTCGCGATGGCGCTGGCCGGCGCGGTGAACCTCGCGATGGTGGTGCTCGCGGCCGCCGCGTTGAAGGGCACCGGCGCCGACTCCCTGGACGCCGCGCACGGCGCGATCGGGGACCGGCTGGGCCACACGGCCGCGTTGCTGTTCGCGCTCGCGCTGCTGGCCAGCGGTTTCGCCTCCTCCTCGGTCGGTACCTATGCCGGCTCGGTGATCCTCGAAGGGTTCTGGAAGCGTCACGTGCCGCTCGCGGTCCGCCGGCTGATCACCTTGGTGCCGGCGTTGCTGATCCTGGCGATCGGGATCGACCCGAGCCGCGCGCTGGTGGTTTCCCAGGTCGTTCTGAGCTTCGGCATCCCGTGCGCGCTGTGGCCGTTGGTCCGGTTGACGGCCTCCCGGCGCGTCATGGGTGAGCTTGTCAACCGGTGGCCGACTACTCTCACCGCATGTCTGGTCGCCACCGCCGTCACGGCCCTCAACGTCGTACTGATCGTGCTGACGCTGCGCGGGTGAAACGCACGTGACAGCGACCTATGCGGTCAGTGACGTCCACGGTCACCCGGAGAAACTCGCCGCCGCCCTGCACGAAGCCGGGCTGATCGACGCCGACGGCAACTGGTCGGGCGAGGACGCCAGGCTGTGGTTCCTGGGCGACTTCTTCGACCGCGGGCCGGACGGGGTCGGCGCCCTGGCGATGGTCCGGCGGCTGGTCGCACAGGCCGAGGCCGGCCGGGGCGAGGTCCGGGTGCTGCTCGGCAACCACGAGATCCTGTCGCTGGGGATGCGCAAGTTCGGCGACACCTTCGTGCCGCACGACGGGATCACCTCGCGCAGCTTCGAGCGCAGCTGGGCGCTGAACGGCGGTCAGGACCGCGACCAGGAGCTGCTCACCGACGATGATGTCGCCTGGCTGCTGGACCAGCCGATGCTCGGGCTGGACGCCGACCACCTGCTGATGCACTCCGACACCGAGGAGTACCTGTCCTGGGGTGACTCGATCGACGAGATCAACGCGACGGTCCGGGCCGAGCTGCACAGCGACGACATCGTCGTCTGGTGGGAGATCTGGCGCCGGACGACCTCGCGGTACGCCTTCCGCGGCGAGACCGGCCCGATCGTCGCGGCCGAGCTGCTCGACCGGCTCGGCGGCCGCCGGATCGTGCACGGCCACAGCATCGTGGCCGACCAGCTCGGCATCGACCCGGCGTACCTGACCGGCCCACTCCTGTACGCCGACGGGCTGGCCCTCGGCATCGACGGCGGCGCCTTCGACGGCGGCCCCTGCCTGGTCGTCAAACTGCTCCCGGTCTAGTGCCCTGTGTTCGAGGTTCTTTGGCGCTTGCGGCGCCCAGGCACGCACCTCAACACCGCAATCACTCAAACAACCTCGAACACAGGGCACTAGCGGAATGTGGGGCGGCCGGGCGCGGTTGTCGAAGTTGTAGCCGCCGTACGCCCTTTGGAGCTGAGACATGTCTGACAAGCCGATCAAGACGCCTGGTCCCGACCACCCGATCACGGTGGGCAAGAACCCGGACCGGGTGATCGTCAAGGTCGCCGGCCAGGTCATCGCGGACAGCCGCGACGCCCTGTCCCTGCAGGAGGCCAGCTACCCGGCCGTGCAGTACATCCCGCGCAAGGACGTCGACCTGACCCAGCTGGAGCGCACCGACCACGAGAGCTACTGCCCGTTCAAGGGCGAGGCGTCGTACTACAGCATCCCGGCCGGCGGCGAGAAGACCGTGAACGCGGTTTGGACCTACGAGAACCCGTACGACGCGGTGGCCGACATCCGCGACCACCTCGCCTTCTACCCCGACCGGGTCGACTCGATCGAGATCGTCACCGACTGATCGCACTGACTGATCGCACTGACTGACCGCACTGGCTGACTGGACTGGCTGACCGCACTGGCTGACCGGCCCGCCCCGGTTCGGGCCGGTCAGCCGGGCTCAGCCGCGCGCGGCGACGGTGGTGCGGTTGCCGTCCTCGCGATCGAGGGCGGCCCGTACCCCGGCCGGCCGGAGCGCGTCCAGCTCCGCGATCTCGGCCGGTGTCAGCTGCACCTCGATCGCCGCCAGGTTCTCGAGCAGGTACTTCGACCGCTTGGTGCCCGGGATCGGCACCACGTCCGGGCCCTTGGCGAGCACCCAGGCGAGCGCGACCTGGCCCGGCGTACAGGACTTCTTTGCGGCCAGGTCGCCCACCACGTCGAGCAGCGCCTGGTTGGTGGCGAGGTTCTCCGGCCGCCACCACGGCAGGCCACGGCGGAAGTCGTCCTCGGCCAGGTCGTCGAGACTGTTCACCGCGCCGCTGAGCATGCCGCGGGCCAGCGGGCTGTACGGCACCAGGCCGATCCCGAGCTCGCGGCAGGTGCCGACCACGCCGTCCTCGATGTCGCGGGCGAACAGCGACCACTCGGTCTGGACCGCGGCGATCGGGTGCACGGCGGCGGCCCGCCGAATCGTCTCCGGCGCCGCCTCGGACAGCCCGAGGTGAAGCACCTTGCCGGCCTGGACGAGCTCGGCCATCGCGCCGACGGTCTCCTCGATCGGCACGGACGGGTCGGCCCGGTGCTGGTAGTAGAGCTCGACGTGGTCGGTGCCGAGCCGCTTGAGCGAGGCGTCGATCGCGGACCGGACGTACTCCGGCCGGCCGTCGGCCCGGTTCGGCCCGTCCCAGGCGTCGCCCTCGTTGCGGACGATCCCGAACTTGGTCGCGATCGTCACCTGGTCGCGGACGTCGGCCAGCACCCGGCCGACGAACTCCTCGTTGTGGCCGAAGCCGTAGATGTCGGCGGTGTCGAAGAAGGTGACCCCGCTGTCGAACGCCTGCCGGAGAGTCTTCTCGGCCTCGTCGGCGTCGACCGGCCCGTAGGCGTAGCTCATCCCCATGCAGCCGAGGCCGAGCGCGGAGACAGTGAGGCCGGAGTTGCCGAGTTGCCGCTGCGGAAGTGTCGTCATGCCCTCGACCGTAGCCAGCCTCCGAGAATTTCGCAACGCTACGTTTCGTATCGATGAATTTCGGCTAAGCTCACCGGCATGAGCCCAGCCGGCAGGCCGAAGTCCGAGACCGCCCGACGAGCGGTGCTGTCGGCCGCGCTCGACCTGGTGGCCGAGAAGGGCTACCAGGCGGTCACGATCGAAGGCATCGCCGAGCGGGCCGGGGTGGCGAAGACGACCATCTACCGGTCCTGGCCCGGCAAGGCGGCCGTCGTGATGGACGCGGTCCTGGTCGAGTCGGACCCGAGACTCGCCTTCCCGGACACGGGCTCGGCGGCCGAGGACCTGCGCCTGCAGGTCTCCCGGGTCGCCGAGTTGTTCACCGACCCCTCGTTCGCCAAACCGTTCGTCGGCCTGCTGGCCGCCAGCCAGCACGACGAAGCACTGGCCGGCGCGCTCCAGGAGTGGCTGATCACCTCCCGCCGCGCCGGGGCGAGCGAGGTACTACGCCGCGGCGTCGAGCGCGGCGAACTGCGCCCCGACCTGGACATCCCGATCGCGATCGACGCCCTGTACGGCGCGCTCTACTACCGCCTCCTGGTCAGCCACGAACCCCTCTCCCCGGAGTACGGCCAACGAGTCGTCGCAGAACTCTTCACCGGCCTTCAGTCGCCGAGGAACTCCTTCAGCACAGGCGCCAGCACCTCCGCCGGTACGACGTGATCCTGGCCGTCCAGCTCGGCCAGCCGTCCATCCGGTAGCACCTTCACCACGGCCCGAGCCGCCTCGACCATGAACGGCGGACTCGCCGAACCGGCGACCATCAGCGTCGGCTGGGTGATGCCGGAAAGCAGCTCGAAGGGCACTCCGCCACCTGCAGTGCCGTGATCCATCACAGCGAAGTCGTACGCCAGCGACGGCGCCACCTCGGCCATGCCGGGCATGTGCGCCAGCTCGCCCGCCGCCTCCGCGGGCATGCCTGCCATCGTGAGGAACGTCTCCACCGCTTCCGTCCGGCGATTCTCGGCCAGCAGCCGAAGGACCGCCGCACCACTCTCGTCGGCCTGCTGCCGTGACTCCTCGTCATCGCCCCCGTACGGCGGCTCGTGCAGGACCACCTTGCTGATCGGAAGCCCCGCGGCGGCTGCTGCTGCCGCCAGGGCAGCGCCGGACGAGTGGCCGTAGACAGCCGCTGTACCGCCAACCGCCGCTATGACTGCTCCCAAGTCCTCGATCTCGCGGGCGACGGAGTACTGGCTGGTGTCACCACTGTCGCCACGGCCGCGGCGGTCGTAGGAGATGACGGTGTAGGTGGGCGCGAGCGCCCCGGCCAGTGGTGCGGTCGAGTTGCGGTCGCAGAGTGCGCCGCCGACGAGGATCAGCGCGGCGCCTGAGCCCACCCGGTCGTAGGCGATCGTCGTACCGTCCGCTGAGGTTGTCGTGAGCATGCCTGTCTCCTCTTGCTGGGTCTTGTCGTCAGCGACGTCGGAGCGGCCGCGCGGGCCTCGACATGTCGCGGTTTGCGGCGCCGGAACCGCAATAGCGTGACAAGAGTTCGGGCGGGGGTCCGCTGGATTGGACTGGGGGCCGTACCGTTGGAGGGATGAGCAATACCGAGCGGACCCGCCCCCGTACCCTCGCCGAGGCACTGCGCGGCTGGGACGACCTTGCCCTCGGGCAGTTGCTCCGGCACCGGCCTGACCTGGCGACACCGATCCCGGCCGACACCGGCCAACTTGCGGCCCGGGCTACCACCAACGCCTCGGCGGCACGCGCGATCAACCGGCTCGACGAGTTCAGTGTCGACCTGCTGGAAGCCCTGTCGGCGCTGACCGAGCCAGTGGACCTCGCGGCCCTGGCCAAGGGCGTCGACCAGCCCGTCGAGGTTGTCCGGCCGCGAGTGACCGAGCTGCTGTCGCTTGCCCTCGTCTGGGGCAACGAGGACGACCTGCGCCCGATCCGGGCCGTGCACGAACTGCTCGGCCCGACACCTGCCGGGCTCGGCCCGCTGACCACCCGGCACTTCGGCGACCTGGACAAGCTGATTGAGGACGCCGGTCCGGAAGCCCGTGAGGTGCTCGACAAGCTCACCTGGGGCCCGCCCACCGGCACAGTCGAGAAAGCCGAGCGCCCGGTGACGATCGCGTCTGCCCGCTCCCCGATCGAGCAGCTGCTCGCGCGCGGCCTCGTAGTACCGAAGGATCCGACCACTGTCGTGCTGCCTCGGCAGATCGGGTTGCACCTGCGCGGTGGACGTGTGCTGGCCTCTACCAGGCCGACTCCGCCTCCACTCGATGGCAAGCCGGTGTCGAGTGCCATTGCCAACCGTGCCGCCGCAGGCGCCGCGCTGGACCTCGTACGGCAGGTTGACCGCACTCTCGAGCAGCTGGGCACAGACCCGCCACCTGTACTGCGTACTGGCGGCATCGGCGTCCGTGAGCTCCGCAGCCTCGCTACCAAGATCGGTGCCGAGGAACAGACCGCCGGAGCCGTCCTGGAGATCGCGTACGCCGCAGGGCTGGTGGCGGCCGTCGAGGTCGGCACCAGCGAGCTGTGGCTGCCCACTGGTGCGTACGACGACTGGCTGGAGCTCGACACGGCTCACCGCTGGGCCGCGCTGGTCAATGCCTGGTTCACCGGGTTGCGGGCTATCGGGCTGATCGGCCGGCGGGACAGTGGCGGTGCGACCGCGGCTGCACGTGACCGGTTGGTGAATGCGCTGGCGCCGGACCTGGAGCGACTGCTGGCTCCTGAGATTCGGCTGCTCACGCTGCGGGCTCTGGCCGAGGCACCGGAAGGTACTGCGCCCGCGATCGAGTCAGTGGTCACGTGGGTTGCGTGGCACCGGCCGCGGCGAGGCGGACAGTTCCGAGACGACTTGGTCGAGTGGACCATCACCGAGGCCGCTCTGCTCGGGCTGACCGGGCTGGGCGCGCTTGCCACGCACGCTGCCGTCCTGTTGAAGGAGGAGCCGACCACTGAGGAGCTGGCCGCCGCCATCCAGCCGCTGGTGCCAGAGCCGGTCTCAGAGGTGCTGCTGCAGGCTGATCTGACTGCGGTCGCGCCTGGGCCGCTCGTGCGCGCAGTACAGGATGAGTTGGCTGCCATGGCCGACATGGAGTCGCACGGTGGCGGTGGGGTCTACCGCTTCAGTGAGAGCTCAGTACGCCGGGCCTTCGATCTCGGGCGGACCAGCGACCAGCTGCACAAGTGGCTGGCCGAGCACTCCCGGACGCCCGTCCCGCAGCCGCTCACGTACCTGATCGACGACGTGGCGCGGCGGCACGGCGTACTGCGGATCGGCGCGGCGTCGACGTACCTGCGGTGTGACGACGAGAACGTGCTGACCGGCTTGCTGAGCGCCAACCTGCCCGGCATCCGGTTCCGCCGGCTGGCGCCGACTGTGGTCGTCTCGCCGTCCCCGCCCGACCTGGTGCTGAGCCGGTTGCGCGACGCGGGACTGGCTCCGCTCGGCGAGACCTTCGACGGTGTCGTCCACGTGACCACGGCAGGGAGCCGCCGGGGCGAGCCACCGCGCCGGCGGACCAGCCGGGACTTCGCGGACCATGCGGTCGACCTCACCGAGGACCAGATCAAGGCGGTCATCGAGAAGGTCCGCTCCGGCGACCGGGTCGCCGCCGAGCGGCCGGCCGAGCACACTTCGGGCGACACGATCGCTCCCGCGGAGACGATCAGCGTGCTCAGCGAAGCGGCCGAGGCGCACACCCGGACCTGGATCTCGTACGTCGACCACAACGGCACCCCGGCCGAACGGATCGTCGAGCCGGTCCGGGTCGCCGACGGCTGGCTGACCGCGTACGACGAGGACGCGGACCAGCCGCGCACGTACGCCCTGCACCGCATCGCGACCGCGCGGCCGGTCGACAAGTAGTCACCGGAGCCGGCGCAGTAGGGTCACGCGCCGGAGCCGGAGTCAGGCGCGGCGGGCGCGGAGCATGCGGGTGACCAGGTCCGCGCGCTCCAGCACGCCCGCGCGGACCACCGGCTCGGCGTCCCCGACCAGCGCCTTCGCCTTCTCCACAACGGTTTCGTCGACCCCGAACAGCGGGAAGAGCAGCTTCGAATACGTCATCGCCGCCATCATTCCCCCCTCGGCGACAGTGGGCACGAGCTCGAGGTACGCCGCCGCGAACGGTCGCAGCAACTCGTCCTGTCCCGCACTCCAGAACGCCGCCATCACCTGATGCACCATGCCGAGCGGCACCGCCTGGTCGACCACCACGCGCTGCCAAACAGCCTGCTTCTCGGCAGCATCGGGCGTCGCCGCGCGGACCGTCAGCCTGCTGATCCAGGCCTCAGGGTCCGGGTCCCTGGCCAGCAACGCCTCAGCCTCCGCGGCAGTGTCGCCACCAAGCTGAGCCTCGCGGACCAACGCCCGCCACTGCAGGTCGACATCATCGCCGGCCTCGGTCTGCAGCCACCCGACCGCGTCCAGATCAGCGGCCGTTCTGGCAAACCCCCGCAGCGCCACCTTCCTCAGCCGCGCATCACCAACCAGGCTGCGACATGCCGCGGCAACCGTCGCCGCCAACTCCGTCTCGGAGCTCCACAGCAGCGCCACATCGACCGCGCGGTTGAGATGCGGCTCGATCAGCGACTCGGACGTCTCCACCGCCAGTACTCCGGTCAGGCACCGGACCACCTCGCCCGCGGGCGCTTCGCCGGTGATCAGCATGTCCCACGCCGTGGCGATCGCGACCGCGCGCGAGATCGGCGTCGGGAGGCCGCCCGCGTTGCCGAAGAAGGCCTCCCGGCTCTGGGCATCCGGCCGCGTGGAGGCGAACGTCAGGTCGTCGTCGTTCACCAGATAAAGATCGGCTGGGGGCAGCTCCAGTGGCGTTCGCTCGCCGGCGACCTCCACCAGCACTCGCGCGATCCGCTCCAACTGCCGGCGGTTGCGCTGATAGGCGCCGACGGCAAGCACTTGCGGTCGCGGCTCACCATTGGGGCCCTGGGCAACTAACGTGAAGCCGTCCTCGTCCTGCTCAAGCGTCAGCCGGTCGGTCCCGGCGATGTCCAGCCAGCCAACGTGCCAGCTCTCCAGATCACGATCGGACTCTTCGGCGATCGCCGCGACCAGGTCCTCCAGCGTCGCGTTTCCCCAAGCGTGCTTGGCGAAGTACTTGGTCAGGCCGGTGGAGAACTGCGCCTCGCCGACATACGTCATCAGCTGCTGGAGGACGGACGCACCCTTGGGGTAGGTGATCGCGTCGAAGGTCGCGGCAGCCGCGGCGACATCCCGCACCGGCTGGCGAATCGGATGCGTGGTCGGGCCCTGGTCAACGAGGTAGGCCTTGAGCTTCTCCCCGGCCAGGTGCGCGGCCCACGCATCGGAGTACGAGGTGGCACTGACCGCCGCCCAGTTGCTGGCGAACTCGGCGAAGGCCTCGTTGAGCCACAGGTCGTCCCACCAGCGCATCGTGACGATGTTGCCGAACCACATGTGCGCGAGTTCGTGCAGCAGGTACCGCGCGAACAGGTCCCACTCGGCCCTGGTCGGCGTACTGCGGCGGAGGAACCAGTCCATCCAGGTGACGCAGCCGTAGTTCTCCATCGCGCCGGCGAACTCCGGGGCGAACACCTGGTCGTACTTGCGCTGCGGGAACGGCATCCCGAACTTCTCGGTGAAGAACTCGAAGCCCTGGGTGGTCAGCCGGAACAGTTCGTCGGCGTCACGGTCCAGGATCGGCGCGAGCGACCGGCGGGCGAAAAGGCCGAGATCATGACCCGCGCCTTCGCGACGCAGTTCGTAGTACGGGCCCGCGTTGATCACCAGGTTGTACGTCGACAGCGGCGAGGTGGGCGGGAACGTCCAGCGGCGAGCACTGCTCCCGACGCTCTCGATCTCCGGGTCGCCGCTGCTGGTCAGGACGATCCAGTGCGCGGGAGCGGTCACCGTGAAGGCGTGCGGCGCCTTGAGATCGGGCTGATCGAAACAGGCCCAGACGGAGCGGGCGTTGTCGGGCTGAAAGTCCGTCCACAGATAGACCTCGCCATCGGCGGGATCGACAGCCTTGTGCAGCCCTTCGCCTTGCGTGCTGTCCGCCCGCACGGTCACCACGGTCAAGACGTTCTCCGCGGCAAGGTCCGGCAACGCGATCCGCCCATCGACCGGCGGCGGCAGAGCGACGCCGTTGAGCGTGGCGCTCTCGATCTCCGCGACGCAGTCGGCGAACGTTGCCGCGCCCGGTTCACGACAGGTGAAGGCGATGGTCGACGTACAGACGACCCGGGAGCCTGCCGGGAGATCGGTCAGGTCGACGGCGATGTCATACCGCCGCACCTCCACCAACCGTGCCCGCTCCGCCGCCTCGACCTGGGTCAGACTCCGAACTCCCATGACCGCACAATGCCATGCCGCCGGCCCGCCGGGCATCGGGTTTTGGACCCGGTCGAGGTGGTGGCACCGAACGGGCGTACCTTGCCAAACGGGTGTATGAGGCACCCGTTCCTGTTCCCGCCCGATTGTGGAGTTCTTCTGTGTCAGTGTCTCGTCGTGCCGTTTTGTTCGGAGTTCCCGCAGCGGCTGCCGTGGTGGCGGCGCCCGGGTTGTTGAGTGCGTCGGCCCAGGTCGCGCACCAGAGCCCGATCGACATCCAGACCTTCCAGGCCGTGAGCAATCCGGCCTTGCCCGCGCTGCACGTGCATTACCCGACGGCGCTCGATCTGTCCGTGCGGTACGAGAGCAAGGACGGCGGCCAGCCGGGCGGGTGCGAGACGCGCACCTCCGAAGAGACCGTGCTGTCCGAGATTCCGGCCGGCGCGGCGTGGGTGACGGTCGGTGGGGTCCGGTACGACCTGGCCAACTTCCACTTCCACACCCGTTCGGAGCACCGGCTGAACGGGCATCAGTTCCCGTTGGAGCAGCACTTCGTGCACCTCGGGCCGAACGGCGAGAAGCTCGTCATCGCGCTGTTCATCACGACCGGCGGCCCAGGTGGGACCCTGCAGGACAAGGTGCTGGCGACGGTGCCGGAGGAGTGCGACGAGGACGTGCACCTCGCCAAGGCCAACCTGGCCGCGGCGTTGCCGCGCGACCTGTCGACCTACCGGTACCAGGGTTCGCTGACCACCGACCCGTACACCGAGCCGGTCAGCTGGCTGGTCCTCAAGCACCATCGCGGGATCCTGCCGGTCTCGCTGGCCCACTTCCAGAGCCGCTTCCCCAACGGCGACAGCCGCCCGATCCAGCCGCTGAACGGGCGCACGGTCACCTACCGCCCCCAGCACCACTGATCCTGCGAGGCTGACCTGCGAGGCGTCAGCGGGCCGCGGCGAGCGCCGCGGCCGCCAGGCCGAGCAGGGTGATCGCGAGGGTGAGGTCGGCCACGAGGCGGTGGTTCAGCCAGTGGGCCCGAAGGTGGGCGGTGGTGCGGTAGATGGCCGGTACGGCGGGGCTCGAAGCCTCCGCCGGGCGGGTTTCCGTCATCGTCACGGTGTCGCTGGTGTTCACGGCACGCTGCTTTCAGGTGGTCATTCCGTGGGCCACATCTCTGTACCCGACCTCATACCTTGCCAGCTTCGGCCCGGTTCAAACGTTCGGACGAGGATCGGCACCCGACCGTGAGATTTGGCGGCACGAGGCACAATGGAGGGTCGGGCGGAGTGTTCCGCCCGTCGCTGGTGACGGGAGACGCTGTAGTGACTGACGGACCGCTGATTGTCCAGTCCGACAAAACCTTGCTGCTGGAGACCGCTCATCCGGACTCCAGCGACTGCCGGAAGGCGATCGCACCCTTCGCCGAGCTGGAGCGGGCGCCGGAGCACGTGCACACCTACCGGCTGACGCCGCTGGGCCTGTGGAACGCCAGGGCGGCCGGGCACGACGCCGAGCAGGTGATCGACGTACTGCTCCGCTACAGCCGGTACCCGGTCCCTCACTCGCTCCTGGTCGACATCGCGGAGACCCTGGATCGCTATGGCCGGCTCCGGCTGGAGAAGCACCCGCAGCACGGGCTGGTCCTGGTCACGACCGACCGGCCGGTCCTGGAGGAGGTACTGCGCTCCGCCAAGGTCAAGCCGATGATCGGCGCCCGGATCGACGACGACACAGTCCTGGTCCACCCCTCCGAGCGCGGCCACCTGAAGCAGACACTGCTGAAGATCGGCTGGCCGGCCGAGGACCTCGCCGGGTACGTCGACGGCGAGGCGCACCAGATCGACCTGGTCAAGGACGGCTGGGACCTGCGTCCGTACCAGCAGCAGGCGACCGACGCGTTCTGGCACGGCGGCTCCGGGGTCGTCGTACTGCCGTGTGGCGCCGGCAAGACGATCGTCGGCGCGGCCGCGATGGCGCAGGCGTCGGCGACCACGCTGATCCTGGTGACGAACACGGTCTCCGCCCGGCAGTGGAAGGACGAGCTGCTCAAGCGGACCACCCTGACCGAGGACGAGATCGGCGAGTACTCCGGCGCCCGCAAGGAGGTCCGGCCGGTCACGATCGCGACGTACCAGGTGATGACGACCCGGCGGAAGGGCGTCTACACGCACCTGGAGCTGCTGGACGCGCGTGACTGGGGCCTGATCGTGTACGACGAGGTGCACCTCCTGCCGGCCCCGATCTTCCGGATGACCGCGGACCTGCAGACCCGGCGAAGGATCGGGCTGACCGCGACGCTGGTCCGCGAGGACGGGCGCGAGGGCGACGTGTTCTCGCTGATCGGACCCAAGCGGTACGACGCGCCGTGGAAGGACATCGAAGCGCAGGGCTGGATCGCGCCGGCGGACTGCGTCGAAGTACGGGTCGATCTGGAGCAGACCGAGCGGTTCGTCTACGCGACCGCCGAGCCGGAGGACCGGTACCGGCTGGCCGCGTCGACACCGGCCAAGTCGCGGCTGGTCCGCCGGATCGCCGAGCACCACAAGGGTGAGCCGATGCTGGTGATCGGCCAGTACATCGACCAGCTCGACGAACTGGGTGAGCGGCTCGAGTGCCCGGTGATCAAGGGCGAGACGACGGTGAAGGAGCGGCAGCGGCTGTTCCAGGCGTTCCGGACCGGCGAGATCGACCGCTTGGTGGTCAGCAAGGTCGCCAACTTCTCGATCGACCTGCCCGAGGCGTCGGTCGCCGTCCAGGTCTCCGGCACCTTCGGCTCCCGCCAGGAAGAAGCCCAGCGCCTGGGCCGCGTACTCCGCCCGAAGGGCGACGGCCGCACCGCCCGCTTCTACTCCATCGTCGCCCGGGACACCGTAGACGCCGAGTTCGCCGCCCACCGCCAACGCTTCCTGGCTGAGCAAGGCTATGCGTACACCATTGTGGATGCGGAAAATCTCTTCGCCTGAACTAGCCGTTGAATCTGGTGTGGATGCCGACGAAGTGGGCCTTCATCGAGCGGGCGAACCTGTCGGGCCGGCCGGATTTCAGGGTGTCGAGGAGGTCTCGGTGCCAGCCGGCGGCGTCGGCGGGGGTGTAGCGGGCGCCGGGGAGGCGGGCGTCTACCTGGGCGAAGGTTCGCCAGAAGACGCTCAGGAGGTCGATCACCAAGGCGTTGCCGAGCGGCTCGTACAAAGCTTGGTGGAAGGCCCAGTCCTCGTCGGGGAAGTACTCCCCCGACGAGGCTTTCGACTCCATCCGGGCGACGATCTCTTCCAGTTGGTCGCAATCGGTGCCGCTGAAGTGCGCGACCACGTCCTCGGCCAGGCCGACCTCGAGGGCCTGGCGGACCTCCAGGACGTTGCGTACGTCGCTCAGGTCGCCCGCCATCGACTGGGACATCCGGAAGCCGAGCCCGTCCTCCAGCGACTGCAGCGTCACCTCACCGACGTACGTCCCGTGGCCGTGCCGGATCTCGATGATGCCGACCGCCTGCAGCGCCTTGATCGCCTCGCGCAGTGGATGCCGCCCGACCCCGAGCTGGACCATCAGCTCCTGCTCGTTCGGCAGCGGGTCGCCCGCCTTGAGGCCACGTTCGAGGATGAACGACTTCATCCGGTCGCGGATGAAGGACTGGTTCACGCCGTCACCGTAACCCGGCACGGTCCAGCAGGTCGCCAATGCCGGAGATCTCGTCGTCGTCCAGCGGGATCGACGGGTACGCCGTCAGCGGGCACGCGATCACCCCGAGCAGGAACAGCGCGGCCTTGAACGCCCCGAGCGCCGCCGAGCTGGCCCCCATCCGGCTCCGGTCGGCGACCTCGACGATGTCGAACAACCGGAACAGCCGGTCCTGCTCGGCCCGGGCCACCTCAGGACTCCCAGCCGCAACCGCATCGAAGATCCGCACGTACCCCGCCGGATCCACGTTCCCGAGCCCCGGTACGACGCCGTCGACGCCGAAGCTCAACGCCGAGTCGACCGTCAGTTCCGAGCCGGTCATGATGGCAAACCCGTCGAGCCCCGCGGCCGCCCGGTCGAGCACCAACTGCCGAAGACTGGTCTCCTGCCCGCTCGAATCCTTGACCCCGGCAACGACTCCGCGCCGGCCGAGCTCGATCACCAGTGCCGCCGGCAACTTCGTGCCGCCGACCCGCGACGGGATGTCGTAGGCGTACAGCGGCGTCTCCCCCGCCACCGAGGCCAGCCGGGTGAAGTGCCGCTCGATCTCGGCCCAATGCGTCGCCGCATAAAAGGGTGCGGTGGCAACAATCGCGTCGACACCGGCCTTCAGCGCGGCGGACACATGAGCCCCGACCCGGGCGGTCGACGTGTCGATCGCCCCGGCCAGCACCGGCACCTGACCCGCCACCTCCGAGACGACGGTCTCCAGCACGGTCTGCCGCTGCTCGTCGGTCAGAAACGTCCCCTCTCCCGACGTTCCGAGCACGAAGACGCCGCGCACTCCACCGGTCAACTGGTGCTCGACCAGCCGCGCCAGCGAGGCGGTGTCGACGTCGTACTCGGGGGTCAGCGGTGTGACGAGCGGCGGCACGACACCGCTGAGCTTCTGGGCGGAAGTAGGCACAAAGATCTCCCCTGGTTCAGAGCGTGAACGGATCGAAGGTGGCAAAGCGCAAACTGGCGAAGGACGACGTCTCGCCGGCCTCGTAGAACACCCCGACCCGGCCGCCGGGCAGCACCACCAGATCGGAGTACCCGGACATCCCGGGATGGACGACGGCTCCCGGGCGCCAGCTCATGCCCGAGTCGTCGCTGACGAACACGGTCAGCTCCCGCCGGACCGACGGATCCACCGGCGTGCTCATCAGCAGCCGATCGCCGACCCGCACCACGCTGCCCTGAATCCCCGGCGCGGTGACGCCGGCGATTCCCTCGTACGGCGAATCCAGCGTGCGCCCGCCATCCGACGACCACGCGTGCACGCGGGCGGGCCCGGTCCCAAGGTGGTTGCGTGCGTTGAAGTAGAGCCGGCCGTCGGCCAGCTCGGCCACGGTCGTCTCGTTCGCATTGATCTCGTCGCCGTCGTTGCGATCGACGAACCCACACGACCAGGTCCGCCCACCGTCGTCGCTGAAGATGCAATGCCCGCCGTTCATTCCGGTCGGGACGATTGAGTGGTTGGCGGGCACGACCAGCCTCCCGGCGTACGGGCCCTGCGTGAGGGTGATGCCGTGGCACGGACCCGTGGCGTACCAGCCCCAGTCGGCGGGCTTCACCTGCGCGGTGATCTCGACCGGCGCGGTCCACGACTCACCGCCGTCGGTACTGCGCTGCACGTACACCCGCCGGCCACTTTCCGCACCGATGCCCTGGGCAAGGGAAGTCTCGATCGCGTCGGCACCGTTCTGGCAGGTCACCAGCACCAGGTCCCCGCTCGCCGGGTCGACCAGCGGCACCGGGTTGCCACAGGTCTTGCCCGCGACCGCCGAAACCACCTGGAGCGGAAGCCAACTCAAGCCACCATCCAGCGAGCGACGTAGGACGACCTCAATCTCACCCGCGTCCCCCGCAGAATCCAGCCGACCCTCACAGAACGCCAGCAACCCTTCCCCTACAGCAAGAACTGCCGGGATCCGGAAGGTGTGAT
Organism: Kribbella sp. NPDC023855; assembly: GCF_040639475.1. Classification (NCBI taxonomy): domain Bacteria; kingdom Bacillati; phylum Actinomycetota; class Actinomycetes; order Propionibacteriales; family Kribbellaceae; genus Kribbella; species Kribbella sp. NPDC023855. The sequence continues at coordinate 42,013 of NZ_JBFAAA010000003.1, forward strand.
AGCGGCTGCCGACCGGGTCGAAGACGATTTGGGTCTCGCCGACTCTTGAAGACATAGGACGTACTATGTCACTGTGAGGCCGCAGTCACAATCGCTCCCCCTGAAGTGAGGCCTCATGCAGCTCAGCAGACGAACGTTCCTCGGTGGCGGCCTGGCCGCAGCGGCGGTCGCGGTCACCGGTACGCCGCTGATCAGCGGCTGCGCGGCCGACAAGAAGAACCAGGCCGCCGCCAACCTCGCGGTGAAACTGCCCACCTACTCCCGGTTCACCGGCGTGAAGCCCGACCTGCCCGGCACCGACCTGGTCCTGGACGGCTTCCTCAAGTACCCCGCGAACCCGCTGAAGGCGATCGCGGACAAGCCCGGTGACGGTCAGCCGATCTCGTTCATGACCAACATCCCCGGCGCGATCCCGCCGGCCGCGGACAAGAACGAGTTCTGGCAGGCGCTGAACGAGCGGCTCGGTTCGGAGCTGCAGATCAGCATGGCGTCCAACGACGAGTACAAGGACAAGTTCGCCACCCGGGTGGCCGGTGGTGACCTGCCCGACGTGCTCAACATCCCGGTCGACACCGTGCAGATCCCCGGCCTGGTGAAGGCGAAGTGCACGGACCTGACCGAGCACCTGTCCGGCGACGCGGTGCAGAAGTACCCGTTCCTGGCGAACATCCCCACGCAGTACTGGAAGGGCTGTGTCTTCAACGGCGGCATCTACGGCGTACCGGTGCCGCGGGGGATGTCCCGGACGTCACTGCCGCTGTACCGCGCGGATCTCCTGGCGGCCAAGGGGATCAAGGACCCGGCGCCGAAGAACTTCCAGGAGTTCTTCGACCTGGCCAAGGAGATGACCGCGACCAAGCAGAACAAGTGGGCCTGGACCAGAGTGCCGCTGTCGACCATCCGGCAGATGCTGATGGTGCCGAACGTCTGGCGCGAGGAGGGCGGCAAGTTCACCTCGATGTACGAGCACGAGGCCCAGACCGAGGCACTCGAGGCGGCCCGCAAGATGGTCGCGGCCGGCGTGATCAACCCGGACGCGTTCAACGACAAGGCGACCGCCCGCAAGCAGTGGTTCAGCGGCGGGATCGCCGCCTTCGACTACGACAGCTTCGTCGCCTGGAACCAGTACTACGCCGACAACACCACCAACGAGTCGTTCGCCGTGGGCATGCTCGACGTTCCCGGGTTCGCCGGCGGTCAGGGCGCACCGTGGATGGGTTCGGCGCTGAACAACATCACCGCGTTCAGCAAGGACAGCAAGCACTCGGTCGAGACGCTGCTCAAGCTGGCCAACTGGATGGCCGCGCCGTTCGGCACCGAGGAGTACCTGTTCCGCAAGTACGGCGTCGCGGGCCGCCACTACTCGCTCGTCGGGACCGACCCGGTGCCGACCAAGACCGGCGTGGTCGAGACCGGCATCGGTCTGCAGTACATCAGCGACTCCGCCCTCGCGCTCTACTGGTCGGGCAAGCCGGACGTCCCGCGCCGGCAGCACGCGATCCAGCAGAAGGTCGCGCCACGACTCACCTTCGACGCGTCGTACGGGCTGTACTCCGATACGCAGTCGAAGAAGCAGACGCAGCTCGCCAAGACGATGACGGATCTGGAGAACCAGATCGTGCAGGGCAAGAAGCCGGTGGCGGACTGGACCGCGGCGGTCAAGACCTGGAAGTCCTCCGGCGGTGACGCGATGCGGTCCGAGCTCGAGAAGGCCTTCTCCGACGCGGCAGGGCGCTAGATGCTCAAGGCAACCAGGGCGAAACCTTCGCAGCAGCTGTCACTCGGTCAGCGGTTGCTCCGCGACCGGGTGCTGCTGCTGTTCGCGCTGCCCGGTACGGCGCTGATCGTTGCCTTCCACTACGTTCCGCTGCTCGGAAACGTGATCGCCTTCAAGGACTACCAGCCGTTCCTGGGCATCAGCGGCAGTGACTGGGCCGGCTGGGCGAACTTCTCGGTGATCTTCACCGGTGACCCGGCCTTCCTGCAGGCGTTGAAGAACACCCTGATCCTGACCAGCCTGCAGTCGGTGTTCGTCTTCCCGGCGCCGATCCTGCTCGCGCTGCTGCTGAACTCCCTGTTCTCCGAGCGGATCAAACGGATCGCGCAGAGCATCCTGTACCTGCCGCACTTCATGTCCTGGGTGATCGTGGTCGCGCTGTTCCAGCAGATGCTCGGCGGCAGCGGTCTGCTGAACAACTACCTGCGCTCGCACGACCTCGCCACCCTCGACATCATCGGCAACTCCGAGCTCTTCCACGTGCTGCTGACCTCGCAGATCATCTGGAAGGACACCGGCTGGGCGACGATCCTCTTCCTCGCCGCGCTCTCCCAGATCGACTCACAGCTCTACGAGGCGGCCAGCGTGGACGGCGCCAGCCGGATGCGTCAGCTCTGGCACGTCACCATGCCGGGACTGCGCGGGATCATCATCCTGCTGTTCATCCTGCGGCTGGGTGACTCGCTGACCGTCGGCTTCGAGCAGATCATCCTGCAACAGGCCGCGGTGGGTCGCGACGTCAGCGAAGTACTGGACACCTACGTCTACAACAACGGCGTGATCGGTGGGGCGTGGGGCGTGGCCGCGGCGGTCGGGCTGGTCAAGGGCATCGTCGGGGTCGTGCTGGTCCTGGCGGCCAACAAGGTCGCGCACATCTTCGGGGAGCAAGGGGTGTACAGCAGATGAGCCGGCGGATCGTCAACGGCGTACCGATGCCGTCCTGGCCGATGCGGGGGCTCAAGGGCGTTGTCCTGTTGGTGTTCTGTGCCGTCGTGATCATTCCGTTCGTCGCGGTGATCTCGACCAGCGTCGCGCCGAACCAGCAGATCAACGAGTCCGGTGGGCTGGTCCTGCTGCCGAGCTCGGTCGACTTCGGTGCGTACCGCTCACTGTTCGCGGGCGGCGTGGTGACCCAGGCGTTGTTTGTGAGCGTTTTCGTGACAGTGATCGGCACGCTGCTCAGCCTCACCGTGTCGTGTCTGCTGGCGTACTCGCTGGCTCGTCCCGGGTTCACGGCCGGGCGGCCGATCCTGCTGGTGGTGCTGTTCAGCATGCTGTTCTCGCCTGGCATCATCCCGACGTACCTGGTGGTGAAGGGTGCGGGTCTGCTGGACAGTATCTGGGCGTTGATCGTGCCGACGATGGTGAGCGCGTTCAACGTGATCGTGCTGCGCGCGTTCTTCTCCGCTCTGCCGCAGGAGATCACCGAGAGCGCGCGGATCGACGGTGCCGGCGAGCTGAAGACGTTCACCCAGATCGTGCTGCCGCTGTCGAAGGCGGTCCTGTCGGTGATCGGCCTGTTCTACGCGGTCAGCTACTGGAACGCGTTCTTCTCCGCCCTGCTCTACCTCAACGACAGCAAGCTCTGGCCGCTGCAACTGGTCCTGCGAACCTACGTCATCAACGACACCCAACTGGGCACCGCGGAGCTCGGCACCGAGCAACTGCCGCCGCAGGCCTCGATCCAGATGGCGATCCTGGTCGTCTCGATCGTGCCGATCCTGCTCGTCTACCCGTTCCTGCAGCGCCACTTCGCCAAGGGGGTGCTGACCGGGGCGGTCAAGGGCTGATGTGACGGTCCTGTCACAAAGCGTCGCTCGGGGCTTGCCCAGGGCAACATCAGGGTTCGGCCTGGGCCATTCCCCACGCCTCGGCCGGTACCGTCGAGGGGTATGGGGATACAGGCACTGGAGCAGGTGGATCGGGTCGGGGAACGGGGAAAGGCTCCAACGCAGGGGCCGGCGCCGGTGGTGTGGAGGGTGGTACGGGAGGTCGTCCTGCTGGCCGGCCTGTTCGGGGTCTACAGCGCAGGCCGGCAGTTCGCCGCCAAACACACCAGCTCCGCCTACGACCATGCCCGGGAGGTGCTCTCCTGGCAGAACTGGCTGCACCTGCCCAACGAGGCAGCCGTCCAGCACGCGGCGCTGCAGACCCCTCACCTGGTCGAGTCAGCGAACCTGTACTACGCCTCCGTGCACGCGCCGCTGACCGGAGCGGTGCTGCTCTGGCTGAGCATCTGGCGCCCGAAGGCCTATCCGCACGTGCGCTGGACGATCGCGGCGCTCACCGGGCTGGCCCTGATCGGCCACATCGTCTTCCCGCTCGCGCCACCCCGGATGATGCCGGGCTTCGTCGACACCGGGCTGCGGTTCGGCCAGTCGGTCTACGGGCCGGACGCCTCCGGCGGGGTGGTGAACCAGTTCGCCGCGATGCCGAGCCTGCACGTCGGCTGGGCTGCCCTGATCGCGCTGTCGATGATCCTGATCACCCGGACCAGGTGGCGCTGGCTGTGGCTGCTGCACCCGATCATCACCTTCGGCGTGGTGGTCGTGACCGCGAACCACTACTGGCTGGACGGCATCGTCGTACTGATCCTGCTGGCCGTCAGCCTGCCGCTGCTGCTCCGGCCGGGGCTCCGGCCGGGGCTGCGGCCGGATCAGCGACCAGGGCCGCGCGGCGACCGGCCGGTACCGGTTAAATCACTCGCCCGGGAGACCGCTCTCAAGTAACGTGGCGGGGCTTCCCCGACCGTCGACCGCTTTGCGGAGGATCTGTCATGCCCCCGGACGACCCCACCCTCCAAGCCGAGAAGGACTACCTCCGGACTTCCCGCGCGGCGCTGGCCGTGATGCGGGAGAAGACCGGCTCGCTGGAGATTGCCAGCGCCGACCCGGTCAACACCCAGTTCCTGAAAGCCGCGATCTACCGGCGGATGAAGGAGCTCGAGGACGACCCTGACGTCCCACTGTTCTTCGGCCGGCTGGACTACCTCGAGCCGGCCGAGGAGACCTTCCACATCGGTCGCCGGCACGTCAACGACGACGCCGGCGAGCCGCTGGTGGTGGACTGGCGGGCCGAGATCTCGGTGCCGTTCTACCGGGCCAGCAAGACCGAGCCGATGGGTGTCGGCACCCGCCGCCGGTTCGGGTTCACCCACGGCGAGATGACGGCGTACGAGGACGAGGACCTGACCTCTGCCGCTCCCGAGCAGCACAGCAACATCCTGGACGCCGAGATCGAGCGCCCGCGCTCCGGGCCGATGCGCGACATCGTGGCGACGATCCAGCCCGAGCAGGACGTCATCGTCCGGGCCGGGGTCGACGAGACCATCTGTGTCCAGGGTGCGCCGGGGACCGGGAAGACGGCGGTCGGCCTGCACCGGGCGGCGTACCTGCTCTACGCGTACCGCGACCAGCTCAGCCGGGCCGGCGTGCTGGTGGTCGGGCCGAACGCGAGCTTCCTGCGCTACATCGGCGACGTGCTCCCGGCACTGGGCGAGATCGAGGCGAAGCAGACCACCGTCGAGGAGATGGTCGCCCGGGTGAAGGTCGCCGGACCCGGGCCGGCCGCCGTGGACGTGCTCAAGGGCGACGCGCGAATGGCCGACGTACTGCATCGTGCGGTCTGGTCGCAGGTCCAGCTCCCTAAGGAAGCTTTGGTGGTTCCTCGGGGATCTCACCGATGGCGCGTACCGGCATACCAGGCTGAGGAGCTCGTCAACGAGCTGCGTACTCGCGGGGTTCGGTACGGCGCCGGACGCGCGATGCTGCCGCAACGACTCGCGCATGCGGTCCTGCTGCGGATGGAGGCGGCCGGGGACTCCCCCGACGACCGTGTGCAGGACTCGGTGGCCCGGAGCCGTCCGGTGAAGCAGTACGCCGAGGCGCTGTGGCCGGCAATCGATCCGGTCAAGCTGCTGTTCCAGCTCTTCACCGACGCTGACCTGCTCGCCGAGCACGCTGACGGGATCCTGACTGCTGACGAGCAGAGCATGTTGCTCTGGGAGAAGGCACCACGGTCTGCGGGCGCTGCCAAGTGGTCCGTTGCCGATGCCACCCTCATCGACGAGATCGCGGACCTGGTCGACCGGACGCCCAGCCTCGGACACGTCGTACTCGATGAGGCGCAGGACCTGTCGGCCATGCAGCTCCGGGCGGTCGGACGCAGGTGCTCGACCGGCTCGATGACCGTGCTCGGCGACATCGCCCAGGGCACGACACCGTGGGCCACACCGTCCTGGGACGAGGCACTGCGACACCTGGGCAAGTCCGGGGCGCACACCGAGGAGCTGACCGCCGGCTTCCGCGTCCCCGGCCAGGTGATCGAGTACGCCGCCCGCCTCCTGCCGCAGATCGCCCCGCACCTGACCCCGCCCACAGCGGTACGGCGGGCTCGCGGTGAGCTGGCCATCACCCGGGTACCGGATGCCCTGGACGCCGCCGCGACCACTGTCGCAGACGTCATGGACCGGCCGGGGTCGATCGGCATGATCGTCCCCGACGCGCTGGTCCCGGCAGCCCGAAAAGCCTTGCAGGGCAGGGGTTTGAGCTTCGCAGTACTGGGTGACGAGGATGACGTCGACGCCCACGTGGACGTCGTACCGGCCGGGCTGGCGAAGGGTCTGGAGTTCGACCACGTCGTGCTGGTCGAACCGGCCGGCATCGTCTCCGGCGAGCCCGACGAACGCACCGGCCTGCGCCGCCTCTACGTCTGCCTGACCCGTGCCGTCACCTCACTCGCGATCTTGCACAGTGAGGACCTTCCCGAGGTGCTGACCACCTGATCGTAGGCTTGGTGCCGTGACCACTGAGCTGGACGAAGCGGCCGTCGACTTCGGGCGCGTGCGGCCGCGGCTGTTCGGGATCGCCTACCGGATGCTCGGCAGCGTCCAGGAGGCCGAAGACCTCGTCCAGGAGGTCTGGCTCAAGTGGCAGGCCTACGACCGCAGCACGGTCCGGGAGCCGGCCGCCTTCCTTGCCACCACGACGACGCGGCTGGCGATCAACGCGAGCCAGTCGGCCCGGGCCCGGCGGGAGAAGTACGTCGGGCCGTGGCTGCCCGAGCCGGTCGACACCAGCTCGGACCCGACCCTGGGCGCCGAGCGCGGTGAGGCGCTGGAGCTCGCGATGCTCGTGCTGCTGGAGAAGCTCTCCCCGGCGCAGCGGGCGGCCTACATCCTGCGCGAGGCCTTCGACTACCCGTACGACCAGATCGCCGAGATCGTCCAGTTGTCCGAGCCGAACGTGCGCCAGCTCGTCAGCCGCTCGCGCAAGCGGCTCGCCGACGAACGCCGCGAGCCGGTCGACGCCACTGAGCAACGCAGGCTGCTGGAGGCGTTCATGGCCGCCGCCCAGGAAGGCGACCTGGCCACTCTGGTCGAACTGCTCGCCGCCGACGCCGTCAGCTACTCCGACGGCGGCGGCATCGTCCGCGCCACCCGGATCCCGCTGGTCGGGGCCGAGCAGATCGCCAAGGTCACCGTCGCCTACTCGGCCAACTTCTGGACCGGCGCGACCTTCACCTGGACGCAGACCAACGGCGGCTGGTCCGTGGCGGCCGCCCGGGACGGCGAGACGTACGTGGTGGTCAGCATCAGCGCCTCAGCGGCCGGTATCGACCAGATCCAGTGGATGCTCAACCCCAGCAAGCTGGCCGCCCTCACTTTCACCGGCTGACCGGGACGAAGGCCCGGTTGTTCGGTAACCGCAAGCGTTCGGAGCGGCGATCGAGGGGCGGTCGTGGTGGTCCGGCTGGCAGACTGTGGCGGTGGTAGCGCTGCGGACGAGGTGGAACGAGCTGATTCCCGGCTCGGCACCGCTGGCCGACGAGCTCGTCGCCAGGTACGTCGAGCGGACCCGGCGCGCCTACCGTGACCAGTACCTCGACACGGTGCTCACCGCCCTCGACCAGCTGATCCAGCTCAGTACCGACCCGACCTCGGTCCGGCTCGCGGCCTGGTTCCACCGGGCGGTGCACCAGCCAGGTGGCGGGCCCGCCGAGGACGCGGAGTCGTCGGCGCGGCTGGCCGAGCAGACACTGCCGGCGTACGGGGTGGATCCGATCCGGATCGCCGAGGTGGCCCGGCTGGTCCGGCTCACCGGCGAGCTGGCGACCCCGCCGACCGATGCCTACGCGCCGCCGCGCCGGGACGCGAACGGTGACGTCCTGCTCGACGCGGTCAACGGCGTGCTGGCGATCGCCCCGGCCCGCTATGCCGCGCACGCGTCCGAAGTACGACGGGACGCCGGTGACCGCACCGCCGCCATCAGCCGCCGGTACGACGAAGTGCAGCAACTGCTGGACGGCCATCTCTACCGGACTCAGTTGGCGCGGCAACGGATGGGCTCGATGGCTCGAGCCAACCTGGAAGCGGAGCTGGCCGGGCTCGACAGCGAACTGCCTGCGCCTTGGCGAGGGTGGCAGCAGGCCGCACTGGCAGCGACAGCCACCTTCGCGGCAGTGGCGGCATCAGTCGCGTCGATAGCGGCAGCGGGCGCTCCCTGGCAGGTGCCGACGGTGGAGCCCGAGTCCGGCTGGCCACCGGTAGCCCTGGCCGTCATCTCGCTGGTCTGTGCTCCCCTGCTCTTCCGATCCGCTCGTAGCGCCAGTCAGCGCGGCAGGCTGATTGCGGGTGCAGCAGTGGCCATCGCGGTCACAGGGCTCCTAGTGGCGTGGGCCCAGGTCCCAGCGACGAACCCGGCCGTCGGTATCGGTCTGCGGGTCCCACTGGTCATCTCAGCACTCCTACTACTCCTGCTAGCCGGTACTGCGGCTCTGGTCGCATCCCTGCTGCGGACGAAGACCGCGAGATTCCTCCCCTCCCGGAACCTTGGCCAGCAACTGGCGTGGCTCGCCGTACCGGGAGTGATCGCGCTACTGCTCCTCCTGGTGGTGCAGCCGCTGGCCAGGGGGTATGTGCTGAGCTCCAACGAGCGATCCGAAGGACCCCGCAAGCCCGCTGGCGCGGCACCTCATTCGGTGCTGGACGGCGGCGTCACGTGGGTTAGCCGCGCATTGGCCAACGCGGGCGCCGAGGAGGCCGTCGGGACGAAGTACGGGATCGCCGTACCGCGGAACAGCGGTGTGGTGGAGATGCTCGACGCGGCCACCGGCGAGTTGCGCTGGCGGTACAGCCGGTCCGACTCGGACGAGAAGCCGGAGATCGTCGCCACCGGCAACGGCGAGTACGTGCTGGCCGAGTTCGCCGACGTGGGCTACTTGTTGCTGGACGCGAACACCGGCAAGCGGAAGGCGGCCTGGCCGGGCAGTACGCGCGACCACAGCATCCAGCAGGCCGACCCGCTCCTGACCGGCGAACGGCTGGCCCGGGGCTCCGACAAGTTGCACGGGGTCGACGCGGACGGCAGCACCCGCTGGACCTTCGAACCGGGCCGCTGTACCGACATCGGAGCCGTGGCGACCTCGGACACGGTGGTCACCTTCCTGGGACACAGCTGCGGACGGGAGCCCGACGAGATCGCCGGACTGGACCTGGAGAGTGGCAAGAAGCTCTGGAGCAAGGCACCGACCGACATGTACAGGCGGCCGACGGTGGTCGGCGGGGTGGTCGTGGTGGCCGAGCCCGGTGGCGACTCCGACGTACCGGTCGCGCTGGTGGGGATCGAGCCGCGGACGGGTGAGACGAAGTGGCGCTGGCCGGTACCGGCGGGCTGGTCGTGCCGGACGCTGCTGAAGCCGGCCGGGCGGTACCTGGTCGTGGTGGACTGCCCGGGATCGGAGGCCACCCAGACGGTCGTCACCGCGATCGACGCGGTGACCGGGCAGACCACCTGGCAGACGACGGGGCCGGTGAACCCCCGCACCAGAGTCGCCGTCACTACCGACGGCCGGGTCGTGTCGCTGTCCGGCAGCAGCTCCCGAGGCTGCTGGGCCAACGTCATCGATCGCACCGGCTACCGCCGGGTCCGCCTCCCGACCGGCATCTCCTGCGGCCGCGACCCGGTCGCCATCGGCAACCTCGTCCTCACCTCAGGCACCGCCGGAGTCGTCGCCCTGCACTGAGCGGGCTGGGCTCATGCTCGGCGGCATGTCGAGTCACGGCCGGAGCTGGGCCTCGGCGGTGGACAGGAGTTCGACGACTCGGGTGCCGAAGGCGATGTCCACCGGGTGGGTGTCACCCGACTCCGCGGCCGCCACCAGCTCGGTCGCGGCCAGCGCGAACGCGTCGGCGGCAGGGGTGTCACCGGCCGGCAGCAGCGCAGTACCGGTCTCTCCCCAGATACCCGTCTCGAAGTTGCTGCCCTCAGGTGGCGCGAACAACGACAGGCTCGCCGTACTCGTCGCACCGGACTCGTGGGTGAGGACCAGGTGGACGAGGTCGCCCGCTCCGCCGACCGCGCGGATGTCGGTGATCGGGCCGAGCAGGGCACTCAGGTTGGACAGGGCGTGCGGGCCGATGTCCCAGAGCGCCCCACGCTGCTCGCGCCGCCACGGCGACTCGCTGAACGGGTTGCCGGGCGCGTCGAGCGACGCCAGCATCCGGGTCCAGCCGCCCTTCCAGCCGCCGGTCGCCTGGATCCGGTCGAAGAAGGCCCGGGTCTCCGGCTCGAACCGGCCAGTGAAAAAGACCACTGAGGCGATTCCCTCGCCGCTGACCTCGTCGGCCAGCGCCCGGGCGTCGTCGAGCGAGTCGGCGACCGGCTTGTCCAGCAGCAGGTGCTTCCCGACGGCCGCGGCGTCGAGCGCCATCGACGCCTGCACCTTCGGCGGTACCGCGAACGCCAGCGCGTCGACGTCCGCAAGTAACGCTGCGTAGTCGCTGTAGGGAGTGACGCCCAAGTCTGTAGCCAAGGCCTGAGCTTTGCTGTCGTCCCGGCCCCAGACACCCACCAGCTCGACGTCCTCGGCGGCTTTCAGCCCCGGCCCCTGCGTCAATGTGGCCCACGGGCCCGTCCCTACCAAACCGAACCGCATGGTATCCGCCCTTCCTGGTCTTCCACCCCGACCGGCCCCGAACAGGTGACGAGCCGATATCGCTTTGGCCACGACCCTAACCGGGAGCCCCGGATCGGTCGGTGCGGGCCCGCACCGGGTGCGAGACTCACGGCCATGGACCTGCGCGACCAGTGGAATCGCCTGCTGCCGCACGCGCAGCCGCTGGGCGACGACCTGCTCGCTCGTTACGCAGAGCAACATCGGCACTATCACGACCAGCGGCACCTGACCGAGATGCTCGAGACCATCGACGAGCTGGCCGGCCAGGCCGATGACGCCGACGCGGTCCGGCTGGCCGCCTGGTTCCACGACGCGATCTACGACCCGCAGGCCGAACCGGGTGAGAACGAAGAGGTCTCGGCGCAACTCGCCGAGCTCGAGCTGTCGGCGTACGGCGTGGAGGCGGCCAGGGTCGCCGAGATCGGCCGGCTGATCCGGCTGACCGCCAAGCACGACTGCGCCCCCGATGACGCGAACGGCGCCGTCCTGTGCGACGCCGACCTGCGCGTCCTCAGCCTGTCCGCCGCCCGGTACGACGAGTACGCGGCCGGCATCCGCGCGGAGTACGAGCATATCGCGGACCGCGATTTCGCCCGCGGCCGGATGACCTTCCTGCAAGGCCTCGCCGAGACCTCCCTGTACGCGACCGACTACGGCCACGAGCACTGGGAAGCGGCGGCCCGCGAGAACATCCAGCGCGAACTGCAGCAGTGGGGCCCGAAGGCGGCTCGCCCGATCGCCGGGCTGATCCCGATGATCTACCTGGGCGCAGCACTCGGTGTCATCATCGCAGCCTCGGTGCTACTGGGCCGCGGGCTCGGTGCGGCCGCACGCTGGCCTGCCGGACCCGGAGACGTCAACGGCTTCCCGGTCTGGGCACCAATAGCCGGTACTGCGGTTGCCGCCGGACTCACGTGCGCCTGGTTCCGGCGGGGGCAACCCCGGCTGGTGACGATCCCCGCGATGGTGCTCGCCGCGGTCGGGGTGGTCGCCATCGGGATCTGCTGGTGGCAATGGCCGTCGGCGCAACCCGGTGCGGCCATGAGTGAGCGCTGGCCGTACCTCATGCTCGCCTCTGTCGCCCTGCTGATCGCCGGTGCGTTGCTGGCCCTGGCCAGACGACTCCGGCTGGCTCCGCCGTACGCGCTGTCACCCCCGCGAGGGCTGAGCCTTGGTGTGACGGTGGTGTGCGCCTCGCTGCTCGCCTGGATCGTGGTGTCGGCCGGTGAGCCGTTCGTGCAGGCCCGACTCGAGACAGCGAACACCGTGAGCACCACGACCACCGTGCCGCCCGGCGTTCAGCCGGTGCAGCTCGACGGTGGCGTCGCCTGGAGCCGGGAGGTGCCCGCAACGGGCGCGATCGCCGGGACCGTGGGTGGGGTGGCCGAGCTCCGGACCGACGGCGTGGTGATGTCCGACGCGACGACCGGCCAGATCCGCTGGCGGTACGCCCGGGCAGACGTGGACGACGCCGCATCCAGCGGCTCCGAGGGCCTGCTGGTCTCCAGTGACGGCCGCACCATCGCGACTCACCTCCCGTACGACGCCGGGCGGGCCCCTCGAGGGATCGACCTGCCGACGTACGCAGTACTGGATGCAGAGACCGGCAAGGTGCTCGCCGAGGTTCACACCGACGGCACCGCACTCGCTGTCGATGCGAACCGGCTGCTCGTCGCGGAGGGCGAGAAGGTCGTGGCGCATGGCGTCAGCAGCCCCACTCACTGGCAGACGCAGCTGAAGTGCACCGTGACCCAGGGCGTGCTGCTGGCCGACCAGGCCGTCGTGGTCGACGCCTGTGGTGGCAACGGCGCGGTCGTCCGGGGGCTGGACCTCATGGACGGCAAGCAGCGCTGGGAGGCCAACCTGGGTATCCGCTTCGAGATGGAGGCCGAGCTCGACCCGGCCAAGTGGATCGGCGAGCTTGTCGCAGTACCGGACACCCGGGAGGTCTCCGGGCTCGTCTGGACCGGCGCGGCCGGCGGAACACTTCACCAGTGGTCACTGGACGTCAACGAAGGCCGTCTCCTCTGGTCCACCCCAGTGCCCGGTACGCCGCGGCCGCGGCTCGGGCGGTCGTCGTGTGACGCGCAGCTGGCCGCAACGCATTCCTCGATCATCCTGGTGACCTGCCGGGGCAATACCGAGGCCGGGGAGCCCCAGACGTACGACGTGTCCGCACTCAGCCCGGCGGACGGCACACCGCAGTGGCACCACCTCCTGCCCATCCCGCCGAAGCTCCAGCACGCCGAGTTCCCCCGTGACGGGTTCGGCCTGCTCCCGGACGGCCGAGTGGTCACCCTGATGCCCCAGGCCGACGGAAGCTGCTCCCCCGTCATGATCGGCGCCACCGGCGTCCAGCCGCGCCCGCTGGTCGCCGGCCCCACCACAGCCTCGGCAGCCGAGACCAAGAAGGTCACCTGCAACAGACCCGCCGTCGCAGTAGCCAGCGGCCGCCCCATCTTCAGCGACGGCACCCGCCTCTTCGCCCTGAACTGACTCGGGCCGCTAGCTAGGCTCGCTCCATGCGACGAGCCCTCCTTGCCGCCCTGATTCTCATCACCGCTGCTTGTACTACGGATCCTGCACCTACCAGCTCTTCCACCCCAGCTCCTGCTCCTGCTTCACAGACCACGCCTGTGGCGACTCCGCTCCCCGCACCGGAGTTCGGCAAGCTGGAGAAGCAGTACGCCGCCCGGCTCGGCGTGTACGCGCTGGATACCGGCACCAACCGCACGATCACCTATCGCGCCGACGAGCGCTTCGCCTTCGCCTCCACCTTCAAGGCGCTCGCGGTCGGAGTACTGCTGGCCCAGGGAAAGAACCTGGCCAAGCTGATCCGGTACTCCGAGTCGGACCTGCTCGCCAACTCACCGATCACCAAGAAGAACGTCCGCACCGGCATGACGCTGCGCCAACTCTGCGACGCCGCGATCCGCTACAGCGACAACGCGGCGGCCAACCTGATCCTGACCGAACTCGGCGGACCCAGCGGCTTCCAAGCGGGTCTGCGAAAGCTGGGCGACACCACCACCCGCTCCGACCGCAACGAGCCGAGCCTGAGCGAAGGCGCCCCCGGCGACCCCCGCGACACCACCACCCCACGAGCCCTGGCGACCACCCTGCAAAAGCTTGCCTTGGGCAACGCGCTCCCACCGGCTCCACGGTCGCTGCTCGTCGGCTGGCTCCAGAACAACACCACCGGCGCCACCACGATCCGGGCCGGCGTACCGAAGTCCTGGGGGGTCGGCGACAAAACCGGCACCGCAGGCTACGGCGGCCGCAACGACGTAGCCATCCTCTGGCCCCCGAACCGTCCACCGATCATCCTGGCCGTGATGACCACCAAAGGCGTCAAGAACGCAGAACGAGACGACGCACTGCTCACGGCCGCCGCCAAGGCAGCTGTCACCGCACTGGGGTGAAGGAAGACATGAGATGAGCGAACGCGAGCTGACGGCGGCCGCGATGATGGCGGCTCTGCGGGAGCGTCGAGCGGCTGCTGGACGAGTCGTCGCACGAAGGGCGGCTGGCCGGCTTTTGTGTGCTGGACTTCCAGGCGCGAGCGAAGAAGACGACAGATGACGAGCGGCAGGCGGCGTACAAGCTACCGCCGACCTGGCCGACCTCTTCGGGATCGCCGAACTCCTCGGCTAGCGGGAATTTCCGTTGCCCGGGGCAGCGTTGACACCTACCGTGATGGTCATGTTCCGCGTGGATTCTGTTGCGTACCTGTCAGGCACCGGCCTGTCAGGCGCTGCCGCGTGGACTGCAGAGGATTCAGCTCTGTTCACCGGCGCCCGACGCCGACCCTCCTCCTGCTGACAGCAGGACCCGCGGAGGAGGGTGGCTCGCACCGGCCCCCTCCGACCGCTGAAGAACCAGCTGGTACGGATGGCGGGCCCTGGGGTCCTGGCTCTCGAATCTTCTGACCAGCAAGGGAAAACATCATGGCCAAGAGCCAGTTCGTGCGGACCAAGCCGCACCTCAACATCGGCACCATGGGGCACGTCGACCATGGCAAGACCACGCTGACCGCCGCGATCACCAAGGTGCTCGCCGAGCGCTACCCGGGGACCAACTCCTTCGTCGCGTTCGACGGGATCGACCGGGCGCCCGAGGAGGTCCAGCGCGGGATCACGATCAACATCTCGCACGTCGAGTACGAGACCGCCAACCGGCACTACGCGCACGTCGACATGCCCGGGCACGCCGACTACGTGAAGAACATGATCACCGGCGCCGCCCAGGTGGACGCCGCGATCCTGGTCGTGTCGGCGCAGGACGGCGCCATGCCGCAGACCCGTGAGCACGTACTGCTCGCGCAACGCGTCGGGGTGCCGTACCTGGTCGTCGCACTGAACAAGGCCGACGCCGTCGACGACCCCGAACTGCTCGACCTGGTCGAGCTGGAGGTCCGCGAACTCCTGTCGGAGTACGGCTTCCCGGGTGACGAAGTACCGGTCGTGCGGGTCTCTGGTCTGCGTGCGCTCGAGGGCGACCCCGAGTGGATGAAGGCGGTCGGCGACCTGCTCGACGCTGTCGACGACTACGTGCCGGTCCCGGACCGTGAGCTGGGCGAGCCGTTCCTGATGCCGATCGAGAACGTGCTCACCATCAGTGGCCGCGGCACTGTCGTCACCGGCGCGGTCGAGCAGGGTTCGCTGCGGCTCGGCGACGCCGTGGAGGTGGTGGGTCTCGGCCCGACCGTCACCAGTACGGCGATCGGGCTGGAGACGTTCGGCAAGTCGCTGGAGTCCGCGCAGGCGGGTGACAACGCGGCCGTGCTGCTGCGTGGCATCAAGCGCGACGAGGTCCGTCGCGGCCAGGTGGTGGCGCTGCCGGGCAGCGTGCAACCGCACCGGAAGTTCCGGGCGCAGCTGCACGCGTTGTCGACCGCTGAGGGTGGCCGGCACACGCCGTTCGCCGCGGACTACCGGCCGCAGTTCTACTTCCGGACCACGGACGTGTCGGGTGGCATCGACCTGGGTGAGATCGCCCTGGTGATGCCGGGTGACACGATCGAGCTCGGCGTGGAGCTGGAGAAGCCGGTCGCGATGACGGTCGGCCTCGGCTTCGCCGTCCGCGAAGGCGGCCACACCGTCGCCGCCGGCACAGTGACCGAACTGCTCGATTGAAGAACAGGTGCCCCAGGCTAGTTGCCTGGGGCACCTTTCATGTCAAGCTGCGAAGTCGTCGATCAACTGAGCCATCGGTACGCCGGTGAGCGGCCGCTGCAGCTCGTCCAGGTACTGCGCGATCGCCGGCAGCGCATCGGTATCGGCCACCAACATGACGGCCGCCCACTCGTCGCGTGGCGACAACAGCATGGCCGCTCGGTAGCCCTGCAAACGCCCGTTCAGGTAAAGCATTCCGGCCGGCCCAACCGCCCATCCCAAGCCATAAGCCAGCGGCACCGTCACCCGAGGCCGCGCGATTTCGGCCAGCAAACCCTTGTCCTGCAGGAGAAACTCACAGAAGCTCAGCAGGTCGGGAACAGTCGACCACAACCCACCACTCGGCCGCCGAGCCCGCGGATAGAACGCCGCTCGGCCCTCGGGGGCGAGGAAGCCGGTGGCTGTAAGGCCGCAGGCCGAGATCAGCCCGCCAAGTCCGTCCTCGAAGGTACCCCCGGTCAACCGCGCCAGCAGCGCGCCCGCCAGGAAGTAGTTCCCGTTGTAGTAGGCCCACCGCTCCCCCGGCGGATACTCCTGCCCACCGGCAACCACCAACCTCGCCGCCGCCAGGAACACGTCGTCGCCCTCACCCAACGCGGCAGCTGCTTCAGCATCCACGACCTGCTTGAGCCCCGACGACTGCGCCAACACCTGCGCGACGGTCAACTCCGTCTCCAGCTCCGGCAGAACCTCAGCCACCGGTATGTCCACCCCGAACCCTTTGTCCCGCAGAGCTCTGACAGTCGCCGCAGCGGTCACCGTCTTCGTCAACGAAGCGATCCGAAACGGTGCACCGACATCCACGCCGGACGCGGCCGTCTCCCGGTGCCCGCGATGCGACACCCCCACCACCGCATCCAGCCCGCCAAAGCCCTGCAGTTCCACTTCAACTCCTCTTGCGACGCCGCAACCCAGCCTCGATCAACCGCCGGACAAGCACCCGGCTGGACACCGGTACTGCGCCGGCCGCCACCAGCGCGTCGTACTGGTCGGACGGTACGTCGTAGTGGTCGCGGTCGAAGCCTCGTGCCGGGATGCCCGCCTTGCGGGCGAACTCGTGCAGTTCGTCGTACGAGACGTCGCTGGCCAGATGGGACCAGACGCGGTTCCAGGCCGGCCAGGCCGGTGGGTCGATCAGGATCATGCTTTCTCGTCCTGCGCGTCCAGCAGGTTGCGCCAGGCCCGGACGAACCGCGAGTTCACGTAGGCCTTGGTCCACGAACCGTCCTGCCGCACCGACGACCCGACATGGAACCGCCGGACGCCCGCGCCGTACAACCAGGGCACGTGTTCCGGCTGGAGCGAGCCGCCCGCCATCATCACCTGGGCGACCTGCGGATCGTCCTTCGCCAGGCTGAGCAGATCGTCCAGCCCGTGCCCGACACCGAGCGCAGAGCCTGCGGTCAGCACGCAGTCCATACCGGGGAGCCCGCGCAACGCGCGCCACGCCTTGCGCTGCTCCAGGACATGGTCGACGGCCCGGTGGAACGTCCACGGCGTACCGGCGAAGGTGCTCGCCAGTGCGGCGACCGAATCGACGTCCACCTCGTTGTCCGGCGTCAGGAAGCCGAACACGAACCCGTCCGCACCCGCCGACAGGTAGGACTGCGCCATCGCGGTCAGCCGGTTCAGCTCGGCGCCGTCGGTGCCGAACGAGTCCGACAGCCGCAGCATCACCCGCAACGGCAGGTCGGTGACCCGGCGGATCGCACTGACCGTCGAGACCGACGGGCACAGGCCGTCGGCCTCCATCGCGGCACACAGCTCCAGCCGGTCCGCGCCGCCCTCCTGAGCCGCTTCGGCGTCCGCCGGATGTAGCGCGATGACCTCCAGCAACGAACCCATGCCGCCATCATCCTGTATCGGCCCGCCAGGTAGCCCCGAAATAGGTGTTGCGCTCCCCAGCAGTCTTCTGTATCGTTTTTCTAGAACGATTTAGAAGATCGATACAGAAGACGATCCAGAGACGAGGTGCCGAGATGTCGAGAGTCACCCTGAAGACCGTGGCGCAGGCCGCCGGGGTGTCGCCGTCGACGGTCTCGAACGCCTACAACAAGCCCGACCAGCTCTCCGCCGCACTGCGCGAGCGGATCCTGGCCAAGGCCCAGGAGCTCGGGTACGCCGGGCCCGACGCCTCCGCCCGGGCCCTGCGGAGCGGCAAGGTGGGTGCGGTCGGGGTGCTGTTCACCGACAAGCTCGCCTACGCGTTCTCCGATCCGTACGCGGTCGGCTTCCTGGCCGGGCTGGCCGAGGTCGCCGAGGAGTTCGCCACCAGCCTGCTGCTGGTGCCGCTCAGCTCGACCGACATCCAGGGCGGGACGAACGCGGTCCAGCAGGCCGCGATCGACGCCGCCGCGATCTTCTGCGTCGCCCCGGGCCACCCGGCCCTGGACGTGCTGAAGAACCGCGGGATCCCGATGGTCTCGACCGACCGCGGCGACCACCCGGACCTGTCCTGGGTCGCGATCGACGAGACCGAGGCGGCCGCCGAGCTCGGCCGGCACCTGGCCCGGCTCGGCCACCGCGATCTCGTCATCCTGCTCGACAACGCTCAGGCGGCCGGCAGCCGGCCGGTCGAGCTCAGCCTCGACCAGGTCGGCTACACCGACTGCGAGCTGCGGGTCCGCGGCCTGCACAAGGCGATGCCGGACGCCCGGATCAGGCTCGTCTCCGGTGGGCACAACGCCTTCAGCTCAGGGCTGGCCGCGGCCGAGTGGGTGCTGGACTCCCAGGACCGGCCGACCGCGATCGTCGGGCTGAGCGACGTACTGGCCCTCGGCGCGATGGAGGCGATGAGGACCCGCGGCCTGGTCCCCGGCCGGGACCTGACCGTGGCAGGTTTCGACGACATCCCCGCCGCCGAGACGGCCGGGCTGACCACGGTCAGCCAGCCGATCAAAGACAAAGGCCGCGCCGTCGGGCGGATGCTGCTCGACCCGGCCAGTACCGAACGCCAGATCATGATGCCGACCGAGCTGAAGGTCCGCGCCAGCAGCGGTCCGGCACCCCGCAACTGAGTCCCCCAGAACCCCACAGTCCCCCCGCACCATCCGCACCGACGGCCGTCCGGCCGCTGGTTCTGATCAACGCGCCCTCCGGAAGGGAGCACGACCATGACTTACTTCATCGCCGGCAACACCGCAGTGGAAAACGCGCGGTCCCTCGCCCAGTCCGCACTGCCGAACGCTCCTCAGCAGGAGTACTACGAGCCGGCCCCGCGGCGCACCGTCGCCGTCCGCGCCCAGCTGTCCGCAGTACTGCGGAAGGTGGCCGAGCGCGAGCTCAAGCTCGCCGACCGGATCGACCCGGCCCCGCGGTGCGAGCCGCTGGCGGGCTGATCCCACCAGACCTCTCCCGAGGCGGCAGAACCCCAAGCCACGCGGCTTGGGGTTTTGTCGGTTCTGTCTGGCACTCTGAAGGGCGATGAACGAACCAGGCGTGTTGCTGACGGCCCGTGCTCAGGTGCTCCACGACCTGGCCGCGCGGGGATTCGACGACGCCGTGATGGTGTCCTTGCTGGAGGACGCCGTTGCCGGACGGCAGTGGTGGCTGGACCAGTGGCCAGACGGCGCCGAGCACATCGCCGGCCTGGTCGCGCAGGACGTGCAGGACCGGCTGTCCGATTCCGGCGTTCGCTGGCCGCGCTGCACCGCTTGCGACGACCTCCACGATCACGAGCTGCGGATCGAGCCCGAGCTCGGCCCGGATCCGCACTGGGTCTGCGAGCGGGCCGGCATCTCCGTCTCACCCCTGGGGCACCTGACCTGAGCTGAGGGACGACTCAGGGATTTAACTGGTCGCGCTACATGTAGACAAGCTACTAGTGTGGCGGCCATGAAGTCCCTTGCTGCCCTTCGGCTGGTCGCGGCCCTGCACGCCGTCGCGGTCTGCCTGCAACCCGTGCTCGCGGGCGTCTACCTGAACGGATCGGGTGCCGCGATGCGGCTGCACGAGCCGATCGGCCTGGGTGTCGCCTTCGTCGCGATGGCCCAGCTGCCGATCGCGATCGTCTACTGGCGTTCCGGCGGCCGCGGCTCGGCCGCGCTGATCTCGTTGCTGTTGCTCGTCACGGAGGGCTTCCAGATCGGGATGGGGTACAGCCGCGAACTCGCCCTGCATCTCCCGCTCGGCGTCGCGACCGTGGCGATCGCCTGCGCCTTCGCCGTCTGGACCTTCCGCAAGGCGGCGCGGGTACGGCGTACGGCGAAAATTGTCCCGAGCGAGGTGCTCGCATGACATCGACGCCTACCGCCGAACCGAAGCCTGAGCCGACGCCCGAGCTGAAGCAGGCCAGGCAGCGCCGCCCTCGCCGGCCGCGAACGACGCTGGTGCTGTTGCGGATCTTCATGGTCCTGCACGCTGCTCTCATCACGGCGCAGCCGATCCTGGCCGGCTACTTCCTCTCCGGTGAAGTCGATGCGATGGACTGGCACAGCCCGATCGGTTCGTCGGTGTTCCTGATCGCGATGATCCAGCTGTTCGTCGCCATCCTGTACGGCTTCCCGGGCGGCGGCCGATGGTGGCCGGCCCTCGCCACAGTCGGTCTCGTCGTCGCCGAACTCACCCAGCAGGTCGTCGGCCACACGCAGAACTTCGCCGTCCACGTGCCGCTCGGCACAGCCATCGTGATCACCGTCCTCTGGATGACGGTCTGGTCCTTCCGCTCCAGCGCTCGCCAGGGCCGCCAGGAGGTCAAGCAATGAAGCTGTCACGCCGTGGGTTCCTCGGAGCGGCCGGTGCCGTCGGCCTGGCCGTCACGCTGGCCGACTGCGGCCTCGACCCGTCCCCCGGGCAGACTGCCGAACTGCTTACCAGCAAGGCGCCCCTGCCAGAAGCCTTCAAGGTGCCCTTGCCGATCCCGCCGGTGAAGAAGCCGCTCCACACGCGAGCAGGCGTCGACTACTACCGGGTGGTGCAGCAGAAGGCGTCCCTGGAGATCCTGCCGGGACTGAAGACCGAAGTGCTCGGGTACGACGGACTGCTGCCAGGCCCGACCTTCGACGTACGGAGCGGCCGGACGACTGTGGTCGAGCAGGTCAACCAGCTCGACGTACCGACAGTGGTGCATCTTCACGGCGGCCACACCCCAGCAGCGAGCGACGGCTGGCCGCTGGACCTGCTGATGCCTGATGGTGGACATCAGGGGCACGCCGGACACAGCGGCATGACCGGTGGCGACGTGAAGTCGGGCAAGAGGACCTACACCTATCCGAACACCCAGCGAGCCGCCACGCTCTGGTACCACGACCACCGGATGGACTACACCGCCCCACAGGTGTACCGCGGCCTGTTCGGCCTGCACCTGATCCGTGACGCCGAGGAAGACGCGCTGCCGCTACCGGGTGGCGAGCGCGAGATCCCACTGGTGCTGGCGGATCGGGCGTTCGCGGCCGACGGGTCGTTCCTCTACCCAGCAGCCAAAGACGGGCCGGGTGTTGAGGCGAAGTACATGGAAGGTGTGATCGGCGACGTCATCCTGGTCAACGGCGCTCCGTGGCCGGTGCTTGAGGTGGACGCGGCGCGCTACCGGTTCCGCATCCTCAACGCGGCGAACGCGCGCCGGTTCGAGCTGGCACTCGACAAGGGCCCGGCCAAGCTCGTGCAGATCGGTAGCGATGGCGGGCTGCTCGGCGCTCCGGTCGAGCACAAGACCCTGGTGGTTGCTCCGGCCGAGCGATTCGATGTGGTGGTCGACTTCTCGCAGTACGAGGTGGGTAGTGAGGTCACCTTGGTCAACAAGCTCGACAGTGGGCGTACCGGGCAGGTGATGCGGTTCAAGGTCGCCCGCAAGGCCGCTGACGACAGCAATGTGCCCGCCAGGCTTTCGGCGTACGCCGCTGTGCCCGAACCGTCGGGGTTGGTCCACCGCGAGTGGCGGTTCCGGCGAGGCAGCGCGGGTGGGCACCGCGGCTGGACGATCAACGGCCGGGCTTTCGACCCCAAGGACATGCAGGCCTCGGTCAAGCTCGACCAGTACGAGGTGTGGTCCTTCGTCACCGACGTCCACCACCCCGTCGACGTCCACCTCGCCCCCTTCCAGGTACTGCGCAGAGGCGGCGCCAAACCCGGCCCGTACGACGCCGGCTGGAAGGACACCGTCGACATCCGCCCGGCCGAAGTGGTCGACGTACTGGTGAAGTTCACTGCCCACAAGGGCAAATACCTCATCCACTGCCACAACCTCGAACACGAGGACATGGCCATGATGGCCGCCTTCGAAACCGTCTGAAAACTCACCGCTTGACCTGCGTCCGAGCACGTGCTTATATTCAACACATCAGTTGATCAACGGAACGGTTGATAAAGATGTCGATTGACGAAGAGACGCTGGACCGGGGCTTCACGGCGCTCGGTGACCCGGTCCGCCGGGCCCTGATCGCCCGGCTGTCGCGGAGCGAGGCGACGGTGAACGAGCTCGCCGAGCCGTTCGCGATCACCAAGCAGGCGATCTCGCGGCACCTCCAGGTGCTCGAGGCCGCCGGCCTGATCACCCGCAGCCGCGACGGCCAGCGCCGGCCGTGCCGCCTCAACCCGGCGGCTCTCGAAGCCCTGACCAGCTGGATCGACGACTACCGGCTGGCCTCCGAGCGCCGGTTCCGCCGCATCGACGCCGTTCTCGAAACCGTGAAGGAGCAGGACCGATGAGCACCCACCCGACCACCATCAGCGCCCCCGAGGGCACCCCGTTCGTCTCCGTGACGCGCGAGTTCGACGCCACCCCCGAACAGCTCTTCCGGGTCCAGACCGATCCGGAACTGATCGCCCAGTGGCTCGGCCCGCGCGAGCTGGAGGCGATCGTCGAGGAGTACGACGTACGCCCCGGCGGGCGGTACCGCTACATCCACAAGGCGCAGGACGGCACGGAGTACGCGTTCCGTGGTGTCTTCCACACCGTGGAGCCGGCCACGCTGATCATCCAGACCTTCGAGTGGGAGGGCGCGCCCGGCCAGGTCTGCCTGGAGAACGCGACCTACGAGAAGACCGAGACCGGCGTCCGGCTGCACACCCACTCGGTGTTCCCGTCGGTCGAGGCGCGCGACGCCGCGGTCCAGAGCGGGATGGAGTACGGCATCAACGACTCGATGGACCGGCTCGCCGAACTGCTCGCGGGACAGTCGTCATGAGCTCCGTGGTGGTCGACATCTCGATGTCGCTGGACGGTTACGTCACCGGCCCCGGCGTCGACCTGGAGCACGGTCTCGGCGAGGGCGGCGAGGTGCTGCACACCTGGGCGTTCGAGGGCAACGAGGCCGACCGCGCGATCCTGGACGCGGCGTTCACCGGGACCGGCGCGATCATCCAGGGCCGCAAGCTGTTCGACATCATCGACGGCCCGCACGGCTGGGACGAGGAGGTCGGGTACGGCGCCCAGCCGCCGGGCGAGCGCCCGCCACCGGTCTTCGTGATCACCCACGAGGCACCGGCCACGACCCGGCTCGGCGAGCGTTTCCGGTTCGTCACCGACGGACTGCACAGCGCCGTCCGGCAGGCCCAGGAGGTTGCCAACGGCAAGGAGATCGTGGTGATGGGTGGTGGCGAGGTCTGCCACGCCTTCCTGGCGGCAGGGCTGGTCGACATCGTCCGGCTGCACGTCGCACCCGTCGTACTGGGATCGGGTACGCGACTCTTCCCCGTGGACGCCTCGCCACGGATCGATCTCGAACTCACCGACGCCGTCTCGACTCCGACGGCCCAGCATCTCACCTACCGGGTGGCGAAATGAGCAAGGTGATCGCGGGAGCGACGGTCTCCCTGGACGGCTTCATCGCGGACGACTCCGACGCGGTCGGGCCACTGTTCGACTGGTACGGCAACGGATCGGTCGAGGTCTACGGCGCCGATCCGGACCGCCCGTTCCACGTCACCCAGGCGAGTGCGGACTACATCGCCTCGGTCTGGCCGGACATCGCCGTCACCGTCATCGGCCGGCGGCTGTTCGACATCACCAACGGCTGGAACGGCGTACCGGCGGTGGGTGACCACGTCATCGTGGTCACCCACCAGGCCCCGACCGACTGGCCGTTCCCCGACGCGCCGTTCACCTTCGTCGACAACCTCGAGGAGGCGATCAGCCAGGCCAAGACGATGGCCGGCGACCGCAACATCTCCCTCACCGGCGGCAACCTGACCGGCCAGGCCCTCGAGCTCGGCCTCGTCGACGAGCTCTCCCTCCAACTCGTCCCCGTCATCTTCGGCACCGGCAAGCCCTTCTTCGGCAACTACACAGGCCGCCACCAACTCTTCGACAACCCAACAGTCACCGAAGGCGACCGCGTCACCCACCTGCACTACCGCAGGTCAGTAGCCTCCCACCGAGACTGAGAAGATCAGCTTGTCGTCACCGTGGTACACCAGCAGGTTGCCGCCGGTGCAGCCGCTGTTGTACCAGGTGCGCTGGATGTTCCCGGAGCGGTTCCAGATCCGGTCGTAGTACCGGCTGAACGTCCTGCACTGACCGGAGTACACCGGCGGGAACTTGTCGAGCAGATAGCCGTTGCGGTAGACGCAGACCTCGCCCGAGTAGCAGGGCGGGTCCGCTGCCGCGACCTGGGCCGTCAGGCCGCTCATCACCAACGCAGCCGTCACACCGGCCAGCACCATCCGCCTGATCCGTTTGACCATTGACTTCTCCTTCGACGAAGTGACTGGCCTCAAACGGTAGGAAGCGCCGGCGGCTGCCCACCAACACTTAGACAGCGCGCGGCCGCCGGCCGTCCTGACCCAGCAGCTGTGGTACTTCGGCCACCACTGTCCGGCTGCCTGGTTCCACCTCGGTGAAGCCGGCGTCCTGTACTACGGGGAAGGTGGTCGCCAGCAGGCCTTGCCAGTAAGCGGGACTGGCGGTGCGGACAGCAAGTCTGAAGTCGTCCTCCTGCCACGACTTGCGCGCGGCGTCAGAGAGTTGGAGCCACGCCAGGTGAGCACCATGGCCAACCTGGGCCATCGTCTTGCCGGTAGACATCGTCAGGCCCGGGTTCACCCAAAGCACCGGTACGCCGGACTCCACCGCCGGGAGCTCGTCGGGATCCTCCAGATCGGTACCAGTCACCTGCAGCTTGGCCAGATCTTTCGGTACTGCGTCCAGCGGCACCGGCGGGAACACCCGTACGACGGCCGTCCCACCCGTCACCGTGACCCCCGGCAGCGCGGCAGCCCGTCGCCACTCGGCACCCCGCGCCCGGCGTACCACCTTCCGGATCCGGGCGTCCTGCCAGCCGCGCATCGCCTCGGCCCACTCCCCCTCGCCGACCGACCGCTCATCCGCCAGAATCGCCAGCACCGCCCGGGCCCCGGCCTCCAGAGCATCAGTCTGCGCAGGCCGCTCCACCTTCTCGACCTGCAACACCAGCGTCAGCACGAACTCATCAGAACTCACCCACCGAGTCTGCCAGCTCGGGTGTGCACGCGAGGTAGAGCCCACCAGGGAAATGGCCATAAAAGATCAAGAGAAAACAAGAACAAGAAATAGATAGAAATACAGCGCCCATTCAGGCCGCCTTCAAAGCTCTGCTTGCAGGCGGCCACCTGCCCGACGCCCCACCGCCGCGGTGGCGTCACGGAACGAAGCCGGCAGTGTCCGGCGAGGGACGAATGACCGATCTGGCCCGACGCAGAGTGACCGAGCGACTGCCGGAACCGGCAGCTTCCAGCACCTGCCGAGTGCATCGCGAGTGGCTACGAGGTGCTCGCGACGCCTGCTGCTATCGTCCAGAACGTGCACCAGTATCTGGATCTGATGAGACATGTCCTGGAAAATGGCACGAAGAAAAGTGACCGGACAGGCACCGGAACCTTGAGCGTCTTCGGTCATCAGAGCCGCTATGACCTGCGTGCCGGATTCCCGGCGGTGACCACCAAGAAACTGCACATGAAGTCGGTCGTCGGTGAACTCATCTGGTTCTTGAGCGGTTCGACCAACGCGAGATGGATGCAGGACAAAGGCATCACCATCTGGGACGAGTGGGCGGGAGGCGACGGCGAACTGGGGCCTGTTTACGGCTACCAGTGGCGTTCCTGGCCGGCACCGGACGGCAGGAGCATCGATCAGATCGCCGCAGTGATCAAGTCCTTGCGGGAGAATCCTGATTCTCGGCGTCACATAGTCAGCGCATGGAATGTTGCTGACATCGAGGACATGGCACTCCCGCCCTGCCACACGATGTTCCAGTTCTACGTTGCCGATGGCAAATTGTCTTGCCAGCTCTATCAACGGTCCGCGGACATCTTCTTGGGCGTCCCGTTCAACATCGCCTCTTATGCCCTGCTCACCCATATGATCGCTCAGCAGACAGGGCTCGAGGTTGGCGACTTCGTCCACACCCTTGGCGATGCGCACATCTACCTCAATCACCAAAAACAAGCAGAGTTGCAGCTCACCCGCGAGCCGCGCCCGCTGCCTGAGCTGCGGCTCAAGAAGCGCGACTCGATCGACTCCTACGAGATCGGGGACGTCGAGCTGATCGGTTACGACCCGCATCCGGGGATCAAGGCGCCGATCGCGGTCTGACCGCCCACGCTGCTTGCCAAAACCATCAGTTGTGACTAACGTACAACCACATGGTTGTACTTGGTGTTGAGAGTGATGAGGAGCTTGACCAGCTGTTCCGGGCGCTGGCCGATGGCACTCGGCGGGACATCTTGGTGCGGTCGTTGACCGGGACGCCGTCGGTGTCCGATCTGGCCGCGCACTACGAGATGAGTTTTGCCGCCGTTCAGAAGCACGTCGCCGTACTCGAGCGAGCAGGACTCGTTCGCAAGCAGGCGAGCGGGCGGGAGCGGTTGGTCTCCACCAATCACGAGCGGCTCCGGCGGGCCGGCGAGGTTCTCGATCAGCTCGAGGCCATCTGGCGCCATCGGATGGCGCAGCTCGACGACGTCCTGCTACCGAAAGAAGACTGATCATGCCGCTGACGTCGATCACCAAGGACGCCGCGAACCTCACGCTCACCGTGGTGGGCGACTATCCCGTTCCACAGCAACGCCTCTGGGACGCCTTCGCCGACCCGCGCCAACTGGAGCGCTTCTGGGGGCCGCCGACCATGCCTGCCACCTTCACCCACCACGACCTGAGAGTCGGGGGGCGCGCCGAGTACTTCCTGACCGGTCCGGCCGGTGAGAAGTGGAGCGGCTCCTGGAAGTTCACCGCGGTGGATCCCATCAACTCGTTCGAGGCGGAGGACGGCGAGGACAACGCCGAGGACGAGAACATGCCCGCGTCGATGACGTTCACCTTCGCCACCACGCCGACCGGCTCGCGGATGGTCTGCGTCACGAGGTTCTCCAGCCTGGAAGCGATGGAACGGACGATCCCCGGCATGGAGGTCGGGCTCCGCGCAGCAATGTCCCAACTCGATGCAGTCCTTGCCGGCTAGGAGAATCCGATGCGAAAACTCAAGATCATCGAGCACATCTCGCTCGACGGCGTGATCCAGAACACCGCCGACGACGACGCTTTCCCCTACCCCGATTGGACCGCGCCCTACCGGACTCCCGAAGGCCGGGACGCGATCCTCGCCGCCCACGGCGAGAGCTTCGACCTGCTGCTCGGCCGCCGTACCTACGACATGTTGTCGGCCTACTGGCCGACGGTCTCGGGCAATCCGATGGCGGACCGACTCAACGCAGCCACGAAGTTCGTCGTGACCCACCGCCCGGAGAGTCTCGCCTGGGGTCCGCACGAAGGCCTTGGACCGGACGTCGTCGAGGCCGTACGCCGCGTCAAAGCGCAGGACGGCCCGGACCTGGTCCTCGCGGGCAGCTCCACGCTGACCTCGCCGCTGCTCGACCACGGACTGGCCGACGAAGTCCTGCTGGCCGTCAATCCGGTCTTCGTCGGGACGGGCAAGCGCTTCTTCGCCGAGGGTTCTCCGGCGCACTCCTTCGAACTGGTCAGCACGGACACCTTCCCGTCCGGCATCATCTTCAGCACCTACAAGCCCGCCGGCATGGTGAAGCCGGCCTAGCCTCGGTCGGTTGTTGAGCGGGTCTGTCGTACTGACGGCTTTGAAGGAGTTGTACAGCGGCTTCGCGGTGCCGTCGGTGTTCAACAGGTCCATCGATTTGCCGGTGTGGGAGGCGATCGTGGACTGGGTGGACAGCCAGGTGCCGTGGTCGTGGAGCATCGTGAACATGGCGGTGACGTAGAAGTCGGTCCAGGCTTGATCGTCATTGCCCGGCCAGTCGAGCTCGATCGTGGCGTTCCACTCGGTGTCGGCGAGCTTCAGCCGGGTCCGCCGATGAAGATCTCGTGCCCGAGTGTGCGGGCATAGGCCTTCAGTATCGGCGCGTTGACCCACAGCTCGTCGTAGTACCGCTGCCCGGTCATCCCGCAGTAGTGGTCAGGCTCGTTGCCCAGCTCGTAAAGCCTCACCCGGCTGCCCGGATGATCCACTCCTGCCAGGCGCGCGACCAGGCGTCGGACGCACCGGCGCACTGCTGGTCCCAGATCGGCGGCAGGCCCAGCCCTCGCGGATCCACAGTCCCGGTGACGACAGCCGTCGTACTGCGAACCTCTCGCGCCGGACCCGTGATCGGTACGGGCGGCAGTTCGGTGGGCGCGGACCAGCTCACGTCGTCGAGGTACACATGTCCGGTCCAGCCCGGGTCGTCGACCTCCAGCCCGAAGTGGCGAACACCCGGCCCGGGTACTGCTCGTCGGTCAGTATCGCCGGTAGCGTCCCTATGAGCGCAAGTTGAACAGGCGTCGCCAGTCCCCCGCACGTTGCAACCGCGCCATCGAGGCCCCCTCGGTTCCTTATCGATCATGCGTCCGGCAGCCACCGGTGGCAATGGGCGGGTGACGGCCCGGAGGCGTGTACGGCGGGGTTGCGGCGAATGTCCTGGTCACGGATCGGGGAAGGTGGTCCCTTTGGGGACCGGGAACCGCGTAGATTGTGTGCGCGTCACGGAGTGTGTGACAGGGGATGCGGGCCGCGGAGGCTCGCGGCAGGCCACCGGAGGGGAACGACGATGACCGAAGCTGACAACACACAGGGCACCGCAGGGCAGGCCGGACAGGCGGCGGCACAGGCCGCGCCGGTTCAGTCACCGCTGCAGCCGCCGACCGCGACCGCACCTGGACTGGTACTGACCGCGCCCGCGCCGCCACAGCCCGTAGCGGCGACCGCGGCGCCGAGCCTGGCCCCGGCGGTCGACCCGGCCGCACTGCCCGGCCTGGACTCGAAGGTCGACACGTTCCTGAGCTCGCTGATGACGGCCGCGCCGCGCTCGCCGGAGTTCGCCCAGAAGGCCGGCGACGTCCGCAGCATGGGTGACGTCGACATCCGGCACGCCGCGGAGAGCTCGAACCGGTTGCTGCAGTCGCCGGTCAAGGCACTGACCCAGGGCGGGCTGTCGGAGGGCTCGACCGTCGGCAAGACGCTGCTCGAGCTTCGCCGTACGGTCGAGAACCTGGACCCGAAGGAAGCGACCGGGCCGAAGAAGCTGCTCGGGATGATCCCGTTCGGGGACAAGATCGAGGACTACTTCCGCAAGTACCAGAGCGCGCAGAGCCACCTCGAAGGCATCCTGCACTCGCTGCGCAACGGCCAGGACGAGCTCGCCAAGGACAACGCCGCGCTGAACCTGGAGAAGCAGCAGCTCTGGGACGCGATGGGCCGGCTGAACCAGTACGTGTACGTCGCCGAGCGGCTGGACGCCCGGCTGTCGGCGACGATCGCCGAACTGGAGACGACCGACCCCGACAAGGCGAAGGCGCTGCGCGAGGACGTGTTGTTCTACGTCCGGCAGAAGCACCAGGACCTGCTCGTCCAGCTGGCCGTGTCGATCCAGAACTACCTGGCCATCGACATCGTGATCAAGAACAACATCGAGCTGATCAAGGGTGTCGACCGGGCCTCGACCACGACCGTCTCCGCGCTGCGGACCGCGGTCATCGTGGCGCAGGCGCTGGGCAACCAGAAGCTCGTGCTCGACCAGATCACCGCGCTGAACACCACCACCAGCGGGATGATCGAGCGCACCTCGCAGATGCTGCGGGACAACTCGGTGGCGATCCAGCAGCAGGCGGCGTCGGCGACCATCGGGCTGCCGCAGCTGCAGGCGGCCTTCGCCAACATCTACGCCACGATGGACGCGATCGACACCTTCAAGGTGGAGGCGCTGGACAACATGGCGGCCACCATCGGCACGCTGGAGAACGAGGTGACCAAGTCCCGCAGCTACCTGGACCGGGTCGCCCGGCAGGACCAGCGGGTGGTCCAGGGCACGCTCGACCTCGGGCGCTGACCAGGCAGGCCCAGCCGACGCCAGGCTGCAGTACGTGCGCCGGAGTACTCCGCTCCGGCGCTGGAGAGATCTAGAAGCGGGGGCACAACCGGATGGCACTGGGTGACTTCTTCGCGCGGCTGACCGGCCGCAAGGCGGAGCCCGAGCCTGTCCCGGTCCCCCGCGCACCAACGACCGACGATCTGGAGAAGTCGCTGATCCGGGTCGAGCAGCTCGTCGCGGACGGCGCAGTACCGGCCGTGGTGGCGTCCCGGGTCAACCGGGTGGTGCGGATCGTGCGCGAGACCATCCCGCGACTCGGCAATCTCGGCGGCAGCGCGCAGGCGTACTCCGTGATGGCGACCGCGACCGACTACTTGCCGGAGGCAATCGGCGGTT
The DNA here is from genome assembly GCF_040639475.1 of Kribbella sp. NPDC023855. NCBI lineage: Bacteria > Bacillati > Actinomycetota > Actinomycetes > Propionibacteriales > Kribbellaceae > Kribbella > Kribbella sp. NPDC023855. The sequence goes on from NZ_JBFAAA010000003.1 coordinate 72,544, forward strand.
ACCTGCGGCTGCCGCGGCAGTGGGCCGACAGCCGGCCGGTGGATCGCGGCAAGACGTCGCTGATGATCCTGATCGACCAGCTGGACCTGCTGGGATCCACCATGGACAAGGTGTTCGACGCGGTGAACCGGGCGGATGCGGCGGCACTGATCGCGCACGGCCGGTTCCTGCAGGAGAAGTTCGGTACCGGGTCGACCGGTGGCGGTCTCGCCCTCGGCGCGACGGAGTCGACACCACCACCGGACACCGGCTCCGGACCATTGCAACCACCGACCGGACGAGGGGGCGCATGAGCGGCGTAGCCGGTACTTCGTTGAAGGACGCGCTGTCGGCGCTGCTGGCAGTCGCAGCTCGTGCCGGAGCCTCGGAGGACGTCGCCCGAGCAGAGGCGCTCTCACTCGCGGCCGCACTGGCCGAGTCAGCACCAGGCGCTCCCGTCGACTGGGCCGCTGTCACACCTGGCTCCGGGACACAGGACTTCTTCGACGCCGCAGTACGGGGTCGAAGGTGGCGGGGAGCGCCAACCGCGGTACTGACCGACCTGGTCGCGCAGGGCTCCCCCGAAAAGATCCCGTACGCCGAAGCGCTGGCCGAGGTCGCCTCAGCCGCCTGCACCCTCGGCGAACCCACCATGCGCGTCATCGGCAACGCATCGGTCGCAGCAGCCGCGCAGTTGCAGGCAGCAGGCGCACGGCAGCAGCAGGCTGGACTTCCGGGTGCAGGAACTGCAGTTCCGGGCGGGGCGGGCTCTGCGGTTGCAGGAGCGCCTGCAATTGCTGCACAGGCGGCTGCCGAGACCGAGCCTGCCGTGCCGGAGCGGACTGTTGAGGAGTTGCTGGCTGAGCTGGATGCGCTGACTGGGCTTGAACGGGTCAAGCGGGAGGTGCACCGGCAGGTTGCGGTGCTGCGGGTGGAGAAGCTCCGGATCGAGGCAGGGCTCAAGAGTCCTACGATTACTCGGCATCTGGTGTTCACCGGCAACCCTGGGACCGGCAAGACGACCGTCGCTCGGCTGGTCAGTGGGATCTACAAGGCGCTCGGGCTGCTCTCGAAGGGGCAGCTGGTTGAGGTTGACCGCTCCGAGCTGGTCGCAGGCTACTTGGGGCAGACGGCAACGAAGACTGCCGACGTGGTCGCTTCCGCGGCTGGTGGGGTGCTGTTCATCGACGAGGCGTACAGCCTGACCGCCGGTGAGCTGGGCGCCGACCAGTACGGGCGGGAAGCCGTCGACACGCTGGTCAAGGAGATGGAGGACCGGCGCGACGACCTGGTCGTCATCGTGGCCGGCTACCCCGAACCGATGGAGGACTTCATCGCGGCGAACCCGGGGCTGGCCAGCCGGTTCCGGACCACGATCGCGTTCGAGGACTACACCGACGAAGAGCTGACCGACATCCTGACCGGGCTGGCCGCGGCCGCCGACTACGAGCTGACGCCGGAAGCGCTGGACCAGTTCAAGGTGATCCTCGCCTCGACCCGGCGGGACCGCTCGTTCGGCAACGGCCGGTTCGCGCGCAACATGCTGGAGGCCGCGATCGGCCGGCACGCCTGGCGGCTGCGCGACGTGACGGCACCGACCACCGACCAGCTGCGTCAGATCGTCGCCGAGGACCTGACCGACGAAGACCTCCACCCCGCAACACCGGACCAGCCGGCCCCACCGGTCGCACTGGAGCAGCCGGCCACACCGGAGCACCCCGAACCCGCAGTACCGGAGCAGCCGGAGACACCCGAGCACCCCGAACCCGCAGTACCGGAGCAGCCGGAGCAGCCCGGATCCGTAGTACCGAAGGACGAGCAAGGAGAGACGGCGTGACACAGACTGCCAGTGCGCCCCCCGCGACCAGGTCGCCGGTGGCCCCGCCGGCCGCGGCGCCGGGTCAGCCGGCACCGCCGCCCGTTGCCCAGCTGGTCAAGGGCCGGGTCGCGACCTGGTTCGAGGGGACGCCGGGCCGGATGCGCGCGATGCTCATCCTCGCCGCCATCATCAGCGTGGTCTTCGGCCTCGCCGCGGCCCAGGGCTACAACCAGTCCGACGGTGCCCTGCAGCGGGCCGAGGCGAACACCGCCCAGCTGGTCCGGATCCAGGCGATCCACACCAACCTGGTCAGCGCGAACGCCGACGCCACCAACGCCTTCCTGGTCGGCGGCCTGGAGCCGCCCGCCCAGCGGCAGCACTTCGTCGACTCGATGACGACCGCCGCCAAGCTGATCTCCGAGGCCGCCACCGCGCAGCCGGCGGACCAGAAGGCACTCGGCGAGCTCAACGCCACCCTGCTCACCTACCAAGGGCTGATCGAGCAGGCCCGGGCGAACAACCGGCAGGGGCTGCCGATCGGTTCGCAGTACCTGAAGGACGCCAGCGCGACGCTGCAGGGCGACTCGCTCCCGGTGTTGAAGGAGCTGGTCAAGGCCAACCAGGCCCGGGTGAACACCGAGTTCGACGGCATCAACGACGGCAACCTCTGGCTGATCGTGGCCGGCCTGCTCACGCTGGCCGTGCTCGTCCTGTGCCTGGTCTGGCTGGCCAAGCGCAGCCACCGCTACCTGAACCTTCCGATCGCGGCCGCCGCGGCACTCGTGCTGTTCACCATGGTCGTCGGCGGCGCCTCGCTGGCCGGCTCGTCGAGCGATGCGAAGGAAACCCGGAACGAGGCGTTCGCCGACACCCTCGCACTGTCGCAGGCCCGGATCAGCGCGTACGACGCGAAGTCCAACGAGAGCCTGACCCTGATCGCCCGCGGCTCCGGCGCGGCGTTCGAGGATGCCTGGAAGAGGGCGGCCGACGACACCGGCAGCCAGCTGGGCAAGGTCCAGCGGGGCGCCGGGCTGGAACCGTTGTGGAACCGCTATCGCGCGGTCCACGTCGAGATCCGCAAGGAAGATGACAAGGGCAACTGGGACGCGGCGGTGGAGAAGGCGATCGGGGAGAGCAGCGGCTCGTCCAACGCGGCCTTCAAGGCGTTCGACGACCGGTCGTCGGGGGACCTCACCAGGTTCAGCAACACTGCCCGCGCCGAGCTGACCCAGGCCCGCAACGATCTGCCGCCGATCGGCTGGCTGGGGCTGCCGATCGGGATCGTCGCCGCCCTGCTCGCCGCCTGGGGATTCTCCCAGCGACTGGAGGAGTACCGATGACCAAGATCCGCCTGATCGCCGGCTCGCTCGCGCTGCTGTTCGCCGCGACCGCCTGCGGCTCCAGCTCGTACGACGCGACGCCGTTGCCGGTGAAGCAAACGCCGCGGGCCACCAAGGCTGCCCCTCCTCCCACCCAGACGTGCGAGAACGCCACGCAGTCGTATGCGCCGGCCGGTCCACTGCCGGAGCCGCACGCGATGCCCGCCAATTCGACGATGGACCGCATCTACAAGCGCGGGCGGCTGATCGCCGGGGTGTCCGCGGACAGCCTCAACCTCGGCTCGCGCAACCCGATCACCGGGGCGATCGAGGGCTTCGACATCGACATGATCAACGCCGTCGCCGACGCCATCTTCGGCGCCCCGGCGCCGGGCAAACCGCACAAGGTCGAGCTGCGGGTGATCTCCAGCCCGCAGCGGATCCCTGCCCTGAAAAGGAGCGAGGTCGACATCGTCGCGCGCAACATGACCATCAACTGCGCCCGCTGGCAGGAGATCGCGTTCTCCGCCGAGTACTACCGCTCGGGCCAGAAGCTGCTCGTCCAGCGCGACATGAAGGTCGAGAGTCTGGCCGAGCTGAGCGGCCAGAAGGTCTGCGCGCCCGCCGGGTCGACCAGCCTGGACAACATGATGAAGGCCAATCCCGAGATCATCCCGGTCACCGCGGACACCGACACCGGCTGCCTGGCGCTCTTCCAGCAGGGCAAGGTGGTCGGCATCTCCGGTGACGACACCGTGCTGGCCGGCGATGCCGCTCAGGACCCGTACGCCCGGGTGACCAAGGCCGAGAAGATCAGCGATGAGCCGTACGGACTCGGGATCAACAGCGCGCAGGTCGACTTCGTCATGTTCGTCAACGGCGTACTGGAGAAGATGAAGACCGCACCCGCCGCGGGCACGAAGTCGGCCTGGCAGCAGTCGTACGACAAGTGGCTCGGCCCTGCCCTCGGTCCGGCGCTTCCACCCAAGCCCCTCTACGGCCGAGGCGATCAGTGACAGTAGGTACGCCGACGGCCACCGCGCCGTCGCCTCCGGGCCGGATCGGCAGCAGCATTCCCGCGAAGGATCTGCTGTCGTTCCTCGACGCCCTGGGGACCTGGCGGGACCGGCGCCGCGCCGAGCTGGAGGAGCTCGACCAGGCTGCTCTGCAGTCGGCCGACGCGGACGCGCTGAGCGCCGACATCGTGCTGTCGATGGCGGTCTGGAAGGCGGTCTCGGACCGCTACGAGCTGATCCTGGTGACCTGGGACTCCGGCCGGGTCGGGCCGACCGAGACCGAGCGGATCTCGACCCTGATCTGGGGTGGCCTGGACACCGGTGGCGCGGCCGGCTCGCTCGCGGTTTCGTTGCCTGAGGCATGTACTTTGTCGGACGCGCTGGCCTCGACGCTGCGGGCCAAGCTCGCGCTCGCGCCCGGTGACGCCGAACTCGCGGCGCGGCTGCGGCAGTTGCGCGCCCAGGTGGAACGGATCAACGACCTGGTCGCGCTCGAGCCCGCGGCGACCCGGAACGCGGCGATCGCGGCGCACCACGACCTGGACCGCCGGGTCACCGACCTGACCGAGCGAGCCAAGCGGGGTGCCGATATCGGCGGGCTGATCGGCCCGCTGGAGATCGATGCCGCGCACAACGAACGCGACCTGATCGTCGGCGCGGCGACCCGACGCGAACGGGCCGCGGACGTCGCGCGGGCTCGCGCAGTACGGAACGAGCTCGAAGCGCAGGGGCAGGCAGTCCGGGCACTGGCCGACAGTTGCGTCGCGGCTGTCACGCCGGCGCCGCGGCTCGCAGTACCGGATGTCACTGCGCTGGGGCCGGTGCCGAACACGCCGGCTGAGTTGGAGAAGTACCTCAAGCGGCTGGACGCGGTACGCCGGGCGTTGGGTCAGGCGCAGACGGCGTACGGCTCGGCGCTGGAGCGACGAGACGAGTTGGCCGGGCGGCTGGACGCGTACCAGGTGAAGGCCGGCAGCGTCCCCCGGAACAGTGGCACCACCGAAGACCTGGCAGAGCTCTATCGACGTGGCCGTGCGGTGCTTGAAGCGGAACCAGTGGACCTGGTTCGGCTCGGAGCGCTGGTGGCGGCGTACCAGACGTATCTGGGAGTGACGACATGACGACCAACGCCTGTACACAGCCGGGCTGCACCGGCACGATCCTGGACGGCTACTGCGACGTCTGCGGCTCCCCTGCCGCCGGTGCCGCTGCAGCTTCCGGTGTCTCTGCCGTCACGGGACGCCCCGGCATCTCCGGGCCCCCGACGGCCGCTGGCGCCTGCAACCAGCCTGGTTGTGCGGGGACGGTGGTGGACGGTTACTGCGATGTCTGCGGCACTCCTGGCGGATCAGGATCAGTGGCTGCGTCGGCACCTGACCCGATCAGCACTGCGTCCACCGTCTCCCGGGCCTCCAACCGCCTGGCCTCGACCCCACTGGGCTCGGCCAGGGCGGCAGCGGCCGGCTCCAAGCTGACCCGCCGCCTCGGTACTTCGTCCACCCGCCTGCGCGGGGCCAGGCTGGGTGCCGGGCTGACGCATGTGCCGCCGATCCCCGCGATCGACGCCAGCAAGGCGATCCTGAAGAACCCGATGGTCCCCGAGGAGCGCCGCAACTGTCCCACCTGCGGCAACCCGGTCGGCCGGGCGCGGGGCGACCAGCCGGGCCGTACCGAGGGCTACTGCCCCAAGTGCCGCAGCCCGTTCTCCTTCTCGCCGAAGCTGCAGGACGGCGACCTGGTCGGCGGCCAGTACCTGGTCCGCGGCTGCCTGGCCCACGGTGGCTTCGGCTGGATCTACATGGCCCAGGACAAGAACGTGTCCAACCGCTGGGTGGTGCTGAAGGGCCTGCTGAACTCCGAGGACCCGGACGCCGTCGCGGCCGCGATCGCCGAGCAGCAGTTCCTGGCCCGCGTCGAGCACCCGCTGATCGTGGAGATCTACAACTTCGTCACCCACGAAGGCGCCGGCTACATCGTGATGGAGTACGTCGGCGGCACCTCGCTGAAGACGCTGCTCAAGCAACGCATGCAGGCCAACAACAACCAGTACGACGCACTGCCGGTCGACCAGGCGATCGCCTACCTGCTCGAGATCATGCCGGCCTTCTCGTACCTGCACGATCTGGGCCTGGTCTACTGCGACTTCAAGCCGGACAACATCATCCAGGTCGGCGACGCGGTCAAGCTGATCGACCTGGGTGGCGTGCGGCGGATCGACGACGCCGACTCGGCCATCTACGGCACGGTCGGCTTCCAGGCACCGGAGGTGGCCGAGGTCGGCCCGTCGGTGGCTTCGGACATCTACACGCTCGGCCGGACGTTGTGCGTGCTCGCGTTCGAGTTCCGCGGCTACCAGTCGCGGTACGTCCACTCGCTGCCGCCGGTGTCGGAGGTGCCGCTCTTCCAGAAGTACGACTCGGTCTACCGGCTCCTGGTGAAGGCCTGCGCGCCGGACCCGGCCGACCGCTTCCAGACCGCTGACGAGTTCCGCGTCCAGCTCCTCGGCGTACTGCGTGAGGTGGTGGCCGACAAGGAAGGCGTCAAGGCTGCCCGGCACTCCACGTCGTCGCTGCTCTTCGGCAGCCCGGGTGACCTCGCGGCCGGACTGGGAGAGAAGGCAGAGGCGTGGCGGCGGCTGCCGTCGCTCGCCAAGGACGACAGCGACAAGATGGCCGGCTGGCTGAAGACCGTGAGCGTGCCGGACCCGGAGCAGCGCCTCGAACTGCTGGTCGACGCGCCCGAGTCGTCCGCTCAGATCCTCCTGGAGATCGCCCAGAGCGCGCTGGAGATCGGGCCGTCCCGCTACGACATGGTCGACACCGCTGTCGCCGACCTGCTGGCGGCCGACCCGTGGGAGTGGCGGGCCGTGTGGATGTCCGGGCTGGTCGCCCTGGCTCGCAACGACGCTTCTGCGGCGCAGTCGGCCTTCAACGCCGTCTACGGCCAGGTGCCGGGCGAGTTGGCACCCAAGCTCGCGCTGGCCGTCTCCTGTGAGATCAGCGGCGAGTACGACGTGGCGGAAGGCCTGTACCTGACCTGTGCTCGCACCGACGCCAACTACATCGCACCCTCGGCCTTCGGACTGGCCGCGATCCGTTCGACGCGTGGTGACCTCGACGGTGCCGTCTCCGCACTCGACCTGGTACCGCCGACCAGCGGGTCGTACGTCCGGGCTCGCCGGATGCGAGCCGGTCTGCTGGCAGGATCGGGGCGTGGGCTGTCCGCGCTGGCCGAGGCGATGAGCAACATCGAGAGCGTGACGATCGACCCGGTCGACCGGGCGAACCTGACCGCGACCATCTTCCGGACCGCTCTGGACGAGGTACTCGGCAAGGGCCCGCAGCCCGGTCTGAAGATCGCCGGGCGGGAAGCGGTCGAGCCCGAACTGCGGGACGGGCTCGAAGCCGCCTACCGTGAGCTCGCCGGGCACGCGCGGAACCGGCAGGAACGGATCGCCCTGGTCGACCTGGCCAACGATGTTCGAGGATGGACGCTGCGATGACGAGTACGACCAAGACGGTCTGCCCCAGCTGTGGTGGGCCGATCTCCGACGCCGACCGCTTCTGCGAGGCGTGCGGGGCCGAGCTCACGCCCGCCACACCGACCACGCCCGCGATCGACACGGACACCGAGCCGACGGTCGAGCTGAACCCGTCCGGCCCTCGCGGTGCCGAGGCCGCTCCCGGTCCCTGCCGCTCCTGCGGCGGCACGATCAGCGCCGACGGGTACTGCGAGACCTGCGGTACGAAGGCCACCAAGGCGCGGGACCACTTCAGCGAGCAGCCCGCCCCCTGGGTGGCCGCCGTGTGCGACCGAGGGATCCGGCACAGCCGCAACGAGGACGCCGTGGCGATCGCTGCCGACCCCGAGCCGGGCAGCCGGGCCCTGCTGGTGGTCTGCGACGGGGTGAGCTCGTCACTCGACTCCGATGTGGCCAGCCTGGCCGCTGCTCGCGCAGCACGCGACGTACTGGAGGTCGGGAACGCGCAGGGCATGGGGACCGAGTCCTCCCGGATCAGTGCGGTGGTTGCGCGGCTCAAGGCTGCAGCGGACGCCGCCAGCGACGCAGTACTGGCGAACACTTCGCCGGACAGCCCGAATCCGGCTTCCTGCACGTTTGTGGCGACTGTGCTCGAGGGTGACCTCCTGGTGGCGGGCGTAGTGGGTGACAGTCGCGCGTACTGGTTCCCGGACAACGGCGAGGCCGTCGCGCTGACTGTGGACGACTCCTGGGCTGCCGAGCTGATCGCGACCGGCGTACCGCGGCACGAGGCCGAGTCGGGTCCGCAGGGCCACGCGATCACCAGGTGGCTCGGCAAGGACGCTCCGGACCACACACCCCGTACTACGTCCCTGAAGGTGGCCGGCCCCGGCTGGCTGATGGCCTGCTCGGACGGACTGTGGAACTACTGCTCCGAGGCGGCACCGCTGGCCGAGCTGACCCGTCAGACCGCTGCGGCCAACGGCGGCGAACCGCTGGCGACCGCGTCCGCCCTGGTCGACTGGGCCAACGCCCAGGGTGGCCAGGACAACATCACCGTTGCACTCGCTCGTATCTAAGAAGCTCCACCGAAAGGACGCCTGAGATGGCCGAGTTCTCCGCCACCGTGTACCAGAACGAGTTCCTGCCCGACGGCGGCACCGACGTGCACGCGATCGTCACGGTGTCCTGCAGCGGCGCGGGGGCGGCCGGCCAGTCCGGCAGCGGCGACGCGGGCGAGATCATCATCGTCGACACCTCCGGCTCGATGGGCGCCGACGGGGTCCGGGCCGCGGCGTTCGCGGCGCAGACCGCGCTCGACCAGATCCTCGACGGGGTCTGGTTCGCGGTCATCTCGGGCAACGACCGGGCGCAGCTGGCGTTCCCGCCGTCCCCCGAGCCGGTGATGGTGAAGATGGACCAGTTCACCCGGCAGGCGGCCAAGGACGCGGTCTCCCGCTTCTACGCCGACGGCGGTACGGCGATGGGCACCTGGCTGCGGCTCGCCTCGCGGGTCTTCGCGACCGTGCCGTCGCTGACCCAGAAGCACGCGCTGCTGCTCACCGACGGCGAGAACCAGCACGAGACGCCGGAGGCACTGACCCAGACGATCCAGGCGGTCACCGGCGAGTTCCAGTGCGACTGCCGCGGTGTCGGCGTCGCCTGGCAGGTCGACGAGGTACGCCGGATCGCGACCGCGCTGCTCGGCACCGTCGACATCATCCCGGCGCCCGACCAGCTCGCCGCCGAGTTCGCCAAGATCATCCAGAACGCGATGAGCAAGGGCGTGGCCCAGGCGGACATGCGGGTCTGGGCTCCGCAGGGCGCGCAGGTGCTGTTCGTCCGGCAGGTCGCCCCCACCGTCGAGGACCTGACGTCCCGGCGTACCGAGGTGAACCCGTTGACCGGCGCCTACCCGACCGGGTCGTGGGGTGACGAGTCCCGTGACTACCACGTGGCGATCCGGCTGGCGGCCAAGGGCATCGGCCAGGAGCAGCTCGCGGCCCGGGTGCAGCTGGTGATCGGCAACGACGTCGTCGCGCAGGGCCTGGTCCGGGCGCTGTGGTCGGAGGACGAGGCGCTCACCACCCGGATCAGCCCGGAGGTCGCGCACTACACCGGGCAGACCGAGCTGGCCGACGCGATCCAGGAAGGCCTGGCTGCCAAGGCCGCCGGTGACACGGCCACGGCGACCACCAAGCTCGGCCGCGCGGTGCAACTCGCCGCGCAGACAGGGAACGAGGAAGCCACCACGCGGCTCCGTAAGGTGGTCGACATCGACAACCAGGAAACCGGCACCGTGCGGCTCAAGCGCAGTGTCGAGAAGGCCGACGAGATGGCACTCGACACCGCCTCCACCAAGACCACCCGGGTGAAGAAATGACCTCAGCGACGTGTCCGAGCGGGCACCCGTCCGTCTCCACCGACTACTGCGACGTCTGCGGCCTGCCGATCGCAGCGGCCGCTACACCCGCGGCTGCGTCGGTGCCGTCCCCCGCTGTGGCGGCTCCGGCCCCCGCAGTACAGGCATGCCCGAACTGTTCGGAGCCGGCCGCACCTGACGCGCTGTTCTGCGAGAGCTGCGGCTACGACTTCACCACCGGCACCATGCCCCGCCCCGCCTCGTCTCTGGACCTCGGTACGCCGCCCCCGGTGCCGCCGGCGCCGCAGGAGGTCGCCGATTGGGTGGTGGAGCGTTGGGTCGACCCAGACTGGTACGAGGTGCAGCAGAGCGACGACCCGTGCCCGTCCCCCGGCCTGCCGGTGGTCATCCCGGTCACCGCGAAGAGCGTGCTGGTCGGGCGGCCGTCAAAGAGCCGGGGCATCACCCCGGAGATCGACTGCGGCGACGACACCGGCGTGAGCCGCCGTCAGGCCCAGCTCACCACCGACGGCCAGCGCTGGTGGGTCGAAGACCTCCAGTCCTCCAACGGCACCTTCGTCGGCCCGTCCTCCGGTCCGCTCCCCGAAGACCCGATCACCCCGGGCCAGCGCCGCGAACTCAACACCGACGACCGCGTCTACGTCGGCGCCTGGACCCGCCTCGTGGTCCGCAAGTCCACCCCGGAGGAACAAGCCGGCCAAGCCTGACGGCTCGCGGCAGCTCCGGCTTCTGCCCGGGGCTGCCGCTAGTTCGTTTGCCGTTCTGGTCTAAAGGTCGAGTAGCGGTCAGAAGGTGGCCGCCGCTCTCCCTAGCGTTGGTCACATGACGAACCAGAGTGAGATTCAGCCCTTCCGGATCGAGATCGCCCAGAGCGAGGTCGATGACCTGCGAACCCGGTTGGCGGCGACCCGGTGGCCCGCCGTGCCGCGGGTGGACGACTGGAGCCGCGGCGTACCGGTGGCTTATCTGAAGGAGCTGGCCGGCTACTGGGCGAACGGGTACGACTGGCGGGCCCAGGAAGCGGCGCTCAACGAGATTCCGCAGTTCGTCACCGAGATCAACGGGCAGCGGATCCACTTCTTCCACCAGCGGTCGCCCGAGCCCGGTGCGACGCCGCTGATTCTGACCCACGGCTGGCCTGGTTCGCCGGTGGAGTTCCAGCGGCTGATCGGCCCGCTCACTGATCCCCGCGCGCATGGTGGTGACCCGGCTGACGCGTTTCACGTCGTCGTACCGTCGTTGCCGGGGTACGGGTTCTCGAACCCGATCGGGGAGGGCGGATTCAATCTGTTCGGGGTGGCGCAGATGTGGGCGGAACTGATGAGCCGGCTCGGGTACGACCGGTACGCCGCGCATGGCACCGACGCCGGGTCGGGTGTTGCCGGCATTCTGCCGATGGTCGACGCGGCTCATGTGATCGGCATTCATCTGGCCGGGGTGAGCGGGTCGGCGCCGTTCGGCGATCCGATCCCGCTGGACGGGCTGAACGAATCGGACCGGGCGCGGGCGGAGCGGTTCAATGCCTTGCAGGACGAAGGTTTCGGCTATCTGGTGCAGCAGATGACGCGGCCGCAGACGCTGGCGTACTCGCTGAACGACTCGCCGGTCGGGCAGCTGGCGTGGATCGTGGAGAAGTTCGCTGAGTGGACCGATCCGGCACACAAGTTGCCGGAGGATGCTGTCGATCGCGACCAGTTGCTGACAAATGTCAGCCTCTACTGGTTCACGGGGTCGGGGGCGTCATCGGCGCACGCGGTCTACGAAGGAATGGCCGCCTGGAAGGCATTGCTCGCCATGCAGTCGGCCGAGGGCGTCGGCTGGGGCGAATCCAGCGAAGGCGAAGGCGAGGCCGGCGGCTGGGATGGCTCGGCCGGAAGCGGCGGTGAGGGCGGTGGCTGGGGTTCCGGTGAGGGTCAGGAGTGGGGGGCGGTGGCGGGGCCGCCGACTGGGGTGGCTGTGTTCGGGAACGAGACGGCGATCAAGAGCCTGACCGATCCCGAGGGCAAGATCGAGCATTGGACGGAGTACGAGCAGGGTGGCCACTTCGCCGCGATGGAGGTGCCCGAGCTGCTCACCGAGGACCTCAGGACGTTCTTCCGCCCACTGCGCTGAGCCGCAAGCAGAGCACCTCGATCACGGCCGTGCCGACCACGATCGGGATCGCCCACATCCACGGGTGTCCGGGGACGTTGACGACCAGGATCGCTGTCCACAAAGCGATCCAGCCGCCACCGTAGCCGCGCAGTACGCCGCGGTACCAGATCCCGCCGGGTGACTCCGCCGCCCGCTGACCCAGATAGACGAACAGGTACGCCGCGATCGCGATCGGCCAGAACATCCACAGCCGGTCCCAGTCGTAGGGCACCATCACCATCGCGGTCAGGCAGACCGCCACCACAGCCCAGTGGAAGATCTCGCCGGCCCAGTTGAGCCGGCGAGATCGCAGGGTGACGACGATGGCGAGCGGCCCGAAGACGAGCCCCACCACCCCCGCGCCCACGTGCAGAATCAACGCGATGTCACGCATCGCCCCACCAGCCAGACATATCTGACATGTCAGCGAAGCATAGGGCCCCCACCACCCCACGTCTCCCCCTCAGCCCACCCCCGAGCCCTAGAGGTTTACGCAGGCGTGGGGATCCCTGGGTTAGTGGCTGGCGACCATTCGTACTGCGTGGTTGTGGTAGCCGAGGCGTTCGAAGCTGGCTGCCATTGGTTTGTTGGTCAGGTCGGTGTCGGCGCGGATGCGTTCGGCGCCAGCTTCGACCAGGACGTGGGTGATCTCGGCGAGCAGGTCGTCGCTGTACCCGTTCCCGCGATGCTCGGCCAGTACGCCGAGGTACCCGACCACCGGCCCGCCGTTGTTCGCCGACGGCAGCGCGAAACCGATCAGTTCGCCGTCGGCGTTGTACGCCAGCCGCCACCAGGATCGCTCCCCCGGCATCGACTTGTAGACCGCCAGATCCTCCTTGGCCGAGCCCTCTACACCGACCCGGGCGACGGCCCGCTTGGTCGAAGCGTCGAGGCTGCCGTCGATCACCCGGCGGAACACGTCCAGGAACGCGTCGTCGTCGGCCGGTTCGAAACGCAACCGGGTCGACCGCGGCGGCAACCCGTCGGCGGGCGTCCACTCGTAGCGCAACCGCTCAGTGAGCTCGGACAGCCCGGCGGCCGCCGCGGCTTCGAGTCGCGGTTCGAGTTCGGCGACGACGTCGGGCCGATCACGCCAGCCGTTCGGCAAGAAGATGTGGTACTCCGGCTGCTCCGCCTCCGCCGGCACGGTGGCCAGGGTGTGCCGGATCAGGCTGGTCCAGACAGCGACGCGATCGACCCCCGGTACGGCGTACAGGCCGTCGATGCTGAACGGGTGGGCGAACTGCTCCATGCCCCACCAGATGGCCAGGGCGATGATCTTGCCGTCGTCCTCCGCGACCCAGGTCCAGTCGTGGCGATAGGCGCCGCTGACCAGGTACTCGTCCCAGCGTTCCCGGGTGACGGTGTTGAGCGACTGCTCGGCGATGAGAGTGTGGATGATGTCGAGGTCGGCCTCGACGGTGGTGCGGATCTTCACGAATCCTCCAGCAGGAGGCGCACCGTTCCGCTCAGTGCGAGCTGTGCGAACGGAGCAGGTGCGCCGGCAGACAAATCTGAGTCTTCATCGGTCGCTCCTTCCGTTCGGGATCGTTCTCGCCGCCGACGACCTTAGGACAACCACCGGGTCATCGTCCACCGAATACGTCCGGTGTCGGTGCGGGCTGAGATGATCCGTCGGTGACGGATTCGGCTTCGGTGGTGCGTAATCAGTTCGAGCTCACCTGGGCACTGTTCGAGTACCACTTGGAACGGCTGACCCCGGACGACCTGCTGTGGGAGCCGGCCAAGGTCAGTTGGACGGTGCGGCCGGACAGTGTGGGCAACTGGCGGGCCGACTGGTCCGACCAGGCGCTCGACCCGATCCCGGTGCCGACGATCGGCTGGCTCACCTGGCATATCGGCTGGTGGTGGTCGACCACGGCGGCCCACGTGCGCGGCGTCGTACCGCCAGACCGTACTGCGGTGCTGTGGCCGGGCGATCTGGCCAAGACACTCGGCTGGATGCGGGCCCTGCGGGACCAGTGGTCGCATTTGCTAGAGGACACCGACGACGAGCACCTCGCCAGGCCTGCGGTTTTCCCGTGGCCACCGGAGGCGGGGCGCTCGACCGCTGACCAGTTCGCGTGGGTGAACGTGGAGCTGATGAAGAACGCCGCGGAGATCGGCCAGCTGCGACTGCTGCGCGCGGCCGGCACCCAATAGTCGTCAAGGACCTTCCAAATCAAGGCCTAACCGGTTAATCTCCTGCGTAACGTCGTCGACACGTTGAGTAGTTGTTTCCGCCCCTCACGGAAGGACCATTCTTCGATGTCCAGCCTGCGAAAGGCTTTACTCAGCCTGCTCACTGTGTCCATGGTTGCTATCGGCAACCAGTCGGCCCTGGCCATGCCCAGCCAGGAGCCCACCCAGGTGGCCGGTGACCCTACGTCGATGACCAGCGGTTTCTACGTCGACCCGAACTCCAACCCCGCCACCTGGGTCCGGCAGAACCCCGGCCACGCCGACGCCACCCTGATCCGGACCCAGATCGCCGAGAAGGCCGGCGGTCGCTGGTTCGGCAACTGGAGTGGCGACATCACCGCGGCGACCCGGTCGTTCACGACGGCCGCCGACAGCGCCGACAAGTTGCCGATCCTGATCGCCTACAACATTCCCGGCCGCGACTGCGGCAGTCACTCCGGCGGCGGCGCCGGCTCCCCCGAGGCCTACCGGACGTGGATCAGCCGGTTCGCCGACGGGATCGGCACCCGCCCGGCGGTGGTGATCATCGAACCGGACGCACTGGCCCAGCTCGACTGCGTGCCCGCGGCCGAGAAGCAGACCCGGCTCGACCTGCTCAAGTACGCCGTCAACCAGTTCGCCAGCAAGAATCCGAACACCTGGGCCTACATGGACGGCGGCAACGCGACCTGGATCGAGGCGGGCGAGATGGCCCGGCGGCTCAAGCTGGTCGAGGTCGGCAAGATCCGCGGTTTCGCCCTGAACACCTCGAACTACTACACCACCGCGCAGTCGGTGACGAAGGGCAACGCAATCAGGGGCGCCGTCGGCGGTGGGCAGTTCGTGATCGACACCTCCCGCAACGGCAACGGCTCTAACGGCGAGTGGTGCAACCCGGCCGGCCGGAAGCTGGGCGACACCTCCCGCAACGGCAACCACGTCTCGGGCACCGTCGACATGCTCCTGTGGCTCAAGGTCCCCGGTGACTCCGACGGCAGCTGCGGCATCGGTACCGGCATCCCGGCCGGCACCTTCTCCCCGGTCCTGGCCAAACGCCTGATCACCGGGAGCTGACCCAAACAAAAGCTGGTCCCGGGCAACCGCCCGGGACCAGCTTCGTGTCGTACAGAGAACTTCTAGGAGATCAGAAGTCCATGCCGCCCATGTCGGGCGCGCCGCCGCCGGCGGCGGCACCGGCCTTCTCGGGCTTGTCGGCGATGACTGCCTCGGTGGTGAGGAACAGCGCCGCGATGGACGCCGCGTTCTGCAGCGCCGAGCGGGTGACCTTCGCCGGGTCGATGATGCCGGTGGCGATCAGGTCCACGTACTCACCGGTGGCGGCGTTGAGGCCCCAGCCCGGCTCGAGGTTGCGAACCTTCTCCACCACGACGCCACCCTCGAGGCCGGCGTTCACGGCGATCTGCTTCAACGGCGCCTCGACCGCGGACCGCACGATGGCGGCACCGGTGGCCTCGTCACCCTCGAGCTCCAGCTTCTCGAACGCAACAACCGACGCCTGCAGCAGCGCCACGCCGCCACCGGCGACGATGCCCTCTTCGACGGCCGCCTTCGCGTTGCGAACGGCGTCCTCGATGCGGTGCTTGCGCTCCTTCAGCTCGACCTCGGTGGCCGCGCCGACCTTGATCACCGCAACGCCACCGGCCAGCTTGGCCAGCCGCTCCTGCAGCTTCTCGCGGTCGTAGTCGGAGTCCGACTTCTCGATCTCGGCGCGGATCTGGTTCACCCGGCCGGAGATCTGGTCGGCGTCGCCGGAACCCTCGACGATGGTCGTCTCGTCCTTGGTGACGACGACCTTGCGGGCCTGGCCGAGCAGCTCCAGGTCCACGGTGTCGAGCTTGAGGCCGACCTCCTCGGAGATGACCTCACCGCCGGTCAGCACGGCGATGTCGACCAGCATGGCCTTGCGGCGGTCACCGAAGCCCGGCGCCTTGACGGCGACGCACTTGAAGGTGCCCTTGATCTTGTTCACGACCAGGGTGGCCAGCGCCTCGCCCTCGAGGTCCTCGGCGATGATCGCCAGCGGCTTGCCGGTCTGCATGACCTTCTCCAGCACCGGGACCAGGTCCTTGATGCTCGAGATCTTGCTGTTCACCACCAGGATGTACGGGTCTTCGAGGACCGCTTCCATCCGCTCGGTGTCGGTCACGAAGTACGGCGAGATGTAGCCCTTGTCGAAGCGCATGCCCTCGGTGAGCTCGAGCTCGAGACCGAAGGTGTTGCTCTCCTCGACGGTGATGACACCTTCCTTGCCGACCTTGTCCATCGCCTCGGCGATGATCTGGCCGACCTGGGTGTCGGCGGCGGAGATCGAGGCGGTGGAAGCGATCTGCTCCCGGGTCTCGACGTCCTTCGCCTGGGCCAGCAGCTGCTCGCTGACAGCCTCGACAGCCTTCTCGATGCCCTTCTTCAGGCCCATCGGGTTGGCGCCGGCGGCCACGTTGCGCAGACCCTCGCGCACCAGCGCCTGGGCCAGCACGGTCGCCGTGGTGGTGCCGTCGCCTGCGACGTCATCCGTCTTCTTGGCAACTTCCTTGACGAGCTCGGCCCCGATCTTCTCGTACGGGTCCTCGAGCTCGATCTCCTTGGCGATGGAGACACCGTCGTTGGTGATCGTGGGGGCGCCCCACTTCTTCTCCAGCACGACGTTGCGGCCCTTGGGGCCGAGCGTCACCTTCACGGCGTCGGCGAGGGTGTTCATACCCCGCTCGAGGCCACGGCGCGCCTCTTCATTGAAAGAAATCAGCTTGGGCATTCTCCGCGAGTCCTCCCGCGTCGAGTTTTTTGTTCAGCCGGCCGGATGCCCGCGACGGACGGCACCATCGGTGTGGCGGTCACGTCCCGCCACGCTTCCAGTGCCTCATCGAGGCCGTCTATGGTCACACCGTCAGGGCGCGGGCTTATCACTCTCGCCCATCGAGTGCTAACCAAGTATTAGCACTCGACCCAAGCGAGTGCAAGCCAGCCCTCTGCCCGCAGTACCGTGGTGTGGTGCCTCTGGAAGTCACCCCGGCCACTCCGGACCGCTGGCCCGACGTGCTGACCGTGATGGGCGACCGCGGCGACCCGTCCCGCTGCTTCTGCCAGTACTTCCGCCTCCGCGGCAAGCAGTGGTCCGACTCCTCGCCGGCCTCGCACCGCGACGCCCTCCACGCCCAGGTCGCCTCCGACCTGTCACCGGGCGTCATCGCCACCGACACCGACTCCGGTACGCCGGTCGGCTGGTGCGCCGTCGCTCCCCGCTCGGCCTATCCCCGGGTGGAGGCCTCACCCAACTGGCGTGGCGGCGACCCGGACGCCTGGGCCGTCACCTGCTTCGTCGTACCGGTCGGGCATCGGCGTCAGGGGATGGCCGGGGAGTTGCTGGCCGGCGCGATCGAGTTCGCGCGGGCGCAGGGGGCCGCCGTACTGGAGGCCTGCGCGGTGGACACCGCTCAAGCGGGCAAGGTGCCCTCCGCCGACCTCTACCGCGGCCCGCTGTCGGTCTATCTCGACGCCGGCTTCAAGGAACTCAGCCGTACGTCGCCCAGATGGGTGCTGGTGTCGAAGTCTCTGCGGTGAATCACCCCTCGTGCTGGGCGATCAGGAACTTGGGCGCGCTCAACCGCCAGGCCTCGGTCAGCAACTCGCGGAGTTCCTCGTCGTCGGCCGCGGCCAGGTCGACCTCCAGCCAGGCGAACTGCCCGGACGCCCAGGACGGCGAGTAGACCTCCGGATTCTCCGCGACCAGTGCCTCCTGCTCCTCCCGCAACGCCTTCAGCATCACTGCGGTCTCGTCGGCCGACAGGTAGACGAAACCCTTCTTCCGCACCTTGAACGCCGGCTGCCCGGCCCACCCCACGTGCTCCTCCACCCCCGGCAGGGCGAGCAGCAACTTCGTCACCGCCTCAGCATCCATCCCCCGACGGTACGACCGCCCACCGACAGAAACCGACGAAAGTCGTCAGGGGTGCCGGGTGGGGCGGCTGAGCGGGGTCAGGGGTGGGACCAGGGTTGGCTCGGTAGCGATCCCGATGTGGCGGGAGGGGGCCGGCGGGCAGAGTAGGTGACATGACGAACTCCAACGCACCGTTCTCGAACCTGTCCGGCAAGTCGCTTCGCCGCTCGCGTAACCAGCGGATGCTCTCCGGTGTGTCCGGTGGCCTGGCGGAGTACTTCAACATCGACGCCACCCTGGTCCGGCTGGCCATCGTGGGGCTGACCCTGATCACCGGCGGTACCGCGCTCATCGGGTACGTCGTGGCGTGGATCGTGATGCCCGAGGCTGACGGCAAGGCCGTCTGGCAGTCGGTCCAGCAGCCCCAGCAGCAGCCCACCCCCGAATCCGACATCGCCGCCCGCATCTACGACGACAAGCCGCCGGCGGCGTGACGGCCGGACGCACGGCAGCAAGCTGAGAGCGCCACATATAGGCCACCGGCGCCCCCACCCTTGCTGCCGTGCCGACCGCGCAACTGCCACTCCCGCCGGCGCCCTGGTCCTGTCACACTCCTGAAGTGCAGACCGACCAGGGCGCGACCCGTTGCCCGCAGTGCGCCCATCAGCTCCCCGCAGACCCGCTGTACGTCACCTGGTGCGACCGGTGCGACTGGAACGTGGACCCGACCGGCCCCACCGACAAGACGCCCGCCTGGCGACTCAGGCTCGAGCACCGCCTGGCAGAAACCCTGTACCGCGAACTGGAGCAGGGAAAGATCCACCGCCCGGGCTGGGATGCCGCCCGAGTCGCGGCCTACCTGCTGTCCGCAGTCATCCTGCTGCTCCCCCTGGCCGGCCTGCTCGGCGGAATCGCCCTGCTGGTCTTCTACCGGCCTCTCTGGCTCAGTGCTTCGCTGTCGATCATCCCGTTCGGTCTCGCCTTCCTGCTCCGCCCTCGGGCCAACCAGTTGGATTCCGACACCCGGCTGATCCACCGCGAGCAGGCTCCGCTGCTCTTCGCCCTGCTCGACAAGATCGCCGTCGCCGTCGGCACCACGCCGGTAGGCGCGGTCGCTGTCGATGCCGAGCCGAACATCTACTACGCGAGAGTCGGCTGGCGCTTCACGCCGGTGGTCGGGATCGGGCTCTCCCTGTGGATGGGCCTGCGGCCGCAGGAACGGGTCGCCGTCCTGGCGCATGAGCTCGGCCACGGCCGGAACGGCGACGCCCGGCACGGCTGGGTGGTCAACTCGGCGGCAGCGATCCTGGACGAGCTCGACGAGACCTTCAGCGAGCAACCGCTCGACCAGTACCGGCAAGAGCTCATCTACGCGACCGGGACCGACACGACCCCCAGCCTCATCACCAGGATCGTCAACGCGACGGTCGGGGGCGCGGTCAGCGGCGTCCAGTGGATGCTGACCATGATCGACCTGCGGAGCAGGCAACGCGCCGAGTACCTGGCCGATCGGCGGTCGGCCGAGATCGCCGGCTCGGAAGCGTGCGCGCGGGCGCTGGAACGGTCAGTCCTCGTCGACACCCCCTGGAGGGCCCTGCAGCATGCCGTGCGCTTCAGCTCGGAGCTCGACCCGTTGGAGGAAGCCGGCCGGGCTGTCAACGAGATCCCGGCGCGGGAGGTCGAGCGGCGGCTCCGGGTCAGCGGCCTCCGGGACAGCCGGATCGACTCGAGCCACCCACCGACGAACCTCCGGGTGAAGCTGATCCGGGCCAGGCCCACTCAGAGCGCCCTCGTCGTACTGGGGAACGATCAGAGTCGCGCCATTGACCGTGAGTTGGCTGGGCCGGCGGAGGGTGTGCTGAAGGAGTTGCGGTCCGCGCTGCGTTAGACCCTGAGGCTGGTCTTGACGGTGGCGGCCACGGCGATGTCGGGGTGGTCGGAGAAGACGCCGTCGATGCCGGTGGCGGCGAAGCGGGCCAGTTCCCCCGGGAGGTCAAGGCCGGTCGGGAGGAAGCGGCGTTCGGCCCGGAACGTCCACAGCTGGACCGAGAGACCGGCCCGGTGTGCCTGGTCGACCAGCTGGGTCGGCTCGCCCAGGCGGCCGTCCGTGGTGCGCGGGATGACCAGGTCCTTGTGCGGCGCCAGCACCTGCGCGTACGTCGAGATCTCCCGCAGGCCGGCGGGCGAGATGAGGTCGGCGAACGTCCGGCTGTCACCGTGCCTGAGGAAGTCGTTCGGGGCGCTCGCCGAGTCGACCAGCTGGACCAGCGGGACGTCCGTCATCACCGACAACCGGCGCAGGCTGGTCGGCTCGAACGACTGGATCATCGCCTCGCCCTTGTGCAGTCCGAGCGCGACCAGCCGCTCGGCGAGCAGCTCCTCCAGCGGCAGCCCGAGGCGGCGGAAGTACGCCGGGTGCTTGATCTCCGGGATCACCCCGATCGGCCGGCCCAGCCGGGCCGACTCCTGCCGCGCCAGCGCGACCACCTCGTCGAAGGTGACGATCCCCTCCCGCCCGTCGTACGCCGTGTTGCCGGCTCGCAGCGCGGGCATCCGCTCCCGGGCGCGCAGGGTGCGCAGCTCCTCGTAGGTGAAGTCCTCGGCGAACCAGCCGGTGACGGCCGTCCCGTCGACGATCTTGGTGATCCGCCGGTCCGCGAAGACCGCGTGCTCGGCGACGTCCGTCGTACCGGACAGTTCGTTCTCGTGCCGGACCACCAGGACGCCGTCCAGCGTTGCGACGAGGTCAGGTTCCAGGTAGTCGGCTCCCAGGGCCGCGGCGAGCCGATAGGCCTGCGGCGTGTGTTCCGGTCGGTAGCCACTCGCTCCCCGATGCGCGATCACCAGCATGGTTCCAGCACAGGCGGTGCAGGTGGCGGCCGGGGAACTCGTTGCCCAACGCAAGGTGAAGCTAGACCACCAACTGTCCCCCGATCGGTACGGATTCGTTCCGCGGACCTGGTGTGGCCTGGCCGAACAGCTTCTAGGCTCTCTGAGGTGAGCAGTACGAAGCACTCCACCGGCCCGATCGCCGTCACCACCCGCGCGCTCGGGCCCGACCTCGCCCGGGGGCTGATGCTGCTGTTCATCGCCCTGGCCAACGCCCACGGGTTCGTGCACCCCGACGGCGGCACGGTCATCCGCGCCATGCCAGTCGCCACCGCGCTGGTGGACCGGGTCGTCGCGTTCGCCGAGACCGTACTCGTCGATGGTCGGTCGTACCCGATGTTCGCCGCCCTGTTCGGCTACGGCATGGTGCAGATCGCCCGGCGTCAGGAGAGCAACGGCAGCTCGTGGCAGGATGCCCACGCGCTGCTGCGCCGCCGTGGCCGGTGGCTGATCGTCCTCGGACTGGTACACGCGACCCTGCTGTACTACGGCGACGTCCTGGCGGCGTACGGACTGCTCGCCCTGGCGCTGGTGTCCGCTCTGCGGCACAGCGATCGCCGGTTGTTGATCACGGCCGGGGTGTGGGCAGTGGTCGGTGCGCTCGTCTATGGCCTCTTCGCGTCGCCGATGAACCCGGAGATGGTCGTCGAGGTCTATCCGTGGAGTGTTGAGGAGAACCCGGTACGCGGTGCCCTCCTCCGGCTCAGTGCCATCGTCGTCTCAGCGCCGCTGTTCGCCATCACCGCAGCGGCCTGTCTGCTGGTCGGGTTCTGGGCCGCCAAGCGTCGGCTCCTCGAAGAGCCCGAGCAGCACCGCGTAGTGCTGCGCCGGATCGTCGCCATCGGCCTGCCGGTCTCTGTGCTCGGCGGTGTCCCGCTGGCGCTCTACACGTCGGGGGCGCTGTCCGGTTCGGCGCAGCAGGTCATACCGGTTGCTGCGCTGCACGCTCTGACCGGCCTGGCCGGCGGACCGGCGTACGCCGCACTGATCGCGCTGTGGGCGCTCCGGGTCAACAAGGACAACGTGGTGATCACCGCTCTGCAGGCGACCGGGCAACGCTCGCTGACCTGCTACCTGATCCAGTCGGTCGTGTGGGCTGTCCTGTTCTTCCCGTTCCTGCTGGATCTCGGCCACACCATGCCCCTGTGGCAGTCGGTGCCCGTGGCGGTCGCCACCTGGGCCGCGACGGTCGGCCTGGCCGAGTGGATGCGGCGGGCCGGCGTACGGGGACCGGTCGAGGTGCTGCTGCGGAGACTGACCTACCAACGCTGACATCCCTTTTATTCGAATGCTTTTGTCGGTGCGGCCACATAGCCTCGAAGGGTTATGAGACAGCTTCCGTTGGCCGATCCCGGCGTACCCGACCACCGTTCGCCTGCCCGCTACCTGTGGTGGGTGGCGCGCGGGCAGAAGGCCACGCTCGCGGGCGGGATGGCGTTCGGCGTCCTCGCGATGGGCGCGCAGGCGCTCGTACCAGCCGTGCTGGGCAAGGCGATCGACCAGGGCATCGCGGCGGGTGACCTCGACAAGCTGCTGCTGTGGAGCGGCGTGCTGTTCGGGGTCGGCGTGCTGCAGGCGCTGGCCGGCATCATGCGGCACCGGTTCGTCGTGGCGAACTGGCTGAGCGGCGCCTACCGCACGGTCCAGGTGGTCACCCGGAAGGCGGCAGACCTCGGCGCCACCCTGCCCAAGCAGCTCGCCACCGGTGAGGTCGTCAGCGTCGGCTCCAGCGACCTGGCCTACATCGGCAACCTGCTCGAGGTGTCCGGCCGGTTCGCCGGCGCCGTCGTCACGTTCTTCGTGGTCGCGGTGATCCTGCTCTCGTCGTCGACCCTGCTCGGCCTGATCGTGCTGATCGGCGTACCGCTGATGGTGTTCGGCCTCGGCCCGATGCTGCGGCCGCTGCACGCCCGGCAGTCCGCGCAACGCGAGGCGGTCAGCGAGCTGAACTCGCTGGGCTCCGACATCGTCGCGGGCCTGCGGGTGCTCCGGGGTATCGGCGGCGAGGACTCGTTCTCGCGCAGGTACCGGCGCGAGTCGC
The DNA here is from genome assembly GCF_040639475.1 of Kribbella sp. NPDC023855. Taxonomy (NCBI): domain Bacteria; kingdom Bacillati; phylum Actinomycetota; class Actinomycetes; order Propionibacteriales; family Kribbellaceae; genus Kribbella; species Kribbella sp. NPDC023855. Next base: position 95,680 of record NZ_JBFAAA010000003.1, read on the forward strand.
AACAGGTTCGTACCGCGGGCGTCAAGGTGGCCCGGATCCAGTCGCTGCTCGACGCGGCGCAGGTGCTGCTGCCCGGCATCTTCACCGTGGTCGTCGTCGGCCTCGGCGCGCACTTCGCCCTCCGCGGCGAGCTGACTCCGGGCAGCCTGGTCGCCTTCTACGGGTACGCCACCTTTCTCGTGCTGCCACTGCGGACCGCGACGGAGGCCGCCGAGAAGCTGATGCGTGGCCTGGTCGCGGCCGGGCGGGTGAATCGGGTGCTGGCGTTGACGTCCGACGTCGTGAACCCGGCCAGGCCCGTGCAGCTGCCCACGGCCGGTGACCTGGTCGACCCCGTCTCCGGGATCCGCGCGCGCAACGGGCTGCTGACCGCGATCGTCTCCGCCGAGCCGGACCGCGCCGCCGAGCTGGCCGATCGCCTCGGCCGGTACGACGACGCCAGCGAGGTCCGGTACGGCGGGGTCACCCTGGCCAGCGCGACCCGTGCGGATGTCCGGGCCCGGATCCTGGTCAGCGACACCGGCTCGCAACTCTTCACCGGCACGTTGCGGCAGGAGCTCGACCCGGACCACCGGCGTACGGACGACGAACTGATGACGGCGATCCGTACTGCGTCCGCCGAGGACGTGCTGGTCGCGTTGACGGACGGGCTCGACTCGATCGTCGAGGAGAAGGGCCGGTCCTTCTCCGGCGGGCAACGGCAGCGGCTGGTCCTGGTCCGCGCGTTGCTGGCCGATCCGTCGGTGCTGGTGCTGGTCGAGCCGACCTCTGCCGTCGACGCGCACACCGAGGCCCGGATCGCGGACCGGCTGCGCGAGCACCGGGCCGGCCGGAGCACCGTGGTACTCACCTCGAGCCCCCTGCTGCTGGACCGCGTCGACGAGGTCATCTTCGTCGCCGCCGGCCGAGTGGTTGCTGTTGGCAAGCATCGCGAGCTGCTCGGGACAGCTCCGCAGTACCGAACGACAGTCACCCGGCAGACCGAAGACGAGGAGGTGTCCGCATGAGCACGCTGCTACCTGTCGCGGACACCGCCGAGGTCCGTCGGCACGCCCGGCGACTGGCCCGGCGGCATCCGCGCGCGCTGCTCACCACGATGGGACTGCACGCGCTGGCCGCGGTCTCCGGACTGGCGGCGCCCCGGCTGATCGGCACGCTCGTCGAGGACGTCCAGCGCGGCACCACGGCGGGCAAGGTCAACCAGGTGATCCTGGTGATCGCCGTCTTCATCGTGGCGCAGTCGTTGCTGACCCGGTGGGCACGGTTCCGCTCGTTCGCGCTCGGCGAGCAGGTGCTGGCGGAGCTGCGTGAGGAGTTCGTCGACAACGCGCTGGCGCTGCCGATCGGCACCGTCGAGCGGGCCGGGACAGGCGATCTGCTGTCCCGGACCTCGCGCGACGTCGACGCCTTGTCCAGGACGGTGCGGTTCGCCGTACCGGAGACGATCGTCGCCCTCGTCACGATTGCCTTCACGGTCACCGCGACGCTGCTGGTCGGCGTCTGGGTGCTGCTCCCGCTGCTCGCGATGGTACCGATGCTCGCCCTGAGCACCCGGTGGTACCTGCGGTACGCCAAAGACGGGTACCTGCGCGAGAACGCGGCGTACGCGCAGCTGACCAGCTCGCTTGCCGAGACGGTCGAGGGCGCTCGCACGGTGGAGGCACTGCAGCGGTACGACGAGCGAGTGCGGCGCACCGACGACGACATCCGCGGCTCGTACGACGCCGAGCGCTACACGTTGCGCCTGCGCACGCTGTACTTCCCGGTTGTGGAGATCGGCTACTTCGTGCCGATCCTGGGCACGCTGCTGTTCGGCGGCTGGCTGCACATCAACGGCCACATCTCGCTCGGCGCGGTCACGGCCGGCGTGCTCTACGTGAACCAGTTGATCGACCCCGTCGACCGGCTGATCTCCTGGCTGGACGAGCTGCAGGTCGGCGGCGCCTCGCTCGCGCGGCTGCTCGGCATCGCCGGCGTACCGGACGATCGGACCCCGTCGGGCCGCGCACCGGACAGCGAACTGGTCGAGGCACGCGACGTGCGTTTCTCGTACGTCGACGGTCGCGACGTGCTGCACGGTGTCGATCTGACCGTCCAGCCGGGTGAGCGGATCGCGATGGTCGGACCGTCCGGTGCGGGCAAGTCGACGCTCGGGCGGCTGATCGCGGGCATCCATCCGCCACGCACCGGCTCGGTGACGGTCGGCGGGGTCGGGATGACCGAGCTGCCACTGGACGACCTTCGCCGCCAGGTTGCGCTCGTCACGCAGGAGCACCACGTCTTCGTCGGGACCTTGCGCGACAACCTGTCGATGGCTCGGCAGGACGCTTCCGATGCCGAGCTGCTCGACGCGTTGGCGGCTGTCGACGCGCGGGAGTGGGCCGAGGCGTTGCCTGACGGGCTCGACACGTGGGTCGGTTCCGGTCAGCTCGCGTTGACGCCGGCGCAGGCGCAGCAGTTGGCGTTGGCGCGGTTGGTGCTGGCCGATCCGCACACGCTGGTGCTCGACGAGGCGACCTCGTTGATCGACCCGCGAGCGGCCCGGCACATGGAGCGCTCGCTGGCGGCGGTCCTGGAAGGCAGGACGGTGATCGCGATCGCCCACCGGCTCTACACCGCCCACGACGCCGACCGGGTCGCGGTGGTGGAGGACGGCCGCATCACCGAACTCGGCAGCCACGACGAGTTGGTCGCCCGCCAAGGCTCCTACGCCGCGCTCTGGACCTCCTGGCACGGCTGACGCACGGCCGGCCCACCACGGCTGAGCCGACCAGAGCGCCGGTACGTCAAAGCCCTCGTTGCCCACCTCTGGGCAACGAGGGCTTCGCGTTTCTGAGGTCAGGCCTGGCGCTTGCGCAGCACCAGGACGGCGGAATCGACATGGGGTGGGGGTGAGAAAGCCTTGCGGGGAAGGCGAATCCCGATCGAAAGGTCGTAGTACCGGCTCCATCTGGCGGCCGCCGGTGCGCGGTGTTGCGCCCAACGGTTCACCACCTGACGCTGCAGGACGAGATCGGCCGACACCAGGCGGGAGCCGGGCGCGAGCAACCTCTTGAGCAACAGGGTGGAGATCCCGTACGGCGGGCTGGAGACAACCCGGAACGGCCGGGACGGCAACCGCAGATCTCCGGCATCGGCCCGGACCACCGTCACCGGCGCGTCCGCGAACCGCCGGCGTAACCGGTCGGCACGGCCAGGGTGGAGTTCGACGGCAACCACCTGGGCTCCGGCCCGGACCAGCGGCGCGGTCAGCGCACCGAGGCCGGCTCCGACGTCGAGAACGAGTTCACCGGGTTCGATCCCGGCGGCGTCCACGACACGTTGGGCCCAACGACTATCGAGCGGATGCCATCCCCAGGCACCCCTCGCCTGCCCGGAGCCGGGCACGGCGGACCATCACGAAGAAGTTGGTAGACATGCGACGACCCTAGAGCGTGGATCGGCCGGCCATCAAAGCATTTTCGGGCCGGCGCCGGGCCCGGCAACCGGTATAACTGTCAGGTGATGTTGGGGAAGCAGTAGATGGTGGACCTGAAGACCGCTGCCGAGATCGAGCAGATGCGCGCCGCCGGGCAGGTGGTCGCCGCGGCATTGACCGCCGTGAAGAAACACGCCGCGGTCGGCGTCTCGCTGCGGGAGCTGGACGAGGTGGCCCGCGAGGTACTCCGGTCCGAAGGCGCGGTCTCCCTGTTCGAGGGCTACCAGCCCGGGTTCGCGGCCAGCCCGTTCAGCGGCGTCATCTGTACGTCGGTCAACGACGCCGTGCTCCACGGCCTGCCCACGGACCTGCGACTGTCCGACGGCGACCTACTGAACGTCGACTGCGGCGCCTCGGTCGACGGCTGGTGCGCCGACTCGGCCACCAGCTTCGTGGTCGGCACGCCGCGGCCTGAGGACCTGGAACTGATCGAGACGACCGAGCGTGCACTCGCGGCCGGCATTGCGGCAGCCGTGCCAGGTGCCCGCCTGGGCGACGTGGGCGCGGCGATCGGCGAGGTCGGCCGGCGCGCGGGTCTCGGCACCAATCTCGACTTCGGCGGTCACGGCATCGGCCGCCGCATGCACGAAGAACCCCATGTCCCCAACGGCGGCCAACCGGGCCGGGGCCTGAAGCTCCGTCCCGGCCACGTGATCGCCATCGAGCCCTGGTTCTGGCACGGCCCCGGCAGTGTCTACGTCATCGACGACGACGGCTGGACCCTCCGCTCGGCCGACCACACCCGAGGCGCCCACGCCGAACACACCGTCGCCATCACCCCCGAAGGCCCGGAGATCCTCACAGCCCGCTAACCGGCCGGGCTGGCGGAGCCGGAGGACAGCCGGCGAGCCACCTCGGGTCAGCTGCCCATGAGGTGAGGGAACCAGAGTCGTGCGGCGGCGTCTCGGGCGACCAGGAAGCCTGCGATGGCCAGTAGCCAGCCGGTGGCTCCGGCGCCCTTGGTGCTGACCCACCGGTTCAGTCGTTCGAGCACCGGCATGATCTTGCCTTCAGCAACTATTCGTGCCCCGAGCAGCACCGCCGCGGGCGCGATCATCAGCAAGCAGTAGCCGGCGAGCAGCAGAGCGGTGGCGGCGAAGGACAGCTCGGCAGCGGTCATCATCGCGATCGCACCGAGGTACGGCAGCATCATCACGAGCTCCGCCAGCCCCGCCAGCACAGCGACACCGGCCAGCACCATCGCCGACGACGCCCCGGACATCGCCCGCTCCCGCCACCGCCCGACGGCACCGCCGCCCTTCTCCTTGCGACGCTTGGGGTCGAACCGGAAACTGAGGACGAACATCCCCACGCCCAGCACCAGCTGGATCCACAAACCGACCCGGCTGTCGATCAAGTCGCCGAGCTCATCACCGAACGACGCCACCCCCGCGACCACCGCCAGGCCGATCAGGAAGTAGAACGCCGCGATGGTCAGCAGGTAGACCACGATCCGCCCGACCCGCAGCCGCACCGGCGTCAGCAGCAACCAGACCGGGATGAAGAGCGTCCCGATGCTGGTGCTGTCCAGCAACGCCAAGCCGGCCAGGCTCCCCAGCAGCACGGCACTCATGACGAACTCCCCTCGGTCACAAAGATCCTTTGCAGGTAGCGATCCAGGTGCTCCCGCACCTCGGCCGGCGTGATCAGCTCGGGTTCCATCGCCCGCTGTACTGCGAGCCCGTCCGCGAAGGCCGCGAGCCCCCTCGCCTCAGCGGCGGCATCGAGCTCCGGCGGGACCTGCCCGAGACTGCGCGCGTACTCGAAGGCCAGCCGGCAGTGCTCGCGGATCTCGTTCGCGCCGTCGATGTGGATCTGGCGCAGGACGGGATCGACCGCAGCCCGGGCCAGGAACGCGAGCCAGATCCGCCCTTCCGCGCCGGACTGGTCACCCGCTCCCCCGACGACACTCATCGCGGCGACCAGACGATCGCGCACCTGATCGACCGGTGTCGCCTCCAACGCTTCGGCGGCGCGCGCTCTCTGCACCACCGAGAGATGATCGACGGCGAACTGGAGCAACTCGCTCTTGCTCCGGAAGTACTGCTGGATCAGCCCGGTCGTCGCCCCGAGCTCGCGGGCGATCCGCGGCAGGCTCGCCGCATCCAGCCCTTCGGCGTCGACGACCCGCAGCAGCGCCTCCGCTACCTGGCGACGCCGCTGATCTTGGTCCACTCTCTTCGGCACGGTTTTTACATTAAGCCCTTAATGTAAAAACCGCCAGCCAGCAGGCTCAGAACAAGGTCTCCTGAGCGACGGCCGGAGCAGCCCGGGCCCGAGCGCGCGGCTGAGCGGAACTGCGATGGCGCGAGCGGCGACCAAAGCCGTGCTTGTCGAGGAGCGGCCGGACCTTGTGATCGAAAGCGCTCCGGTAACTGGGCGAGGCGTTGGCGCCCCGGGAGTAGAGATCCTCGTAGCGCTCGACCAGCTCGGGACGCTCACGGGCAAGCCAACCCATGAACCACTCCTTCACCCCCGGCCGCAGATGCAGGACCAACGGAGTGACACCAGTCGCCCCAGCCCGCGCCAACTCCCCGAAGAGATGGTCGAGCTGCTCCGCAGAATCCGTCAGCCACGGCAGCACAGGAGCAACCATCACCCCACACGGCAGCCCAGCCTCGCGAACGGCCCGGATCAACTCCAGCCGCGCACGCACCGACGGCACCCCCGGCTCCACCTGCCGGCGAAGCTCCTCGTCAGCCAGCGCCAGGGACACCCCGATCCCGACCGACACCTCCTCGGCAGCAGCAGCCAGTACGCCGAGATCGCGGCGTACCAGCGTCCCTTTCGTCAGGATCGACAACGGCGTCCCCGAGGCGGCCAGCGTCTCGATGATGCCCGGCATCAACCGATAGCGCCCCTCCGCCCGCTGGTACGGATCGGTATTGGTACCCAGAGCAACTTGCTCACCACGCCAGGACGGCCGGGCCAGTTCGCGGCGCAGCACGTCCGCCACGTTCGTCTTCACCACGATCTGCTGGTCGAAGTCCAGCCCGGTGTCCAGCTCCAGGTACCGATGGGTCGGCCGGGCGAAGCAGTACCGGCAGGCGTGGGTGCAGCCGCGGTACGGGTTGATCGTCCAGTTGAACGGCAACGACGAGCCCGGCACCGAGTTCAGCGCGGAGCGCGCCAGCACCTCGTGGAACGTGACGCCCTGGAACTCCGGTGTCGTCACGCTCCGCACCAGCCCGGCAATCGACGCCAGACCCGGCAACGCCCCCGGCGCCTCCGCCTCGACCTGCTGTCCAGCCCATCGCATGATGATAGTCGAACACATGTTCGCCAGCCTTTCAACCCACACCGCCAACTCGCCCGCTAGATAAAGGCAGCGGCGTTCCGCACAGCCCACTCGCGATACGGCAGCGCAGGCCGGCCGGTCACCTCCAGCACCGTCGACTCAGGCGTCATCCGGTACTCCGACATCATCCGGAACCCGTCCAGCAACCACTCCGCCGACCCCTCCCCCATCACCGGAGCCCAGGCCGCCAGCGCCTCCTCCCGAGACAACTCCTCGAACCGCAGCGGCCGCCCGATCGCAGCCCCGATCAGCTCGACTTCCTCCGGCTGAGTGATCGCCTCGGGCCCGCTCATCGTCAGCTTGCGGCCCGTGTAGCTCTCGTCCAGCAACACGACGCGAGCCACCGCCGCGATGTCACCCAGGTCGATCGGCGTCTGCACGGCCTCCGGGTACGGCGCCCGCACCACCCCGTCGGTCTTGATCATCTCCGCCCAGTCCAGCGTGTTGTTCATGAACTGCCCCGGCCGCAGATGAGTCCACTCGAACCCGGCCTCCTCGATCGCCCGCTCCACCTTGTAGTAGTGCCACCCGGCCGGATCGCCCTGCGCCTCGTACTCCGCAGGCTCCCCCGACAGCACGACCACTCGCCGTACGCCGGCCTCCAGGGCGCAGGCGACGAACTCGTCCACCTTCGCCGGCAACGGCGCCAGATAGACCGTGTCGATCCCCTTCAACGCATCCGGCAGCGTCGAGGGCCGCCCCAGGTACCCCTGGGCCACCTCTACCCCTGCCGGCAGCGCCGCCTTCGCCGGATTGTTCGTCAGCGCCCGCACCGGCGCGCCCGCCTCCACCAACTCATCCACCAACAGTCGTCCCACACTGCCCGTCGCACCGGTCACCAGAATCGTCATTCTCGTAGGGTATACGAGAATAGCCCCGGCGCGCCTATGAGAAAGTTCGTCGACAGGGGAAGCGACAGCGACGGGAGGGCCAATGACGGTGCGGCACAGCGGCGGCGGTCCGGCCGATCGGACCTTGGCCCTGCTCTGGCGGAACCACCGGCCGGCCCCGGCCACGGATGCCAAACCAGCCCTCGGCCGCCGCCCGACCCTCGACCTCAACAAGGTCGTCGACGCAGGCATCACCCTCGCCGACGAACAAGGCCTCGCCGCCGCGTCGATGAGCGGCGTCGCCAAGGCGCTGGGCGTCGGGACGATGACGCTCTACACCTACGTCCCTTCCAAGGAGGAGCTGCTCGACCTGATGGTCGACCAGGTCCTCGCCGAGCGCGCCTTGCCCGGCCCAGGTGAGCCGCGACCCGCCAGCTGGCGCGACCAGATCTACCTGTACTCCGACCAGACGCGAGCCATGTTCCGTCGCCACCTCTGGCTTGCGAGCATCTCCACGATCCGCCCGCCCGTCGGACCGGGCATGCTGGCCGGTCGCGAGTACCTGCTGTCGGCGTGCGCAGTACTGGGGCTGTCCCCGCGGCAGACGAACACAGCGGCTCTGGCGATCACGACGTACGTCGACTCCGCGGCCGGCCTGGAAGCCGAGACTGAGCAACTGGAGCGGTCGACCGGGCAGAGCCAGGACGCCTGGTGGCACGAGCGCTCGGACCTCTGGGAGACGTACTTCGATGTCGAGCGCCACCCGACGATGACAGCCATCTGGAATGCCCAGGGCTTCGACGACGGGACCGAAGAGGTCTACCGATTCGGTCTGAACCGCCTGCTCGACGGCATCGAGGCACTCAGAAGCCAGGCCTGAGCCGCGACTGCCGGTTCTCCACGTAGTCGCGAGCGTTGGAGGCGCTCTCGAGCTGTCCGACCGCCTCATAGAGGGCCGCCGACACCAGCGCGAGCTCGATGGCTTCAGAGAGCCTGCCCTGCATGTCCCGCACCATTGCGAGCTCCCACTGCACCACTGCATCGGTGGTCGCGCTCCGGAGGTCTTCCGCATCCAACTGGTCGACCACTACGCGCGCCTCGTCGAGCAGGCTCTCCGCCTCGTCCAGTTCGCCGATGTAGCGAGCCGACTGCGCAGCAAGGCGCAGTGCTCCGACCTGCTCGTGTGCCAGTCCAGCCAGCCGGTACTGCGCCGCAGCGGCGACCAGCGTGTCCCTTGCCTCGCCATCGCGATCGAGTTGTTCGAGCAGCTCGCCCTTCTTGCGCAGCACCATGCCGAGCCAGTCCGGGCCGGCATCGGGCGGCACGTTCGCCAGCACCAGCTCGGCCTGCGGCAAGGCGGCTTCCGGCTCGTTGAGTTCCAGGTACGCCGCGAACAGCACGTTCCGCAGTACCTGAAGGCTTTGCGGATCGGCCAGTGCGGCGATGCCCGGATCGGTCAACGCCGAGAGCACCTGCTCGCCGATCTCGGCCGCCTCGAGATTGCGCTCCTCGAGGTGCATCCGGTGCGCCAGATCGATCCGCGCCCGCGCCAGCTCCCAGCCCGCGACCGGGTCGTCCGGCCGCGCCCGTACCGCGGCAAGTTGCTCAGCGCAACCACCATCGCCGAACAACTCCAGCTCGGCCACCCACTGTCGCTCGGCCAACTGGGTCTTGACCAGCTCCCCTTGGTGAGTGGTCCCGTTCCGCCGATCAAAGGAGGCCGCCAACCGCCAAGCCCGCTCGGTGAACTCCCCCTCGCCCAGGGTCCGTCCGGCCGCCACGCAGAACGCCAGCGCGTCGTACTGCGAAACGTCCGCCTCCAACCCCTCCGCATGCCGCTCGACCAACTCCTCCGCGCGCTCCTGATTCCCCGTCAGCACACAGAAACGGATGTGTTGCGCATGGGCGAACAACTCGTCAGGGTCGTTCCGAACCATCCTGTACGCCGTCCGGTGCGCGTCGGCCGCGGCCTCGAGATCGCCGACCGCGACATACCCCGGCAACGCCGCGGTCAGCAAGGCCTGTGGTTGCTGATGGCAACCATCAACCGGATCGGCGAACGCCGCCTCGGCCACCGCCACAGCCTGCTCCGGCCGGCCCGTCTCGATCAGGTGCCTCACCTGGTAGACCTGTTCGCAGCCCTCGCACCAGGCGAACTCGTCCCGCGGCGCGGCCAGACACGCCTCGTACTGCGCCTCCGCCGTCGCCCGGTCACCGAGGTGCCGGGCGATCAGCCAGCGGCTGAAGTGCACGATCCGCAAGCTGTTGCCGGCCTCGCGGTGCCGCCGTTCCAGGTCGTCGAGGATCTCCAGCGTGCGGTCCAGCGGCAGTCCGTAGTACTCGTCGAACTGCAGGACGACGTAGCCGAAGGTGGTCAGCAGACCGTCGAGCTCATCGGGATCCGGGTTCGCGTCGTACGCCGCGATCGCGCGACCGAACGGCTCCAGCGCCTTGGCCGGGTCCGGCCCGAAGACCAGGCTGTCCACCGGCGCGATCAGCCCGGCGAGATCTGGTTCCATCCTCGAACTGTAGTCACAGCTCCAGGCTGATCCAGGCCGGATCGTGGTCGGTGCCGTCGCGGTCGAGCTTGCGGCGGCGGCCGATGAAGGACCCGGTCAGCCGCGGCGCGAGCGAGGGCGACAGCCAGATCTGGTCGATCAGGTCGAAGGTGCGAGGCTGACCGGACGCCTTGAAGGTCGACGTCCAGGCCGGGCTGGCCGGCAAGTCGACGGTGGTCGTCACCGTGCCGACCTCGGTCGGCGACGTCAGCGCGTTGACCAGACCGGCCCGCTCGAAGGCGACCAGGGCCGTCGAGTCCGGGGTGTCGTTCATGTCGCCGCAGAGCAGGTAGTGCTGCCGGCTCGTCGTCCGGGCCGCGATGATCCGGGTGATCGTCTCGGCCTGCCGCTGCCGCAGCAGCTGGGACTCCGCCAGCGCCGCGACCGGATCGGCCACCGTGAAGTCCACGAACTTCGACTTCAGATGCGTCCCGTAGACGGTCAGGAGCCGGCGTCCCTCGGTGTCCAGGATCTCCACCTCGACCAGGTCGCGGGAGAAGATCGGTCGGGTCGGCACGTCGGGATGGAAGACCCGCTGGAAACTCGTCACCCCACCGACCGGCCGCCGGGCCAGGATCCCGATGTCGATGAACCGGGTCGAGTCGTTGCCGTCGATCACCATCACGTGCGGGTACGCGCCGTTCAGGTGGTCGCGGTTGAACTCGCGCAGGACGTCCATGTTCTCCACCTCCTGCACCACCCAGACGTCGACATCGGCGGCCAGCAACCGCTCCGCGATCCGCTCGGTGTCGGCGGCCGGCTTGGACACCAGCAGCTTCCCGTGACCGTCGAGCTGCAACCGGCGCCGATGCTCGTCGTCGAAGGTGTAGGTCGCCGGCACCGAACTCGTCCCGGTCGCCAAGGCCTCGACCGCTCCCGCGAAGTTCCACCGGTCGAACAGGTTGTTGAGATTGAACGTCCCCACCGTGAGCACCATCGGCCCCTCCCCAGGCTCAATACTCCTTTCCCAAGGTAGCGTGTCCGGGGCCGCTGGAGGTGGGGATGGGGACCGAGAAGTTCCAGGTCGATCTACATGGGGTTGTCGACCTGCTGAGCAATCATCTGTACAGCAGTCCGCGGGTGTACCTGCGCGAGCTGCTGCAGAACGCCGTGGACGCGATCACCGCGCGCCGGGCGGTCGAGGCCGACGCGCCCGGCCGGATCGACGTCCGGGTCGACGACGGCCGGATCAGCATCAGCGACTCGGGAATCGGGCTGGATCCCGGCCAGGTGACCGAGCTGCTGGCGACGATCGGGCGCAGCTCCAAACGCGACGAGATCGGCTTCGCCCGGACCGAGTTCCTCGGCCAGTTCGGGATCGGGTTGCTGTCGGCGTTCATGGTGGCCGAGGAGATCGAGGTGGTGACCCGACCGTCCGGCGGTCCCACCACCCTCTGGATCGGTACTGCGGACGGCCGGTACTCACTCGAGCAGACCGCCGAACGCGACGAGATCGGCACCACCGTCACGCTCACCGCGAGGCGGGGAGCCGAGCAGTGGTACAAGCACGCGACCGTCGTCGAGCTCATCCGGCTCTTCGGGGCCCTGCTCCCGTTGGAGATCCGGGTCAACGGCGAACAGGTCACCGACGGGCACGCCCCCTGGGAAGCCACCGGTACGACGCAACGCGCCGAGCTGGTCGGGTATGCGCAGGACAAACTCGGGTTCACTCCCTTCGACGTGATACCGCTCAACATCCCGGCCGCCGGGCTGACCGGCGTCGCGTTCGTGCTGCCGTTCCCGGCCAACCCGACCGAGCGCGCGACCCATCGGGTCTACCTGAAGCGGATGTTGCTTGCCGAAGGCATCGAAGGGCTGCTGCCCGACTGGGCCTTCTTCGTCCGGGCCGTGATCGACACTTCGGAACTCCGGCCCACCGCAAGCCGTGAGGCCCTCTTCGACGACGGCAACCTCGAGGCCACCCGGGAAGCGCTCGGGGCGCAGTTGCGCGGCTGGCTGGTCCGGCTCGGCAGCACCGATCCGCAGAAGCTGGACCGCTTCCTCGGCATCCACCAGCTCGGCGTCAAAGCGCTCGCGCTGCACGACGACGAGATGCTCCGGCTGGTCTACCGCTGGCTGAGGTTCGAGACCAACCACGGCCGGATGACCGCTGCCGACCTGCACGAACGGCACGGCGAGATCCGCTACGTCGCCACGATCGAGGAGTTCCGCCAGCTCGCGGCGGTCGCCGCGGCCCAGCAGCTCACGGTGGTGAACGGCGGCTACACCTACGACAGCGAGCTGATCGAACGGCTGCCCGAGGTCGTCCCCGGCCTGACGACCAGCAGGTTCGACCCGACCGAGCTGAGCACCAGTTTCGACAGTCTCGACCCGGCCACCGAACTCGCCTTGCGCCCGTTCGTCCGGCTCGCCCAGGAGGCGCTCGACGGCGTGGGTTGTGAGGTCGTCGTCCGCGCTTTCGACCCGGCCGGGCTGCCCGCGATCTACCTGGTCGACCGGTCGGCACAGTTCGCCGCCGAGCTGCGCAGTACGAAGAGCAAGGCCGACGCGTTGTGGTCGGAGGTCCTCGGCGCGCTCGACACCCAGGACGACAGCCGCCCACAACTCGTGCTCAACCACCGCAGCCCGCTGGTACGCCGGATGGTCTCGCTGGCCGACCCCGAGTTGGCCAGGCTGGCCGTCGAAGGGCTGTATGGGCACGCGCTGATGCTCGGCTACCACCCGATCGGCCCGGCGGACTCCGCCCTGGTGAACCGCTCCTTCCTCGGCCTGCTCGACCAGGCCGTCCCTGCTCAGGAGGACCCGCGATGAGTGACGAACTGATCGAGCGGCTGCGGCGCGCGGAGAGTACGCCGTACGGGAAAGCGCGGTCGGCGCTGCTGGAGGACGTTGTCCGGCGGGCGGATGCGGCCGAGGAGCAAGAGCTGGCGTTCTACTCGCGGCTCAGCCTGGTGACGGCGTACGTGATGGGTGGCGAGGCACGCAAGTCGCTAGTGCCGTTCGCGCGGTGCGTGGCGGAGTGGGACGCGGACCCGGAGCGGTACCGCGATCACACGCACAGCTTCTTGTGGACGTTCAAGTACGCGCCCAGCACGCTGAGCAAGTTCCCGGAAGTGCCGCTGGCGCAGACGTACGGCGTACTGGACGACATGGAGCGACGGTGGCGTGCGGGTGGACACAGCATGCACGCGGTGCACCAGTACCGGTGGGTTGTCGCCGACCATGTCGGGGACGCTGAGGCGGCCGCCGAGCAGTACCGGCTGTGGTCGACCGCGCCGCGCGACTCCTTGTCCGACTGTGTCGGTTGCGATCCGACCTCCAAGGTGCGGCATCTGATCCGCACGGGCCGGCCGGATGACGCGGTGGCGCTGGCGGTCGGAGTACTGGACGGGACGCTGACGTGCGCGGAACAGCCGCAGATGATGCTGACCGAGTTGCTGCCCGCTTATGTTGCCGAGGGCATGTATTCGGAAGCCGTCGATGCGCATCGGCGGGCCTACCGGATGCTGCGTGACCGGCCGGGCGAGCTGGACGCGTACGCCGACCATGTTGTCTTTCTCGCGCGAACCGGCAACGAGACCAGGGCTGTCGAGTTGGTCGAGCGGCATCTGGGTGAGCTTGCGGATCCGCCCAGCACGCTGGCGGAGATGAACTTTGCTGCGGCCGCATCGCTGGCCTTGCGACGGATCAGTGGCGAGGGGTTGATGATCCGGCAGCCGAAGGGTGAGGACGTACCGGCTGGGCAGCTGGCTGAGGAGTTGGCTGGGCGGGCCGTCGAGTTGGCGGCGCGGTTCGACGAGCGCAATGGGACGAAGCATCAGAGTGAGCTCGTCCAGGCGGTGCTGGACGCTGAGCCGTGGGTGGAGTACCTGCCGCTGTCGGAGACCGCCCGCCGCGCTCATGCTCGCCAGCAGGCCAAGTCGGCTGAGGTGCGGGAGGCGGCTGGGGTGGAGGCCGTAGTACCGGTTAGTGGGCGCGAGTGGCTCGACAAGGCTGAGCAGGCTTGGCAGAACTACCAGCGGGACGAGGCGATCGCTGCCTGGGAGGCGTTCGAGCGGGAGGTGCCCGAGGGCGACCGTACGCCGCTGGACCGCGCGCGACTGCTCGACGGGAAGGGCCTGGCGTCGTACGGCGAACCCGAGGTGGCGCTCGAAGCGTGGCGTGAGGCACTCACCCTGTACGCCGAACTGGGCGAGGAGGCGCGACTACTGCGCGACCGTGCCCGGATCTCGCGGTTGCTCGGCTACTTGGGGCAGATCGAGGAGGCACTGGCTACCGGAGAGGCACCGCTGCGCTGGCTGATCGCCAACGACGAACCGCGTCGCCGTGCTGGCTGGCAGGACTCGCTGGCGACCATGTACGCGCAGGCCGGTCGTTTCGAGGAGGCCGTGGTCGAGTTGGCGGCCGCTCGTGAGTTGCCGGAGACTGATGCCGATCAGTTGGCGAACTCGGCGATCCTGCAGAGCAACCTGCTGACCCAGCTCGACCGGCTCGACGAGGCCGAGGTCGCCGCGACGGCGGGGCTGACCGTCAGCGACGACCTGCCGCGGTCGGTGGCTTATCGGCAACGCGGCCGGATCCGGACGATGCTGGACCGGCCGGGCGAAGCGGTGGAGGACCTCGAGGAGGCGATCGCCGTCGCGATCGGCGTACCGGGTGCTGAACTGCATCTCGCCTTCTGCCAGGTCGATCTGGCGCGCGCTTACCTGATGAGCGGGCGTCCGCTGGAGGCAGCCGAAACTGCTGAGGAGGCTTCGCCGACGCTGGAGGGTGATCCCGAGTTGGCGGGGGTGCTGGCGGAGGCGCGCGGCGTACTGATCGATGCTTATCGGGCACTCGGTGAGCTGGACGCGGCGCTGGCGAAGCTCCGTGCCCAGCTCACTGAGGCGCCGGCCGACGCGCATCCCCAGTGGCTCGGCATGCTGCGGCAGGACGAGGGCATGCTGCTCGAACGGATGGACCGCGACGAGGAAGCAATCGACGCGCTGCTGGCGGCGGCGGAGTACTTCGAGTCCGCTGAGAGGCCCGTCGAGTACGTCCAGGCAATCCGGCTCGCAGGCCAATCAGCCCGCTACTGCGGCAACTTCGACCTCGTTGTCGAACTACTGGAACGCGCCCGCCCGGTCCTCGAGTCACTCCCCTCAGCCGACCAGGCGGTCCTCTTTCAGCAAGCCGGCCTCCACTGGGACCTCGCCCTGCTGGAACTCCAGAAGGGCGAGACGGCGAAGGCGGTAGCCGAGGCCCGCCAGGCAGCCGACTACTACGAACGAGGCGGCTTCGAAGGCCAACGCACAAACGCCCGCCTCCTCATAGCCGAACACGGCACCACAGACGACGCCCTACTCCGAGAAATCTTCGACTCAACCCCGCCCGGAGATGACCTCTGGTACCGAGCCGGCTACCTCCTGGTAGACCGCCTACGCACCCTCAACCCCACCGAAGCCACCACGCTAGAAACCCGCCTAACCAACCACCAAACCGACTAACTAGCGGAAGAAACCGGCCTCGTGACGCTTCGCGTCACCTCGGCATTCCGACGAGAAGAAGCAAGCTCATGTAGACAGCTGAGCGAGCCCGCCGGACTCGCGACGCTGCGCGTCACCTCGCAACAAGAAGCTGGGTGCAGAGCAGCAAGACCATACAGATGGTTCGTCGTCGGATTTGCCCGCTTACTCGCTTGCACGAAAATCCGAGGTGACGCGCAGCGTCACGAGGCGGGTGTGGGGGCGGGCTTGGTGCGTAAGGCTCGGACTATTAGTTCGTTGCGCCAGTGTTGGCCGAGGGGGATGGAGGTGTGGAGGCCGTCTCGGAGGTAGCGGTGGGGGTATTTCACCTCGGCCAGGAACTCCGCCCAGCGGACGATCTGGAGGTTGGGGTAGTGGCGGGCGGCGTCGTCGAGTTGGCGGTTGACCCAGGTGCTGTTGCGAAGATCGGCGCGCTGGACATCCTCGGGCTCCTTCGTCCGCGAGACATGCGTGTTGACCCAATAGACCGTGCGGTCCGGGCCCGCGATCTCCATCGCCCGCTTCACCTGGGGCCCGAAAGCCGGCGGTTTGAAGATGTCGTTGGTGCCGACCGCCATCAAGATCCGGCTCGGCAGCCCGTACGTCGTCGCCCACGCCTGCAACACATCGACCGCGGCCTCGGTCGGCCTCCCCGCCCAGTTGTCCACAGCCAGCGCAAGGCCGGTCACCTCGGTCAGCCGCAGCGCCAGCGCGTCGCCGTCCTGTACGCCGATGCTGTCGCCGAACATGAACACCCCGTCGCCCGCCAGCACCCGCCGGATCTGCGCGTCGCTCGAGATCGACCGGGTCAGGTCACGCCACGGCCCGAGCTCCCCCGACCCATAGGTGTCGGCCGACACCGACAGCGACGTACCGACCATCGCCGCACCCGTCGCGACCACCGACGCGGCAGCACTCAGAAACTGCCGGCGACTGATCCCCACAACACTCATGGCCACCCCCACACGGGCATATTGCGGTCTAGCCACAACCCAGAACAAGCTGCCCGGCGGAATTCTGCAGGAACTCTCAGGAAAGCGGCGACCGCCCGGGGAGAACGTTTCCCGGGCGGTCGGGTGATGGTCGATGGGGCAGGGGGTCAGACCTCGGTGTCGTCTTCGGGGTCCTCGTCGGCGTCGGCGAGCGCCCACTTCAGCTGGAACTCGACTTCTTCCTCGTCGTCTCCGCGTTCGTGTTCGACGCTCACCTGGGCGTTCTTCGGGACGGTGAAGCGCTCGCCGGCGATCTGGATCCGGAACGGCTTGCCGGATTCCAGCGCGTCCGCCAGCCGCCGCAGCTTCGCGGCGAAGTCCGCTACCGAGTACTCACGTTCGACATCTCTTTCAGCCATGCCCTCATTCTCACTGCTGTGGGGTTCTACTCCCACTCGATGGTGCCCGGGGGCTTGCTGGTGATGTCGACGGTGACCCGGTTGATCTCGTCCACCTCGTTGGTGATCCGGGTCGAGATCTTCTCCAGTACGTCGTACGGGAGGCGGGCCCAGTCGGCGGTCATCGCGTCCTCGCTGGTGACCGGGCGCAGTACCACCGGGTGGCCGTAGGTGCGGCCGTCGCCCTGGACGCCGACCGAGCGGACGTCGGCCAGCAGGACCACCGGGAACTGCCAGATGTCGCGGTCCAGGCCGGCCGCGGTCAGCTCGGTGCGGGCGATCAGGTCTGCCGCGCGGAGGATCTCGAGCCGGTCCTTGGTGACCTCGCCGATGATCCGGATCGACAGCCCCGGGCCGGGGAACGGGTGCCGGTAGACCAGCGACTCGGGCAGGCCCAGCGCGATGCCGAGCTCGCGGACCTCGTCCTTGAACAGCGTCCGCAGCGGCTCGATCAGCGAGAACTGCAAGTCGTCCGGCAGGCCGCCGACGTTGTGGTGGGACTTGATGTTCGCGGTGCCCGTGCCGCCGCCCGACTCGACCACATCGGGGTAGAGGGTGCCCTGGACCAGGAACTCGATGTGCCGCTCCGCGTCGAGCTTGCGGGCGGTCGCCTCGAAGGTGCGGATGAACTCGCGCCCGACGATCTTGCGCTTCTGCTCCGGGTCCGTCACCCCGGCCAGCGCGCCGAGGAACTGGTCCTCCGCGTCGACCACCTCGAGCCGCGTCCCGGTGACGGCGACGAAGTCCTTCTCGATCTGGTCGGACTCACCGGACCGCTGCAACCCGTGATCGACGTACACACAGGTGAGCTGGTCACCGATCGCCCTGCTCACCAGGGCCGCCGCGACCGCGGAGTCGACGCCACCGGACAGCGCGCACAGCACCTGCTTGTCGCCGACCTGCTGGCGGATCAACTCGACCTGCTCGTCCACCACGTTGGTGGTCGTCCAGTCACCGACACAGCCGGCGATGTCGTAGAGGAAGTGCTCGAGCACGGCCTGCCCGGCCTGCGAGTGCAGCACCTCCGGGTGCCACTGCACACCGGCGAGCTGACGGTCCAGATCCTCGAAGGCCGCGACCGGCGCACCGGAAGAAGCAGCCAGTACTGCGAACCCGGCCGGCGGCGCGTGCACCGCGTCGCCGTGGGACATCCAGACGTTGAGGTCATCCGGGATCCCCGCCAGCAGCGTGCCCGGCTCGCTCACCGTGACCGGCGTCCGCCCGAACTCGCGCAGCCCGGTCCGCCGCACATCGCCGCCGAGCGTCTGGGCCATTGCCTGGAAGCCGTAGCAGATCCCGAACGCGGGCACCCCGGCCTCGAACAGCCCGGAATCCACCCGCGGCGCGCCCTCGGCGTACACCGACTGCGGCCCGCCGGACAGGATGATCGCCTTCGGATTCCGGGCGAGCATCTCCTCGACCGGCATCGACGACGGCACGATCTCGGAGTACACCTTGGCCTCGCGCACCCGGCGCGCGATCAGCTGCGCGTACTGCGCCCCGAAGTCGACGACCAGAACCAGCTCATGCTCAGTCACCCGCAAAGGGTATCGGTGCAGGTCAGCAGGGCTGTAATCGCGCCGGATCCAGCGCCACCAGTACCCGCGCGGGCGCCCGGAACGACAGCAGCTCGATCATCGGCGGCTCAGCCTCAACAGCCTGTACTACGGCCAGCAGCGGCGCCGCGGTCTCCAATGCGACGCGAGCCTCCAGCCGTGCGAGACCAGCACCCAAGCAGCGGTGGATGCCGAGCCCGAAAGCCAGGTCGGCCGGACCCCCATGGCCGGTCAGCCCGAGCAGAATCGGCGCACCGGCAGGCAACTCCACATCACCGACCGTGGTCACCCCAGCAGTAACCCGTCGCCACGTGGGCACCGACGACGACTCCCGCAGTACCTCCTCGACCACGGCAGCGGCGTCATCAACTCGGCCGATCATCCGAAGGAAGGCCGTCGAGATCAGTTGCGTCGTCGTCTCCTGCCCCGCGATCAGCAGGAAGTACGCCACCGCGCACACCTCTTCGTCGCTCAGCCCAAGCCGCACCAACACCCCGAACAGGTCCTCCCCCGGCAACCGACGAGCCGCAACGACCCGCTTCCGCAACCAGCCGTAGAACTCCGCCGCACTGTGCGCGAGCTCCAGCTGCCGATCTTCGTCCGGCCAGCCCCAGAACAACTCGAGCGAGTCCCGGCTCCACGCCTTCAACGCCGGTACGTCGACATCGCGCAACCCGAGCATGTCCAGCACCACCAACGCCGGCGGCTCGGCCGCGATCACCTCAACCAGATCCACGGGCCCTGAGCGCAACCCGGCCAGAGCCACGTCAACCCGCTCAGCCACCAGGCGCCGGGTGAGCGGCTCAACGGCCGCGACCCTGGCCGGGCTGAAGAAGCGAGCGACAGCGGCACGGATCGGCCGATGCGATGGGCCCGCGTTGTTCGCCAGCGTCGGCGGCAGCGCGAAGCCAACCCCTGACAGCACCCGCAGAGCCTTCACGCTCAGCGGACTGTGCGCCACCACCGCGTTGTCCGGCCGGAACGTCTCCGGATCGAGCAACACCTCACGCACTTCGGCCGGCTCATCGACGGCCCACAGCCCCAGCTCTTCGTCGTACCGAGCCGGGCAACCGGTCACCGGTCGAACCACCCAGGAGCCGCAGCCACGAACGCGTCCCGGTCCAGCGCGCCGGCGCCTTCCGGAATCCGCCCGATCACCGGTACGCCGGTCGTCGTCGGCAGGTCATCCAAATTGCACTGCTCGGCGAGATCCGGCTCAGCCGGCCACGACCCGATCACCAGCCCAGCGATCGGCAACCCACGAGCCCGCAACGCCTCCACCGTAAGCCCAGCGTGATTCAACGTCCCCAACCCAGCCCGAGCAACCACCACGAACGCAAACGGTGTGTCGAGCCGGGCCGCAAGATCGGCCAGATCGTTGCCATCATCATCCAACCCGACCAGCAACCCACCCGCCCCCTCGACCAGCACCAAGTCCCGCTCGACGGCCAACTTGTCGATGGTCCGCGCATGATCGTCGACCGACGGCAACACAACCCCTTGCCGCCGCCCAGCCGTCGTCGGCGCCAATGGATCCAGCAACCGCACGCCCTCGTGCAGGTCATCCAGACCAGTCAGCCGCTGAACCTCTTGCAGATCCCCCGGCTCGTCCGCCGTCACCCCAGTCTGCGCCGGCTTCACCACCGCCACACGTCCAACCGCACCAGCCGCCAACGCAGCCGTGACCACCGTCTTTCCCACCCCGGTGTCGGTACCCGTGACGAACAGAACCTTGTGCATCCGTCGATCGTAAGAGCCTGGGGACAGTCCTAGGGATGCACCCCAGGGTGGACGGGCAGGCGATCACCCACCGTGATTCCTACCAGCGGTTTCCGGTACCGACAAGGAAGAAGTGGTGGTCATCATGCCTGTTGCGAACGTCAGCGCCGTGACGATGCCGGACGGAGCGATCTACGGCTACATCCAGGGCCAGGGCTGTCTGTGGCGCTATCACGCCGACGGCAAGGGCAAGGGGGTCCGGACGAAGCTGACCACGTCGGCGGCGGCCCCGGACTCCGACCGGCCGGTCCAGGTGGTTCTCAACCGGGCGGAAGGCTTCGACACCGTCCGGCACGTCTTCTACCGGCAGCCGCGCTCGGACAACATCTGGTACGCCCAGGACAGCTTCCCCGACGGGCCCGCCGGCGAGCTGTCCGTGCGGCAGTTGGAGGCGGACGGCGAACCGATCCAGGTGATGAAGACCTTCGGCCTGGTGACGCTGGCGGACGGAGTGCTCCTGGTCGGCGCCGCCCCGCACCTGAAGACGAGTCTGCGGATCGTCTCCATCCCCTGGTCCGCGCTCGCGGACGAGACCTGGATGGAGGGCGTGCGGACGACGACCGTCCAGCTGCCGCTGGCCGGCGACTCCGGATCCGGCAGTCTGGACGAGAACGACTGCGAAGTCTGCTGCGACGTGATCCTGCCGCCTGACGAGAGCGATCCGCACCTGGTCGTGATCGCCAAGCGCAAGGACACCAGCAAGGACAAGGCCACCTGGCGGCTGGGCTGCTGGCTGGCTCCGATCGGCGACGAGCTGGTGGTCGGCGACCTGGTCGAGCACCTCCAGCGGTGGACCGGCAAGGCGATCCGGTTCCCGAAGATCCAGGTGCTGCCGGACAACTCCGCGTTGGTGTACTACCTGGACGACGACGGCAAGGCCTGCTGGTTCACGAACACCGCCGTCGGTCTGCTCGGCTACACCGATCCGGCCAACCCGGCGGTCACCATCGCACCGAAGTACTGGCTGGAGGGCTGGGACTCCGCCGACGCCCTGTCGGTGATCGAGCAGATGAGCCGGGGCAGGAACAAGTCGGTCCACTCCGGCGGCAACGCCTCCCAGCTCGTCATCCGTCCAGGCAAGCTGACCGAGACCCCCGGCCGGAACAACCCCGAGCTGACCGACGCCGAACTGCCGCTGTACGCCGGGCTGCTCTTCTACAACGGCAACGGGCAGATCGCCGAGGTCTGGTCCGACCAGCTGTGGCGCACGCTGCAGCGGTCCGCGCGTCCGCGGGTCGCCGGGCGGCAACTGCTGGTCGGCATCATCGAGGGGCCACCGCCGATCCCGAACGAGAACCTCAACATGGACGACAAGTACGACCCACTGCGGTACTTCAACGGGCCCGGCTACTCCCAGGCGGTCTTCGCCGGCTCGCAGAGCGAGGAGAGCGGGTTCGACCTGAGCTGGTCGGCCGCGGCGATCGCGACGATGTCGATCAAGGGCACCAGCGAGGCGGCCCTTCCGGGGATCCTCTCGCTCAAGGCCTGGCT
The DNA here is from genome assembly GCF_040639475.1 of Kribbella sp. NPDC023855. Taxonomy (NCBI): domain Bacteria; kingdom Bacillati; phylum Actinomycetota; class Actinomycetes; order Propionibacteriales; family Kribbellaceae; genus Kribbella; species Kribbella sp. NPDC023855. The sequence continues at coordinate 117,525 of NZ_JBFAAA010000003.1, forward strand.
GAAGGCCGAGGTGTCGCTGTCCGCCGCCTACAAGGGCGCGCTCAGCAGGCTCGGCAGCACCCAGTCCGTCTCGACGATCACCGCGGGTTCGGAGATCGAGGGCGACGGAAAGGAGCAGGACTACTCCGTCCAGCCGGCCCGGGCAAGCTGGACAGCTACGTCCTGAGTCAGCACGAGCACGAGGCGCTGGAGCGCAAGTCGAAGATCGATCTCGGTCAGGGCACCGGCTACCTGACCGGCGCCTGGGGCTACGACACCAAGACCGTCGCGACCTTCGGGATGACCAAGTCCGAGACGGTCAAGCACGGGTTCAAGTTCAACGCCGACGTCCTGCTGTCGGCCGGGATGGAGGGCAAGCTGCTCGGCGAATCGGTCGAGGGCACCGCCGGGATCGGGCTCAAGTTCGAACTGGAGTCGAGCTGGAGCACCAAGAACTCCGAAGGCATCACGGTCGGCAGCGAGGTCTGGCTGCGCGGGAACTCGGAGGCACCCGCCTACACGAGCTACACCTACCGCGTGTACCTGCTGGAGGAGAGCTCGACCTGGGCCACCGACCTGCGGGCCGCCCTGCTGACTCCGACCTGGCCGGAGAACCCGGTCGAGCGACTCCAGCAACAGCGGCTGCTGGAGCTGATCGATCCGCAGTCCCAGCCGTGGAAGTTGTGCTACTCCGTCGCGGACGCTGCTTTCAACCCGGCCGTGACGGTGAGTGATCACAGGTCAGTAACTTCTGTCTGACGGCCGGCGCCGCTGTGCGGACTGGTCCGGATAATCGTTCAAGCGATTGATCTCCGGTCCGGTCCGTACGGCGAGTCGAGGCGCTATGTGTTCTGGCCATCCCGGTCCGGCCGCGGACCGTGACTTCGTCGGCCGGATCGCCGAGCTGGCCAAGCTGGCCGAGCTCGCCCAGAAGGTCCGGGCCGGCCAGCACCAGACCGCCGTACTGCGCGGTCCGGCCGGGATCGGCAAGTCGGGCCTGATCCGCCGGTTCGTCGCCACGCTGGAGGACTTCGCCGTACTCCGGGCCACCGGCGATCCGGCCGAGCAGATGCTGCAGCTGGGCGTCATCGACCAGTTGCTGAGCCGGGTTCCCACGGATCTCCGAGCCAGGACGCCTTCGCTGGCCGGCGGGGTTCCGCCCGAGGCCAACCCGATCGCTGTCGGCAGTCAGTTGCTCGGGCTGCTCGGCGACCTGCAGCGTCACTCGCCGATCGCTGTGGTGGTCGACGACCTGCAGTGGGCCGACCAAGCCTCCCGCCAGACCCTGCGCTACGTACTGCGCCGCATGTGGGCCGTGCAGCTCTTGGTAGTCCTGGCCGGCCGCTCACCCGACCGCGAGGTCGAGGAACTGGTACACGGCATCCCGACCGACCTGCGACTGGAGCTGGGCGGCCTGGACCTGGTGGACGTCGCCGAGCTGGCCAAGTCCATCTCCGGCGTTCAAATGCCGTCCGGGGCGGCCAGACGGCTGCACACCTATACCGGTGGCCATCCGCTCCTGCTCCGGACCCTGCTCACCGAGCTCTTCACGCAACGCTTCACCACGACCGACTGGTGGCTGGCGGTCCCGCCCTCGGTCACCTCGGCCGTACGGCGTACCTTCGCGAAGTTGCCGGAGTCGTCGCGACTGTTGCTCGAGGCACTCTCCGTCCTCGGGGGCCGGCCGCCGCTGGCCCAGGTCGCCGAGGTGGCCGGTGTCGACGATGCCCACGCCGCGCTGGGGCCGGCCATCGACGCCGGGTTGGCCACCTGGTTCCCCTCAGCCCCGGCCTGCCCGGTCGCGATCAGCCACGACCTGCAACGCGAGACCATCTACACCGACCTCACCCCGGTACGCCGGTACGAGCTGCACCAACGAGCGGCGACGACGGTCGAGCACGTCCTGGCCTGGCGGCACCGCGTCGCGGCGCTGAGCTCGCCGGACGCCGGCCTGGCCGCAGAGCTCGAGGAGGCGGCCGGACGTGAAGCAGAGCAGGGCAACTACGGCACCTCGGCGACCCTGCTGAGTTGGGCCGCCGACGTCACGCCGGGCAGCGATCAGCGCGAACGCCTCTTCCTGACCGCGATGGTGCACTCGATGTTCAGCTCGACGCGAGGACGGGCCCGCAACGACTACGACCGGGCTGCCCGGTGCGCACCCTCCGCGTTGCGCTCGCTCGCGCTGGGCTTGTGCGAGCTCTACCTGGTCGGCGAGCGCGGCCTGGCCGAACAGCACCTGACCGAGGCCTTCGAGCTCAGCCGCCGCGGCTGGATCCGGGGTTCCGCCGCCTCCGGACTGACCACCATCCGGGCCTGGCGCGGGGACCTCGGCCAAGCCTTGAGCTATGCCGCGTTCACTCTGGACGCGGACGGTGTGCCTGCACCACAGCGCGACTACATCCGCTGCGTGCTGGCCGTCCTGCGAGTCCGGCGCTCCGGGCTGGCGGCCGGCCTGGACGAGCTCCGCTTCCTGGCCGGCCATGCGTCCGACGTCCCCAATCGGGACCTGGAGTCACTGGCCTGCCGCGGCGCGATCCGGGCGCAGCTCGGCCTGGCCGACGAGGCACGGGGTGACCTCGCCGAGGTGGTCCGCCGGCAACTGGCCGGCGTACCGATGCTGTCGGGTGTTCAGCCGCACTGCTACCTGGCCGCCGTTCAGTACGAGTCCGGCGAGTGGGACGAGAGCCTGCTGACGATGCGGACCGCCGCGCTTCTCGCGGACGACGACGAACCGCTGATGAACGAAGTACTGCGCTCCCTGGCCGCCTCCTTGGTTCCCTCTGCCCGGGGCGACTGGCGACTCGCCGAGAGCCTGGTGCACCGAGCCGGGGAGGCCGCACAGCGCATCGGCGGACCCCAGGATCTCCGGTACGCCGCGATCGCCTCCGCGCTGCTCTGCCAGGCTCGGGACGACAGCTCCGGGATGCTGCAGGCACTGAGTGCAGTGCCAGGGCTGCGCGGGTCGCGCTCGGAGTCGGCAGGTCTGCACGAATGGTGGAGTTCCTGGTGGGGCCCGCTTCTGATCGAAGGGCTTCAGCGCGAAGGTGAGCTGGCCGAGGCCGCGCGAGAGCTCGCCGCCCTCCGCGTCAGAACTCGCGGGATGGCGCTGATGGGTAGCACTCTGATCCGGCTGACCGCCCAGCAGGTGGAGGCCGGAGGCGACATCCGGCGGGCGCTGTCGATGAGCGAGCAGTTCCTCACCCGCTACCTCGCACCACGACCTCGACTGGCCGACGGCCTGCTCTTCCACGCTCACGGCCGCCAACTACTCGCCCTCGGCGACACCACCGGCGCCGCGAAGTGGCTGGCCGCCGCCGGCGACTGCTTCACCGCGCTCGGCGCGCTTCCCTACCGGCGGCGAGCAGCAGCCGATCTCACCGAACTGGAGGGCCGATCCGCGCCTGGGGCAGACCATGGACTGACCAGCCGCGAGCAGGAGGTCGCTGACCTCGTCCTGGGCAACCTCACCAATCGCGAGATCGCCGCCCGCTTGCACGTCACCCCGAAGACGGTCGAGTACCACCTGCGCAACGTCTTCGCCAAGCTGGGGATCAGCTCGCGGCGTGAGCTGCGCAGACCTCGCTGAGTACCGCGCAGGCGTGTTCCAGTTCCGCCTCGGTCAGGCCCGCCCTGGCGGTGAGGCGAAGGCGGCTGATGCCGTCCGGAACTGATGGCGGCCGGAAGACACCGACTCGTACGCCGTTGGTCAGGCATAGGTCGGCTGATTTGACGGCCTCGCGGGGGCCGGGCATGGGGACTGAGACGACGGCGCCTGAGGAGGGGGCGACTCCGCAGGCTGAGGCCAGGCGAGCTGCTGCGGTGTGGATTGTGGCTGGCCGGGTCGGTTCTTCGATCAGGACGTGGAGCGCGGCGAGGGCGGCGGCGCAGGAGGCTGGGGTGAGGGCGGTGTCGAAGATGAAAGCCCGGGACCGGTTGATCAGGTGATCGCGCAGTACGGCGGGGCCCAGCACGACGCCGCCCTGGCTGGCCATTGCCTTGGACAACGTCATGGTGGTGATGACGTGGTCGCTGCCGGCGAGCTCGGCGGCGGTGACCGAGCCGCGGCCGTTGCCGGTGACGCCGAGGCCGTGCGCCTCGTCGACGATCAGCACCGCGTTGTTCTGCCGGGCGACCTCGGACAGAGCGGTCAGCGGGGCGGCGTCGCCGAGGACGCTGTAGACGGACTCGACCAGCACCAGCGCGTGGGGTTCGTTGCGCTCGGCAAGTACCTTCTCGATTGCCTCTACGTCGTTGTGCGGGACGATCTCCACTCGCGAGCGGGCGAGCCGGCAGGCATCGACGATCGACGCGTGGACGTGTTCGTCCGAGACGAGAAGCGTGCCGGGGCCACCGAGAGCGGTGATGACGCCGAGGTTGGCCAGGTAGCCGGAAGAGAAGACGAGCCCGGACTCATTGCCGGTGTACGCCGCCAGCGACGACTCCAACTCGGCATGCAACGCGGTGGTCCCAGTGACCAAACGAGAAGCCGTCGCACCGGTCCCCCACTCGCGAACGGCAGCCACGGCCGCCTCCACCACCCTCGGGTCGCGCGCAAGACCGAGATAGTCGTTCCCAGCCAGGTCGATCAACCGCTCACCAGCGAGCCTGGCCCGCAGACGCCGGGTCAGACCGCGAGCCTCCAGCGCCGCCGCCTTGGGCGCCAGCCACGCCCCGAGCACCCCTGCATGACCATCCGCCGCCGCCTTCAGCCCCCGCTCTTCCGTCATCAGTTGCCCTCGGCAAGTGCTTCGGTGATGGCGGTGGTGATGGTGGTGACCTCTTCGTCGGTGCACAGGTACGGCGGCATCGTGTAGACGAGGTCGCGGAACGGGCGGACCCACGCGCCTCGGCGCAGTACGGCGTCCGTGACCCGGACCATGTCCACCGGGCCGCCGAGCTGGACGACGCCGACCGCGCCGAGCACTCGCACGTCCTTCACGCCGGGCAGGTCGGCCGCCGGTGCCAGACCGGCCGACAGCCCCGCCGAGATCGAGCTGACCCGCGCGGCCCAGTCCTGCGACAGAAGGAGGTCGATACTCGCCAGCGCGACCGCGCACGCGAGCGGGTTCGCCATGAACGTCGGCCCGTGCATGAGCGCCCCGCCCGGTCCGTCCGACACGGTGTGCGCGACGTCCGTAGTACAGAGGGTGGCGGCCAGCGACAGGTAGCCGCCGGTGAGGGCCTTGCCGACGCAGAGGATGTCGGGGTCGATGCCTGCATGCTCGGAGGCGAAAAGCGTGCCCGTGCGGCCGAATCCGGTGGCGATCTCGTCCAGAATGAGCAGGAAGCCGTGCTCGTCGGCCAGTTCGCGCAGCAGCTTGAGGCAAGCCGGGCTGTACGGATACATCCCCCCTGCCCCCTGCAGGATCGGCTCGACAACGATCGCCGCGACCTCCTCCCGGTACTGCGCTGCGACCTGCCGCATCGCCGCTGCCCAGGCCAGGTACTCCGGATCGTCGTCGGCCCGGTCGAACCCGGCCGGCGGCTGCGGCCCGAAGACCTGTTCCTTCAGCGCACCGGTGAACAGCGAGTGCATCCCGTTCACCGGGTCGCAGACGCTCATCGGCGCGAACGTGTCGCCGTGGTACCCGCCCCGGATGGTCAGCATCCGCGTCCGCCCATTGTTGCCGCGGGCAACCTGATACTGGAGCGCGAGCTTGATCGCGACCTCGATCGAGACCGACCCCGAGTCGCAGAAGAACACGTGCTGGAGCGGTTCGGGCGTGATCTCCACCAGCCGCTCGGCCAGCCGGATCGCCGGCTCGTGCGTGAGCCCGCCGAACATCACATGGCTGAAGTCGTCGACCTGCGCCTTCAGCGCCGCGTCGAGGACCGGGTTCCGGTAGCCGTGGATCATGCACCACCACGACGACATCGCGTCGATCGCCTCGACCGTGCCACCGGCGCCGTCGTCCAGCCGCAGCCGGACGCCGGACGCTCCCCGGACCAGCCGCATCGGCGCCGGCTCGCTCATCGACGAGTACGGATGCCACAGCGTCGCGGCGTCCCGAGCGAGCAGCTCACGCCCGTACGCCGAATCCGTCCGTCGCCACGCGTTCACCGGTTGTGACACAGTGTCCTGCCTTCGTCTTCGCGGATTCACCACAGTAATTGGTGATCCGGGGACGACGGTCAGGGTGTGGTCGGCATCTCGGCGACGGCGGTCAGCTCGACGTCCCGGCCGTCGCGATGTGCAACGTCACCGCGTCGGGGTGCAACCGGTGCCGGGCCAGGGCGGTGATCTCTCTGGCCTGGTCGACCGACTCGTCGCGGACCCACTGGACCGGTGCGGCCAGCCCGATCCGGCCGACCTGCGAAACGGTCTCCAGGAAGTACCGCGACTCCGCCACGGTCCATGGCCGCTCCCGCTCCCGGCTGATCACCTCGCCGGTGACCGGGGGTCGTTGCCATTGGCCCCTGGTATCGCGCTGGTTGCCGTAGAGCAGCCGGCCATCGGTGCACAGGACGGCGACCCGATCGGCGAAGTCGCCGGTATCGACCAGGTCGGCGGCCCGCCGTACGCCCTGGTAGCCGGCGTCATGCGTGCGCTGCGCGACGAACCGGCCGAAGCCGAACTCCTCCAGGGCGAGCATGTGACGTTCGAGCACGCCGAGCCGGCTGTGCGCCTCGTGCACCGCGAGGATGGCAATCTCGACCTGGTACCCGGCGGCCTTGAACCGGCGGGCGGACTCGGCGAAGGCGCCGGGATCGACCAGTTCGGACTCGGCGATCGCGTCGTACCGCCGCTGGATCGTCAGCGCCTCGGCCGCGGCCAGCCAGCGCCGGCCGTCGTACTGGACGTACCTGTCGCCCGTCGTGGCCACGTCGGTGATCGGTTCGTACAGGCGCGGGTGGTAGGCCTCGAAGGCCGGGGCGCTGAGGACCACCGGGCGGCCGCGGCGGCGCAGCACCGCCTGGGCGAGTGCCGTGATGGTCGCCTTGCCGTCGCCCGGCTGGCCACAGACGAAGAGCACGATGGGCATCTGCTGGGGACTGCCGTCGAGCAGGTCCGGGACGATCCGGTCACGGAAGAGCCGATCGCTCTCGGCCTGGTCAAGGACGTGCCGGTCCTCGTCACCCGACTCGATCACGCCGGTCCACCCCCATCGGCCTCGTCCACCGACTCGTCCTCATCGTCAGCTTCGTCGTCTTCGTCGTCGTCTTCGTCGTCGTCCTCGTCGTCCTCGTCGTCGACGCTCAGCAGCTCATCGGCGGCGGCGCGGATCCGCTTGACCTCGCGGGTGTCCAGCGGGGTCAGCTCGGTCAGACGTCCGGCCCAGGCGACCTGCTCGGCCCGCCAGCCTTCGATCGCGGCGGTGTCGGGCTCGGCCGCGGACTCCTCCTGCGCGATCAGCTGTGCGTAGTAGCCAACGGCCTGCCGGACGGCCTCCTGCGCCACCTCGTACGAGACTGCCTGTGGTGGCGACCAGCTGGCCGTACCGAGCGCGGCCAGAACGTTGATGGCAGTGTCGTTGACCACGCCAGAACTCTAGCCGCCGACTGGGTCGCCGCCGCCCGCAGTACGGCGTGGGATGACCCCTCCCCGTGATTACGTTTTCGTCGTTCCGAGCAGCAGGGAACCGGGCGCCGGAACTCAGCGTCTGTTCGAACACCACGAACGATAGCGAGCCACGGCGGGTGTGGCCTCGATAGAGGAGAAGCAAAGATGGCCTTCGGCAAGAACGGCAAGCCTGGCAAAGAGCACAGGACCAGCAAGAGCAAGTCCAGCAAGACCCAGCACGAGAACGGTCAGGCTCGTAACCAGGCCGACCAGCAGCGCAACCCCAACCCGAACACCCGCGCGGGCCGCAACATCATCGCCGCCCAGAAGAAGGCGGCCAAGGAGAACAAGGGCCGCGGCAAGTGACCCTCGCCTTGTCCTGAGCGGCCCGGGTCACCTGACCCGGGCCGTTGTCTTTCCAGCCGGCTCAGCTTTCCAGCCGGCTCAGCGCGGCTTGGGGCCCTGGCGGGGCTTGCCCTGGCGTGGTCGACCGCTCCCGCTCCCGGCACCGCGACCGCCGGAGCGGCCCGCGGCCGCTCGGCCACCTCCGGAGCGAGCCGGCTTACCACCACCGGCGGCCTTCGAACCCCCGGCCGGTTTCGGTCCCCCGGACTGCTTGGGTGCAGGTGCTGTCAGCGCGGCTTGCACCGCGGCGAAGGCGTCGCGGTCGTTGCGGACCATCGTGACGCCGGTGAGTTTCGGGATCGCCGAGCGCTGGCGGCGGGTGTGGGTGCGGATGCGTTCGACCACCCGGTCGCGGACCTCGTCCAGCTCGGCCGCACCGAGGTTCTCCACCGGCTTGCCGCGTTCCACGGCCAGATCGAACCACTCGGTGTAGCCATGGGTGTGGACCACCTGGTTAGGCGACTTCTGACCAAGACTCCGGTACTGCGCCAGCACGTCGTACCGCTCGTCGAGCTCCAGCACCTCGTCGCGCAGCCCGCGCTGGACCTGGGAGTCGTACGTCTCCGCCACCCGGCGATCGATCTCCGTGGCGGGCCGGTCGACTCCGAGCACCACCTGCCGCGCGGCCACCGACGTACCGGCCCGGTCCGGATCGTTGCCCATGGCATGCGCCAGGGCGTTCACGATCGCGTCGTAGTTGTTCTCGTGGATCCGGCCGGCCGCCGACTTGTCCAGCCGGGTCAGTACGGCGTACGCGTCCTCGGCCATGCTGCGCGGGAAGTCCCGCCGGATCGCGTTCCGGGCTTCGGCGACCGCGTCGACCTCCCAGCCCTCCAGCAGCGAGCGGACGTACACACTGGTGCCGCCGACGATCACCGGCACGCCGCCGGAGGCCCAGCACTCGTCCATGTGCTTGCGGGCCTCGGCGACGAACGTCTCCAGCTCCAGCTTCCGCACCGGCTCGGTGACGTCGAGCATCGTGTGCGGGACCCCCCGCATCTCCTCCGGCGTCGTCTTGCTGGTCCCGATGTCCATGTACCGGTAGACCTGGCGCGAGTCGGCCGAGACGACCATCGGCGCCAGCCCGAGCTCGTCGCGGATCCGCAAACAGAGGTCGACCGACACTTTGGTCTTTCCCGCCGAGGTCGGTCCGTAGACGGCGACCAGCAGGCGAGGCACGGCGTCGGGCATGTTTCAACCCTACCGTGAGAGCTCGGGCCCTCCGGCCGAGTTCAGTTCACCGTGCACGGAGCAGCGTGCGGTCCACTCCGTCGGGCGAACCTGGACGATCATCCGGCGACGGCACTGGTCGCAGTACCGGGGTGGTTCCAGGATGAGCGCCTGCCGGCAGGCGTCGTGGCTGCCTTCGGTGGTGTCGCGGCCGCAGTGACCGCAGTACAGGACTGTGGCCATCGCGTCAGAGTGTCTTCTGGAGTTCTTTGACCGGCATCTTGAGGTCGGCCAGCAGGTCGAGGTCGGCGGTCGCCGGACGGCCCAGCGTGGTCAGGTAGTTCCCGACGATGACCGCGTTGATGCCACCGAGCAGACCCTCGCGGGTGCCGAGGTCGCCCAGGGTCAGCTCACGGCCACCGGCGTACCGCAGGACGGTGCGGGGCATCGCCAGCCGGAACGCGGCGATCGTGCGCAGCGCGTCCTTGCCGGCCATGATCTCCATGTCGCCGAACGGCGTGCCCGGCCGCGGGTTGAGGAAGTTCAGCGGTACTTCGTGCGGCTCGAGCTCGGCCAGTTGCGCGGCCAGCTCGGCGCGCTGCTCCAACGACTCGCCCATCCCGACCAGGCCGCCGCAGCACAGCTCCATCCCGGACTCGCGGACCATCACGCAGGTCTCCCAGCGCTCCTCGAAGGAGTGCGTGGTGACCACGTCACCGAAGTACGAGCGGGCCGACTCCAGGTTGTGGTTGTAGCGGTGCACGCCCATCGCCTTGAGCTCGTCCACCTGCGCCTGGGTCAGCATGCCGAGCGAGCAGGCGATGTTGATGTCGACCTCGGCGTTGATCGCCTCGATGCCGGCCTTCACCTGCGCCATCAGCCGCTCGTCCGGGCCGCGGACGGCGGCGACGATGCAGAACTCGGTCGCGCCGGTCTTCGCGGTCTCCTTGGCGGCCTCGACCAGCTCGGGGATGTTCAGCCAGACCGCGCGCACCGGCGAGGTGAACTGGCCGGACTGGGAGCAGAAGTGACAGTCCTCGGGGCAGCCGCCGGTCTTCAGCGAGATGATGCCCTCGACCTCGACCTCCTCGCCGCACCACTTCACCCGGACCTCGTGCGCCAGCGCGAGCAGATCGTCCAGCACGTCGTCGGGCGATCGCAGTACCTCGACCAGCTGCTCCTGGTCGAGGCCGATCCCTCGCTCCAGAACCTGCTCACGCGCCACATCGAGGATGTCGTTCATGGTTCTCCTGCCTCATCGAACGGTCGGCCCACAGTAAGGGTGGGCCGGCTGGGCCCGTGCAGTCGCGAGCAGGTGCTCGGTGCGGTAGCTCGGCGTGCTGGAGCGAGGGCAGCGATGCGGCGCATCGTGGCCCTCGCTCCAGTGCGCCGAGCTACCGTGCCGAGTGCCGCGCAGCACGCACGGGCTCAGTCGGCCCACCCTAAGCCAGCGTCGGCTGGTTTCTCTGCGAGGGGCGTCACGTGGAACACCTCGGCCGGAACTGGCTCAGCCAAAGTTTCTTCAAAAACTTTTGTGGAACCTCGTAACCCCTCTTCAGTGGCCTCGTTGATGTGTGCAGAGGCGGTGATCGCAAGAACACAGCTTCTCGATGACGGGCAGCGACTGAAAGGTCGCACATTACGATCAGCACGCAGAGTGATTACGGTCACCGCGAAGGGGTCGAAATAGCCCGAATCGGTAGTAGAGTGAGGAACACGAACTCGGGTCGCCAGCTCTGGCTGGCGATCCGATCCCAAAGCGCCGGGCGCCTCACCCCGGCTTGAGTAGGCCCCTCGGGAAACGATTTGGGCGGAAACGTTCTCGAGGGGCCTGCTCCCTTTTCCGGCACTGACCAAAACTCCTCCGACGCAAAGTCTGAGGAGTTTTCACTTTCCCAAGAACACCATTGGCCCCGTGACCCCCAAAGGTCACGGGGCTTTGTTGTCATAACGTCACGGTTTTGTCACAGCCTGTTTCGGCTGGGTGATCCCGACAATCGGCAACCGCAGCGCACCGGGCGCATCCGCCGGCACCACCGGCTTCACCGGCGTGACCGCCGCCACCTTCCGGTACTCCGATCCGAGCGGCGGCCGCGGGTCCTCCTCGCCCTTGTTCGGCCAGAACGACAGCGCGCGCTCGGCCTGCGCGGTGATCGTCAGCGAGGGATTGACGCCCAGGTTGGCCGAGATCGTCGAGCCGTCCACGATGTGCAGCCCCTCGTACCCGTAGACCCGGTGGTACGGATCGACCACGCCGGTCGCGGGTGAGTCGCCGATCGCGCAACCGCCGATGAAGTGCGCGGTCATCGGCACGTTGAACGGCTCACCGATGGTGCCACCCGGCGTACCGCCCATGATCTTCGCCATCCGCCGGACCACGTCGTTGGCGACCGGGATCCAGGACGGGTTCGGGGTGCCGTGGCCCTGTTTCGAGGTCAGCCGCCAGCGGCCGAACCGGTCGCGCTTGCCGTAGGTGGTGATCGAGTTGTCCTCGGTCTGCATCACCAGCGCGATCACGGTCCGCTCCGACCAGTGCTTCAGGTCGTAGAGCCGGCGCAGGTTCCTCCGCTGCACCCCCATCTCGCGCAGCCAGGTCCGCCAGCGCGGCTTGGTGCCGCCGCCGTCGGTCAGCACGGTCTGCAGCAGCGACATCGCGTTGCTGCCCCGGCCGTACCGGACCGGCTCGATGTGGGTGATCTCGTCGGGGTGGAACGACGAGGTGATCGCGACACCCTTGCTGTAGTCGACCGTCCGGTCCCTGGCGATTGCCCCCAGCAACGATTCGGAGTTGGTCCGGGTCAGGACGCCGAGCCGGTCCGACAGGTGCGGCAGCTTGCCCTCGTCGCGCAGCCGGTGCAGGAGTTTCGCCGTACCGAGTGCGGAGGCGGCGAAGATCACCTGCCCGGCGGTGAACCTCCGTGTCACCTTCCGGTTCGAGGTCCGCCGGGTCTCGATCGCGTACCCGCCACCGGGCAGACGCTCGACCGACGTCACCGTGGTCATCGGGTACACCTCGGCGCCGGCCTTCTCGGCCAGGTACAGGTAGTTCTTGGTCAGCGTGTTCTTCGCGTTGTGCCGGCACCCGGTCATGCACTCGCCACAGTCGATACACCCGGTACGCCGGGGTCCGGCGCCGCCGAAGAACGGGTCGTCCACCTCGACGCCGGGCTCGCCGAAGAACACTCCGACCGGCGTCGGGTGGAAGGTGTCCCCCACGCCCATGTCGTCGGCGACCTGCTTCATCACCTGGTCGGCCGGGGTGAAGCCGGGATAGGTGGTGACGCCGAGCATCCGCTTCGCCTGGTCGTAGTACGGGGCGAGCTCGCTCTTCCAGTCGGTGATGTGGGCCCACTGCTTGTCGGCGTAGAACGCGGGCAGCGGTTCGTACAGGGTGTTCGCGTAGACGAGACTGCCGCCGCCGACTCCGGCGCCGGACAGGATGATGACGTCGCGCAGCGCGCTGATCCGCTGGACGCCGTACCAGCCCAGTCGCGGCGCGAACAGGAACCGGCTCTTGTCCCACGAGTTCTTCGCGAACCCCTGGTCCTCGAACCGCGCCCCGGCCTCCAGGACTCCGACGTCATACCCCTTCTCCACCAGGCGCAGCGCGCTGACACTGCCGCCGAACCCGGAGCCGATGACGATGACGTCGTGATCAAAGCTCATGCGCGGCCCAGCTTCTTCAGCACTCGCAGCGCGCCGGTCATCAGTTCGGCATACGCCTCGTCCTTCAGGCCGTGCGAGGCCGCGATCGGGAGCAGCCGCTGGGTCGCGATCGCCTGCGGGTCGACGTACCGGCGGATGCCTTCCACACCCTGACGACGGCCGAGGCCGGACGATCGCATGCCGCCCATCGGGGTGTCGATCGAGCCGAAGGTCGCGGCGTAACCCTCGTTGACGTTGACCGTGCCGGCCACCAGCTGGGCCGCGATCGCGCGACCGCGCCGGCCGTCCTTGGTCCAGACACTCGCGTTCAGCCCGTATTCGCCCTCGTTGGCGCGCTGGATCGCCTCGGACTCGTCGGAGAACCGGTAGACCGACACCACCGGCCCGAAGGTCTCGTTGTCGAAGCACTCCATCTCGGGCGTCACCCCGGACAACACGGTCGGCTCGTAGAAGAGCGGCCCGATATCCGGCCGGGCCTTACCACCGGCCAGTACTACGGCCCCGCTCTCGCGGGCGTTCTCGACGTGCCGGCTGACCGTCTCCAGCTGGGCCTTGGAGATCAGCGAGCCCATGTCGACGTCCCAGCCGGTGCCGGCCGACAGCTTGAGCCGCTTCACCCGGTCGAGGAAGGCGGTGATGAACGCGTCGTAGATCTGGTCGGCGATGTAGAGCCGCTCCATCGAGACACACAGTTGGCCGGCGCTGTTGAAGCACGCACGGACGGCGCCCTCGGCAGCGCGGTGCACGTCGGCGTCGCGGAGTACGAGCATCGGGTTCTTGCCGCCGAGCTCGAGGCTGCAGCCGATCAGGCGTTCGCCGGCCTGTTTGGCGACCAGCTTGCCGGTCTTGGTCGAGCCGGTGAAGCAGATGTAGTCGGTGTTCTGGATGATCGCGCCACCGACGGTCGGGCCGTCGCCGTTCACCAGCTGCCAGGCGTCGCGTGGCAGTCCGGCCTCGTACAGCAGCTCGACCGCACGCAAGGCGCTCAGCGGAGTCTGGCTGTCGGGTTTGTGGACGACGGTGTTGCCGGCCATGATCGCGGGCAGTCCGTCGGACATCGCCATGCTGAGCGGGTAGTTCCACGGCGAGATGATGCCGACGACACCCTTCGGCACGAACCGCTGCTCGGCGCGGGTGAGCACCGGGAACATGCCCAGCTTGCGCTGCGGGGCGAGCAGGTCGGCGCCCTTGCGGCCGTAGTACCGGGCGGTGAGCGCGACGTGCGCGACCTCCTCGAACGCCTGCTTACGGGCCTTGCCGGACTCGACGATCACCAGGTCGACGAGTTCGTGGCGGTGGTCCAGGACCAGATCGTGGTAGCGCAGCAGGATGGCGGCGCGGTCAGCCATCGAGGTGTCTCGCCAGCTGCGCTGGGTCCGGCGCGCGGACCGGACGGCGGTAACGACGTCGTCGGGGCTGGACACCGGCAGCTCGGCGACCGGTTGCCCGGTTGCCGGCGCGTAGGAGGTACGGCTGCCTGCCGTGGCGCGCAACAGACCGGCCAGCCGGCGAATGACCGACTGGTCGGTCGCGTACGACGCGGTCGGGTCGAGCTCGGGGTCGGCAGGGATCGAAGTCTGCTCGCTCATCTGTCCAGGCTACCTGTGGGTAACAGGTTGTGTCAGTACGGGACTGGCTGGCAGTTCCCTGCAGTCGCGAGCAGGTGCTCGGTGCGGTAGCTCGGCGTGCTGGAGCGAAGGCAGCGATGCGGCGCATCGTGGCCTTTGCTCCAGTGCGGCGAGGTGCCGTGCCGAGTGCCGCGCAGCACGCAGGGAACTGCCAGCCAGTCCCTGGATGTCGTGGTGACGAATGGGCCCACTATGAGGGGTGATGGCGCTAGGGTGAACGACTGAACCTGTGAAGGGGTGGAACGTAAAGATGGTGGACAGCGGGGGGTTGTGGACTCCCCCTGAGGACGAGCTCGGCGAGGCACTGCAGACAGCCCAGGTGCTGATCGAGGAAGGCCGCGCCGACGAGGCCGGGCCGTACCAGCAACGCGTCATCGAACTGGCCAGGGAGCGCGCCGGGGATCGCCCGGACCACTACGAGGCCAAGCACCTGATGGCGGCGACGCAGTACGAGCTGGCCGGCTCCCTGAACGCCTCGGGCCGTCACGAGGAAGCGCTTGCCGCGCTCCACGAGGCCCAACTCGGCTACACCGAACTGAGCGATGCCGAGGTCCTGGACTGCACTTCGTTCCTGGCCGACGTGCGCGCCCGGCGCGCGATGACGCAGGCGCATCGCGGGTACGGCGCGACCGCAGTACTGGAGATGGACGGCGCGGTGATCGCGTACGGCCAGCTGGTCGGTGGCGAGGACGGCATCCTGCACCAGCCCGACTTCGCCCGGGTGCTCGCGATGAACGCGCTGATCCTCCGCCGGTACGGCGATCCGGCGCTGGCCGTCGCGTCCGCCGACGCGGCCACCCAGTTGTTCCTGCAGCTGGCCGACCAGATCAACGCGAGTTCGCAGTCGTTGTCGTATGCGCGCTATCTCTGTTCTGCCGCGGCCGTCTCGGCCGACATCCACGCCGCCGACGGCCGGCTGGACCTCGCGCTCGAGGCCGACGAGATCGGGCTGAACACCGCCGACACCCTGGCCGACTCCGAATCGGCGACCGACCTGCGCACACTGGTGGCCGCGCTGACCCGCAAGGGCAAGCACCTCAGCATCGCCGGCCGGGTCCTGGAAGGCGAGAACTGCCTGCGGACGGCGTACGCGACCGATCCCGCGACCGCGGCGCTCGTCACCGAAGAGCTCGACCGTGGCATCCCACCGTCGCTGACCACCGCTCTGGAGTCGGCGGAGATCAAGCTCGGGCCGTACGAGCAGTACTACCGGTTGGTCGCACTGAGCGAGCCGGCGCCGGGGATGACGCTGGCGACGGTGTCCGGCCGGACCGACCCGGAGTCGGCCGCAGTACGGGCCACCGAGCTGGCCGAACTGGTCCGCCCGATGCTCGCGCACGACGCCGAGACCGCGCTGACGCTGGGGCTCGAGGCGCACTACCTGTTCGCGATCTCGTCCGAGCGCGAGTCGCACCGGATGCGGTACGAGACGAGCACCTACGCGCCGGTCTGGGCCCGGGTCCTGCTCGACATCTCCGGCGCCTACCACGCGAGCGGGCAGACCGAGATGGCGCTCGACCTGGCCGGCTGGAGCGCCGAGGTGGCGACCGCCCTGATCCCGTTCACGATGACGGACCAGGAGATGAAGAGCCTGGCCGGTGCCTGCCTGCGTCACCACGGTGACCTGCTCGCCGCGAAGGGTGATTTCACCGCCTCCCAGCACGCCCACGAGGCGGCGGCCCAGCTGTAACCGTTGACCTCACCTCCGGCTGAGCGCACGCTGGCGCTGACGGGGAGGTCAAGATGGACGTTGTAGAACTGCATCGCCGGACCTGCGAGGACTTCGTCCGGCAGGTGGCCGCGGTCCGCCCCGACCAGTGGGACAACCCGACGCCGTGCTCGGACTGGGACGTCCGCACGCTGGTCAACCACGTGGTCGGCGAAGACCGCTGGACCGTACCGCTGATGGCCGGCCGGACCATCGAGGAGGTCGGCGACTCACTCGACGGCGACCTGCTCGGCGACGATCCCGCCGCGGCCGCGAGCCACGCGGCCCGCGCCGCCGAAGTCGCCGTCACCGAGCCCGTACTCCGGGGCTCCACCGTGCAGCTCTCGTACGGCGAGGAGTCGGCCGAGGAGTACGCGAACCAGCTCGCGGCCGACCATCTCGTGCACGGCTGGGACCTGGCGGTCGCGATCGGCGGTGACGCCCACCTCGATCCCGAGGCGGTCGCCGCGGTGGCGTCCTGGTTCAAGGACCGCGAGGAGCTGTACCGCGGCGGCGGCGCGATCGGCCCGCGGGTCGAAGGCTTCTCCAGCGCCACCGAATCGCTGCTCGGCGCCTTCGGCCGGGATCCGGCCTGGTCACCCGGGCACACCACCGTCGCCTTGCTGGGTGAGGCTTTCGCGGCCGGTGACGTCGACGCGATCATGGCGCACATGACCGAGGACTGCGTCTTCGAATCCACCTCGCCGGCACCCGACGGGGCCCGCTTCGAGGGAGCGGACGCAGTACGGGAGCAGTGGCGGAAGCTGTTCGAGGACACGGCCGAGCCGCGCTTCGAGACCGAGGAGTCGGTGGTGCTCGGCGACCGGGCCATCGTCCGGTGGAAGTTCTCCTGGGCGGAGGCGGACGGCGGCCGCGGGCACGTGCGCGGGGTCGACGTACTGCGCCTGCGCGACGGCAAGGTCGCGGAGAAACTGTCCTACGTCAAGGGCTGACAGTCTTGGGCTGACCGGCTTGGGCTAGCCGTCTTGCCGGTTGTCGGCGCGGAGGGCGCCGACGAACAGGCCTGCCTCTACCTCGGTCATGCCGGTCTCACTGACCACCAGCGCGGTGGCCTGGTGCAGGTCGCCGGACGCCTTCAGCGCGCGGGTGCGCTCGGCCAGGTTGGACCCCGGCCGCCTAAGCACCGGGGTGTCGCCGACCGGTGGGACGTAGCGGCCGAGCCGGATGTCCTCGACCAGGTCACGCGCGTGCTTGAGCTCGATCCCGGTGCGATCCATCACGTACTTGACCGCGAACACGGTCTTCTTGGTGGTCAGCAGGAAACGGATCTGGTCCACGTCGTCAGAGGTGAGCTGCTCCCGCGCCCCCGCGAGCGCGACATTGTCAGCTTCGGTACGACGCTTGAACCATCCCATCCGTCAATCCTCGCAGACTCAGCCGACGACGACCTCGACGCGCTGGAACTCCTTGAGCTCGGTGTAGCCGGTGGTGGCCATCGCGCGCTTGAGGGCGCCGACCAGGTTCATCGTGCCGTCCGGGACGAAGGACGGGCCGAACATGATCTGCTCCATCGTGCCGCTGACGCCGACCTCGACCCGCTCGCCGCGGGGCAGGTCGGCGTGCCAGGCCTCGGCACCCCAGTGGAAGCCGCCGCCCGGAGCGTCGCTCGCGCGGGCCAGCGGCGAGCCGACCATCACCGCGTCGGCGCCACAGGCGATCGCCTTGGCCAGGTCACCAGAGCGGCCGACCGAACCGTCGGCGATGACGTGCACGTAGCGGCCGCCGGACTCGTCCATGTAGTCCCGCCGGGCCGCGGCGACGTCCGCCACCGCGCTGGCCATCGGCACGGCCACGCCGAGCACCTTGCGGGTCGTGTGCGCGGCACCGCCACCGAAGCCGACCAGCACTCCGGCAGCGCCCGTCCGCATCAGGTGCAGCGCGGCCTGATGCGTCGCGCACCCGCCGACGATGACCGGTACGTCGAGGTCGTAGATGAACTGCTTGAGGTTGAGCGGCTCGGCCTGACCCGACACGTGCTCGGCCGACACCGTCGTACCGCGAATGACGAACAGGTCGACGCCCGCGTCCACCACGTGCTTGGCGAACTGCTTGGTCCGTTGCGGCGACAGCGCGCCGGCCACGGTGACGCCGGAGTCCCGGATCTCCTGCACCCGCTGGGAGATCAGCTCGGGCTTGATCGGTGCCGAGTAGATCTCCTGCAGCCGGGTGGTGGCCTGCTCCTTGCTGATGCTGGTGATCTCCTCCAGCAGCGAGGTCGGGTCGTCGTACCGGGTCCACAGGCCTTCGAGGTTGAGGACGCCGAGGCCGCCCGCCTTGCCGATCGCGATCGCGCTGGCCGGTGACATCACCGAGTCCATCGGCGCGGCCAGGATCGGCAGCTCGAACCGGTAGGCGTCGATCTGCCAGGCCACCGAGACCTCCTCGGGGTCCCGGGTCCGGCGCGACGGCACGATCGCGATGTCGTCGAACGCGTACGCCTGCCGGCCCCGCTTGGCGCGGCCGATCTCGATCTCGGTCATCAGTGTCCTTCGGTCAGCGGGCGGGTCAGCGGCCGGAGTAGTTCGGCGCTTCGACCGTCATCTGGATGTCGTGCGGGTGCGACTCCTGCAGGCCGGCCGAGGTGATCCGGACGAACCGGCCCTTCTCCTGGAGCTCGGGCACGGTGCGCGAACCGCAGTACCACATCGACTGGCGCAGGCCGCCGATCAGCTGGTGCGCGACGGCGGACAGCGGGCCGCGGTACGGGACCTGGCCCTCGACGCCCTCGGCGATCAGCTTCTCGTCGCTGCCGACATCGCTCTGGAAGTAGCGGTCCTTCGAGTAGGACTTGCGCAGGCCGCCGGACTGCATCGCGCCGAGCGAACCCATCCCGCGGTACGCCTTGAACTGCTTGCCGTTGATGAAGACCAGATCTCCGGGCGACTCCTCGCAACCGGCGAGCAGGGAACCGAGCATCACGGTGTCGGCACCCGCGACGAGCGCCTTGGCGATGTCACCGGAGTACTGCAGACCGCCGTCGCCGATCACCGGGATGCCGGCCGGCTTGCACGCCAGGGACGCCTCGTAGATCGCGGTGACCTGCGGTACGCCGACGCCGGACACGACGCGCGTCGTACAGATCGAGCCGGGACCCACGCCGACCTTGACGCCGTCGGCGCCCGCGTCGACCAGTGCCTGCGCACCCGCCCGGGTGCCCACGTTGCCGCCGACGACGTCGACGTCGCGGGTGGCCGGGTCGGCCTTGAGCCTGCGGATGATCTCCAGCTGGGCCTGCGAGTGGCCGTGCGCGGTGTCGACCACGAGCAGGTCGACGCCGGCCTCGACCAGCGTCATCGCCCGCTTGTACGCCTCACCGAAGAAGCCGATCGCGCCGCCGACCCGCAGCCGGCCGGTCTCGTCCTTGGTGGACAGCGGGAACTGGTCGCGCTTGACGAAGTCCTTCAGCGTGATCAGGCCGGTCAGCTTGCCGTCGGCATCGACCAGCGGGAGCTTCTCCACCTTGTGCTTGCTGAGCAGCGCCATCGCATCGTCCGCGGAGATGCCCTGCTTGCCGGTGATCAGCGGCTGCTTGGTCATCACCTCGTGCACCGGGCGGTCCTGGCTGGTCTCGAACCGCATGTCGCGGTTCGTCACGATGCCGACCAGCACACCGGCCTGGTCCACCACCGGCACCCCGGAGATCCGGTACTGCGCGCAGAGCGCGTCGGCCTCGCCGATACTCGCGTCCGGGCCGATCGTGATCGGCTGGGCGATCATGCCGGACTCGGACCGCTTGACCAGGTCCACCTGCTGGGCCTGGTCCTCGATCGACAGGTTGCGGTGCAGGACGCCGAGGCCACCCTGGCGCGCCATCGCGATCGCCATCCGGGCCTCGGTGACGGTGTCCATCGCGCTGGACAGCAGCGGGATGTTGACCTCGATGTTGCGGCTGACCCGGGACTTGGTGTCGGCCTCCGACGGGATCACGTCGGACTCGTTGGGCTGCAGCAGGACGTCGTCGAAGGTCAGGCCGAGGACGGCGAACTTGTCGGGAACTCCGGAGGGTGTGATGTCCATGAGGAAGGCAGGCACCTTTGCACGGCGAGAACGGGACCCCATCCTATGCCGCCGGTCCCCCGCCGCCCGAATCGGTCCCGTCCGGGAGGCTGGTCAGCGACCGCCCGGCCAGGTGCCCGGCGGTCGCTCTGCGTGCTTCAGTGGTTGCTCTGCGTGGTTCAGCGGTCGCTCATCGGCGTGTTGAGCACGCCCAGGATCTGCCGGATCGTGACCGGGGCCATCGAACCGTGGGCCCGGGCGATCGCGGCGTGCTGCCCCTCGGCGTACCGGCCGCTGGAGTGCTTGCCCTTGGCGTAGCGCGCCTTGGCCCAGCCCAGCTCGGGCTTGCCATTGGAGTGCTTGCCGACGGACGAGACGCTCTTCCCGACGTACTGCGGCAGGCGGCGCGGCGGCGTCTCGACCGTCGTGCTGCTCGCGACCGGGAGCGACGGCAGCAGGCTCGCGACGATCTCGGTGACCGGCTCGGCCGGCTTGTCGTCGTCGCGTTGCCCGTCCTGATCGGTGTTCTGATCGCCGGACTGGTCACCAGAGGTGTCGCCACCGGTGTTCGTGTCACCCGTGTTGGTGTTGGTGTCGCCGGTGTTGGTGTCGCCGGTGTTGGTGTCGCCGCCGGTGCTCGGCACGGTGGTCGGCGGGGTGACCGGGGTGCCCGGCTGGTTGCTGGGGTTGTCGGTCGACCCGTTGCCGGTGTCGGTCGAGCCGGTGTCGCCGGTCGAACCGTTGCTCCCCGTCTGGCCGTTGCCCGTCTGGCCGTTGCCGGTGTCGGTCGACCCGTTGTCGCCGGTCGAACCGTTGTTGTTGCCGGCCGGCGTCGACGGGGTCGTGGTCGGCTGGTCCGTCGGGGTGGTCGTCGGCGTCGTGGTCGGCGGGTCGGTCGGCGTCGTGGTCGGCGGGTCGGTCGGCGTCGAGGTCGGCGGGTCCGTCGGCTTCGGCTCGGTCGGCGCGGTCGGGTCGTCGCTCGGCTTGGGATCGGCCGGTGTGGTCGGCGGGTCCGTCGGCTTCGGCTGCTCGGGCGCGACCGGCTCGGTCGGCTGCTCCACCGCAGGCAGGGTCGAGATCGGCTTCTCGATCAGCAGTTGCTGCTCGGTCTGCGGGATCGGCCGGGCCAGCGGCGGCTTCGGCGCGACGACGGCCTGGGCCGGCACTTCGGCCAGGCCCTGCTCCTCGTACTGCGCCTTTTCCTTGTCCTTGGCCTTCTGCTCGAAGTCCTTGGCGACCTTGACGATCTTGGTCTTGTCGACCACCGGCATGCCGTCGAGCTGTTCCTTCGGGAAGCTCGTCTCCGCCCGCAGGCCGTCGACGACCTTCTCGATCACCTTCTCGTACGGCGACAGCGGGTCGCCCGTGACGGCCGCGGCCACCCCGGACACCGACAGCGCGGCCACCGCGGCGACGCCGAGCGCCAGGCTCCGCGCGGCCATCTTGCGGGCGAACGGGTCCATCACCGGGGTCATCGCGGCACAGCGTGCCAGGAAGCTCTCCGGATCGTCGATCGTCTCCACCGGGAGCTCGTCCTCGACCTCCACCGCGAGCCGCAGACCGGCCAGCAGTTTCAGGGCCGGGTCGTGCTCGCCCGCCTCCCAGGCGGACTCCCCACCGGCTGCGAGCAGATCGAGCAGCGCGTCGTCGGCTTCTATCGCGTCGAGATCAAAACGGTCAGCCATGTCGCTCCTCCCCTGCCCGTCGTTCCGACTGTGCTTCATGCCCCACAAACCCCCTGAGCGTGTTCAACGCCCGATGCTGTGCGACCCTCACCGCCCCCGGTGTCATCCCCAGTGCCCGGCCGGTCTCCTCGGCTGACAACCCCGCTACCACCCGGAGCCGCAGGATCTCCCGCAGTTTCTCCGGCAACCGGTCCAGCAACCCCACGATGTGCTGGACCTCCGAGTGTCTGACCGCGTGTTCCTCCGGCGTCGGCGACTCGTCCGCCCCGTCCGGAAGATCCGGCGTCGACACGTCGGCCACCGCGAACGCCCGCTGGGCGTCGGCGACCTTCCGGGCCGCGATGCCGTAGACAAAAGCCTCGAACGGCCGGCCCTCGTCCCGGTACCGGCCCAGCGCCCCGAACACCGCGACGCAGACTTCCTGCGCGACGTCATCGACCATGTCGGCGCCGCCGGGATAGGTCCACAGCCTCGACCGCACGTACCGGTGGGCAACCGCCCGGACCCGGGTGAGCAGATCGTTCAGAGCGTTCCGGTCACCCTCGCCGGCCAGAGCGGCGAGATCACGCAGCTCCACGCGATCATGGGTGTGCGGCACCTGGACCTCAGCCACCCCTCGCCCCCCTCGTTCACAGACCGGTCAGCCTGCATGAGAATACGGCGGCCCAACCCCTTTGCATAGTGGCTATAGGTAATCCCCGACCTTTTTTCACTACAACCAGTGAGCACGGCCGATGCAACATGCTGCAACTGATCTGGCCGCTGTCGTTCGGCGCTGCTATAACTCGCGGGTCCCCCGAACGACAGGAGTCCTGATGCGCCGCCCGCGTGTCGTCCTTGCCGGTCTCGTCAGCGCGGCTGTGATCGCTGCAGGAGCCGTGACTGTCCCCCTGGCAATTTTCCGTTCCAGTCCAGCCGCGGCGGCCATCGCCGCCGAGCAGGGTGAACTGCTGGCTCCGCTGTGGAACGACGATCCGCATCCGTTCACCACGCTCGGCACCTCGGGTGAGTACTTCGCGTACCAGCAGGACCCCTGGAGCGGCGACAGCAACAAGAACTGGCAAATCGCAAGCATGGCCGATGGACGCATCGTGATGTCCGACATCAGCTCGGAGCACGTCGGCCCGACGATGGCCGGAAAGTACGTCGTCCGGTCGACGAACAACAATGCGGGCCAGTGGAGCTACGACTACATCGATCCCGCGACATCGAAGTCGAAAGGCACCGCGGCCCTCCCGGGTTGGGCGTACTGCCTGCATGAGGTAGGCGCCATTTATGCGACGGCGGACGACGAGGAGCAGCACGTCTGGATCTATCAGCCGGACGGAGCCAAGCGGGAGCTGGCCAATCTGCCGACCGGGTCCTTTTCCTGTGTGGACCAGGATGAGCGCTACCTGCTCGTGACGACATCAGAGGACCTGCGGCTGATCGACGTACAGACCGGCAGCAGCCAGACGGTCGCGACGGTGTCTCCGGAGTGGGCGGCGCTGACCCCCGGCCGGGTCTTCTGGCGTACCGGAGCGACCACGAGCGGCCAGCAGGTGGCGTGGGCCGACCGGGCCGGTCAGGCGACCGGGACCGTCGACGTAGCGTTCACGGAGGATCTGCAGACCCTGGCGGACGACCTTTTGGTGCTGCACAAGAAAACTGCCGACTACCAACTCGAGGTACGGCGGATCGCGGCAGCGGACGGCACCGTGAGCGAGCCCCTGCTGACCGACGCCCGCGGCGGCACCGCACTCGACGACGGTACGTTCCGGGTCGCACGGCCGACGTCGATCGACCTCCTGTCAGGTGACGGCGCTCGCCGTGAGGTGGTGCCACTGCCCAGAGCACGGGAGCTGGCTTGGAGCGTTGGCATGTCCGGAGACCGGGTGGTCGCATCGTGGTCGGCTTCTCTACCGTTCAACGACATCCCGATGTCCGAGATCACGACGGCCGCCGGCGCCGAATGGACCCCACCGAGGACGTCGATTCCGGGCCTGCAGCGCCCGGAAGAGTCGTTTCAGCTTTCCGGCGACGTGCTGGTAACAACGCAGCGGAAGCCTCCGGGCGATTACACGGAGGCGGTCTACGTAGTCTCGTGGCCAGGTGGTCACCGCGAGATTCCAGGGTTCCTGAGCCTCCGGCTCGGGCGGGGCGGCCGACTGCTCATCGCCTACGACCAAGGCATGGGGAACGTTCTCCAGGATGCACGGACCGGCGAACGGGTCGATGCGGTCATCAAGGGCTCGTTCAACACCGCCATAGATGGCACCTGGGTATGGACGGGACCGGACAGCACCGGCACTTTGGCCGGCAAGGACACCAGCACCGGTCGGACCAAGAAAGTCCAGGCAACTTTCCCGCAGCAGAGCTGCTCGTCCGACCAGGGACTCAGGGTTGCCGGTCGCTGGGCGACGTACTGCGGTGTAGTGGTCGACCTGCTCGGTGTGGTGCCGAACCGGACCCCGGCGGTCGGTCGCCATTGGGTGCTCGGCGACGGCTTCATCGCGTCGCTCGCGTTCTCGCCCGGCATCCCGCCGGAGTTGCTCGTCACCGATCTGAACGACCCGCAGGCACCGCATCGCAGCTATGGGTACGTTTCCGTCGAAG
This sequence comes from Kribbella sp. NPDC023855, assembly GCF_040639475.1. NCBI lineage: Bacteria > Bacillati > Actinomycetota > Actinomycetes > Propionibacteriales > Kribbellaceae > Kribbella > Kribbella sp. NPDC023855. The sequence goes on from NZ_JBFAAA010000003.1 coordinate 141,879, forward strand.
GCTGGCGCGACGTTCGAAGGATCATCGCCGAGGCCGGCGCGGGTGACCCGCGGTTCGCCTACATCGACCAAGCCGAACAGGTGCGCGTCGCCAAGGTCGACTGGCTCAAGCCGGCGCCTCCGACCATCAGGACCGACCAGACCGCGCCGACACTGACCTCGGCTACAGCCGGTCCCCGGACGTCACCAACCCAGTCGATCAGCTTCGGCTACGCATACACCGACCCGACCTCCGAGACCGAGCCCGCCAGCGGCGTTTCGTCGTACGACGTCCGTTTCCAGCAGCGCACCGGGACAAGCGGCACCTACGGCGACTGGACGGAGCAGGCGACGTCAGAGGCCCGGGTGACCATCACGGCCAAGCCTGGCGTGGACACCTGTTTCCAGGTGCGCGCCAAAGACAAGATCGGGAACGTCAGCCCGTGGAGCGCGTCGTACTGCACCCAGGTCGATGCGACGCCGCCGAGGCTGTCCCTCATCTCTGCCGTGGACCGGGTCCGCTACACGTCGGCGGTGAACTTCCGCTTCTTGTATCGGGACAACACCCAGCTGAGCACGTACGACGTGGTGTACCGGACCGCGCCGGCCGGTCGCTCGCTCGGGCAGTGGGTGTTCCCAGCCGGCTGGCAGAAGATGCGGACGACATCGGTCTCGATGACCGTTGCCGGCGGCTCCGACACCTGCTTCATGGTGCGTGCCCGCGACGCTGCCGGAAACCTGTCCGCATGGTCGTCCCCGGTCTGCACGTCGCTACCACTCGACGACCGCTCACTGAGCATGGTCGGCTCGGTGACCAGGGCCACCACCAAGATGGGCATCTACGGCACCGCTTCGCGGCTGAACAAGCCGGGTGCGGGCCTCTACCGGACCGGCCAGGTCGGCAACCGGATCGCCGTGGTTGCCTTGAGCGGACCGGGTCAGGGCGCTGTCGACATCTGGCATGCGGGCCGCAAGCTCGGCCGGATCTCGCTCGCCGCGACCAGTTGGAGCCGACGGACCTACTATCTGCCGGTCACGCCGTACGCATCCGGCACGGTCTCGATCGTCTCGGCGAGTTCGGCGTACGCCTGGATCGACGGCTTCACCGCGCTGAGGTACTAGCAGCCTGGCTACGTAAATCGCTCAGGAAGTCAGTACTGCGCCCGCTCCGAGCGGGGGTGCATCGGCGCGATCGACGAGGAGGGTCAGCCGTTGGGCTGTGCCGTCTTCGGGTGGTCGGCCGCCGGGTCGTCTGGGGGGAAACTCGAGGCCGAGGACTGTGACCGGGCGGCCGTCGGCGGTTCGGAGTACGGTGCCTGGTCCGATCTTGCCGCTGGCGAGTTCGCCGACGACCAGCAGGCCGCCGCGGGCCGCGATGTCGAAGACTTCCTCGACCGAGAAGACGACCAGCTCGACCTCCTCCGGCACCTCGAACCAGTGCTCACGCGGGAGCCCCTGCCGCCGCGGAAACCCAGGCTCACTCGCCGGCTCGTGCTCCATACCGACCAGCTCGTAGTTGCCGCAGCGTAGGCACTGGAAGCCGTCGCCGAACATCAGGCCGTCTTCGCTGCCGTACATGTCCCGCAGGCAGGTGTGCGCAGCCTCGTCCGAGCAGCACGGGTCCGCGCCGCCGTGCACGTAGCAAGCGACCGCGGCGCGCTCAGGACACCGGTAGGCGTACTCGCAGCAGTACTTCATGCCCGGACAGTACGGCTGGGCAGGCTCGTCGGAACGCGGAACTGCCCGGCAGACGGTGAGTCTGCCGGGCAGTTCTGGTGGTGCGGGGAGAACGAAGAATCAGTGACCGTGGCCGTGGCCGTGACCGGCTGCGGCGGGCTCTTCTTCTTCGGGCTTGTCGACGATCAGCGTCTCCGTGGTGAGGAGCAGAGCGGCGATGGAGCCGGCGTTGGCGAGCGCGGAGCGCGTCACCTTGACCGGGTCCAGGACACCCTGGGCGAGCAGGTCGCCGTACTCACCGGTGGCGGCGTTGAAGCCGCTGCCGACCTCGAGCTCCGCGACCTTGGCGGTCACGACGTAGCCCTCGTAGCCACCGTTCTCGGCGATCCAGCGCAGCGGCTCGACGATCGCCTTGCGGACGATCCGGACACCGGCGAGCTCGTCGCCCTCCAGGTCCAGGCCGTTGTCGAGCACCGCGGCGGCGTGGACGAGCGCGGAGCCGCCACCGGCGACGATGCCCTCCTCGATGGCCGCACGGGTCGCGGACACCGCGTCCTCGATCCGGTGCTTCTTCTCCTTCAGCTCGACCTCGGTGGCCGCGCCGACCTTGATCACGCAGACGCCACCGGCCAGCTTCGCCAGCCGCTCCTGCAGCTTCTCGCGGTCCCAGTCGGAGTCGGTGCGCTCGATCTCGGCCTTGATCTGGTTGACCCGGGCCTCGATCTCGTCGGTCTTGCCGGCACCTTCGACAACGGTGGTGTTGTCCTTGGTGACGACGATCCGGCGGGCGGTGCCGAGCACCTCGAGACCGACCTGGTCCAGCTTGAGGCCGACCTCGGGAGCGATCACCTGGGCGCCGGTGAGGGCCGCCAGGTCCTCCAGCATCGCCTTGCGGCGGTCACCGAAGCCCGGCGCCTTGACGGCGACGGAGGTGAAGTTGCCGCGGATCTTGTTCACGACCAGCGTCGACAGCGCCTCGCCCTCGACGTCCTCGGCGATGATCAGCAGCGTCTTGCCGGACTGCACGACCTTCTCCAGCAGCGGCAGCAGGTCCGCCACGGCGGAGATCTTGCCCTGGTTGATCAGGATGTACGGGTCGTCCAGCACCGCTTCGCCGGCCTCGGCGTCGGTGATGAAGTAGGGCGAGATGTAGCCCTTGTCGAACTGCATGCCCTCGGTGAAGTCCAGCTCGGTGCCGAAGGTGTTCGACTCCTCGACGGTGATGACGCCGTCCTTGCCGACCTTGTCGAACGCCTCGGCGATCAGCGAACCGATCTCGGCGTCACGGGCGGAGATGGTGGCGACGTGGGCCATGTCGCCCTTGTCGTCGACCGGGCGGGCGGTCTCGACCAGCTTGGCCGACACGGCCTCGACAGCCGCCTCGATGCCCTTCTTCAGGCCCATCGGGTTGACCCCGGCGGCGACGGCCCGCAGGCCCTCGTGCACCAGTGCCTGCGCCAGCACGGTCGCGGTGGTCGTACCGTCACCGGCGATGTCGTTGGTCTTGGTGGCAACCTCCTTGCACAGCTGCGCACCGAGGTTCTCGAACGGGTCGTCGAGCTCGACCTCACGGGCGACGGTGACACCGTCGTTGGTGATGGTCGGCGCGCCCCACTTCTTGTCCAGCACGACGTAGCGGCCCTTGGGCCCCAGCGTCACCTTCACCGTGTTCGCGAGCTTGTCGACGCCGCGCTCCAGCGCGCGCCGCGCGTTCTCGTCGAACTCGAGGATCTTCGGCATAAAAACAAGTCCCTCTCTGAGTTTCAACAATGGTGTTCGCGGTCCCGGACCGACTCCGCCCCGGCGCCGGCGTGCGGCACCGGAGCGGTGTCAGTCAGGAACAGCGAACGAAGAGCGCACTCCAGGCCCGGAGCCGGGGAGCACGCTCCGACGTCACTTGGTGACGACTGCGAGGATGTCGCGGGCGCCCAGGATCAGGTAGTCCTGGCCGTCGTACTTGACCTCGGTGCCGCCGTACTTGGAGTAGATGACCTTGTCGCCGACGCTGACGTCCAGCGGGACGCGGTTGCCGTTGTCGTCGATGCGGCCGGGGCCGACGGCGAGGATCTCGCCCTCCTGCGGCTTCTCCTTGGCGGTGTCCGGGATCACCAGGCCGGACTTCGTGGTCTGCTCGGCTTCGAGCGGCGCAACGAGGATACGGTCCTCGAGCGGCTTGATCGTGACCGACACTTGCTGACCTCCACGGTCGAGTTCTTTGTGTGTTCTCAAGGGTGCTGCGAGCGGCCGTTCGCCTCTGCCGTCGCGGGGATCAGAGGCCGGTCGCTGGCACCCTCGGGTGGAGAGTGCCAATACCGAATCTAGGCCGCGATTAGCACTCGGTCAACTCGAGTGCCAGATTCTCGCTCTCGGCGCAGCGCCGCACCGGCTGTGACCGCCCGGCCGCTTTCCGCCACCGAGGTCTGGGCGAACCCGGCCTCCGCATGGGACCGTCGTGTCTGTAGGTTCCCGGTCCGCCCCGGGATCGACTGCTCGAGGAGAGAACCATGGCCCTCCGTCTCCCGTCCCTGCCGAAGCCGGCCCTCCCGAAGCTCGCCTCCCGCAAGGGCGTCGTCCTCGCCACGCTCGCGGTCAGCCCGTTCGTCGTCGCCGGCCTGGCGGCCAACGGTCTCCACAACTCCTCGCCCGACGGCCCGGGCCAGGCCGCACCGGCTCCAGGCGGCGGAGCGCCCCCAGCAGCTCCCCTACTGGTCAGGCCGGCTCAGGACACCACGGCAAAGCGGACCGTCGCGGAGGCACAGGCAGCAGCCGCGACACCGCAGTGCTTGACGGCCCGCCTGGTGCCTGTCGGCAGAACCGGCTGGGGCATCCCGCTTCCGTCGGTATGGAACAGCACGAGCACCACCTGCAACCTCATGTACGGCGACGACCCGTACCGGACCACGTCCCGCAGAGGCGACCCAGACACCGCCATCCGGACCCTGCAGCGCAACCTGAACTACTGCTACGGCTACAAGCTCACAGTGGACGGCGTCTACGGCAGCAACACCCGTGGGGTGATCCGGGCGGTCCAGAAGCGCCACGGGCTGGCCGTTGACGGCATCTACGGCCCCAAGACCCGCTCGGCAATGAACTGGCGCCTGTTCTCCACCAGGACCAACACCTGGAGCAAGGCCTGCTCCAGCCCGCTCTGACAGTTGCAACCCCCTGCCAACGAACAATTGCCCACCCAGGGCCGTCCTACCGAGCAACGATCCCGGTCGGGGAACGGAAGACTCAAGGGGATGACCATGGGATATCTACGTACCGCAATCTCCGTCGGCGCGACGGCAGTACTGGCCGTCAGTGGCGCCGTGGTGGCAACGACGACGGCGCAGGCCGCACCGGCCAGGACCCAGGGGCTGGAGCAGTGCCTGTCAGCGCTGATGAAGCCAGTCGGCAGGGGCTGGGCCGTGCAGGTGCCGGGCGGCTGGGAAGACGCCTCCACCACTTGCAACCTGAAGTACGGCGACATGCCGCGCCGCTACGGCCCGGACTACGTCGGAGACCCGGCCTCGGCCATCAAGGCCCTGCAGCGCAACCTGAACTACTGCTACGGCAGCAAGCTGGTCGTCGACGGCAAGTACGGCAGCAAGACGCGCGCCGCCGTGCAGAACGTTCAGCGCCGGCACAAGGTCACCGTTGACGGCATCTACGGCCCGAAGACCCGATCAGCGATGAACTGGCGCCTCTACTCCCTGCACAAGCACGCCTGGAGCAAGACCTGCTCCAGCCCGATCTGAGCCGCCGGGCAGACTGTGCCTGGTGACACCTGACGCGATCTCGCTGTTACTGGCGCCGGCCGGAGCCGCTGTACTGGCTGAGGCCTGCGCCGGTTACACCCCTGGAGGCGAGCTACGCCTGGTCGAGAAGCTCAGACGCCGGTACGACGCTCCTGTGGTGACCGCCGCGGTCACGCAGGCGTCACTGCGCCACCGGGCGGTCGCCAAGTTCGGAGCAGACGCAGCACGGATGTACTTCACGCCAGATGGCCTGGAGCAGGCCACGAGGACAGCAGTCGGAGTACACCGGGCCGCGCGCATCGCCCGCACACTCCCGAACGCGACAGTGGTCGACCTGGGCTGCGGGATCGGTGGCGACCTGATCAGCGCGGCCCGGGCCGGGTTGCGAGTCACTGGCGTCGAGCGTGATCCCGCGACAGCCGCTGCGGCCCGGGCCAACCTTGCCGCGCTAGAGCTGCCGGGAGAGGTGCTGGTCGGAGACGCGGAGGAGCAGGACGTCTCGCAGTACGAGGTGGTGTTTGCTGATCCGGCCCGGCGGGCGGATGGGAAGCGGGTGTTCGACCACAACGCCTACTCACCACCCTGGTCGTTCATCACTGCTCTGCTGTCAGACACTGCCTGCGTGAAGGTCGCCCCTGGCATCCCCCACGAGGCTGTGCCGGACGGCGTCGAGGCGGAGTGGGTCAGCGACGCCGGCGAGGTCAAAGAAGCAGCACTGTGGTCAGGCAAGCTCTACGCCGGTACTACGCGCCGCGCGACCCTCCTGCCCAGTGGTGCGACAGTGACGTCAGCACCCGAGGCCGAGTGCGCCCCGGTCGGCCGGTACATCTACGAACCCGACGGAGCCGTCGTCCGGGCCGGGCTGGTCACAGCAGTGGCCGAGGCCGTCGACGGGTGGCTTCTCGATCCGCGGATCGCGTACGTCAGCGGCGACAGCCCGGTGGCGACCCCGCTGGCTTCGGCGTACGAGGTGGTCGAAGAGCTGCCCTACAAGGAGAAGGCGCTGCGGTCCTGGGTCCGCGCGCAGGACATCGGGACGCTGGAGATCAAGAAGCGCGGGGTGGATTTCGATCCCGCCGTACTGCGCAAGAAGCTGTCACCCAAGGGCTCCGCCAGCGCGACCCTGATCGTCACCCGGATCGGCCGGGACGCGGTCGCGTACTCCTGCCGCCGACTTGCGCTCACACTGGATTCGAACATATGATCGATCCCACGAGCGGGCTCCTGACCGGCTCGCCGACGGACGAGGTGCTGCGTCTGTTGCTGCTGTCCCGGTCAGGAGCCCGCCACTAACTTCATGAGAAACGAGGGCGGCTGCGGTAGCGCAGCCGGGCCTTCGCGATGTCCAGTACTCCGCGCCGCGTGCTGTCGGGGTGCTTCGAGTGCGGGAGCCGGTCGATCCGGTCGGTCTCGAGACTGAGGCCGGCCGTCGCACCCGCGGTGAAGTCGCGAACCAGGGCGTTCCAGTCCGGACTGCGTTTGAGCATCGTGTGGTTGTCACCGTCGACGGCGAACAGAGCGACCGGTACGCCGGACGCGCGCAGCCGTTTGGCGTAGGCCGCGGTCTGGGCCGGCGAGGTGATGCGGTCGTCGGTTCCGTGCGCGAAGACGACCGGGCCGCGCAGTGCCACCAGCGGTTCGCCGCCCGGCAGCCAGGGGGCGAGGGCGAGCACACCGGCGACCAGCGGATGGTTGCCAGCAGCAACAACCGCGCGGCCGCCGAGGGAGTGACCGATCAGGAGCACCCGGGTGATGCGCGACGGCAACTGGTCCAGCACCATCCGGAGATCCGCGACCGGATCCGCCGCGTCGCCGTTCCAGCCGCGGTAGCGGTAGCGCATCAGCCCGATCGCAGCTTTAGGTGCACCGGCGCGAGCGGCCGGGACGAAGGACCACATCCGCAGGATCGCCCCTCGCCAGGCGCCTGCCGGGTCGACGGAGGTCTCCTGGCCGCCGTGCGCGAGCAGCACGAGCTCTGTCGCATCGCGCGGCGCCACCAGCAGGTCGATCCGGGGAAAGGCCGTGGCCGCCGCAGTACTCACGACGGGCTGCCGTACAAGGTCGCCGGGGCCTGCTGGACGACCAGGAACCTACTCGGATCAGCCAGATCCTCGAACCCGTACGACCGGTAGAGCCCGTGCGCGTCCAGCGTCGCCAGCATCGTCCGCCGCAGGCCTTGCAGTTCCGGGTGCTCCAGCAACGTCGACACGACGAACTTGCCGAGCCCGTGTCCGCGATGCGACTCCAGCACGAACACGTCGGCGATCCAGGCGAAGGTGGCTCGGTCCGTCGCCGCCCGCGCGTAGGCGACCTGGGCACCATCAGCGGCGTAGACCCCGACGTTCAGGCTGTTCGCGATCGCCTTCGCCATCAGGTCGCGCGGGATGCCCGCCGCCCAGTACGACGTACTGATGAACCCGTGCACCACGTCGAGATCGATCCGCGCGGGATCGTCGTCGGCCACGAAACCGCCGGGGTGTTCCCACCGCATCAGTTCAGGACCGTCGTGATCGGCATGGACGAATCGGCCGGCAGGCCCAACGGCGACGGTGTCTTCCCGGCCCGAACCAACTCCGAACCGAGCGCCGCCACCATCGCGCCGTTGTCCGTGCACAACCCCGGCCGCGGAACCCGTACTGCGATGCCGGCCGCCGAGCAACGCTCCTCGGCCATCGCGCGCAGCCGGGAGTTCGCCGCGACCCCACCGCCGATCAGCAGGTGCTCGTAGCCGCGGTCCTTGCAGGCGTCGATCGCCTTGCGGACCAGCACATCGCAGACCGCCTCCTGGAAGGCGGCCGCCACGTGGTTCACCGGGACGTCCTCGCCATCGCGCCGCTTCGCCTCGACCCACCGGGCGACGGCTGTCTTCAAACCGGAGAAGGAGAAGTCGAAGCGATGCCGCTCCAGATCCCGCTGGCTGGTCAGCCCGCGCGGGAACTTCACGTACAGCGCGTCCCAGCCGTCCCGTGCCGCCTTGTCGATATATGGACCTCCGGGGAACGGCAGGCCGAGCACCCGCGCGACCTTGTCGAAGGCCTCGCCGGCCGCGTCGTCGATGGTCGCACCCATCGGCTCGACGCCGACCGTGATGTCCTCGACCGCGAGCAGCGACGAGTGACCGCCGGAGACGAGCATCGCGATCGCGCCCTTGGGGATGTCACCGTGTTCGAGGGTGTCGACCGCGACGTGCGCGGCGAGGTGGTTCACGCCGTACAGGGGCTTCTCGAGGGAGAGCGCGAGTCCCTTGGCCGCGGCGACGCCGACCAGCAGTGCGCCGGCCAGGCCGGGCCCGCTGGTGACCGCGATCGCGTCCACGTCGGACGGCTTGATCCCCGCGGTCTCGCAGGCGCGCCGGATGGTCGGCACCATCGCCTCGAGGTGCGCGCGACTGGCGACCTCGGGGACGACGCCACCGAACCTGGCGTGCTCCTCGACACTGGAGGCGATCGCGTCGGCGAGCAGTGTCTGCCCGCGGACGATGCCGACCCCGGTCTCGTCGCACGACGTCTCGATCCCCAGGATCAGGGGCTCGTTGTCACTCATGGTCCTCCTGCCATCGCATCACGACCGCGTCCTCGCCACCGGCGTAGTACCCGCGCCGCCGGCTGATCTCCCCGAAGCCGAAGCCACGGTACAGCGCCTCCGCCGATTTGTTGCCTGCAGCAACTTCCAACAACACGACCCGCCCGGCGCAGCGCTGCAACGCCGCCGTCATCAACTGCCCGCCGATCCCGGTACGCCGCTGCGCCGGCTCGACCGCGACGCGCAGCAACTCGACCGGGTCCTCAACTGCCGACGGGACCAGCAGTACGACGTACCCGACCGCGACCCCTTCGTCGGCGACCAGCACGACGCGGTCGGTCTCCAGCCGGGCGAACTCGTTGCGCCATGCCGAGGCACTCCACGCCGAAGCGCCGAAGCAGACGCGGTCCAGCGCCACGAGAGCATCGAGGTCTTTCGCGACGGCCGGACGGATCGCAGGTCTCACTTGGGCAGCACGCTCTTGGGTCCGCCGGACATCGTGACGTCGGGGCGCCGCAGATACAGCGGGTCCGGCGCGACCACGGGCAACGTCCCGGTCGCTACGCCGAGAGCCAGTACTTCGGCCGACGGGTACTCGATCACGTCGCTGGACTCGAGCGCGAGCGCCTCGGCGTACAAGACCGCGCCGCGGCCGATCACCGGCACGCCGGACAGCATCTGCGCGACCTCGGCCGGGCGGTCCACGGCTGGTCCTTCCAGGCGTCGACGGCTGCCGTCAGCCGCGGGGCCGTCGTACAGGGCCCAGTAGATCTCCTTGCGGCGCGCGTCAGTCGCGACGGCGAGGGGCAGGCTCAGTGACGACTGCCGCGCGAGGATGTCGAGACTGCAGACCCCAGCGACCTCGATCCCGAGCACTTCGGCCATCGTGCGCGCGGTCACCAACCCGACCCGCAACCCGGTGAACGGTCCTGGACCAACCCCCACGGCGATCTTCGTGAGATCGCCCGGCCGGCATCCAGCAGTCTCCAACGCCTCCGCAATCGCAGGCGCCAGCAACTCCCCATGCCGCAACGCATCCACGGTCGACGACGAGGCGATCGTCGCCCCACTGATCGGATCAGCCAAGGCAACCGTCACAGCAGCACTGGACGTATCAAATGCAAGCAGCATGGTCAGCTCCGCTCCGGCTCCGCTGAAGCGGAGGAGGTGGGGTGGGAAGGCGCAGAGGAGCCCAGCACCGGATCAACTGCTGCCTGCGGCGGAGCGCCGGCGCTCCGCATCGCGCCGCCTCCGGCGGCGCTCGCGGTGGTGGAGAAGGAGCCCGGCGCTTGCTCACCTAGCGGCTCCGCCGCCGCCCCTCCAGCCGGCTCCGCCGGCGGGGTGAGGTGGATGCCCGACTCTGCCCAGCGAGGGCCGGCTGGGGTGATGCGCAGGGAGCGGGTTTCGTCGGTGTCGTCGTCGCCTCGGGTGACGACGATGTCGAGGCGGTCGGGGGCCAGGGCTTCGGCGAGGCCTTGGCCCCATTCGACGACGGTGACTGCTTCTTCGAGGCTGGCGTCCAGGTCCAGGTCGTCGAGTTCCGCGAAACCGCCGAGGCGGTAGGCGTCGACGTGGACCAACGCCGGCCCACCCGACAGCGACGGGTGGACGCGGGAGATGACGAAGGTGGGCGAAGTGATGTCGCCCCGCACCTTCAAGCCCGCGCCGAGACCTTGGGTGAACGTCGTCTTGCCGGCCCCGAGATCACCCGACAGGACCAGTACGTCGCCCGCCCGCAACTGCCCCGCCAGCTCTTCAGCGGCCGCACGCATGTCGTCCGCGGTCGGGACGGTCAGCGAGATCGGCATCGCCTTCGCATAGATCAGGTTCTGCCCCTCACGAGCGACCACGGAGTACCCGCGCCGCCGCCAGAACTCGACCGTGTCGGGCAGTTCCACCCGAGCGACCAACTGGATCCGTCGCAACCCGCGCGCCCGTGCGGTGTCCTCGGCGCAGCCGACCATCGCCGACGCGACTCCACGCCCTTGGAAGCGCGGATCCACCGACACCCGGCGCAGGCCGAGTACGTCGCCGGAGACCTCGTACAGGACCGCCCCCGCCGGTTCGCCGTCGATGCGCACCAGCAGTCCGCCGTACTGCGCGACAGCGTCGCCCACGGTGGAGGCATTCTCGGACAGCGCGGTGGACGGCGGGTCGAGGGTGCGGCGGGCGGCGAAGGCGTGGTGGATCACCGCGACGATCTCGTCCACGTGCTCCGCGGTCGCGTCCACCACGTGCAGGTCGGTCATGTCTGTCCCAGGGCTAGTTCGGCCCGCTCGATCATCCCGAGCAGGGCTGCGGTGAACTCACGATGATGCTCGATCAGGCCGAGATGACCGCAGTTCGGTACCTCGACCAGTTCGGCTCCCGGCACGTGCCGGACGATCTCCTCGGAGTGCTCGAACGGCGTCAGGTGGTCCTTGTCGCCGGCGATCACCACGCACTCGACCTTCTGCAGCGGCTCGAGCGCGCCGTACTTGTCGTGCAGCGCGAAGATCGGGTAGAACTCCGCGATCACCGAGATCGGCGTCGCGGCGATCATCTCGTTGACGAACTCGGTGTAGGCCGGCGGCACCTCGGAGCCGAACGAGTACTTCCGGGTCAGCAGGTAGCTGATGTCCGTGCCCGCCTTGCGGCTGCGCTCGACCACATCGGGAATCCGGGCCAGCGCGGACACCGTCGGGGTGGCGAGCGTCCGGACCATCATCCCGATCCGGCCCGGCAGCGCGATCGGCACCTGGTCCAGCCCGCCCGCGCTGGTCGAGCACAGACCGACGCCGATCACCCGGTCGCCGAACAGCTCCGGGTGCGCCTCGGCCAGCGCCATGATCGACATGCCGCCCATCGAGTGCCCGACCAGGATCACCGGACCGGTCGGCGCGAACTTCTCCAGGATCCCGTACAGGTCGCGGCCGAGCTGCTCGATGCTGACGTTCTCCTTCGGCGACCGCCCGGACCGCCCGTGCGAACGCTGGTCGTAGAAGACCATCGTGCCGATCCCGGCCAGGTCGCGGCGCTCGAAGTGCCAGCAGTCCATGTTCAGCCCGTAGCCGTGCAGGAAGATCAGCGTCAGGTCTTCGGGCGGGTTCACCACCTTGCGACGGAGTCCACGCTTCGCGGGCGGCTCCGGACGGCGGGAACGCTTCAGCTCGTCGACCTCGACGTACAGCTCGACCCCGTCGTCGGCGGTGAAGACGTGCGGCGTACCGCGCAGCGAACCGAACGGCTCGGCTTCCAGCTGCGCGCGCTGACCCGAGCGCCGGCCGATCAGCTGCCGCTCGACGGCGACGCCGGCGGCCGCACCTGCGGCGAGCACTCCGACCGCGGCGCCGATCAGGCCGGCAGTGCGGCCCACTTTTGCCATGCCGGTCACCTCCCGCCGACGTACCGGCGGGGGACGCGCGCGCCCAGCCGGGTGACGATCTCGTAGCTGATGGTTCCTGCCGCATCTGCCCAGTCGTCCGCGGTCGGCTCCCCGTCGACACCCGGGCCGAACAGCACGACCTCGTCGCCCGCGGCGGCCTGGTCGTCCTCGAGATTGACCACGCACTGATCCATGCAGATCCGGCCGACGATGGTACGACGCTCGCCGGCGACCTGGACCGGCGCACCGTTCGAGGCGTGCCGCGGCAGCCCGTCGCCGTACCCGAGTGGGACCAGTCCGAGCGTCGACGGCTTCGGCGCCGTCCAGGTCAGGCCGTACGAGACGCCGACGCCGGCCGGCACCCGCTTCACCATCGCGAACCGCGCCCGCAACGTCATCGCCGGCCGCAGCCCGAGCTCCTCCGACGGAATCTCGTGCCCGAACGGAGACAGCCCGTACGTCGCGATGCCGGGCCGGACCAGATCGAAGTGCGTCTCCGGCAACGCCAGCGTGCCACCCGAATTGGCCAGGTGCCGCAGCCCCGGGTCGATCCCGAAGGACTCCACCACGTCGACGGCGGAGGTGAACGCCGCCACCTGGTACTCGTTCACCGGGCTCTTCGGTTCGTCCGACGACGCGAGGTGGGACCAGACCCCGGCGATCTCGATCCGCCCGGTCCTGACCTCCGCCAGCGCGGCCCGAATCAGGTCGGGCCAGTCCTCCGGTACTGCGCCCCCGCGGCTCATGCCGGTGTCGATCTTCAGGTGCACCCGGGCCGGCCGGTCGTCCACCCCGGCGGCGATCTCGTCGATCTCCCAGGGCGCGGACGCGGACAGGTCGATGCCGGCGGCAATAGCCTGCTCGAGCGGCTCGCCCGGTGTGGTCAGCCAGCAGAAGATCGGCCCGGTGTCGCCGGCTTCGCGCAGCGCGAGGGCCTCGTCGAGCACGGCCGCGCCGATCCAGTCCGCGCCGGCCTCTCGCGCGGCCCGGGCGACCGGGATCATCCCGTGCCCGTACGCGTCGGCCTTGACCACCGTCATCAGCTGGGCGGTGGCGGCCCGCGCCCGCAGCGCGGCCACGTTGTGGCGGATCGCGCCGAGGTCCACGACCGCTTCGGCACGAACCTTCGAGGGATCTCCAGGCTCTGACATAGCCCTACCAGTCTCTCAGGTGGCGGAGATGAGCCCCGGGAGGGCGGTCATGTTGTGGAAAACCGCGGTCGCCTCGGTGAGTTTGGCGGGGTCGGTCATTGCGGCGTAGCCGAAGACGCGCATCCCGGCAGCATTGGCGGCGGCGACGCCGAGCGGGCTGTCCTCGACCACCACGCAGTCAGCCGGTTTGACGCCCATCGTGTTCGTCGCGTGCAGGAAGAGGTCAGGGGCCGGCTTGCCGTGCGCCACGTCTTCCGCGCTGAAGATCCGGCCCTCGAACCGGTCCCAGAACCCGACCGTGGTCAGCGCGGTGTGGATCCGCCGGTGCGTCCCCGACGAGGCCAGGCAGTACCTGATGCCGTCGGCATCCAGCCGATCCAGCACCTCCCGGACTCCGGGCACCGGTTGCAGCTCGGCGAACCCGGCGAACAGCCGCTCGTGGTACCGGTCCTCGAGATCGACCGGCAAGGGTGACCCGAGCTTGGCCTCGGCCTTCTGCCGCATCGACACCATGCTGCCGCCCATGAAGTCGCGGACCGTCTCCTCGAACGTGTACGGCAGCCCCGCCTCGGTCAGCAGCTCGGCCAGGATCCCGTTCGCCAGCCGCTCGGAATCCACCAGCACACCGTCGTTGTCGAAGATCACCAGTCCGGGTCCAGTCACGCCTTCGACCCTACGACAACGAGACCAGTCGCTTGGCGGTCTGCTCGGCCACCACTCGCAGAGCCTCGATCGCGGCCACGACTGCCGCACTCTGCATCAACTCCGCCCGAACCAGTACGCCGACCTGACGCTCGGGCGAAGTCCGCACGGGCAACACGGCAACGCCAGTCCCTGGCGCCGCGTGCAGCGCAAGCCCCGGCAGCAAGGTGACAGCAAGCCCTTCGGCGACCAGCCGCTGAGCGACCACATAGTCGTCGGTCCGATGCCGGACATCCGGCACAAATCCAGCGGCCCGAGTCGTGACCAGCAGGTTCTCCTCACACCGCGGACACCCCGCAACCCACCGCTCATCGGCCAGATCGCCAAGGGCGATCGGCCGTGCCCGGCCGGCCAGGCGATGGCCGACGGGCACCACGGCCCGCAGTGGGTCCTCAAGCAGCGGCACCGTGACCAAGTCACCATCCCGCCCCGCGGCGCCGCCCGCTTCCCCAGCCCTGTCCTCGGACACCACGTGCTCGAAGATGAGCGCCAGATCGGCATCGCCGGCGGTCACCAGTGCTCTTGCTTCTGGTGGTTCTGCTTCTGTCAGCCGTACTTCGAGCGCGGGCGCGCGGGACTCCAGTTTCGCCAGCGCCGGTGGCACCAGGACAGCAGCCGCCGATGGAAACGCCGCGAGCGACAACGTGCCCAGCTCCATCGAGGCGAAGGCCCGCAACTCCGTCTCGGCGGCCGTCAGCCGGGAGGCGAGCGCGTCGGCGTGCGCCAGCAGCGCAGTACCGGCTTCGGTCAGGGTGATGCCGCGGACGGAGCGGAGCATCAGCGGGATGCCGACGTCGCGTTCCAGCCGCTGCATGTGCTGGCCGACGGCGGGCTGCGTCCAGCCCAGCGTGGTCGCCGCCGCCGACAACGACCCCAGCCGGGCTACTTCACGGAAGATCAGCAGTCGTCTGGGGTCGAGGTCGGCAGTCATGACTACTCGTCTACCACTGGGCTGCCCGGCCGGCAGCGCTTCGGCAGCGGATCGATGTCACAGCCGGTCAGGATCCGCACGATCTGCGGGTCGTGGTCGCTGGCCTGGTCGGAGAACTCGGCGTTGATGTGCACGACGCCGTACGAGTAGCCCTTGATCGCCGGGCTGATCGCGATGTGGTCGAGCACCTGCGAGTTGCCGTCGAAGATGTAGCTGTACCGCTCCGCGACGGGCAGCGTGTCGATCAGCGTCGTCAGCTGGGTCCCGTTACCGGTCAGGGTCTGGATGGCCGGGCTGAACTGGTAGTCGTTCAGATCGCCCAGCACGACGACCCGGGCCCGGCCGGCGCTCTTCTCGTTCAGATCCTTGACGAACTCGTGCACCTCCGCGGACTGCTTCAGCCGCTGTACTTCGGAACCGCGCACCGGCGGCTGGACGGCTGCCGTCAGCGGCTGGTCGCCACCCTTGGAGTTGAAGTGGTTCGCCACCACGAACAACTGCTTGTCACCGTCGAAGCGGAACTCCCCGACGAGCGGCTTGCGGCTGGAGGCCCAGGCGTCACTGGTCGGGTCGATGCGGCCGGGCGAGACCGACAGCGCGACCTGGTTGCTGGTCGGCCGGGCGCGGACGACCGAGACGGCCGTGTTCGCGTCACCGCCCGGGCGGTCGACGAACGTCGTACGGGCCGGGTTGAACAGGAACACCTGGCGGATGTTGCCGCCGGGCTGGCCGCCGTCGGTGTCGTCGTTCGGGTCGATTCCGCGCCAGTCGTACGCCGGTCCGCCGGCTGCCTGGATCGCGGCGATGAACTTCGCCACCGTCTGGTCGGCCGCGACGACGGAGTCGTTGGTCGCGCCGTTGTTGTCCTGGATCTCTTCCAGCGCGAGGATGTCGGGCGAGCCGAGGTTGGACACGACCGCCTGCGCCAGCCGGGCGAACTTGGCGGCCGGGTTGTTGGCAGCCAGGTTCTCGACGTTGTAGGTCGCGACGGACAGGTCGCCGGCCTTCTTCGGCGGCAGCACCTTCTGCTTCTTCAGCCCGCCCTCGGTGATGGTGCCGAGCTGGGTCGCCTGCAGGACGTAGCCACCGAACGACTGGTAGTCGAGCGCGCCGGTGGTTCCGGCGGCGAGGGTGGAGCCGACGTTCGCGGCCGGTGCGCCGTTCAGCGCCTGGATCATCAACCGGCCACTGTTCGGGTCGTCGTACGACGTGTAGACGGTGCCACCGCGCGGAGTCGGGTTCTGGTTCGGCTTGAGCGTCACCCACAGCTCGCCGAACTCGGTCTCGACCGGGCTGACCAGGCGCGTGTCCTGGGCCACGGTGATCCGCATGCCCTCGTGCACCTCGAGCCAGTCCAGCACGTAGCTCGACGGCTCCAGCGGCTGCGTCTCGAGGTTGCCGGTCTTCGTGTAGGCGTCAGGGAAGGCCACCGGTACTGCGGCCGGCAACGCGTTGCCGCTGCTGACCTTGATGGTCTTGACCGTGCCGCCGATCTCGGTGAGCGTCTGCGCACCCGAGGCCGGCCGGAACTCGGTGACGCGGCCAGAGACCACGACGGAGTCCCCGATGGCGACAGCCGGCGTGGTGCTGCCGGTGTAGACGAACAGGCCCTCGCTGGTCAGCGGGTCCGCGTCTGCGGTCGGGTCCTGGAACCAGTAGCCGCGCGAGTTACCCGTGACCCGGACTGCCGTGACGATGCCGGGAACGTTCGTGACGTTCGTGCCGACCAGTGAGGAGACCCGGCCGCCGCCCTGGATGTCGTGGATGCGGTGCGGGCCGGGGGTCGGGTCGTCGGGGGTCCCCGGGTCGTCGCCGGCGGTGACGGTGGTGCCGGCGGAGTTCGTCGCCTTCGGTACGCCGGAGGCGAAGTCGGCCGCGTTGTTGTCGGTGTCGATCATCGCGCCGGTCCGCGCGTCGGCCGTCGTGTTGCTGAGCCCGGGGGCCGCGGCTGTCTCGACGTTCGCCGTCGCGCCGTAGCCGACCAGGTCCTTGACGTCCGGTGCGGTCGCGCAGGCGGTACCGCAGCCCACGAGCGGGCTCTGCCTCGTCACCAGCGCGACGACGCCGGAGGTGCTCCCCATCGGGATCGTCCCGATCGCGTCCGGCGTGGGCAGGGCGGTCGTCCCGGCCGCTCCCGCGGCCTGCTGGACGAGGTACTTGCCGTGTGCCGGGATGCTGCCGGTCAGGTTGGTGAGCTGGAAGGTCGTGCCCGTAGCCGACGTGTACTGGACCGACCACGACGAGACGTCGACCGGGCTGTCGCTCAGGTTGGCGAGCTCGATGTAGTCGTTCTTGAAGATCGCGCCGGAGTTGCCGCCACCGCCGTACACGGCGGAGATGACGACGTCGGTCGAGAGGGCGTTCGCGGTACCGGGAAGCCCGGCCGTCGCCGCGATCACGGCCAGCGGGATCGCCGCCGCCACGATGCGCCGGCGCGCTCTGGAGATTGCCACAGGAAATTCGCTCCTAGCTCGGAAAGGGGTTCACGCAGGAGCATGGTGCTATGAAGAGCGGCGCGAAACCAGCGTTGGTGACTATTTGCTTTTCGCTCCCGCGGTGTTCATCTGCTCAAAGCGTTCGTTTGAGCTGACCTCAGCAGGACGGTCTACCGCTTGGGCCCCGCCGGCCCGAGGGTTGAACCATGACGAGCATCGAACAGGCCCAGCGCGGCTTCAGCCCGGCCGGCATCTACCTGAACACCGCCACCTTCGGCTTGCCGCCGCGAGCGAGCTGGGACGCCTTGCAGAGCGCGCTGATGTCATGGCGAGACGGCACCGCCGACCCGGCGTCGTACGACGAACCGCTGGCCCGCGCGCGAGCGGCGTACGGGGAAATGGTCGGCGTCGAACCCAGCCGGATCGCGGTCGGCAGCCAGGTCTCGGTATTCACCGGAATGGTCGCCAACTGGCTGCCTACCAATAGCGACGTCTTGATCGCGGAGGGTGAATTCACCAGTCTGACTTTTCCGTTTTTCGCGCTCGGCCACCGAGTCCGCGAAGTGCCGTTGGAACGCATTGCCGACGAAGTACGCCCGGAGACGGCATTGGTCGCGGTCTCCGCGGTGCAGTCGGCGGACGGCCGGATCGCCGACCTCGGCGCGCTGCGCGCGACCGGCGTACGGGTGCTGCTCGACACCACGCAGTCGGCCGGTTGGCTGCCGATCGACGCTTCCCAGTACGCGTTCACCATCGCGGGCGGCTACAAGTGGCTGCTCACCCCGCGCGGCACCGCCTTCTTCACCGTGCAGCCCGAGTACCTCGACGCCCTCACCCCACTCAACGCCAACTGGTACGCCGGTCCGTCGCCCTGGAGGAGCATCTACGGATCACCCCT
The DNA here is from genome assembly GCF_040639475.1 of Kribbella sp. NPDC023855. Taxonomy (NCBI): domain Bacteria; kingdom Bacillati; phylum Actinomycetota; class Actinomycetes; order Propionibacteriales; family Kribbellaceae; genus Kribbella; species Kribbella sp. NPDC023855. The sequence goes on from NZ_JBFAAA010000003.1 coordinate 160,277, forward strand.
GCGACTGGCCGAGGACGCCCGCCGCTTCGACCTCTCGCCGGCCTGGCACTGCTGGGTGGCTGCCGCTCCGGCACTCGAACTCCTCCGGGAAGTCGGCGTCGACGCCATCCACGCCCACAACACCTCGCTCGCGGCCGCCTTCCGGGACGCCACCGGTCTCGCTCCATCCAACTCCGCCATCGTGTCCGCCGAGGCCGATGAGAAGGTGCCCGAGTTGATGGCGGAAGCCGGCATCGTCGCCGGCGTCCGCGCGGGCCGGCTCCGGATGGCGTTCCACCTCACCACCACCGCTGACGACGTGGCGCGCGCGGCCGAAGTACTGGGTGGACATCTTCGGTAGCGGTGCAACGCCGGAGTGCACCTCGGCGTCCGTAGGTTGTGAGAATGCGAATGGTGGGTGTCGCCGCGGCCGGCCTGGTGCTGTTGAGCGCGTGCGGGAACGAGTCTGCGGCCAGCGGTTCGCTGGACGGGAAGTCGTTTCTGTCCGTGAGCGTGACGGAGAACGGCAAGCCCAAGCAGTTGGCGCCGCAGACCCGGATCCAGCTGCAGTTCCTCGACGGCAGCCGGCTGAGCGCGAGCGCCGGCTGCAACTCCATGATCGGCAAGGTGTCGCGAGGTGACGGCAAGCTGACCGTGAAGGACCTCGAGACGACCGGCATGGGGTGCGACCCGGCCCGGCACGCGCAGGACGACTGGCTGGCCAAGCTGCTGCAGGACGAACCCATGTGGAAGCTCGCGTCCGACAAGCTCACCGTCAGCAAGGGCACCACCGAGATCGTCCTGCAGGACCGCGAGACCGCCCAGCCGGACAAGCCGCTCGACGGGACCAAGTGGTCGCTGGAAACCGTGATCTCCGGCGAGACCGCGTCGCACACGGTCGGCTCCGAGAAGGCGTACTTCACGATCAGCGGTGAGCGGATCACCGGCTCGACGGGCTGCAACCACTTCCAGGGCATCGTGGCGAAGTCAGGCGACAAGCTGACCTTCGGCGAGCTCAGCTCCACCCGGAAGGCCTGTGTCGGCGAAGAGGGCAAGCTCGAGCAGACCGTTCTGGCTGCCTTGAAGGGTGAGCGGACCTACTCCATCGAGGCCGACCGCCTGAAGCTTCGCGCTCCCGACGGCAACGGCATCGACCTCACCGCCCGCTGAGCCTGATGTCGAACGCCTGCACCTGGTTCTGCGTTGTCTCGAAGGAGATCAGCAGCCGGCCGTCCTTCGCCATCCGTGCTCGTTGCGCGGCCGTCAATGGGATGGAGAGGCGCTTCACCCCAGTGGTCAGCTGCTGCGTCGTCTGCTTCACCACATGACCGCTCATGTCCGGCGACCAGGGCGGATAGCCGCCATCCGTGACAGCACACGGCGTCAGCCCGTAGTCCGGCGGCGGGTCGGCGGCTGGCGAGCAACTCGTCGTGTAGACGGGGATAGCCCCGATCAGGCCGCTCCAGAGGAACAGGCGAGCCGTCCCCGGAGTACCGGCGTATGTGTAGAGCTCTACCGAGCTGCGACCCAACCCGGCGTACAGGACCTTGAGTTCTGACGTAGGGACGCGACCAGAGATCGGTACGCCGTTGCGTGCAGACTGTGCGATCGTCTGGGGCGACAGTGCGCCGTTGAGGTTGGGGTTGGACACGTTCGGCGGTGCCGGGGTGGTCGGGCGATCGGCGGGTGGCGTGTAGCCGGTGAGGGACGCCTGGCCCCAGCGGTACGGATCGGACTGCACCGAGCCAAGTGCCGACCAACCCAGGCGCGTACTCATGTCGATGTGCCGCAACGTCGTCGTACCGGCTGCCGAGGTGTCGTCGTTGTCGTACGGCGTGATGTTCAGGCCGAGCTTGGCCGGGTCGACCGCAGCGGGGAGCGCGGCAAGCGGGATCTTCACCTCCAGGTCGTAGCCGCCACCGGCGTACGCGTGCGGTGTGGTCGTCTCGTTGCTGCCGACCCACTTGGCAGTAGACGCGACCTGTACGCCGGGGGCGTTGCCGATGCTGAGCGGTCCGGTCGAGTAGCCCTGGTGGTTGTCGGCATCGCGTTCCCAGCAAGGACCGTTGACGCCGTTGCCGTTGCGGTTGCCCGGGTCGTTGGTGAACGGGAAGATGCCGAGTTTGAAGGTGTTCGCGGTGTCCTTGAGCACCTGCGACGCGTTGCCGCGCGGGTCGAGCAGGATCTCCACCGAGTCGGCCTGCCAGTGCCCGACACATTCCTCGGGCGTGACGGCATAGGACTGGTAGTCGTCGCGGACGTGGACGAAGAAGTAGAGCGCATCGTCCGACCAGGTGACCTTCGCAGTACTGCCCTCGCCCGTCGACGAGACGCCGCAGTCGTCAACACCGGTGCAACCGCTCGCGCCCTGCCAAATGCGGCCGAGGTCGAGTATCGGACCGGCGTACTCGCCGGGCGTTGCTGTGCCGTCGACAACCGGTGCGGCCGAGGTCTGGGGGATCGCCGTCTTGGGGACGAGTGAGAGGGTCAGCGTCTCACTGCTGGATCCGGTGACGATCGGGATCTGGACGTTCTGCGTTGCAGGCAAGGCGGTGTCGGTGTTGGTGAGCTGGAAGGTCACCGTGGTCTCCGAGCCCGGCGCCAGCCCTTCGTAGGGTTTCGTCGCCGCGTCGACCGTGAAGTTCCCGGGCAGAGTCAGCGCGACCGTGCCGCTCTGTGGCTGGCTGGACCAGTTGTGCACGACGACCGGCAGCGCGATCGTGCTGCCGACCGGCATCGACTGGACCGCCGCCGAGCGACCGAGCCGGGTAGCCTGCGGCGCCGTACCGGCCAGCCATTCGTCGTACTCCTGCCAGTTCCCCCACCGCTGGAAGCGGCCCTCCGTCGGCGGCACGATCCGTACGACGTTGTCGGTGTAGCCGGTCGTGGTGCTGCTGGTGAAGAGGGCGGAGATCTTGTAGTTCTGGTTGACCGTCGCGGTCGCGCTGGGCGTGACGGTGAAGGTCACCTCTTTGCTGCCTTCCACCTTGCCGACGTCCGCCGCCGGGCTCACAGTCCAGCCCGGCGGCACGGTCAGCTCGGCCTTGCCCGGTTGTAGCGAGCCTCTGAGGTGGAGTGTCGCCTGGAAAGGCTCACCTGCCACGTTGAGGAAGCGCGAGAAGGTCAGGTACTCCAGTGTTCCCTTGGGCAGCCCGCCCGGATCCGGTTTGGTCGCGCCGAACAGGATCGCGTCGTCCAGGCCGGCTTGTGGGCTGGTATTGGGCTGGAACGGTACGAACGACTGGGTCATCGCGAAGCGCGGGCAGGCAGGAGCCGAGTCGCCCTTGTACATCACGCGACTCTGCGTCGGATAGGCCGCGCGTCCTTCGTCCGCGACCTGCTGCCAGATCTTCGCCGACCCGGCCGGCTTGCCCTGCAGGTTCCCGGCCGGCCACTTGTACGGTGAGTCGTAGCCGGTCCAGACGCCCGCGACCGTGTCGAGCCCGCTGGGGACGAACCCGGTGGTGCAGTTGGGCGAGGTGGTCGTCCCGCCAGTGCCCGCAGTACTGCCACCCGAGAACACCTTCTTGACCTGCCAGGTGCTCAACGCGTTCTTGCCCTGCAACTGCTCGGGGAACTTGGTCGGGTCTGCGGCCGCGAGCACGCCTTCCCAGATCAGCCGGCCGGCCTGTTGGTGGTTGCCGTGCCCGGCGTTGAGCGTCGGGGTGAAGCCGATGTAGATCTCCGGCTGCGTCGTCCGGATCACCCGGGTGACGCGGCGCAGCGTCTCCTCCTCGTCCCAGAAGTACTGCGTCAGCGGCGCGCTCTGGTTGTAGAAGAAGTCCACGCGGTCCAGGTTGAAGATGTCGACCGTGCCGGACCGGTAGTGCGCGACCCGGTCCTCGTTCTCCCGGCGCAGTCCGAGCTCCGGCCCGAGCTCGTTACCCGCCGAGTTCCCACCACCCTCGCCGCGGGTGACCATGATGATGCCGCACTTGGTCCCGTACTTCTGGTGCCAGACGCCGCACGGCCCGATGATGCTGGTGTCGTCATCGGGGTGCGCCCACTCCCCCATCACATCGATCTTGGTCGCGCGATCCGCGACGTACGGCGTACTGGCGGCTGCCGCTGTTGTTGCGGGAAGCCCTGCGACGCCGAGCAAGATGGCCAGGGACAGGACGAGTAAGCGCTTCATGTGCGAACTCCTCGGGCGGTGGAGGCACTGGCACCTCTGTCCTACCCGGTTGTTTCCCCTTCAAGCAACACCTGCCGGCTCGCCTCCCGCACCTTTGCCGCGACCTGCATGGCGGTGATCGGACCACCATCGGAAGCCAGGTTGGCCGCAGCGGCGTGCAGGTAGGCACCAACCGAAGCCGCGTCGAGCGGGGTGAGGCCGCCAGCCAGGAGGGCTCCACACAGACCAGCCAGTACGTCGCCCGCGCCCGCCGTGGCGAGCCACGCGCCGGCGTTGGTGTTGACCCGGACCTGGCCGTCGGGCGCGGCAATGACGGTGGTCGATCCCTTCAGCAGGACCGTCACGTCGAAGCGTTCGGCCGCCTCGCGGGCGTGCTTCAGGCGTTCGGACTCGACCTGCGAGCGTTCGACGCCGAGCAGCCGGGCGAGTTCGCCGGCATGCGGGGTGATCAGCACGCGCGGGTGGTCGCCGGTGTCGTCGAGCGCCTTCAACCCGTCGGCGTCGAGCAGCACCGGCTCCTCGCCGTCGAGCAGTTCACGCACCTTGGCGACGTCCAACTCATCACCGAGTCCGGAGCCGATGGCCCACGCCTGGACGCGCCCTTCACCGGCCACCACCTCGGGGTGTACCGCCCGGACGGCCTCCGCGACGGCGTCGGGACCGACGTACCGGAGCATCCCGATCGGCCCGGCCAGCGCGCCCGAGGTCGCGATCACCGCGGCACCCGGATATTGGGCTGAGCCGGCCATCAGGCCGAGGACGCCACGGGAGTACTTGTCGGACTCGCCGGTCGGTACGGGGTAGAGCTTGCGGATGTCGGCCGACTGGAGCGACTCGATCGGCGCGGGGGGCAGGTCGAGACCGATGTCGACGAGATGGACCGGCCCACACGCCGCGGCGGCCGGGTCGATCAGGTGACAGATCTTGTGAGTGCCGAACGTGACGGTCAGTGCTGCCTTCACGTGCTCATCCGGTGTCTCGCCGCTGTCCACGTCGACTCCAGAGGGCATGTCGACCGCAACGATCGGCACGTGGTGTTCCTCGGCGATCTGTACGGCGACGAGCGCGTCCGGCCGGAGCCCGGGCCTGCCGCCGATCCCCACGATGCCATCGACAACGACATCAGCTGTGGCGACATCGTCCGTGGTGCCGACGCGGCCGCCGGCTGTTGTTAGCGCGGCGAGGCCTTCGCGGTGGTACTTGTCCGAGAGCAGGACGGCCACCACCTGAGCGCCGCGGCGGGCCAGCTTCTCCCCGGCGTACAGGGCATCTCCGCCGTTGTCACCCGAACCGACCAGCAGCACCACGCGGGCGCCGTACGTGGAGCCGATGAAGTTGCTGATGGCAACAGCAAGCCCGGTCGCGGCGCGCTGCATCAGCGTTCCGTCGGGGAGCTTGGCCATCAGCTCGGCCTCGGCGGCCCGGACCTGCTCGACGGTGTGGGCGCGGCGCATCTCAACCCTCCAGGATGACGACCGCCGACGCGATGCCGGCGTCATGACTCAGGGACAGATGCAGACTCTGTACCCCGAGCCGCGCGGCCTGCTCGGCGACCGTCCCGGTGATCTCCAGCCACGGCCGGCCGCTGTCGTCGGTCCACACCTCGGCGTCGTGCCAGTGCATCCCGGCCGGCGCGCCAAGCGCCTTGGCCAGCGCCTCCTTGGCCGCGAACCGGGCCGCCAGCGAGGCGGGCGGCTTCTTCGCCTCGGCCTCGGTGAAGACCCGGCCGCGCAGTCCCGGGGTCCGCTCGAGCGTTTTCATGAACCGCTCGACATCGACCACATCGATGCCCACGCCGACGATCATGGGGTCCGCGGTGTGACAACTGCCACACCCACAGTCTCGTTGCCGCACATGCCGGTCAGCGTATCCCCGCCAGGTGTGGGAAGAATGGGCCCCATGCTGCAGCCGTCGCGGGAGGTGACCCCGTACACCGAGCTGGACCGCGCCGCCTGGGCCCAACTGGCCGAGACGACCGAGTCCCCGCTGACGGCCGAGGAGATCGAGCGGCTGCGCGGTCTCGGGGACGAGATCGACATCGACGAGGTCCGCGAGGTGTACCTGCCGCTGTCCCGGATCCTGTCACTCTACGTACGGCACGCCCGGGCGCTGCACAGTGACACCGAGTCGTTCCTGGGCAAACCGGCCGCGGCCCGCACCCCGTTCGTGATCGGCATCGGCGGATCGGTTGCCGTCGGCAAATCCACGACCGCCCGCCTGCTGCGCGAACTCCTGGCCCGCTGGCCCGAGCACCCCCGCGTCGCCCTCGTCACCACCGACGGCTTCCTGTGGCCCAACGCCGAACTCGAACGCCGCGGCCTGATGCTGCGCAAGGGCTTCCCGGAGTCCTACGACCGCAAGTCGCTGCTGCGCTTCGTGGTCGAGGTGAAGTCCGGCATGGACAACGTCGAAGCACCGGTCTACTCCCACCTGCACTACGACCGGATGCCCGACGTCCGCACCACGGTCGAACAGCCCGACATCCTCCTGCTCGAAGGTCTGAACGTCCTCCAGCCCGCCCCTCGTCACGCGGACGGCAAGAGCGGCCTGGCGGTCAGCGACTTCTTCGACTTCTCCGTGTACGTCGACGCGGCGGCCGACGACATCCGCTCCTGGTACGTCCACCGCTTCCTCAAACTCTGGGAAACAGCCTTCCGCAACCCGGAGTCGTACTTCGTCCGCTACGGCGAACTCAGCCGCGAAGAAGCCATCGCCAAAGCCGAATCCCTCTGGGACGGCATCAACGGCCCCAACCTCCGCGAAAACATCCTCCCCACCCGCTCCCGAGCCACCCTGGTCCTCCGCAAGGGCGCCGACCACGCAGTCCGCTGGGTCCGCCTCCGCAAACTCTGACCTCCCTGCGCGCGGGAGGGCGCGTGGGTGCAGGTGCGTCGGGCAAAAACAACCGGGGACGTCGCAGAAGCGGCGTCCCCGGTTGGGTTGGAGCTGAGTGTTACTCGCCGACCAGCTGGTCGTAGTACGAGGTGAAGGGTGCGGTGGTGGTGCCGTTGAAGACGAGCGGGATCTTGCCGTAGGCGGTCATCGCGGTGGATGCGCCGTTGAACTTGCTGAAGGCATACTGCTGGCCGGTGTCGGTGTCGTGGTCGACGCCGACGATCAGCGAGCCGCCGCGGGTGCCGCAGCTGTGGGAGGTCAGCGCCTCGTACGCCGCGAAACCGGTGCTGCGGACGAGCTTGAGGACCGGCTTGGCGTTGGCGGCGACCGGGATCCGGACGGTGTAGATCGCGCCGGCCTTGGTCGTCATCAGCAGGGTGTCGTAGGTCGCCGTCTCGCTGATCACGGTCATCGCCTTGAACGACTTGAAGCCGGGGAGCGAACCGAGCGCCTTGAAGCTGGTGCCGATCTGAGCGTAGCGGTAGAGGCTTCCGTTGGTGTTCAGACCGTACAGGTACGCGTGCCGCGGCGTCGTGATGCTGTAGTTCGAGGTCGCGATGGTGGTGAAGCTGGTCCAGCCGCTACCGACCCGGGTCGCGCTCGGCGTGATGGCTCCGTTGCTCAGGTTGACGTAGGACGTCTGCCGGTACAGGTTGGCGCCCTGCAGGAACAGGCCGGAGAACCAGGCGCGGGTGCCCGTGCTGTTGCCGGTCAGGTACCACGTGCCGGACGCCCGGGTGCCGACGAACTGGAAGTCGTTCCACTTCTCGGCCTTCGGCGGCTTGGACGGGGTCACGTCGGCGTGCTGCGCAAGCCCGGACGGCTGCACCCAGCCGACCCAGCTCGCGCACTCGGCTGCGGCGGCCTTGACCGTCGTCTGGGACTTCTCGCCGAGCTTGGTCTTCCAGGACGGGTTGGGGTCGGCCGCGGCGGCCGTGCCCGAGACGGCGGTGGCGGCGAGTAGGCCGGCGCCGGCCAGTGCGAGCGCGAAGCGCTGCAGTTTCATGTAGGAGTCCCCCTCCAGGGCAAAAAGTCGATATGTCTCGATCGAGACGGGGTGACCCTAGCCTGCGAAAGAGTCACTCGCGAAAACCTTTCCACCAGCTTGAAATCGTCCGCCTACCTCGGGTGCGTACCGTTGTCAGCTGGTCGCCCGCAGTGAGGCTTTCAGGGCCGGAACGATGGCGAGGGCAACGATCGCGGCGGTGAGGCCGAAGGCGAGGGAGTAGCCGGTGCCGGCGACCACGAAGCCGAAGAGGATCGCGCCGATGCCCCAGCCGCCGTCGTACGCGAGGTTCCACAGCGCGCTGACCTGGCCGTAGCGGGACTTGGGTGAGCGGTCGTACATGATCGCCAGCGTCAGGTTCTGCGCGGCGCCGAAACCGATGCCGAAGAGGGCGGCACCGACGATGATGGCTACGGCGGTGCCGACGAAGATCAGCGACGCGGCGCCGAGCGCGGCCAGCAGGATCGCGGGCGCCAACAGCTTCGTCGGGCCAATCCGATCGCCGATCCGGCCGGCCAGCCATCGGGCGCCGGGAGCGGTGATCGCCTGGAGCAGCAAGGCGACGGCGACGGCGAAGTGGCTGTCCGATCCCAACGGCAGGAACGTCACGCTGATGCCCGCGGCAACGGTCACGGCGGCGAACACGAAGGTCGGCATCAGCAAGCCACTCCCCCGCAGCCCGCCGAGCACCTTCACGTGGTGTTCTTCGTCGCCGGTACTACGGCGCGGCATCCCCGGCAGCATCGCCAACCCGGCCAGCGAGGCGACGGCGGCGAGGACGAACAACGCGTCGTACCCGATCACGTCGGTCAGGTAGACGCCCAGCGGCAGACCGATCACGGCCGGGAGGCCGACCACAACGCCGTACACGCCCAGCCCTTCGCCGCGCCGGTGGGCCGGGACGAGTTCGGCGACCAGTGCGACCGCGCCGACGACCATGATCGCCAGGCCGGCGCCGCGAACCACGCAGACGCCGAGCACGAGCGGCAGCGACGAGGTGAACAGCAGCACGAGGGACGGTGCCCCGAGCAGTACGAGTCCCAGGCCGAGGGTCCCGAAGTACCCGAATCGCCTGAGCATCCGTGGCAGCAGCAGCTCCATCGCCACGGCCGACAGCATCATCGCGCCGGTGGACAGGCCGGCGCCGACGCCTCCTGACCCGTTGGCCGCGAGGTACAGCGGAACCACCGAGGTCAGCAGGTACATGCTCAGCCCTGACCCGAACACCATCACCAGCAGCCGGGCGAAGCGCGGCGTGACGAGCCGTTCAGCGGGGACAGCCAGCGGCGAAGGGGTCGGGGTCGGGAGCTCACAGGCGAGATCGGACATGACTTCACCGTAGGAGCGGACCGGTCTTGCCTACAGAGCCGATTCAGCCACAGGAGAGGGGACCAATTCTCAGAGGTTGTCGTGGATGAGGGCGGCGAGGCGGTTCAGGCCGGCATCCAGTTGGGCGGCAGTCACGGAACTGCAGGACAGCCGGAGCGAGTTGGTCGGGACGCCGGAGTCGTAGAAGTGGTTCATCGGGGTCCACAGGACGCCGTATTCGTGGGCCGACTTCTCCAGGAGGGCGTCGTCCACGGGGAACGGGACGGTGACCACGACGAAGAAGCCACCGGACGGCACTGTCCAGGTGACCTCGCCAGCGGGGAAGCGGGTCGCCAGGCCGTCCGTGATCGCTCGCAGGTTGGCGGCGTAGACCTCGCGCTCACGCTGGTTGGCCGCGACCAGACTGCAGTCGTTCTGGAGCAGCTTGCCGCCGATCACCGCCTGGGCGACGGCCGAAGTGTTGACCGTGAGCATGCTCTTGATCTTCGACAACTCGTCGGCGAGCAGACCGACGCAGCCGTCCGGCGACGCGACGGTCTGGTCCGCGACCACGTAGCCGACGCGCGCACCCGGCAGCGCGGTCTTGGCGAAGGATCCGAGGTAGATCACCCGGCGATCGGTGTCCAGCGCCTTCAGGGTCGGCACCCGCTCGACACCGGCCGCGGGGAACAGCCCGTACGGGTTGTCCTCCAGCAGTAGCAGGTCCTCCTGCGAGGCGATCTCCAGGAGCCGCCGCCGACTCTCCAGATCGAGACTGAGCCCGGAGGGATTGGCGAAGTCGGGCATCACATAGCAGCCACGCGGACGCAGTCCCTCGGCGCGGGCACGCTTGACCACGGCAACAAGATCATCGAGATCGACACCCTCGTTGCCCCCGGCAACCGGTAGGACCGGAAGGTCGACCAGTCGCGCCGCGCCGGTGATTCCGACGTACGCCGGTGAGATCGCGAGCAACACATCGGCCGGGCCGGCCCGCAGCGCGCGGAGTACGAGGACCATCGCTTCCTGGCAGCCGACCGTCACGACGATCGCCTCCGGGTCGACGGTGATGCCTTCGTCGACGGCCAGGTTGCGCGCGATCAGCGGGTGGATGATGCCCTTGGTCCGGCCGTACTGGAAGATCGCCCGGCGCACCCCCGCCTCGTCGTACCCGAGCTCGTCGCGCAGATACCCGCTGAACGTGTCGAGGTAGGAGTGCAGGTCCTCGAGCGCGTAGAACTCCTCGGACGGCCGGCCCGCCGCCAGCGAGATGGCGTCGGGATAGTGGTTGGCGATCTCGTTGAGGAAGTTCATCGAGTTCAGCGCGCGGTCGGTGAGCGAACCGTGCAGGTCGGCGAGATCGAGATCGGCCATCACGCCCTCCCGGTGGTGAGCCGGGCCGCAGCGGCGAGGTTCGCGCAGCCCGCGAGCAGCATGGCATCGGCCAACTCCCTGCGCAGCAGCTCAAGCGCGGGGCTACAGGCATCAACAGCGAGTGCCCACAGCAACGGTCTCCCGACCAGTACGGCGGAAGCGCCGAGCGCGAGCGCGCGCAGTACGTCGGTACCGCTCCGAATCCCACTGTCCAGCAGCACCGAACACTCCTTGCCCACGGCATCCACTATCGGCGGCAACGCGTTGATCGAGGCAACAGCTCCGTCCAGTTGCCGGCCACCGTGATTCGACACAACGATGCCATCGGCCCCTATCTCCACCGCGCGCAGAGCGTCGCGCGGATCGAGAATCCCCTTCACCAGCAGGGGAAGCCCAGTTCGTTGCTTCAGCCACTCAAGATCCCGCCACGACACGGCGGGCTCAAAAGCCGACGCAGTGTGGGCAGCAACAGCAGACAGCCCCGGTACTCCGACGTGCGCCTCGCTCGGAGCATCGACAAGGTTGGCCGCAACGACATCGGGAGGCAACGCGAAGGAGTTCCGTACGTCGCGCAGCCGGCGGCCCATCACCGGAACATCCACGGTCACCATCAACGCACCACAGCCGGCCGCTTCGGCGCGATCCACCAACGACTCGATCATCGCGCGATCCCGCAACCAGTACAGCTGGAACCAGGAAGGCGCCGCTCCGGCGATCTTCTCCAGCGGGTAGCTGCTCAAAGTGCTGATCACGTAAGGGATCTGAGCCTCGGCCGCCGTCGTTGCCAGCAGCAACTCCCCCTCCGGATGCAACAGCCGCTGATAAGCCATCGGCGCGACCACCACAGGCATCGCGGCCACGCCACCCATCAAGCGGGACGACGTATCCGCGGCCTCGACACCGCTGAGCACCCGCGGCACCAGGGTCACCGAGTCGAGGGCCGCCCGGTTCAACTGGAGCGTCGTCTCACTACCGCTGCCCCCGGCAACGAAGTCACGGACGGCCGCCGGGAGTACCTGCGCCGCCAGTTCCTCGTACTCCGGGAGCGACTCAGGCATCGTCGAGAGTCCTGCGCAGCCAGGCGGCCGAATCGGCGAGGGCCTGACGAGCCGTGTCCAGGACGCCGGACATCGTGTAGAAGCCGTGGATCATGCCGTTGTAGCGGACCATCTCGGTGGGGACGCCCGCGGCGTACAGCTTCTCGGCGTAGAACTCGCCTTCGTCGCGCAGTGGATCGAACTCCGCGGTGATGACGAGAGCCGGCGGCAGTCCCGCGTGCGAAGAGGCGAGCAGCGGTGAGGCGAGCGGGTTCGTACCGTCGGACTCGTCGGCCAGGTAGTGCTTCCAGTACCAGTTGACCGAGGTGCGGTTGAAGAGGAACGGGTCGTCGCCGGCCCGCATGGAGGCGGTGTCCGAGCCGTACAGTGTGTTCGGGTAGACGAGCAGCTGAGCGGCCAGCGCAGGGCCGGAATCCCTTGCCAGCAAGGTGGTTGCGGCCGCAAGGTTGCCACCGGCACTATCTCCGCCCACGGCCAGGCGTGCGACATCAACACCCAGCTCAACGGCATGACCAGCGATCCACTGGGTGGCCCGGTGGCAGTCGTTGACGGCGGCCGGGAACGGATTCTCCGGGGCGAGCCGGTACCCGACGGTGATCACCTGGCACGGCACCAGATTCGCCAGCTGGCGGCAGACGCCGTCGGCCGTGTCGATGCTGCCGAGCGTCCAGCCGCCGCCGAAGAAGTACACCAGCGTGGGCAGCGGCCCTTCACCCTCCGGCCGATACCGACGCAGCGGCACGCCCGAGTCCGTGACCAGATCCTCGACGAGATGCACCGGCTCCACGTCGCCACCACCTGCCTGGATGGCAGCGAGATCGGCGGCGCGAGCCTCTTCCAGCGTCTGCGTGTACAGCTGCGGCACGTTCTCCGCTTCACGCTTCGCACGCAGTTCTTCGACCTGGGGATCCAGCGGCATGGGTGTACCTCTCACATTGATGGCCTGCCGCCGGCCAACAGGGCCGGCGGCAGGCGAGAAACTAGATTCTCAGCGAACCAGATGCAGCGGAACCGCGTCGGCCATCGCCTGGTAACCGGCATCGCTCAGGTGGATGTGGTCGCCACCGTCGTACGCCGGCAGGAGCTTCTCCGGCGCGGCAGGGTCCCGGACCGCCTGGTCGAAGTCCACCAGTCCGTCGAACTCGTGCTGACTCCGCAGCCAGGTGTTGACCGCGACGCGGGTCGCCTCCTTCTCCGCCGTCCAGCCACCCGGCGTGGTGAACCCACCGTACGGCGTGATGGTGGCGCCCAGACTGCGGATGCCCTTCTCGCGCAGCTGGCTGTTGATCTGCCGGAGCGCGGCGATGATCTGCTCCGAGGTGGCGCCGTTCATCCAGATGTCGTTCACACCCAGGTGGGTGATGACCACGCGCGCGTCGGTCTGGCCGTAGACGTCCTCGTTCAGCCGGGCCAGCGCGTTCAGGCCGAGCTGCTCGATGCCACTAGGGCCGCCGAGGATCGGACCGGAGCTGTCGTTCAGCAGCCGGTTGCCGGCCAGGCCGACGTTCAGCACGCCGGGAACCTTGCGGGGGTGGTCGGCTACCAGGCGCTCGGCGAGCTGGTCGGGCCAGCGGTTGTTGGCGTTCGGCGTACTGGCCAGGCCGTCGGCGATCGAGTCGCCGAGGACGACGATCGCGCCGTCGGACTTCTCGGTCTTGACGTCGACCCCGGACAGGAACGTCCAGCAGCAGGCTCGGGTGGTGATGTAGTCGGTCCCCGCGGTGGAGTTCGTCAGGTCACCGGGACCGAAGAAGTTCTGCTGCAGCGACTGTGCGTGCCAGCTGGTCGGGCCGGTCGCGGTCGGGTAGAAGACGCTGACCACCAGCGTGCTCAGGTCGGCGACCCGCAGGTTCACCGGATCGCTGAGCAGCTCGGCGCCCTTGTTCATCACCGCGGTCGGCGAACCGTTGAAGGTCAGCGTGCGCTTGGTGGCCGGGTCGATGTCGGACTGCACCGGCGTCGCGGTGTCGGCCTTCGCGACGGTCGCCGCGCCGATCTGCACCGGCCGGTCGCCGTAGATGTTCGAGAACCGGATCCGGACCTTGTCGCCCCCCACGGACGGCCGGACCACGTAGCGGGCGCTCTGGTTGTTGAGGCCGGTGGAGGTGAAACCGGTCGCCTCCGGGCGGACGACGCCGGTGGACCAGCTCCCCACCCACTCGGAACGGCCGCCCTGTTCGGCGGTCTGGGCTTCTGAGCCGGTCTGTGCCAATCCTGTGTAGGCCAGCGACGAGCCGGCCAGCGTGACGGCGGCCGCTAGTGCGGCCGATCTGACGGTACTGGGAATGCGCATGGAACAACCCCCCAATGGGTTGGCGCGCGACGGGCGAGAAATACCCTGCGCGAGTGGCGGTGACGGCAACCTAGTTCCGGATTCCTGACACGTCAACGGGCTCTTTGAATTACTCGCTTGAATTCGCCCGAAAGCTGGCCGCCGGGAATTTCCCGCAGTACAGTCTCGGCGGATACCGAAAGGGTGGGGCGCCATGTCGGTCGATGTCGTGCTGGACCAGGACCTGGAGCGGTCCGCTTCCTATGTCGTCACCGCACTCGGGCTTTTCGCGCGGTACGGCGAGGCCGAGGCGATCGTGGCCGGCGGCAAGCGGCTCACGTACGCCGAGCTGCGGACGCAAGTGCTCGATCTGGCCGCGACGCTGCAGCATCGCGGCATCGGCCCGGGCACCGGCGTACTCGTGCTCGCGGGCAACACGATCGAGTTGCCGGGCCTGCAGCTCGCGTTGCACCTCGTCGGTGCCCGGACGATGTGGATCGCACCGATCGCGGGCCGCCGGGAGATCGAGGCGTTCGCGCGGCTGTCCGAGGCGGACGTGTTCGTCTACGACGCGCGGACCAAGGCCTTGGTCGGCGAGCGCCTCGCCGTGAGCCTCGGAGTACCGGTGCACTGCCTCGGTGAAGGCGGGTTAGGACCGGACCTGCTGCAACCGCCGAGCACGACGTTCCAGCCGGAGTACGGCGATCTGGCGCCCGCGACCTGCCTGCAGACGAGCGGGACCACCGGCGAGCCCAAGCTGGTGCACCACCGGCAGGCCTTCTACGAGCAGATCCTGACGCTGGCCGCCGACTACCTGGCCGCCGGGCTGCCCGTACTGCGGCACCTCTCGCACTCGCCGATGGCGTTCGCGAGCGGCCAGATCACCAGCTTCTTCAACTTGTTCATGGGCGGCGTGCTGTTCCTCGAGGACGAGTGGGACGCCGGCCGCGCACTGGCGACGATCGAGCGTGAGCGGATCAACTCGACGTACGTGTCGCCGCCGCTGCTCTACCAGCTGCTCGACCATCCCGACCTGCCGACGACCGACGTGAGCAGCCTGTTCATGCTCAACGTCGGCGCCGGTCCAGCGGCACCAACGCGGCTACGGCAGGCCATTGCGCGCTTCGGGCCAGTACTGCGCATCGTCTACGGCCTGAGCGAGGTCATCGTCGTGACGGCCCAGCCCGGGCTCACCGAGGACCCGGATCATCCCGAGCGACTGCGGTCGTCCGGTACGCCGTACGGGGACGTCCGGGTGGAGATCCGCGACCCCAACGGCAACCCGGCGCCGGCCGGCAGCACGGGCGAGATCTACGCGACCAGCAAGCTCCGCTTCGCGGGGTACTGGGGCCGCCCGGACCTGACCGAGCAGGCCATCGTCGACGGCTGGGTGCGCACGGGCGACCTGGGTTACCTGGACGCCGACGGCTACCTCTACGTCGTGGATCGCGTGCAGGACACGATCGTCACCGGGGCCAGCAACTGGAACGTGTACTGCCGCCCGATCGAGGACCTGCTGCAGTCGCATCCGGGGGTCCGAGCGGCGGCGGTGATCGGCGTACCGGACGAGGCCTTCGGGGAGGTGCCGCACGCGTACGTGGTCCGGTACGACGGTGCCGTGGTGACGGCGGGCGAGCTGCAGCGGCTGGTCCGCGACGAGTTCAACGAGATGTGGACGCCGCGCGCCATCGACTTCCTCGACGAGCTGCCGCTGACGTCCGCCCACAAGGTCGACAAGGTGACCCTGCGAGCGCGACGTGCTCACTGAGGCGACGGACGAGTACTGCCTGGCCGAGGGAGAGGCCGCGAAACTGCTGGCCGGGCATCCGTGGCGGCGGTTCGTCGTACTGGGCGACAGCGTGGCGGAGGGGCTGTGCTCGCCGGTGCCTGGGTACTCCGAGCTGCAGTGGGCGGACCGGCTGGCGCATGAGCTCCAGGTCCCGCACTACCTCAACCTCGGCGTGAGCGGGCTTCGCGCGCACGAGATCCGGGCCACGCAACTGGCTCCGGCGCTTGCCTTCGAGCCGGACCTCGCACTGGTCGTCGGCGGTGGCAACGACGCCTTCAGCGCCCGCTACAACCCGGATCGCGTCGACGAGGAGCTGACTGCGATGATCACGGCGCTGCAGGCCGCTGGAGCCGACGTGATCACCCTCGGCATGTTCAACGTCTCCTACTCCCCCGCCGTCGCCGACTGGCTCCGTCCGGGCCTCCGGACCCGCATGACGACCCTGTCGGAACGCACCCGCGCACTCGCCGGACGCCTGGGCACGATCCACGTCCACCTGACCGACCACCCGCTTTCCACGGACCCGGCGCTCTATTCCCCTGACGGCCGCCACGGCACCGCCCGGAGCGACGCAATAGCTGCCGCCGAAACCATCCGAAGGCTGTCCGCCGAATTACCTGGATTTGGGCGTGCGGAAGCGTAGACAGTGGTTTTCCTCAATACCACTGAATTCAGGTTGAGTGAGTTTGTCGAATTGTCGCTGTGGGTTTACCTCCCGAGCACGATCGGTAGGGACTTGTAGCCGTGCAGAATGAGTTGGTCGGTGTGGATCGGTGGGCCTCCGAGGGTCAGCCGTGGGAAGCGCTCCAGGACCATCGGTAGGGCCAGGCGCGCCTCGGCTCGGGCCAGGGCGGCGCCGAGGCAGTAGTGGGGTCCGGCTCCGAAGCTGATCGGCTGGTTGTCCGGTCGCGCCGGGTCGAACCGGTCCGGCTCGGGGAACCGCCGAGGATCACGGTTCGCCGCTCCGGTCAGTACTGCGACCAGCTCCCCCCGCTTCAGCGGTACGCCGAGGAACTCCGTGTCGGCACTCGCCACCCGGATGAACACGTGCGCGGGCGTCTCGTACCGCAGTACCTCCTCCACGAACGCCGGTATCTGGACTGCGGGGCGCTCGAGCAGGAGCGGCAGGGCGTTGCCGAAGAGGTGGATCGTCGTGCTGAAGCTCGCATTGAAGAGCACCAGCAGGTTGCCGACCAGCTCCAGATCGGTCACCTGGTGCTGGCCGCGGTCGACCGCCCGGACCAGATCGCTGATCAGGTCCGCCTGCGGATCCTTCCGGCGCAGAGCGATCAGCTCCAGGTAGTACTCCGTGATCCCGGCCGCGGCCTGGTCCGCAGCCGCCAGGACCTCGGGTCCCTTCCGGCGGAAGTCGAGCCAGTCGTTGATCAGGTCGACCTGCGAGCGGAACCAGCTGATGTCCTCGTCCGGCAACCCGAGCAGCCGGCCGACCACCCTGGCCGGCAGCAGATAGGCGAACTCGGCCATGTAGTCGACCTCGGCGCCGTCGGCACCCAGCTCGGCGAGCCGGTCCAGCAGCTCGGCGGTGATCCGGACGATCTCGGGTTCCATCCTGCGGACCCGCCGCGGGGTGAAGACCTTGCGGAACAGCGCGCGCATCCGGCCGTGCTGGTCGCCGTTGCTGAACATCATCGAGTTCATCAGCATCACCAGCACCGGATGCCGCTGCCAGTCCGGCGTCGTCGAGGCCAGCCAGAACGCGTCGTACACCTCGAAGGAGGTGTCCCGCATCAGCTGGTCGACGGCCCGGTAGCTGTGCACGGTCGCGGCGTACGGCAGGTCGGGCGCGGTCAGCGCGACGGCCTCGCCGAGCCGGTGCAGGTCGGCGTACAGCGAGTACGGGTCGGCGGTCCCGCCGGCGGCGAGTGCTCTGACAATATCGTCCGCAGTCATTTTCTCCCCCAGGTTTTCGGCATGCCGGATGCGTGTTCTCTGCTTTCTTTCCGCGGCCTGGAACGGCCTTGCGGAACGCTTACCCCGAGCTGAAACTTGGCGTACTGTGACTGCCGGGGGCGGGCGCGGCGAGCAGAGGGGCGGATATGATTCAGCAACGGCGAGTAGGGCTTTACGCATTACTCACCGCCGATGTCTTCTCGGCCTTCGGCAGCCGATTCTCGGTGGTCGCCATTCCGTGGCTGGTGCTGATCACCACGGGCAGTCCGGCGAAAATGGGACTGGTCGCCGCGGCGGAAATGATTCCGTATCTGCTGACGAGTGTTCTGGCCGCGCCGATCGCGGACCGGTTCGGGATGCGCCGGACGTCGATCTTCTGCGACCTGAGCTCGGCGGCGGCGATGGCGATCGTGGCCGCGACGCCCGACTTCGGGTTCTGGCAACTGGTCGTGCTGATCGCCGTCGCGGGCGGGATGCGCGGCGTCGGCGACCGGGTGAAGCACGTCCTGCTGCGGCCGGTGACGGCGGAGTCGGGCATCCCGATGATCCGCGTGACCAGCGCATATGAGGCGATGAACCGCACTGCCGGGCTGATCGGAGCGCCGCTCGCGGGCATCCTGGTGGCAACCCTCGGAGCGCGCGAAACGATCTGGCTGGACGCCGCGACGTTCGCCGTTGCGGCGGTGCTGGTCGGGACGCTGGTGAGGCCGGCGCCGGAGCCGCAGGACGTCACGCCGGTGCGCGAGCCGTACCTGAAAGCGCTGCGCGGTGGGTTCAGCTTCTTGCGCGCGGACAAGCTGTTGCTCGGGATGATCTCGACCTTGTTCCTGCTCAATTTGTTCCAGCACGCGACCAGCACCGTGTTGTTGCCATTGTGGGTGCAGGACGTGTTCGGGTCGCCGACCAAGCTGGGGATCATCCTCGGTTGTTTCGCGGCCGGTTCACTGGCCGGGAACGTGGTATTCACGATCTTCGCGACAAAGCTTCCGCAGATGCTTTCCTTTTTCATCGGGGCGGCGATCGGTGGCGCGCCGAGAATTCTTGTCCTCGGGATCAGTGACAGCCTTTGGGTGGTGCTCGCGGTGACATTCTTCGCCGGGTTCGGGATGGCGAGTGTGAATCCGATCGTCGGCGCAGTGCTGTACGAGCGGATCCCAGCCGAGCTGCAGACGCGCGTGTTCGGGGTGGTCGCCGCGGTGGCGGTCTCCGGCATCCCGATCGGCAGCGCGCTGGCCGGCGTCGCGGCGGCGAACGCGGGCTTGCGGCCCACCATCCTGGTCGGCGGCGTGGTGCTGCTCGCGCTGACGCTGATCCCGCTCGTCCGGCACCACCGCCAGCCGGTGGCCGAAACAGCCCAACCCACAGGAGACCCCCGATGACCCCCGCCGAACTCGCCGCCGCCAGCGACCTGATCCTCCCGATGGCGATCCGCGTAGCCGCCACCCTCCGCGTCGCAGACCTGCTGGCGGACGGCCCGCTCACCTCCACGGCTCTCGCAGACAAAGCAGGTGCAGACCCAGAAGCCCTCCGAAGGCTGATGAACTACCTCGTCGCCCGTGGCCTCTTCCAGGCCACGGGCGACGAAGAACAAAGGGAAGGCGAGGGGGCATCGGCCGGCCGCCTCGGGGGCGGGCAGGGCAGGGCGGAGGCTCGCTTCGCTCTGGGTGAGGGCGGACGGTGGTTGCTGGATGATGCGCCGGGGTCGATGCGGAAGTGGCTGGATCTGGAGGGGTTTGGGGGGCACATGGATCGTGCCTTCTTTGGGTTGCTGGGGACTGTGCGGGATGGCGGACCTGTGGCTGCTGGCAACAAGTTGAGTCTGTCGGCGGGTGCGGCCGCGTCGTACGACGAGTTGATGGGTGAGCGGGCCAGGACCGAAGGGCCCGCTCTGGCGCAGGTGCTCGACTGGTCGCGCTTCACGCATGTCGTCGACGTCGGCGGTGGTACCGGTGCTCAGCTCATCGCGCTGCTGACCGCCTTCCCAGCCCTCCGAGGCACCCTCGTCGAGCTGCCCGCCAGCATCGAGACCGCCCAGCGTGAGTTCTCCAAGGCCGGTGTGACCTGCGACGTCCTCGGCGGCAACCTCTTCGAGCTGGAACTCCCGCAGGCCGACGCGTTCGTACTGCGCTATCTCCTGCACTCCTTCGAGGACGACCAAGCCGTCGAGGCGCTCACCAAGTGCCGGAACGCCCTGCTCCCCGGCGGTTCCGTCCTGGTCCTGGAGGCCTCCGACACCGTCCCGGCCGTGTTCGCCGCGATGGACCTGCTGATGCTCGTCCTCGGCCACGGCCGCGAACGCACTCTCGCCGAGTACGACGCCGCAGCAGCGGCCGCGGGCCTGCGCCGGGCAGCCATCCACACCCCCACGGCAGGTCCACGCGCATTGGAGTACGTCGCCCACTAGCATCACGCGCTACCGAGTAGGAGTGAGCCGGTGACGTGGACGTTGCGCTTGAGGTTGAGAACCTCCCCCTCGCCCTGACTGCCGATCCGCACGTAGCACCCCGAACCGCGCCGCCCGAAGGTGTACGGCCCGATCGAGAACGGCACCTCGGCGGTGTCATGCGCACCGCTGTCCAGATGCACGAAGTCCATCACCATCCGGTCCGGCCGCGAGTAGTCCTGCACCAGATGCAGTCCCTCCGAGGCGCCCCGCTCGACCAGCGCCTGCCACACCTCAGGACTCGCCTCCCGGCCGACCACGACGCCTGAACCACCAAACTCGTCGGCGGGCTTGAGGACCAGCAGCTCCTGCTCAGCAAGCACGGAGGAGACCAGCTCCGGGGTAAGAAGTCGCGTGCGTGGCAGGTGGGTCCGTACCAGCTCCGCGTCCGCAGAGGGCAGCAACGAGGCGTCCTCCCAGAGCCAGGCGAACACCAGCTTGTTGCTGATCAGCCACGAAGCCGCCGAGGTGAACAGCCTCGCAGTACCGGCCTGCACGGCGTCCTTGATCGCGTGCAGACCAACGGTCGGTGGCATCTCGGAGCAGACGAACAACCGCAGGATCGCCTCGATCCGGCGATCACGTCCCATCAGCTCGTTGTTCTCGTTCAGCGACAGCCAGTCGACCGGCTGGACGTCCATGTCGTAGCCGTGTGCGCGGCCGCGCTCCACGAACGGCTGCAGGAGTTCGACCAGCTTCTCCGGGTCGTGCGACTCCGGATACTCGCCGTCGGTCCGGAACACCATCGTCAGGCGGGCACCCTCGGCAAGCCCGAGTGCCGCGCGAATCGCGGCGTACCGGCCGTCGACCGCCGACGCAGGCGTCTCGACCGGCAGCAACCTGTCCACTCCCGAAGTGCGGAAGAGGTCGAGGAAGCGCGCCGAGACCTTCTCGGAGTCCCAGACGCTGCCGACATCGCTGCCGACGTTGAACTCGACGAACTTCGGTACGCCGTCGGTCAGCAGGATGTCCGGTCGCCCGGACATCACCAAGTGGTCGCCGAGAGGCTCGGCGTCGTCCAGGAACTCGACCCGGCCGTCCGGGATGCCGAGCAGCTTGCGCAGTTCACCCGCTGTACCGGCTCGGCGCCGGCAACAGTCGAGCAGCAGTTGCAGCATTCGATCGCTCAACGCGTACAGGTCGTCCAGCCAGTGCTTGTCCATCAAAACCGGCCGGAGCGGACGCCACGTCTCGTTGTAGGTGGCGATCTCGTCGAAGACCTCACGCCAGCCGGCGTCGCCCGCGGCCAGCACTGCCGCCCGAACCTCGGCGGATAAGTTGCCCCAGGCATCGAATCCGCGCTGCGCCTGCCAATCGGTCATGTCGTGACCAGGAGCGGCCCGGTGACGTGGATGGCGCGCTTCAGGTTCAGCACCTCACCTTGCTCGTGGCAGCCGACCCGCAGGAAGCAGCCGAACGCCTTCCGGCCGAACGTGTACGGCCCCACGGAGTACGGCACCTCGACCTGCAACCGCTCGCCGGTCTCGATGTGGGTGAAGTCCATCGTCAGCCGGTCCGGCCGGACGTAGTCCTGCAACAGGTAGCCGCCCCGGAGAATCGCCTCCTCGAGCCCGTCCCGCCACGCGCCGGGGTCGGTCTCATGGCCGACCAGTACGCCGGCACCGCCGTAGTCGTCGGCCGGCTTCAGCACCAGCGCGGCCTGATCGGCAAGGGCCTCGTTGAGCATCGACGCGGTGATGATCCGGCTCCTGGGGACGTGGCGCCGGACGAGTTCCTGGTCCTCCTCGGGCAGCAGATCCAGGTCGTCCCAGAGCCAGGCGAGCACGAGCTTGTTCGCCAGCAGCCAGCCCGCCGACGAGGTGAAGAGTTTGGACCGGCCGGACTCGACCGCGGCCTTCAGCGCCGCCTGGCCGGGAATCTGCGGCATGTCCGTGCAGACGAACAGGCGGAACACGGCTTCCACCGGCCTGCCCTGGTTGAGCAACTCACCGTCCTCGCCGGGCTCGAGCCAGACGAGTGGGGCGACGTCGCCGTCGATCCCGAACGCCTTGCCACGCTCGATGTACGGGTCGAGCGAACGGACGATCGCGGGCAGGTTGTCGCTGCCGGGGTAGTCGCCTTCGGTGCGCAGTACGGTCGTCAGCCGGTCGCCGGGCTGGAGGCCAAGGGTGTCGATGATCGCGCGGTACCGACCGTCGACCGGCGAAGGCGGCGCGGCGACCCGCACCGGACCGTCCGTCCCGTCGAGCGTCTCCAGACCGTGCTCGGTGAACATCGAGAGGAAGCGCGTCGAGACGCGTTCGGTGTCCCAGACGCACCCGGCCTCACTGCCGATGTTGAACTCGACGAACTTCGGTACGCCGCCGCTGATCAGGATGTCCGGCCGGCCGGACTGGATCAGGTGCTCGCCGAGCACCTCGTCGTCGTCGAGATACTCGATCAGGCCGTCCGGCGTACCGAGGAGTTTGCGCAACTCACCGGCCGTCGTCGCCCGGCGCATCCCGGTCTCCAGGAGGAGCTGCAGCAGTCGGTCCATCACCGCACCGAGCGCGTCGTACGTGTCCTGGTGGATCATCACCGGCCGCAGCGGGCGCCAGGACTTGTTGAAGGTCAGAACTCCGTTGAAAACCTTCTGCCAGTCCTCTTCGCCGGCCGCGAGCACCTTGTCCTTGGCAGCCTGCGGCAACTCGTGCCAGTAGTCGAAGGACGTCCCCTGCCAGTCGAAGCTCATCAGTACTCCCCCACGTTCACGAGTAGCAGGCCGCCGGTCAGCGCCCCTTGGGTCAGGTTCACCACCCCGCCCGCTCCGGGCGGTGAGAAACGAGTGAAGGCACCGGCGGGGATCCGGTCGAACAGGTAGGTCGAGACGCAGTACGAGACGTCCGCCTCGACCACCTCGCCGGTGGCCGGCTTGAGGAACTGCATCGTCAGCGGATCCGCCTCGATCAGCTCCTGGAAGATGTGCGGCCCCTGCGCCCCGTCGATCGCCGCGATCCAGTCCTCCGGCGAGGTGAGCGGCCCGATGAAGACGCCGTGGCCGCCGTAGTCGTCGGTCGGTTTGAACACCAGCCGCTCGCGTTCGTCGATCAGCCGCTGCCGGTGCGCGGTTTCGTAGAGCCAGGTGCGCGGGATGTGCGCGCGGACGATCTCGGCGTCTTCTTCGGGCAGTTGGTCGACGTCGTCCCACAACCAGGCGAAGATCGTCTTGTTGCTCAGCAACCAGACAGCAGTAGGCAGATACATCCGGAAGGTCCCGGCCGCGTACGCCGCCTGCAGCGCCTTCATCCCCTCGGAGTCGCTGACGAACGTCGGCACGAACATCCGCCAGACCGCGTCGAGGGTCCTGTCTCCGGCCATCAACCGCCCGTCCGCGTCCTGGACGAGCAACTCGAGCGGGTAGACGAGCAGGTCGACGCCCAGCTCCCGGCCCCGGTCGGCGAAGGGCCGCAGCCGGTTGATCATGTACGCCGTGTCGTTCGCGCGCGGGTAGCCGCCCTTGGAGGTGTAGACCATCGCGGTGACCTTGCCGGGCCCGACATCCGCCCGGATCGCGTCGAAGCGACCGTCGACCGCCGACGGCGCCTTGGCCGCACCCATCGCGGTGAACATCGGCTCCTCGCGGTAGACCTCCATCCACCGCTTGATCACGCCATCGGCATCCAGTACGCCGCCCAGCGCGCTCTCGACGTTGCACTCCACCATCCGCGGCACGCCACGCTCCAGCAGCAGATCCGAGCGGATCGCGTTGAGCAGCCGTCCGGTGAGTGGCTCGTCGTCATCCAGAAACTGGATCCGGCCGTCCGGGACGCCCAGTACGGCGCGCAGCTCGCCGGCCGTCCGGGCGCGGCGACGACAGGCGTCCAGCACGAGTTGCGAGACCCGCTGCGTGATGCGGTTCATCTCGGCGAACCCGGCGTGGGTGGCGACCGGGGAGCGCAGCGGGATCCAGTTCTGGTTCTGCAGCGCGACATCGTCGTACACCTGCTGCCAGTATTTGTGGCCGTAAGCAAGGAATCGCTCGCGGACGTGGTCCGGCAGGACCGGCCAGAGCTCGGCGGCGGATGGTCGGGTCGTCGTCACTTCTTCTCCCCCTCGAGTACGCCGCGGACGGCCGCGACCAGGTCATCGCGTCCGGGCTGGACCGCTCGATCGAGGGCCAGTGCGAACGGCAGCACGGCACCATCGGGCCGGGTGACTCGTCGCGGCGGCGCCACCAGCTCGAACCGCTCAGCAGCCAGCGCCAGTACTTCGGCGCCGAAGCCGCTGGTCCGGTTCGAGTCGTCGATCACCACCAACCGTCCGGTCCGGGCGACCGACGCGGCCAGGCCCTCGACGTCGAACGGATAGACGGTCCGCGGATCGAACACCTCGATCGACGCCTCACCGGCCAGCTCGTCGGCGACCGCCAGGGCATCCTGCAGAAGGTGGCCCAACGCAACCACCGTGACATCGGACCCGGCCCGGGCGATCCGGCCGACACCGAGCGGCACCGGCGCCAAGGTCGAGAAGTCGACATCTTCCCGGAAGCCGAGCGCTCCGGCCGGCGCGAAGACGACCACCGGGTCGTCGTCGCGGATTGCCGACAGCAACAATCCGTAGGCGTCCGCGGGAATCGCCGGCACCACCGTCTTCACGCCTACATGCGCGAACAGGCTGTAGGGATGGTCGGAGTGCTGCCCGGCCCACCCGGTCCGCGACCCCGACCCCGGTACGACGTACGTGACCGGCACACTGCACTGCCCACCGGACATCAGCGACAGTTTGTGGGCCTGGTTCGCGATCTGCTCGAAGACGAGGAAGAGCAGCGACGGGATCTGGAACTCGATCACCGGTCGCAGCCCGGCCAGTGCCGCACCGGTCGCGAAGTTGGTGAACGCCTGCTCCGACAACGGCGTATCGAGCACCCGCTCCGGCCCGAAGCGCCCGAACAGACCGGCGGTGAGGTTGGACGCCGCGACGCGGATGTCCTCACCGAGCAGGAACACCTGCTCGTCGGCCTCCATCTCGTCACCGAGCGCGCGGTTCATCGCCTTCAAGTAGGACAACTTGGGCATCAGCTGAACACCTCCGGCGATGCGTAGAGATACTCGAGAGCAGCGGCGGGATCGGGATGGGCGCCACCCAGCGCACTCCCGGCCGCCGCATCGAGCAGCGCTTCGATCTCGGCATCGACGGCCGCGCGGTCCTCGGCGGACAGCCGGGCACCCTGGATCTCCACCGGATCCCGTGAGCACCCAGCGGCCAGTTCTTCGGCCGACCGATAGTTCAACCGAGCCCGGTGCTCGAACGTGTGGTGCGCGTCGAACCGGTACGTCGTGCACTCCAGGAAGGTCGGCCCCCTACCCGCCCGGGCCCGCTCGACCGCGGCAGTCGTTGCCGCCAGCACCTTCTCGGGATCCTGCCCGTCGATCGTGAAGGCCGGGATGCCGAACGCCTTGGCCCGGCCGGTGATGCTGCCCGCCACCGCCGACGCCACCGGCATCGTGGTGGCGTAGCCGTTGTTCTCGCAGACGAACAGCACCGGGACGTTCCAGAGCGCGGCCAGATTGAATGCCTCCAGCAACATCCCTTCGTTGACCGCGCCGTCACCGAAGAAGGTGGCGGCGACAGTCGAACGGCCCAGCCGGCGGTGCGCCCAGGCGGCGCCGGTCGCGATCGAGCCGGCCGCACCCACGATGGCGTTCGCGCCAAGAATGCCCAGGCCGAAGTCGGCCGCGTGCATCGAACCGCCCCGGCCCTTGTTCAGCCCCGATTCCCGGCCCATCAGCTCGGCGAACATCCGGGCCGGGTTCACCCCCTTGGCCAGCACGTGACCGTGTCCGCGATGCGTGCTGGTGATCAGGTCGTCCGTCCGCAACGCGGCGCACACTCCGGCGGCGATCGCCTCCTGACCGACGTACGGGTGAATGCCGCCGACGATCTCACCGGACCGGACGAACTCGATCGCACGCTCCTCGAAGCGGCGGATCAGCCGCACGGTCCGGTAGAGGTCGACGGTCGTCATCGGCTCAGCCCTTCACCGCGGCGAGGATCGCGTCCCACAACCGGGCCCTGGCAGCCAGCGCGGTGTTGATGGTGTCCGCGCAGGCGTCCCACTTGGCCTGGTCGTCGCCGCACAGGTCGGCGACCATCTGCATCGCCATCGGGGTGTGGAACTCGCCGTCCACCTCGATGTGGCGCTCCAGGTAGTCGACGAAGGTGTTCAGCTTGTTGGAGCGTTCGTTCACCGCGACCACCTGGGTGAACATGTCCGGGATCAGGTCCTCCCGGCCGAAGGCGAACGCGGCCGCCTGGCAGTGCACCGGCGCGTTCTCGATGATGTCCCAGGTCGTCGCGGCGAAGTCGATGGACGCCTGCGGTACGCCGGCCGCCGCGAGCGACTCGACCACCGGCGCGCCACCGCGGAGCAGGTCGACCAGCTTGTCGATCGCACTCGTGTCGGCACCGGCCTCCTGCATGCCGTTGACGTACAGCTCGAAGTGGCTGATGAACGCAGGCTTGCCGTCGTCACCGCCCAGTTCGTCGCTCTCCTCGACCATCACGATGTCGTTGATCAGCCGGCGGCTGCTGCGGTGCTCGGTCGGGATCCACGGCACCGTGACACAGGTGAGTTCGCGCTGCAGGGACTTCAGCAGGGACATGAAGTCCCAGACCGCGAAGACGTGGTGCTCCATGAAGGTGACCAGCGACTCGTGCGTGTCCAGGTTGGCGTAGAGCGGGTGCTGCACGACCTTGTCGCGGGCGTCGGTGACCGCCTTCTCCAGCTGCTCGATCCCCGGGTGGGTCTGACCCCAGTCGTAGCGTGACATGTTCGGTCTCCTTGGTTAGCGGTCGGCCCAGAGGGTGGGGCAGAAGTCCGGGTCGGCGTAGTCCGGCTTGCCGTCCGGGGTCCGGCGGACCACCGCGTCGTGGTTGTACGCCGCGAGGGTGCCGTCGGAGAGCGGGAACTCCCGGTAGGAGTTGCCGCCGTCCTGCAGGTGCAGCGAGATCGCCCGGCGGGGCCGGTCGCTGACGTTGGCGCCGCTGCCGTGGTACGTCCGGCAGTGGTGGAAGTTCATGTGGCCGCGCGGGATGGTGATCGGCAGCCGGACCACGTCGGCGCCGTTGAACCGCGCGTTGTCGACCAGCATCTGGTCGAGCTGCGACCGGTCCCGGTCGGCGAAGTGCCGGACGACGGTGTCGTCGGCGCCGATCTCCTTCCACCGGTGGCTGCCGTCGACCATCGTGATCGTGCCCATCTCGGGCGGGCAGTCGTGGAACGGGATGAACGCGGTCAGCATCCGGTCCGACGACGAGGACGACCAGTAGTGCTTGTCGAAGTGCCAGGGCACGATGTTCGACGGTTCGCCCTCGATCGGTGGCTTGTAGATCAGGGTGGACTGGAAGATCCGGATCTCGTCCACCTGCGCGAGCCGGGCCGCGACCGCGCCGATCAGCGGCTTGCGCAGGATCTTGGCCAGGCCGTCGTGCTCGTAGTGCACGTAGTCGTTGTGCCGCTGGACGTCGCCCTTCGACGGGTCCCAGTAGGCGAGCTTGGGCGGCCTGACCGGCAGGGTCCGGTCGCGCTCGCCGGCGTAGTACCGCTCACTGGCGTTGACCAGCTCGTCGGTCTCGTCGTCGGTGAGCAGCTTCTTGGACAGGTACCAGCCGTGCTCGGCGTAGAACGCGACGTCCTCGTCGGACGGCAGCAGCTCGATCTCTTCGTCGGACAGCTTGAACTCCAGCATCACGCCTCGACCCCCGCCAGCTCGCGCTCCTTGGCCTCGTACAGGGCCTTGATGTTTCCGCTGCCGAACGTCATCGCGCCGCGCCGCTCGATGATCTCCAGGAAGAGCGTCCGGCGGACGTGCATCGACTCGGTGAAGATCTGCAGCAGCTGGCCCCAGTGGTCCTTGTCGACCAGGATGCCGAGCTCCTCCAGAGCCTCGATCGGCGTCTCGACCTCACCGACACGGTCCGGCAGCGCCTTGTAGTACGCCGAGGGCGACGCGAGGAAGTTCACCCCACGGTCGCGCAGCGTGCTGACCGCTTCGACGATGTCGCTGGTCCTCAACGCGATGTGCTGCACACCGGCGCCGGCGTGCCAGGTGAGGAAGTCGTTGATCTGCCCCGGCCTGCGACTCGGGTCGGGCTCGATCAGGGTGAAGGTGACGTGCTTCGACGGGCTCTGGACGACCGTCGACTCCATCCCCTGGCCGGCCACCTCGATGTACTCGTCGAAGATCGGCAGGAAACCGAACACGTTCTCGTAGAACTCGACGGTCGGCTTCAGCTGGCCCGACGGCACGCAGATCGCCAGGTGGTCGATCTCGCTGAACAGCTTCTCGTCCGGGCCCTTCGACGGCTCGGTGATCTGGATGGCGCCGGGCAGGAACTCCCGCCGCGGGCCGTGCCGCTCGACCAGCCGGTGGATCACGTCGCCGAAGCCGGCCACCTCCGCGATCACCACGGTGGTCTCCAGCTCGTCGGTGTACGTCACCGGCTCGGTCACAGACTCGGCGCCTCGAGCGAGCAGCTCGGTGTAGGCGACCGAGGCGTTGTCGACTTCCAGGCCGACCACCGCGACACCGTCACCATGCCGCTGGACGTACGCGGCGGCTGGATGGTCGGCAGCCAGTCCCGAGGTCAGCACGATCTGTACGGCGCTCTCCCGCAGCAGCAGCGAACGCTGGCCGGCCAGCCCCGTTTCGGGTCCCCCCTGGCCGTGAACCTGCAGGCCGAAGGCGTGCGCCAGGTAGAACGCCGCCTGCTTGGCGTCGCCCACGTACATCTCGACGTGGTCGATTCCGTAGATCTCCATCACCAGACCTTCCCCTCACTCTTGATCTGCGTGCTCGGAGGACCGAACAGCAGGCTGACGTTCTGGCCGCCGAACCCGAACGAGTTCGACAGCGCGTACTCCGGGCGCGCCTCGCGCGGCTCCTTGCGGACGTGATCCAGCGGACAGGCCGGGTCGGGATCGTCCAGGTTGTACGTCGGTGGCAACAGGCCGGTGTTGATCGCCATCGCGGTGGCGGCGGCCTCGACCACCCCCGACGTACCGAGCATGTGTCCGGTGAGCGCCTTGGTGGAGCTCACGGCCGGGCTGGATCCCTGGAAGGCAAGGGCGATCGCCACCGACTCCGCGACATCGCCGAGCTTGGTGCTCGTGCCGTGGGCGTTGACGTAGCCGACCTGGCCGGACGAAACGTTGCCGCTGGCAAATGCTTGGCGCATGCAGGCGGCGGCGCCGGTACCGTCCGGGCGTGGCGCGGTCGGATGGTGCGCGTCCGAGTTCACGCCGTACCCAGCGATGTCGGCGTACCCCTTCGCGCCCCGCTGGTCGGCGTGGTCGGCGCTCTCCAGGACGAGCAGGCCGGCACCCTCGGAGAGGACGAAACCGTTCCTGCGCAGGTCGAACGGGCGGCTCGCGTCGGTCGGGTCGTCCCAGCCGCGGGCCAGGGCGCGGGCGTTGGCGAAGGTTTCCGCGAAGGTCGGGAAGAGCGGCGCTTCGCTGGCGCCGCAGATGACTACGTCAAGCTCGCCGGTGCGGATGAGTCGTACGCCGTCCGCGATCGCTTGCGCGCCGGAGGCGCACGCAGTACCGACTGATGAGGTGTAGCCACGGATGCCGAAGCGGATCGCGACGCGGGCGGCCGGCATGTTGGGCAGGATCCCGGTGAGCAGATACGGACTGACCGCCGCGCGCCCACGCTCAGCCCGAGCCAGCACCTGCTTCTCCAGCGTCGCCATCCCACCGACGCCCCCGATGATCACCCCGATGCGCTCGGCCGCGACATTCTCCCCAACCACCAGCCCCGCGTCGGCCAACGCCTCCTCAGCCGTCAACTGAGCAAGAATCACCGTCCGATCCATCACCTTCCCATCCGGCCCGCCGGCGATCTTCCCGGTATCAAACTCGCTGAGAAAGCCCGCCAGCTCCACCGACTCAGCCACCGGATGGCCCACCGGCGGCCGCCCGATCCCGGACTTCCCGTGCAACAACGCGTCGAACACCTCCACGACGCCACGCCCCACGGGAGTCATCAACCCCATCCCGGTGATGCTCACCGCAGTCATCGCCCACCCCCGGCGTCACCAGCAACCGCCACCACCGGCACCCCACCGCCGGCTTCCACAGCTGAAGGCGAAGCGCCCCGCAGCACCTCAGACCGTGCAGCGGGTGCAGCCGGTGTGCCGCCGGACTCGCGTTCTGCGCGTAGCGCGACCTTGCGTACCTTGCCGGTTACGGTGACTGGCACTGCGTCCTCACCGACGACGGTGATTCGCCGGAGCGTGGCCGCGACCTCCGCGCCTACCGCCGCGAGGATCCGCTCGTCGCGCTCCTCGATGGGACCGGCACCGGCGGGGAGCTCCAGCAGGACGTCGGTACGGAACTGGCCGTCTTCCTGGACGATGATGACCGTGCAGTCTTGTACTTCGGGGAGCGCTGCCAGAATGCGTTCCTCTGAGAGGGATGTGTAGAGCTGTGGGCCATCGAAACCCGCGACCGCGTCGGGGACTCGGTCCAGGTGGTAGTAGTGGCCGGTGTTGTCGCGGTAGACCAGGTCTCCGGTGAGGAACCAGCCGTTCAGGCGGAACTTGTAGGTGTTGACCGAGTCGTTCCAGTAGCCCGGTGAGACGCTCGGCGAGCGGAAGCCGAGCAGGCCTGGCTTGCCTGGTGGGAGTTCCTCGCCGGATGCGTCGAGCACAGCGGCTGATGCGAACTGGTACGGCTTGCCGATGCACCGCCCGTACTGGTCGCTGTCGATCGTGTGCGTGATGTGGAAGCCGTTGTGCCCCATCTCGCTCGAGCCGAGCCCGTCGATGAAGTGCGAGCCGCAGACCGTCGTACGACCTTCCCGGCCGACCGTCTCGCGGGTGCCCACGGCAACCAACTTCCGGATGTGCGGTTCGTGCGCGCAGTCGCCGGTGTTGAACCACATCCGGACCGAGTCGAGATCGTGCGCCGACAGATCCTCGCGCGCCAGCCCCGCCCACGTGACGGCAAACCCGTAAACCCCGTGCGGCTTCCAGCTCTCGATGTGCCGCAGCACGGTCGGTGCGTCCTGGCTGGAGAGCAGCAGCATCTCCGCGCGGTTGCCGAGCACCTGGTTGACCATCAGGATCGTCGCCGTGTGCGGGATCGGCAGCGCGTTGAGGATCCTGTCCGTCCCCTGCGACTGCGGCATCGTGAGCAGATGCTTCAGCGCGGCGTACAGGGTCTGATGCGTGTGCAGCACCGCCTTCGGCACACCCGTCGTCCCCGAGGTATGGGTGATCACCACCGGGTCGTCCTGGTGATGCCGGTACTGCGCCGGCGCCTTCGCCGGATCGCCCGTGCCCAGCTCCTTGGGGTCACCCAGGAT
Organism: Kribbella sp. NPDC023855; assembly: GCF_040639475.1. NCBI lineage: Bacteria > Bacillati > Actinomycetota > Actinomycetes > Propionibacteriales > Kribbellaceae > Kribbella > Kribbella sp. NPDC023855. The sequence continues at coordinate 191,756 of NZ_JBFAAA010000003.1, forward strand.
CGGTGCCTCACGCAACAAGTCCTGGTGGGCGGCGTCGACCAGGACGCCGGTCACCCGCAGCCGCCGGATGTACTCCTCCGCGATGGCCGGAGCCATCTTCCCGTTCAGCAGCGCGGGAATCGCACCGACCCGGGTCAGCGCGAGGAAGCTCAGCACGATGTCGGCGGCCTCGGTCGCCCAGATCGCCACCACGTCACGCCTGCCGATCCCCCGATCGCGCAGCCACGCGCTCCGCGCCTGGACCCGGTCGTCGAGCTCGCCGAGGGTGAGCGGATGTTCGGCCGGGAACTCGTCGACGGCCGTGTCGAACGTCAGGCCCGGCCCGGTCAGGTCGGCACCGTGCGCGATCACGGTCGCCAGCACGTTGCCGGCCCCGATGGCCGGATCGGCGGCCAGTCGCGCTCTCAGACTCTTCACAACGGATCTCCCCCACTCACCAACATGGCCTCGGCGGTGTCGCCGTCGGCCGCCTGTTCCACGAGTACGACGAGGACCTGGTCCGCGTCTCCGTCCGCGATCAGCAGCGCCGCCTGTTCGAGTCCGGCGACGTGCGCCTCAGTCGTGGGGCTGAGGCACACCACCGGTCCGCGCAGACCCCATCGGGCCGCGATGTAGCCGGCCACACTGTTCGGCACCGACTGGAAGAAGTAGAGCGGCCCGACTCGCTTGCCGTCGGCAACCGCTTGGCGCACGTGGTCCGCACTGACCCGGTCGCCGCTGCGGGTGACCAGGACGATCGCGGTCCGTTCCACAGCAGGCGCGGGCTTGAGGCAACGATCGGCCACGACAGCGGCCAGCGGGCTGAACGATGACGCGACGAAACCGGGCAGTGACGGCGGACCTGCCACCACGTCGTCACCCGGCTCCGGCCAGTGACCGACAGCGAGCGTGCGAGGTGCGGGAATCCCAGTCAGGCGGTTCATCCAGCACGCACCAGCAAGGCCGTGTTCGCGCCACCGAAGGCCGCATTCAGAGACAGCCCGTACTGCGCTGCGGCGGGCCGGGGCGCGTGCAGAATCAGATCCAGGTCGCACTCGGGATCACGCGTGGTGAAGCCCGCGTTGACCGGGAGCTTTCCCTCGCGCAGCGCCTGCACGGTCAGGATGAGCTCCAGCAATCCAGAGGCCTCGAGCGCATGACCGTGCACGGCCTTCGTCGAGCTCACCGGTACTTCGCTGTGGAACACAGTCCTGATCGCGGCCGCCTCGGAGGCATCGCTGAAACCTGTCCCGGTGGCATTGGCGTTGATGTAGCCGACGACCTCCGGCGGAAGATCGGCCTTCCGCAACGCGGCTTCGATGGCTGCGGCCAGACCGTGTCCGTCAGGAGCCGGCTGGCACGGGTGGTAGCCGTCTCCGGCCCTCCCCCAGCCGGCGATCTCGGCCAAGCCTTCACCCCGCTGCAGCACGATGGCGGCCACACCATCGCCGAGCAGCAGTCCCTTACGGTCACGACTGAACGGCCTGACCACGCCGTCCGGCGACAACGCACGGCCCGCGTCGAACAACGCGAACTGATCAGGCTCGACCAGATAGCCGGCCGCGACGACGATGCGCTCGGCGTACCCGTTGCGGATCAGCGCGGCCGCGTCAGCGACCGCAGTACTGGCTGAGACGCAGGCGCTGGTGTAGATGCGGGTGGCTCTGGAAGCGAGGCTGCGGACGCCTGCTCGGCCGTGAACCGCAAGAAACAAAGGGGTTGTGGCGCGCTGAGCGGCTGTCAGCCCGGCCTCGGCACAGGCTTCCGTCACCGCGTCGAGCAGCTCTTCCTCCAGCGAGTGCACATCGGTAGCCGTCGCCGCCCGGTTGACCCGGCGGTTACCGGTGTCGAACCGCTGGACCTCGGTGAAGGCCGCCGCGCCGGGCAGGGCAGCCGCCAGTTGCGCCTCGGCTCCACGGCCGAGCGCGCTCAGGACGGACCGTCCGGTGATGGCGACCCGCGGCCGGTCAGACATGGCTCTGCAACGCTTCCGCGAAGACGAGAACGGCGTCGTCGATGGTCTTGATCCGGTCCAGCTGGTCGTCGTCGAGCTCGCGCCCGTAGCGCTGCTCGACCTGGTGGACCAGCCAGGCGAGTTCCATCGAGTCGATCCGTTCCCGGACCTCACCGGGCCGGCGGTCGCCCAGCGCGGCCAGCCAGTCGACGATCTCGGCTCTCCCGGGCGGAAGGAGGGAGCTCATCAGACCTGCTGCGCTACCCGGCCGGCCACCGCGGTGGTGAACTCGCCGACGGTCATCAGGGCCAGCTCCTCGGACTCGTCGTCGGAGAACCGCACACCGAACTTGTCCTCGACCCGCACCGACAGGTCGGCCAGCGCCAGCGACTCCAGGTCGACCCCGGCCGGGCCGAGCGTGGTGTCGTCGTCGATGCCCTCGACGTCGTAGTTCATGTCCACCAGCTGCGCGAGGACGAACTCGCGAACCTCTTCCCTCATCGGGTTACCTTCTTTCTGTGAGTCGACGCCCGGACCCCGAGCTGGAGCCCGTGCACGTCTGGCTGAAACCCGTCGAACGCGACCACCGGGCGGCGGCCCACGCCCTGCTCCTCGACCTGGCCGGCACGCTGCTCGACCGGCCGCCGGTCCTGCGCCACGACGCCGCCGGCGCTCCGCACGTCGGCCCGCTCGGGGTGAGCATCAGCCACAGCCGGCGGTTCGTCGCGGTCGTCGCCGGCCTGGCGGGCCCAGTCGGCGTAGACCTCGAGGACCGCTACCCCCGCGACGTCACCGGCCTGGCCCACCGCTGGTTCACTCCCGCCGAGCTCGCCTGGATGGCAGGACAGCCCGAAGAACTCGAGGCTTTCCTGCACCTCTGGACTGGAAAGGAAGCGGTGGGCAAGGCCCTCGGTACCGGCCTGCGCAACGCGGGTCTGCGCCGGCAGCTGCCGTTGCCCGCCGGCGGACCGGTCCCGGCCGAGCCGCAGCTCACCCTGGTCCATCTCCCGGTGCGGGCCGACACGGTGCTGGCGGTTGTCGTTCCGACGGGCGTCCGGTCCGTCGAGGTCTGTGAGCATCACGGCGCGGCCTTGCGCAGTACCGCGATGTCGCGGACGAGTTTCCCGGTGGTTGTCCGGGGCAACTGATCCAGCACCCGCACGCTGCGCGGCCGCTTGTACGACGCGAGCAGCTGGGCGAGGTCGGCCTCGATCCGGGTGACGTCGCGGCGTTCGTGCAGCTGGACGTAGGCGGTGATCGAGCCGTCGTGGACCACCACCGCCGCCTCGACGCCGCGCAGCGTGGTCAGCGTGTACTCGACCTCGGTCAGGTCGACCTTCAGGCCACCGACCGACACCTGCGAGTCCAGCCGGCCCTTGATCGACACCAGGCCGGTCTCCGGATCGACCACCCCGGCGTCCTTGGTCCGCAACCAGCCGTCGGCCCAGCGACTCGGGTCCGACAACCCCAGGTACGGCGACTCCGGCCGCCGGATCCGCAGCTCTCCATCGACAGCTCTCACCTCGATCCCGGGTGCCGGGCGGATCGCGGGCCGGTGCGCGCCGAACAGGTCGGTCCCGATCACCCCGACCTCGGTCATCCCGTACATGTTGCCGAGCGGTACGCCGAACTTGTCCTCGAAGGCGGCCGAGGTTGCCGCCGGCACCAGTTCGCCACCGGTCGTCATCCGCTTGAACTGCGGCAGTGGCGGCGGCTCCTGGACCGAGGCGAGCAGGCCGATGTGGAACGGCACCCCGAGCACGGTCGCGGGGCTGTTGCCGCTCGCGATCGCCTGGACGATGGCGTCACCGGTCAGCCGCGCCGGTGGGACCAGCTCGACACCGGCGTGCAGGCCGTACATCAGCCCACCGACCAGTCCGAGCACGTGCACCATCGACGGCAGCAGGATCACGCGTTCGCCCCGCAGCGGCACGCCCTCGATCTGGGTGTACCGCAGTACCTCCTCGACCAGGTCCTCCGCGGTCCGCCCGATCACCTTCGACGGGCCGGTCGACCCCGAACTGAGCTGGACGACGGCATGTGAGGTGCTTGCGGGGTGACCTGAGTAGCTGGCCACGTCGGTGTCGACGTCGACGAACGTGCGCAGCCCGGAAACCACCGGCCGGTCCGCCGACACCACGACCTGCGGGACCAGCCGCTCGATCGCCCGGCGGACCTCGTAGTCGGTCAGCCGGTGATCGAGCAGGATCGCCTGCCCACCGAGCCGCCAGACCGCCAGCAAATGCGTCACGAAAGCCATTGACGGCGGCAATCGCAATGCGGCGGCGCCGCCCGGGCGCAAACCCGAGCCGGCCAATTCGGACTGCCGTTCCCGGACCAGCCGGCGCAGCATTCCGCGGTCAATAGGAGTAGGGAGTCTGAAACAGACGTCACCGGCCGGTCCGGCCAGCAACACGTCATCGACCCATTGGGCGCCCCTAGTGGTTCCGGGCACCACGACAGTACCGTCCATGGTCATCCGAGCTCCGAAGTTCGCCTTGAACACAAAGGATTCAGAGCACCAGCCCCCCACCAAGGCCTGGCGATGACGTGACGATACGACACGATCACAGAATCTCGCTACGGACCGAAAGTGATGACCCCATCACCGTTGGCGACGTGTCCTGGATCGCTTTTCTTTCGGCTGCGAATCAGCGATGCTACTCCGTTTTGTGCCGCCCAAAAATCAAACGTCCCAGCCATTCCGAAACCAGCGGGATGGCTGCCACCGGTTAGCTGTCACGTTCAAATGAACCCACGCGAAGGGTTCCCCGCACGAATTTCAAGCCAGCGCTTAGTAGTTCATCCCGGAACAAACCCGCAGAATTTTTTCCGGAATTCCGGAACTGTTCGCCAGGGTCGCAGACGCAGCCATCTCATGGGTACGGCGCAGCACTGCAACAAGCTGCAGCTTCGTTGCCGAGCGCATCGAATCGGTCGCCAAGCGTGAGCGACGCGCAAGAACGCCGTCGGAACGACCGACGGCCGGTGTCAGGCGGTGGCGCTGAGCAGGCCCAGGGCGACGGCTACGCGGCCGCCTGCCTGGGACAGGGCGCGGCGGGCCTCGGGGATCGGGGAGCCCGTCAGGAGGTGCACGAGGGCCGGCTTGAGCTCGCCGTCGGCGTCGGCGAGTGCCGTCGCGCAGGCGTCGGCGTCGGCGCCTGTTGCCTCGCCGAGGATGCGGAGCATCCGGCCGCGGAGTTTCTGGTTCGTCGCGACCATGTCGACCATCAGGTTCGACCAGGTCCGGCCGAGCTTGATCATCAGCGTGGTGGAGAAGCTGTTCAGGATCATCTTCTGCGCGGTCCCGGCCTTCAGCCGGGTGGAGCCGGCGATGACCTCCGGCCCGGTGTCCGCGGCGATCACGATGTCGGCCAGCGGGGCCAGCGGTGCCGCCGGGTTGGAGGTGACCAGCGCAGTGGTCGCTCCGACGGCACGAGCGGCCCGCAGAGCGCCCGCGACGTACGGCGTGCTGCCCGAGGCCGCCAGGCCGATCACGATGTCCCGGCCGGTCACTGAGGCCGCGTCGGCGGCGCCGCCCTCCTCGGAGTCCTCCACGTTCTCGACCGCGCGCAGCAGCGCTTCCATGCCGCCGGCGTGGTGGGCGACCACCAGGTCCTCGGGGGCATGGAAGGTCGGCAGCAGTTCGGCGGCGTCGAGCACCGCCAGGCGGCCGGAGGTGCCGGCGCCGAAGTAGTGCACCCGCCCGCCGTTGCGGACGGCCTCGACGGCGGCGTCGACCGCCCGTGCCAGCTCAGGGATCACCGCACTCACCGCACCGGCAACCCGCGCGTCTTCCGCGTTGACCATCCGGAGGATCTCGGTGGTGCCCACCGCATCGATCGCGAGCGTCCTGGGGTTGCGCTGCTCCGTGGGTGTGATCACAGTGACGATGTTAGTTTCCTACTGAAGGATTTTCAATTCTGTTGATCATTGACAGAACTCTTCAGACGGTGCCCACGGACCGCGATCGCGGTCTCCTCGAGTGCCTTGCGGGCGTCCGGCATCACCGACTGCGCGACACCGATGAACAGGCAGTCGATCACCATCAGCTGGGCGATCCGGCTCGACATCGCGCCGGAGCGATAGGTTGTCTCGCGGGCGGCCGTGGTGAGGACAAGATCCGCGGTCCGGGCCAGCGGTGACCGCGGGAAGTTCGTGATGGCGACCGTGGTGGCGCCGTGCTTGGCGGCCTCCTCGAGCGCCTCGACGACCTCGACCGTCGTTCCGGTGTGGGAGATGCCGATCGCGACATCGCCCTCGCCGAGCAACGCGGCACTCGTCAGCGCGACGTGCACGTCCGACCAGGCGAACGCGACCCGGCGGATCCGGTGCAACTTCTGCTGCAGGTCGAGCGCCACGAAGGAACTCGCGGCGGTGCCGTAGAGGTCGACCCGCGGCGCCTTGGCCACCGCGGCGACCACCTTGCTCAGCGCCTCGACATCGAGCTGCTGAGCGGTCTCGCGGACCGCCCGCTCGTCCGCGAACGCGACCTTGCCGACGACATCGGCCAGGGAGTCCCCCGGCTCGATGTCACCGCCCACCTCCGGCCGGATGTTCTCCGTGGCCGACTGGGCTGCCAGCTGCAGGCGGAGCTGCGGATAGCCGGGGACGCCGATCTGCTTGCAGAACCGGATGACCGTGGTCTCCGAGGTGGATGCCACCTCGGCCAGTTCGGAGATCGTCATCGCCGCCACTCCGCTCGGGTCGGCGAGGACCGCGTTCGCCACCCGCTGCTCGGCCGGGGCCAGCGCGGGCATCACCGCGCGGACCCGGACCAGCAGCGGCCCCGTGGGTTCTGGAGAGGTAACTGAAGTCATGACGCCACCGTACGGCGATCACGCACCGAGCGGGGTCATCGACGCGAAAGTCTCCAACCAGATGCTGTAAATGACTCGGGTGTTCGCTCTCCGTCGAACAGCATCCCGTCCGGAGATGAGATCTTCACACCATCCACATAGACACCACGGCCCTGGTAAAGCGCGTCGGAGGTGTAACGCCAGCGCACCGTCTGGTCACCCGGAGCCAATTCCGCGGTCACCTGGTGCCAGTGCCGGTCGCCGGAGCCGCTGATGGTGCCGTCGGCATCGATCACGGTCCCGCGGTCCCGCACGGTGAACGGCACCTTGGTCCAGGTCGTCCCGTCGGCCGAGGTCTCCAGGTAGAGCAGGTCGGAGTCCTCGGTGTCCACGAACAGGTCGAACGACATCTTCGCCCCACCGGCCGGTACGGCGACCTTCACGGCGAGCGTCGTCGTACTGGCGTCCGTGGTGCCGGAGAACCAGGCGTCCTTGCCGTGCCGCGGCCCGACCCCCAAAGACAACGCCAGGCCCTGTACTACGGCCCTGCGGGCGGGGTTGTTGCTGCCCCAGTTGCGGCTCGGGTGGACCCGGTTGGTCAGCAGGATCGCGAACGAGCGCGAGTCGAAGTCGATCACCAGCGAGGTGCCCGTGTAGCCGGTGTGGCCGGCGGTGCGGGGACCGGACAGACCACCCATGTACCAGCGCTGGTTCAGCTCGAACCCGAGCCCGTGGTCGTTGCCCGGGAAGGCCTGGTTGAAGTTGGTGATCATCGCGGTGACGGAGTCCGTCTTCAGGATCCGCGCCCCGCGGTAGCTGCCGCCGTTGAGGAACGCCTGCGCCAGCACGGCCATGTCGTCGGCCGTCGAGAAGATCCCGGCGTGGCCGGCGACGCCGCCGAGCGACCAGGCGTTCTCGTCGTGCACCGAGCCCCAGACCATCCCGCGCGGCGGGGACGCCTGGTACTCCGTGGCGGCGATCCGCGGCTTCTTCTTCTCGTCCGGGTTGTAGCCGGTGTCGCGCATCTGCAGCGGTTTGGTGATCCCGTCCGCGACCAGCTTGTCCAGCGACTTGCCCGACACCCGCGCGGCGACCTCGCCCAGCGCGATCAGGTTCAGGTCGCTGTAGAGGTACTTCGTACCGGCCGGGCTGGTCGGCTTGGCCGTCAGCGCCATCTGCATCCGGGAGGCCGGGTCCGGCTGAGCGCTCCACAGCGGCAGCCAGGCCGGCAGCCCGGTGGTGTGGGTCAGCGCCTGCCGGACCGTGATCGCCTCCTTGCCGTTGGCCGCGAACTCCGGCACGTACGTCGCGATCGGGGTGTCCAGGCCGACCTTGCCCTTCTCGACCTGCTGCATCACCACGACCGAGGTGAACAGCTTCGAGACCGAGGCCATGTCGAAGATCGTGTCGGTCCGCATCGGGATCTGCTGGTCGGCCGGCAACTCGGTCCCGTTGCCGTCGGCGTACTTGACCGCCTGGCCGGTCGCCGTGCGGGTGACCACCTTGCCGTTGTGGCCGAGCAGCGTGACGGCACCGGCGTACAGGGGTTTGACGGTGCCGTTCGGCCGGGTCCAGCCGTCGACCTGGGCCAGCGCGGCGTCGATCGGCGCGGGATCCAGGCCGGCCTTCGCCGGCGTCGCGTCGCGCAGCAACGTCGACTTCGGCGCGTAGCCGTCGTACGGGCGGTCGAACCGTCCGGATTTGTTGCTGGTAGCAACCGCAGGGGTGGCCAGAGTGAGCACGAGGGTAGAGGCTACCGTGAAAACGAGCAGTCTTCTCACCGGTGATCTCCCTTGTACAGCAGGTACTTCGCGCGGCGTGCGGTCCAGGCCCGGGTCTCCGGCTGCCAGGCGGCGACGATCTCCTCGGCCGTGGCGCCCGCGGTGAACATGGTCCGGAACCGGTCCGAGCCGGTCAGCAGGTCGATCCACCGGCCGGGTGGGTTCTCGGCCCGCCAGGCGAACTGCGGGTAGAGCCGCTTGGCCTCGATCATCATGTGCGTCGCCGCCAGGATCGGGTCGACCCGGTGCGGGTCGGTGATGTGCAGCTGCACCCCGCCGCAGAGCAGGTTGGCGTTCTTGCTGATGAACGGGGTGAAGTACGCCTCGCGGAACTCGATGCCCGGGACGTTCTTCGTCCGCAGCGCCTCGGCCCAGCGATAGTCGATGTACGGCGCGCCGATCAGCTCGAACGGCCGGGTCGTGCCGCGGCCCTCGGAGAAGTTGGTCGCCTCGAACAGGCAGGTGCCCGGGTAGAGCAGGGCGGTGTCCGGTGTCGGCATGTTCGGGCTCGGCATCACCCAGGGCAGGCCTGTCTCGGCGAACAACTGGTCCCGCTTCCAGCCCTTCACCTTGATCACCTGGAGGTCCTGGACCACCGGGCCACCGGTGTCCAGCGCGAGGTACTCCGCGTTGAACATCCGGGCCAGCTCACCGACCGTCATCCCGTGCTGCTGGACGATCTCCTCCTTGCCCACGCCGGAGGTGTAGCCGGGCTTGAGCATCGGGCCGCGGGCGTAGCCGCCGACCGGGTTCGGCCGGTCCAGCACGACGAACTTCTTGCCGGTGTTGGCGGCGGCCACCATCGCCTCGTACATCGACCAGATGTAGGTGTAGAAGCGCGCCCCGACGTCCTGGATGTCGAAGACGACGGTCTCCACCCCGGACTTCTGGTAGAGCGTGGCGAGCTTGGCCGCGTTCGCGCCGTACGCGTCGTAGACCATGATCCCGGTCCGCGGGTCGACGTGGTCGTTCTCGGAACCGCCGGCCTGCGCGCTGCCGCGGAAGCCGTGCTCGGGACCGAACACCGCGACCACGTTCACCTTGCCGGACGCGTGCATGGTGTCGACGACGTGGCTCAGGTCGTCGAGGATGCCGGTCGGGTTGCTGAACACCCCGACCTTCTGGCCGGCCAGGGCCGTGAAGTCGTCATCGGCCAGCACCTGGGCGCCGGTCCTGACTCCCTTGTGCTTGGCAGGCTCGGCGGCCGCGGCCGCTTGGACATCGATCAGCGGTGCGGCGGCGAGTGCACCCGCACCGGCCAGCAGACTGCGGCGCTTCATCGGTTCTCCCTCAGGGCTTGAAGTACAGGTCGGTGACGATCGGGCGGTGGTCGCTGGCCACCGAGGAGCCAGGCGCTGGGACGGAAGCCCTGGCAACGCGGAAGCCACGCCCGACGGCGACGTAGTCGATCCGCTTCACCGGAGCGACCGCCGGGTACGTCGAAGGGCCGCCGGTGGTGACCGCGGCGGTCAGCCAGCCGTCGTCGAGCTTCCGCCAGAGCTTCGCGAGCTCGGGCGCGTCGTGCTCGGCGTTGAAGTCGCCGAGCAGCAGTTGCAGATCCTTGCGATCCTGGGCCAGGATCTTCACGGTGTCCTCGACCTGCGCGAGCCGGACCGCGGGATCGGCGCGGTAGTCGAGGTGGGTCACGTAGACATGGATACGGCGGCCACGCACGTCCACCTCGGCCTCGAGGAACCCGGGCGCCGGGGCGGGCACCGGATTCGGGTCCTGGGTGGAGAGCCGGGTGATGTCGTGGTTCTCCGTGCGCTGCAAGGGGAAACGGGACAGCACACCCACGCCGTACTGCCGGCGCGGCTGGCCGGCGGCCGGTGGGTCGAGGTCGTAGATCGGGGCGAAGCCGTGGTCCATGCCGAGCTTCTCCGCCAGCTCCGCGATGGTGTCCCGCCACTGGCTGCGGGCTCCCCAGTTCACGTCCACTTCCTGGAGACCGACGATGTCCGCGTCGAGCGCTTTGATCGCCTGGGCGGTGCGCTCGAGGTCGAAGGCGTTGTCCTCCCCCGCGCCCGCATGGATGTTGTACGACGCGACCGTCAGGCGGGTGTCCCTCGCCAAAGATAGTCCGTGGCCGAAGGGGTACAGCACCTTTGTGGGATCGGCCGCGCTGGGGATGTCGACGGGGAGCTTGCCGGTCGGCGCGATCTCGCCGTACAGGACCTTGGCCAGGGCCTCGAGCGAGACAGCGGCGTACGAGTACGTCGCCACCGTGGTCGCGGCGGCCGGGAAGTGGGCGACGTCGTACGGGTCGCGGACGGCGACGACGATGACCGGGCGGCCGGTCGCGAGCAGTCCGTTGACGAGCTTGCGCTGTTTGCCTTGTTTGTCGGTGACTTCGGTGTCCCAGGCCTTCATCGTCAAGACGATCGTCAGGTCGGCCTGCTGGGCAGCGGCGAGGGCGTCGTCGATCTTGGCGTCCGTGGGCGTCGCGCCGGTGTCCTTGACGGTGGCGATCGCGCCGCGCTTGTGGAGTGCGGCCGCAAGGACGGCCGGAGTGTAGCCCGTGACGAGCACCTTGCGGGGTGCCGGCGAGAGCGGGAGCAGACCGGCGTCGTTCCTGAGCAGCGTCGTGGTGTGGTCGGCGATGTTTTGCGCCGCCGCGTAGTTGGCCGGCGTACCGACGACTTTGGGGACGCGGGCGACATCGACGTACGGGCGGTCGACGACTCCGGTCTTGAGTTTGAGCTCGAGGATGCGCTCGACGCTCTGGTCGATCCGCTGCTCGCTGATCCTGCCGCTGCGGACCGCTTGCAGGACGGAGTTGTAGGCCAGATCGGGCTGGACCGGCATGAGCAGCTGGTCGACGCCGGCCTCGAGTGCCCGGAGCGGGATCTCGGCATCGCCGTACTTGTCGCGGACACCCTTCATGCCGAGGGAGTCGGTGATGACCACGCCGTCGAACCCGAGCTGCTCGCGCAGGATGCCGGTCAGGATCGGCCGGCTCAGGGTGGCCGGATCACCGGACGGATCCAGCGCCGGTACGACGATGTGCGCGGTCATGATCGAGTCGATCCCGGCCCTGATCGCCGCCTCGAACGGTGGCCGGTCGATCGTGTCCCACTGCTCGCGGGTGTGGTTGATCACCGGGATGCCGGTGTGGCTGTCGGTCGCGGTGTCACCGTGACCCGGGAAGTGCTTGGCGGTCGCGACGATGCCGCCGTCGCGCTGGTAGCCCTTGACCTGGGCCGCGGTCAGCTCGGCCACCAGCCGCGGGTCGCTGGAGAACGAGCGGACCCCGATCACCGGGTTGAGCGGGTTCACGTTGACGTCGGCGACCGGCGCGAAGTCGGTGGTGACACCGACGGCCTTGAGTTCGCGGCCGCCGATGCCACCAGCGGCCCGGGCGAAGGCGGGCGACCTGGTGGAACCGAGCGCCATCGCACCGGGGAACTGGGTAGCGGGCGGACCGACCCGGAACACGACACCGTGCTCCTGGTCGGTACTGATCTGCAGCGGAACGCCCTTGTTCTCCAGGGCTGCTGCCTGCAGACCGTTGGAGAGCCGGGCGATCTGGACGGGTTCCTTCACCGAGTCGGTCCAGGCGAAGTAGATGACGCCCCCGAGGTGGTACTTGCGCACCACCTCGGCCGGAGTCGCCACGCCGTACAGGGCCGTGTTGCGAGCGTCGGCCGTGTCCGCGGTGGCGCCGTAGGCGTAGCAGACGAACAGCTGGCCGACCTTCTGCTCCAGCGTCATCCGGCGCAGGGTGTCGCGAACCCATCGGCTGGCGGTCGCTTGCGCGGGGCCTGCCGCTGCGACCGTAGCGCCTGCTACAGCCGCGGCGGCGAGACCAAGGGTTTGTCTGCGGGAGAACTCCATCGGAGTCACCAGGTCAGTCCGTGACCGAACTGGTAGAGCGGCGTGGCGGGCTGCCCCGCCACCGGGATGTCGACCGGGAGCTTGCCGGCCGGTGCGATCTCGCCGTACAGGACCTTGGCCAGCGACTCCATCGAGACGCCCTGGTAGCCGTAGGTGGCCAGGTACGTCGGCGCCTGGTCGAAGTACGCGATGTCGTACGGGTCGCGGACGGCTACCACGATCACGGTCTTGCCGGTGGCGAGCAGGTCCTTGACCAGCTTCTGCTGCTTGCCCAGCTTGTCGGTGACCGTGGTGTCCCAGGCCTTCTGGGTCAGGACCACCGTGACGTCGTTGAGCTGTGCCTTGGCGACGGCATCGGCGATCGCCGCGTCCGTCGGCGCCGCACCGGTCTGCGCGACCGTCGTGGTGGCACCGCGCTTGGTGAGACTGGCGCCCAGCGAGGCGGTCGTGGCGACGCCCCAGCCGGTGACGAGCACCTTCCGCGGCGTGGCGGCGAGCGGAAGGGTCTGGTTGTTGTTCTTGACCAGGGTGATCGACTTGTCGACGATCGTCTGCGCGGTGGCCAGGCTGGCCGGCGTACCGACCGTGGTGGCGACCTGGGCCGGGTCGACGTACGGGTGGAAGAGGACGCCGTTCTTGAGCTTCAGCAACAGGATGCGCATCACGCTCTCGTTGACCTGACGCTCACTGATCCGGCCCGACTTCACCGCGTCGACGACCGCCTTGAACTGGACGTCCGGCGCGGGCGGCAGCAGCAACTGGTCGGCGCCGGCCTCGATCGCGCGGACCGCCACCTCGGCGTCGCCGTACTTGGACCGTACTGCGGCCATCTCGAGCGCGTCGGTGATGATCAGGCCCTTGAAGCCGAGCTGGTTGCGCAGGACGCCGGTCAGGATCGGCTTGCTCAGCGTGGCCGGGTCACCGGACGGGTCGAGCGACGGGACCACGATGTGCGCGGTCATGATCGAGTCGATCCCCGCCTTGATCGCGGCCTTGAACGGCGGCGCGTCGATCGTGTTCCACTCCTGCAGGGTGTGGTTGATCGTCGGCAGCGCGGTGTGGCTGTCGTCGCGGGTGTCACCGTGGCCGGGGAAGTGCTTCGCGGTCGCCATGATGCCGGCGTCCCGCTGGTACCCCTTGACCTGCGCGACCGTCATGTCCGCGACCAGCTGCGGGTCGCTGGAGAACGAGCGGACACCGATCACCGGGTTGAGCGCGTTGACGTTCACGTCGGCGACCGGGGCGTAGTCCTGGCGGATGCCCATCGCCTTCAGCTCACGGCCGGTGATGCCGGCCGCGGTCCGGGCGTCCGCGGTGTCGCGGGTGGCGCCGTGGGCCATGTTGCCGCCGAACTGGGTGGCGGGCGGCCCGATCCGGACCACCACACCCTGCTCCTGGTCGGTGGCGATCGTCAGCGGAATCCGCCGGCCGGTGCTGAGGGCGGCCTGCTGGAGCTGGTTGGAGTACGTCGCGAGCTGGGTCGGGTTCTCCACGTTGCCCCGCGCGCTGAAGTAGATCCAGCCACCCGGCTTGTACTTCGCGATCACCTCGGCGGGCGTCGCGACGCCGTACAGGGTGGTGTTGCGGGCGTCCGGCTTGTGCGCGTCCGGCCCGTAGCCGAACAGCACGAACATCTGCCCGATCTTCTCTTCCAGCGTCATCCGGTGCAGCGCCATGGCGGCCTGCTGTTCGGTGGCGAACGCCGGCGGAGTCTCGGGCGGTGGAGCACTGACAGCAGCAGCCGGCGCAAGCGAGGCGATGGTCGCGAGACCGAGGCTGGCAACGGCAAAACGGCGCAAGGCGGACATGACCGACCCCTCAGGTAATTGAATTACAACCGTGCCCCCGCAGCCGAAAGTTACCCACGGACAGAGACGGGGTCAAGGGCAAACCCACACCTCATCCAACACTCGGCCACCCCCACCCACAACCAACCACCCCGTTCAATCGCTTGTACTACGCACCAACGCCCGGCAGCGCTCTGCTGCCGGGCGTCGGTGCGATCGTCAGTGCTTTTCGGGGAGGCCTACGACCTGGTGGATCGAGGGCCAGGAGCGGAGTTTGTCGAGGACCGGGCCGGGTGGGGTGGTTTCCAGGGCTTCGGTGTGGGCGGTGGTGAGGACGTCGGCGATGCGGATCGGGGTGCCGGAGGCTGAGGAGCGGACTGCAGCTTCGACCATGGCGACGCTAAGGACGTTGGCGTGGACCTCCGTCTGGGGTTTGCTGTCGGTGCGCAGGGCGTGGACGAATTCGGCCAGGGAGCCGGCGATTTCTTCTGGTTCGTCGCCGACCTTCGCCGGTACTGGTTCGCCGGAAGCGAGTTCCGCGGTGGGGGCCGAGTCGCCGTCCCACATCGCCGTACCGCTGGCCGAACTTGCTCGCCAGCGGCCGTTCCACGAGGTTTCCAGACCGGGCGCGCACCAGCTTCCGGTGAAGACGAAGCGTGCTCCGCCGTCGAAGGTGAAGACCGCGTCCGCGGCCGCGTGCCCGTCGAACCAGCTCCAGTCCGGGTTGTAGGAGTCGCAGTACACCGACAGCGGCTCGGTACCGATCAGCTTGCGGGCGAGGTCGAACTGGTGGATCGCCATGTCGACCAGCAGCGGTTCGGCCATCCGCTCCCGGAAGCCGCCGAACCGCGGCGCCTTGAAGAACTCGCACGACAACGAGCCGACCGCGCCCAGCTCGGCCAGCTGCCGCCCGAAGGCCTCACCCGTCCGGAAGTACCGGCGGGACTGCGAAACCATCAGCAACTGACCGCCGGCCTCCGCGGCCGCGACCATCGTCAGGCATTCGCGGACCGTCTCGGCCAGCGGCTTCTCGCACAGCACCGGCAACCCACGCAGCAACGCGTCCACGCTGACCACGGGATGCGCGAGCGGGACCGTCACGTCGATCACCGCCTCAACACCGGTCCGCTCGGCCAACTCGTCCAGCGACGCCGCCACCGGTACTTCGGCGTACCCGTGCTCGTCGGCCGCCACACGCGCCAGCGGAACGTCGAGGTCGACCAGCCCGGCCAGTACGACGTCCGGGTTCTCCTTGATGGTGCGGAGCCAGGCCCGGCCCATCCCTCCGGCGCCGACCTGGACAAGCCGCAGGGGTTCAGGCATCGGCACGCTCTTCATCGGACTCAGCCTCGATCGGA
Organism: Kribbella sp. NPDC023855; assembly: GCF_040639475.1. NCBI lineage: Bacteria > Bacillati > Actinomycetota > Actinomycetes > Propionibacteriales > Kribbellaceae > Kribbella > Kribbella sp. NPDC023855. The sequence continues at coordinate 207,248 of NZ_JBFAAA010000003.1, forward strand.
CCGGCGTACCCGTGGCCGTTGAAGAAGTCACCGGTCTCGTACCGCAGCAAGGTCGGCAGGGCTCGCTCCGGCAGGTCGGTCTTGGCCCACTCCACCCCGTTGGCGATCACCTTGCGGACATCCTTGTGGTGGTACACCGGGTAGTCCTGGTCGCCGGGCGAGAAGAAGAAGATCTTGCCGTGGCCGCGCCGGAACGTGCAGCCGGACCGGAACACCTCGCCGCCGCTGAAGGTGGAGACGAAGACCAGCTCGTCCGGCACCGGGATGTCGAAGAACTCGCCGTACATCTCCTGCTGCTCGATGACGATCGGGTGCGGGATGCCGCGCGCGATCGGGTGCGTCGGGTTCACCGTCCAGACCAGCTCCCGATCCTGCTCACTGCGCCAGCGCAGCGTGCAGGTGGTGCCCATCAGCTTGCCGAAGATCTTCGACCAGTGGCCCGAGTGCAGGACCAGCAGGCCCATCCCCGACAGCACGTGCTGGTACACGCGGTCGACCACTTTGTCCTCGACCTCACCGTGCGCGGCATGCCCCCACCAGACCAGTACGTCGGTGTTGGCCAGCACCTCCTCGGTCAGGCCGTGCTCGGGTTCGTCGAGGGTCGTCGTACCGACCTCGACGGTGTCGCCGAGGTTCTCGGCGATGCCCTCGGCAATCGTCGTGTGCATGCCGTCGGGGTAGATCTCGGCGACGTGCGGCTCGACCTGCTCGTGCCGGTTCTCGCCCCATACGAGTACCCGAATCGTCATCAGTTTCGTCCTTGGTTGTCGAGGGTCATTTGACGGCGCCACCGATGGCGCCGGCGGCGATGTACTTCTGGGCGGCGACCAGCAGCACGATGGCCGGGATCGCCGAGAGGACCGCGGTGGCCATCACCGCGTTCCAGTTCTGCACCTGGGTGCCGAGGTACTGGTAGATCCCCAGCGTGACGGGCCGCACGTCACCTTTGGTGGTGAGCGTGAGGGCGAAGAGGAAGTCACTCCAGGCGAAGAGGAAGGTGAACAGTCCGGCGGTGATGAGGGAGTTCTTGCTGATCGGCAGCACGATCGCGACGAACGCCCGGAACAGCCCGGCGCCGTCCACCCGCGCGGCCTCCACCAGCGACGGCGGCAGCGACAACATGAACGACCGCAGGATCAGGATCGCGAACGGGATCCCGCTGCTGCAGTTGGCCACGATCAGGCCGGGAATCGAGTTCAGCAGGCCGAGCCGCTCGTACGCCGTGTAGAGCGCGTTGGCGATCACGATCCCCGGAATCATCTGCGAGACGAGGATCGCCAGCAGCCCGATTCCCACCCAGCGGGAGCGGAACTGCGACAGCGCGTACGCACAGGGCGCGGAGACCGCGAGGCAGAGCACCACCGTGCCGCCCGCGATGATCACGCTGGTGAGCAGGTTCTCGCCCTGCTCACTGAGGGCCCGCCGGTAGCCGGCGAAGCTCGGATCCAGCGGCAGCAGCCCGGCGGTCAGGGTGTTCCCGGACGGTTGCAGCGACGCGTTGACCATCCAGTAGACCGGGAACAGCATCACGCACAGGACCAGTACGCCGATCACGGTGTAGATCCCGCGACGAACAGCGGAGTCGGACATCGTCGTACCTCCTATTCGTCGACGGCGCGCCGGGTGGCGCGCAGGTAGAGGACCGCGAAGGCCAGCGAGATCGCGATCAGGATGTTGCTCAGCGCCGCGCCCTCACCGAACTTGAAGTCGATGAACGACCGCTCGTACGACTGGGTGGCCAGCGTCTGGGTCGCGTTGGCCGGGCCGCCACCGGTCAGCCCGAGGATGATGTCCAGCACCTTGATCGTGTAGACCACACCGAGTACCAGCAGCACGCTGGCCACGGCGCGCAGGTTCGGCCAGGTGATGAAGCGGAACGCCTGCCAGCCGGTCGCGCCGTCGAGCTGGCCGGCCTCGTACAGCTCGTCCGGGATCTCGCTCAGACCGGAGTACAGCAGGGTGACGTTGAACGGGATGCCGATCCAGATGTTCACCCCGATCACCGCGATCAGCGCGACCGACGGCGAGTTGAGCCACGGCACCGGATCGTCGATGACGCCGAGCCAGGTCAGGCTGCGGTTCAGGATCCCGCTGTCCTGCTCGAGGATCGAGCGCCAGGTCGCGCTGGACACGATCAGCGGCAGCAGCCAGGGCAGCAGGAGCAGCGACCGCAGCAGACCGCCGAGCGGGAACCGGCGGCGGAAGAACAGCGCCAGCGCGAGTCCGACGGTGAACTGGAAGGCGATCGAGCCGATGGTGAACAGCGCCGTGTTCACCATCGCCTGCGAGAACAACTGGTCCTTGACCACCGCCGAGTAGTTGCGCAGTCCGACCCAGGGCGCCTGCCCGGTGAAGAAGGTCCGCAGGCCGTAGTCCTGCAGACTCATCATCAGGTTCTTCACCACCGGGTACCCGAACAGCGCCAGCATCGCCAGCGCGGCCGGTGCCACGAACAGGATCTTGGTCAGATCCTCGCCGCGGTGGCGCCGCCCCCGAGGCCTGCGGACAGGCTCGGGGCCGGACGCCGCGGCGTCCTTACGAGTCAAAGTCGCCTGCGCCATCGCGATCAGCCGCCGGAAGCCTGCTTGAAGGCGTCCTGCGCGGAGGCTTTCCCGGTCAGCGCCAGCGCGATCGCCTGGTAGATCACCTTGGCGGCCTCGGGCCACTTCTCGCCGAGCTTGCCGGTGCGCGCGCGGGCGGTCTTGACCTGCTCGGTGAACGCCTTCATCGAGGGCACTTCCTGGACGTACTGGTCGAGCAGCGCGGTCTTGGTCGGCACGGTGAACCGGGCCTTGGCCAGAGCCAGCTCGTTCTCGTCCGAGTTCAGGCACTTCACGAAGTCGGCGGCCTTCTGCTGCTTGGCCTGGTCCTTGTTCAGCGGGACCGTCCAGGCCTCACCACCCAGCGGTGCGACCGGCGTCTGGTCCGGCTTGTTCAGCGGGAAGGTGACCACGTCCCACTTGATGTTCGGCACCTTCGCCAGCGCCGGGATCTGCCACGGACCGTTCACCATCATCGCGGCCTTGCCCGCCGCGAACTGGTCCTTCGCGTCGCCCTGGGTCCAGTTGATCACGCTCTTCGACGCCGAGCCCGACTGCACCAGATCCACCCACAACTGCAGCGCTTCCGCGACCTGCGGGCTCTTCAGATCCGTCTCGTCGCCCCCGTTGGTCCACATCGCCGGCAGGAACTGCCAGGAGCCTTCGTACGTCGCGTTGGCGTTGAACGCGATGCCGTACCGGCCGGGCTTGGTGAGCTTCTTGGCCGCGGCCTTCAGCTCTTCCCAGGTCTTCGGCGGCTGGACGCCGGCCTCCTGCAGCATCTGCGTGTTGTAGAACAACGCGATCGTGTTCGTCACCGGCGCCAGCCCGTAGAGCTTGCCCTGGTACGACGTGGCGTCGTTCATGCCCTGGATGACGCCGTCCCCGCTCAGACCCATATCGTTCAGAGGCGCCAGCGCACCGGTGGCGGCGATCTGCTGGACGTCGGGGTTGTCCAGCATCAGCACGTCGGGCAGCGTCTTCGACGAGGCCTGCTGGAGCACCTTCGCGATCAGGGTGTCACCAGGCACCGGCTCGCGCTGGATGGTGATGCCCAGCTGGGTGGCGCAGGCGTCGAGCCCCTTCTGCACCAGCGCCTTGTCCGGGTCGTTGTTGTAGTAGTCCAGGATCGTCAGGCTGCTGACACTGCCGGTGGACGAGGACGACGGGCTGTCGCCGCTGTCGCCGCAGCCGGCGAGGACGAGCGACAGGGCCGTCGCACCCGCCAGAGCCGCGGTGATCCGCTGCGTGATCATGACATTGCACTCCTTCGGTGGGCCGGTGAGAGAACCGATGGCCACGCTGGTCAAGCGCTTAACCACGGATCGGGGAAAACTTCTCCGGGCTGTTGTGGGACCGGCGGCAAAGCGGTTAACTAGCCGCGTAGTCAGGGACTATGTTCCCTACGTCACACGGCTGTCAAGGGTTCGCGCCCGTCCAGCTGGCAGGGTGGGACCGGACAACGGAAGTGGGGTGGAGGACGGCCGATGGTGACCATGCGGGACGTGGCGAAGCGTGCGGGGGTGTCCATCGCCACCGTCTCCTTCGTGCTCAACGACACCAAACCGGTGACGCCGGCGACCCGGCAGCGGATCGAGCAGGCGATGACCGAGCTCGGCTTCCGCCGCAACGTGGTCGCCCGGGCGCTGGCCAGCCGTCGTACCCGGATCATCGCGATGGCCTACCCGGCCCTGGACCACCGGTTCGGGTTCTCGGCGGCGGAGTTCTTCACCAGCGCGGCCGACGCGGCCCGCAAGCAGGACTACCACCTGGTGCTGTGGCCGGTCGGGAACGACGGGGGCGAGCTGACCGAGCTGGTCGGGCAGTCACTGGTCGACGGGGTCGTGCTGATGGAGGTCCAGCTGGACGATCCCCGGATCGAGGTGCTGCAACAGACCGGGACACCGTTCGCGCTGATCGGCCGGACCACCACGCTGGAAGGCCTGTCCCACGTCGACATCGACTTCGACACCACTGTCGAGGACGCGATCGGCTATCTGCACGGCCTCGGGCATCGCCGCCTCGCCCTGATCTCGGGCGATCTGGCCGACCCGCGCTTTCGCACCTACGGCCCCTATGTGCGTTCCGAGGCCGCCTACCGCAGGGTCGCGGCCGGCTACGGCATGGAGACCGTCGTACTGGCCTGCGCCGACTCGACCCGCGCCGGCCAGGGCGCCGCGACCAGGCTGCTGCGCGACCACCCGGAGACGACGGCTGTCGTCGTACTGAACGAGTACTCCGCGCTCGGCGTGATGTCCGGCCTGAACCGCCTCGGCCGTCGCGTCCCGGACGAGATCTCGGTGCTGTCGTTGCTGATGTCCCCTGATACGGGAGCCCTCTCGAACCCGGAACTCACGTTCATGCGAACCCCAGGGCCCGAGCTCGGCCAGCTCGGCACGCAAGCCCTGATCCGCCAGCTCGAGGGCGCCGCCCCCCTCCCCCCGCCCCACCTGATCCCCGCCAGACTCCACATCGGCGAAACCACCGCTCCACCGCCGGAGTAGCTGTCCGGTGGGGAGCAACCCGTTCGTCGGTAGGGCAGAGAGCGCCGTTCGAGGAAGGGGTTGTGATGACGGACGTGCAGGAGGCCGTGGCGGCAGAACGACGGGACTTGGCTGACCTGCTGGCCGGGTTGCCGGACGAGGACTGGGATTCGCCGAGCTTGTGCAACGGCTGGCGGGTGCGAGAAGTGGTGGCTCATCTGACGATGCCGTTCCGGTACTCGATCGCTCGATTTCTGCTCGGAATGGTGCGGGCCCGCGGTGACTTCCACAAGATGGCTGACCGCGCGGCCCGTCAGGATGCGGAGAAGCTGACTGCCGACGAGTTGGTCGCCGTACTGCGGGCGAACGCCCATCACCCGTGGAAGCCGCCGGGCGGCGGGCTGGTCGGCGCTTTGTCCCACGACGTCATCCACGGGCTCGACATCACGGTCGCCCTGGGCCTCGATCGCCGCGTTCCCCTGGACCGCTTGCAACTCGTGCTGGACGGGATCAAGCCCAAGAACGTGAGGTTCTTCGGCGCCGACCTGCAGGACGTCGTACTGCGGGCCGATGACCTCGACTGGTCTCTGGGTTCGGGGCAGCAGGAGTTGTCCGGCAGCGCCCAGGATCTGCTGCTCGTTCTTTGCGGTCGCAAGTTGCCGCCGGGTCGCGTCTCCGGCGCGCCCAGTTCCCGTTTCACCACCGCCTGAGGAGGCTCCGCACCATGAGCAATTCACCTGTCATCGTCTGCCTGCCGATCGCCGACCGGCAGCGGTCCTTCGAGTTCTACGGTGCCGGGCTCGGGTTCGAGCCGATCGGCGAACTGGCCGAGGACGGCCTGCCGGAGCCGCTGCAGTTCGCCGTCAACGACGGGATACGGCTGATGCTGATCCCGACCGGTGGCTTCGGCTGGGTGATCGGCGGGCGCAAGGTGGCCGATCCCGGGGTCGGCGAATGCATCCTCGCCCTGAGCGCGGGCACCAACGCCGAGGTCGACCAGCAGATCGACCGTGCCCGCGAGGCCGGCGCCGACATCGTCAGCCCGCCCGCCGCTCAGCCCTGGGGCTACACCGCCACCTTCGCCGACCCCGACCAGCACCTCTGGCAGGTCACCACGACTCCCTAAAACACTGTTTCAGAGCCAGAGGCAGTGTTTCATCGCAACCCAAAAACGAACCCCGCCGAGACGAGCGCTCGGCGGGGTTCGGGTGGTGCTGGGGTCAGAGCTTGAGTGAGGTTTCGACGATGCCGGCGAGGGTGTGGGCGACCTCGTGGGCGGTGTCGGACGACTCGGCTTCGACCATGACGCGGACCAGCGGCTCCGTGCCCGAAGGACGGAGCAGAACGCGACCGCTGTCGCCCAGGCGGGCAGTGGCGGCCGCAACCGCGGCCTGTACGTCGGGGTCGGTACCGGCCCGGGTCTTGTCGACGTTGGGGACGTTGACGAGGACCTGCGGCAGGCGGGTCATCACCGAGGCCAGGTCGGCCAGCGGCTTGCCGGTCTGGGCCATCCGGGCGAGCAGCATGACGGCGGTCAGTGTGCCGTCGCCGGTGGTCGCGTGGTCGGACAGCACCACGTGGCCGGACTGTTCGCCGCCGAGCTTGTGGCCGCCGGCCTTCATGGCCTCCAGCACGTAGCGGTCGCCGACCTTGGTCTGCTCGACCGCGATCTGCTCCCGGACCATCGCCTGGACGAAGCCCAGGTTGCTCATCACGGTCGCCACCACGGTGTCGTTGGACAACCGGCCCGAGTCGCGCATCGCCAGGGCGAGCACGGCCAGGATCTGGTCGCCGTCGACGAGTTCGCCGGCCGCGTCCACGGCCAGGCACCGGTCGGCGTCACCGTCCAGGGCGATACCCAGGTCGGCACCGTGCCCGATCACCTCGCGGCGCAGACCCTCCATGTGGGTCGAACCGCAGTCGAGGTTGATGTTCAGGCCGTCGGGCGCCGCGGCGTACGTGATGACTTCGGCGCCCAGCCGGCGTAGGGCTTCCGGTGCGGTCAGCGAGGCCGCACCGTTGGCGCAGTCGACGACCACCTTCACACCGTCGAACCGGTTCGGGGCCGACCGGACCAGGTGCGAGACATACGTCTCGAAGCCCTGGCCGTCGTCGAGCACCCGGCCGACCTTGGCACCGGTCGGGCGCTGCCACTCCTCGCCCATCCTCGCCTCGATCGCGTCCTCGATGACGTCGTCGAGCTTGATCCCGCCGCGGGCCAGGAACTTGATGCCGTTGTCCGGCATCGGGTTGTGGCTGGCGGACAGCATCACGCCGAGATCGGAACCGGTCGAGCCGGTCAGGTAGGCGACGGCCGGGGTCGGCAGCACGCCGAGCCGGACGACATCGACGCCGGCGCTGGCCAGACCGGCCACCACGGCTGCTTCGAGAAATTCACCACTGGCCCGAGGATCCCGCCCCACAACGGCGCGTGGCCGGTGCCCTTCGAAGGCACCGGCCTCGCCGAGTACGTGAGCTGCCGCGACCGAGAGGTCGAGCGCCAGCTCCGCGGTGAGATCCACGTTCGCCAGGCCACGGACTCCGTCCGTGCCGAACAAACGCGACATCAGGTGATCAGCGCTTGCTGTACTGCGGAGCCTTACGGGCCTTCTTGAGACCGGCCTTCTTGCGCTCCTTGATCCGCGCGTCGCGGCTGAGCAGACCGGCCTTCTTCAGACCCGGACGGTTCGCCTCCTCGTCGGCGGCGTTCAGGCAACGGGCGATCCCGAGCTGCAGCGCACCGGCCTGGCCGGTGATGCCGCCGCCGTTGATCCGGGCGATGACGTCGTAGGAGCCCTCCAGGCCCGCAACCACGAACGGCTCGTTCACGTGCTGCTGGTGAACCTTGTTCGGGAAGTAGACGTCGATCGGCTTGCCGTTGACGGTGATGTTGCCCGTCCCCGGGATGAGCCGGACGCGCGCCACGGCCTCCTTGCGGCGACCGGTGGCACCGGCCGGGTTGATCACCGCGACGCGACCGGACTCGGCGCGCTGCTCCGGGCTCGGGTTCGTCTCGGAGGTGTAGGCAACCGGGCCCTCGGTGTCGATGGGCACCTCGGTGTCGAGGTCGTCGGTCTCGGTGGTGATGTCGCTCACGCTGGGAATCCTCGTTTACCTGGCTCGTCGATCGCTACTACTGAGCGATCTGGGTGATCTCGAACGGCTTCGGCTGCTGGGCCGAGTGCGGGTGCTCCGGACCGGCGTACACCTTCAGCTTGCCGAGCAGCTTCCGGCTGAGGCGGTTCTTCGGCAGCATGCCCCAGACAGCCTTCTCAACGGCCTTGCGCGGGTCCTTGTCCAGGATCTCGCCGACCGGGGTGGAGGTCAGGCCGCCCGGGAAACCCGAGTGGCGGTAGGCCAGCTTGTCGGTCCGCTTGTTGCCGGACAGCGCGATCTTCGAGGCGTTGATGACGACGACGAAGTCACCGCCGTCGACATGCGGTGCGAACGTCGGCTTGTGCTTGCCACGCAGCAGGGTGGCGATCTGGACGGCGAGCCGACCGAGCACGACGTCGGTGGCGTCGATCACATGCCACTCACGGGTGACGTCAGCAGGTTTCGGGCTGTACGTGCGCACGGTCGTTGACCTTCGTTTCTCAGAGGTTGACAAATCTAGAACTGGTACGTCGGCGAGCGGCCCGCAATCACACCGGCGAGGACCAGGAACGCACAACAGCAGCCCAGAATACCGGCGTGGACGCCTCGGGGTCAAAGCGAGCCCGCGACGGGAGGGGACCCCGGCTTGGAAGGAGCTCGGGACCGCACTAGTTTAGCGGTGAAGATTGCAGTCCGATCCGCGTCCCGCCGGCGACGATACCCTCACTCACCGGGCGATGACGCCAGCTTCCGAAGAGGGCATTGTGACCGAACAGTCGCTCACCGTCCGGGACAACCGGACCGGCAAGGACTACGACCTTGCCATCACCGATGGCACCATCCGTGCCGCTGATCTCAAGCAGATCAGTGCAACCGACGGAGACGGTGGCCTGGCCACCTACGACCCCGGCTTCGTCAACACCGCCTCGACCCGTTCGTCGGTGACCTTCATCGACGGCGACAAGGGCATCCTGGAGTACCGCGGCTACCCGATCGAGCAGCTCGCCGAGCAGTCGAACTACCTCGAGGTCGCGTACCTGCTGGTCAACGGCGCGCTGCCGAACAAGGTGGAGTACGAAGCCTGGGTGCACGACGTGACGTATCACACGTTCGTGCACGAGAACCTGAAGACCTTCATGCAGGGCTTCCGGTACGACGCGCACCCGATGGGCATGCTGCTCGCCTCGGTGGGCGCGCTGTCCACCTTCTACCCCGAGTCGCGGGACATCTTCGACGAGGAGTCGCGGGCGCTGCAGATCCGCCGGCTGATCGCCAAGATGCCGACGCTGGGCGCGTTCTCCTTCCGGCACGCGCAGGGCAAGCCGTACGTCTACCCCGACAACGAGCTGAGCTACGCGGCCAACTTCTTGTCGATGCTGTTCAAGATGAGCGAGCCCAAGTACGCCGCCGACGACCGGCTGGTGCGCGCGCTGGAGATCCTGTTCATCCTGCACGCCGACCACGAGCAGAACGCCTCCACCAACGCGGTCCGGGCGATCGGCTCCACCCAGGTCGACCCGTACTCCGCGGTCACCGGCGGCATCGCCGCCCTCTACGGCCCGCTGCACGGCGGCGCCAACGAGGCGGTGCTGAAGATGCTGCGCCGGATCGGCACGGTCGACAACGTGCCGTCGTTCATCGAGGGCGTGAAGAACGGCGAAGAGCGGCTGATGGGCTTCGGCCACCGGGTGTACAAGAACTACGACCCGCGCGCCAAGATCATCAAGAAGGCTGCCGACGACGTGTTCGAGGTGACGGGCATCAACCCGCTGCTGAAGATCGCCGTCGAGCTGGAGAAGATCGCGCTGGAGGACGAGTACTTCGTCTCCCGCAAGCTCTACCCGAACGTGGACTTCTACTCCGGCCTGATCTACGAGGCCCTGCAGTTCCCGCCGGAGATGTTCACCGTGCTGTTCGCCATCCCGCGGACCTCGGGCTGGCTGGCCCAGTGGCTGGAGTCGCTCGGCGACACCGACCAGAAGATCGCCCGTCCGAAGCAGATCTACACCGGCGCCCGTGGCGTCCAGTACGTCCCGATGGGCGACCGCTGACCCATCTCCTCACCGGCCCTCCGACTACACGTCGGGGGGCCGTTGTGCTGCTCCCACCGATATCAGGGCAACCCTGAGCAGTACGCCGAACGGCGGCTCCGCAGTACGGCGTAGTACCGCGGCCGGGGTAGGCAAAGTGCCGTCTCCCGCCGGACGCGGTACAGGGGGTGTTTTCGCGAGGCTGAGGGAGTCAGATCAGCTTGCGAATCAGGAGACCCCGCGATGAACGCGTTAATTGCCAAGAGCAACAAGTTGTCCGGCTGGCTCGGCCGGCGGAGCATCGACATCCTGCGGATCAGCCTCGGTCTGGTCTTCCTGGCCTTCGGGGCGCTGAAGTTCTTTCCCGGCGCGAGTCCCGCCGAGGCGCTCGTCATCCGAACCATCGACACCCTCACGCTGGGCGTGATCAGCGGGTCGGGGGCACTGCTGCTGACGGCCGCGTTGGAGTGCTTCATCGGGATCACACTGATCACCGGCAAGCTGCTCCGCACCGGGTTGCTGGTGCTGGGTTTCTCGCTGGTGGGGATCATGTCGCCGCTGGTGCTGTTCTTCGGGGACCTGTTCCCGGGGACGCCGACGCTGGAGGCGCAGTACGTGTTGAAGGACATCGTGCTGGCTGCCGCCGGCCTGGTGATCGCCGCCAAAGCCCTGGCCGCGACGCCGCTGCGGGAGCGTGTTGCCTGAGGTTGGAAACGGCCCCGGTCCGGCTGCGCTGCCAGGGGACCGGGGCCGTTCGTGCGCTTCTGGGTACTACGACGCTTCCCGCTCCGGCGCCGGTTCCCGCAGTACTGCGATGAGTTCGTCGAGCCGGCCGCGCGCCCGGGCCATCGCCACGTTGTCGGTCTGCTCGGCGTACAGCGCCGGGAGCGCCTCGAGATCGCGATCGGCGACGCCGTGCACGAGTCGGAGGAAGACCTGTTCAGGAGTCATCGGGGGTGTCCTCACGGCAGAATAAGCGGAGTGATGACTCCGAATATACGGAGTCGCCACTCCGTTGACAACTCTTTCGGGTTCCCGAACGTCTCTTACGCTGTCGGGTGCCGACCACTGCGAGGAGTGCGATGAGGCCGTTGCGTGCGGACGCCCGGGACAACCGGGTCCGGATCCTGACCGCCGCCGAGGAGGTTTTCGGCCGGTCCCCCAACGCCTCGACCGACGAGGTCGCCAAGCTCGCCGAGGTGGGGATCGCGACCGTCTTCCGGCACTTCCCGACCAAGGTCGACCTGCTCGAAGCCGTTCTGACGCTGCGGCTCGAGCGCCTCCGCGACCGCGCGATCGAGCTGGCCGCGCAGGACGATCCCGGCGCCGCGTTCTTCACGTTCTTCGAGCAGGTGGTCGCCGAAGCGGCCTCCAAGCTGGCCATCGGGGAAGCGTTGATCGCGGCCGGCACGGTGGTCGGCGAGGACGCCAAGCAGGCGGGCGCGGGCATGCGCGAGGCCTTCGGCCAGCTGCTCGAGCGGGCCAAGCAGAGCAGCCAGTTGCGCGGGGACGCCGAGTTCCCCGAGGTCTACGCCTTGTTGATCGGCGCATCCCGCGGCGCGACCGCGGCCGGCCTGACCCCGGAGGTCCGCTCCCGGATGCTCAATCTGCTCTTCGACGGCCTGCGCCGCCGGTGAAGAACTGGACGCGCCGCCGCCGCGCCCTCGCCTTCATCCCACTGGCGCTGCTTCTCCTCATCACAGTCCCGTACGGCGTACTGGCGCTGACCTGGCGCATCGCCTACACGGGTGATCCGGCGGCCTCGGCGACGACCCGTGGGCAGGACGCGATCTGGCTCGGGCATGCCTGGGTGGACGGACGGAAGTCGGCGGCCGACATCACGGCGCTGGCGAAGCAGCTGGAGGGAACGGGGATCCGTGACCTCTACGTGCACACCGGACCCCTGGAACACGACGGTTCGTTGCCTTGGGCAAAGGTTTCGCCGAAGGCCCGGTGGTTCACCGAGGCCGTGCACCAGGCGATGCCGTGGATCCGGGTGCAGGCATGGCTCGGCGACATCGTGCAGCCCGAGAAGAGCTCGGGCATGGTCCTGGAGGACGCGGCCGTCCGCGATCGGGTGACCACCACGTCCAGCGACTTGCTCGACCAGGGCTTCGACGGGATCCACTTCGACCTGGAGCCGGTGCGGTCCGGCTCGAAGGGCTTCCTGCAACTGCTGGATCAGGTCCATGCGATGACGTCCGCGCGGAAGGCGCCGCTGTCCGTCGCCGCCGCGCAACTCAATCCGGCGCCCGGCATGAACGGCGTACTGGTCGCTTTCACCGGGATGAGCAAGTGGTGGTCGAAGTCGTACTTCCACGAGGTGGCGAGCCGGGTCGAGCAGATCGCGGTGATGTCGTACGACACCTGGACCCCACTGGAATCCCTGTACGGCGGGTATGTCGCGCAGCAGACCGAGATGGCACTGGAGGCGACGCCGGCCCACGTGGACCTGCTGATGGGCGTGCCGTTCTACTGGGAGGACAACTTCTCCCACCGCGGCTCGGCCGAGACTGTGGAGGCCGCTGTGCGAGGCGCTCAGCTCGGCCTGGGCGAGTCGGACCGCAAGAACTTCGGCCTGGCCCTCTACGTCGACTTCGCCGCGACCGAGGCGAACTGGACCGCCTACCGCGAGACGTGGTGCACCAATCTCTGACTGACGGTAAATGTTGAGCGGTATCGTCAGTCGCATGGACTACCCACTCCTGGGAACCGAGCCGCTCGCCGTCGAGTTCGCCAACACCCGGTACGACGATGACGGCGTGATCGTCGACTTCCTGCGCACGGCCGAGCTGATGAACGGGTGGTTCGCCGAGTACGCCAGGCTGCACGGCCGGCGGCGGCCGTCCGGCGTACCGGCTCGGGATCTCGGGCGGGTGCGGGAGTTCCGCGACCACGTTCACCAGGTGCTGGCGGCGCTTGCCGATGGCAAGCATCCTGGCTACGAGTCGGTCGCGGCCGTCAACGATTGCGCAGCTCAGGCGCACTCCTCGGTGCGGATGGAGTGGCCGGCGGGTGGGGTACCCCGGATGGCGGCCGACTCGTCGAGTACCGGTACCACCCGGTTGCTGGCCGAACTGGCCACCGAGACGATCGGGCTCGCGACTGATGGTTCGGTGCTGGCTCGCTGCGCCGGCGAGGACTGCCGGATGCTGTTCGTCCGGCACCACGGCCGTCGGCGCTTCTGTCATTCCTCCTGCAGCCAGCGAGCTCGCCAGGCCCGCTACCAGCAGCGACTGGCCGCTAATTAGCTTGACGGTAAATCTAGGCTTTTAGCGTCAGTGAAACCAAGGAGGAATCCATGGCCTACACCTTCCGGCGGCTGACCAGGGCGGACTTCCCGCTGCTGGCCGGCTGGCTGGCGAACCCCCACGTCGCCCGCTGGTGGAACCACGAGACGACACCCGAAGCCCTCGAACGAGACTTCGGGACGGCGGCCGACGGCCGTGAACCCTCAGAGGACCTGCTGGTCCTCCAGGACGGCGACCCGATCGGCCTGATGCAGCGCAGCAGGCTGGCCGACTACCCGGAGGAACTGACCGGGTTCCAGGCGCTCACCGAGGTGCCGGCCGGGACGATGACCATCGACTACCTGATCGGCGAATCCACCGACACCAACAAAGGCGTCGGTACGGCGATGATCGCGGCACTGGTCGCCGAGACCTGGACCACTGCCCCCGACGTCGACACCATCCTGGTCGCCGTGGTCGCCGGAAACCGCCCGTCCTGGCGTGCTCTCGAACGGGCCGGCTTCCACCGCGTGGCAGCGGGCCCGATGGAACCCGACAACCCCATCGACGACCCGCTGCACTACGTCTACCGCATCGACCGCCCTCAGCGAGCGCGTTCGACCCGGCCTTCGTCCCAGACCGGTTCCGGCGCCTCGTAGACGGTGCCGTCGCTGCCGAACACCAGGTAGCGGTCGAAACCGCGGGAGAACCAGCGGTCGTGGGTGACCGCCAGAACCGTTCCGTCGAAGGAGTCCAGGCCCTCCTCCAGCGCTTCGGCGGACTCGACGTCGAGGTTGTCGGTCGGTTCGTCGAGGAGCAGCAGGGTGGCACCGGACAGCTCCAGCAGGAGGATCTGGAACCGCGCCTGCTGACCCCCCGACAACGAGTCGAAGCTCTGCTCGGCGGCGTGCGCCAGCTCGTACCGGTCGAGCTTGCGGGACGCCAGCTCGCGGCCCATCCCGTCACGGTGGTCGTCGCCGCGGTGCAGGATCTCCAGCAGCGTCCGGCCGGCCAGCTCGGGGTGCTCGTGGGTCTGCGCGAACCAGCCCGGCCGGACCCGCGCGCCGAGCTTGGCGCTCCCGGTGTGCGCGACCGACGGGATCACCATCTCGCCGACCGGGCGGTGCTCGATGTCGGGATCGGAGCCACCGTTCGCGAGCAGCCGCAGGAAGTGCGACTTGCCCGAGCCGTTCGAGCCGAGGACGGCCACGCGTTCGCCGTACCAGACCTCCAGGTCGAAGGGGTTCATCAGGCCGGTCAGCTCGAGGCCGGTGCAGACGACCGCGCGCTTGCCGGTCCGGCCGCCGGTCAGCCGCATGCTGACCTTCTGCTCGCGCGGGATCGCCTCGGGCGGGCCGGCCTCCTCGAACTTGCGCAACCGGGTCTGGGCCGCCTTGTACGCCGACGCCAGCCCGTCGTTGTAGGCCGCCTTCACCTTGTACCGCAGTACGAGCGCCTTGAGCTTGGCGTGTTCCTCGTCCCAGCGGCGGCGAAGCTCCTCCAGTCGTTCGAACCGTTGCTTGCGGGCCTCGTGGTAGGACCGGAAGCCACCGCCGTGCGTCCACACGGTGTTGCCCGCGGCCCCTAGTTCGACGGTGACGATCCGGGTCGCGGTGTTGGCCAGCAGCTCACGGTCGTGGCTGATGTAGAGCACCGTCTTCGGGGTCGCGTTCAGCTGCTCCTCGAGCCAGCGCTTGGCCGGTACGTCGAGGTAGTTGTCCGGCTCGTCCAGCAGCAGGACCTCGTCCGGCCCACGCAGCAAGGCCTCCAGTACCAGGCGCTTCTGCTCCCCGCCGGACAGCGTCTTGACCTCGCGCCAGCGGCAGTTGTCGAACGGGATGCCCAACGCGGACATCGTGCAGACGTCCCAGAGCACCTCGGCGTCGTAGCCGCCGACCTCGCCCCAGTCGGACACCGCCTGGGCGTAGCGCAACTGGGTCTTCTCGTCGTCGGCCTCCATCATCGCCAGCTCGGCCTGGTCGAGCTTGGCGGCGGCCTCCCGGATCCGGTCCGGCGCGACCCCGAGCAGCAGGTCGCGAACGGTCGTCTCGTCGCGGACCGAACCGACGAACTGCCGCATCACGCCCAGCCCGCCGGACCGCGCGACACTGCCGCTGTGGGCCTTCAGGTCGCCGGCGATGATCCTCGTCAGCGTGGTCTTACCGGACCCGTTGGCGCCGACCAGCGCGACCTTGGCGCCGTCGCCGACCCGGAAGGTGATGTCGTCCAGCAGCACCCGCCCGTCCGGTAGTTCGAACCCGATCCCCGCGACCTCCACATGACCCATACCCCCAGTCTGACCGCCCGGCCACGGCGATCGCGACCCGTTATCGTCCTCCCTGACCGAACAGGGAGCCCGACGACCGACAACCCGGTCCGTCCCGAGCCCTGTCGAAGCCGATGTCAGGCGCGGGAGTAGCTACCAGCCCTCGAGGTGGTCGAGGTAGATGCCACCGGTGGGGCGGACGCCGTCCTTGAGGATGAGCTTGAGCGGTCCGGCATAGAGCCCGTACGTTCGGGTGCCGGTGAAGAACCCGGCCGACGCGCAGCCGTCGTACCCGACCCAGACCTCTCGGACGCCGGTCGCGGTGTCGAAGCGCAGCACGATCGCCTCCTTCGGTCTGGCCGTCTCGGCGGTGCACTTGAACACCGGAAGCGTCGGGTTGCGCTCCGGCAGCCCCTTGATCGCGTCGACAACCTGGCGGGCCGTGGTCGCAGTGAAGGTGGCCGAGCCGAGCAGTAGCTGGTTGCCCGGTGCCAGCGAGTACCGGCAGGCCTGCAGCCCGAAGACCGGGGTGTCCAGGTCAAGACCGGTCCCCGGCGGTACAGCCTCGTGGCTGGGAGCAGTGAGGATCGGGTGTTGGGGCGGACATCCGTCGATGGCCGCTTCGGGCGCGCTCTTGTTGCCCTGGCCCTCCGCACTGCCGGCGGCGCTGTCGCTGGAACTCGTTGGCATGGGCGATGGACCGCCGATGGCGCCCCAGACACCGCCGATGGCCGCTACAACCACCACTGCCGCGGCGGCCATGGTCATCCGGTGCCGCCGCTGCTGGACCCGCCTGCGCGCTTCACTGGCGAAGCTGGCCGGCCGGCGGCCCTGGATGCTGTGGGCCTTGCTCTGGAAGGCGTCCGCGAGCTGCGGGCCGAGCTCCTGCTCATCCGGCTCAGGCATCCTCGGCTCCTTCCTTGCTCAGCGTGTCCTTCAAAACGGCCAGGGCTCGATGCACATGCGATCTGGCCGTGGCCTCCGCGCAGTGCAGGAGTGTTGCGATCTCGGCGTACGAGAGCTCTTCGTAGAAGCGCAGTACGACGGCGGCGCGCTGCTTGTCCGGCAGCGTCGCGCAGAGCGCCCAGACGGCTTCCGCGTCGGCCCTGTTGGCTGTGCCGTCGGGAGCGGCGGCTGTGGTCCTCGTCGGGTCCTCTACCGGCGCCTCCCGGCGACGGAAGCGCCGCCACCAGGAGATGTGTGCGTTGACCACCATCCGTTTCACGTAGGCCTCGGGGTCGTCAGCCCGGCTGACCCGCGCCCAGCGCGCACAGGCGGTCGTCAGTGCGTCCTGGACGGCGTCCTCCGCCAGCTGGTGGTCGCCCGTCAGCACATAGGCGAACCGCAGCAGCGCATCCGCCTTCTCGGTCACCCAGACCTCGAAGTCGATCGCGCTGGATTGCGCCTCTACGTCCGCCAAGGCTGCCTCCATACCCTCAGGACGGCGCTGGGCCCTCGTTCGTTGCAGTCACCCGCAGGACCCTGAAGCCCTTCGCGCTGCCGATCCGGTCACAGGGGTAGCCCTGATCGGTCAGCCAGCGCTGCAGCGAGTCCGCACCGAGGTTCTTGCCGACGACGAACCATCCCACGCCGCCAGGGGCAAGACGAGCCAGCCAGTGCAGCAGCATCTTGTGCAGCTCCGGCTTACCGATGTGGATCGCCGGGTTCGACCAGATCTGGTCGAACCGCACGTCCGCCGGTACGTCGTCCACCAGCGCCGGGTGGACCCGCTTGGCCACCCCGGCCGCCTTCGCGTTCTCCGCCGTCAGCTCCAGCGCCCTGCTGTTCACGTCGACCGCCCAGACCTGCGCCTTGGGATCCTCCACTGCCAGGGCACACGCGATCGGCCCGTAGCCGGTGCCCAGGTCCAGGTAGGTGCCGCCACTGGTCGGAGCAGGAGCCTCACGCAGCAGGATCGACGTACCCCGATCCAGGCGGTCCCGGGAGAAGACACCGGTCGCCGTGGTGAAGGTGTAGTCCTTCCCCCAGATCCGGGCCTCGACAGTACGCCGTACGTCGGCTGACGTCGGCTCTGCCGAGAAGTAGTGGTCAGCCACGCGTGTGCACCTCTCCCCTGACGGCACGAGCCTCTACAGCCCTTGCGGCCAGTTCTTCGTCTGCCGGGTATCGCACTTCTTCCAGGGTGAGCCCATGAGCGGGCAGTACGGTCACTGCCGAGTCCCGGACCCGTGCAGCCAGCACAGTGGCCGGCCAGTCCACGTCGCGACGCCCATCCCCCACCGGTACGACGGAGCCGACCAGAGCCCGCACCATCGAGTGGCAGAAGGCATCCGCGATCACTGTGGCCTCCACCAGCCCCGGAGCGGTCCGTCGCCAGCTGAACTCCTGCAGGGCACGGACAGTGCTCGCCCCGACCCGGCGCTTGCAGAAAGCGGCGAAGTCGTGCTCGCCGAGCAGCCGCGCCGAGGCCTCGTTCATCCGGTCCACGTCGAGCGGCTGGAGGACTCGCAGTACGTGGTTCCTGGTCAGCGGGTCGCGGGCGGCGGGGTCGTCGCAGATCCGGTAGACGTAACGGCGCCACAAGGCTGAGAAGCGGGCGTCGAAGCCCTCAGCGGCCTCCGCTGCACCACTCACCCAGACATCGTCCGGCAGTACGCCGTTGAGCCGGTGCACCAGGTTGCGGGCGGCCACGCCCTCGGGCAGCCAGACGTGCACCACCTGGCCCCTGGCGTGGACTCCGGTGTCGGTCCGGCCGGCGCAGGTCACCGTCGGGAGCTCGGGCTGGCGCAGTACCGTGGCCAGCGCCTGCTCAAGCACCCCCTGCACGGTCCTGAGGCCCTCCTGACGGGCCCAGCCGTGGAATTCGGTGCCGTCATACCTGAGATCGATCCGCCAGCGCACAGGCCAATCTAACGCAGGGCAATCCAACGCAGCGGCGCCCCTCCGCTCGAAAGCGAAGGGGCGCCGCAGGCTTGAAGCAGGTGTTACTTGTCGTCCTCGGACTCGCCGGCCTTGGCGAAGCCGGCCGCCGCGGCGGCCTCCTCGGTCTTGAACCAGACCTCGGCCTCGGTCTGCTCGTACCACGGGGACTCGGTGGTGTGGTACTTCATCGAGTTCTCGTTGCCCTTGATGTCGTAGCCCTCAGGAGCGGCGCCGCCGTCCAGCGGGGCCGCGGAGCCCTCGTACTTGCCCGCGACGACGTCCTGGACCTTGGCCTCTTCGGCCGGAGCCTCGTCAGCCTTGGCCTCGTCCTTGGCAGCCGCCTTCTTCGCGGTCGCCTTCTTGGCCGGAGCGGCCTTCTTCGCCGCCGCCTTGGCCTTCGGCGAGTCCGCCAGCGCCTCGACGAGCTCGATCTTCACCATGGGGGCGTTGTCGCCCTTGCGGGGGCCGAGCTTGATGATCCGGGTGTAACCACCCGGACGGTCGGCGTACCGCTCACCGATCTCGGTGAACAGCACATGCACGACGGACTTGTCGCGGATCCGCTTCATCACCTGACGGCGCGAGGTGAGGTCACCGCGCTTGGCCTTGGTGATCATCGACTCGGCCAGCGGCTGCAGGCGCTTGGCCTTGGCCTGCGTGGTCGTGATCGAGCCGTGCTCGAACAGCGAGGTCGCGAGGTTGCTGAGGATCAGCTTCTGGTGCGCCGCGCTGCCGCCGAGGCGGGATCCCTTTGTAGGGGTAGGCATCTCTCTTTACTCCAGGAAATCTCAGGCCCGGGTGCGGACCTTGGATGGGCCGTGCTAGCTCAGTACTGCTCGGTCTCGGCGAAGCTCTCGTCCTCGTCCTCGGCGTCGTCGCCGTACGCCTCAGCGGCGGCGCGCAGGTCGAAGCCGGGGGGCGAGTCCTTCAGCGACAGGCCCATCTCGGCCAGCTTCAGCTTGACCTCGTCGATCGACTTGGAGCCGAAGTTGCGGATGTCCAGCAGGTCCTGCTCGCTGCGCGAGATCAGCTCACCCACGGTGTGGATGCCCTCACGCTTGAGGCAGTTGTAGGAGCGGACGGTCAGCTGCAGGTCCTCGACCGGCAGGGCCAGGTCGGCCGCCATCTGCTCGTCGACCGGCGACGGGCCGATGTCGATGCCCTCGGCCTCGACGTTCAGCTCGCGGGCCAGGCCGAACAGCTCGACCAGCGTCTTACCGGCCGACGCGACGGCGTCACGCGGCAGCATCGACGGCTTGGTCTCGACGTCGACGACCAGCCGGTCGAAGTCGGTGCGCTGCTCGACACGGGTCGCCTCGACCTTGTAGGTGACCTTGAGGACCGGGGAGTAGATCGAGTCGACCGGCATCCGGCCGATCTCGGCGTCCGCGGACTTGTTCTGAACCGCGGAGACGTAGCCACGGCCCCGCTCGACGACCAGCTCCATCTCGAGCCGGCCCTTCTCGTTCAGGGTGGCGATCTTCAGGTCCGGGTTGTGCACCTCGACACCGGCCGGCGGCGCGATGTCGGCGGCGGTCACGTCACCGGGGCCCTGCTTGCGCAGGT
Source organism: Kribbella sp. NPDC023855 (assembly GCF_040639475.1). Lineage (NCBI taxonomy): Bacteria > Bacillati > Actinomycetota > Actinomycetes > Propionibacteriales > Kribbellaceae > Kribbella > Kribbella sp. NPDC023855. The sequence goes on from NZ_JBFAAA010000003.1 coordinate 227,342, forward strand.
ACATGGTGACGGGCTCGTCGTGCTCGGAGGAGACGACCAGGTCCTTGAGGTTCAGGATCAGCTGGGTGGCGTCTTCCTTCACCCCGGCGACGGTGGAGAACTCGTGCAGTACCCCGTCGACCTTGATGCTGGTCACCGCCGCGCCCGGGATGGACGACAGCAGGGTACGGCGGATGGAGTTGCCGAGGGTGTAACCGAAGCCCGGCTCCAGCGGCTCGATCACGAACCGCGAGCGGTGCTCGTCGACGACCTCTTCGGCCAGGGTGGGACGCTGCGCAATAAGCACTGTGTGTTCTTCCTTCTAGATCCGCGACGACCACTATTTGAGGTCGCAGAGTGAAGAACGAACCAGCCCGCCGGCGACCGGAGTCGCCGGCGGGACCGGATCAGTTCTTCGAGTAGAGCTCGACGATCAGGTGCTCGGCGACCTGGGTGTCGATCTGTGCCCGGGTGGGCAGCTGGTGCACGAGGATCCGCAGCCGCTCGGGCAGCGCCTCGAGCCAGGCCGGAACCACTCGCTCGGAGTGGGTCTCCCTGGCGATGATGAACGGCGTCATCTCGACCGACTTCGGCCGGACGTCGATCACGTCGTGCGCCGAAACGCGGTACGACGGGATGTTCACCTTGATGCCGTTCACGGTGAAGTGACCGTGTACGACGAGCTGACGCGCCTGACGACGGGTCCGGGCCAGTCCGGCGCGGTACACGACGTTGTCCAGGCGGGACTCGAGGATGATCAGCAGGTTGTCACCGGTCTTACCAGGACGCCGCGAGGCCTCCTTGTAGTACAGGCTGAACTGCTTCTCCAGTACGCCGTAGGCGTAGCGGGCCTTCTGCTTCTCACGAAGCTGGAGCAGGTACTCGCTCTCCTTCGGGCGGCCGCGGCCGTGCATACCCGGCGGGTACGGACGACGCTCGAACGCCTTGTCGCCACCGACGAGGTCGACCCCGAGACGGCGCGACTTCTTGGTCATGGGTCCGGTGTAACGGGCCATTGTTCGCTACCTTCCTCTCTCTGGGATCAGACCCGGCGCCGCTTGGGCGGGCGGCAGCCGTTGTGCGCGGTCGGGGTGACGTCCTGGATTGTGCCGACCTCGAGGCCGACCGCACCCAGCGAACGGATCGCGGTCTCCCGGCCGGAGCCGGGACCCTTCACGAAGACGTCGATCTTGCGCATGCCGTGCTCCATCGCACGCCGGCCGGCAGCCTCGGCTGCCATCTGCGCGGCGAACGGGGTCGACTTGCGCGAACCCTTGAAGCCGACGGTGCCCGCGGAGGCCCACGAGATGACCGCGCCGGTCGGGTCGGTGATCGTCACGATCGTGTTGTTGAACGTGCTCTTGATGTGCGCGTGGCCGGCGGCCACGTTCTTCTTCTCCTTGCGGCGCACCTTCTTGGCGCCGGCCGCGGTGCGGCTCTTGGGAGGCATAGGTCAGCTACTCCTGGGGTGGTCGACGGTCATCCGGGTCACTTCTTCTTCTTGCCGGCGATCGCCTTGCGACGACCCTTACGGCTACGGGCGTTGGTCCGCGTGCGCTGACCACGCACCGGCAGGCCGCTGCGGTGCCGGCGACCCTGGTACGACCCGATCTCGATCTTGCGGCGGATGTCCGCGGTCACCTCGCGACGGAGGTCACCTTCGATCTTGTAGTTGCCTTCGATCCAGTCCCGGAGCTTGACCAGCTCTTCGTCGCCCAGCTCGTGGACGCGCTTGTCACCGGAGATGCCGGTGGCTTCGAGCGTCTTCAGGGCGCGAGTACGACCTACACCGAAGATGTAGGTGAGAGCGACCTCGATGCGCTTGTCGCGCGGAAGGTCAACTCCTACGAGGCGTGCCATGTGGCGGTGTTCCTTTCGTCGGCAGAGGTGTGGTGGCGCGCCGCGTCCTTGCCCGCCTCGGTGAGTTTGTCCAAAAATTGAACACTTACCGGCAAGGCCCCGGCCTCTGTTCCGGGGGCAGCATCCAGCGGTGCAATCTGCTGGATGAGCGTGCGCGCTGTGGTGCGAAAGTGCCGTGTCCTGCTCGAGTTAAGGCTGAATCAGCCTTGCCGCTGCTTGTGCCGCGGGTTCTCGCAGATCACCATGACCCGGCCGTGACGGCGGATCACCTTGCACTTGTCGCAGATCTTCTTGACGCTCGGATTGACCTTCATCGAGCTTCTTTCTTCGACAGGTGGCTTGGTTACTTGTACCGGTAGACGATGCGACCCCGGGTGAGGTCGTACGGCGACAGCTCCACGACGACCCGGTCCTCGGGGAGGATCCGGATGTAGTGCTGCCTCATCTTGCCGCTGATGTGCGCGAGCACCTTGTGCCCGTTGGACAGCTCAACACGGAACATCGCGTTCGGCAGGGCCTCGACGATGGTGCCCTCGAGTTCGATTACTCCCTCTTTTTTGGGCATGTCCTCGCACTTCTGTAGACGACAACTGAATGGTGGTACTTCGCACCCGTACCGCCGTGGGCAGCACGAGAAGAGGCCACGAAGGGCCAAGGGAAGAGTTTACGCCACTACCCCACGAAAAACCCAATCGGGGCCTGCGACCGGCCTAACCGGGCCGGGAGGCCTCGATCTCGGTCATGTGGTCGGCGCCCCACTGATCGAGGGGCATCAACGCGATGTTGAGCGATTCACCGAGTTCGGTAAGAGAGTACTCGACCTTCGGCGGAACCTGGTGGAACACCTCGCGGTGGACGATGTTGCGGCTCTCCAGCTCACGCAACTGCTGGATCAGCATCTTCTCGGTCACCCCGGTGACCTCCTTGCGCAGCTCGCCGAACCGCCGCGGCCCGTGGTGCAGGGCCCAGAGGATCCGCGGCTTCCACTTGCCGCCGATCACGTCGGCGGCGGCGTCGAGTCCACAGGTGTACGGCCTGACGGCAGGCATGGTCATCCTTACCTTTCGGTGCGTACCTGACTAAAAAGTAGGTACTTGTCGACTTTATAGCTCAGCCGCAAGTCTGGACCACATGAAGACTCCTGTCACCGTTCTCGGTCTCGGCGCGATGGGGACCGCCCTCGCCCGGACCTTCCTGGCCGCCGGCCACCCGACCACCGTCTGGAACCGCACCCCCGGCCGCTCCCCCGAACTCGACGACCTGGGCGCCGCCCGCGCGAAGACCGTCGGCGACGCGATCGCCGCCAGCCCGCTGATCGTCGCCTGTCTGCTCGACGACACCTCGGTGCGCAGTACCCTCGAGCCCGTCGCTCCCGAGTTGGCCCGGCGGACGCTGGTCAACCTCACCAACGGCACTCCCGAGCAGGCCAGGCGCGCCGCCGACTGGGCCGCGCAGCAGGGCGCGCAGTACCTGGACGGCGGCATCATGGCCGTGCCGGTGATGATCGGCGGACCGGCCGCGTTCATCCTCTACAGCGGGTCGCCCGAAGCCTTCGAGCAGTACCGGGACGACCTCGCAGTACTGGCCAAGCCGACCTATGTCGGCAGTGACGCCGGGCTGGCAGCGCTGCAGGATCTCGCGTTGCTCAGCGCGATGTACGGCATGTTCGGCGGCGCCGCGCACGCCCTGGCGATGGTCTCCAGCGAGAAGCTCTCACCGACCGCGTTCGCCGCCGACCTGCTGGTCCCCTGGCTCACCGCCATGCTCGGCACAGTCAGCGGCATGGCGAACGATCTCGAGTACGGCGCGGCGCCGGGTCCGGCCGGCTCGAACCTCGCCATGCAGTCGGCCGCCTTCCCCAACTTCTTCGACGCCTCGGAGGCACAGGGCGTCGATCCGATGCTGTTGGTGCCGATCCGCTCCCTGCTCGAACGGGCCGTCGCCGAGGGCCACGGCGACGAGGACCTGGCTGTCCTGGTGCGGCTACTCGCCAAGGACTAAAGGGGTCTGGTGGCCAGCCACTGCTCGCCTGCTTGCCAGACATGTTCTGGCATCAGGTCGAGCAGGTCGCAGGCGGCGTCCAGTTGCGCCAGGGCGGTATCGGTGTCGCGATAGGCGGGCAGGATGAGGACGAAGCGGCGGCCCTCACAGCTGAAGCCGAAGGGTGGCACCTGCGCGAGGGCCTCGACCGCACGCGGATGCAGTACCTCGCCGGCCAGGTCCTCGCGGCCGTTGAAGAGAAGGTAGGTGCTGGGCAGGCCTTCAACTCTGAGGCTGATCGGCAGCAGGCTCGCGGCCGCGACCGGGGCGAGTGAGGCCGGCAGGACCTGGAGTGGTGGCAACGGCCGGTCGACGGCCAGGTCGAGAAAGTCGAAGCCCAGTTGGCGGTTGCCGACCTTGTGCCGGAACCTGCCGGTCAGCAGCTCCCGGCCGCGGTGCCGGCCCGCAATGACGTCGAAGACCTCAGCTGCGGGATCGGTGGTGAACGGCGGGAACGGCCAGCGCTCCAGGACCGCCTGCCCACCGGCGTCGACCTCCCAGCCGAGCTGCTCGGCCATGTCCACCCAGGCCCGCCGCAGCCGCATGTCGGCAAGCCGCATCGCCAAGGTGAAGACAACCAGGGCCAGGAACCAGCCCAGTACCAGCCAGCCGACCCAACGGGGCTCGACCAGCAGGCCCACGATCACCAGCGGGATCGCGACGGCGAACCACAGCACGAAAACCAGTGCCGAGCCCTGCCGCAGTTGCCACACCCAGTCCGGCCGGAGCCGGGTACGCCGGGTATGGCGACTGACCGGGGCGGCGGTCAACGCCGCTTTCCGAGCTGGCCCAGGACGATGCACGCCCACGGGATCAGCAGCCAGACCGGCCAGAAGTGCGGCCAGTGACCGCCGTTGCCGAGGCCGATCACGAACCAGATGACCACGTTGATCAGGACCACGCCGGTGAAGCCACCGCCCAGGTTGCGCAGTCCGTGGCTCTCGGCCTGCTTACCCCGCTGCCGCTCGGGGAACTCACCGGGCGGTGGCGTGGGCGTCGCGTTCTGCACCACGGCCGGGGTCTGGTAGGTCCTGACCGGCGGCAGGTCACGCACCAGGGGTTCCAGCTCGCCGTACGTCTGGACGGCGTACAGCTGGTCGAGCCGCGAGGTGAACTCGGGCTGGTCCAGACGGCCGTCGGCGAAAGCGTCCCGCAACCGCCCGGCGATCTTGTCGCGGTCGGCCTCGGTGAAACGCTGGTGTGGCTGGTACTGACTGGGCATGTCTCAAGTGTGCCTCAGCCACCGGTTACCCGGCGTCCCCCGAGAGGCGGACGGCCAGTGTCCTGCGCCGGGGTCAGTCGGCCAGCGGACCGAACGTGACGCCGAGCTCCTTGAGCTTGGCCTCGCCGCCGTCGAGGGCGGTCAGTACCCACGGGCCCTGCGGGGTGAGGGTGAAGGTGTGCTCGGTGTGCGCCGCGGCCAGGCCGTCGTCGGTGACGACCGTCCAGTCGTCCTCGAGCGTGTGGTTGTCCTGCTTGCCGAGCGTGAGCATCGGCTCGACGGCGAGCGCCAGACCCTCGACCAGCTTGGGTCCCTTGCCGGCCTTGCCGAAGTTCGGCACGTTCGGCGGCTGGTGCATCGCCGACCCGATCCCGTGCCCGACGAAGTCCTCGACGATCCCGTACGACGAGTTGGCGCGCACGTGGCTCTCCACGGCGTGCGAGATGTCGGTCAGCCGGCCACCGAGCCGGGCGGCGGCGAACCCACGCCACATCGACTCTTCGCAGATCCGGGCCAGCTCGAGCAGTTCCGGTGCGGCCTGGCCGACCGGCACCGTGATCGCGGCGTCGCCGTGCCAGCCGTCGACGATCGCGCCGCAGTCGATCGAGATGAGATCGCCCTCGGCCAGCACCCGGCCGCCCGGGATGCCGTGCACGATCTCGTCGTTCACCGACGCGCAGATGGAGCCGGTGAAGCCGTGGTAGCCCTTGAACGACGGCTGCGCGCCGGCCGACCGGATGGCGTCCTCGGCGATCGCGTCCAGCTCACCGGTGCTGACACCGGCCTTGACCTCACCGCGGAGCAGTTCCAGCGTGCGGCCGACCACCAGGCCGGCCGCACGCATGGCGATGATCTGTTCGCGGGTCTTGATCTCGATCCCGCGGTCTTTAAAGATCACTGACTGCTCTTAGCCTTCCAGGGTTTTGAGGGCGGCGAGCACGCGCTCGCTGACCTCGGCGATCTCGCCGACGCCGTCCACCTCGACCAGCAGGCCGCGCTGGGCGTACACCCGCAGCAGCGGCTTGGTCTCGGCCGCGTAGACCTCCTGGCGGTGCCGGATGACCTCTTCGGAGTCGTCGGAACGCCCGTCGACCTTGGCCCGGCGCAACATCCGGTCGACCAGGACGTCGGTGTCCGCGACCAGCGCGACCACCGCGTCCAGCTCGTGGCCGTGCTCGGCCAGGATGTCGTCCAGCGTGCCGACCTGGGGCAACGTGCGGGGGTACCCGTCGAGCAGGAACCCCTCACCCGCGTCCGCCTCCGACAACCGGTCGCGCACCATTGCGTTGGTGACCTCGTCGGGGACGTAGTTGCCCGCGTCCATGTAGCGCTTCGCCTCGAGACCGAGCTCGGTCTCGTCCGCGACGTTGGCGCGGAAGATGTCGCCGGTGGATACGGCCGGGATCCCGAGCCGGTCCGCAAGCACCTTTGCCTGCGTACCCTTACCCGCTCCCGGCGGACCCATCAGCAACATTCTCATCAGCGCAGGAACCCTTCGTAATTACGTTGCTGCAGCTGCGACTCGATCTGCTTCACCGTGTCCAGGCCGACACCGACCATGATCAGGATCGAGGTACCGCCGAACGGGAAGTTCTGGCTGGCGTTCAGCAGGACGAGTGCGACCAGCGGGATCATCGAGATGATCGCCAGGTAGATCGCGCCGGGCAACGTGATGCGGGACAGAACGTAGGAGAGGTACTCCTCGGTCGGCCGGCCCGCCCGGATCCCGGGGATGAAGCCGCCGTACTTCTTCATGTTGTCTGCAACTTCCTTCGGGTTGAAGGTAATCGAGACGTAGAAGTACGTGAAGAAGATGATCAGGGCGACATACGTCACCATGTAGATCGGGTGGTCACCCTTGACCAGGTTGCCCTGGATCCACTGGGCCCACTTCTCGTCCTGTTTGAACTGGCTGACCAGCACCGGCAGGTACATCAGGCTGGAGGCGAAGATGACCGGGATCACACCGGCCTGGTTCACCTTCAGCGGGATGTAGGTCGACGTACCGCCGAACATCTTCCGGCCGACCATCCGCTTGGCGTACTGCACCGGGATCCGGCGCTGCGCCTGCTCGATGAAGATGACCGCGGCCATGATCACCAGGCCGATGGCGAGCACGACCAGGAAGGTGCCGACGCCCTTGGACTTGCGGATGCTCCACAGCTGCGACGGGAAGGTGGCGACGATCTGGGTGAAGATCAGGATCGACATGCCGTTGCCGACACCACGATCGGTGATCAGCTCACCGAGCCACATCACCACGCCGGTACCGGCGGTCATGGTGAGCACCATCACCACGACCGGGAACCAGCCGTCCTTGTAGAGCAGGGGCTCGTTGCAGCCCTGGAACAGCCGGCCGGGCGTCCGGGCGAGCGCGACGAACGCGGTCGCCTGCAGGATCGCCAGTCCGACGGTCAGGAACCGGGTGTACTGGGTGATCTTGGTCTGACCCGCCTGCCCCTCCTTCTTCAGCGACTCCAGCCGCGGGATGACCACGGTGAGCAGCTGCAGAATGATGCTGGCGGTGATGTACGGCATGATGCCCAGCGCGAAGATCGCGAGCTGCAGCAGTGCCCCGCCGGAGAACAGGTTGATCAGGTTGTAGAGGTTCGCGTTCGCGCCCGTCTGGGACAGCTTCAGACAGGTGTCCAGCGACTTGACGTTGACGCCAGGTGCCGGTACGACGGAACCGATCCGGAAGATCACGACAATGAAGAGCACGAACAAGATCTTCCGGCGCAGGTCCGGAGTCTTGAACGCGTTGGCGAAGGCGCCTAACACCCTGTCCTCCCACAAGTTTCCCTTGCCCCGGGCAGGGCAGGGCCTAGCAAAGCAGCTGGGCAAGAGACGAACCAGGGCTCGTCCGACATCCAGCGCTCAATATACAAGCGCTGGCTCGCACGAGCCCTGGTTGCTCACACCTCGGTGGTGGTTCCTCCGGCCGCCGCGATCTTCTCCTTGGCGGACTTCGAGAACTTGTGCACCGAAACTTGCAGAGCAACCGTGAGTTCGCCGTCTCCCAGTACCTTCACCGGAAGACTGTCACGGACCGCACCCTTGGCGACCAGGTCGGCAACGCCGACCTCGCCCCCTTCGGGAAACAGCTGTCCGAGCTTGTCCAGGTTAACGACCTGGAACTCCACTCGGTTCCTGCTCTTGAAGCCCTTCAGCTTCGGCAGCCGCATGTGCAGCGGCATCTGGCCACCCTCGAAGTTCTCGGGGATGTTGTTGCGGGCCTTGCTGCCCTTGGTACCGCGGCCGGCCGTCTTGCCCTTGCTGCCCTCACCACGACCCACGCGGGTCTTGGCGGTCTTGGCGCCGGGCGCCGGACGCAGGTGATGAACCTTGAGCGCCATGTCAGTCAACCTCTTCGACGGTGATGAGGTGGCGAACCGCACGGACCATTCCGCGAACCTCGGGCTTGTCCTCGTGGACGGCGGTGTCGCCGATCCGCTTGACGCCCAGGGTGCGCAGCGTGTCGCGCTGGTTCTGCTTGCCACCGATGCCGGAACGGGTCTGGGTCACCTTCAAGCGTGCCATCAGGATGCCGCCTCCGCCCGCGCCTTCAGCAGTGCCGCCGGAGCGACGTGCTCGACCGGCAGACCACGGCGAGCCGCCACGGCCTCCGGGGTCTCCAGGCTGCGCAGCGCCTCGACGGTGGCGTGAACCACGTTGATGGCGTTGGACGAGCCCAGCGACTTGCTGAGGATGTCGTGGATCCCGGCGCACTCCAGTACCGCACGCGCCGAACCACCCGCGATCACACCGGTACCGGGAGCGGCCGGACGCAGCATCACAACGCCTGCGGCCTTCTCGCCCTGGACCGGGTGCGGAATGGTGCCCTGGATCCTCGGCACCTTGAAGAACGACTTCTTGGCCTCCTCGACACCCTTGGCGATCGCCGCGGGCACCTCCTTGGCCTTTCCGTATCCCACACCGACGGTGCCATCACCGTCGCCGACGACCACGAGGGCGGTGAAGCTGAAGCGACGACCACCCTTCACGACCTTGGCGACACGGTTGATGGCTACCACGCGCTCGATGTAGGCGGTCTTGTCAGCTGCCGCACCACGACCACCGTCGCGGTTACGGCGCTCACCACCGGCGCCGCCTCCGCGACGCTGCTGGCCTCCGCTCATTTCGAACTACCTTCTTCCTTTTGCGTCGCCATGTCAGAAGCCGAGGCCGCCCTCACGGGCGGCGTCGGCCAGGGCCGCGATGCGGCCGTGGTACTTGTTCCCGGCCCGGTCGAACACGACCGAGTCGATGCCGGCTGCCTTCGCGCGGTCGGCGATCAGGCCGCCCACGGTCTTGGCCTTGTCCGTCTTGTTCGCCTCCGCACCACGCAGGTCGGCCTCCATCGTGGAGGCAGACACCAAGGTGACGCCGGCGACGTCGTCGATGACCTGAGCGAACAGGTGCTTCGAGGACTTGCTGACCACCAGGCGCGGCCGGTCGGCCGTGCCGTTGACCTTCTTGCGGACGCGGATCTGGCGACGCAGCCGGGAAGAGGTCTTCTTGGCGGAATGCTTGTTGTGACGCAATCCGATCGCCATGGTTACTTACCAGCCTTTCCGACCTTGCGGCGCACCTGCTCGCCCGCGTACCGCACACCCTTGCCCTTGTAGGGCTCGGGCTTGCGCAGCTTGCGGATGTTGGCGGCGACCTCGCCGACCGACTGCTTGTCGATTCCCTGCACCGAGAACTTGGTCGGCGCCTCGACCACGAAGGTGATGCCCTCAGGGGCGTCCACCGTGATCGTGTGGCTGTAGCCGAGCGAGAACTCCAGCTGGGTCGGTCCCTTGGCCAGGACGCGGTACCCGACGCCGACGATCTCGAGCTTCTTCTCGTAGCCGTCCGTCACGCCGGTCACCAGGTTGGCGATCAGAGTGCGGGACAGGCCGTGCAGTTCCTTGCTCTTGCGCTGGTCGTCCGGACGGGTGACGGCGATCGTGCCGTCCTCGTCGCGATTGACCACGATGGGCTCTGCAACGCTGTGCGTGAGCTGGCCCTTGGGGCCCTTCACGGTGACCGTCTGGCCGTCGATCGTGACGTCGACGCCGGCCGGGACCGTGATCGGGAGCTTACCGATGCGAGACATGAGAGTGGTCCTCCTTCCGGTTCTTCGTCACCAGACGTAGGCGAGGACTTCCCCGCCAACGCCCTTGTTCTTGGCCTGCCGGTCGGTCAGGAGTCCCTGCGACGTCGAGATGATCGCGACGCCGAGGCCACCGAGCACCTTGGGCAGATTGGTCGACTTCGCGTACACCCGCAGGCCGGGCTTGCTGATCCGGCGGACGCCCGCGATCGAGCGCTCCCGGCTCGGGCCGAACTTCAGATCAACAACGAGCGTCTTGCCGACGGTGCCCTCTTTGGGCTCCTCCACCTTGTAGGAGGAGATGTAACCCTCCTGCTGGAGGATGTCGGCGATGCCCTGCTTGATCTTGCTGTACGGCATCTGGGTCGACTCGTGATACGCCTGGTTGGCGTTGCGCAGACGAGTGAGCATGTCTGCGATCGGGTCGGTCATCGTCATGGCCTGGGGCCTCTTTCCCGCCGTGGTTTCGCCTCATGGCGACCTACGGTGACTAGATTTTGAGTAGAGAGAAGAACGGTGCCGGCGGTACGGATGGTCACCAGCTGGACTTGGTGACGCCGGGCAGCTCGCCGCGGTGCGCCATCTCGCGCAGGCAGATCCGGCACAGGCCGAACTTGCGGAAGACGGCCTTGGGCCGGCCGCAACGCTGGCAGCGCGTGTAGCCACGCACCGCGAACTTCGGCTTGCGGGCCTGCTTGACCTTGAGTGCTGTCTTCGCCACGTCAGTTCTCCTTGAACGGGAAGCCGAGCTGCCGCAGCAGCGCGCGCCCCTCGTCGTCGTTCTTGGCGGTGGTCACCACGGTGATGTCCATCCCGCGAACCCGATCGATCCGGTCCTGGTTGATCTCGTGGAACATCACCTGCTCGGTCAGGCCGAAGGTGTAGTTCCCGTTGCCGTCGAACTGCTTCGGCGACAGGCCGCGGAAGTCGCGGATCCGGGGCAGCGCGAGCGACAGCAGCCGGTCCAGGAACTCCCACATCCGGTCACCGCGCAGCGTGACGTGCGCGCCGATCGGCATGCCTTCACGCAGCTTGAACTGCGCGATCGACTTGCGGGCCTTGGTCACCTGCGGCTTCTGGCCGGTGATCGCGGCCAGGTCCTTGATGGCACCGTCGATCAGCTTCGAGTCGCGGGCCGCCTCGCCGACACCCATGTTCACCACGATCTTGGTGAGCCCGGGCACCTGCATGACGTTGGCGAACTGGAACTCCTCGTTCAGCTTGCCGACGATCTCTTCGCGGTACTTGGTCTTCAACCGGGGCAACGTCTTCGCCTCGGGGGTTGCGGTGGTCATCAGATCTCCTCGCCGGTACGCCGGGCGATCCGAACACTCCGGAAACCGGTGTACGTCGAACCGTCGGGGCGCCGCTTCTGCACCTCGACGCGGTTGTAGCCGACGCGGGTGGTCACCTTCTGCTTCTTGCCGTCCTTCTCGACCTCGACCAGAAGCATCACGTTGGAGACGTGGATCGGGGCTTCCTGGGTGACGATGCCACCCGTGGTGCCGCCGCGCTGGGCCTGCTGCACCTTGGTGTGCTTCTTGACCCGGTTCACGCCTTCGACGATGACCTTCTCGGCCTCGGGCAGGACCGAGATGATCTTGCCCTCGAGGCCCTTGGACTTGCCGGCGATCACGCGAACGAGATCACCCTTCTTGACGTGCAGCGAACGCTGCACCTTCTGCTGGGGCTTGCCTGACATCTCAGAGCACCTCCGGAGCGAGCGAGATGATCTTCATGAAGCGCTTCTCGCGCAGCTCCCGGCCGACCGGCCCGAAGATACGGGTACCGCGCGGCTCACCGTCGGCCTTGAGGATCACGGCGGCGTTCTCGTCGAACCGGATGTAGGAGCCGTCCGGACGCCGGCGCTCCTTCACGGTGCGCACGATGACAGCCTTGACGACGTCGCCCTTCTTGACGCCGCCACCCGGGATCGCATCCTTGACGGTGGCGACGATCGTGTCACCGACACCGGCGTAGCGCCGACCGGAGCCACCGAGAACGCGGATGCACAAGATTTCCTTGGCACCCGTGTTGTCGGCGACCTTCAGTCGCGACTCCTGCTGGATCATCTGTTGATCTCCTGGTTGTCTCGCTGGTTCTCACACGCGGTGAGCCTTGCGGAACGAATGATTTCGATTGGGTACTGCGTGGCGTCGTTGGTCACTTCGCCTTTTCGAGGATCTCCACGACGCGCCAGCGCTTGGTCGCCGACAGCGGCCGGGTCTCCATCAGGAGGACCCGGTCGCCGATACCGGCGGCATTCTGCTCGTCGTGCGCCTTGAGCTTGCTGGTGCGACGGATGACCTTGCCGTACAGCTTGTGCTTGACCCGGTCCTCGACCTCGACGGTGACGGTCTTGTCCATCTTGTCGCTCAGCACCAGGCCCTCACGGGTCTTGCGGCTGCTGCGCGCCTGCTGGGTCGTGCTCACGGTCTCGTCCTTAGCTGCGTTCTCGGTCATGCCTTGCTCCCGGCCTTTTCACTGTCGTCCGCGGTCTCTTCGGTCTTGACCTCGGCGTCAGCCTCGGCCACGGGTGCCGAATCAACCTCTTCGGTGATCCCGAGCGCGCGCTCGGTCAGCACCGTGTAGATGCGGGCGATGTCCTTGCGGACGGCGCGCAGCCGGCCGTGGGACTCCAGCTGACCCGTGGCAGCCTGGAACCGGAGGTTGAACAGCTCCTCCTTGGCGTTACCGAGCTTCTCCAGAAGCTCGTCCTTTCCCAGGTTCCGCAGCTCGGCGGCGGTCAGGGTAGCCATCAGTTCTCACCTGCCTCTCGGGTGATGAAGCGGCACTTCATCGGCAACTTGTGAATCGCGCGGCGCATCGCCTCGCGGGCGACGTCCTCGGGGACACCGGACAGTTCGAACATCACGCGTCCGGACTTGACGTTCGCGATCCACCACTCGGGCGAACCCTTACCGGAACCCATCCGGGTCTCGGCCGGCTTCTTGGTCAGCGGGCGGTCCGGGTAGATGTTGATCCAGACCTTTCCGCCACGCTTGATGTGCCGGGTCATCGCGATACGAGCGGACTCGATCTGCCGGTTGGTGACGTAGTGGCTCTCCAGCGCCTGGATGCCGAAGTCACCGAACGCCAGCGTCGTACCACCCTTGGCAGCGCCGGAGCGCTTCGGGTGGTGCTGCTTGCGGTGCTTGACCTTGCGGGGGATGAGCACGGTTCAGCTCTCCGTTCCGGTCGTCTCGGCCGGCTTGTCGGCTGCCGGGGCAGCTTCGGCCTTCGGAGCGTCGTTGCGGGCGGCACCACGGTCGCCACCACGGCCACCACGGTCGCCGCCACGGCCACCGCGATCGCCACGGTCGCCACCGTCACGGCGGGCCGGACGGCCACGCTGCTGGGTGGCGGCGCGGGCAGCTGCCTGCGCCTCGCGCTCGGCCCGGGAGCCGGCGACGTCGCCCTTGTAGATCCAGACCTTCACGCCGATCCGGCCGAAGGTCGTGCGGGCCTCGTAGAAGCCGTAGTCGATGTCCGCGCGCAGCGTGTGCAGCGGCACCCGTCCTTCGCGGTAGAACTCCGACCGCGACATCTCGGCGCCACCCAGACGGCCGGAGCACTGGATCCGGATGCCCAGGGCGCCGCCACGCATGGTGGTCTGCATCGCCTTGCGCATCGCGCGGCGGAACGCCACGCGGCCGGACAGCTGCTCGGCCACGCCCTGCGCGACCAGCTGAGCGTCGATCTCGGCGTTCTTGACCTCGAGGATGTTCAGCTGCACCTGCTTGCCGGTGAGCTCCTCCAGGCTGCCCCGGATCCGGTCCGCCTCGGCGCCGCGGCGACCGATCACGATGCCCGGACGCGCGGTGTGGATGTCGACCCGAACCCGGTCACGGGTGCGCTCGATCTCCACGCGGGAGATACCGGCGCGCTCCATGCCCTTGCTCAGCAGGCGACGGATCTTGACGTCCTCGCCCACGTAGTCCTTGTAGAGCTTGTCGGCGTACCAACGGCTCTTGTGGTCGGTGCTGATGCCGAGTCGGAACCCGTGCGGGTTAACCTTCTGGCCCACTATCGGGTCTCCTTCTTCTCAGCCTTTGTGGCGGTCGCCTTCTTGGCCGGCGCCTTCTTGGCGGCGGCCTTCTTGGCCGTGCCGCCCGACTTGGCGTCGTCCTGCTTGGCTTCTGCCTTCTTGGCATCGGCCTTCTTGGCCTGCGGCGCGACCTCGACCTTCGGGCCGACCACGACGGTGATGTGGCTGGTCCGCTTGTCGATCCGGGTGGCCCGGCCCTGTGCACGCGGGCGGTGACGCTTCAGCGTCGGTCCCTCGTCCACGAAGGCCTTCACCACGACCAGGTCGGTCCGGCTCAGGTGCTCGGTGCCCTCGGCGTTCGCCGCGGCGCTGTCGACGACCTTGTACACGGTCGCGGCAGCGGCCTGCGGGGCGAACTTCAGAGTGGCGAGTGCGTCGTCGACGCCCATGCCGCGCACCAGGTCGACCACGCGGCGCGCCTTCATAGGCGTCACGCGGACGAAGCGCGCGACCGCGAAGGCCCCGGGCTCCTCGCCCAGCAGGCTCTCGCGACGGGCACTGACGGCCCTACGCTCTTGAACGCTCATGATGTTCGAATCTCTCCGTAGGTTGCTTGCGCGTAATCACTGACCGGGGTCAGCGACGCCGTGCCTTGCGGTCGTCCTTCTCGTGACCCTTGAACGTCCGGGTCGGGGCGAATTCGCCGAGCTTGTGCCCGACCATCGCGTCCGTCACGAACACCGGGACGTGCTTGCGCCCGTCGTGCACCGCGAGCGTGTGGCCGATCATGTCGGGAATGATCATCGATCGGCGCGACCAGGTCTTGATCACGTTCTTGGTGCCCTTTTCGTTCTGCACCTCCACCTTCTTGAGCAGGTGGTGGTCGACGAACGGGCCCTTCTTCAGGCTGCGTGGCATTCTGTCCGGCTCCTATCAGCGCTTCTTGCCGGCCTTGCGGCGCCGGACGATCATGCGGTCGCTTTCCTTGCGGCCGCGGGTGCGGCCCTCAGGCTGGCCCCACGGGGACACCGGGTGACGTCCACCCGAGGTCTTACCCTCACCACCACCGTGCGGGTGGTCCACCGGGTTCATCGCGACACCACGGACGGTCGGGCGCTTGCCCTTCCAGCGCATCCGGCCGGCCTTGCCCCAGTTGATGTTCGACTGCTCGCCGTTGCCGACCTCACCGAGGGTGGCGCGGCAGCGCACGTCGACCATCCGGACCTCGCCGGACGGCATCCGCAGGGTGGCCATCCGGCCCTCCTTGGCGACCAGCTGAACGCTGGCGCCGGCGGAGCGGGCCATCTTGGCGCCGCCACCGGGGCGAAGCTCGACCGCGTGGACCGTCGAACCGACCGGGATGTTGCGCAGCGGGAGGTTGTTGCCAACCTTGATGTCCGCCGCCGGGCCGTTCTCGATGATCGTGCCCTGCTCCAGCTTGGCCGGGGCGAGGATGTAGCGCTTCTCGCCGTCGACGTAGTGCAGCAGTGCGATCCGCGCGGTGCGGTTCGGGTCGTACTCGATGTGCGCGACCTTGGCCGGCACCCCGTCCTTGTCGTACCGCTTGAAGTCGATCAGGCGGTACGCCCGCTTGTGACCGCCACCGTGGTGCCGGGTGGTGATCTTGCCGGAGCTGTTCCGGCCGCCCTTCTTGGGCAGCGGACGCAGCAGCGACTTCTCGGGGGTCGAACGGGTGAGCTCGACGAAGTCGGCCACGCTCGAGCCACGACGGCCCGGCGTTGTCGGCTTGTATTTGCGGATACCCATTACGACTGGCCTCCGAAGATGTCGATGCGGTCGTCGCCGGCGAGGCTGACGATCGCTCGCTTGGTGTCAGGACGCTTGCCCCAGCCCGTACGGGTCCGGCGGCGCTTGCCCTTGCGGTTGATCGTGTTGACGCTGGTCACGCGGACCTTGAACACCTTCTGGACCGCGAGCTTGATCTCGGTCTTGTTGGCGTCCGGGGCGACCTCGAACGTGTACTTCTGCTCGTCCAGCAGGCCGTAGCTCTTCTCGCTCACGACCGGCCGCAGCAGCACGTCCCGCGGGTCCTTGTTGACTCCGTGGCTCATGCTTCTACCTCCTGCTCGGCTTCGGTCGACGTCGCGACGGCCTTGACGGACTTGCCCTTCGGCGTACCGGCGACGAAGGCGTCCAGCGACGCGCTGGTGAAGATCACCGCGTCGTTGCACAGCACGTCGTACGCGTTCAGCTGGTCGGCCGCGATCAGGTGCACGGTCGGCACGTTGCGCAGGCTGAGCAGCGAGACGTCGTCGTCGCGCTCCACCACGATCAGCACCTTGAGGAACTCGGTGACCTCGCTGAGGACCTTCAGTGCGGCCTTGGTGGACGGCTGGTCGCCTTCCACGAACTGCTCGACCACGTGCACGCGGCCGTCACGGGCCCGGTCGGAGAGCGCACCGCGCAGGGCGGCGGCGATCATCTTCTTCGGGGTCCGCTGGCTGTAGTCGCGCGGGGTCGGGCCGTGCACCACGCCACCACCGGTGAACTGCGGTGCGCGGGTCGAGCCCTGACGGGCGCGGCCGGTGCCCTTCTGGCGGTACGGCTTGGCGCCACCACCGGACACCTCGCCCCGGCGCTTGACCTTGTGCGTGCCCTGACGGGCGGCGGCCAGCTGGGCCACGACGACCTGGTGGATCAACGGGATGTTGACCTGGACGTCGAACAGCTCGGCGGGGAGCTCGACGGAGCCCAACTTCCCGACCTTGTCACCCTTCACGGCGACGACGTCGACGGTGCTCATTTGGTGGCTCCCTTCGCGGCGTTGCGGATCAGCACCAGGCCGCCCTTGGGGCCGGGAACGGCACCCTTGAGCAGGACCAGGCCGCGCTCGGCGTCGATGGCGTGGACGGTCACGTTCTGCGTGGTGACCTTCTCGTTGCCCATCCGGCCCGCCATCCGCAGGCCCTTGAAGACCCGGCCCGGGGTGGCGCAGCCGCCGATCGAACCCGGCGAGCGGTGCTTCTTGTGCACACCGTGGGTCGCGCGCAGGCCGTGGAAGCCGTGGCGCTTCATCACACCGGCGAAACCCTTGCCCTTGCTGGTGGCGGAGACATCGACGATCTCGCCCGCGGCGAACGCCTCGGCCTTGATCTCCTGGCCCAGCGTGTACTCGCTGGCGTCAGCGGTCCGCAGCTCGAGCAGGTGACGGCGAGGAGTCACGCCGGCCTTCTCGAAGTGGCCGCGCATCGGCGAGTTCACCTTGCGGGGGTCGATGTCGCCGAAGGCGATCTGGACGCCGTCGTACCCGTGGCTGGCCGAGGTACGAACCTCGGTCACCACACAGGGGCCGGCCTGGATCACGGTGACGGGGACGACTCGGTTGTTCTCGTCCCAGGTCTGGGTCATACCGAGCTTCGTGCCCAGCAGACCGCGCGTGTTCTTCTGATTGCTCATTGGTTTCGCGTTTCCCTCAGAGCTTGATCTCGATGTCGACACCGGCCGGCAGGTCGAGCCGCATCAGCGAGTCGACGGTCTTCGGCGTGGGGTCGATGATGTCGATGAGCCGCTTGTGGGTGCGCATCTCGAAGTGCTCGCGGCTGTCCTTGTACTTGTGCGGCGAGCGGATGACGCAGAACACGTTCTTTTCCGTCGGCAACGGCACCGGGCCAGCAACCTTCGCACCAGTACGCGTCACCGTGTCGACGATCTTGCGCGCCGAACTGTCGATGACCTCGTGGTCGTAGGCCTTCAGCCGGATGCGGATCTTTTGTCCCGCCATCGCTTCGCTACGTCCTTCTCTTCGTCTTCGTCTTTGTCGCTCCGACCCCCGCGGTCGGGTGTGTCGCGGACGCGGCACGCGCGTCGCCACACACTTTCGACCCTGGGATGGTGATCGGGGCTCGGTCTCGGACCGGAACCTCGGCATGGTCTCCGGTCCGGCGCACCTGCCAGAAACATGTCTGGGGCGCGCCCCGGCGGCCTCGCCTGAGCAACCTGAATATTGTGCCAGAGATTGACGCCGAAACGCCAATCGGGTGGCTCCGCACGCTGGGAACCGGAACCGTTCCGGAGTCACCGACCCCCGCGTGCAAAGCAGAGGTCCGCGGAGGCTCAGCGTGCGAGCCCTCGCGGACCTCGTGAAATCACTTGAGGATCTTGGTGACCCGGCCGGCGCCGACGGTGCGGCCACCTTCACGGATCGCGAACTTCAGGCCCTCTTCCATGGCGATCGGCTGGATCAGCTCGACCGACATGTCGGTGTTGTCGCCCGGCATGACCATCTCGGTGCCCTCGGGCAGCGTGACGACGCCGGTGACGTCCGTGGTGCGGAAGTAGAACTGCGGCCGGTAGTTCTGGAAGAACGGCGTGTGACGGCCGCCCTCCTCCTTCGACAGGATGTAGACCGACGCGTCGAAGTTGGTGTGCGGGGTCGTGGTGCCCGGCTTGATGACGACCATGCCGCGCTCGACGTCCTCGCGCTTGGTGCCACGAAGCAGCAGACCGACGTTCTCACCGGCCTGGCCCTCGTCGAGCAGCTTGCGGAACATCTCGATACCGGTGACCGTGGTGGTCTGCTTCTCCGGACGGATGCCGATCAGGTCGACAGTCTCGTTGACCTTGACGACACCGCGCTCGATCCGGCCGGTGATGACCGTGCCGCGACCCGTGATGGTGAAGACGTCCTCCACCGGCATCAGGAACGGCTTGTCGATCTCGCGCTCCGGCTGCGGGATGTAGGCGTCGACCGCGTCCATCAGCTCGATGATCGACTCGCCCCACTTGGCGTCACCCTGCAGAGCCGGGTGCGCCGCGACCTTCACGACCGGGGCGTTGTCACCGTCGAACTCCTGCTCGGAGAGCAGCTCGCGGACCTCGAGCTCGACGAGCTCCAGGATCTCCTCGTCGTCGACCATGTCGCACTTGTTCAGGGCGACGACCATCGCCGGCACGCCGACCTGACGGGCGAGCAGCACGTGCTCACGCGTCTGGGGCATCGGGCCGTCGGTGGCGGCGACGACCAGGATCGCGCCGTCCATCTGGGCCGCACCGGTGATCATGTTCTTGATGTAGTCCGCGTGACCCGGGCAGTCGACGTGTGCGTAGTGCCGGGCCTCGGTCTGGTACTCGACGTGCGCGATGGAGATGGTGATACCGCGCTGACGCTCTTCCGGCGCCTTGTCGATCTGATCGAAGGCCGACGCCTCGTTGAGGGTCGGGTACTTGTCGTGCAGCACCTTGGTGATCGCCGCGGTAAGAGTCGTCTTACCGTGGTCGATGTGACCGATGGTGCCGATGTTGACGTGCGGCTTAGTCCGCTCGAACTTCGCCTTAGCCACTGGGGCCCTCCTGGAAAATGTTGACTTACGCCGTACGCCGACGCGCTGTGGGTTGGTTGGTCCGGAGCGAGATTACTCGCCGCGGGCCTTCTTGATGATCTCTTCCGCCACGTTCTTCGGAACCTCGGCGTAGGAATCGAACTGCATCGAGTACGACGCGCGGCCCTGGGTCTTCGACCGCAGGTCCCCGACATACCCGAACATCTCGGACAACGGCACCAGGGCCTTCACAGCCCGGCTGCCACCGGGGCCCTCGTCCATCGACTGGATCTGGCCTCGGCGTGAGTTGAGGTCGCCGATCACTTCACCCATGTAGTCCTCGGGCGTGATGACCTCGACCGCGAACATCGGCTCGAGGATGACCGGAGTCGCCCGGCGGGCGGCGTCCTTGAAGGCCATCGACCCGGCGATCTTGAAGGCGAGCTCGGAGGAGTCGACGTCGTGGTAGGCACCGTCGGTCAGGGTGACCTTGACGTCCACCATCGGGTAGCCGGCCAGTACGCCGAACTCCATCGCTTCCTGAGCACCCTCGTCGACCGACGGGATGTACTCGCGGGGGATGCGTCCACCGGTGACGGCGTTGACGAACTCGTAACCGCCCTCGCCACCGGCCTCGACCGAAGTCGGCTCGATGGTGATGATCACACGCGCGAACTGACCCGAACCACCGGTCTGCTTCTTGTGCGTGTAGTCGACCTTCTCGACCTTCTTCTTGATGGTCTCGCGGTAGGCGACCTGCGGCTTGCCGACGTTGGCCTCGACGCGGAACTCGCGCTTCATCCGGTCGACCAGCACCTCGAGGTGCAGCTCACCCATGCCGGCGATGATCGTCTGGCCGGTGTCCTCGTCGGTCCGGACCTGGAAGGTCGGGTCCTCGTCGGCCAGCCGCTGGATCGCGACGCCCAGCTTCTCCTGGTCGGCCTTCGACTTGGGCTCGATGGCGACCGAGATGACCGGAGCCGGGAACGTCATCGACTCCAGCAGGACCGGCTTGGCCGGGTCGCACAGCGTCTCGCCGGTGGTGGTGTCCTTCAGACCCATCACGGCGACGATGTGGCCGGCGCCGACCGACGCGATCTCCTCACGCTTGTTCGCGTGCATGCGGTAGATCTTGCCGATCCGCTCCTTGCGGCCCTTGGTCGGGTTCAGCACCTGGGTGCCGGTCTCGAGCTTGCCCGAGTAGACCCGGATGAAGGTCAGCTTGCCCAGGTGCGGGTCGGCCGCGATCTTGAAGGCCAGCGCCGAGAAGGGCTCGCTGTCGTCCGGCTTGCGCAGGACGACCTCGCTGCCGTCCTTGATGTCGTGACCCTCGATGTCGGGGACGTCGAGCGGGCTCGGCAGGAAGGCGTTGATCGCGTCGAGCAGGGGCTGGACGCCCTTGTTCTTGAACGCGGTACCGGTCAGCACGGGGGTCAGCTTGGAGGCGATCGTCGCACGGCGGATGCCGGCCATGATCTGCTCCTGGGTCGGCTCCTGGCCTTCCAGGTACATCTCCATGATCTCGTCGTCGGCCTCGGCCAGCGTCTCGATCAGCTTGTCGCGCCACTCGGCGGCGATCTCGGTGTGGGTGGCCGGGATCTCCTCGACGGTGTAGTCCTCACCCATCGTGGTCTCGCCACGCCAGGTCAGCGCGCGCATCCCGATCAGGTCGACGACACCGATGAAGTCGGACTCGGCGCCGATCGGCAGCTGCAGCACCAGCGGCACCGCGGCCAGCCGGTCGACGATCATGTCGACGCAGCGCATGAACTCCGCGCCGGTCCGGTCCAGCTTGTTGACGAAGCAGATCCGCGGTACGCCGTACCGGTCCGCCTGGCGCCACACGGTCTCGGACTGCGGCTCCACACCGGCGACACCGTCGAAAACCGCGACGGCGCCGTCGAGGACGCGCAGCGAGCGCTCCACCTCGACAGTGAAGTCGACGTGCCCGGGGGTGTCGATGATGTTGATGGTGTGGTCTTTCCAGGTGCAGGTCGTCGCGGCGGACGTGATGGTGATGCCGCGCTCCTGCTCCTGCTCCATCCAGTCCATCGTGGCGGCGCCGTCGTGGACCTCACCGATCTTGTAGGTGATACCGGTGTAGAAGAGAATCCGCTCGGTCGTCGTCGTCTTGCCGGCGTCGATGTGGGCCATGATGCCGATGTTGCGCACCATGCCCAGATCGGTGGTGATTTGTACGGCCACCTCGGTGGTCTACCTCTCGCTTCTGTCTAGCTTCAAAAGAGTGAACGCGGGGGCCCGGAACGGGCCCCGGCTCACCAGCGGTAGTGGGCGAAAGCCTTGTTGGCTTCGGCCATCTTGTGCGTGTCCTCGCGGCGCTTCACCGACGCACCGAGACCGTTGGACGCGTCCAGGATCTCGTTCATCAGGCGCTCGGCCATCGTCTTCTCGCGACGGGCCCGGGAGTACGACGTGAGCCAGCGCAGGGCGAGCGTGGTCGAGCGACCGGGCTTGACCTCGATCGGCACCTGGTAGGTGGCACCACCGACGCGGCGGCTCTTCACCTCGATGCTGGGCTTCACGTTGTCCAGGGCGCGCTTGAGCGTGATGACCGGGTCGGTGCCCGTCTTCGTCCGGGTGCCCTCGAGGGCGGTGTAGACGATGCTCTGCGCGATCTGCTTCTTGCCGTCCACCAGGATCTTGGAGATCAACTGGGTGACGAGCGGCGAACTGTAGACCGGGTCGATGATGACCGGCCGCTTCGGGGCGGGACCCTTGCGCGGCATTAGCTCTTCTCCTTCTTCGCGCCGTACCGGCTGCGAGCCTGCTTCCGGTTCTTCACACCCTGGGTGTCGAGCGAACCGCGGATGATCTTGTACCGGACACCCGGGAGGTCCTTCACACGACCGCCACGCACGAGCACGATCGAGTGCTCCTGCAGGTTGTGGCCGACGCCCGGGATGTAGGCGGTGACCTCGATGCCGCTGGTGAGGCGGACACGGGCAACCTTGCGGAGCGCGGAGTTCGGCTTCTTCGGAGTCGTCGTGTAAACGCGCGTGCAAACACCACGACGCTGAGGGGAACCCTTCAGGGCCGGCGTCTTGTTCTTCGACACCTTGTCCTGGCGGCCCTTGCGGACCAGCTGCTGAATGGTGGGCACCGCGTAGGTCTCTTTCTGTCGTCCGGTCGGTTGCTGCGCGCCTGACCCCCGCGGTCGGGTGTGTCGCGTGGGCACAGGCACGCCGGAGTCATAAACTTTCTGACTGTCGGAGCAAGTCCCGTGCCACGCGCGCTGTCCCGGAATACGAGGGGCACGCATGACGGCCCAGGATGACCCGGGCACGATCGTTAAGACTAGCGGCTGCCTCTAGCACGGTCAAAACAGAACACCGAGCGCTGCAGAGGCGCAGCCGCACTGCCAGTCTACCCGACGCGCGACGGCACTCTCGACGCGGCCATAACCAGGCGAAATGTCTGATCGCGGTAAAAGTCCGGCCGGACCGGACCGCGGCGCCGGACTTTGCGGCATAGTCACGCCCGTCAGGTGTAACGACCTGATAACGGGGAGCTTGTCGTAGCCACCGCCCGCGCCTGGAGAACCCCCTCGTGGAACACGGTCCCGTCCCCCCGAACCGTCCCCGCCTCACCGCGGACACCCAGCCGCCGCCGGGTCCTTCCGCCCCAAGGACCCTGTCGCCGGTGGCTCGCCGGGCGGCCATCGGTGCCGTCGCAGGCACCCTGGCCGCCGGCGGGCTGGCAGCCGAGATCCTGAGCCGCCCGGACACTCTCCGGAACCGTGTTCTGGCCGCCGAGACCCCGAAGGACCCAGCCAGTACTACGGCCGGCCGGGCCCGCGTCGCCCAGCAGCCGAGTCTCGCGACCGTCGACGAGGACCGCGACTCCAGCTTCGTCGCCGGCAAGGGCTCGAAGAAGCCCAAGGTGACCGGCAAGCCACAGGAGTACGCCGGCTATGCGGCCGCTGCCAAAGCGGGTCGCACCTCCCCCGGCGTGCTGATCAGCAAGGGCGGGCCGCTGACCGACGCCCAGGCCCGCCGGCATCTGCTGAACCGGGCGACCTTCGGCCCGCGCCCTGCCGACGTACGCGAGCTGGAGCGGCTGGGGATCGACAAGTGGCTGGCGGCGCAACTGTCGCCGGTCGCCAAGGATCCGGCCGGTGACCAGGCCTGGCGCGCTCTCGCCCTGGCCGGTGCCGATCCGGCCACCATTCGGCGGTCGATCGACGAGTACTCCTGGGAGGCGATGTTCCACACCGGGATAGCGACCCTGGGCCGCCAGATGTTCGGCAGCCGGCAGCTCTTCGAGGTGGTGGTGGACGTCTTCGCCAACCACCTGCACGTGGCGACGCCGTCGGACCGGGGCTGGGACGTCGCGCCGCAGTACGCGGTGGCGGTGATCCGGCGGCACGCGTTCGGCCGGTACAGCGACATGCTGAAGGCCGCGATGCGGCATCCGGCGATGCTGCGCTATCTGGACAACGACGCCTCGACCCGCGACAGCGTCAACGAGAACCTCGGGCGTGAGCTGCTGGAGCTGCACACCGTTGGAGTGTCCTCGGGGTATACGGAGAAGGACGTGCGGGCTAGTGCCTACGTACTGAGCGGCCGCGGCGCTACCAAGGAAGGCGCCTTCGAGTACGTCGCTGACAAGCACCGCACTGGCAGGGTGAAGGTGCTCGACTGGTCTGCGGCCAACAGCTCGGCCAAGGGCGGTCTGGCCACCGGCGACCGCTATCTCGACTACCTGGCCACACACCCGGCGACTGCGCGGACCATCGCGCGCAAGCTCGTCGTACGGTTCGTCGACGACTCTCCCCCGGCCGAGCTGGTCAACCGGCTGGCGCAGATCTACCTGCGCAACAACACCGCCATCCTGCCGATGCTGACTGCGCTGTTCCGCAGCAGTGAGTTCTGGAACTCCCTTGGCAGCAAGACGAAACGGCCGCTGGAAGATGTGGTGAGCAGTGCCCGCGCACTCGACCTGCCGTTCGGGCCGACCACCGCCAAAGGGTTGGAGGCCGTCTACTGGCAGCTGACGAACCTGGGCCATGCACCACTGGCCTGGCCCTCCCCCAACGGCTACCCGGACGTCGCACCGGCCTGGGCGTCCGCGGGACAGCTGCTGGAGCGCTGGTCCATGCACCGCGCACTGTCGCACGGCTGGTGGGAGGGGCTGAAGCAGGAGAAGCTGCCGACCGCGCTGCGCCCTCGTAAGGGTGACACCTACCGGGAGTGGTTCGACCGGCTGGGAGAGCGGCTGATTGGCCAGCGCCCGGATACCCGGCAGCGCACGGCCCTGTCGACGTTTGTTCAGGCCAAGCTCACCTCCCGGGTCGACCAGGGGCGGATGGAGTGGCAGGCGGGACATGTGATCGCGCTGGTTCTCGACTCCCCGCAGTTCCTGGTCCGTTGAAGGAGCACCGACTCATGGAAGACACACTCGCCTCGCTGCACCCCGACTGCCCGGACTGGCGACGGCTCGGCCCGACACCGGCAGACGCCGTACTGCGAGCACAGGCTGCGGCTGTCACGTCCGATGCGACAGACAGACAAGAGCAGTGGAGCAAGGGCTTCACTCGGCGTCGCCTGCTGGCCGGGGGACTTGGTGTCGGGGTTGCCGCGACGCAACTGGTGACCACGCGCGTCTCGTGGGCGGCGCCCAACGTCGATCCCGGCGGCACCTTGGTCGTGGTGTTCCTGCGAGGTGGCATGGACGGGTTGTCGGTACTGGTGCCGGCCGATGATCCCGAGCTGCTCAAGGCGCGGCCAGGGATCGCAGTACGGGCCGCTTCTCTGCTCAACGTGCAGCGTGGCTTCGGGATGCATCCCGCGATGGCGCCGCTGCTGCCACTCATGACGGCGGGACGGCTGGCCGCAGTACCGGCTGTGTCGACACCAGACCTGACACGTAGCCACTTCCAGGCCCAGGACTGCCTGGAACGCGGTGGTGCGGCCCGATCGCCCGTGCAGTCCGGCTGGCTCGACAGAGTCCTCCAGGAGCTAGGACCCGGTACTACGTTCCGGGGGCTGGGGATCGGCGCCCGGATGAGCCGGGCGTTGCTGGGGAACTCCGACCCGGTCATGTTGACCTCACTGAAGGACTTCACCGTCAAGGGCATCGACGGGGTCGCGCCACAGACACTGGCGGCTCTGGAGACGCTCTACACCGGGATCGACCACCCACTGGGTGCGCAGGGGCTGGATGCCTTGCAGGCGGCGGCTTCGGCGCAGAGCTACGCCAAGCAGCAGCAGAAGCCGGCCAAGGAGCGCGGCTACCCGGATGGGGACTTCGGTGCGGCCCTAGCGACGCTTGCGCAGCTGATCAAGGCGAAGGCCGGCGTACGAGTGGCCACTGTCGACCTGGGTGGCTGGGACATGCACACAGACCTCGGCACGGTCGACGGCGGCGACATGACCAACTCGCTGAAGACAGTGGCGGGCGCACTGGCCGCCTTCGCCGCTGAGCTGGGGCCCGACCTGGACAAGACCACGGTGGTCACCATGAGCGAGTTCGGCCGACGGGTCGGGCAGAACGCCAACAGCGGTACGGACCATGGGCACGGTGGGGTCGCCCTGGTGCTCGGTGGCGGCGTCAAGGGTGGTGTGCACGGGCGCTGGGAGGGGTTGGCGCCCGGCGTACTGGATCAGGGCGATGTGCCCGGCACCAACGACTACCGCGACCTGTTGTCGGAGGTAGTGATGGGCCGGCTCGGGCTCAGTGCAGCTCAGGCGGCCAAGGTCTTCCCGGGCTGGAAGCCGTCGCCCCTCGGCGTCATGGCGTGACCTTGCCGGTCAGGAGGCCTGCGGCTGCATGCGGGTCGCCCTCGACGGTCAGGCGGTCCGCAGGGAGGCGTCGCCACAAGGCCAGCAGGAGGTCTTGCGCGGTACCGAAGACTACTGCGGCGCCTTGCGCCTCGCCGCGATGGAACTGCGGTGGCTGGCCTTCGGTGGTGGGGGTCAGCGTCCACTCGTCGCCGGTGTCGACGGCCCGTACGCCGACTGGGGCGTCGACCGCGGCTGGGAAGCCGCGCTGCAGCATGCGGGGCAGGAAGACGCCGAACACCTCGTCCACTCCGTCGGCCGCGACGGCCGGCGGGATGCCGGGGTCTGCCTCGGGTGCCGTGGCCTGCCGGGCATCGACGAGGTGGACGACTGTTTCGTGCAGGCGCCGCCGGACCCAGAAGCCGGCGTACTGGTCGACCGGAGCGAAGTTCCAGCAGGGCTCGTCGGGATCGACCGCTTTGATCGCAGCGATCAGGGCGGCCGACGTCCCGGCGTACCAGTCGGACCAGGAGGCCGTGCCGCGGAGCACCTTCGGCTCGCGCTGGGCGGTGCCGCTGAGCAGGATCGAAGCGGCCCAGCGCTGACCGGTGCCGACATGCAGGGCGAGGTCGGCGATGGTCCAGCCCGGGCAGTTCGGCACCGCGGCCGCTGGATCGGTGGCCGCGAAGGCCTCCGCCAGCTCGGCCGCGACGCGCTCGAACTGCTCGAGATGATCGAGACCGTCAGGCAAGGAACCGGACCTCGGTGATCAGCCCCTCTTGCACGTGGTA
The DNA here is from genome assembly GCF_040639475.1 of Kribbella sp. NPDC023855. Taxonomy (NCBI): domain Bacteria; kingdom Bacillati; phylum Actinomycetota; class Actinomycetes; order Propionibacteriales; family Kribbellaceae; genus Kribbella; species Kribbella sp. NPDC023855. The sequence goes on from NZ_JBFAAA010000003.1 coordinate 254,339, forward strand.
CAGCGTGATCGTCGGAGTCGGACCCTGGTCGGAGCCATGGGTGATCGACTGCTCGACCACCCAGTCACCGACCAGCATCCGCTGGATCAGCTCGCTCTTGCACTGCCCCGCCTCGAACTGCGGCCGGTAGTACTCACGCAATGACCGCCTCCCCCGCATCACCGTGCCATCCGGAAGCTGGAGCTGCGCGGTCGGCGAGTACATCGCCAGAAACGCCTCCAGATCATGCGCGTCGTACGCCACATGCTCCCGCCCCACAACCCGAGAAGCAGCAGTCTCCACAGGCAAACTCACCGCAGCCGTAGCACCCGAAGCCTGCCGGCCGGCGGGCCCGGCAGCCTCCTCGCCCACGTCCACTGCGCCGGCAGCGCCGGCCGTGGAAGCCGAGGCGCCGGCGCTGGTCGCCCCGGACAATGCGGCCGCGCCGGCAGCGCCGGTTCCAGCGTCCGCCGTGCGGGTCGCAGTAGCTGAGGCGGCTGAGCCGCTCGCGCTGGTTGCAGCGTCCGCAACGCCCGTCGCCGTGGTCGACGCGGCTGCGCCGCTGGTGCCCGCTGGGCGGGTGGTGGTGGCTGTGCTGCTTGCGGCGGACTGGCTTGCCGGCTCGCCGGAGGTTGTCGCCGGGGTGTCTGCGGGGGCTCGGGTGGCGCCTGTGCGCGGGGTGGCGGTTCGGGTGGTTCCGGCGGCGCGGGGGGTGGGGGCTGGGACCAGGCCCACTTTGGTGGCTTGGGGTGCTGGGATGGTGGTGCTGGGGATGGGGAGCTGGCTGGTGGGGTCTTCGCCCAGGTGGGCGATGGCCCAGTCGAGGGCCTTGGTCACCGCGGCGCGGGACTCTTCGCTGTGGTCGAGCATGTCGAAGCCGTGTTGCCCTTTCGGTACGTCGATGATGTCCAGCGCGGCGCCACCGGCGGAGACGAACTCCGCCACCGGTCGGGCGAGCTCTTCGCGCTCGCGGCCGACTCTCGTGAGCAGCACCGGCAGGTCCTTGTGTTTGCCGATCACTTCGGCGGCGGAAACCAGTTCGTCGACACCGGGCGGAGTGGCGAGTAGGGGGTAGGTCAGGGCGACGGCGCGGAGCCAGTCGGGGCGGCTGTCCAACCACTCCCCCGCCAGCAGGCCGGCACCGGAGAAGAACCACAGCACCACGCGGCTCGGATCGACCTGGGGATCCGCGCGCAGCAGGCCGACAGCGGCCTCCACGTCGTCCGCGGCGGCGGTCAGTTGGTCGAGTCCGCGGATCAGGCTGTGGTCGACGGTGACGGCCACCTGACCGCGTTCAGCGATGGCTGCGGCGTACCCCTGGTAGACGGGCCAGTCCCTCGGCTGCACCTCGAGATCAGCCGGCCCAGGACCCCCGTGGACCAACAGGATCGCGCCGGTCCGGGCCGCGCCTGTAGGCCGATAGAAGTCGACCTGGCCGACCCGGTCCACGCGGCGCTCCGCACCCTGCTCGACGTCCAGCACGAACGGTTGCAGGTAGGCCGGGAGGTCCGTCATACGCGTCATCTTCGCGCATCCCGCCGACACTTCCACGCCGACCCCTCGCAACACTCCGCAGCCACCCGAACACAGCCGACCGCTAGTCACACCAGCAACACCGGCAACCCCTGCAACTACGTCGATCCAGCCCCCTCCCCCCCTGGTTGCCAAGAGCAACGAGCCCTCCAAAGCCCCCGATGAGAGACCACAATCAGCTTTCCCGAGCGGCCACGATCAGCTCGCGCCGGGGAGCCGCGCTCAGCTCGCGCGGACAGCCGCGATCGAACCGGCCAGGAGCTCGGTGAGTACGTCGCGATCAGCGTCGGCGAGCCGCTTGAGGTGGAGGCAGGAGACGGTGTGCTTGTGCGGTCCCAGCCGCGCCAGCAACTCGGCGTACCGGTCGAAGCCCTCGGTCAGATAGAGCGTCAGCGAGGTCTTGCGGGGTGAGAAGCCGATCTCGAACCAGTCGAGCTCCCGGCCGCTCGGGTAGACCAGGTGGCGCTCGCCGAACCCGATGATCGCGTCGCCCCAGAGGGCGGGCCGGCAGCCGGCCAGCTCCGTCAGCAGCGTGGTCAGCTCCCGCGCATCGGACTGGCGCGGTTCGGGAACCGTGGCGAGGAAGTCCTCGACGGAGGCGTCGGTCCGGGTGGTCTTGTTCTCGGCCATCTGGTCATCGTGCCCCCAACGCCGCGAGGGCGGCACCCCCTGGTGGGGGTGCCGCCCTCGGCAGGTACTGCGGGACTTCAGTTCTGGTACGAGCCCAGGTCGAAGTCGTCGAGCGGGACCGACTGCCCGGCGGACGGGCCGAAGTCGTAGTCGTACGACTCGTAGCCGACCATCGAGTACATCGCGGCCTTCGCCTCCTCGGTGGGCTCCACCCGGATGTTGCGGTAACGGTCCATACCGGTACCGGCCGGGATCAGCTTTCCGATGATGACGTTCTCCTTCAGACCGACCAGCGAGTCGGACTTGCCGTGGATCGCGGCCTCGGTCAGGACCCGGGTCGTCTCCTGGAAGGAGGCGGCCGACAGCCACGACTCGGTCGCGAGCGACGCCTTGGTGATACCCATCAGCACCGGACGACCCGAGGCCGGCGTACCGCCCTCGGCCACGACGCGACGGTTCTCGGCCTCGAACATCAGCCGGTCCGCCAGCTCACCCGGCAGCAGGTTCGCCTCGCCGGACTCGATCACCGTGACCCGGCGCAGCATCTGCCGGACGATGATCTCGATGTGCTTGTCGTGGATGGCCACACCCTGCGACCGGTACACCTCCTGGACCTCGTCCACCAGGTGCTCCTGCGCCTTGCGGATGCCCAGGATCCGCAGAACCTCCTGCGGGTCCGGCGTACCCTGTGTCAGCTGCTGACCGACCTCGACGTGCTGACCGTCCTCGATCAGCAACCGGCCACGCTTCGACACCGGGTAGGCGACCTCCTCGGAACCGTCGTCCGGGGTGAGCACCAGCTTCCGGGTCTTGTCGGTGTCCTCGATCGCGATCCGGCCGGCCGCCTCGGCGATCGGCGCCTTGCCCTTGGGCTGACGGGCCTCGAAGAGCTCGACGACACGCGGCAGACCGTGGGTGATGTCATCACCCGCGACACCACCGGTGTGGAAGGTCCGCATCGTCAGCTGCGTACCCGGCTCACCGATGGACTGCGCCGCGATGATGCCGACGGCCTCACCGATGTCGACCGGCTTGCCGGTCGCCAGCGAACGGCCGTAGCACTTCGCGCAGGTACCGGTCTTGGCGTCACAGGTCAGCACGGAGCGGACCTTGACCTCCTCGACCCCGGCCTCGACCAGCTTGGCGATCGAGACGTCGCCCAGGTCGCTGCCGGCCGTCAGTACGACGGTGCCGTCCGCACCCGAGACGTCGGTGGCCAGCGTCCGTGCGTAGGCGCTGGTCTCCACGTTCTCGGCGTGCACGACCTTGCCGTCCGGACCCTTCTCGCCGATCTTCTTCGGCAGGCCGCGCTCGGTACCGCAGTCCTCCTCGCGGATGATGACGTCCTGCGACACGTCCACCAGACGACGGGTCAGGTACCCCGAGTCGGCGGTCCGCAGCGCGGTGTCGGCAAGACCCTTACGAGCACCGTGGGTGGCGATGAAGTACTCGACCACCGACAGGCCCTCGCGGAAGTTGGACTTGATCGGCCGGGCGATGATCTCGCCCTTCGGGTTGGCCACCAGACCACGCATACCGGCGATCTGCCGGATCTGCATCATGTTGCCTCGGGCACCCGAGTGGACCATCATCCAGATCGGGTTGGCCTTGGCGAAGTTCTCCTCCATGGCCTTACCGACCTCGGCGTTCGCGCCGGTCCAGATCTCGATCAGTTCCTGCCGCCGCTCGGACGAGGTGATCAGACCCCGCTCGAACTGCTTCTGGACCTTCTCGGCCTGCGACTCGTAGCGAGCCATGATCTCGGGCTTGCTCGGCGGCGTGCTGAAGTCGTCGATCGACACCGTGACACCGGAACGGGTGGCCCAGCGGAAACCGAGGTCCTTCAGCGCGTCCAGGCAGTTCGCCACCTGGACCTTGGAGTAGCGCTCGGCCAGATCGTTGACGATCGAGCCCAGCTGCTTCTTGCCGACCTCGGTGTCCACGAAGGTGTAGTCGCTCGGCAGCGCCTCGTTGAACAGGGCGCGACCCAGCGTGGTCTCCAGGGAGAACCCACCGTTCGGGCGCTCGGCCGCTCCGGCCGGCGCGCCGGCCTCGGACAGCCGCAGCGTGATCTTCGCCTGCAGCGACAGCTCGCCGCGGTCGAAGGCCATCAGCGCCTCGGCCAGCGAGCTGAACGCGCGACCCTCACCGAGGGCGCCTTCCTTCAGCATGGTCAGGAAGTAGATGCCGATGATCATGTCCTGGGTCGGCATCGTGACCGGACGGCCGTCAGCAGGCTTCAGGATGTTGTTCGTCGACAGCATCAGGATCCGGGCCTCGGCCTGCGCCTCGGCCGACAGCGGCAGGTGCACCGCCATCTGGTCACCGTCGAAGTCCGCGTTGAACGCGGAGCAGACGAGCGGGTGGATCTGGATCGCCTTGCCCTCGATCAGTTGCGGCTCGAACGCCTGGATACCCAGTCGGTGCAGGGTAGGCGCGCGGTTCAGCAGCACGGGGTGCTCGGTGATGACCTCTTCCAGCACGTCCCAGACCTGGGCGCGCTGACGCTCGACCATCCGCTTGGCGGACTTGATGTTCTGCGCGTGGTTGAGGTCGACCAGCCGCTTCATCACGAACGGCTTGAAGAGCTCCAGTGCCATCGCCTTCGGCAGACCACACTGGTGCAGCTTCAGCTGCGGGCCGACCACGATGACGGAGCGGCCCGAGTAGTCGACGCGCTTGCCGAGCAGGTTCTGACGGAACCGGCCCTGCTTGCCCTTGAGCATGTCGGACAGCGACTTCAGCGGCCGGTTGCCCGGGCCGGTGACCGGACGGCCACGACGGCCGTTGTCGAACAGTGCGTCGACGGCCTCCTGCAGCATCCGCTTCTCGTTGTTGACGATGATCTCCGGCGCACCCAGGTCGAGCAGGCGCTTGAGCCGGTTGTTGCGGTTGATCACCCGGCGGTACAGGTCGTTCAGGTCGGAGGTGGCGAACCGGCCACCGTCGAGCTGGACCATCGGCCGCAGGTCCGGCGGGATGACCGGGACGCAGTCCAGGACCATACCCATCGGGCTGTTGTTGGTGGCCAGGAACGCGGTGACGACCTTGAGCCGCTTCAGTGCCCGCGTCTTGCGCTGGCCCTTACCGGTCTTGATCGTCTCGCGCAGGCTGGCTGCCTCGGCCTTGAGGTCGAAGGTCTCCAGGCGCCGCTGGATCGCGGCGGCACCCATCGCGCCCTCGAAGTACTTGCCGAACCGCTCCTTCATGGCGCGGTACAGGATCTCGTCGCCCTCCAGGTCCTGGACCTTGAGGTTCTTGAACCTGCTCCACACCTCGTCGAGGCGGTCGATCTCGCGCTGCGCACGGTCGCGCAGCTGCTTGACCTCACGCTCGGCGCCTTCCTTCACCTTGCGGCGAACGTCGGCCTTCGCGCCCTCGGCCTCGAGCTGGGCGAGGTCCTCCTCGAGCTTCTTCAGCCGCGCCTCGATGTCGTTGTCACGCCGGCTCTCGAGCTGCTTGCGCTCGACATCGGTCCGGCCCTCCAACGACGAGAGGTCGCGGTGCCGCGCCTCGTCGTCGACGTCGGTGATCATGTACGCCGCGAAGTAGATGACCTTCTCCAGGTCCTTCGGGGCGAGGTCGAGCAGGTAGCCGAGTCGCGACGGGACACCCTTGAAGTACCAGATGTGGGTGACCGGCGCGGCCAGCTCGATGTGGCCCATCCGCTCGCGGCGCACCTTGGAGCGGGTGACCTCGACGCCACACCGCTCGCAGATGATGCCCTTGAAGCGAACGCGCTTGTACTTACCGCAGTAGCACTCCCAGTCCCGGGTGGGACCGAAGATCTTCTCGCAGAACAGACCGTCACGCTCAGGCTTGAGCGTCCGGTAGTTGATCGTCTCGGGCTTCTTGACCTCGCCGTGCGACCACTGGCGGATTTCATCCGCGGTCGCCAGGCCGATCCGAAGCTCGTCGAAGAAGTTCACGTCGAGCACGATGTGTTATCTCCCGATTGTAAAAATGGTCTGAGTGAGTTGGCTGTTGATCTCAAGCGGCAACCCGCTCAGACCTCCTCGACGCTGTTCGGCTCACGCCGGGACAGGTCGATTCCCAGTTCTTCCGCAGCGCGGAAGACGTCTTCTTCGCTGTCCCGCATCTCGACCCGGCTTCCGTCGGACGAGAGCACTTCCACGTTCAGACACAGGGACTGCATTTCCTTGACCAGAACCTTGAAGGACTCCGGGATACCCGGCTCCGGGATGTTCTCGCCCTTGACGATCGCTTCGTACACCTTGACGCGACCGACGACGTCGTCGGACTTGATGGTGAGCAGCTCCTGCAGCGCGAAGGCGGCACCGTAGGCCTCGAGGGCCCACACCTCCATCTCGCCGAACCGCTGACCACCGAACTGCGCCTTACCACCCAGCGGCTGCTGGGTGATCATCGAGTACGGACCGGTCGAGCGGGCGTGGATCTTGTCGTCCACCAGGTGGTGCAGCTTCAGCATGTACATGTAACCGACGCCGACCGGCTGCGGGAAAGGCTCACCCGAGCGGCCGTCGAACAGGTTCGCCTTGCCGGTGCTGTCGACCATCCGGTCGCCGTCACGGTTCGGCAGGGTCGAGCCGAGCAGGCCGGTAACCTCTTCCTCCCGCGCGCCGTCGAAGACCGGGGTGGCGACGTTCGTGAACGGCTCGGCTTCGCCGGCGCCGATCTTGATCAGTCGCTGGGCCCACTCTTCGGTGTTGTCCGGGTCGACCTTCCAGCCGCGGCTGGCAACCCAGCCGAGGTGGGTCTCGAGCACCTGGCCGACGTTCATCCGGCCGGGCACGCCCAGCGGGTTCAGGATGATGTCGACCTGGGTGCCGTCCTCCATGAACGGCATGTCCTCGACCGGCAGGATCTTCGAGATGACGCCCTTGTTGCCGTGGCGTCCGGCGAGCTTGTCACCGACGGAGATCTTGCGCTTCTGCGCGACGTACACGCGGACCAGCTGGTTCACGCCCGGCGGCAGTTCGTCGCCGTTGTCGCGGTCGAAGACGCGGACCCCGATGACGGTTCCGTTCTCACCGTGCGGCACCTTCAGCGAGGTGTCGCGCACCTCGCGCGCCTTCTCACCGAAGATCGCGCGCAGCAGCCGCTCCTCCGGGGTCAGCTCGGTCTCACCCTTGGGCGTGACCTTGCCGACCAAGATGTCACCGGTGGTGACCTCGGCGCCGATCCGGATGATGCCCCGCTCGTCCAGGTCCGCCAGCATCTCGTCGGAGACGTTGGGGATGTCGCGGGTGATCTCCTCCGGGCCGAGCTTGGTGTCGCGGGCGTCGACCTCGTGCTCCTCGATGTGGATCGAGGTCAGCAGGTCCTGCTGCACGACGCGCTGGCTGAGGATGATCGCGTCCTCGTAGTTGTGACCCTCCCACGGCATGAACGCGACGAGCAGGTTCCGGCCCAGAGCCATCTCCCCCTCGTCCGTGCACGGACCGTCGGCCAGCGGCGAGCCGACCTCGACCCGCTGCCCGGCGTCGACCAGCGGACGCTGGTTGATGCAGGTGCCCTGGTTCGAGCGACGGAACTTCTGCAGCCGGTAGGTCTGGTACGTGCCGTCGTCGGCGGCGACCTCGATCAGGTCGGCCGAGACCTCCTTGATCACACCGGCCTTCTCCGACACCAGCACGTCACCGGCGTCGACCGCTCCGCGGAACTCCATGCCGGTACCGACCAGGGGGGCGTCCGCGGTGATCAGCGGAACGGCCTGGCGCTGCATGTTGGAGCCCATCAGGGCGCGGTTGGCGTCGTCGTGCTCGAGGAACGGGATCATCGCGGTGGCGACGGACACCATCTGGCGCGGCGAGACGTCCATGTAGTCGACGTCGTCGACCAGCACGAGCTCGACCTCACCGTGGCGCCGGCGGACCAGCACCCGGTCCTCGGCGAACGCGTCGTCGTCGGTCAGGGCCGCGTTGGCCTGGGCGATGACGAACCGGTCCTCCTCGTCCGCGGTCAGGTAGTCGACCTGGTCGGTGACCCGGCCGTCGACGACCTTGCGGTACGGCGTCTCGACGAACCCGAACGGGTTCACCCGGCCGTACGTCGCGAGCGAGCCGATCAGGCCGATGTTCGGGCCTTCCGGGGTCTCGATCGGGCACATCCGGCCGTAGTGGGACGGGTGCACGTCGCGGACCTCGAAGCCGGCCCGCTCCCGGGACAGACCACCCGGGCCGAGCGCCGACAGGCGGCGCTTGTGGGTCAGACCGGCGATCGGGTTGGTCTGGTCCATGAACTGGGACAGCTGCGAGGTGCCGAAGAACTCCTTCAGCGCCGCGACCACCGGGCGGATGTTGATCAGGGTCTGCGGCGTGATCGCCTCGACGTCCTGGGTCGTCATCCGCTCGCGGACCACCCGCTCCATCCGGGCCAGGCCGGTGCGGAGCTGGTTCTGGATCAGCTCACCGACCGTGCGCAGACGGCGGTTGCCGAAGTGGTCGATGTCGTCCTCTTCGACGACGATCTCGCCCTGCGGCGCGGTCAGCTCGGTCTTGCCCTCGTGCAGCGCCACCAGGTACTTGATCGTCGCGACGATGTCGTTGATCGTCAGTACGGCGGTGTCGTGCGTCTCGTCCCGGCCGAGCTTCTTGTTGATCTTGTACCGGCCGACCTTGGCCAGGTCGTAGCGCTTGCCGTTGAAGTAGTAGTTGTCCAGCAGCGCCTGGGCAGCCTCGCGCGTCGGCGGTTCGCCGGGGCGCAGCTTGCGGTAGATGTCCAGCAGCGCGTCGTCCTGCCCGGAGGTGTGGTCCTTCTCCAGGGTGAGGCGGATCGACTCGTACTCGCCGAACTCCTCGAGGATCTGGGCGTCGGTCCAGCCGAGCGCCTTGAGCAGCACGGTGACGTTCTGCTTGCGCTTGCGGTCCAGCCGCACGCCCACCATGTCGCGCTTGTCGACCTCGAACTCCAGCCACGCACCGCGCGACGGGATGATCTTGGCGGTGAAGATGTCCTTGTCCGACGTCTTGTCCGGCGTGCGCTCGAAGTACACACCGGGCGAGCGAACCAGCTGGGACACGACGACACGCTCGGTGCCGTTGATCACGAACGTGCCCTTGCGCGTCATCAACGGGAAGTCACCCATGAAGACGGTCTGGCTCTTGATCTCGCCGGTCTCGTTGTTCATGAACTCGGCGGTGACGAACAGCGGCGCCGAGTAGGTGACGTCACGCTCCTTGCACTCGTCGACCGTGTTCTTCGGGGGCTCGAACCGGTGGTCGCGGAACGACAGCGACATGGTGCCGCTGAAGTCCTCGATCGGGGAGATCTCCTCGAAGATCTCCTCCAGGCCGGACGGGGAGGACAGATCGGTCCGTCCCTCCGCCTCGGCGGCGGCCACCCTGGCCTGCCAGGTTTCGTTTCCGACCAGCCAGTCGAAACTGTCCACCTGCAGCGCAAGAAGATCCGGAACCTCGAGAGGCTCGGAGATCTTTGCGAAGGAGATGCGGCGTGGTGCGCCGGAAACGTCGGTAATGCTGTCGGACTGGGGGTTGCGCGAGGCGACCAAGGGGCGTCCTTCCACGGGCTCGCAAAATTCGGTGCTGGCACTTCGGTGCTGGGAGCGCATGCCAAACGACCCTCGTCAAGTTCTGAGGATGAACAAGGGTGCGGTTAAAGGCAGCGCAAAGCAATAGGCTACCCGATCAGGGCAAGCCTGTCCAATGGGGTCCGACACTATGCCTTCGGACCACCCTCTCCGTCAAGAATCGACCCGGGTTCTCCAGCGGGTAACCAGCCCGCGAGCCACCCGGCACGACCTCTCCGGAGTCACAAAGAGACTACAGTCCGGCGATCTCCTGGACCAGCCATTGACCACCGTTTCGGACCATCGTGAATCTCGTCCGGTTCAGGTCGACCCGGGGCTTACCCTGGGTGATCGTGCTGGTGGTCGTCTGGTTGACGAAGATGATCAGCGTGACCCGGTCCGCGTCGCCGTCCCGTACGCCGACCTCCCGGACCTCGGCGCGCACGGTCGCCTTGGTCTTGGTGGCCAGCTCACCGGCCACCTTGGCGGTGGCGTCGAACTTGCCGGCGAAGTCCGCGGTCATCGTCGCCCGGGCATCCGCGAAGCTCTTGTCGAGCGTCCGGTAGTCATAACTGAGCGCCGTCTCAGCCGCCTTCCGCCCAGCAGCAGCCGCCTGCTCCCGCGCGTCCTCCGCCTCTTTCCCCTTCCAAGCCTTAACCCCAAGAATCCCAGTCAACCCCAAAATCAACACCAGCAACACCCCCAGAGCCGCCGACAACACCACCCCAACCCGCGACCGCCCAGCAACCACAGAGGCCGTCTCAGGGGATGACGCGGAGGCGGGGTCGGCAGCCGTCTCAGCGGGGGCCGAGGCCGACTCAGCCTCCGGCTCGGCGGCGGATGAATCGGCCGCCTTCGCGGACGGCGCCGCGGTCTCCTCAGGCTGAGGTTCGTCACTCTGTGTGACAATCGGTGGGGTTTCGGAGGGCTCGGGAGTGGTCTCCAGGGCCTCTGGTGTGGCCTGAGTCACTGGTTTGTTTGGGGCGGTTTGGGGGTTGACATCTGGGCGGCGGCGTTGGCCGGCTATTCGGCGGGGCATCAGCCGACCACCTTGAAGTCGGCGGTGAGCCAGCGGTTCTTCTCCCGGACCAGGTCGAGCTTGATCCGGTAGCGGCGCTCGACCCCGTCCTTGGAGGCGGTGTTGGTGACCACCGCGTTCACGATCACCAGCACCTGGGCCGAGTCCTTGTCGTTCGACACCACCGCGGCCTCCTTCACGTCGCCCTTGGAGGTCGCCTTGTTCGCCGTCACCTCGGTCTTCACCGAGTCCGACGCCGACTTGAACTCCTCCTTGAACTGCCCGGTGGAGTCGTCCAGCACCCGCTGGGCGTCGGCGTCCCAGCTCTGGTAGTTGTACGTCGTGAAGTCCAGCGCCAACTGCCGCGCCGCCTTCATCGCGCTCTCCCGGTCACTCTTCCGCGTCTCCTGACCACGCAAGGCGACCACCGACAGCGTCGCACCGACGAGCGCGACCAGCACGAGCACGCTGAGCGCCCACGCCAGGACGACCGGGCCTTTCCGAGCGGCCTTCACTCCCCACTCACCGGTCCGAGGATCAGGGCCTTCCAGGAGTCCTTGCCGAGCAACGCCTCCTGGCCACCGGTCGAGCCGAGCACCATCTCCGGCATCCCGCCCTTACCGCCGGCGATCCCCGTCGCCGGGTCGTACCCGATGCCGTACCCGATCCGGTTCGCGTCCTCCCGCGACGACGGGGTCGGTTTGTTCTGCGCACCGCGCACGTTGACTCCCGATCCAGGCGGCGCCGTACAGCCTGCCTTGGTGTTGGCCGGCTTGCCCGTGGTGTCCTGCGGAACGCGCTTGTCGGTCCCGTTGTAACCGGCCCGGCAGGCCGGCGGGCTGAAGCCGAGCACCAGCCCGAAGTGCGCGTCGTAGTGCCCGGTCCCCGGGTCCTTGGCCGGTACGACGTACCCGCCCATCGACACGGCCGGGTAGACCACCATCAACTGCTCCACCGCGTCCAGCCGTACTGCGGTCAGCTCGCTCACCGTCAGCAGGTTACCCAGCAGCACCGCGAGGTCGGCCTTGTTCTCCGTGATCAGCGCGGTCAGCTGGGTGCTGGCACCGCTGCCGTTGTCGATCACCGAGCGCAGGTCCGCGTCCGAGCTGACCAGCGTGTCGGACAGCAGCGCCAGGTTCTTCGCCCAGGTCTTGATCGCGTCGCCGCTGCCGACCTGGGTGGCAAGCACGGTATTGCCGTCGTTGATCAGCTTGATCGTCTGCAGGATGTTCGCGTCCGCGTCGCTGATCAGCGAGCCGGAGCTGTCGATGATCTTCTGCAGGTCGGTGCCCTTGCCGCGCAGCGCGGCGCCGAGCTCCTTGACCGTCGTCTGCAGGCTCTTCTTGTCGACCGAGTTCACCAGCTGGTCCAGGTTCAGCAGCAGCTCGGTGGTGTCGATCGGCAGGACCGTGTTCTGCCGGGAGATCTTGGAGCGGTCCTGCAGGTACGGGCCGCTGTCGCGCCGCGGCTGCAGGTCGACGTACTGCTCGCCGATCGCGGACCGGTTGGCGACCACCGCGAGCAGGTCGTTCGGGATCTTGGTCTTCTTGTCGATGTCCAGGTCGACCTCGACGCCGTCGGACAGCAGCCGGAGCTCGCCGACCCGCCCGACCGGCTGGCCGCGGTACGTCACCTCGGCGCCGGAGAAGATGCCGCCGGACTCGGCGAAGCTGGCGCTGACCGTGTAGTCGTCGTCGAACAGCAACTCGTCGACCTGCGCGTACTTGCCGCCCACGTAGGCGACGCCGACCAGGGTGATCAGCAGGAAGACCATCAGCTGGATCCGGACCGTTCTGGTGATCACTTGGCCACCCCCGGCATCAGGACCTTCGCGAGTTCGGGATCGAACGCGGACCGGTTCAGCTTCGGCGTACAGACCGGCAGGCCGAGCAGTGTGACGCAGGTGGTCGCCGTCCCGGTCGGGACCGGCAACGGCGGCAGGCCACCGCTGGACGAGCTGGTCGGGAACTTCGGCGGGTTGCTCAGCGGCACGTTGATCGGCAGCGTCGGCAGCGTCAGGCCGGTGCTCGGCAGGTTCAGGTTGAGGATGCCCTGCAACGCCTTCCGGGTGTTCACGTCCAGGGTGATCTCGAGGTTGGTGAAGTCCCCCTTCACCGCGTTGGCTGCCGCGTCGGGGAACGGGTAGGTGAGCAACAGCTCGAGCGACTTGGGCAGGTTCTCACCGGCCTCGGCGAGCTTGGTCAGGATCGGGTAGAGCGACTGCAGGTTCGCCACCAGGTCCTTCTGCGACGCGGTGATCACCCTGGTCGCGGTGTTGCCGAGGCTGGCCAGCGCCTGCAGCGTCTTGACCAGTGCGGCGCGCTGCCGGTCCAGGGTGGCGATCGACTTCGGCAGCGAGTCGATCGCGGTCGCCAGCGTGGCCTTCTGCGCGTTCAGCTTCTTCGCCAGCTGGTCGACGGCGGCGATCGCGGTGACGATCTTCTGCTTGTTCTGGTCGAGCGTGCCGACGAACGTGTTCAGCTGGGTCAGCACGCTGCGGATGGCCGGCTCGTTGCCGGTCAGCGCCTTGTTCAGCTCCTGCGTGATGATCTGCAGCTGGGCAACGCCACCACCGTTGAGCAGCAGCGACAGCGCGGACAGGACCTGCTCGACCTCGACATTGCTGGTGGTCCGCGACAGCGGGATCAGTTCGCCGTTGTCGAGCCGGCCGCGTGGCTTCTCGCTACCCGACGGCTGCGCCAGCGAGACGAACTTCTCGCCCAGCAAACTGGTCTGCCGGATCGTGGCGCGCGCGTTGTCCGGCAGCTCGAGGCTCTTCGGCAGCTTGACCCGGACCTTGGCGACGTACCCGTCGAGCCAGACCTTCTCGACCGTGCCGACGGTGACGTCATCCACCTTCACCGAGGACTTCGGCACCAGGTCCAGTACGTCGGCGAACTCCACCGTCACCGTGTACGACGGCCCCTTGATCTTGGCGCCACCCGGCAACGGCAGGGAGTAGACGCTGAAGTCGCAGCCGCTCAGGAGGGTCGCCATCGCGACCACACCGGCCACTAGCGCAGTACTGCGGAGCCGCCTCATCGGGTCTCTCCAGGAACCAGGCCGCCGAGCGTCTCGTCGACCGGGTCAGGCCTCGGCAGCTTGGGCTCGGGGGCGGGAGCCCACGGCGTACCGGCTGGGCCTCCGGAGCCGGTGACGCTGCTCAGCAGCGGGAGCTTCGGCAACGCGTCGAAGACCGGCTTGAGCGCCGAGCAGGTCGACAGCGGCTGGTTGGCCTGGAGCAGCAGCGAGCAGATGAAGGTGGCCGGGTCGTCCAGCTGGGCCAGGTTGATCCGCTGGTCGAGCGTGCCGTACTGCGGGTTGTACACGCGGGCCAGGTTGCCCAGGCCGAGCGGCGCGGTGTCGATGATCTCGGCCAGCGCGGCCTTCTCCTTGACCAGGATCTGGGAGATGTCGGTGGCACCCGAGACCGTGGTCCTGAGCAGCGCGCGGTTGTCCTTGACGAACGCGGCGACCTCACCGAGTGCCGTCGCCAGCGTGGACAGCGCGGCGGCCAGGTCTTGGCGTTCACCGGCCAGCGTGGTCGACGTGGCCGCGAAGTTGGCGTTGAACTGCTTCACCAGGGTGTCGTTGGCGGCCAGCGCGGACACGAAGGTCTGCAGCTGCCGCACAGTGCTGAACAGGCTCTTGGAGTTGCCCGCCAGCGTCTGGGTCAACGTCGACACGTCGGTGATCGTCTGGTTCAGCTTCGCACCCTGGCCGTTCAGGTTCGCCGCCGAGACGTCGAGGAGCCGCGACAGCGCACCCTGATCGTTGGCGCCCTTGGGACCGAGCGCGACGGACACGTCGTTGAGGCTCTGGTAGATCTGGTCGAGCTCGAGCGGTACGGCGGTCCGTTCCAGCGGGATCTGCGCACCGTCGGCCATCACGGCGCCCTTGGAGTACGCCGGGGTCAGCTGGATGTAGCGGTCGGCAACGATCGACGGCGACGCGATCACCGCCTTCGCGTTGGCCGGCACCTTGTGCTTGGCCTCCCACCAGAACTTCACCCGTACTGCGCGCCCGGCCGGCGTCACGCTCTCGATCTCGCCGACCTTGATGCCGAGGATCCGGACGTCGGAGCCCGGATAGATGCTGACCGCCCGCGGGAAGTACGCCGTCGCCGAGACCCGCTCGGGCTGCGGCCACAGCGAGATCAGACTGACCGCGAGCACCACGAGGACGACGCCGATGGCAATCAGCCGGGACAAGGAAGCGACCTTCATCGGCTGCCACCTCCGGTCAGGATCGGCGGCAACCCGAGTGGCACCTGCGGCAACGGGATCTCCGGGACGGGCACGAGGTTCTGCACATACGTGTCGAACCACGGCCCGGTACCGAGCGTGTTCGTGAAGACCCGCGCGTACGGCGCGAGCCCGCGGATGCTGGCATCCAGCGCGTTCTGGTTCTTCAGCAGGGTGGCCAGTACGGCGTTCACCTTGGTCAGCGTCGGCGCCAGGTCCTTGCGGTTCTCCCGGACCAGCGCGGTGATCTGCGCGGACAGCTTCTGGGTCGAGACGAGCAACTGGTGGATCAGCACCCGGCGCGCCTGGACGGCCTGGAACACCGTGTTGCCGTCCTTCATCAGCTTGATCAGCTGCTGGTTGCGATCGGCAAGGATCTTGGTGACCACATCGGAGTGCTGCAGCAGCTTCTTCAGCTCCTCGTCGCGCTTGGCGACGGTACGCGACAACCGGGACAGCCCGGTCAGCGACGCCCGCACCTCCTCCGGGGTGTTCTTGAAGGTCGCCGACAACGTGTCCAGCGCCTTGGCCAGCTGGGCGGTGTCGATCCGCTCGGTGGTGTTGGCCAGATCGGTGAACGCGTCGACGACGTCGTACGCCGAGATCGTCCGGCTCAGCGGGATCTCCGAGCCCTCCTTCAGCTCGCCCTCCCCGGCCGGGTCGAGTTTCAGGTACTTCTGCCCGAGCAGCGTCTTGATCTTCATCTCGGCGCCGGTCTTGTCGCCGAGCTTCACCCCACGGTCGACGACGAAGTCGACCCTGACGTGGGTGCCGGCCAGCTCGACCTTGCGAACCTGCCCGACCCGGACGCCGGCCACCCGGATCTCGTCCTTCGGTTTCAGCCCGCCGGCCTCGGAGAACTGCGCGGAGTACTTGGTCCCGCCCCCGATCAGCGGCAGGTCCTGCGCCTTGAACGAGGCCAGCATGACCAGTCCGAGCACGGTCAGGCCGACCACCCCGATGGTGACCTGGTTCTGTTCCCTGAACGGCTTCACTTGGCACACCTCGCCGAGTTGACGTCATGACTGATCGGGATCCGGGTGCCGAGCGGCAGCGTGACGTTGCCGTCGAAGCCACACAGGTAGAAGTTGAACCACGACCCGTACGACGCGGTCCGGGTCATCGTCTCGAGCTTGCCGGGCATGTTCTGCAGCGTCTTGACCCAGATCGCCTGGGTGTCGTCGAGCGTGGTCGACACCTGGCGCAGCCGGTCAAGGTCCGCCTTCAGCGGGACCCGGGTCTGCTGCAGCAGGCCGGCCGTCTTGGTGTTCAGCGAGTTGATCGAGCCGACCGAGTTGAGGATCGGGTTGATGTCCTGGCTCAGCCCGGTGATGAACTGCTGCAGGTTGACCAGCAGCTGGGAGAAGTTCTGCTGCCGCTGCGAGACGATCTGCAGCGTCGAGGTCAGGTTGATGATCAGGTCGCCGATCACCTGGTCGGAGTCGGCCAGAGTGGTGGTCAGCGACGCCGTCCGGGCCAGCAGGCTCTCGATCGTGCCGCCCTCACCCTGCAGCACCTTGATCACCTCGAACGCGAACTGGTTCACGTCCTTGGGCGTCAGCGCGGTGAACAGCGGCTTGAACCCGTTGAACAGCACCGACAGGTCCAGCGCGGGGGCCGTCCGGCTCTGGTCGATGATCCCGTTCGCCTTCATCCGGGTGCCGCCACCGACCCCGTCGGTGAGCGCGATGTAGCGGTTGCCGACCAGGTTCCGGTACCGCATCGTCGCGCGGGTGCTGGTGTCGATCACCTGGTCGGAGTCGACGCTGAAGCTGACCATCGCGAGTTTGTCCTGGTAGAGCGCGATCTTGTCGACCTGCCCGACCTTCACCCCGGCGATCCGGATGTCGTCGCCCTTGTTCAGCCCGACCACGTCGGTGAACACGGCCCGGTACTTCGTGGTCGCGTTGAAGCTGATGTTGCCGATCGTGACGGCCAGCAGCGCGGTCGCGATCGTGGTGACCACGACGAAGATCGCCAGCCGCACGGTGTCGAACGAGGTCTTCTTGTCCAGCAACTTCATTTCAGGTTCACCTGCCCTCCGCGGACCAGCGGGCCGATCATCAGCGTGGTCAGATCCGGTACTTCGCCGGCCGGGACGCCCATCGCGGGGCCGGCGAAGGAGTCGATCACCGTCTGCTCGGCCGGCGTACCGGCGCCGCCCGTGTCCGCCGCGAAGCCGGGCATCGCCCGGTTCAGCTGCAGGTTGACCGGGAAGCGGGTCAGCTTGTTGTGGTCGCCGATCACGCCGTCGTCGCCGGTGATGTACGGCGCCGGGTTCTCCTGCGTGTACGGGCCCGGCTTCTCGCCCGGGTGGCTGTAGTTCTTGCCGACGCAGGTCGGGCCGCGGCGGTCCCGGTACTTCGGCAGCTCGTTCGGCTGGTACGGCGTGGGCTGGTTGGTGATCAGCTCGAGATTGATGTGCAGCGCGCCGTCGCGGAACGTGTCGTTGAGGATCGGCGCCGTGTCCGTCATCACCTTGAGGAAGCAGGGGAACTGCGGCGAGTACTTCTCCAGCAGGTCGAGCACCGGCCGGCTCACCTCGCCGAGCCGGATCACCCGGTCCTCGTTCTCCGTCAGGAAGGTGTTCCCGGTGGCCGAGAAGGTCTGCACGTCGGCGAAGAACGTCTGCAACTGCTTCTCCTTCTCCACCACGGTGTTGCCGGTGATGGTCAGGTTGCGCAGCGCGCGGACCAGGTCGGGGGTGACCTCGCCGTACAGCTGCGAGACCTGGGTCAGCCTGGTCAGCGCGGCGATCAGGTTCGGCACGTTGGGGTTCAGCTTCTTCAGGTAGCTGTCGAGCTGGGTGAGGGTGCCGGCGATCTCCTCGCCGCGTCCCTCCAGTGCGGTCGCCAGCGTGTTCAGCGTCGCGTTGAGGTCGGCCGGGTCGACCGCCTGCAGCAGTGGCAGCGCGTCGTTCAGCACCTTCTCGATCTCGATGCCGACCGCGGTCTTGTCCCGCGAGATGGTGTCACCGGCCCGGATCGCGCGGCCCGCAGTACCGGTCGGCGGGACCAGCGCGACGTACTTCTCGCCGAACAGCGTCTTGGGCAGGATCCGCGCGCTGACCTGGCTGGAGATCTCCTTCACCTGGTCCGGCTTCAGCGCCAGATGCACGGTGGCGAAGTCGCCGTCGGTGGACACGTCCCGCACCTCACCGACGATGATGCCGCGCAACTTCACATCCGCGTGCCGATTCAGCTGCAGACCGATGTGACTGGTCTGCAGTTTCACGTCAACCGTGTCGGTGAAGACCTTCGCGTAGAAGGCGTAGGTCAGCCAGAGCAGAAAACACAACATGCCGATGAACGCGGTCCCGAGCAGTCTTCTGGTCATCTCAACCTGCCAGCCGGACGGTGGTTGTTGTGCCCCAGATCGCCATCGAGAGCAGGAGGTCGACGACGTTGATGACGACGATCGAGGTTCGTACTGCGCGGCCGACGGCGACGCCGACGCCCGCGGGGCCGCCGGTCGCGTGGTAGCCGTGGTAGCAGTGCACCAGGATCACCAGCACCGAGAAGACGAGCACCTTGCCGAAGGACCAGAGCACGTCGCCGGGCGGTAGGAACAGATGGAAGTAGTGGTCGTACGTCCCGGTGCTCTGCCCGTAGAACGTCGTCACGGTCAGCCGGGTGGCGAAGTACGAGGACAGCAACCCGACGACGTACAGCGGGACGACCGCGATCAGGCCGGCGATGATCCGGGTGGTGACCAGGTAGGGCAGCGACGGGATCGCCATCACCTCGAGGGCGTCGATCTCCTCGCTGATCCGCATCGCGCCGAGCTGGGCGGTGAAACCACAGCCGACGGTCGCGGCCAGCGCGATACCGGCGATCAGCGGACCGATCTCGCGGGTGTTGATGTAGGCGCTGACGAAGCCGGCGAAGGCCGAGGTACCGATCTGGTTCAGCGCCGAGTAGCCCTGCAGGCCGACCTCGGTCCCGGTGAAGAAGGCCAGGAAGGTGATCACGCCGACGGTTCCGCCGATGACGGCGAGCGCGCCGGTGCCCAGCGTCACCTCGGCGAGCAGCCGGAGGATCTCGCGCCGGTACCGGGTGACCGACTTGCCCGACCAGGCCAGCGCCTTCAGGTAGAAGGCGAGCTGCTCACCGAGCCGGTCGAGCGAGTTCAGCGGCTTCTTCACCAAGGTGTCGACGAGGGCTGACACGGTCAGGCCCCCTTCGGCGGTACGAGCTGGAAGTAGATCGCCGTCATCGCGAAGTTCGCGACGAACAGCAGCATGAAGGTGATCACGACGGACTGGTTCACCGCGTCGCCGACCCCCTTGGGTCCACCACCGGCGTTCACGCCCTTGTACGACGCGACCACGGCGGCGATGAAGCCGAACACCAGCGCCTTCGCCTGGCCCTGCCACAGGTCGGGCAGGTGGGCGAGCGCCGTGAAGGAGGCTATATAACTACCGGGCGTCCCGTCCTGCAGGACCACGTTGAAGACGTAACCGCCCATCACGCCGACCACGCTGACAAATCCGTTCAGGAAGAACGCGACCAGCATGGTGGCCAGCACCCGCGGTACGACGAGGCGCTGGATCGGGTCGATGCCGAGCACCATCATCGCGTCCAGCTCTTCGCGGATCTTGCGCGCGCCCAGGTCGGCGCAGATCGCCGAGCCGCCGGCGCCCGCGATCAGCAACGCGGTCGCGATCGGCGAAGCCTCGCGGACCACGGCCAGCACGGCGGCCGACCCGGTGAATGCCTGCGCGCCGAACTGCTTGATCAGCCCACCGACCTGCAGCGCGATCACCGCACCGAACGGGATCGCGACCAGCGCGGTCGGGATGATCGTCACGCTGGCCACGAACCAGGCCTGCTGGAGGAACTCGCGCAGCTGGAACGGCCGGCGTACCGAGGCCCGGGCGGTGTCGAGCGCGAAGGCGAACAGCGAGCCGGCGTGCTTCAGCGGGGCGGTCACAGATGCACTCACGTGACCCCCACGGTGGCGCCGGCGAACGAACCGGGGGGTGGGGTCACGCCGTTCTGCTCGCACCACTCGCCCGGCGGGCGCTGCGTCGGGCGCAGTACGCCGCTGCTGGGCAGCTGCTGGATCGGGATCGGGGGCAGCGGCGGCAGCTCCTGGTCCGCCTCGGCGGCCAGTTCGTCGGCGTCCTTCTCCTCGGACATCCCGATCGGGCCGATCCGCTGCGCGTTCAGGAACTGGCGGACCACCGGCTCCTCGCTGGACAGCAGCATCTCGCGCGGACCGAACATCGCCAGGTGCCGGTGGTACAGCAGGCCGATGTTGTCCGGCACCGTCCGCGCGGTGTTGATGTCGTGGGTGACGATCAGGCAGGTCGCCTGGGTCATCTCGTTCAGGTCGATGATCAACTGGTTGAGGAACGCCGTCCGGACCGGGTCCAGACCGGAGTCGGGCTCGTCGAAGAGCAGGATCTCGGGTTCCAGCACCAGCGCGCGGGCCAGGCCGGCCCGCTTGCGCATGCCGCCGGAGATCTCGCCGGGCAGCTTCTTCTCCGCGCCGACCAGGCCGACCATCTCCATCTTCTCCATCACGATGGAGCGGATCTCGGACTCGGACTTCTTGGTGTGCTCGCGCAACGGGAAGGCGACGTTGTCGTACAGGTTCATCGAGCCGAACATCGCGCCGTCCTGGAACAGCACGCCGAACAGCTTGCGGACCTCGTAGAGCTGGCGCTCGGAGCAGGTGGCGATGTCGACGCCCTCGATGTGCACGTGACCCCGGTCCGGCTTGAGCAGACCGATCAGCGTCTTCAGGAATACGGACTTCCCGGTACCGGAAGGACCGAGCATGACGCAGATCTCACCGGCGGGCAGCGTCAGGGACACGTCGCCCCAGATCAGCTGGCTCCCGAAGGACTTCGTCAGTCCTTCGACACGGACCTCTACGCCCACCGGTCCTCCTCACGGGTTCTCTCACGCAGCCCCGACCGACGTGCTTTCGCCGGTTCAACGAGGGCGCGGTTGCTTAGGTTACGCACGAGTACGGTTTTACGTAACCCCTGTGTGTCAAGTGTTGGATGACCGATTCGTCACGCTGTGGTCACGCCGGGATCACGCTGCGTACCGCCGACCGCCAGGTCTGTCGGCAGCTCGAGCAGAAGGTTAGCGTCGAACTCTGGCCGAACGCTTGAGAGGGGCAACTGATGAGCATCGAACGCCGTACCTTCCTCCGGGGCAGCATGGCCGTTGCCGGCGGCATCCTTGCCGGTGGACCGTTCCAGGGGGTCGTGGCCCGGGACGCGATGGCGGAGCCCAAGGGCAACGCACCCTTCCGGGCCCTGCGGCCGATCCCGGACGCGCGGGACGGCAAGGTCCGGCTGCACCTGCCGGAGGGCTTCTCGTACCGCTCGTTCCACGACACGGAGTTCCCCGTCGTACTGCGGGACGGCACCAAGCTGCCCGGCCGGCACGACGGGATGGGCGCGTTCCGGGGGTCCGGCGGAAACGTGCTGCTGGTCCGCAACCACGAGCTGAACAGCCCGGGCGCACCGTTCGGCCCCGGTACGCCGTACGACGCCAACGCGCAGGGCGGTACGACGACCGTCGAGGTAACGCCCTTCGGTGAGGTGCGCGACGCGTACACCAGCCTGAACGGCACGATGATGAACTGCAGCGGCGGCATCATGCCGTGGGGCAGCTGGATCACCTGCGAGGAAACGGTGAACGGCCCGGACGTCGGACCCGACTTCACCGGTACGCCGAACCTGGCGCTGACCAAGCCGCACGGCTTCATCTTCGAGGTCCCGGCGGGCGGCCAGTCGAACCGGCAGCCGATCACCCGGGCCGGCCGCTTCGCGCACGAGGCGGTCGCGTTCGACCCGGCCGATGGGATCCTCTACCTGACCGAGGACAACTTCGCGTTCCCGTCCGGGTTCTACCGCTACCGGCCGGCCTCGAACCCGCTGCGTTCCGGCCGGCTGGACAACAACGGCCGGCTGCAGATGCTCGCTGTCCGCGGTCGCCCGAACCTGAACCTGGCCGCCGAGCAGCCGAAGCGGGCGACGTACGACGTCGAGTGGGTGGACATCGACGACCCGGCGCCGACTTTCCCTTATACGCCAGGGCAAACCGCGCCGACCACGAACGACCAAGCGCTGGTGTACGTCGGCGACCAGGGCCGCTCCCAAGGTGCGGCGTACTTCTCCCGGCTGGAGGGCACGGTCTACGACAAGAACGTCGTGTACTTCTGCTCGACCCAAGGGGGCGGACCGGCGGAGACCGGGCCGGACTCGGTGAACGGCTACGGCAACGGGTTCGGCCAGATCTGGGGCTATCACACCCGCGCCGAGAAGTTGCAGCTGCTGTACCAGTCGCCGAACCGCTCGACCCTGGACTTCCCGGACAACGTGACGACCAGCCCGCGCGGAACGCTGGTGCTCTGCGAGGACAGCACACAGGACAACTACCTGCGCGGCCTGTCCCGCGGCGGCCAACTCTGGGACATCGCACTGAACCGCCTGACCAGCAGTACCGGGGTGGACCGCTCCGGCGACGAGTTCGCCGGTTCGACGTTCAGCCCGGACGGGCACACCTTGTTCGTCAACATCCAAGCCAGCCGCGGCATGTCCTTCGCAATCTGGGGCCCTTGGCAACGAATCGGCGTCTGACGAAGCAGTGCGCACGCCGCTGGGCGTCTCGGTGGTGTCGATGGTCGCCGCTGGGGCGCTCGGCGCCTGGGTCGTTGCTGCGGATTCGATACCAGGCGAGCGGCGACTGCTGATCCGGGTGCACGACGCGGGCCGGTCGATCGATCCGGTCATGCTCGTTTTGAGCAAGGCCACCGAGCTGGTACCGCTCGGAGTCGTCGCGGCCGGCGTACTCGTCGTACTGCTCGTCCGGCACCGGCCGGCTGACGCGACGTTGTTCGGCGCAGGGGTGGCTGTCGTCTGGGCGGTCAATCCGTTGCTGAAGGAGCTGGTCGGCCGGTCCCGTCCCGACCTCTGGCCACTGCCGGACACGGTCTCGGAGTACAGCTTCCCCAGTGGCCACGCCGCCAACACCGCTGCCTTGGCGGGCACTCTGCTGCTGATCCTGCACAGCCGTCCTGCGTGGGTCGTCGGTCTACTACTTACTGCGGTTGGGCTTGTCGGACTTTCCCAGCTGGTACTGGGCCGCCACTACCCGTCAGACCTCCTCGCCGGCTGGCTCTGGGCAGGGGCTTGGGTCGCCGTCCTCGGCCGGTGGCGGGGCCGCACTTGAATCTATATGTAGGCTGGCTACATCTAGCAGCTCGACATATAGGAGGAGTGTCCCGTGCTCGGACGAACGATGCGGAGAATGGCCGTGGCCGGAGTGGCCGCGCTCGGGCTGGGCGTGACGCTGACGGCGGGAGCCGCGGGCGCCGCGACCGACCAGGAGCAGGCCGGGCGGGTTCCGGACAAGGTGGCTTTCGACCGGTTGCTCCAGCAACAGGCGGATGCCTGGACCCACGAGAGCGGCGCCGAGTTCGCCGCCACCTTTCATCCCGACGCCGACGTGGTGACCTTCAACGGCGATCACCTGCGCGGGCGGACCGAGATCGCCCGGGAAATGCAGCGCTACTTCGACACCTACATCGAGGACACCACGTTCCGGACGCTCAGTGAGCAGATCCGCTATCTCGAGCGGGACATCGCGGTGATCGTCCGGACCAGTTGCCTGATCACGGCTCCGGCGACGACCTGCCGGGCCGACTCGCTGTCGATCAACACCAACGTGATGCACCGCAAGCACGGCCGCTGGCTGCAGGCCTCGTTCCAGAACACCCGGGTCGAGCCGTTGCCCTGACCCGGGCAGGCAGAAGGGCGGCCCCTGGCGGGACCGCCCTTCGCTGGTACTGCTGGTGTGCGGCTAGGCCGCACGGGTCACTTGAGGGTGACGGTGGCGCCGGCGCCCTCGAGGGCCTCCTTGGCCTTCTCCGCGGCAGCCTTGTCGACCTTCTCGAGGATGGCCTTCGGCGCGCTCTCGACGAGGTCCTTGGCCTCCTTCAGGCCGAGGCTCGTGAGGCCACGCACCTCCTTGATGACCTGGATCTTCTTGTCGCCGGCCGACTCCAGGACGACGTCGAACTCGTCCTGCTCGACGACCTCGTCGGCCGCGCCGCCACCGGCGGCCGGGGCCGCGGCAACCGCGACGGGAGCAGCGGCGGTCACGCCGAACTCCTCCTCGAAGGCCTTCACGAACTCAGAGAGCTCGAGCAGGGTGAGGTCCTTGAACTGACCGAGCAGCTCTTCGGTGCTGAGCTTCGCCATTTTGGCGGTCCTTCCTTCAAAAGTGTTGCTGGTGATCACTGAATGGGGTACTGCGTGAAGCGAACGGGTCAGCTGTCAGCTGACGCGGTCTCCTCGGTGCTCGCCTCGGCAGGTGCGTCGGTCGTGTCCTGCACGTCCTCCGCAGCCGGAGCCTCGTCCGCCACGGGGGCGTCGCCGGCCGGCAGCTTGTCCTGCAGCGCCGCGAACAGGCGCGCGGCCTGCGACAGCGGAGCAGCGAACAACGACACCGCTTGCTGCGGGGCCGCCTTCATCGCACCTGCGAGCTTCGAGAGGAGAACCTCACGCGACTCGAGGTCAGCGAGCTTGTTGATCTCGTCAGAGTTGAGTGCCTTGCCATCCAGCACACCACCCTTGATGACGAGAAGGGGATTCGCCTTGGCGAAGTCACGCAGGCCCTTGGCCGCGACCACCGGGTCGCCCTTGATGAAGGCGATGGCCGACGGACCCTCGAGCAGGGAGTCGAACGACTCCACACCCGCGTCCTTGGCCGCGATCTGGGTCAGCGTGTTCTTCACCACGGCGTAGTTCACGTCGTCACCGAGCGTAGTGCGCAACTGCCGCAACTGCGCCACGGTGAGTCCGCGGTACTCGGTCAGCACGGCGCCGTTGGAGCTCTTGAAGTTCTCAGTGAGCTCTGCGACGGCGGCTGCCTTGTCCGGCCTCGCCATGGGTCTCCTTCCGCCCTGCTTGTTCACACAGGGTTGGGCTTGTCAGCCGCACCGGCCAGGATCCACAAAATCGAAAACGCCCCTGCGCAGGCGCAAGGGCGTGAACAAACCAGTCTCACTTACTTGTCACCTGCGCGGGCCGCCCACGAACTTGTGGGACCTTCAGTTGCTCCGGGAGCAACGACCAGCGGTCTTCGGCAGCCTCAAGAGTAACCGCCGGTGACGCGGGCACCAAATCGGTTACCGGGGCCGGGCTGGAATCCACCTACTCATGGCCGCTGCGGCGGCCCAACCGGTGAGTCCCATGACCAGTACTGCGGGGGCGAGGCCGGCCAAGGCTGTCACCCCGGCGATCAGGAACGGGCCGGCTCCGCTGCCTGTGTCGGCGAACAAGCGGAAGGCGCCCAGGAACTGTGCCCGGCTGCCCGGTGGTGCCGCGTCGACGCCCAGCGTCATGAGGATGCCGGCGCCCAGTCCGTTGCCGACTCCCATCAACAGGGCGACCGCGGTCAGGGTGGAAACCGAGTGCGTCAGCGGCAGGAACAGATGCGCCAGCCCGAGCACCAGCATCGACGGTACTGCGACCCACTTGCGGCCGAACCGGTCCATCACCGAGCCGGCCGGATAGAAGAGCAGCATGTCGACGGCACCCGAGAGGCCGAAGATCACGCTCGTGGTCTGGGCGTCGAGCCCGAGATGCTCGGCCCAGAGCGGGATCACCACCTGCCGCGAAGCCCGGACCGCCCCGACGAGAAGGGCGCCGACGCCGAGGGTCCGCAGTACGGGGAAGTGTTCGCGCAGGACGGCGCGGGTGGATTGCAGGACCACCGGGTTGGTCGCGCGATTACGGCGTACGGACTCGAGGTCGGGCAGGCTCAGCAGGACCACGCAGGCGAGTACGGCGGCGCCGAGGTGGACCCAGTACGCGCCGTCGGTGCCGAGGAACTTCATCGCGAAGGCGCCGAGGAACGGGCCGATGAACGAACCGATCCGCGCGATCCCGCCCAGTGTGGACAGCGCTCTCGCTCTCATCCGCAGCGGGACGGCTTCGCTGAGATAGGCCTGCCGGGCCAGCCCCCAGACCGAACCGGCCAGACCGGTCGCCACGATCGCCAGGGCGAGACCCCACACGTTCGGCACGACCAGACACGCGGCCAACGCGACCGACACAAGCCCGGTGGCCAGCAACATCGCGCGCCGCTCACCAATCCGAGCGGTCAGCGTCCCGGCTGGAATGTCCCCGATCACCTGCCCGACCCCAGCGGCGGCAACCACCAGACTGGCCACGGCGATCGACGCCCCGAGATCCCGCGCCGACAACGCAACCACAGGAGCGATAGCCCCTTGGCCGATGCCGTACAACAACGCCGGCAGATAGACCGAGGGCCCAATCCGCCGCCAACTGAAGGACTCGGTCATCCCACCCATCGTTTCATCCGCAACTACCGAATGAGATGCCGGTCCCTGGCATCAGGACACCTGCACACCCGCCGGGCGGCGGACCGGTACGACGGTGAGGAGGCTCTCGAGTGGGTCAGGGGAGGACGGCGAGGGCGTCGATTTCCACCAGCATTTGTTCCAGGGGGAGGCCGGTGAAGACGGTGGTGCGGGCGGGGAGGACGCCGCTGGGGGTGCGGGCGGTGACGAACTCGGCGTACGCCTCGTTCATCGCGGCGAAGTGGTCGCGGACGGTCAGGTAGACGCGGAACATCACCACGTCGTCGAGGCTGCCGCCGCCGGCCTTCAGGATCGCCTCGATGTTCTGCAGCACCCGGGTGGTCTGTGCCTTCACGTCGCCCTCGAAGACGAACGCGCCGCTCTCCGGGTCGACCGAGCCCTGACCGGACACCTGCAGGACGTTGCCCTTGCGGACCCCCTGGGAGAAGACGGGCAGCGGCGCGGGAGCCTCGGGGGTGGAGACGGCGGTCTTGTCGGACATACGGGGTTCCTCTCGATGTGGTCGGCCGGTGAGGATGGCGCGATCAGGTGTAGTCGGCGCCGATGGCGGCCGTGGTGGCGAGCAGGTCGGGCAGCAGTTCCAGCACCTGCTCGTAGTTGAGCAGCACGTCCGGCACCGAGATCGAGACGGCGCCCACCACGCGACCGGAGCGCTCGACGATCGGCGCCCCGATGCAGTTGATGAACGACTCGTGCTCGGCCCGGTCGTGGGCCCAGCCCTGCGAACGGACCAGGTCCAGCTCGTCGCGCAGGGCGTCCGGTCCGGTGATCGTGTTCGGCGTGAACCGGTGGTAGTCGATGGTGTTCAGCAGGCCTTCCCGCTGCCGCTTCGGCTGGGCCGCCAGCAGCACCTTGCCGACAGCCGTGCAGTGCAACGCGGCCGGTACGCCGATCTGGCTGTACATCCGCACCGACTGCACACTGTCGAGCTTGTCGATGTAGATGACCTGCCCATTCTCGTACGCCGCGAGATGCACCGTCTGGCCGGTCCGCTGGTTGAGCTGCCGCAGATGCGGAGCAGCGACAGCCCGTACGACGTGCTGCTCGCGCGATGCGTCCGCCAGCGAGAACAGGCGGGAGCCCAACCGGTAGCGGTGCGCCTCGTCGCGTCGTACGAAGCGTTCGGCCTCCATGGTCCGCAGGAGCCGCAGGACTGTGGTCTTGTGGACGTCGAGCTCGGTCGCCAGCTGGTCGAGCGAGCGGTCGCCCTCCCCCAGGCTGACCAGGATCTGCAGGGCTCTCGCCAGGCTCTGACTCACACCACACCTCCTAACCGGACGCCGGCCGGGCCGACCTGGGCGACTGCCCACTCCGCTTCGGAGCAGGCAAGCAACGCCTGCCGCGTCGCGGCATCAGGAGGCGGCGCATGGTCTTCCGGCACAGCCAGCACAGCCGCCGCACTCAGATGTCCCAGCCGCAGCCGCTGCTCCATCGGCAGCCCCTGTAACGTCCCGGCCAAGTATCCGGCAGCGAAGGCGTCTCCTGCGCCAACAGGCTCTACTACGTCGACGGTGAGCGCCGATACCTCAGTACTGCGTCCGTCCGGCTCCAGCGCGAGCGCTACGTGAGCATCCGACTTCAGCACGATGGTCGAGCGCGGCCCAACCAGTTCCCGCAGCTCACCAGGATCACTGGTACCAGCGAACGCCACTGCCTCATCCGCACCGATCAGTACTACGTCAGCCGCGCGCAGCAGTCGCCACAGTGGAGCCGGGTCGGCGTCACGCCAGAGAGCAGGTCGCCAGTTGAGGTCAACACTCAAGGTGAAGCCCAAGGTGTCCCGCAGAGCCGCCAGCCGATCCAGCATCTCGGCAGCAGTCGTGGAGATGGCCGCAGTGATCCCAGTGGTGTGCACCAGGTCCGCACCAGCCAACCGGTCGCGTACTGCGGGCCTGTCCAGGAAGGCGGGATCCATAGCGGCAGCGGCCGAACCAGAGCGGTAGTAGTGCATCTGTGTCCGGCCGTTGAAGCTGTGCTTCACGTAGAGGCCGGTCGGCCGGGTCGGGTCGTCCTCGACTCCACCGACGTCGACACCACGGCTCTGCAGGTCGTGGAGCACGTGCTTGCCGAACCCGTCGGTGCCTAGCCGCGAGAGCCAGCCGGTAGGGACTCCCAGCGCAGCCAGTCCGCCGGCGACGTTGCACTCGGCACCGCCGACCGAACGGCGGAACGTCTCGACGTCCTCCAGCGGAGCACCACCGGCCTCGGCGGCGAGCATGATCATCGCCTCGCCGAGACAGATCGCCCGCGGTACCGGGTCGGTCATCGATAGGTCCTCTCAGGCAGGCTGACTGGCAGTGCGGGTTGGGCTGGGCCGTCATGACCGGCCGGTCGGGCTGGGCGGCGGGTCGGGCTGGGCGGCGGGTAGGACTGGGTTGGCGGGCCGGCGGGTTGAGCTGGGCCGGCTGGTCGGCTGGGTGCGGCTGTCGTTGACGGGAGTTCCGGCGCGATGCTACAACCGGTACGTCAGGATGCGCAACGAGTGTTGCACATTACGCAATCATGCCGGGGATGTCATGTCAGCTTCGTACGATGCCGCCGCCGTCGCAGCCCTCGCGGACCAGCGAGTGAGCTGGCAGGACAAGGCGTTGCCGCCCGCGTTCTGGGGCCGGACCGTGGCCGACGTACTGGCCGAGAAGCCGCGGCTGTCCGACCTGCCCACTCCCCTGCTCACCCTGTCCGCACCAGGCCTGCAGCACAACGTCGCGACGCTTGCCCGCTGGTGTGCGGACCACGGCGTCGAGCTGGCGCCACACGGCAAGACCACCATGGCTCCTGCGCTCTGGGCGCAGCAGCTGGACGCCGGCGCCTGGGCGATCACCCTGGCCAACGCCTTCCAGCTCGGGGTCGCCCGGCAGTACGGGGTCAGCCGCGTGATGATCGCCAACTCGGTCATCTCCCCAATGCAGCTGCGGTGGATCGCGGACGAGCTTGCAGCCGACCCGTCGTTCGAGGTGCTGGTCTGGGCCGACTCTGTCCGCACAGTCGAGTTGCTGGAGGCTGCGCGGTCGGCGTACGTCGATGCCGGCGCGCGGCGGCTCGACGTACTGGTGGAGGTCGGTGGAGCCGATGGGCGGACCGGTGCGCGTGACACCGAGACTGCGCTGGCTGTAGGCGCCGCGATCGCCGCTGCATCGACACTGCGGCTTGCTGGCGTTGCTGGCTACGAAGGGGCGATTGCACATGGCGCTGACGAGGCCGGGCTGGAGCATGTCCGCTCCTACGTCCGTGAGCTCGCTGCTGTGCACAGAGGCTTGCAGTACGAGGCTGACGTAGTACCGGTGGTCAGTGCGGGCGGTAGCGCGTATTTCGAGCAGGTGGCGCAGGTGCTGGCTCCACTCGCCAGCGAAGGCGCCCGGGTCGTACTGCGGTCCGGCGCCTACATCGCGCATGACGACGGCTACTACCGGCAGCACTCGCCGCTGGGCTCAACACCTCGGACTGACGGCGACCGGCTGGTGTCGGCCATGCACGGCTGGGTCCGGATCACTTCACAACCCGAAGCAGGCTTGGCGATCTTCGACGCGGGCAAGCGCGATCTGCCGTACGACGAAGGGCTGCCCGAGCCGCAGCTGCTCCGGCCGCGTTCCACCGGCGACGGCGTGCGCAAGGTCGAGGGGATGACCGTGACGAAGCTGAACGACCAGCACGGCTTCCTGCGCTTCTCCCCCGATGGCGAAACCCCACTGGTGATCGGTGACGAACTGCGGGTCGGACTGTCACACCCCTGTACTGCGTTCGACAAGTGGGGACTCGTCCCGGTGATCGACGACCCGGAGGCCGATGACCCGGTGGTCGTCGACCTGATCCGCACGTTCTTCTGATGGGTCCGCGATGACCGACCTGCTGATCAGCGGTGGCACCGTCATCGACGGCACCGGGTCGCCGGGCGTGCAGGCCGACGTCGTCGTCGACCGCGGCCGGATCGTGGCCGTCGGCAACTACTTGCCCGGCAGCGACGTGCTGCGGGCCGACCGGAAGATCGACGCCACCGGGCTGGTCGTCGCGCCCGGCTTCATCGACATGCACGCGCACTCGGATCTGCAGATCCTGGCCAACCCGGATCACACCGCCAAGGTCAGCCAGGGCGTCACGCTGGAGGTACTCGGCCAGGACGGGCTGTCGTTCGCGCCGATCGACAAGGCGACCCGGAAGGCATTGCGTCGCCAGATCGCCGGCTGGAACGGCGAGCCCGACGACTTCGACTTCTCCTGGTCCACGGTCGGCGGCTATCTCGACCGGCTCGACCGAGGGATCGCCTGCAACGCGGCGTACCTGGTCCCGCAGGGCACGCTCCGGATGATGGTGGTCGGTACGGAGAACCGGCCGGCGACCGCAACCGAGATTGCCGAGATGAAACGGCTGCTGGCCGACGGGCTCGGGGATGGCGCGGTGGGGATGAGCAGCGGGCTCACGTACCCGCCCGGGATGTTCGCGGATAACGCCGAACTGGT
The DNA here is from genome assembly GCF_040639475.1 of Kribbella sp. NPDC023855. Classification (NCBI taxonomy): domain Bacteria; kingdom Bacillati; phylum Actinomycetota; class Actinomycetes; order Propionibacteriales; family Kribbellaceae; genus Kribbella; species Kribbella sp. NPDC023855. The sequence continues at coordinate 285,080 of NZ_JBFAAA010000003.1, forward strand.
CGAGCTCTGCAAGGTCGTCGCGCAGTACAACGGCTTCTACAGCCCACATCACCGCTCGTACGGGAAAGGCGCGCTCGAGGCGTACGGCGAGATGATCGAGGTGGCGCGGCAGTCCGGCTGCGCGCTGCACCTGACCCACGCGACGATGAACTTCGAACCCAACAAGGGCCGCGGACCCGACCTGCTGGCGATGATTGACGACGCACTCGCGGACGGCGTCGACATTACCATCGACAGTTACCCATATTTGCCTGGGGCAACTACCTTGTCGGCGATCCTGCCGAGCTGGAGCACCGAGGACGGCGCGGACACGCTGCTGGCCCGGTTGGCCGATCCGGCCGTCCGCGAGCGGATCACCTTCGAGCTGGAGCAGGTCGGCACCGACGGATGCCACGGCTGCGTGACGGACTGGAACACCATCGAGATCGGCGGGGTGAAGAACGAGGCCCTCAGCGGCGTGGTGGGCCGCACCGTCGCGCAACTCGCCGCCGACAGCGGCCAGAAGCCGGCCGAGGTGTTCTTCGACCTGCTGATCCAGGACAACCTCGCGACCACGATCCTGCAGCACGTCGGGCACGAGGAAAACGTGCGGGCGATCATGCGGCACCCCACCCACACCGGCGGCTCGGACGCGATCCTGGTCGGCGGCAAACCGCATCCGCGGGCGTGGGGGACGTTCCCGCGGTACCTCGCGTACTACGTCCGCGAACTCGGGGTGCTCGAGCTCGCCGACTGCATCCATCATCTGACCGGCCGGCCGGCGCGACGGCTGAGACTGTCCGATCGCGGGCTGGTCCGCGAGGGGTACCACGCGGACCTGGTGCTCTTCGATCCCGCCGGGGTGCGAGACACCGCCACCTTCGACAACCCCCGCCAGCAGGCCGAAGGCATCCCCTGGGTGCTGGTCGGCGGGGTCCCCGTCATCGAGAACGGGCACCGCACCGACGCTCTGCCCGGTCGCGCCATCCGCCGTAGTTTCAGGAAGGAATTCAGATGACCACGCTGGAGCTGCTCCGCACCGACCGGGTGCTGAGCGTAGTCCGGGCACCCGCGCTCGACGACGCCCGCTACCTGTGCGGCGCACTCGTTGCCGGCGGCATCCATGTGATCGAGCTGACGTTCACCACCGCGGACCTCCCCCGGCACCTCGAGCGTGCCGCGACCGGCGATACGGGTGCCGTGGTCGGCGCAGGCACCGTCCAGACGGCCGCCCAGGCGCGCTCGGCGGTCGACGCGGGCGCCGCGTTCCTGGTGACACCGGGCCAAGGCCCCGAAGCCGCCGCGATCGTTGCGGCGGCACACGACGCCGGGATCCCCGTCATCCTGGGCTCCTTCACCCCGTCGGAGGTGATGACAGCACTCGCACTCGGCGCGGACGCGGTCAAGATCTTCCCCGCCCACCACCTCGGCCCGAAGTACCTGAAAGACCTCAACGGCCCTTTCCCCGGTGTCCCACTGGTCCCCTCTGGCGGAGTCAACGCCAGCAACGCCCGCCAGTTCCTGGAGGCCGGCGCCCTCGCGGTGAGCGCCGGCACCGATGTCGTCTCTCCCGCAGACATCACCTCCGCCAACTGGTCCCAAATCACCACCAACGCAAAGGCCTTCTGCGCCGCTCTCAGCTGATGCCGATCAACTCCAGGACCGGGCCCTCGTGGAGGGCTGTGTAGACCTGGTTGCGGAGGTGGTTGGCCTCGGCGTCGGTCAGGGTGTGGTCGAGGGGTCTGAGGACGAGTCTGATCAGGGCGTTTCGCTGGCCTGGTTGTAGTTGCAGACGAGTGCGGGCTTGTGTGGGCAGGTCTGCATAGGACGTTTCGCTGAGTAGCTCGACGGATTCCGCGGCGTCCGCGTCAGCGCCCAGGGCTTGGCGGACCCGGTCGCCGAGGACCTCGTCCGACAGGTCCGCGTCTGGACCGACCACGATCGACAGGTCTCGTCGTACTGCGGGCATCGCCGAAACCGGCTTGTACGGCAAAAGGTCCAGCAACTGTTCGGCCACTCGGGGATCTGTTGACCGGAGCAACCGAATGTCGCGGATTCCCTTGCGGAGCATGAGAAGGCGGTCGAGGCCGGGGCCCATCGCGAGTCCGGTCCAGCTCTCGTCCAGCCCGGCTTTGCGCAGTACGGCGGGGGCGGCCACTCCGCATTCGCCGATCTCGATCCACTGGTCGTCGAGCAGGACGTCGATCTGGCGGCCGTGGATTGTGTACGGATGGACGGCGGGCACGGTCCGATAGGTCTGGCCCGGGAGGACGGTGGCGACAAGCCGTTCGATCATGTCCTCCAGCTCGGGCTCGCCGAGGGTGACGTTGCGGCTGATGCGCCACAGGTCCAGCTGATGCGGCGTACCGGTGTGTTGCCAGTCGACCGAGTCGCGGCGGTAACAGATACCGGCGCAGACCATCAGGACGTCCGATGCGTCGGAGGCAGCCAGTTCACGCAGCGCGGGCGGGATCATCGCGGAGGTGTGGCTGCGCAGTACCTCGCCCGCAGACGCGTAGCGGGTGTAGCGCTCTTCACGGGTGACCGCGCCCGCGGCGTACCCGAGATTGTCGTAGTTGTCGGCCAGCGAAACGACCGGATGATCTCGCCGGGTCCAGATCTCCGTGTACGGCCAGGCGTTGCCGAGCGCGGTACGGATCTGGTCGACGACCAGCTGGATCGCATGAGGGCCTTGCGCGGGATCAGCGAGGTCGCGGAGGGCGAGGGCAGCGTGCAGTTCTTCGACGGTGAGTACAGCCATGGGTTATCTCTCCTGTGAGCAGCGGGTCCGGGGAACAGACACCCCGACCGGCCGCGGTCACCTCAGGAGAGAGCGCAGCAGCAGCTCACCCCGTCGGCACCACTGTGCCGGCCGGGGCGCGGAAATCGCTGCCCAGAATGCTTCACGTCGTCCACGATACCGCGCGCTCCAGCCGGCCGCTGAACTTTTCCGCGGGCTGTGTGGGGTGGAAGGATCGTCGACATGCGATGGATCGACGGGCTGGAAGCGGCCGCTGCCGACAAGTTGCCGGAGGCTGTGCACCGGTACTTCCGCCAGGGATCGGCCGGTGGCATCAGCGTCGCGGAGGCCACGGCTGCTTGGAACGCCTACCGCTTCCGCCCGCACGTGCTGACCGATGTGTCGACGGTCGACCTCACGACCACTGTCCTCGGCACGCCGGTCGACCTCCCCGTGCTGGTCGCACCGACAACCATGCAACGGCAGGCGGACCCCGACGGCGAGGTGGCGATGGCTGCTGGTGTCGGAGCCGCGAACTCAGTGGTCGGAGTCTCCAGCAACGCCGGTACTACGTTCGCCGCGATCGGCGCGGTCGGTACGCCCTGGTGGTTGCAGATCTACGTGGTGAAGAACCGCGACATCACCTTGCGAATGCTGGACGCGGCAGTCGCGGCCGGCGCGCGGGCCGTAGTACTGACTGCTGACACACCTGTGGTGGGGCGCAAGGAGGATGACGGGCCGTCGGTCTGGGAGGTGGTGCCGCCTGGGCAGATCCTGGCCAACCTCGAGGAGGGCGTGTACGGCGAGGAAGATCTGGGCAAAGCCGATGACCTCACCCCGGACGTGATCGGCTGGCTGGCCGAGCGCACTGGGCTGCCGGTGCTGGTGAAGGGTGTACTCCGCGGCGACGACGCCAAACGTTGCTCCGACGCGGGCGCGGCGGGCGTGATCGTGTCCAACCACGGCGGCCGCCAGCTCGACGGGTCGATCCCCACCGCCCGAGCCCTCCCCGAGGTAGCCGCTGCCCTCGCCGGCACTTCCACCGAGATCTATGTGGACGGCGGAATCCGTCGCGGTGAACACGTACTGACTGCCCTCGCCCTCGGCGCCCGAGCGGTCTTCGTCGGCCGGCCGGCCTTGTGGGCCCTCACAGTCGACGGCTCCCCCGGCGTGACCCGCCTCCTCACCGACCTGGGCGACGAACTCGACCACGCCCTCCGCCTGATCGGCGCCCGTCGCGTTGCGGACCTGACCCCCGATCTCCTCGCCACCTGAGCTACTGGCGGGGTTTGACTCGTTTGGTCGGGGCGGCCGTCAGGGGGTCTTCCGGCCAGGGATGACGTGGGTAGCGGGCCCGCAGCTCGGCGCGGACCTGCGGATAGCCCTGGATCCAGAACGATGCCAAATCGCTGGTGATCGCGACCGGACGTCTCGCAGGTGAGAGCAGTTGAAGCACCACCGGTACGCGGCCGTCGGCGACCATCGGGGTCGCGGTCCAGCCGAACACTTCTTGCAGCTTCACGGCCAGCACCGGCGGCTCGGCCCCGTCGTACATCAGCCGTATCCGTGAGCCGGACGGCACTGGAAGCGACTCCGGCGCAAGCTCGTCGAACCGGGTGGCAGCAGGCCACGGCAGCAACCGTCGCAGTGCGGACGCCACGTCGATGCAGGTGAGGTCGCGCGCACCACGGACCGTCGCGAGTTCTTGGCCGATCCAGTCGTCGAGGCTTGCAAGCAGGGCGGCATCGTCGACTGCCGGCCAGGGTGCGCCGAGGTGCGCATGGCAGAACGCGAGCCGGGTGCGAAGAGCGAGGGCGGCGTCGGACCAGCGCAGTACGGCGAGACCTTCGCGACGCAGCCCGTCGCGTACGGCGGCCTGCACGAGCAGCGGGTCGGGTTTGGCGAGCGGTACGTCGTTCAGCACGATCGCACCGAACGCCTCGACGCGGCGAGTCACGATACGCCCGTCTTCCCAGCGGATCTGATCGGTGGACGACACCAACTCACCGGCGACTGCCCGAGCCGTCGCCTCGTCGATGGGTGCGGCGGAGCGGATCCTGGCGTCGGCGCGGCCCGGCGCTCGATCGGCGACCGCGATCGCCAGCCACTGCAGGTTTCGCAGTGGGGAGTGTGGATCGAGGGCCGCGCCGGTACCGCCAGACATCTGATACGTCGCCGAGTCGACCCCACGAGCCCGCGCAATCCGATCCGGATAAGCCAACCCCACCACAATCCCGGCGGCCAGGTCATCGGGAACTACTGCGTCGTCCGAGGCGGAGTTCTGCGGCTGCTGCTCGACCCCTCGGGCTAGGCGTTTTGTTTCTTCTCGCCAGCGGCTGGTGGCGGCGCGATCGTCGCCTCGGCGGAGGGCACGCCAGCGCGCCGGGAGGTCGTCGCCGTCGCGGGTGGAGTCGTCCGAGAGCATCGCGACGATCTCGCGGGTTCGCTCGGCACCGACCCACGGCGTACCGTCCAGCAGCGCGCGAGCCAGCCGCGGATGCGCACCGACCGCCGCCATCCGCTGTCCTCGTGCAGTGATCCGGCCGCCGTCGTCGATCGCGTCCAGCCGGCGCAGAAGCTCGGTCGCCGCAGTCATCGACACGACCGGCGGCGCCTCCAACAGAGCAAGCCCGTCACCACCAGGCGCACCCCAGGCAGCGAGATCGAGCGCGAAGGAGGCCAGGTCCGCGGTAGCGATCTCCGGCGCCGGGTGATCGTCGAGATGCGCGTGATCAGTGGCAGACCAGCACCGATAGACCCGACCAGGCGCCTCCCGCCCCGCCCGGCCGGCCCGCTGTTCGGCCGACGACTTCGAGACCCGGCAACTGACCAACGCACCGAGACCGCGGGACTGATCGGTCCGCGGCTCACGGGCCAGACCGGAATCGACCACCACCCTGACCCCAGGCACAGTCAGCGAACTCTCCGCGACGGAGGTCGTCACCACAATGCGCCGCTCGGCACCCGGCGCCAAGGCACGATCCTGCTCCGCCCGCGACTGCCGACCGAACAACGGCAGCACGTTCTCCCCAGCCAGCCGACGCGTCACGCCGTTGATCTCGGCCTCACCGGGGACGAAGACGAGGATGTCACCGTCGTTCTCGGCCAGTGCCCGCCGGACCACCGCGGCAACGTGATCCAGGAGCCGCGGATCGACCCGGCCGCCGGGAAGCAACGGCACCGGGACCGGCGGCGGCGCCCACTCGATCGCGACGTCGAACCTCGCAGCCGACGCGGTGACGACGGGCGCCGGGCCGTCGGTGGCGAGGGCGCGGCTCAGCTTTTCTGTGTCCGGAGTTGCCGAGGTCGCGACGATGGCCAGGTCGTCGCGCAGGTTCGCACGGATGTCGACGCAGAAGGCGAGCAGAAGATCGGCATCGAGATGACGCTCGTGGCATTCGTCGATCACGACTGCGGCGATGCCGGGGAGTTCGGGGTTCTGCTGCAGGCGCCGTACGAGGAGGCCTGTTGTCACGACCTCGACCCGAAGGTCCTTTCCGCCACTGCGCTCGCCACGCATCGCGTAGCCGATCCGCCGGCCGAGCGGTTCACCGATCAGGGCAGCCAGCCGGCTTGCGGCAGCGCGGGTCGCCATCCTGCGCGGTTCCGCGACGATGACAGTGCCGTCGAGAGCATCGGCCAGCGCGAGCGGCAGCAGCGAGGTCTTCCCCGACCCAGGCGGCGCGACGAGAATCGCCGTCCCACGCGACCGCACCGCCTCAACGGTAGCTGGCAGAGCTCCCCGGACAGGCAGATCCGCACCGAGCACAGACCGATCAGGAAGCAACACGAACCCGACGCTAACCGACCAGTGCTGGGCTGGTGCTCCCCGGACGCAGAAGGTGTGCCGAACGACAGGTAGTGCACCAGCGAAACACCGTACGCCCGGGTCGACCCACGCCTGAGCGCCCTACCTGAGCGACCACTTCGAAAGCCGGCTGCTGGAATACGCCCGTTGGCTCGTGTCCAACGGGAAGTGGCAACAGCACACCGACGTTTTCTCGCGGGCGAACGATCGGGGCAATTCGCACTCGCCTCGGCTGGGGGCATACCGACGAATGCTCGAAGCCTACGAACCGATCTGGCGCGGCGTCGTTCGCCGCGGTGGGCGCACGGACTACCTGCTCACCGCCGACGAACTGCGGCAGGTGGCTGCAGCGGCACTGCACCCCAGTCGACGAGCCGGGTACTGAGCGAGTGCGTGAGTTCGGACGGCGGGGCGAGAACGGGCGAAATCGTGATTGCCCGAGCCCCGGAAGTGTGCCGAACGACAGGTAGCGCACCGGCGAAACACCGTATGCCCGGGTCAAACCACGCCTGAGCGCCCTACCTGAGCGACGACTACATCCTGTCCTTCGGCACGCAGCCCGTCGCGTGCCGGCTGAGGGTCACTTCCGATGAACCTGTACTTCGTTGCCGTCGGGATCGAGGACTTTGATGTAGGTCCCCCAGGGCTCCTCCACCGGATCGGTGACCTCAGCACCGGCAGCGCGCAACTGCTCCACCGTGGCCTCGATGTCATCACAGGCAAAGGTGAGGTACGCACCCCCCGGCTTCTTACCGAAAGCCTCCGCCGCCGACAAGACGATCGACGTCTGACCTTCCGGAGGCGCAATCTCCAACCAGCGCGCCCCCGGCCACATCTCCTCGTCCCGCACGACCGAAAACCCAAGCTTGTCGACGTAAAACGCCCGCGACGCTTCCTGATCCGCCACATACATCACCGCGGCACCGATGTGAGTGATCACTGTGCTTCCTCCCTGACATCCCCTCGAACCTGACCGGGCGGCGCGACCACCGTACCCACCCCGGCCCGGCACCTCCTTCTCCAAAATTGCTGAGCTTTAGGCCCCGCCCCTTGCGTTGTAATGTCTCGGGCATGCGTGGTGCCCTGTGATCGCTGATGTAGACCTGCACTGGTCACGTCCTCGGGAAGGCACCGGAACCGGGGTACTGGTCTTGGCCGGGTCCAGCGGCCGGCTCGACAGCGGCCGGGCGGACGTCCTGGCGTCCGCAGGAGCCACCGCCTTGGCGTTGCGCTGGTTCGGAGGCGTCGGGCAACCCACGGTGCCGTGCGAGGTGGCCCTCGAAACCTTCACCCAAGCACTCGACCTACTGGCGGCCGACTGCGATCGGCTCGCGGTGATGGGACTGTCCTATGGCGCCGAAGCAGCACTCCTCACGGCGGTACGGGATCCCAGAATCGCTGCCGTTGTTGCGTTGGCGCCAACAGACGTGGTCTGGGAAGGGCATCACCAGGACGACGCCGACCCACCCCGAAGCAAGTGGACCTGGGACGGCGAACCACTGCCTTTCGTCCCACTGGACCGCAGTTGGGTCCCCGATGGTCCGATACCGGCGTTTGCTTCGCACTACCTACGCAGCCGGGAAGCGGCCGGCACCGCGGTCGTCGAGGCCGCCCGAATCCCGATCGAACACTTCCGCGGTGACCTCGTCTTGGTCGCAGGTGGCGACGACCAGGTATGGCCAAGCGTGTCCCACGCACGCGCCATAGCAGCAAGCCGAACGGCACACGGCCTGGACACAGTCGTAGTCGAGGACCCGGCAGCTGGCCACCCCATCACCCTCCCGGGAGAAACCCCAGCAAACCCAACCCGCCCTTACCTCGTCGGAGGCAACCCAGACGCCGCGAAGCGCCTGGGAAAGCTCGCTTGGCCAGCGATCCGCACAGCCCTGAATCTGCACTGACCTCAGCTTGCACGCCGGTGCGCCCTTCACCGACTGCAGGCGCAGCCCCGCCGCCACCCATCGCCATCGCCAAGCACAGCGACGCAGGAACTCCGAGCATCTACCCCATCTCGCCTGCACGAAGCGGCGACGCAGGAGCCGCGAGCACCCACTACCCCACGCAGTCACGCAGCGACCACCTCCACGCCGCTCGCTTTCACCAAGCAGGCGACGGAGGAGCCTGCGCGCACTCGCCGAGGGGTGGGCGGGAGCACCCGGAGCAGCGAACGACGGAGGAGCGAGCAGCGCAGGGCGCCGTGGGGTCAACCCACGCGGCAAGCTCACGCAGGTCGGCTGACACCTCTCGCCTTCACCAAGCAGGCGACGCAGGAGCCCGCGCGCACTCGCCGAGGGGTGGGCGGGAGCACCCGGAGCAGCGAACGACGGAGGAGCGAGCAGCGCAGGGCGCCGTGGGGTCAACCCACGCGGCTAGCCCACGCAGGTCGGCTGACACGTCTCGCCTTCACCAAGCAGGCGACGCAGGAGCCCGCGCCGCACTCGCAAAGGGCGGGCGGGAGCACCCGAAGCAGCGAGCGACGCAGGAGCGAGCAGCGGAGGGAGGCGTGGGGTACTTCCCGGAGTACGCAAAAGACCCCGGTCACCAGACCGGGGCCTTTCGGACGAAGAGAACTGAGGCTCAGGCCTCGACGTTTTCCTCGAGCAGGTTGCGGGTGGCGTTCGGGTCTACCTGAACGCCGGGGCCCATCGTCGTCGAGAAGACGGTCTTCTTGATGTAGCGGCCCTTGGAGCTGGAGGGCTTCAGCCGGAGAATCTCCTCCAGTGCGGCGCTGTAGTTCTCCACCAGCTGGGCCTCGTCGAAGGAGACCTTGCCGATGATGAAGTGCAGGTTCGCGTGCCGGTCGACGCGGAACTCGATCTTGCCGCCCTTGATGTCGGTGACAGCCTTCGTCACGTCCGGGGTGACCGTTCCGGTCTTCGGGTTCGGCATCAGGCCACGCGGGCCGAGGACGCGACCGAGCCGGCCGACCTTGCCCATCATGTCCGGGGTGGCGACGACGGCGTCGAAGTCGAGCCAGCCGTCGGTGACCTTCTTGATCATGTCGTCGTCGCCGACGTAGTCGGCGCCGGCGGCCAGTGCGGCCTCGGCCTTCTCACCGGTGGCGAAGACGAGGACCCGTGCCGTCTTGCCGGTGCCGTGCGGAAGGTTCACGGTGCCGCGGACCATCTGGTCGGCCTTGCGGGGGTCGACCCCGAGCCGCATCGCGACGTCGATGGTCGAGTTGAACTTCTTGCCGGTCGCACCCTGCTTGGCGAAACGGATCGCCTCGAGCGGGGAGTACAGGTGGTCGAAGTCGATCTTTTCCGCGATCGCGCGGTAGCTCTTGCTGCGCTGTGCCATTTCTTCTCCTGTGTACGGACGCTTACTCATCGTCCGGTGTGGTGATGACGGGCGAACTTCTCGCCCTTCCACTCCTGCTGGTTCACCGAGGTGAACCGGAAAGAGGTACTACTTCTCGATCGTGACGCCCATGGAACGGGCGGTGCCCTCGATGATCTTCATCGCGGCGTCGATGTCGCGGGCGTTCAGGTCCGGCATCTTGGTGGTGGCGATCTCGCGGACCTGGTCCTTGGTGATCTTGCCGACCTTGTCCTTCTGCGGGACGGCCGAACCCTTCTGCAGGCCCGCGGCCTTCTTGATCATCTCCGGCGCCGGCGGCGTCTTGGTGATGAACGTGAAGGAGCGGTCTTCGTAGATGGTGATCTCGACCGGCACGACGTTTCCGCGCATGGACTCCGTCTGGGCGTTGTACGCCTTGCAGAACTCCATGATGTTGACGCCGTGCGGACCGAGCGCGGTACCGACCGGCGGGGCCGGGGTCGCGGCGCCGGCCTGGAGCTGCACCTTCACGAGGGCAGCGATCTTCTTCTTGGGAGGCATTGTCTCGGGTCCTTAGACTTTCTGGATCTGGCTGAAGCTGAGTTCCACCGGGGTCTCCCGGCCGAAGATCTCCACCAGCGCCTTGATCCGCTGGGCGTCGGCATTGATCTCCGTGATGGTGGCGTGCAGGGTCGCGAACGGCCCGTCGACGACCATGACCGAGTCGCCCACACCGAAGTCGGCGACCTCGACCTTCTTCTTGGCCGCGGTCTTGGTGGGGGCGGCGCCGGTCTCGGCTGCCGCTGCCTCGGCCGCCGCCACGACGGCCGGGGCGAGCATCTTCTCGACCTCTTCGAGGCTGAGCGGGACGGGCTTCTGGCTGTTCCCGACGAAGCCGGTCACCGACGGCGTGTGCCGCACGGTCGACCAGGACTCGTCCGTCAGGTCCATCCGGACCAGCACGTAGCCGGGAAGCACGGTGCGCTTCACCATCCGGCGCTGCCCGTTCTTGATCTCGGCGACCTCTTCGGTCGGCACGACGATCTCGAAGATGTAGTCCTCCATGTTCAGGGAGTTGATCCGGTTCTCCAGGTTGCCCTTGACCCGGTTCTCCATCCCTGAGTACGTGTGCACCACGTACCAGTCGCCGATCTGGGAGCGCAGCGTGCTGCGCAGCTCCTCCAGCGGGTCGCCCGGCTCGGCCGGCTCGACCTCCTCGGCCTCAGCTTCGTCGTCGTCGGAGTCGTCGGAAACGACCTCGTCGGAGTCCTCGTCGGCAACGGCCGGCTCGTCCACGACATCCTGTACGTCGTCCGCGGCGGCGACCTCGTCGTCGTCGGAGTCGTCGGAGTCGTCGGCGGCTACCACCACCACCGGCTCGTCGTCGGAGTCGTCGGTGTCCGCGGCGCCTTCCTCGGCGTCGTCGTCGGCGACGTACTCACTGTCGGCGGCCACCGGTACGTCGTCCTCGTCGGCGTCGACCTCGACCTCGAGGTCCGCGAACAGGTCGTCGTCATCGTCATCGTCGTCGGAGTCGTCGAAACCCAAGTCGAGATCGAGGTCGTCGTCGGAGTCAGCGGATACGTCGAACTCGTCCTCCACGTCGAGGACCTCGTCGTCGCGCTGGTCGGACACGTTGTACTCCGTCATCTGTGCATCGGGTGGTGGAACCGGTGGGCTCCGGCTGGTGGTTCGATCGGCTGGAGCGTCAGCCGAAGATCTTGAACATCGCCCAGCCGAAGGCGAGGTCGAGCACCGAAACGATCGCGATGACGAACACCACGAAGGTCAGCACGACCACGAAGTAGGTGGACAGCTGCTTGCGGGTCGGCCAGACCACCTTGCGGAGCTCGGCGACCACCTGGCGGTAGAAGCGCAGCAGGCGGTTTCCCGACTTGCTGTCCGCAGGCTTGCCGGCGCCGGACGGTGCCGGCGTGCGCGTCTCCGTCACGACCTACCTCTTTCGCTAGCGGCGGCCTGGCCGGCGTGGTGCCGGTCAGGATTTGCAGGGCACGAGGGACTTGAACCCCCAACCTTCGGTTTTGGAGACCGATGCTCTGCCAGTTGAGCTAGTGCCCTCTGCAAAGTTCCAGACGCCGCTGGACCTGATCTCGGGCATGCCGAGTCAGGGCCATCTACGCCCGGACTAGAAGAGTGTACGGGGTCAGGGCCACCTGGTCGAACTGAGCCCCAGGGTGCTCCCGGTCCCCGCCACGGCGCCGAACTCCCGTGGGCCTCCGGCCGGACGTCGTACTGCGGGCAGAACCTTACCGTCTCCACGCAGCTGCCAACGCGGGGGGCCGGTCCACAGTTCCGGCCGCCGCCCGGCCACGGTCGCGGTCCTGCGTTCGGCGGGCGTTTCGGGCGGCGTTCCGGTCACCAGGCGATACCGAGATGTCAGCGCCGGGTGAGCAGTGCCAGGATGGGAGCCATGGTCTCCCGCATCTCCGCACGTATCGGTGCAATCAGTGAATCGGCCACCCTCGCTGTCGACGCGAAGGCGAAGGCCCTGAAGGCGGCCGGGCGCCCGGTGATCGGCTTCGGCGCCGGTGAGCCGGACTTCCCGACCCCCGACTACATCGTCGAGGCCGCCGTCGCGGCGGCCCGCGATCCGAAGAACCACCGCTACAGCCCGGCGGGCGGTCTGCCGGAGCTGAAGCAGGCCATCGTCGAGAAGACGAAGCGGGATTCGGGGTACGAGATCGAGGCGAGCCAGGTGCTCGTCACCAACGGCGGCAAGCACGCGGTCTACAACACGTTCGCGACGCTGCTCGACCCGGGCGACGAGGTGCTGCTGCCGGCGCCGTACTGGACCACCTACCCGGAGGCGATCCAGCTGGCCGGCGGCGTGCCGGTCGAGGTGCTGGCCGACGAGAGCCAGAACTACCTGGTCACCGTCGAGCAGCTCGAGGCGGCCCGGACCGAGAAGACCAAGGCGCTGCTGTTCTGCTCGCCGTCCAACCCGACCGGCGCGGTGGACACCCCGGAGGCGGTCGAGGCGATCGGCCGCTGGGCGCTGGAGCACGGCATCTGGGTGATCACCGACGAGATCTACGAGCACCTCACCTACGGCGACACCAAGTCGACCTCGCTGCCGGTCGTCGTACCGGAGCTGGCCGGCCAGACCGTCGTCCTGAACGGTGTGGCCAAGACGTACGCGATGACCGGCTGGCGGGTCGGCTGGATGATCGGCCCGAAGGACGTCATCAAGGCCGCCACCAACCTGCAGTCGCACCAGACCTCCAACGTCTGCAACGTGGCCCAGCGCGCCGCGATCGCCGCCCTGACCGGTGACCTGAGCGCGGTCGACGAGATGAAGGTGGCCTTCGACCGGCGCCGCAAGACGATGGTCCAGATGCTGAACGACATCCCGGGTGTCGAGTGCCCGGAGCCGACCGGCGCGTTCTACGCGTACCCGTCGGTGAAGGGTGTGTTCGGCAAGGAGATCAACGGCAAGGTCGCGAACACCTCGGCCGAGCTGGCCGCGATCATCCTCGACGAGGCCGAGGTCGCCGTCGTACCGGGTGAGGCGTTCGGCGCTCCCGGCTACCTGCGGCTGTCCTACGCCCTGGGCGACGCCGACCTGACCGAGGGCGTCTCCCGGATCGCCAAGCTGCTGAGCTGACCGGCCCGCCTGCCGAGCCTCAGCTCGGCCGCAAGACCCCATCGGCAGACCGCCCGGTTTCCACTCCCGGGCGGTCTGTCGGTAACCTTCTGTAATGACGGATCGGGACCTGCGGCTGCTGCCCAAGACCCACCTGCACCTGCACTTCTCCGGGTCGATGCGGCACCTCACCCTGGTCGAGCTGGCCGACAAGCACGGGGTCCGGCTCCCGGACGCGCTGCGCACCGAGTGGCCGCCTGACCTGTCCGCCGCCGACGAGCGCGGCTGGTTCCGCTTCCAGCGCCTGTACGACGTCGCCCGGTCCGTACTGCGTACCGAGGACGACGTCCGCCGCCTGGTCCGCGAGGCCGCCGAGGACGATCGCGCGGACGGCTCCCGCTGGCTCGAGATCCAGGTCGACCCGTCCGGCTACGCCAGCCGCTTCCGCGGCATCACCGAGTTCACCGATCTGGTCCTCGACGCAGCGCGGGACGCCGCCGCGAGCACCGGGATCGCCGTCCAGGTGGTGATCGCGGCCAACCGCACCAGACACCCGCTCGACGCGAGGACGCTGGCCCGGCTGGCAGCGCAGTACGTCGGGCGCGGGGTGGTCGGGTTCGGCCTGTCCAACGACGAGCGACGCGGTACTACGTCCGAGTTCGCCGCCGCTTTCCGGATCGCGCGACAGGCGGGGCTTCTCGCAGTACCGCATGGGGGTGAGCTCTGTGGTCCTGCAACGGTGCGGACCTGTCTCGACGAGCTTGGTGCCGGGCGGATCGGGCATGGGGTGCGTTCGGTCGAAGATCCGGACCTGCTGAAGCGCGTTGTCGACGCCGGAGTCGCGCTGGAGGTCTGCCCGGCCTCCAACGTGTCGCTGGGCGTCTACCGCCGGCCGGAGGACGTGCCGTTGCGCCAGCTGTACGAAGCGGGCGCGAAGATCGCACTGGGCGCCGACGACCCGTTGCTGTTCGGTTCCCGGCTCGCAGAGCAGTACGAGACAGCTCGAAGCGTGCACGGCTTCACCGACGAAGAACTGGCCGGCCTGGCCCGAGGCTCCGTCCTCGCGTCGACCGCACCACCCGACGTCCAGAAGACCTTGCTCGGCGAGATCGACGACTGGCTCGGAGTGAGCGAGCCGTCCATCACCGCCGCGCCGGTGCCGGCCTAACCCTCGACGACCGCAGCCTGGCCAGTGCACAAGAAGTGCTTGTCAGGTGCACCTGGAGGGCATTGCGGCAGGCTGGGCGCGGGCCTAACTTTGCGACATGATGCCGACGAAGATCCTGTTGCCTGAGGACGAGCTGCCGACCCGCTGGTACAACGTGCTGCACGATCTGCCGACGCCACCGCCGCCGGTGCTGCATCCCGGCACGGGACAGCCGGTGGGGCCGGATGATCTGGCTCCGCTGTTTCCGATGGACCTGATCATGCAAGAGGTCTCGCAGGAGCAGTACATCGACATTCCTGGCGAGGTGCTCGACGTCTACCGGCTGTGGCGGCCAAGTCCGCTCTACCGGGCGCATCGGCTGGAGAAGGCGCTCGATACGCCGGCCCGGATCTACTACAAGTACGAAGGTGTCTCCCCCGCTGGGTCGCACAAGCCGAACACCGCAGTACCGCAGGCGTACTACAACGCGAAGTCCGGCGTGCGGAAGCTGACCACCGAGACAGGTGCCGGTCAGTGGGGCACGGCGCTCGCGTTCGCGTGCGCGCAGTACGGGCTGGAGTGTGAGGTCTGGCAGGTGCGGGCGTCGTACGACCAGAAGCCCTACCGGCGGACGATGATGGAGGTCTTCGGCGCGACCGTGCACCCGAGCCCGTCTGACCTCACCGCAGCCGGCCGGCAGATCCTTGCCGAGAACCCAGACTCCACCGGCTCGCTCGGCATCGCGATCAGTGAAGCGGTCGAGATGGCGGTGCAGGATCCGGACGTTCACTACGCGCTCGGCAGCGTGCTCAACCACGTGCTGCTGCACCAGACGATCATCGGCGAGGAGGCGCTGATCCAGCTCGCGATGGTCGGCGAGACCCCGGACGTCCTGGTCGGCTGCACCGGCGGCGGCTCGAACTTCGGCGGCCTCGCCTTCCCCTTCCTGCGGGAGAAGTGGGCGGGCCGGATGTCACCCGTCGTGCGCGCGGTGGAGCCGCAGGCCTGCCCGACGCTGACGCAGGGCACCTACGCCTACGACTTCGGCGACACGATCGGGATGACGCCGTTGATGAAGATGCACACGCTCGGCCACGACTTCGTCCCGGACCCGATCCACGCCGGCGGTCTGCGGTACCACGGGATGAGCCCGCTGATCAGCCACCTCTACGAGACGGGCGAGATCGAGGCGATCGCCAAGGCGCAGTCGGAGTGTTTCGCGGCCGGCGTGCTGTTCGCCCGCTCCGAGGGCATCGTGCCCGCGCCCGAACCCACCCACGCGCTGGCCGCCGCGATCGACGAAGCCCAACGCTGCAAGGAGTCCGGCGAGGAGAAGGTGATCCTGACGGCCCTGTGCGGACACGGTCACCTCGACCTGGCGGCGTACGACGCCTACCTGTCCGGCGCGATGACCGACAAGGCCTGGGACGACGCCGACCTGCAGGCCTCCGTCGCCGCGGCCCTCGAGCGGCTACCAGCTGTCTAGAACCGTCGCCACCAGGGCTTGGGGGTCTTCGCGACGGCTGACAGCCAGTCCGCGGGGATCGCCCAGCCCTTGGCGGTGATGGCGTCGAAGTACTGCGCCTTGAGGCTGTCCGGCAACCAGTACGTCGCACTGGCGCGCGAGGCCTCGAAGTACGTCGTGCGACTCCCCTCGCTCCACACCGTTGCCAGCGGCGAGCAATAGGCGAGCCGGGTGAAGTCCCAGCGGGCTTGCTCGTCGTCGAGGTCGTACGCGCGTTCGGTGGTCGTCAGCAACCGTCGCTTCGGCGGCGGCTCGTTGTCGACGGCATCGATGAGACTCTGGACGACCGCGCGGTCGTCGGTCATCTCGTCCGGCAGCGCGAGCAGAACCGGATCGAGCACCGCCGAGCCGATCCTCGGCCGGGCGACCTCGAGGAAGGTCTCCAGCAACGCGAACGCCTCCTCCGCGCGGCCGAACAACGACAGCTCGGCGTGCAGAGTGGTGACGGGTTCGGGCATGCCTCACCCTAGCCAGACCCTCAAGCGGGGCAGGGAATCGGGGCATGTCGGGGCAACTTGGGGCAGCTGGTCCACAGCGGCCCTGAAGAGCATCGCGGAGCGTGTCCGGACACCTACAGTTACCGCCATGTCAGAGCCGAACGAGTTGTTGCGAGCCGCCCGCGAACGGACTCCGTCGCCCAGTACGCCGGGTGCCCACATGTCCCGCGCGGAACTTGCCGAGGCGGTCTGCGCCTGGCTCTGGGCGACCACCGACACGAGGTACGAACTGGACGGGCACTACATCGCCAAGCTCGAACGGGGCGCGGTGCGCTGGCCGGGCGCGGCGTACCGATCGGGGCTCCGCCAGGTGCTGAACGTTGCCACCGACAGCGAACTGGGCTTCACCCAGGCCGGCGGACCCGGGCCGCTGTGCCCGGAAGGGAGCAGTTGCTCGATGGCCGGGATGGAGGACGAGCTGATCGACTCCGGCGACGAGTCGATCTCGCTGCTCGCACTCGCCGAGGAGTCGAACGTCGGCGGCCTCACCGTGGAGCAGTTGCACGCCGACATCCAGCGGATCGCCCAGAACTACCTGAAGGTGCCCACCAAACCCCTGTTCCAGCGCAGCGTCGCCATCCGGGACCGAGCCTTCCGGCTGCTGTCCGGCCGCCAACCACCCCAACAGACCCGAGACCTGTACGCCGCCGCCGGCTGGGCCCTCACCCTGCTCGGCTGGATGTCGGTGGACCTGGGCCGCCCGGACGTCGCCGAGAGCCATACCCGGACGGCATGGGCGTGTGCCGACGCCTCCGGCTACAACGAGCTCCGCGCCTGGGTCCGGGCCACTCAGCACACGGTGGCGTTCTGGCAGGACGATGTGGAGCATGCGGCCGAGTTCGCCCAGGACGGACTCCAGTACGCCGCCGGCAGCTCCGCACTGTTCCTGGCCTCCGCCGCGGCCCTCGATCTGGCCCGGGCAGGCCGGACCGACGAGGCACGGGAAGCGCTCGACCAGGCCCAACGCACCACACCCGACAGCGCCGTCCCCGAAGTCGGCGGCGTCTTCCTCTGTACGCCGGAACGTGCCGCCGGCCTCTGGTCGGACACCCACCTGGCACTCGGTGAGCCACGGCTGACGCTGGAGCACGCCGATCGCAGTGTCAGCCTGTTCGAGCAGGCGCCGCATGCGGTGCGCAACCCGGGTTCCGAGCGGATGGTCCGGTTGCAGCAGGTGAAGGCGCATCTCCTGCTGGGCGAGCTCGACGGCGCCAGGGAGTGCCTGACGCCGGTGCTCGCCACCAAAACGGAGTACCGGATGCGGCCGTTGATCCACCGGGTCAGTGAGGTGGCCGCGCTGACCCGGACGACGCAGTACGCCGAGGACCCCAAGGCGCAGGTGCTGCAGCAGGCGATCCGCGAGTTCGTCCGCTTCCCGGCCACCATCCGAGACCCACTGGAACAGGCAACCAGCAAGGTCAACGCCTAGAGGCTGCAGTTCACCAGGACGGGCTCGTTGACGAGGGTGATGCCGAAGGCGTGCTGGACCTGGTTGCGGACGTGGGTCGCCAGCGCCAGAAGTTCCTTCGAACTGGCGTTGCCGCGGTTGGTGAGGGCGAGCGTGTGCTTGCTGGAGACCGCGGCGTCGCCGATCGCGAACCCCTTGGCGACTCCCGCGTGCTCGATCAGCCAGGCCGCGCTGGTCTTCACCCGCCCGTCCGGCTGCGGCCACTGCGGCGCACCGGCCGGTACTTCGGCCGCGGTGTCGAGCAGGGGATTGGTGAAGAACGACCCGGCGCTCCAGGTGTCGTGGTCGGCCTCGTCCAGCACCATGCCCTTGCTCCGGCGCAACCCGAGCACGGCTTCGCGCACCTCGGTCATCGGGGCGCGGGACCCCGGCTCGACATCGAGCACCCGGGCCAGCTCGGCGTACCCGATCGGGGCCGACAGGTCGCCGAGTGGCAACTGGAAGGCGACCTCCAGGACGGCGTACCGGCTGGGGTCTTCCTTGAAGCGTGAGCTGCGGTAGGAGAAGCCACAGTCCGCGGCGAAGATCGTCCGTACTGCGTTGTCGACCCGGTCCCAGACCCGCACCGAGGCGATCGTCTCGGCCACCTCGTGCCCGTAGGCGCCGACATTCTGGACCGGCGTCGAGCCTGCGAGCCCGGGGATGCCGGACATGGACTCCAGGCCGCTCCACTCCTCAGCGATCGCGTGCTGGACGACCGCGTCCCAGTCCTCGCCGGCCTGGACGTGGACCATCGCACCGGAGCACGCGTCCGCGTCGGGCCGGATCCCGCGGGTGGCGACCTTGATCACCGTGCCGCGGAAACCCTCGTCGCCGATCACCATGTTGCTGCCGCCGGACAGCAGCAGCACCGGCTGGGCGGCCGCGTCGGCCTCGCGGATCGCGTCGATCAGGTCCTGTTCGGTGGTGACCTCGACCAGGCGGTCGGCCGGGCCGCCGATCCTCAGCGTGGTGAAGTTGGCCAGCCGGATGTCCTCGGAGACAGCAGGAGTGCTCACGAGACGCGCACGACCGCCCGGGCGCGGCCGAGCACCTTTTCCTCGCCGGCCAGCGCGGTGATGTCGATCTCGGCCAGCCCGTCGGTGACCTTGTCGACCTTCGCCGAGAAGGTCACGGTGGCACCCTTGTCGTCATCCGGTACGACGACCGGCTTGGTGAATCGCACGCCGTACTCGACCAGGTCTGCCGGGTCGTCCAGCCAGTCGGTGACCACGCGAGCCGCGCTGGCCATCGTGAGCATGCCGTGTGCAATCACGCCGGGCAGCCCGAGGGCGGCCGCCATCCGGTCGCTCCAGTGGATCGGGTTGAAATCGCCACTCGCACCGGCGTACCGGACGAGGTCCTCGCGCCGCAGGGTGACGGTCAGCGCGGGCAGCTCGGTACCAACCTCGACGGTCCTCATGCATCCGCCCGGTTGTGAGAGATCGTCGACGCGGAGGTGGCGATCGGGTCGCCGTCGACGGTGGTCAGCGCGGTCTCGTACATGATCACCTCGACGTCACCGGCCTTGCGCACGGTGGTGATGGTGGCGGTCGCGGCGATCTCGTCGCCGGCCTTGATCGGGCGGGTGTAGCTGAACTTCTGCGCGCCGTGCACGATCCGGTCCAGCCGCAGCCCGAGGTCAGCGTCGCCGAGCAGCTCGATCAGCGCCGAGTTGGCGACCATGAACGCGAAGGTCGGCGGCGCGACCGCGTCGTCGCCCCGGTACGCCGGGTTGGGGTCACCGATCGCGTCGGCGAACTCCCGGATCTTCTCCCGGCCGACCTGATAGGACTCGGCGGCCGCATAGCTCCGGCCGACCATCGTGGCGTCGATCGTCATATCGAGTAACCCTACTGGCAGACTTGGAGGCCGAGTGCCGCCACCCACTCCTTCCCGAGAGATGGAAAGGTTGGACGTGTGACGGCAGGACGTGCGGGGATAGCCGCCTTGGCTCGCTTCGCCCCGAGGTACGGGCTGGAGATCGGGGAGCCCACCGGGGCCGACTGGCTGCGGGTCGACCGGCTGCTCGAACCGGACGGCCCGGAGCTGACCGAGTTGCTCAAACGCGACCACGAGGCAAGCGACCACGTCTCGGCCCACGCGAACGCGCTGAGCCTGATGTCGTTCTACGCCGGCCGCGCGCCCGCCACCGCACTGCTCCTCTGGGCCCTCGAAGGCCGCGTCCTCGACATCCGCCCGGCCAACCTGTGGGTGAAACCCCATGACGGCCACGGACTCGCCTCAATCGCGATCCGCTCCGCCCGCTTCCTCCCCGGCGGCCTGCCGACCCTGTACGACGTGGTGCTGACGCAGCACCTGCTCCCCCTCTCGGCAGAGCTCCACCGCCGCACCCGCGCCGGCCTGCGGCAGCTGCATGGCGGAGTCGCCGCAGGTTGCGCGATGGCGTTCTGCGCGGCCACCCGCGAGGAGGAGGCGGTAGCCCCGTCGTACCTCCTCGAACGCTGGCAGACCTTCGTCACCAAAGCCCCAGGCGGTCTAGCCCGCCTAGGTGAGGTCACCGAGGCCGCCGGCAAGCTGGTCTACCTCCGCAACACCTGCTGTCTCTATTACACGAGCGAGAAAGGCTGCGGCGCTCTCTGCGGCTCCTGCTGCCTGACGCCGCGGGAGGACCGGCTGATCGCCTACGAAGGCGGCCGGCCGATCCTCACCGTCTGAGAGCCATCAGCTCTCGGCGTCGCCCATCACCAGACCCTCGATCGTGTGCTTCTGGTTGATCGGGATCAGTTCGTCCACGATCGGGCAGTGCAGGTGGTCCCGGATCGACTGCGGCAGCGTCGCCCAGTAGCCCTTGGTGACGGCCAGGTCGTGCCTTTCGGCGTTACCCGCCCCGGGAGCGTCCAAGCCGAAGACCAGCACCGGCCGGGACAACTGCGAGCGGTTCTTGGTACCGCGGTGGATCGTCAACGCCGAGCGGATAGAGATGTCACCCATCTGCGGGTACTTGCGGACAGCCCGTTGCCGATAACGGTCGTAGTGCTCCTTCGGCGGGAACATGCCGTGCTCGAACTCGTCACTGTCGTCCCACTGCGTCCCGGGCGCGATCTCGAACGGCCCCATCTCGTCCGTCGTGTCGACCGTGGTGACGTTGATCGCCAGCGAGGTCAGCCGGCGCTCCGACCGGGTCTCCTCCGGCATCGGGAAGTCGCGGTGCCACGGCTGGTACTCCGCCCCCGGCAGCGGTACGTCGAACCCGACCTCGACGATCTCGTACTGCGGACCGAGCACCGCCTCGGCGACCGCGGTGATCCACGGATGCCCGGCCAGGTCGGCGAAACCGCGGAGTTGCTCGGGATGGATCTCCACGTAGTACCGCTGCGGCCCGCGCCCCACCGCCCCGCCGGGACGCGCCCGCGCCTCCCGGAACGCGATGTCGACGTCCTCACCGAGCCGGCGGACCCAGTCGCGGCTGAACGCTCCCTTGAACCCGACGATGCCGTCGCCGTAAATCTGCTCCTTCGCCGCGTCCACCTTCGCCGCGGTCAGCGGCTCGACCACCGTCCCGGCCTCACCCGTGCTTCCCATCCACTGCCTCCCAGCTTGTCGCGGATCCCAGTGTGACCACTGGCTCTACAACGATGCAATGGTTCGATGGGGACAAGCAAAAGGCCCGCTTCGCCGGAGCGAAGCGGGCCTCTTGGAAGACTGCTGAGGTCAGCGGGTCTCGCGGTGGTCCGTGTGGTCGTTGCAACGCGCGCAGTACTTCTTCAGCTCAAGACGATCCGGGTCGTTGCGCCGGTTCTTCTTGGTGATGTAGTTGCGCTCCTTGCACACCGTGCACGCCAGCGTGATCTTCGGGCGGACGTCGCTTGCCTTGGCCATTACTGCCTCTTCTTTTCAGGAGCACGCAACTTGGGTGATCGTGCTCTCGAGATACCGCGATGGTGGGTAGCGGGGGCGGGAGTCGAACCCGCGACACCACGATTATGAGCCGTGTGCTCTAACCACCTGAGCTACCCCGCCAGAGAGTCCGTCGCTCCACCCGGCGAACCGGGTGGTGCAGCGTTTCTCAGAGCCCCTTTACGGAATCGAACCGTAGACCTTCTCCTTACCATGGAGACGCTCTGCCGACTGAGCTAAAGGGGCGGGCCGAGGAGAGACAGTACACGGTCTCCTACCCCGATGTGAAATCGGGGAGGAAGAGCCCTGCTGGACCCCTCGTCCGACCAGAGAAGCATACCGGTTCCCCAGAGTCCTTCCGACCAGTTTTACACCCGATTCCAGACCCGCCCCGGGTACGCGGCCCGCAGTACCGGCATGACGTCCGTCACGAACCGCTCGACACTCTCCCGGCTCACCCGCTCGGGCAGCCCGGACACCTCCAACGAGACCCCGGACAGCCCGCACCCGAAGGCCTCCTGGCACCGCCCGAACTTGTCAATCACCTGCAAGCGTTCGTGCGGGCGTGAGCTGGTGCCCGCTGGTCGGGTCCGGCGAGTTGTCGATCAGTGTGTACGTACAGAACTCCACCTGCGCTTCTTCTCGCCGGCCGTGACCGGGAGGGGCAGGTGGTTGCCGATGATCGGGGCGGGGCAGGTGCCGAAGGGGGTGAAGGCGAAGGGGAGGTTGATGGCCCAGTTGAAGTCCACGACGACAGTCCGGTCACCCTGCACGCGCCCGGTGATGACCGCGCGCCAGGCAGCCGTCTCGTCGCCGTTCGTCTCGTCATGGAACGACAGCGACACCCGCCCCTCCACCGCCGGCGGTCGCAACCAGCTCGTACGCCGAATCGCCGAGCGCCAGGTGAACCGTCCCGATCGCGTTGACGCACTGTCTCCTCGTACGGCGTGAAATGCCCTGTGACGACCCATGCCGGGTTGACCGCGGTCTGCGGCGTAGCCGGTCGGGAGATAGGGCAGGCCGGTTGAGGAGGCGGCGTTCGCTGGCGCCGCCTCCTCGGGATAGTTGCTGTGGGCCCCTTGTTGTTGTCGCTTCTGCTTGCTCTCGGGCGTCCAGGGCGGGTACGTCGAACACCGGCACCTTGGTCGCAGGGTCAGAACCCGGCGATGGCTACTCGTTGCCGTTGCGCGCCGTACACCCGACATCTCGCCGCCTGCGGAAGCTCGCCGAGCCCCAGTGCCTCGGCGACGTTCCGCAGGGTGGATGTGTGTACTTCAGAGCGAGGTGGGTACTCCCAGTACCTCAGAGAGTCGAGCGGTCAGAGCCGACACAGGGCGCTGGAGACGCGTTGCAGGTCGATGTGGAGACGGTAGTAGGCGAGTTCACGCCGGGCTGGTTCCGACATCACCGTCTCCTTCCTGCGGCCTGGTGAAACCAGTATGCGAGGACGTCGAAAGGATAGTAAGTCAGTCGACAAACCTCTCATATTCTGGACGCCCATAGCGGGTCGAGAGGGCCTTCAAACGGTATGACGCGAGTGATCCGCGTCACGCCCGGATTCAACTATTTGTGGCCGCCGGCCACGCCTGACGCGCGACACGGCGGCACAAAGCAGTCACTGACCGTAGCCGATTTCCGTGATTCGGTCGCAGTGCGCGTTTGAGCTGGCCGTGACCTCATCGTTATGGTCATTGGGCCGCTGGGGACGACCTCGGCGGCTACTCGACTCTGGAAGGCTCTCGTGTCCCCTCACCATGACGTGTCGGAAGCAGGACGTACGGCGCCACGTCGTACTCCGGCCGGCGCCCGTCGGGTGGCGAAGCACCGCCTGACCCGTCGCTCTTCCGTCCGTGGCGTCCAGCTGGTCGGTTTGACCGCCGCTCTCGCTGCCGCCGCCGGTACCAGCGCCGTCGCTCTGTCCCCCACCGCAGGTCCGGCCACCGCCGGCACCGCCAGCACCACCACCAGCTCCCAGCAGCTGGACGCGATCACCGCCGCGCGGATCGAGCGCCGTGAGCTCGCCACCCGGGACATGTCGCGCTTCGAGCTGTCGCTGGAGTCGACCCGCAAGGCACAGGCCGCGGCAGCCGCCGCGGCCAAGGCCCGCGCCGCCAAGCTGGCCGCCAACGCGAACCTGACCCAGCGCCGCGCCGCAGCCTTGGCCGCGGCCAAGCAGCTCGCGGCTCGCAAGGCGGCCGCCGCCGCCAAGGCCGAGGCGATCGCCAAGGCGAAGGCAGCAGCCAAGGCTGAGGCGATCGCCAAGGCGAAGGCAGCACCCAAGGTCGTCCTGCCCACCACCGGTTACCGCATCACCGCGACCTTCGGCCAGGCCGGCGGACGCTGGGCCAGGAACCACACCGGCCTCGACTTCGCGGCCCCGATCGGTACGCCGGTCCGCTCCGTGATGGCCGGTGAAGTGATCCAGGCCGACTACGAGGGCGCGTACGGCCGTCAGGTGAAGGTCCGGCACGCCGACGGCACCGTGACGTCGTACAGCCACATGTCCGAGTTCACCGTCTCGGTCGGCGACTCGGTCCAGGCCGGCAGCCAGGTCGGTTCGATCGGGGTCACCGGCAACACGACCGGCCCGCACCTGCACTTCGAAGTACTGCCCGGTGGCGACGGCCCGATCAACCCGAAGCCCTGGCTCATCGAGCACGGTGTCAATCCGTAATCGCGTCAGTCCAGATGTCTGGCCAGGACGTGGGTGTCGACGTACTGGCCGTCGATCACGAACTCGCGCGGAAGAGTTCCCTCGACGACGTACCCGTGGCGCTCGTAAAGCCGCCTTGCGACGGTGTTCGTGCCGTGGACGAACAAGGTGATCTTGCGAGCGCCGCGGCGTTTCGCCTCGTCGCCGGCCGCGGTCAGCAGGATCGAGCCGATCCCGCGCCCGCGGGCTGAACCGGCGACCGCGAGTCCGTTGACCGACAGGACACCGGCCCCCTCGGGGAACGGGTACTTGTCCTGCAACCGCACGTAGCCGACGACCTCACCGTCCAGCTCGGCGACCAGATGCGCGTCCGGCCCGCTGCGTTCGCTGAAGAACGCGGTCCGATCGGGAGCCGTCATCGACGGGAACCCCGACGAGGCGTCCCACGCCGTCAACTCGATCGCCAGCAACGCCGCCTCATCGGCCTCAACAGCCCGCCGCACAGTCACCTCACCCATACCCCCATCCTCACCCGCCACCGGGTGCAACAGAGTCCCGGGGTCAGGCCGGTTGCAAGGTAACGCTGGCTGTCAGGCCGCCTGGGGTGCCGGGGGTCAGGGTGAGAGTTCCGTTGTGGGCGGTCGCGATGGCGGCGACCAGTGCCAGCCCGAGGCCGTGCCCGCCTTGCCGGCCAGGGCGTTGGGCGAGCCTGCCACGACGGGCGAACGGTTCGGTCAGGGTGGCAACCATCGATGGCTCGAGCACCTCGCCGGTGTTCTCGACGGTCAGCCGCCCGCCGGGCCGGACGGTCAGCTTCGCCGTACCGCCGCTCGGGAGGTTGTGGCGGATCGCGTTCTGGCCGAGGTTGACGATCAGCTGGCGCAGCAGGGTTTCATTGCCCGCGACAACTGTTTGCTGGAGGTCCACGGTGAGCGTCACGCCCGCGGCCTCCGCCTCCGGCCGCAGCTCCTCGACCGCCCGCCGCGCGACCTCCGCCAGGTCGACCGGCTCCAGCTCGACCTTGCGGTTGCCGAGCGACGCGAGCGCCAGGAGCGCCTCCACGATGTCGATCCCGCGCTGGTTGGTCTCGTGCAACCGGCTGGCCAGCTCCCGCACGTCCTGGTGATCGGGATCGGCGATCGCCACTTCGAGCATCGTCTTCATCACGGTGTGCGGGGTGCGCAGCTCGTGCGAGGCGTTCGCCGCGAACCGCCGGTACTGCGTGAACGACCGCTCCAACCGCTCGAGCATCTCGTCGAACGTGTCGGACAACTCGGTGAACTCGTCAGGCCGGCCGCCCAGGCCGATCCGATGATCCAGCGACCCACTCGCGGCCAGCCGGGCAGCGGCCGTGATCTCCTGCAACGGCCGCAGCATCCGGCCCGCGATGATCCAGCCGCCCGCCATCCCGATCACCGCCAGCAACGCCATCGCGTACGCCGACAGCTTGACCACCAGGTCGAGAATCTCGCCCCGGGTGGCGACCGGTCCGACGTCTCGGGGATTGGCCGCAGTGAGCGGATAGTTCGGCACGAACCGCATGACCGCGTAGATGATGACGGCAACCACCCCGCCGGCCACGACCAGCAGCAACGCATAGCTGAGCGTCAATCGAAGCCGCACAGTCAACCGCGGTCGCCAATTGACCAGCGACGCACCGGCGGTCGACGAGCCAGACCCAGCCTCGGCCGGTACTACGGGCGTCGCGCTCATGACTCGCCGATCCGGTAGCCCACGCCGGGGACGGTGTGGATCACCCACGGATCGCCGAGCGCCTTGCGCAGCGTGGAGATCGTGATCCGGACGGCGTTGCTGAACGGGTCGGTGTTCTCGTCCCAGGCTCGCTCCAGCAACGTCTCGGCACTGATCACTCCGCCCTTGGCCGTCATCAGCACCTCCAGCACCGAGAACTGTTTGCGACTCAGCTTCACGTAGCGCCCGGACCGGTACACCTCCCGCCGGAACGGGTCGAGCGTCACCCCGGCGTACTCGATCACCGTCGGCGTCGACACGGTGGGCCGCCGAGCCAGCGCCCGGAGCCGGACGACGAGCTCCTTCAGCTCGAACGGCTTGGTCAGGTAGTCGTCGGCACCCACCTCGAACCCACTCACCTTGTCGTCCAGCTCACCCGCGGCCGTGAGCATCAGCACCCGGCACGGCAGCCCTTGCGCGACGATCCGGCGGCACACCTCGTCACCGTTCGGCGCTGGGATGTCCCGGTCCAGCACGACGACGTCGTACTCCGTGACGGCGAGCGAGTCGAGCGCGCCGACCCCGTCGTACGCGAGATCGACAGCCATCGCCTGCAGCCGCAACCCGGCCCGGATCGCCTCGGCGAGATAGACCTCGTCCTCCACGACCAGAACCCGCATAACCCCTATTGAAGCAGGCGAGGCCTATCAAAAACGTATCCGGAAACGCTGACGCTCTCGCAACATCACGCCAGGTTGGCTTGGCCGCATGCTTCCCGACGAACTCGTTGCCACCCGCAAGAAAGAACAACGGCTGACCGCGCTGATCGCTCTCGCAATAGTTGCCGCGGTCATCAGCTTCGGCCTGGCCGCCTGCACGTCGATGGACGACCACCGCCCGGTCTCCAGCTCCTCGGCGACTTCTCCCGGCCCCGAGGACGGTGTACTCCCGGACAACGCGTCACCTTTCGACACGTCGCTGCCCGGGGTGGCGAACCTCAATCCCCAACTCCTGAAGGCAATCCAGAACGCCGCCACGGCAGCCGAACGAGACGGCATCACACTGCACTTGACCACCGGCTGGCGCAGCCGCACCTATCAGCAAGAACTGCTGGACAAAGCGATCGCCAAATACGGAAGCCGCGAAAAGGCCGCCGAATACGTGGCCGACCCCAACGAGTCCCACCACGTCACCGGCAGCGCGATCGACGTAGGCCCCACCAACGCGGACGACTGGCTGAACCGCAAAGGCCACCGCTTCGGCCTCTGCCAAACCCTCGCCAACGAAATCTGGCACTTCGAACTAGCCACCACCCCCGGCAGCAAATGCCCACCAATGAAGAGCAGCACGAACAGCGGCTAGCTCACGACGACAGGTCGGGATGAGGTGCGGTCGTCAGGTCGACGTCCTGGTTGTACACCTCGCGATTGCGGTCGTCGAACTCCTTGACGTTCAGCCAGGCAGCCCGCGAGCGGGTCGTCGGGTACTTGGTGGCCGAGAAGTACTGCAGGAATCGTTCCGTTCCACCGTGCGGGAAGTTTCCGCGCTGGACGACCAGCATCGGGTCGTCCGCCTGGCCGGCCGTCAGCGCGGCCCGGATCTCGTCGTCGCGGGCCACCGCGGCGTCGTACCGCAGGTGGTCACGCACCGTCTGCTGGACCCGGCGGATCTCGTCGAGCGAAGCGCCGTCCTCCCAGAGCCGGACATGGAAACGGCCGCCGCCCAGGTCGCTGACGCGGCCGACCGGCAGGCCCGCGATGGCCTCGTAGTCGATGACGAGCGCCGCGGCGGGACCGAACCACACGTCCTGCGCGGGCCAGAGGCGCATCCCTGGCACCTCGGTGATCCGGCCAGGGTGTCCGGAGACGTCGATGATTTCGTCGCCCCACTCGTCCACAGTGCGCGGCAGGTGTTCCCACGGGCCGTCCCACCACATCCGGTAGTGGTTCGGGTCGGTCTCGCCCTGCCAGCGCGCGTCGGTGAAATCTCCGGACGCCCCACCGAGAAGTCCGGGGAGGTCCAGCAGCGCCGCCACCAGCCTCTCAGTGGCCGGTACGCCGGAGACCATCACCTCACCGCACGTACCGAGCACGCTGCACCCCAGTCCCGGACCGGCGCCCTCGGTCTCCAGCTCGAACCCGTAGACCTCAGGTGTCGCCAGGATCGTCTCCCAGACCGCATCGTCGTACGACGCCGTGATCCCTCCGGCCCCCAGCGCCTGGACCCGCGCCTCGTTCGGCCGAAAGCCGAGCTCAACAGACCGGAGCACGTCACAGAGCAGCCGCAGGTCCAGCCCCGGGAGGAAGGTGAACACGGTCCACTCACGGGCTCGCTGAACTTCGACACAACCGCCAGTATCCAGGTTTCCGGCGGAACCGGTCCGGGGCTCTACGCAGGTTCGGTGGGTGGGTCTTCTGCGGTTGCCAAGGGGCGTTGGGACCAGGCGACGTCGTGCCAGGCGTTGTGTTTCCAGCCGATCTTCCGGTAGGTGCCGATGGGTTCGAAACCAAGGGCCGCGTGCAATCCCTCGCTGGCCGGGTTGGGCAGGGTCATGCCGGCGACAGCCGTCCGGTACCCGCGCTCGGTCAGTCGCTCGAAGAGCGCCTCGTAGAGTGCCCGCCCACCGCCAGTGCGCCGCCGCCCGGTCTCCAGATAGATGGACACCTCACAAGACCACCGGTACGCCGCCCGCGGCTTCATCGGGCCGCCGTACGCGTACCCGACCACTCTGCCCTCGTCATCCTCGAGCACCAGCCACGCATGCGTGCGCACCGAGCGCGTGATGCGCCCGGCCATCTCCTCCACCGTCGGCGGCTCGAGTTCGAACGTGATCGCGGTGTCCCGGACGTACGGCGCGTAGATCGCCGCGCAGGCCGCGGCGTCGAGTTCGTTGGCCTCGCGGATCTTTCCCATGCCACAATAGTAGCCACAACTGCCGCTATAGTGGCAAGCATGGAAGATCCGCTGTCCGCCTCACTCGCCGCGACCCTGCAGTCCGCCCGGCTCAGCCGCGACCTGTCGGTGAACGCGCTCGCCGACCGCTCCGGCGTCTCCCGAGCGATGATCGGCAAGATCGAACGCGGCGAGGCCCAGCCGACCGCCGTACTGCTCGGCCGGCTCTCCGGCGCCCTCGGCCTGACTCTCTCCGAGCTGGTCGCCCGCGCCGAAGGAAGCACGGGCGACCTCCTTCGCCGAGCCGCCGACCAGCCAACCTGGACCGACCCGGCCACCGGCTACCGCCGCCGGGCCATCTCCCCCGCCACCGAGGGCCCACTCGAACTCGTCGAAGTCGAGCTTCCCCCCGGCGCCGAGGTGTCGTATCCAGCCGACGCCTACATCTTCAAGTACCAGCAGATCTGGGTCCTCGAAGGCAACCTGCACTTCCGCGAGGGCGACCACCTGCACCAGCTCTCCACCGGCGACTGCCTCCAGCTGGGCGCCCCCGCCCCCTGCACCTTCATCAACCCCGCACAGGATCCCTGCCGCTACCTGGTGGCACTGGTCAAAGGCCGCTGAGCCGGTACGCCGAACCAACGGCCCGCCGCCGCTCGCAGCCCTTCCCGCTCCGCATCCCCAGTGCTGTCTGCCGCCCAAGCCACATACCCATCGGGCCGCAGCAACATCGCCAGCGGAGCCCCTGGCGTATCGGTGCTGGCGGCAACAATCTCCACCCGGTCACTCAACGCCTCGCCCGCAAAGAATGAATCACCGGAGAAGTCGAGCAGCACCGCCCGCCCCGCCCGAGTCACCGAAGCCAACCGCACCGGCCCGTCACCGCGATCGAGCACCAGATCAGGCGCCCACCGCCCGACCAGCGGATGCGCACCGTCGAAGTACCGGATGTCCGCGCCGGACATCAGATCGGCAAGGTGCTGCACGTTTCGCGGATAGCCGAGAAGCTCCGTGAACAACTCCCGCAACGCGGTCACCTCACTCCCGGGCGCGATCAACGCCGCCTGCGCCTGCGTGTGCATCACCACCCGCTTCCCCACCGGCCGCCGCTCAGCCTCGTAACTGTCGAGCAACCCCTCAGGCGCCCATCCCTGGATCTCACCCGCAAGCTTCCACCCGAGGTTGATCGCATCCTGCAGCCCGAGATTCAGCCCAGGTCCACCGATCGCCGAGTGCACGTGGGCCGCATCGCCGACCAGCAACACTCTCCCCTCGCGGAACCGCTCCGCCAACCGGCTGTTGCCTCCGGCAATTCGCCGCAAGATGTGCGGGCCGTCCACCTCGGGAGGCGACAACGGCAACGAAGCCCCCAGCACCCGCTCGGCACTCTCCTGGACCTCGGCCAGCGTCACCGGGCCGTCCGCCGGCGAATCCCACTCCCCCGTGCTCATCGCCGGCGCCCGCCCCGGGAACGGCGCGAAGACGAACAGCCCACGCTCGGTCCGCAGATGCCGGAACGGCGGGATCACCCCGAAGCCAGGCACGGTCAACGCCAGCGTCGCCGGGTCGACCCACCCTTCGGGCACCGCCACACTCGCAGTACGGGAGACCATCCTGTCCTGAATGACGCCCGGGAAATCGATGCCCACCAGCTTGCGCGTGAGACTGCGGCCACCGTCGGCACCCACGAAGTACCGGGCCTGTACTTCGTACTCTCCCTCCGGCCCGGCGATCTGCGCCGTGACCGCATCGGCCGTCTGGGACAGCCCGACCAGTTCGTGCCCGCGACGGATCTCCACACCAAGCTCCAAAGCGCGCTCCTGCAGCACCTCCTCGATCCGGACCTGGGGAACGCCCAGCAGGTACAGCGGATTGTCATCCAGTACGTCGAGCTGCAACGGCAACGCCCCGAAGACGAAACCGGCAACAGGTTCGGGCGGCCCGTCCTCGCCCGCCAGCCGCTCGTACAACCCGCGCCGGTCGAGCATCCGGACGACCTGACCGACCAACCCGTTGGCCCGCGGTTCCGTACTGCGTTCCGGCAACCGTTCGAGCACGATCGGCCGCAGCCCGGCCAGCCGGAGCTCGCAGGCAAGCATCAGTCCGTTCGGGCCGGCACCGGCGATCACGACATCTTGCAGCATGAGCAGTGTCCTTCCAGTCTGTTTTCGGGCGTGCGTCATCGCCCCGGGAACACCGGGGTGTCGTTCAGCAACGGGTCAGTTGGGCTCGGGCAGCCCGGCCTCGACCCGGTCGAGTGCTTCGGCCATCAGTTCGGCCATGGATCGAGGCGGGTCGGCGCGCAGCCACTCCGCGGTCGCCGCCGCGGCCGCGGCGCCGACGACGGCGGCGACCAACTGCGGATACAGCCCCGAGGTGTTCGTCCGTTCGGCGATCGCCGCGGCCAGTTCACCACCGGCTGCCTCGTTCGCCTTGGCCATCTCCCCCAGCAAGGCGGGCTCGGTCATCATCAGCCGCACACCGGCGAGCCACTGCTCGTCCGGTTTCTCGTGACCCCCACGCCCCTCGGCGCCGAGCGTGAGGTGCTGCTCGATGGCGGCCCGGATCGCCACCCACAACGGCTCGTCGGCCGGACGAGCGCGCAGCTCCGCGGAGATCTGCAGCTGGCGCTCCACGTGCCGGGCGGCGATCGCCTCGGCCTTGCTGGAGAAGTAGTTCCGGAACGTGCGCAGCGAGACGCCCGCCTCGGCGGCGATGTCCTCGATCCGTACGTTGCCGTACCCACGCTCCACCGTCAGCCGGACGGCCGCCCAGCTCAGCGCGATCCGGGTCTCCTGCTTCTTCCGCTCCCGCAGTCCGGCGCTCTCCATGCGACCACCGTAGCAATGATTGCCGAAAGTGCAAAGATGCCTTTTAGGCAATTTTCCATTCCGGTCGTTCAGCGACAGGGTCGGCTGGAGCGTGATTGGCTGAACCCCGGCCCCTCGTGATCGGAACGCAGACGATGACCGTATCCCCGCTGGCATGGTCCCTGACCGTGCTGGGAATCCTTGCCCTGCTGGCTTTCGACTACATCTTCCACGTTCGCAGCGCCCACGTCCCGACCCTGCGCGAGGCGGCACTCTGGTCCAGCGTGTACGTCGGCATCGCGCTGCTCTTCGGAGTCGGCCTGCTGCTGTTCGGCGGCACCGACACAGGCTCGGAGTACTTCGCGGGCTACATCACCGAGAAGGCGTTGTCGGTCGACAACCTGTTCGTCTTCCTGATCATCATGACCAGCTTCCGGGTGCCCCGGGAGAACCAGCAGAAGGTGCTGCTGGCCGGCATCGTCATCTCACTCATCGCCCGGGCCGGCTTCATCTTCCTCGGCTCGGCCCTGCTGAACACCTTCTCCTGGGTGTTCTACCTGTTCGGCCTCGCCCTGCTGATCACCGCGGGCAACATGCTCAAACCGCAGACCGAGGAGTCGCACTCGGCCCAGAACGTGATCGTCCGCCTCGCCCGCCGCCTGCTCCCGACCACCGAGTCGTACGACGGCGACCGGCTGATCACCCGTCAGGACGGCCGCCGGATGATGACGCCGATGCTGCTGGTGATGGTGGCCATCGGCGGTACCGACCTGATGTTCGCGCTGGACTCGATCCCCGCCATCTTCGGGTTGACCCAGAACGTGTTCATCGTCTTCACCGCGACCGCGTTCAGCCTGCTCGGCCTGCGTCAGCTCTACTTCCTGCTCGACGGCCTGCTGGACCGGCTGATCTATCTGTCCTTCGGGCTGGCCGCGATCCTCGCCTTCATCGGCGCGAAGCTGATCCTGCACGCGCTGCACGAGAACAACCTGCCGTTCGTCAACGCCGGCCACCACGTCGAGGTCGCGGAGATCAGCACCGGCCTGTCCCTGGTGGTCATCGTGGTCGTGCTGCTGGTCACGATCCTGGCATCCCTGTTCAGCACCCGCGGCCGCACGCAGACCGCGATGGCCAACATCCGCCGCGACGCGCTCGCCTACCTGGACGCGGACTACACCGACGACGCGGCCGAGCGCGAGCGGCTGTACAGCCGGCTGGAGGAGTCCCGCGAGCACATCGTTGCGCTCGGCCCCAAGGCCAAGCAGATCGTCAAGAACGAGCGGGAGCTGATGGAACTGTGCGCCCGAGTCATCGAGAGCCGCAACTCAGCCACCACCAGCCCCTGACTCAGCCAGTACTCCGAACCCGATCCTGATGCCGCCTGGCCTTCAACCGGTTGCCACACGTTGACATCGAGCACCAGCGCCGCGCATTCGCCTTGCTCCGGTCGATGAGGAACAACCGACACTCACTGTCGTTCTCACACGGCCGCAACCGGCCCTGCAACCCGGACCACGCAAGGACAGCCCGGGACGCGAACCGGCCACCTTCCACCTTCCACTCCACCCCGGACTCACCAACCACCGGCACTTGGCGCATCCCGTCGACGAACCGCTGGAGAACGGCCGGCGCCCGCTCGCCCCGTACTACGCCGGCGATGGCATCGCGAAGCTCGCGCACGGCCGTCGGAGTACCGGGGATGCCGTGCGCTCGCAGCCACTCGGACGCGCCCGCGCCGCGCAGCTCGTCGATCGGTACGCCGTCGACCATCCGCGCCGAGTTGAGCAGCTCGAGCAGGACTGCCTCGTCAGACATAACCGCATTGGCCATGTTGACAGGTTACATGACGGTGGTGTTAGCTCACCCTTGTAACCAGATAAAACTTGCAAAGGGGTTAGGCGATGACCGTTCACCACCGCACCGTCGAGGTCGACGGCCACCAGCTCTTCTACCGTGAGGCCGGCCCGGTCGATGCGCCGGTTCTGCTGCTCCTGCACGGGTTTCCGACCAGTTCGCACATGTTCCGGAACCTGATCCCGCTGCTGGCGGACCGGTACCACCTGATCGCGCCCGACCACCTCGGCTTCGGCTACTCGGCGATGCCGCCGGCCGACGAGTTCGAGTACAGCTTCGCCGCGCTGGCCGCCCTGACGACCGGCTTCACCGAGAAGCTCGGCCTGACGCAGTACGCGCTCTATGTGCAGGACTACGGCGCGCCGATCGCCTGGCGGATGGCGCTGGAGTACCCGGAGCGGATCACGGCGATCATCACCCAGAACGGGAATGCCTACGAGGACGGCCTGGTCGAGGAGATGTGGGCCGACGTCCTCGCGTACGCCGCCGACCCGACGCCGGAGACCGCCGACGCGGCGGCCGGGATGCAGAGCCCGGCCATGGTGAAGTGGCAGTACCAGCACGGCGTCTCGGATCAGAGTCTGCTCAGCCCCGACGCTTGGCAGCACGACTTGTCGCTGCTGGCGCGACCGGGCGCCGAGCAGGTGCAGCTGGATCTGGTCCGCACGTATCCCGACAACTTCAGGCTCTACCCGAAGTTCCAGGAGTACTTCCGGACCAGCCAGGTGCCGCTGCTCGCGGCCTGGGGCGGGAACGACGAGATCTTCCCGCCCGCCGGCGCGAAGGCGTTCCAGCGCGACCTGCCGGAGGCCGAGATCCACCTCCTCGACGCGGGTCACTTCGCCCTCGAGTCGCACGCCACCGAGATCGCCGAGCTGATCCGGGATTTCCTGAGCCGCAAGGTTGGCTGATTGCGGACACCTAGTGTCCTGAGTCGGAAGTTGCTGCAGCAGCTCCGGTGTCCAGGTGCGTGCCTGGGCGCCGGAGATGCGCAGGAACT
This sequence comes from Kribbella sp. NPDC023855, assembly GCF_040639475.1. Lineage (NCBI taxonomy): Bacteria > Bacillati > Actinomycetota > Actinomycetes > Propionibacteriales > Kribbellaceae > Kribbella > Kribbella sp. NPDC023855. Next base: position 319,868 of record NZ_JBFAAA010000003.1, read on the forward strand.
TCCGACTCAGGACACTAGAGTGGGGGGCTATGGAACAGCGGATCAGTAGCCGGAATGCCCGGTTCCAGGTGTGGCAGGCGCTGCTGGGCAATCGGAACAAGCGGTTGCGGGCCGGCGAGTTCCTGGTGCAGGGCGTCCGGCCGATCACCCTCGCGGTCGAGCACGGCTGGACCATTCGGGCATTGATCTACAACTCGGAGCGGCACTTGTCGCACTGGGCCGCCGACCTGCTGCGGTCACAGCAAGGCGCGGAGCGGGTGAGCATGGCGCCGGAGCTGCTGGCCGAGCTCGGCGAGAAGGACGAGACGCCACCCGAGCTGATCGCCGTGGTCGAGATGCCCGCCGACGACCTCGCCCGGATCAAGGTGGAACGGGACTTCCTCGGCGTCGTGTTCGACCGCCCGACCGGACCGGGCAACATCGGCTCGATCATCCGCTCCGCCGACGCGTTCGGGGCCGACGGCCTGATCGTCACCGGGCACGCCGCCGACGTCTACGATCCGAAGGCGGTCCGGGCCAGCACGGGTTCACTCTTCGCGCTGCCGGCCGTGCGGGTGCCGTCGCAGCGCGAGGTGATGGCCTGGGTCGAGCAACAACGCACCCTCGGTACGCCGATCGTTGTGGTCGGCACCGACGAGAAGGGCGAGGCCGACATCTTCGACTTCGACCTGACCCGGCCGACCCTCCTCCTGATCGGCAACGAGACTTCCGGGCTGAGCTCAGCCTGGAAGGACCTCGCCGACCACCTGCTCAGCATCCCGATGACCGGCTCCGCCAGTTCGCTGAACGCCGCGAACGCCGCGACAGCCGTCCTGTACGAGGTCTCCCGCCAGCGTTCCCATTCCTTCAAGACCGGCGGCGCCACCAGCGCATAGCGTCACCCCCATGAGCGCAACCGTTCGAACCCAAACCATGATCGCCGTGACCGACGTCGAGAAGAGCAGCGCCTGGTACTGCGCTGTGCTGGACGCGACGAGCGGCCACGGCGGACCGGAGTACGAGCAGATCATGGTGGGCGGCACCATGGTTCTTCAGTTGCACAAGCTGGAGCTCGGGCATCATCACGGGACGATCGGCGACCCCTCGTTGCCACTGGGCAACGGTGTCGCGGTGTGGTTCGAGGTCGACCCGCTCGCGGCCGCCGTGGAGCGGATCAAGGCGACCGGCGTGACGATCGAGACCGACCTCCACCACAACCCGAACGCCGGCCACGAGGAGATCTGGCTGCGTGACCCGGACGGCTACCTTGTCGTCCTGGCCGGCTGATCAGTTGCCTCAGGCAACGGCGATGATCTCGCCGTGCAGCAGGGAGATGAACCCGGCCGGGTCGGCAGCCCAGGTGAGCCAGGCGGCCGAGATCCGCTCGAGGTCTTCCTGCGGTACGCCGGACGCCAGCGCCTGATCGGCGAGCGCAGACTGCAGGACGCGGTCGGCCCACATGCCACCCCACCAGGCGCGATCCGCTTCGCTGGTGAACGTCCAGTTGCTCGCCGTCGCGTCGACCTTCTCGAATCCAGCCTCCAGTGCCCAGGAGAGTAGGCGCCGGCCGGCATCCGGTTCACCGCTGTTCGCGCGGGCCATGCGTTGGTAGAGGGCCATCCATTCGTCCAGTTCCGGCAGCTGCGGGAACCAGGCGAAGGCGCTGTAGTCCGAGTCCCTGGCCGCGACGATGCCGCCCGGCTTGCAGACGCGCCGCATCTCGCGGAGCGCTTGCACCGGATCGGCGACGTGCTGCAGGACCTGGTGGGCGTGCACCACGTCGTAGGAGTCGTCCGGCAGGTCGAGCCGATGCACGTCGCCGACGACGAAGTCGACCTCGAGGTCGAGCTTCGCGAAGGTGGCGCGGGTGACGTCGAGCGCCTTCTCGCTGGCCTCGAGGGCCGTCGTCCGGCCGGGCTGGACCAGCCGGGCGAGATCCGCCGTGATGGTGCCGGGGCCCGCGCCGATGTCCAGCAGCGACAGGCCGGGCCGGAGCTGCGGCAACAGGTAGCCGGCCGAATTCTCGGCGGTACGCCAGCTGTGCGAGCGCAGTACGGACTCGTGGTGGCCGTGGGTGTACACGTTGTTCATGGGGACTCCTTCGTCCTCGCTGTCCCGCTCACCCTAACGGCAGATCTTGCTTTATGAGACATATCGTCTCATCCAATGGATGCACGGAGATGACCGAATATGGCCAGACCCGAGGGCGGCCGGGAGGCGAACCTTGACTCCTGAGAACCACCCACCAGGAGGAAGACAGTGCTCGCAAAGGTATTTCCCATCCACCTCAAGGACGGCAACCAGGCCAAGGCCGAGGAGCTCGTGCTGGCCTTCGCGCCGCAGGGACCCGGGCAGGAGGAAGGCACCTTGTCGTTCCGGGTCTACCGCGACCCGGCCAAGCCCGACTACATGCTCTTCGTGGAGCACTTCGCCGACCAGGCGGCGTACGACGCGCACACCGGCTCCTCGGCGTACAAGGAGCTGATCGCCGGGCAGTTCGCGGACCTGATCGTCGAGTTCGTCGAGATCGACCACGAGTTGCTGGTCAGCCTGTGACCGTGGACCGGAAGGCGCAGGCGCGGGCTTTTCGGGGGTTGCATGATGATGGGCCGCTGGTTCTGCCGAACGCGTGGGATCCGGGCTCGGCGCGCGCGGTCGAGGCGGCCGGTGCCAAGGCTGTCGCGACGACGAGTGCCGGGGTCTCGTGGGCGGAGGGAGTCGCGGACGCGGGTGGGCTCACCCGCGACGCGGCGCTCGCCGTCCTGCGGCGGATCGCGAAGGTGGTCTCCGTGCCGATCAATGCCGACCTGGAGTCCGGGTACGGCGCGACGCCGGCCGAGGTCGCCGCGACCGTGACCGACGTCCTCGCGATCGGTGTCGTCGGCATCAATCTCGAGGACAGCGTCCAGCAAGTGCTGGCCGAACCGGAGTTCCTGGCCGAACGCATCGCCGCCGCCCGCGAGGCAGCGGTTGCCGCAGGCGTCGATCTGGTGATCAACGCGCGGACCGACACCCACCTGTTCGGCGACGGCACCGGCACACTCGAAAGGGCTCGCCTGTACGCCGAAGCCGGGGCGGACGTGCTCTTCGTACCAGGTGTGGTCGACGCCGAAACCATCCGCGAACTGGTCGCCGGGTCACCGCTTCCACTGAACGTGATGACTGGCGCCGGCGCTCCGACCATCGCCGAGCTGGCCGCGCTGGGTGTCGCCCGGATCAGCGTCGGACCGGCCATCAGCGCGGGCGCCTACGGGCTCGCGGCCGCGGCAGCTACGGAACTGCTTGCTACTGGCACCTACCAAGTCCTGGCCGCGGCCTCCGACTTTGCCGCGAGCAACAAGCTATTGCGTTAGGTGCATGTACGCGAGAGCCCGCCAAGGTCTCCAAGCTTCGGATTCGCCGGTGACCTCGGCGGGAAACGCGTCGCGCGCTCCCAGCCGGAGCGCGATGTGATGGGCCGCCACTTCGGTGATCCCGTCGATCCGGGTGAGCGCCTGGACCAGGGATTCGAGCGGCTCGGCACCATCCAGCTTGAGGTTGCCGAAAGCAACCTCTTGGGCCAGTCCCCGGAGAGTCTGGCCAAGGCGACCCGGTCCGTCGTACTGCGCGATCAAGGCTTCGGCGGAGGGAAAAGCATGGGTGAGCTCGTGACGGAGCCCGGCCACCGGCGTACCGGCGGTGCTGACCAGATGGGCGAGGATCTCGTTCGCCTCGCCCGGCGCTTGGTTCCGGACGATCGCCTGGACGGCCACTTCGAACGGGCCCCACGTACCAGGAACGCGGAGACCCGGGCGAGCCTTGATCAGCGGGCCGATGACCGGGTCGCCGCCGAGTTGGGCAGCAGCCAGGACGGGTTCGGTATCAAGACCGACGAGTTGAGCAGCGCGCTCGACGACGTGGATCACGCCTTCCCAGTACGGCAGATGTGCTCGCAGCAGCAGGTGATCGGCGCCACCGGCCGTGAGCTCGAGCAGTCCGGGATCGCCGTCGAGGGCGATGGTCCGGCGATAGGTGCCGTCGACGACGGACTCGACGCCGGGGATCGCATGGGCGGCGAGGAAAGTGAGCATCGCGTCCCAGTCGTACGGCGGGGTGAACGGCATCCGCAGTACGAGGCCGCCGTCGGCAGCCAGCCGGTCGGTCCGGCGGCGCCGTTCGCGCAGCTCGCGTGGGGTTGAGCGGAACACTTCGCGCATCGCCCGGTTGAACTGGCGCAGACTGCCGAAGCCCGACGCGAACGCGATGTCGGCGATCGTCAGATCAGTGTCGTCCAGCAGCCGGCGCGCGAAGTGCGCGCGCCGCGACCGGGCGAACTGATCCGGGGTGACGCCGAGATGGTCGTTGAACATCCGCCGCAGATGCCGCGCCGACAACCCGAGCCTCGCGGCCAGTGCTGTCTCGTCGGCCTCGTCGAGCAGCCCGGTGATGATCAACTGGACCGCACGGCAGACCAACTCGGGAGCCTCGTCCGCCACAGTCCCAGCGACCCGATACGGCCGGCACCGCAGACAGGCGCGATACCCCGCTGCCTCGGCCGCGGCGGCGAGCTCGAAGGTCTGCACGTTCTCCGCCAGCGGCTTGGCGCCACACCCGGGACGACAGTAGATCCCGGTCGTCCGCACCGCGGAGTACGTAGTCACCCGCTCATCCTCCGACGCGCCTCATCGTCCGTCCAGCCAGATCCGGACAGCGTTAAGGTGCGCGGGTGGCGAAGCCGATGCTTGTGGTGGTGAGTGGGCCTCCGGGGAGTGGCAAGACGACGTTGGCTCATCGGGTGGCCGGCGCGGTGGGGTGTCCTGCTGTCTGCCGGGACGAGATCAAGGAAGGGATGGTGCACGCGAACCCGGGCTTCGTACCGGGGCCGGGTGATCCGCTGACGATGCGGACCCTGGCGACGTTCTTCGACGTGATCGGGCTGCTGATCGGGCGCGGATCCTCGGTGGTGGCCGAGGCCGCCTTTCAGGATCATGTCTGGCGTCCGGGGCTGACGCCGTTCCTGGGGCTCGCCGAGGTGCGGATCATCCACTGCACGGTGCCGGCCGACGTCGCGCACGACCGCATCACGACTCGGGCCGCCGAGAATACTCTCCGCAAGGCGCACGAAGACGGGCACCGTTCCGCCGACACCTGGCGCCGCAGCCACGACAGCTTCAACCCGATCTCACTCCCGGTCCCGACCATCACGGTCGACACCACCGACGGCTACCACCCGGACCTGCCCGAACTTGTCCGGTTTCTCGAGTACTAGGTTTCTCGAGTACCAGGTTTCTCGAGTACTGGGCCGGAGTACTGGATGGTTCTGGCGAGGTATCGATTCTCTGACTAAGGTCAGGGAATGGGTGCTCTGCTGAAGCGGTTCGGGAATCTGACCACTCCTCATGTCGCCGACGCCTGCCTGCGCGCCGGCATCGAAGTACGGACGGCGTCCCTGCAGGCCGTGACACCGGGACGCATCGCCGGCCGGGTGTTGCCGGCGCGGCATGTCGGCAGTGTCGACGTGTTCCTGGAAGCGTTCGGGTCTGCCGAGCCCGGTGACGTGCTGGTCGTCGACAACAACGCGCGGCGCGACGAGGCCTGCGTCGGCGACCTGGTCGTGCTGGAGGCACAGGCGGCCGGCATCTCCGGCCTGGTCGTGTGGGGGTTGCACCGCGACACCGTCGACATCCGGGCGATCGGCCTGCCGGTCTACAGCCTCGGCGCGATGCCCACCGGGCCGCTACGTCTCGATCCGCTGCCGGACAACGCGCTGGAGTCCGCGACCGTCGGGGAATGGACCGTCACCCAGGCCGACGTCGTCCTGGGTGACGAGGACGGCGTCATCTTCGTCCCGGCGGACCGCGTCGACGAACTGTTCGACCTCGCGGAGTCGATCCAGGCGACCGAACGCAAGCAGGCCGACCTGATCCGCTCCGGTACGACGTTGCGCGAGCAGGTCCGCTTCGACGCCTATCTCGCGGCGCGTAAGGAGCGTCCGTCGCTGACCTTCCGCGAACACCTGCGCGGCGTCGGCGGCGCCATCGAGGAGTAGCCTCACCAGCTAGCCGATCGCGGCCCGTACTGCGGGGACGACCTCCTGGGACCAGCGGCTCAACGTGGTCTCGAAAGGCTCGGGACCCGACGGGAAGAGGATGAAGCCGGCGGCGCCGTGCTCGAGTACGGCGCTGGTCAGCTCCTCCACCCATTGAGCGGGCGAGCCGCCGATCCAGCGACCGTCGCCGTCGCGGGTCTTGGCGAGCGGCTGGGTCGTGATCCTGCCTGGGAAGTTGTAGATGGTGGCGACATCGGACGGCTTGCGGCCGACCGACAGGGCCGCCTCGTCGATGATCGGCCGGGACCACCGGTACCGCTCGCTGAGCCAGTCGGCGGCGTGCCCAGGGATCCAGCCGTCGGCCTGGCGACCCGTTGCGGCCAACGACTTGGGGCCGTTGGACCCCGTCCAGATCGGGGGCGCCGGGAAGCGGGAGGGCGCGAGTGCGGTCACGCCGGAGTACGGGTCGGTGATGGCTGGGCCGCCGCCGGAGAGTTGGCGGACCAGGATCATCGCCTGCTCGAACGCCTCAACGGCCTCGGCCGGGCTGACTCGCGGCACTCCCATCGTGGTGATCTTGTCCCACGCGCCACCTGCGCCCAGCCCGAGCACGAACCTGCCGTCGGAGACGGCGGTCAGCGAGGACGCCGTCCGGGCGAGCATCGGTGCCGGTCGCAGCGGAAGGTTGGTGACGTTGGCCAGCGCGGAGATGCGGGTCGTGCGGCCGAGCACGAAGGAGAGCGTCGCGTAGGCGTCGAGCAGGTCGGGCAGGTACGGGTGGTCCGACAGCGAGAAGAGGTCGAGCCCGTCCCGGTCGGCCTGCTCGGCCAGCCGGACGATCTCCCCCACCGCCCGGACGTCCGCCGGCGATCCGTAGCCGAAGCGCACAGTCATGTTCTTGCCTCCAGAAAGTAGTTCGTAGGCCTAAATAGTAGCTCTCCTAATTATTAGCACACCGAACAGTCCGAAGACCGGACTACAGTAGGGACGTGGCAACGAAGACAGACAGCGAACTGGTCGGCTCCCTGGTCACCCTGATGCACGTCCTCCAGGACCTGTACGCCGAAACGAGCCGCCCGCTGGGCCTCACTCCCCAGCAGGCCCACCTGCTCTGCGTCCTGCTCGGCGGTCCTCAGGGCATGACCGACCTGAGCCGCATCCTGAGCATCGAGCGCTCCAGCCTGACCAGCATGGTCGACCGCCTGGAACGCCGCTCCCTGGTCTCCCGCAACGCCCACCCGACCGACCGCCGCGCCTGTCAGATCGCACTGACCCCCGACGGCCACACCCTCGCCGACCAGGCCCACACCGCTTTCACCAACCGCGTCGAGGCCCTGACCACCCTGCTGACCCCAGCCACCCGCAAAACCCTCACCAAGGCCATCACCCAGATAACGCTCTAGCCCCGCGCCGCTATTCGGCCCGGCCCGCGACTTCGCCGCCGATCGTCAAGGCCCGAACCAACGATCCGCCTGTGGCCTTTCTCACGCCGACGCCCCTCCGCTAAGCCTCGTCGTCGCCCAGATTGCAACAAGATGCAATCTGGCTGAACATTCGTTGACACCCCCGACAGACGCGTGATGGTATGACCGCGCTGCGCAACCAGATGCGCGGCATTTGTCCGGTTTCATACCCATGAGATAGGGGAAACAAATGCACGAGAACATCACGATCGAGGCCCTGGAAGACCTTCCCGTGGTTGAGACCGTAAACAGCTGGTGATTTAACGTTTCGTGCGGGCGGCAATTGCCGCCCGCACGATCCGGCCGATTATGAGGACTTTACGGATTGCATCCGGCGGAACGGGTGATCTGATCACCGCCATCAGCCTCGACCAGCGAATCATCGGGGGCGCGCTCGGAAATGCTTATGCATCGGCTGTCTGGGAACGCAGCACCCTCGACCCGTTTCCCGGCCCCAGGCCGCGCAACGCGGTGCGTGGCCTCCGGCCCGTCGGCCGGCTCGGCCAGTTCACCGAGCGCACTCGGATCCCCGGCGGCCTGACCCAGCTGCCCCAGTTGGCGGCCTCCGTGGAGCCGCCGATCTGGTACCTGGACCTGGCCGACGGCGTGCAGGGCCTGCGGGAACAGCTCCAGGCGATCATGGACAGCGGGGGCTACGAATGCGTCGATCTGGTCGACACGGGCGGCGACATCCTGGCGCGGGGCGACGAGGCGGGCCTCATCAGTCCGACTATGGACGCAGCCTTGCTGGCGGCTGTCGCGGACCAGGACTTCACCGCGACCGTGACGGTGCTGGGACTGGGCGTCGACGGCGAACTCTCGCTCGATCACCTCGGCAGCATCGTGCGGGATCTCGAGCCGTCGGGCCGCCTGCGGATCAGCGCCGGACTGGCCGCTCAGGTCTATCGGGACTACTGCTGGGTGCACAGCGAGTCGAGTCTGCTCGCTCTCCTGGGAGCGATCGGGATCATCGGCCGGATCGACATCAGGCCCGGCTCCGAACTGGTCTGCGTCGATCGGCGCTGTGGCACCGCGTGGACCTTCGACGCGAACCACGTCTACCAGCGGAACCTGGTCGCCCGGGCCGTCCGGAATTCGACTTCTTTTGCCGCGCTGGACAATTCCATCAAGATGCTCGGCCTTACTTCGGAGTTCGGCCACGAGGTCGCTGCAGCTCGACGGGCGACAGCGCCGGAAGGCAGGCCGAAACTGTCGGAGGACTTCCTCGGATCCATCCTCCCGAGCGCCACCCATGTGAGCGTGCGTCGATTGGCAAAGGGTTTCCGGCTGACCGGTGCGAGCGATTTGGATCGGCTTCACCGGGTGGTGGCCGGACAACTGGGCGACGATTACCGCAGGCCGGCGATCCCGGTGGACCTGCTTCCCGCGGTGATTCAGGAATTTCAATCGCGTGCAGAGATTCAAGCGCCTCCCACCGGTTCGCAATACGACTTGAAAGCGATGGGTTTCTAGATGCAAGTGGGAATGCGCCAAGGTCCGGTGGTCACCACGGTCACTTCTGACCGCGACGTCGACGAACTCGTCGAGGCGATGACGTCGGCCACGTCGGGGGTGGTCCTGCAAGGCCCTCGTCGTGCCTTCACCTTGGACCTGATCGAGACCCTGACAGCGGCGACCGTGCGGCGACGCATACCGCTCAGCATCGAGCTGACCGACCTTGCCCACCTCCCCCAGCGCCCAGCGGACCGGACGGCGGGCCAGCTCGTGGTCGAAGCTCATGCCGCGGCCGATACGACGAAGCGCCGCGCGGAGTTGACGCGACCGGTCGAGATGCTGGCCGTCGTCGGGCACGGGGACGGGATGCATCTCAACCTGGGCAGTGTGGTGCTGTGCGGACGTACGGCCGAGGTCGAATCCGCCGCCGGCCTTCCGGTGCCGGGCGGATGTGCGCGCGGGCGGTGCAAGAAGGGCGCCACCGGCCAGAAACTGATGACCATGGACGAGCTGTCCTGCCGCGTTCTCGTCCTGCTGTCCTGTACGAGCATGTTGCTGGCGCCACAGATGTACCCGGGTGACAACAGCTTGGCGGTGGCGGCGCTTCAGAGCGGATCAGTGGCGGCGGTGGTCGGCACCACCCGGCAGACCGCCAGTTCGCGATCAGACGTAGAGCATCTCCGGAACCTGATGTCGACCGGCCGCACTCTGGCCGAGGCGGTGGCCGAGCTCAACGTCGGCCGGGATGCCGATCGTCAGGGATTCCTCGTCGTACTGGGGGACCCCACCGTCGTCCTGTCCGATCCGCCCACTGAGCCAATATCCGGCGGCGGCACTGCCGAAGCCCGGAAGCCCCCGGCCAGCCCCCTGCTGAGCCGCCTCCGCGACATGGACCGTCTCGAGCGCACAGTCGCTTTCGTGGCGAGCAAGTCACTCCAGGAACCCGCCGCCATCGTGACGGGTGTCAGCCGATGGTCCGCCGCGAGAACGCGGCTCAACGCGGCCGCTTGGTCGGCTCACGCACATCAGGTCATGCGGGGATCGGTACCACCTGCCGTCGAAACATCACTGGCCTCGGCAGCGCAGGAGTGGATCGACATCGGGGCCGAACTGCTGGCCGACGGCCTCTTGTCCGAGGCGCATCCCGGTGCCCACGTCGGAGACCTCCTGCAACCGTCCCTTCGCCTCTGGCTCGAATCGGGGGAACGGGTTCAGATCGACGGTCGCTGTGCTCAATGCGGCGGCCACATCTTCGCGACACCGCTAAGGCTGACATCCGTCGGCCAGGTGGAGCGGTGGATCAGCGAATGTGCCGTCTGTGGCCTGGCCTGCAACATCTGTGGACCGGGCGGTTCACCCCCGGGTCCCAACGCGCTCCAAATCGAAACCAACTCCCGGCGACTGATCGTGGACCTGACCCTGCCGGCGGCGCCGGCGGCCGGAGCGGGCCTGGTGGTCCTGCAGATCCGCGACAAGACCAAGCCGCAGCCGCTGCCGATATCGAGCTGGTCCCTCGCATCCGGCCAGGCCCGCCTGCGAGCCGAGCTCGACCTGCCGGGCGATCCGGGCAGTGACATCTGGTCCGCCCGGGCAGTCGTGCTCCGGGACGGCAATCTCGACTTCTACCGCAGGGTGTTCCACTACCTTCCACCGCGAGACGGGGGTGCTCGATGATCAACCCATTGGCGGATTTCACCAGCTCCACAGCACATCTGTTCACCGCGGAGGCCAGGCCGATACTGGCGGTTCCCAATGCCGGGCGACTCCTCGACGAGACCACTGCGATGGTCGGCGGGCTGGTGGGCATGCCGGCCGGAACCCGTGGGCTCGTCTTCGAGTCCGACGCACTCGTCGTCCTGTGCGCGCGCTCGAACGACCTGCCGTACTTGCTGGATGCCGGACTGGCCGACCTCATCGTGACCGGGCATGACTACGTGCTGGAAGCCGGCATCGAGTACGCGGCGCTTCATGACACCGGATTCCAGTCGTGCACGGTCGGCGTGGTGGGAACGGCTGACATGAAGGACTGGAGGTCGCGTCCTCAGCTTCGTGTCGTCACCCAGTACCCCGGGATCTCCCGCGACTTCTTCGCTCAGGACGGGATGCCTGCCACGACCCAACTGCCTGTTTCGGGGGCGGCCGAGCTCTATGCGCGCTGCGGTCTCGCGGATGTCGTCGTCGACGCCTACATGACTGGCGACACGGCGCGGGCCAACGGCCTCGAGCTCCTCGAACCGATCGTCACCACGTCGGCACGTGTCTATGCCCGTCCGGACTGGCAGCACAGCGGCAAGGACCTCGGGGCCGTGCTCGGGCTGCTCACGTGACCCAGATCAACGCGGTGCTCCTGGCCGGAGGCAGCGGCCGGCGGATGCACCCGCTGACCGCCGCCGTCCCGAAGGTGCTTCTCCCGTTCGGGACGAAGAACTTTCTGGACCGGGTCGCCGGCGAGTGCATCAAGGCGGGTGCCACGACCGTCACCGTCGTTCACGACGGAGGACGCGACGGGCTGGCGATCGCCGCACACGTGACCGAGTCCCTCGGCGCTGAGCCCTGGACAGCGGGAGTCGCGCTCCGGCTGGTGCCCGTCGACACCAGCCGAACGCCTGAACCCGCCGACTCCTTGAAGAGCCTCGACCTTCCCGGCGACGGCGACCTGCTGATCGCTCACTGCGACGAGTTCGTGCCGGCCGCGCTGAGCGCCAAGCTCGTCGAGTTCGCCAGGGCAACGGGCGCACCGGTCGCGCTGCTGTTCGACGAGCGTGCCGCGGCGCCCCGCGCGGTGCGCGTTCCAGCGGTCCGCGAAGTCCCCTCGGTCGGTGATGTGACCGGGTCTCGACGGTTGGTGGGCCGGTTGGCGCTCCCCCAGGCCATGGTCGGCCGGATCAGAGAGCTTGCACCGACTGCGACTACCCTGATTCAGCTTGTAGTCGAGCTGTCCGGGGCGGAATCGGTGGTGGCGATCGAGTTCGGCGGCCCTTACACCGACCTCGGGACGCTCGCGCAGTACGAGAAGTATTGGCGGACAGACAGGGCGCAACTCGATGACTTCTGACGAAGCGGGCACGCAGCAACGGGCCACCCTGCGGACAGCACTCAGGCAGCGTGACTTCAGCCTGGTGGCGGGTGGTCAGTTGGTGAGTGCGATCGGTGACGGAATCCTGCCGATCGCGGTGACCCTGGCACTGATCGCCCGCGGCGACGGCGCGGCGGCCATCGGCGGCGCGCTCGCGGCACGCAGTCTCGCCATGGTGGTGACCCTGATGGTCAGCGGTGTCGTCGTCGACAGATTCCCCCGGACCTACGTCATGATCGGCGCCGACGTGGCACGGGTCCTGGCAGTCCTGACGATCATCTGGTGCTTCGAGACCGGGGCCGGCGCCGGCGTCATCACCGTCGTGATGCTGATCTTCGGGCTCGGAGAGGCGTTCTTCCGACCGGCCTTCCGGGGGCTCTATCCACAACTGGTCCCCGAAGAGCTGCTCCAGCAGGCCAACGCGATCGGATCGCTGGTCACCAGAACCGCCGCGATCGCGGGGCCCGCGCTCGGCGGCATCCTGGTCGCCTGGTGGAGTCCGACGGCCGCACTGTGGATCGACGTACTGACCTTCGTGGTCAGTACCGGCACCCTGCTCGCCGTCCGGGCCTCGGTCCGCAAGCCAACGGCCGGCCGGCCGACGATCAAGGACTTCACGGCGGGCCTGCAGGCCGTTCGCCGGCGCCGCTGGCTGGCGCTGACGTTCCTGTCAGGACTGATCCAGATGCCACTGTCCGTCGCGCCATGGTTCGTCCTGCTGCCGATCGTGGCGCTCGACCACTACGGCGACTCGGACAGCTACCCGCTGAGCATGACGGTCTACGCCGTCGGCGCGATCGTGGGCGCGATGCTGGCGTCGAGGATCAAGACCCGATCTCCCGGTGTACCGGCTTTCGTGGGGGTCGCCGCCTTCGGCTTGGTGATGCTGGCGATGCTGGCGTCCGTACCGGCCGCGGTTCTGGTCTCCGCCCACTTCGTCGCAGGCGTAGGGCTCGAGGTCTACATCGTCCTCTACTACACCGCGGTGCAGCGCGAGGTGCCGACCGAGCTGCTCGGACGGGTCACGGCCCTCGACATGATGGTGTCGGCCGCGCTGATGCCCCTCGGTTATGCGCTCGTCGGGGTCTGGGCGGAGCACGCCGGTCGTTCGGTGGTCCTGGCCGTCGGTTTCGCCGCCTGCGTCGTCACCACGCTCCCGCTCCTGCTGGACCCACAGGTCCGCTCCCTGAGCTCGCAACCGGACCAGCCACCCGTATCCACGCAGAATGGAGCAGATCGGTAGATGTTCACCGTCCCAGCACTGTCGAATGAGCAGGTCACCCTGCGGCCGTTCGGTCCGGAGGACGCCGAAATGGTCGTCGAGGCCTGCAACGACCCGGAGACCCAGCGGTGGCTGCCGTTGCCGAATCCCTACCTCCCCGAGCACGGCAAGACCTGGTGCGGAGGGATGGCCGAGGAGCTTCGGCTGGCGGGTGACGGACTGCATCTCGCCTTCTGCGGACCGGGAGACCAGTTCGCCGGATCCGTTTCGCTGAAGCGGACCAATTGGCGGACCAGGGTCTCCGAGGTCGGCTACTGGACAGCTCCCTGGATGCGCCGCAAGGGGCTGACGGCCGAGGCCACCCGGCTGCTGAGCACCTGGGCTCTCGGCCACGGCATGGAGCGCGTCGAGCTGTTCTGCGCACCGGGGAACATCGGCTCGCAGCGCGTCTCCCTGGCCGCGGGATTCGAGTACGAGGGACGACTGAAGAACGCCGGCTTCACCCACTCCGGCCGTACCGATCTGCTGGTCTACTCGCTCACCAACCCGATCGAGCCACCGGACCGCGCGTGAGCATCCAGAGCGCGCTGGGAGCCACGGCAAGTCTGCCGCGGGCGTTCGAAGACCTGCTGCCCGACCTGCGGCGAAGCACGAAGGACATCGAGCTGATCGGCACGGGCGAACACGACCTCGGCGTCCTCATCGATCCGCGCGTCGTCGACGTCGTGCTGGCCCACGGCGCCAAGTACTTCGAGAAGGGTGCGCGGACGCAGTACTGGCGGACGGCAATCGGCGACGGCACCGGGATCAGGCCTCCGCTGCAGGCCCAGGAGACCGGCGATCCCGAGATCGACATCTCGCTCGCCAGCTGGCGCAGGTTCCGGCGGCGCAGCATGTCCGAACAGTTCTCGGCGGCGAAAACACCGGCGTACTCGGCGATCGCGGGACAGCTCGCGGACGACCTCTGTCGCCGATGGATCGAAGCCGGTCAGGGCGAGCTGATCGCCGACAGCCGCCTGGTCGCTCTGGACAGCTTCGTGGCGTGTTTCGCCGGGCCGGCCACCCGCCCCGAACTGGTCGCGGTCAGCGAGCAACTGTGGAAATCGAGGATCGCCGCCAAGCTGGCGCTGGACACCCCGCTGGCCTGTCCCTTCGACCGGAACCTCCGGCGTCGCGACCGGGCCCGGCTACTCCTGCAGGCAGCCGTCAGGCCGGCGCTGGCCCCCTTGGTGAAACGCGTCATGGTGATGGAGAGATCGTTCAAGTCGGTGGTGCGCAGTGCGACCGAGGCATCGGACGACAGCATCTTCTCGCTCCTGGCCCAGGCATCCGGCAACTACCTCAGTCCGATCCCCGCGCAGACTCTGCCGGCTCAGATGCAGGGTCTTTTCATCGCTGGTACCGAGACCCTGTCCTCAGCGCTGACCTGGGTTCTCTGGCACCTGTCGACAGATCCAGCGCTCCAGGATCGGATCAACGCTCTCCCCGCCGCCGAGGCCGACGCTTTGCTGCGATCGAGCGTCTACGAGAGCTTGCGGCTGCATCCACCCGCCTGGTCCATCCCCCGGGAGGCGCTGGCCGACCTCAAGATCGGCGGAACCACCATCCGCAAGGGAACAACCCTGATCGCCAGCCCGCTGATCCAGCACTATGACGCTCAGGTCTACGACCAGCCCGACCAGTTCGTGGCGGACCGCTTCGTCAAACCGCCGAGGCCGTCGGGCTCCTACTTCCCTTTCAGCCTCGGCCCGAGAACCTGTCCTGCGATGAATCACTCCGTCGAGCATGTTTTCCAGATCTGCAGGAGAGTGGTCCGGACGGTGAGGCTCGTCTGCGTCGAACAGCCGGAGGGCGGCCTGACCCACTGGCTCGGCGTGGACCTGGGGATCACTCCTGGTCAGCGCGCGGTGGTTCAGGTGGAGGCGCGGTGAGCACCGCCGAGATCGAGTACACCGGGCAGACCTTCGAGGAGTTGCTGCCGATGCTGAGGGCTTCCGGCGATCCGGTCTGCACCCTGGTGGCCGAACAGCGGCCGGCCCTGGCCATCGTCACGGCGGCGCAACTGGTTCCGATGATTCTGGTCAGTCAGGCGAAGGCGTTCACCAAGGGGCGGAACACGCAACTGTGGCCGGCGTTCATCGGTGACGGGACAGCGATCCGGAAGCCACTGGCCGAGACGACCGCAGCCGAGGTGGTCAGCGAGATCACCACCTGGCGCCGATACCTGCGGCGTTCCATCATCGGTCGGCTGAGCGGATCCCGGCTCTCGGACTACCGGCAACGACTGGTACCGGCCCTCGACACGTTGGCAGCGGACTGGGTCGCCGAACCTGGCCGGGATCTGTTGGAGGACAGCCGGCGGCTGGCCTTTCTGACCGTCCTGTACTCGTTCGGTGCACCCGAACTGACCGACGACCTGAGCCTTGTCGACTCGGTGCTGTTCGACTCCCGCCAGACGGCGTACGACTGGATGCAGCAGGAGAACGGGCGCGCGGCCGGCGGGTCGTCACAGTGCCCGGCCGGCCATGGATCGGCGTCCGACGTGGTGGTCGAGTCACGGTTCGCGGCTCGCGAGGCCGCCGTCAAGACGGCGTTCGAATCGGTGATCGCCCACTCCGCGCGAGCGGACACTGTCTTCGGCGACATCGCCCAGGCCGTCGCCAGCTACCCCGATCTGCCCGTCCGCGCGGCCGGCGACCAGGCGCGGGCCTTCTTCGCCGCTGCACTGCAGAACATGACCACCACCTTGACCTGGCTGATGTGGCACGTGGCAGCTGACAAGTCGGTCCAGGACAGACTGCTGCAGTCGGAGGACGGTCGTTACGCCGATGCGGTCGTTTCCGAGACGCTGAGGCTGCATCCACCGTCGTGGTCGATCCCGCGAGAGAGCATGGTCCCGCTGCGGATCGCGGGGACGGAGTACGCGCGCGGCACGGTCTTCGTCACGAGTCCACTGATCCAGCACTTCCAGCCGGCCGCCTGGCCACGCCCGGAAGAGTTCGATCCGGAGCGCTTCACGACCGAGCGCGGCGCCGACGGCACCTACTTCCCGTTCGGTCTTGGGGTCCGGCGCTGTCCGGCGCAGTCCTTTGCCCGGCAGCAGGCCGGCCTGCTGATCAGGTCCATCGTGCGGGACTGGGAGCTGACCCTCGCCGACCCCGAACAGATGCCGGCACATCTGCTGGGCGTCGAACTCGACAGCGTGACCAGCAAGCCAGTGCGGTTCCACGCCACGGCCAGGCAACCGAAAGGACGACATGCCGAACAGTGAATCCCAGCACGTGGCCAGACCTCGCTCGCCACAAGATTTCGACTCGTACTACGAATCGCAGGCGCCGTGGGATCTCGGTCGGCCCCAGAAGGTCTTCGAGTCCCTGCTCCGGTCGGGGCAAGCCGCAGGATCCTTCCTGGATGTCGGTTGCGGTACCGGTGAACACGCGCTGCTGGCAGCGGAGCTGGGACATGCATCGACCGGGGTGGATGCCTCCGCCCGCGCGATCGAGATGGCCAGACAGAAGGCGCGGACGCGACAACTGGACGTCTCCTTCCTCTGCGCCGATGTGCTGAACTGGTCACCGGCACAGCGGTTCGACGCGGTGCTGGACTGCGGTTTCTTTCACGGCCTCACCGACCACGATCGGCAGGTCTGGGCCGAGACGCTCAAAGGACTCGCCGCCGACGGCTGCCGCTATTTCATGTTGGCGTTCTCGTCGGACCATCCTGGTGATCTCGGCCCAAGGAGGCTGACAGTGAACGAGATCGCGGACTGGTTCCACGGGTTGGGCTGGACGATCACCCATACGTCGCCCCGGACCTACGAGCGCATCGGGCATCTCCCTGCGGCGGGGATTCTGACCATCGCGCAGGCGCCCGGTCGGTCGTCACCTCCTGAATAGTGGATGACGGCTGCCGGACGGCCGGTTACCTGGCAGGGTGGGGATATGACTTCGGAGCAGATTTTTGTTGGTAGTTACACCACTCAGGAGGGTGGCGGTGACGGGATCGGGTTCGGTACCGCGACTGGTTTGCGTGTAGCCGCCGAGAGTGCCAATCCGTCGTTCCTGGCCTTCTCGGCCGACCGCCGGTACCTGTATGCGACCAACGAGCTGGACGCCGGCCGGGTCAGCGCCTTCGCGGTCGGCGACAGCGGCACTCTGGAGTTCCTCAACCACCAGCCGACCGGTGGAGCGCACCCGTGCCACCTGGCGGTCGACCCGTCCGGCAGGTTCGTGCTGTCGGCCAACTACGGCTCCGGCTCGATCGCGATCCACCCGATCAAGGCGGACGGATCGCTCGGCGACCCGACCCAGATCCTGGAGCGCGACGGCGACGGGCCGAACCAGGAACGGCAGGAGGGCCCGCACGCCCACCAGGTCACCTTCGACCCGTCGGGATCGTTTGCCTTCGACATCGATCTCGGCGCGGACTCGGTGCACGTCTCGACGCTGAGCAAGGAGGGCCGGCTCGAAGCGGTGAGCCGCCTCCAGGTCCACCCCGGGGCCGGGCCGCGCCATCTCGCCTTCCACCCGGGCGGTGCGGCGGCGTACCTGATCAACGAGCTCGACTCGACACTCATCGTCTGCAGCTTCGCCGAGGGTGAGCTGGCCGTAGTACAGACGCTGTCGACGCGGCCGGAAGGTGCCGAAGGCGACAACTTCCCGGCCGAGGTGCTTGTGTCGGCGGACGGCCGGTTCGTCTACGGCTCGAACCGCGGCGACGACACCATCGCGGTGTTCGCGATCGGCGCGGACGGACTCGAGGCGAAGCTGGTCCAGACGATCGGATCCGGTGGGACCTGGCCGCGGCACCTCGCCTTCAGCGAAGATGGAAACCACCTGTACGCCGCGAACGAGCGTTCGGACACGATCGCGGTCTTCACCATCGACCAGAGCAGCGGCGCCCTCACCGCAACGGGGACGCCGCTGAGCTGGCCGAAACCGGTCTGTGTCCTGCCGCTCTAACGCAGGGCTCTCAGACGGCAACGAGCTTTTCGAAGAAGAACTCGTGCTTCAGGAACGACACGTCGTACTCGTGACCCGGCTGCGGCGGGAGCAGCTGCGCGGCCTGGAACAGCCGCCAGCCGTCCTTGAGCGCATCGAGTCCACTGGCGTACGGCGGGACGTCGCAGTCACCTGTCGTGGGTGTCGTCGCACCAGTCCCGTCGTACGTCGACCAGCCGACCGTGCGCGAGTCGAGCGCGGACGAGGCCAGGTAGAGCACCAGCACCTGCTGGCGGACGGACTGTTGGGTAGTGGTGGAGTCCTGTTGGGTGGTGGTGAAGTTGGTGGTCATGAGGCCTCCTGGCCTGGACTGAGGAGTGGAGGGAGCGAAGCGACCGGAGCGACGAGGGAAGGCCGGGAGTTCAGCCTCATGACCCGCCGAGCCGGAGGCGAGGCCAAAAGCACCGTCATGCCATCTCCTTCTTTGCGGCGTGCGGGTTGAGGCTGCGCTGCGCCACCACGCGGCGCGGGCGGTTCGACACCCGGGTGACCCAGTAGTCCGGGTCGTAGGTGTCGTCGCCGGTCAGGGCCTGCCACAGCTTGACCCGGTTGTAGATCTCCAGCCGGCCGGTGGCCCCCTCGTACCAGGGGAAGGTCTGGCCGAGCTCGGCGGCCACCTGGTCGTCGTACAGGTCGTCGGTGTTCCACAGCCGGACCTGGCGAACGGTCGGGTTGAACCGGATCTTGAACATGTAGCGGTCGATGTCGCTGTCGTTCTTGCGGCCGCCGTGCCAGATGCCGTGGTGCAGGAACACGACCGTGCCGGGCGGGCAGGTGAGCCGGGTCTGGCCGAGCAGGTTCTGGTACCGGCCGGTGTCCGACTCGTTGGTCCTGCGCAGGTGGCTGCCGGGGATGCTGAGCGTGCCGCCCATCTCCAGCGTCACCTCCTGCGGGTAGTACATGAGCTGGACGTCGAAGGCGTCCTCGCGGACGTCGATGATCGCGTCGCCGTGCAGGTTCTGCGCCTCACCCTCGTTCGCCTTGCGGATGTGGACCGCGTGGTGGTCGACGGTCGGCTCCGGGCCGACCAGGCTGTGGATCGCGCCGGCGACCTCCGGCAGCTGCACCAGCCGCTGGACGAACTCGCTGTCCACGAACGCCTCCGACAGCGGAGTGCCGTACGGGACGCCAGGAATGCCGGCCTTCAGGACGTCGATCGCCTGCTGGTTCATCTCGTCGGGGACCACCGCGTCCATCCGGAACGCGCCGGTGGCGACGAAGCCGGCCATCTGGACGGAGGTGAGCAGGTTCTTGCGATGCGGATGCGGCATGTCTCTCCCTATCGGGGCGACTAGTGGTTTCTACTCCTTCAGGCTAGGCAGTGGTGGTGCTCTGTCGCGTGGGTTGAGTTCACCAGTGGTGGTAATTTCTCACCATGTTTCCGTTGCATCTGGCCGCCCCTCCGGAGCTGGTGAACGTGGGCGTCGGGGTGCACGGCGTCCGCGGTTTGCGAGACGTGTTCCGGCTGCCGGACCTGTGGCAGCTCCACCTCTACGGCTACTCGGCCGACCTGACAGTGGCCGGTACGACGTACGCGGTCGCGCCGGGCTGGGTCAGCCTGACGCCGGCCGACGTACAGGTGCAGTTCGACTACCGGGGTCGGTCGGAGCACCTCTTCGTGCACTTCCGGCCGCGAGAGGTGGGCGAGCCGTCGTACGTTCCAGTGGCGCAAGACGCCGGTACTGCGGCGCCCGTGCTCTCCGACATGCTCCGCTCGGCCATTGGGGCCTCCCCCAGCGGCTCTGCTCGAGTAGTGGCCGAGGTGTGGGCCGCACTGTGGCGGGTTGCCCAGCTGCCGGCGCCACTCACCGAAGGCGGCGCAGCGGCCGACCACTCGGCGGTGTCGACCGCCATCAGCTACATAGAAGGCAACTTGGCCCGCTCGCTGACAGTGCCGTCACTGGCCGCGATAGCCGGCGTCTCCCACAACCACCTCACCAGACTCTTCCGTGCGGAGACCGGGATGACAGTGGTCGCCTACATCCGCCAGCGTCGCATGGCCCACGCCCGGCACCTCCTGGTTTCCTCCACCCTCTCCATCCCAGCCATCGCCGCCTCCGTAGGCATCCCCGATCTCCAGGCCTTCAACAAGACCTGCCACCGCGAACTGGGCGGCGCGCCCCGCGCAGTACGGGCCGGAAATGCAGTGGTTGACCGACAGGGCTAGGGAACAGACTGTAAAGCTGTCGTCCTGCCAGCAAGATTCAGGGAAAGGCCGATCGCCCTATCCGATCAGGTAGTTGTCGGGCACACTGCTCGGCATGCTCAATGGGGTGGTGGCGGAGATGTCCGTCGAGGTCGTGGGAGTGATTATCGCGGTCGTCGCCTTGGCCGTCGGTAGCGTCGCGGCCTACGCCGCGCTCAGGTCGAACTGGTTCGAGGGGACGACGCAAAGCCAGCAGGAGTTCCGGGACACACGCCGGCATCTGAAGGAGCACCGGCCTGCGCTGGTCTCCTTGGCCGCGAAACTCCACACATCCACCGCCAACGGGCCGATCTTGATTCCTCGAACGCAACTGCTGAGCTTCCCTCACTGGTTGCCGGCCGCGCCTGCACCGCTCGATGCTGTGACATTGATATGGGCGGGTGGAAAAGCGCCAAGAGCGCCGCAGAAGATCTCCAGATTCGCGCGGAGGGTGCTCCCGGTCTCGGACAACAGGCGCCGTTTCGACTCCTACAGCCAAGCGCTCGGCGCGATCGCCAGGCCGACGTTGTTCTTCGACAATCCGACCTTCAGTCTGACAGCAGCGGACTGGTCGGACCCCGCCTCCCCTCGGCTGACCTTCTCCGAGAGCCGGTATTTTCCCACGATCGACATCGCCGAGGCGCTCTGCCACGAGCTTGCTGTGGCAGCCGTTCAGGGACCGGAGGAAGAGGTCCGACAGCCCACCTGGCGATCATTGCCGCTGCGCCGTGCACTCCGTTCCCAGTTGCTCAACCCTGCCCTACGGCCGATTTCCATTGCCGTAAGCACACTGCTGATCCGGCGGCAGCCGAACGGCGATGCCGAGTTCTTCCTCAACCTGCGTGACCCGGAGGCGACCGTTACCTTCGCCGGCGCGTACATGGTGGTACCGACCGGCGTGTTCCAGCCCGGGAGCAAGTCACCAGCAGCACTTCGGGAGGACTTTGACATCTGGCGGACGATCATGCGTGAGTTCAGCGAGGAAATACTGGGCAATCCGGAGGCCGACGGCACGATGGGAATGACCGTCGACTACGCGACCGAGACCCCCTACCTCGAACTCGACCAGGAACGCGCAGCCGGGAAGATCCGGCTGCACTACCTCGGGTTCGGACTCGATGCCGTCGAATTGTGGGGGCATCTGCTCACCGTCATGGTGGTGGAGGATGACGCGTTCAGCCGGGTGGCGCCCACCCTGGTCGAGAAGAACGCGGAAGGAATCATGATCGGCCACAAGCGCACGAAGACCGGCGTCCGGGGCATCCCGCTGGTGTCGGAAGAAGTCGACTACTACCTGTCCGCAGGGATGATGAGTTCCCCGAGCGCTGCTTGCCTCGCACTGGGGTGGCAGCATCGAAACGTATTGCTCAACTGACAGTGAGGCCGCTTTCCGCGATACGACCCCGGTGCACTGTGACCGGAAGTCCTTCTAGAGCTGTGACGACGCGGTCCTCGACATCTGGTGGCACCAGTGCGAAAAGACAACCGCCCAGACCTGTGCCAGTGAGCTTCGCGCCATAGGCACCGCGCGCCAGGCTTCGGGCAACACACTCGTCGATCAGCTCGGTGGACACCCTCAGCCGATCACGGAGCAGGGTCTGGCAGTCGTTGATCAGCATGCCAAGCTCCCAGGGGTCCGAATCCTGCCCCCCGAGCAACTTCCTGATCTCCGCCACCCGATCAGCAGTTTCCTGAACGTAGGCCATCATGTCCGGCTCACCGGCAGACCATCGAAGCCGCTTCGCGGCGATGATGTCCTTCGTACTGCGCTTGACACGCGTATCGACAACAAGCACGGAGACGGGCGACGGCATCGCCAGTCGCTCCACCGGCGCCGGTGGCTGATTCGCGCAGTCCAGGTAATGGACGCCGCCAAGGGCGCATCCGTAGAAGTCCATCTGCCCAGCGCCGGTCTGCAAGGCAACCGCCTCAGTGGCGTAGGCCAGTTCCAGCAGGTCGGCACAGGGGATCAACTGTCCGAAGAAGGAGTCCAGGGCCGCGATCGTCGCCACCGTAATCGCTGCGCTGCTGCTGAGGCCCGACGCCGGCGGAATACTCGACCGGGCGCGCAAGGCGAGGCCTCCGATGGACCTCTGCGTGGCTTGGCTGAAGACGCAAGCTGCGGCCCAGATATGGCTGAACGCTTCGTCACGGCAAGGCTCTGGCGACATAGCGTCGATCGCCAATTCACGATGGTACGGCCAGCCGCTGCTGACCCGCAGGGTCTGCTCATCGGCCGTGCGCGCCACCGTCACCTCCGTCTGCAGGGAGATCGCTGCGAGCACGGCAGGTCCTACCGTCCAGTCCAAGTCCTCACCGGCAATGCAGATCCGCCCGGAGCAAGACGCGGTCTTCATAGGAACAGATCACTGTCCGGCAGATTCGAATAGTCCGTAGGCACTCCATCCCTGCTGATCTGGATGAGTTCGAGATTGGCCTCATGGCGGATGCAGTGGAATCCGCAGTCAACCCTGGGATTGATCCGCCGCACTGCGTCGGCTCGAGCTTCCCCATGCCAGAGGGAGCCGAAATTCGTGCTGGCCGGATCGCCGTACCGAGCCGCCGGGTTACCACGGTGATACGGACACACATACGCCCCGCCCGGAGTCAGCAGCGTCCTGAGTTCCGCCGTCGGACACGACTCGTAGTCTTTTGGCTGGGAAGTCTGCTCGGCAGCCAGGATCACCGACAAGTTCTTGGGCTGCAAAATTGCGAAGGTGGGCGACTCCAAAGCCCTGATATCCACCAGTTGAGCCTCCAGGTCAGCGACCAACCGGGGGTCCTGGCTGATCAGATAATGACCCATGTCATATTCCGGCTTTACTTCGAAATAGTCACAACCGATATCCAGCGCCAATCTTGCCGCCGCTTCCACTTCACCGAAATTCGACTCTCGAATCCGGCCGTCCGGCTCGCGCCGAGACATCAGCAAGAAGGAGAACCCGAGCAGCCCCTTCTTCCGGGCTGCCAACTGACGCATGTTCTCGATCACTTGGTCGAACTTCTCACGACCCGAGCGGGTCGGCCTGAAACTTGCCGCCGTCCGGGCAGAGGCGGCATCGACCGATACCCGGGTCCAGGCGACATGCTCGGCCAGTACATCGAGGTGCCGATCGACACGCGTCCCGTTGGTCGTCAAGCCGATCTTCACCCCGCGACTCGACAGCAGTTCGATGATCTTCGGCGTGGCCGGGTGTAACAGCGGCTCGCCGCCACCGATCAGGATCACTGCAAGCACGCCCGCGTCAGCCAATCCGGTGGCCAGTCTGACCAGTGCCTCGTCGGTGAAGCGGTCCTTGTTGAGCAGCGGACTGCTGATGCATTCGGGACAGGCAAGGTCGCAGTAGCTTGTCGGATCGAGTTCGACCACGACCGGCGCTTGCGGCGATCGGCCTGCCGCCAGATCCCGCAGGGCGGGCCCAACGGACGCCTGCCGCAACTTCACGGTCAGATCCAGAATCCCCTGCAACATTCCCGATGAATCCCCGCCATCAGTTGCCATTTCGTCAGAATACGCTGCGGCGAGAATAATCTCGCGACACGGCGAGTCGATCCGATGCGGTTCGACTCGATTCCCAATTCAATAAATTCGCGAAACATCTGGTCAAGCAATTGTTTCATTCATAGTGGATCACCGTCAGTTGAGGGCCCGTACTGCGAGGCCTGCCGGGCTGATGGCCCACGCCCCGCACCTCCTGATCAGCTCGCCGGGGCGGCGGGGGCATCGATGACGGCTCGGACCAGTTCGAGCAACTCCGTCTGCGCGAAAGGCTTCTCGATCAAGGTGACGCCCGGCAGCAGGGTTCCTTGCGAGGTCAGCATCGGCTGGGCGTAGCCGGACATGTAGAGGACGCGGATGCCGGGCCGTAGTACGGCGACCTTGTCCGCGACATCCTTGCCCAGCATGTGTGGCATCACGACATCGGTGAGGAGCAACTGGATCGGCTCGTCGGTACTGCGCAGCAGGTCGAGCGCACTGACGCCGTCGGGTGCGGTCAGCACCCGGTAGCCCTTCCGCATCAGCACGCGGCGGGTGACCTCGCGCATCGCGTCCTCGTCCTCGATGACGAGGATGGTCTCGCCCCCACCCGAGGACCGGCCCGCGGAGCCGGCCGGCGGCTCGGGATCGGCGGCCTCGGCAGCAGGCTGGACCACCGTGGCCGGGATCAGCATGAAGAAGGTGGCGCCTTCCCCTGGCCGGGACATGATCTGCACGAATCCATCGACCCGGGTGATGATGCCGTAGACCGTCGCCAGCCCGAGGCCCGAGCCCTCACCCTTGGGCTTGGTGCTGAAGAACGGCTCGAAGGCGTGGTCGATCACCTCTTTCGGCATGCCGCTGCCGTTGTCGCTCAGGCGGAGCCGGACGTACCGGCCCGGCCGGAGACCGGGATGGTTCGCCGCATAGGGTTCGTCGACGACGACGTTGGCCGTGTCGATCCTCAGCACCCCGCCGTTCGGCATCGCGTCCCGGGCGTTGACCGCGAGATTGACCAGGACCTGCTCGATCTGGCCGGGATCGGCCATCACCGGCCACAGGTCCGGCGCCAGCGCGGCGACCAGGTCGATCTGCTCGTCCAGGGTCCGCTGGAGCAGATGCTCCACGTTGCTCACCACCGCGTTCAGGGACAGCACCCGCGGTCTGACCACCTCCCGGCGGCCGAAGGTGAGCAGCTGATGGGTCAGCGCGGCGCCTCGTTCGGCGGCACCCTGGATCTGCTGGAGGTCCTCCAGGGCCGCGTCCCAGCGACCCTGGTCGGCGCCGCGCACCGCCTTGATCTCCTCCTCGACGAAGGACGCGTAGTTGAGGATCACCGAGAGCAGGTTGTTGAAGTCGTGGGCCACGCCCCCGGCCAGCTGCCCCAGGCTTTCCAGCCGCTGCGACTGGTGGGAGCGGTTCTCCAGCTGCTCCCGCTCCGCCTGGGCCCGCAGTACTTCGCGTTCGGCCTGCAGCTCGCGCCGCTCGGTCACGTCCCGGATCGCGGCGAAGGTGATGATCCCGTTCTGGGTCTCGATCGGCGACAACGAGATCTCGGCCGGGAACTGGCTGCCGTCCTTGCGGCGGGCCGTGAGCTCGGAGTGCCCGTCCATCAGCCGCGGCCGGGGATCGACGGCGTACCTGGCCCGCTTCGCCGGGTGCAGCGGCCGGGCGCCCTCCGGCACCAGGATCTCGACCGGACGCCCGATCAGCTCCTCGCGGAGATAACCGAACAAGGCCTCCACGCGGGCGTTCGCCAGCACGATGAGGCCGTCCGCGGTGACGCCCACGGTGGCGTCCGGAGCCACCTCGAGCCATCCCACCGGCAGTTCTGTCGGCTGCTCCAGCACCTGTGTCACCCCCGTGTGACGACCTTTGCACTATAGGCAGCCCAGGTCGTCCGGCGGCGGGCAGCGGGGGAGATGGCACCCGTTCTGCAACCTGGCGGCACCGCTGACCGCACCCGCCCAGGCACAGCCTGTGACCAGACGCAACACCGCGCTTCCGTCCCGAAGAGGTCTGCGCGACTCGGCAGCATCACTTCACAAAGGAGATTTCCATGTTTCCGATCCTCAGGAAGAAGCGCGTCTCGATCCCGTTGGCGGTCGTGACTGTTGTCTCGCTCGCCGGCATCGCCTACGCGTACTGGACGACGACCGGCCAGGGCGAAGGGAAGGGCACCACGGGTACCAGCACAGCGTTGACTGTCGTGCAGGTCGGTGTCGTCAGTGGTATGACGCCGGGCAGTCTGGCTCAGCCCGTCAACTACACGATCACCAACACCGCGGACACGCCGCAGTACCTCACCTCGGTGACGATTGCGAAGGTCAGCGTCACGTACATGAACCTGGCCGGCGCGGGCACCGGAACCACTGCCGCCGACCATCCGGCCGGCGCGATTGCTGCGGTGTGCACAGTTGCCGACTTCGCCGTGGTCCAGCCGGCGGCGGTAGGCATGGATCTCGCCCCTGGTTCCGTGACCTTCACCCGGGAGGCAACGTCGTACGGGGGCAGGCTGAGCGGCACGGTCGCGATGGTCAACACCACGGTGAACCAGGACGACTGCAAGAACACCACCATCAACCTCACCATCACCGCGGCGTAACACGGGATGCCGCGGAACGTGGGGTGACGGGTGAGGTCGTCACCCCACTGGCGAGTCAGGACCGAGGTGGAGGGATCATGAACAACACCCTGCGGACCGCAACTGTCGTTGCCATCGGCATGCTTGCTGCCGTCACCGCCGTGACCGCCGATGCCTTCTGGTCCGGGTCCGGTGATGGAGTTGCCGGCGGCAACTCCGGGACAGCGCTGTCGCTGACGATGACGCCGGGTACGCCGACCACCCGGCTCGCGCCCGGCTCCACCGCAGGGGTGGTGCTGACGATCTCCAACCCGAACTTGTTCAGTGTCCGGATCACCGAGTTGTCCTTGGACGCAGGCACCGGCACAGGTGGGTTCGCCGTAGACGCCGCCCATGCCGGATGCGCCACTTCGACGCTGACCTACACCCAGCAAACGAACGGTGGGGCCGGGTGGACCGTCCCCGCCAAGGCCGGGGCCGTCAACGGCTCGCTACCAGTGACCCTGCCTGCCGCGCTGGCGATGAGCGCTGCCGCCGCGAACGCCTGCCAAGGTGCGGAGTTCACCGTGTTCCTGCTGGCCGGCTGATGATCAGCCGGACCGGTCGCGTGACCGCCATCGCCGTCGCTGTCACCGTCGCCTTGGTGCTGGTGACCGTAGTGGCCGGCAACGCGGCGGCGTACTGGACGAGCGGTTCGAGCGCCGGCGCCGGAGGAGCCGCCGCAACGACGGTGAACCAGGGCGCGACGCCCACGGTGAGCGGCCTCGGGAACACGGTGACCATCGGCTGGGCCACCAGCACGCTGGCGAATGGTGCCCCGGTCGCGGACTACCTCGTCACCCGCTACGACGTCGCGACCAGTACGCCGTACTTCGTCTGTGCGGTCACCGTGCCGACGTGCACGGACTCGGCAGTGCCCGCCGGCCGGTGGGTCTACTCGGTCATTCCGCGGATCGGGATCAACTGGCGCGGCCTCGAGAGTCCGATGAGCAACCAGGTCACCTCGGACCTGGTCGCGCCGACGAACGCCGTGACCATCATTGTTGCCTCAGGCAACGCAGCCCTCAGCGGCAACACGGTCTTCTACCGCGGCCTGGCCGCAGGCTCGTTCCGGCTGACGAACGCCGTCACCGACGCGGGCTCAGGGCCTGCATCGAGTACGACGACACCGCTGACCGGCGGGCCGACCTGGACTCACAACCCGTCGACCGTATCCACCCCCACGGGCGGACCGTATGTCTCCAACGCGTTCGCCTGGCCCGCAGCGACCACCAGTTCGCCCACCGAACTCATCACGGGCCGGGATCTTGCCGGCAACACCAGCGCGTCGACGTTGTCCTTCGTCGACGACTCGACCCCTCCAGTCGGTGGCACCCTCAGCTATCTGGCGGGCTATCAGCCTGGCCGATCCGTCCAGCTCTCGTTCACAGTGGCAACTGACACAGGCGGTTCGGGCGTCGCCAGCCGACAGCTCCAGCGAGCCGAGGCGCCCTTGAGTTCCGGCATATGCCCGGCTGTGGGCAGCTACAGCTCCTTCGCCGACCTGGGTCCGCCCAGCCCGGCCTCGCCGTACGTCGACAGCCAGGTGACGGCGGATACCTGCTACCTCTATCGGTACGTCGTCACCGACCTGGTGGGCAACCAGCTCATCGCGCCGAACGCCAACGCCGCCATCGTCAGCTACGCCGGAGCCGTCAGCACAACAACCGGAGCCCTCAGCCTCTGGCGGCTCGGTGAGACGACGGCCGCGCTTGTCTCCGCCGACAAGTTCACTGATGCGACCGGTACGGAGTTGTCCTCCCACACCACCGACAGCACATGGACCAGGTGGGGAACGGACTCCAGCACCGGCGTCATCACGAATCAGGGCCGGCTTCGCCAGAGTGCCAGCCTGATCGGCGTGGCCAGCTACTACACCTCGGCTGCACCTTCGAGCCCCGACTACTCGGTCGAGGCCGACATCACCGTGAAGTCGTCGCTGGCCGCTGACGACATCGGCGTCGAAGGTCGTGTCCAGCTCGGCAGCAGTGGCGGTGGCACCTATTACCTCGCGAGCTACCACCGTGTGCTCCTCGGCGCCAATCAGTGGGAGCTCTCCCGGGTCGTCGGCGGGGTCAGCACCCCGTTGGACGACTCCCCGCAGGCGCTGACCATCGGGCAGACCTACCGTCTCCGGCTGGACATGGCCGGATCGACGATCCGGATGTTCGTCAACGACACGTTGGTCGGCTCCGCGGTCGATCCCACCCCGATCACTCTGGCCGGCCGGGCCGGGGTCCGGCTGGGCTCGACGGCCACGATTGTCGGCCAGAGCGACAGCACCGGCCTTCAGCTCGACAACTTCCAGGTGAACCTGTCGACCTATCCCCGCGCCGCGGACAGCCTGGGCACCAACACCGCCGATTACAAGAACGGCGTGAGCTTCGGCGTCACCGGAGCACTGACCGCGAGCGGCAACACCGCGGCCCGGTTCGACGGCCTCAACGACTTTGTGCGGGCAGCGGGGACGACAGGCCTTCCGGTCGGCGCCTCAGCCCGCTCGGTGGAGCTGTGGTTCAAGACGACCAGTTCGGCCAAGCAGATGCTGTTCAGCTACGGCACGC
Source organism: Kribbella sp. NPDC023855 (assembly GCF_040639475.1). NCBI lineage: Bacteria > Bacillati > Actinomycetota > Actinomycetes > Propionibacteriales > Kribbellaceae > Kribbella > Kribbella sp. NPDC023855. The sequence continues at coordinate 348,941 of NZ_JBFAAA010000003.1, forward strand.
CGGCGACGAACCAGCTGTTCGCCCTGAGCCTGAACGCAGGCGGTGCGTCGATGACTGCCTGGGGAGGTGGATCCGGCTCGGACAAGACGTTCACGCCGGCGGCCGCCGTCAACGACGGGCTCTGGCACCACCTCGTCAAGACCTATAGCGGCACCTCGATCACCCTCTACCTGGACGGCGTCGCGCTCACACCGCAGTCTGCAGTCCGGGCGACGGCGCTCGACCCGTACGGCTTCTCCATCGGTGCCGTGCCGAACTCCTTGGACCCCAACTCACCCGCGTACTTCGACGGCACGATCGACGACGTCTCCCTCTACACAACAGCGCTGAACCAAACCACAGTCACCAACCACCGCCAGTTCGGTACTCCATGACTTGGTCAGCGGTGGCGCATCCAGATGTTCGGCTCGATGTAGAGGCCGGTATCAGCGCTACGGTCCACAGCGAGAGTCGTCAGGCCGTCGGGGATGACGTAGGTGCCGGTGGCCGGTAGGGCTAGGCCGGTCCATTTCTCCCAGTCGGCGACTGTGCCGGTCATCGTCTGGGAGGCCGGGGCGGGCGCGAGGATGGTGGCGCCCAGCCGCACATGCGTGCGGACCCAGGGATCCAGCGGAAGGCCGTCCGCGCGGGTCCAGGTCATGAACTCGGCGATGTCGATCAGCGGGTAGGAAGACTTGAGGGTCGGCCGCACTGGCGCGATCACCTGAGGCAGGCCAGCAGCAACCGCCCGGTCCCGTACTGCGGTGATCACGCGGCTCGCGTGTCCCTTGCCCTGCTCGTCGTTGCGGACGGCCGCCGCCATCAACACGAACGTATTGGGCACCACCCCGGCCTCATGCGACTCCACCGACCGGGCCAGCGAGTCCGTGAAGCCACCAGGCAGATCCGCCACGGTTCCGTCCCAGGCGATCGGCACGCCCCAGCACCCGCCGATCAGCCGGCGGTCACCGTCGACGAGGTAGAACTCCCAATCGCGGAAGTAGCTGATCCGCCGTTCCCGATAAGGCGTCACGCCCTCGTCGTGGAAGATGAACTCCGGCCACTCTTCGACGAACCGCCGGCCCGCTTCCTCGTCCAGCTCAGGCGCGTCAGCCACCGGGATCAATGCATACATGCCTAGAAGGCTAGGCGCCCCGCCCGCCCCCAACCACTGCATTTCCAACCCGTACTGCGCGGGGCGCGCCGCCCACAAGGCCTGGAGATCGGGGATGCCTACAGAGGCGGCAATGGCTGGGATGGAGAGAGTGGAGGAGACTACTCGGCGTCGGCGAGCACCGCCTGGATGGTCGCCGCCACCTGGTCGGCGGTGAACGGCTTCTCGAGGAAGCCGGCGTCCGCGCCGACCAGTCCTTGGCCGACGGCGACCTCCTTCGGCAATCCGGACACGAAGACGACGCGCAGGTCGGGGTAGCGGGCGGACAGTTGCTCGACCAACTGGGCGGCGCTGACGTCTCCCGGCATGCCCAGATCAGTGAGCAACACTCTGATCGGACCGTCCGCGGCCTGCGCGGCACGCAGCGCGCCGCGGGGGTCGGAGGCAGTCAGTACCGAGTAGCCGCGGCTGGAGACGATCCGCCGGATGGCCTCCTGGATGGCGGCGTCGTCATCCACGACCAGCACGAGGTCCGTAACCACCATCCGCCCTTCTCCCGCTGTCTCGATCGTTCGCCATTCTCACTCAGAGTAGCGGGATCGCCACCGATCGCTGGGGATTTCGACTATGATGAGGGGTCGGCCTGCAGCGTCGTACCTGGTGATCTGAAGCTGCCGCAGCCCGGCACAACGGGACAGGCAAGAGATGACAGCAGCGCGATTCGACGTCTGCGAGTGCGGTCGGCGCGGCGGCAGCCCGCCTGCCGGCAACGACTTGGTCGCGGCCGGTTGCCACGCGTTGCGAGGCCCACTGACGTCGTTGCTGGCCTTCTCCGGCTTCCTGGCCGATGCCGGGGAGGGAGAGCTGACCGAGGAGCACCGGCAGTTCGTCGAGATCATCCGGCGCAGCAGCGAGCGAGTGCTTGCCCTGGTCAACGAGTTGGATCTCCTCGCCCGGTTGGAGTCAGGGCAACTGCGGCTGAACCTGGCGCCGGTGTCCATCCCTGAACTGGTGCGAACCGTCGCGGCGGACCAGCACTCCCACTCTCCAGCGGTCGTCCTTCGCAGTGAGAGTGCCGACGGACCGCCTATCGACGGTGACCAGGTGCACCTTCAGCAGATGCTCGCAGCCCTCGTGCTCAGCCGGCTGGAGGCTGCCGGTCCGGGTGGATCCGTTGACCTGCGCGCCGCTCCGACCTCGACCGGCTGGCAGATCGAGCTGACCGACTCCCATCCTGGCCTTCCCGACGACCAGCTCAACCAGCTGTTCACCGCATTCCGCCGGCCGGCGCCTGAGCGCAGTACCGGGGTGAGCCTGGCGGTCAGCCGGGCCATCGCCGTGAGCCACGGTGGCACCATCCAGGCAGAAAACACAGGCTCCGGTACTACGGTTACCGTCCGCCTCCCCTGGGGGCGACCGGGCCGATGAGCCGTGTCCTGGTGATCGAGGACGACGCCGATGTCGGACTGGCGCTCGGCGTACTCCTGCGCCGGTCAGGCTATGAGGTCGACCATGTCCAGACCGGCCGGGCGGGAATCCGGGCGGTGCACAGCCTGCGCCCCGACCTGCTGATCCTGGACATCGGTCTCACCGGGATGGACGGCTGGCAGGTGCTCGAGCGGGTTCGGGACCTGAGCGATCTGCCGATTCTGATCCTGAGCGGACGCGGCCAGGAGGCAGACAAGGTCCGCGGCCTGCGGGCCGGCGCCGACGACTACCTGACCAAACCGTTCGGCAGCAACGAGTTGGTGGCGCGGCTGGCGGCTCTGCTGCGCAGAGCGGCACCGCCGACCTGGGCGACCGAGATCTACGACGACGGCCGGCTGCGCATCGACCCGTTGCAGAGATCCGCGCAATTGAACGGTGTCGAGGTGCGGCTCACCCCGACGGAGTTCCGCCTGCTGGCCGTCATGGTGCGGCATCAGGGATCGATCCTGAACGCCACCCAGTTGCTCGCGCAGGTGTGGGACGACCCCAGTGGCCTCGGCCCGGAACGGGTGAAGTTCGCGGTACTCCGGCTCCGCCGCAAACTCGAGGTGGGGAACTCGACCGGCTCCTTGATCGAATCAGTGCGCGGCTTTGGGTATCGCTTCCACCGCTCTTGCTAGCTGAGCAGGGCGGCGAGGCCGTGGCTGAGGATGCCCTGGGCAACGGAGAGGGCGTAGCGGCGGTCCGGGCCGGTGAGGGCCTGCTGAGACCACAGGGCGACATCCTCCAGAGCGCGGACGTGCCGGTAGTACCGGACTGCGGACTCGTCGATGGCGATGTCGCCGTACCCGGTCAGGAACGCGGTCAGCTGAGCAGAGGTGGTCGGCCCGAGATCGCCCATCCCGCCGAGCATGAACATCAGATCCTGCTCACGCGGCGCGAGGACGACGTCGTCCCAGTCGATCAACTGCACGCTGTCGCCGACGAGCACGTTGCCGAGGTGCGGGTCGGCGTGACAGATCACCTTCGGCCCCGTGGGCTCGGCTGGTCGAGTCATCGCCAGGGTGATCAGCTTCGGCCGGTACTCCGACCAGACGGCCGCCAGCTCGGCCTCGATGTCGTCCGCCGGTGGCTGGGTCGCCAAACGCTGCTGGAGCTCCTCGACGAGGGCAGGTATCCGGGCGTCGACCGGACTGTGGCGAGGCAGCCCGTCACGCAGTACGGCGGGTGGTTCGGCAGCATGCACCCGCGCGAGCAGAGCGCCGTACTCCGTCCACTGGTCGAGCGTCAGCCCGCTGTCGGCCGCCCGCGATCCGTCGATCCACTGGGTGACGGTGAGGCGCTTGCCCTCGTAGTACCGGAACAGGTCACCGCTCGCGGTCCGCGCCGGCGAAGGGATCCCGGGAATCCCGCTGGCCGAGAGGAACGCCGCTGCCCGATGGCCCGCATCGGTACCGGCTCCGCTCCACTTCACGGCGAACTGCCGACCGTCGCTCGTCCGGGCCCGCCAGACCTCGGCAGCGAGGTCGGCGCCGTGGTGGACCTGGGTGAGTTCGGTCACGTCCAAACCGAAGTCAGTCCTGATCCACCCGCGCAAATCCGGCACGAACGGGTCAGCGGTAGTTGACGAACTGGACCGCGAAATCGAGGTCCTGGCCCTTGATCAGGGACTGGACGGCCTGCAGGTCGTCACGGCTCTTGCTGGACACCCGCAGCTCGTCGCCCTGGATCTGCGCCTTGACGCCCTTGGGGCCCTCGTCGCGGATCAGCTTGGACAGCTTCTTCGCGTTCTCCTGGGTGATCCCGGCGCTGATCGTGGCGGTGATCTTGTAGATCTTGCCCGACAGCTTGGGCTCGTCGGCCTCCAGGCCCTTGAGCGAGATCTGCCGCTTGACCAGCTTGTCCTTCAGCACGTCGAGAACGGCGTTCACCCGCTCCTCGGTGTTGGCCTGCATGTCGATCGTCTCGCCGGACAGCTTGATCCCCGCGTCCACGTTCTTGAAGTCGAACCGCTGGCTGATCTCCTTCGCCGCCTGGTTGACGGCGTTGTCCACCTCCTGCTGGTCGACCTTGTTCACGATGTCGAACGAGGACTCCGATGCCATGGGCAGTTCCTTTCCGATTTGCTGTCAGGGGCACTGTCTGTTGTATCGTCTCTCACGCCGGTTCACGAACCAGCAGCCACCCTGGCGGGTTGCCCGAGCGGCCAAAGGGAGCAGACTGTAAATCTGTCGGCTTATGCCTACGCAGGTTCGAACCCTGCACCCGCCACAGGAGCAGAAACAGCCCCTGACCTGGACTCCAGATCAGGGGCTGTTTCGTTGGGTCCGGCTGTGGCCGTCAGGCCTGGCAGCGGTTGTCCGGGTGGACGCTGCCGCCGTCGTTCAGGTTGCCGTTGTAGACCCAGCCCATGGTGTTGGTGTTGGCGATCCGGACATGGGTCCACTTGTTGCCGGCCGTGTTCTCCACCCAGCAGTGGTAGAACAGGTCCTTGCCGGTGCCGACGTTCGTCACCACTCCGCAGTCCTGGGACGGACCGGTCCGGATCGGTGACGTCGAGGTGACCCGGCCGGCGCCGGGGCTGTAGTTCTGCCAGGCGGGGTGACTGCAGGCCGCCTGGGCGGTCTGCGTGCCGGCGACGATCAAGCCGCCCGCGAGCAGCGGCATGGTGACCGCGGCCACGGCAGTACGGCGGAGCTTACTCGGTGTGGTCATTCGAATTCCTCCCGTAATCAAGGCGTGGCCGGTGACCTTAGCCCGGAAGGATTACCCAAGAAAAGACCTGAATGGCAATTTCCCGCAATTCATGAGAATTCAAATGCTTGCTTTCCAGATAAATACATCTGGTATTCACCCGCTGGCAAGACGGAGCCGCTCACGTCCGGGCGAACGGGATCGGCTCCGCCTCCAGCTCGCCTGCCGGCACCCGCCGAAGCAAGCATCGGCGCAGTTTCTGCTGGTCAGGGCGTACTTCTCTGGGCTCGGAAATCTGGCGGCTGATACCTACGCAGAGGCGAATTCTGCACCCGTAACAAGGCTTGGTTGAGGGCGGCCGTTCCATTGCCAGTTGGTCAGTCGGGGAAAGCCGGGGAGGCCGAGGCGGCCGGTGGACCACAGGAGAGTGGCGCTGGGCGGATGGGCGGTCGGAGCCTCGGGGAACAGGCGGGCCAGGGTTTGGGCGGCGAGGTCGTCGGGTGGCATCCAGTCGAGGCCGAGTGATCGGGTGAGGTCGTGGCCGTGGACCAAGAGCTCGGTGGCGCCCATCGCGGCGAAGCCGGTGCGGTCCGACGTGCCCCACGGGTGGAAGGCCTGGACGTCCGGACTGGTGACCCGGATTGTCGTCGCGAGCAGGGCCGCGGCGATCTGGACAGCCTCGATGGCTTCCGGTACGTCGGCCTGCGGGTGGATACCGGCGCGGAGTCCGATGTACCGATCGACCGGCCGCACGATCAGTAAGCCGGCGTATCCGGTGACACCGTGGACGAGGTGGTCGAGCATCTCGCGGCAGGTCCAGTCGGTATCGCCTGCTCGCACCTGCCAGTCGCGATGGACCTGATCCGCCAGCACCGAGAGCACCGCCTCGGCGGCAGCCAGGGGCAGGTCATCCCAGTCGACGCTCACTCGGCACCGGCCTCGTCGAGTACCAGCGGGAGGCCGAGGCTTGCGAACATCGTCCGGTCCTCCATCACCTCGAGGTGGCGCACTCCGCTCGGCGAGACGGTCAGCGCGTCGATGTTCGCCGCGCGGTGGCTGCCATCCTCGTCGAGCTGGTAGACCGCGAAACCCGGCCTGCCGTCCACCGTGATCGGGACCATCTTGCACCTGCCGAAAGCAGGGCACTGGGCAACGAACCGGGCGATCTCGTCGCGCCCGACGACCCGGCTGGTGGCGAGTGGCCGCTCGCAGACGGCGTCGTCGGCCAGCAGCGTCACGAGAACGCTGACGTCGCCGGCCTCGATGGCGTGCGCGTACTGCTCGAGTAACTTGCGCTCGGCGCTGTCCGGCTGCGGCTCCCCTCGACCGTCGGCTCGCGCATCGGCCAGCTGCTCACGGGCTCGCCGCAACATGCTGTAGACGGCGCTGGCCGACATCCCGAGCAGATCGGCGATCTCGACTGCCTGCCACCCGAGCACGTCGGCCAGCACCAGCACGGCCCGCTGGCGTGGCGCTAGATGGCGCCACGCCACCAGGAGCGCCCGCTTGCTGTCCTCCCGCGTGCCCAGGATCGCGGCCGGGTCAGCGTCGGACGGACCTCCCGCGGCGGACCACTCCTGCACGGCCTGCTCGGCTGCGTCGCTCTCGGGCAAGCCGGTCGGCAGCGGGATCCGGGCTCGCCGCTCGATCGCCGTCAGGCAGACGTTCGTGGCAATGCGGTACAGCCACGTCCGGACCGAGGACCGGCCCTCGAAGGACGGATACGCCCGCCAAGCGCGCAGCAAGGTCTCCTGCAGCTGATCCTCGGCGTCGTGCCGGCTGCCGAGCAGCCGTTGACAGTGGGCCAGGAGCTCCGCCCGGTACGGCGAGGTCAGCGCGGCGAACTCGGCCTCGCTCGGCCGCTCCTGCTCCCCCACTCGTCCGGCCGGCCCACCCGATGCGACTACCTCTGCCACGCGATCCACCTTCCTCGTCGGCCGGCGGTCGCCGGCACACCCGAGAGACAGACCAGCCGGACCGCGGAAATTCGTCGCGGGTCCCCAGGGGGACGATTCCGCCGGATTCGCCGCGACGAATCCGCCCCCGCGCTCTGGTCAAAGCTACGTGCTGGAGACAACGAACGACCCTCAGTCCTCGACCACCCCACCCGATCCCCGCCGGTGGAAGGCGCTGGCGCTGCTGTGTACGGCGTACTTCATGATCATCGTCGACTCCCAGATCGTCATCCTCGCGCTGCCGTCGATCGAATCCGACCTGGGCCTCGGCCTCCGATCCTCGCAGTGGGTGATGAGCGCCTATCTGCTCACCTTCGGCGGCCTGCTCCTGCTCGGCGGCCGGACCGCCGACCTCCTTGGCGGCCGCCGAATGTTCCTCGTCGGCACCGCCTTGTTCCTGGTGGCTTCGCTCGCCTGCGGGCTAGCTTGGTCGAGCGGCGTCCTGGTCGGGGCCCGGGCGGTGCAGGGCGCGGCGGCCGCCATCATGGCACCCACCGCGATGGCCGTCCTGATGTCCACCTTCGCGGTCGGCCCCGAGCGGAACCGGGCGGTGGGTATCTGGACCGGTGTCGGGGCCTTCGGCGCCACCGCCGCGCTGCTGATCGGCGGTCCCATCACGGAAGGCCTGGGCTGGCCCTGGATCTTCCTCATCAACCTGCCCCTCGCCCTGGTCGTCCTCGTGGTCGGCCCCAGGTTGCTGCGCGAGACGCCGGTGGCGCCCGGTCGGCGGTCGTACGACCCGCTCGGCGCTGTCACGGTCACCGTCGCCCTCGGGCTCCTCGTCTATGGCGTGGTCGAGGCTCCGGAGGCCGGGTGGGGATCGGCCCAGACGCCGCTCCTGCTCGGCGCGTCCGCTGTCCTGCTCGCGGCGTTCGTCCTGATCGAACGCAGGGCCAAGGCTCCGCTCACGCCGCTGCGGATCTTCCGCTCGACGGCCCTGGTGGGCGGCAACGTGATGACCCTGCTCGTGGCCATGACGATCTACGGCGGGGCGCTGATGATGTCCGTCTACGCCCAGCAGGTGCTCGGCTACTCGGCCGTCCGGTTCGGGCTCAGTACCGCCGTCTACGCCTTCGCATCGGTCGTCGGCTCCAACCTTGCGGGACCGCTGACCACCAGGTTCGGTTATCCGAAGGTCGCGATCTGTGGCGCGACGACGCTCGCCGCGGGAGCCTTCCTGCTGTCCCGGGTGTCGGCCGGCGGTAGTTACTGGATCGAGCTGTTCCCGGCTCTGGTCGTGTTCGGTGCGGGCATCGGCGTGACGGTCGTCGCCTCCGCCATCGCCGCCCTCTCCAGCGCCGCGCCGGCAGAGGCCGGCCTGGCCTCAGGCATCAACAACTCGGTCTTCCAGGTCGGCGCGGCTCTGGGCATCGCGTTGTGCAGCTCCGTCGCCGCCACGAACGTCGGAGACGGGCTCCTGGCAGGAGTCCGAGCCGCCTTTCTGGCGTGCTTCGCCTTCGCCCTGCTGTGTCTGACGGTCGCGGCCGTCGTCGGCCTCGTCCGACGCCGGCAGCGCGCACAGTAGTCATGCAGCAGATGACCTGGAGTGCGGCATTGCGGGGAATAGTGGTGGGATAGCGGAGGTTGGTCGTTGAGTCGGGGTTGGCTGAGTTGGAGCGAGGAGACTGCGGGCGATGAAACCCACCGAGTTCGTGAAGGTGAACAGTCAGTTTTGGGGGGAGCACCTCAAGGGCGTCAGTGGGCATTTGCCGGTTAGTCACTCGCGGGAGCTGGTTGGGCCGTTGCTGTATCCCCGGCAGTTGGTGCTGACCGAGACGCCGGACTGGAACATCCTGGAGCTCGTCGGGGTGACGCGGGAGTACCGGTCGCTCGAGGTGCGGCGGCAGAAGGCTGCCGGAATTGACGAGTACTTCGGGGCGACGGGTGCCGGCAAGCCTGTGGTGCGGCTGTCCAACGACACCCTTTACCAGGACACGACCATCGCCACGGAGTACGGGAATGGCGTGCTGACCGCAGGGTTCCCGACGGCTCAGCGGTTGACCTTGTCGGAGCTGATCGGTACGGCGGACATCGGTGATGGGCAGCTGCTCAAGTTCGCGCCGGGCAACTACACGGCGCTCCAGCGGGTGCTGCTCACCTCAAGCCTCGGTACGTCGGTCCGCGTGCACTGGGCCTTCCTCGCGATCGCGATCCACCGTTCCGAGCCGGCCGACAAGTACCGCGACTACCTGCAGGGCCTCGTCAACGCCGCGCCGCACCTGGACCCGGTCGGCACGGCCGCGGTTCCGCGGGGTGGAGTCGAGAAGTTGCTCAAGGCAGCTCCGTTCGCGAGCACCTACCAGCACTCACTGGGCAAGACGACCGTCGGCGACTTCCTGCAGCAGCACGAGGAGGTTCTGCTGGCCGCCTTCGACGCGACCCAGCTGATCCGCGAGCCGGTCCTCGACGGTCAGGACAGCTCGCCCGACTTCATCCTCGAGCGCTCCGACGGCACCCACATCCTGGGTGAGCTGGCGTTGCCGTTGCTGGAGACCGCGAAGGATGGCAAGAAGCGTCGCCGGTCGATCGCCACGCAGGACGGGGCCGCGCGCCTCGCGCAGTACGGGGAGTACTTCGGGAACGCCGAGAATCGTGAGTTCGCGAAGACGAAGTACGGCGTGGAGGTCAGCGAACCGCGCAAGGTGCTGGTGACCGGCAACCAGGATCTCACCACGATCCCGGAGAGCAAGACGCCGCTCGAACTGGTCGACTACGACACGCTGCTGCGCCTGTCCCTCGCCCCGAAGGCCTCAGCAGCCTCGACGACGGACGCCATCTCGTCGGTGACGATCCTGGGACAGCAGTAGATCCTCAGTTGACCAGCGCGAAGAGAGTGCTGGGGAGGATCGAGAGAACAACTGCGGCGCCTGCGCACAGGGAGATGACGCCTACCGCCGGGGACTCGATGTCGGTTGAGAACGGGTCGTCGGCGGGCAGGCGGAAGAGTTCGGCGATCCAGCGCAGGTAGACCGCCAGGCCGATCATCACGTTCACGGCCATGACGACGGCGAGCCAGCCGTAGTGGGCGTCGATGACGGCCTGGAAGGCGGCGAACTTGGTGAACAGGCCGGCCAGCCCCGGTGGCAGGCCGGCCAGGACCACCAGGAAGAAGACGAGCGCCACGCCGAGACCGGGCTCGGAGCGGACCATGCCTCGGTAGTCCTCCAGGTGCAGCCCGCCCGGCCGGTGACGCTGGACCACCGCGACCGCACCGAAGGCGCCGAGTGTGACCACCACGTACGCCGCCAGGTAACCCACGACTGCCTGGGCGTCCCCCACTGCCAGGGGAGCCAGCAAGAACCCGACCTGGCCGATCGACGACCAGGCGAGCAGTCGCACGGCCTCGCGTTGCCGCAGCGCGGCCAGGTTCCCCACTGTCATCGTCACCGCAGCCAGTACCGCGACGACAAGCTGCAGGTCCGACCCCGACGGGGCGACTCCGAAGGTCACCAGGACGAGCAGCCCGGCCACACCCGCCGACTTGGACACGACGGCCAGGAAGGCGGTCACCTCGACCGGCGCACCGGAGTACGTGTCCGGCAGCCAGCCGTGGAATGGGACCGCCGCGATCTTGAACCCGAAGCCCACGATCACGAAGAGCCCTGCCGCAAAGGCCACCCGCCGCAGGTCCGGGTCGATGACCGGCAGCCGGGTCGCGATCGTCTGCAGGTAGAGCGACCCCGTCACGCCGTACAGGTAGGAGATGCCGAAGAGCATCACGGCCGTGGACAGCACCGACACCAAGAAGGCCTTCAACGCCGCCTCGGAGCCGCGCCTGTCCCGGCGCAGCGCGACCATCGCGAAGCTCGGCAGCGAGACGACCTCCAGCGCGATCACCACCGTCGCCAGGTCGCGCGCCCCGGCGAGCACCGTCGCTCCGACCAGCGCGCTGAGCAGCAGGAAGTGGTACTCCCCCACCGGGATGTCCGCGGACAGCAACCGGTACGCCGAAAGCCCGACGACCCCGAGCCCGCCGATGAGCAGCACGGCCCACAGCCCGATCGTCAACGGTTCGAGCACCAGGCTGCACTCCGCCGGCCCTTCGACCGCGAACCGGCAGAACGCGGGTTTGAACCCGTCGCGCTGCACCACCACGAAGGCGAGCCCGAACAAGATCACGCCACCGGTGATCAGCGTGATGACGGTGTGCTTGACCTGTTTCGTACCGGTGGTCCAGAAGCCGTCGATCATCAGTACGGCGACAGCGCCGAGCGCCAGTACCAGCGGTACGGCGGTCGCCTGCCAGTCGGTCCAGGTGATCGTCATAGGAACGTCCAGTAGTCGAGCAGGAACGGTGGCCAGACGCCCAGGAAGACGGTGAGCACGACCAGCGGCGACCAGGTTGCGAGCTCGATCGGGCTCACGTCGACCGCGAAGGCCGTGGCCGGGTTCTCGGCCGGGTCACCCTGGCAGAGCTGCCGGACCAGCTTGAGGAAGTACGCCGCAGTCAGTACCGCGCCCAGCCCGGCGATCACCATCAGCAGCAGGAAAGTTGTCCTGGGCAACGAGTCCGCCGGGTGGTAGGCGCCGAGCAGGATCAGCATCTCGCCCCAGAACCCAGCCAGTCCCGGCAGCCCGAGCGACGCGAGACAGGCGAACGTGAGCAGTCCGCTGATCCGTGGCAGCCGCGCGTACAGAGCCCGGCCGATCGCGCGCAGGTCGCTGGTGTCGTGCCGGTCCTTGATCGCCCCGGCCAGGAAGAACAGCAGGCCGGTGATGATGCCGTGGGCAATGTTCGCGTACATCGCGCCGGCCAGCCCTTCGGGCGACATGGTGGCGATGCCGAGACCGATGAAACCCATGTGGCCGACGCTCGAGTACGCGATCAGCCGCTTGACGTCGGTCTGCGCCAGACAGGCCAGTGAGCCCGCGACGATCGCAACGGTCGAGAAGCCGGCCAGGTACGGCGCGATGGTGGCGGTCGCGTCAGGCAGCACCGGCAGGAGAATCCGGATCATGCCGTAACTGCCGAGCTTCAGCAGTACTCCGGCGAGCAGCACCGAGCCGACCGTCGGCGCCTTGGCATGGGCGTCGGGCAACCAGATGTGCAGCGGCCAGAGCGGCATCTTCACCGCGAGCCCCAGCGCGATCAGCACGGCCGCGATCAGCGCGATCCCGTGCCCACCGGCGATCGGGTCCTGACCCAGTACTTCGAGGTCGAAGGTGCCCGCCAGCCGGTGCACCAGCAGGAAGCCGAGCAGCATCAGAGCCGACCCGAACACGGTCATCAGCACGAACGTGGTCGCCGCACGACGGCGTCCTTCCCGGTCGTGCTCGTCACCCCAGATGTCGATGACGAGCCACATCGGGATCAGCACGACCTCGAAGAAGAGGAAGAACAGCACCAGATCGAGCGCCGAGAAGGTCCCGATCACGCCGGTCTCGATGACCAGCAGCAAGGCGATCAGGGAGCGCGTCCGGCCTGCGCGTGGGGTGATCCGCAGCGAGTACAGGCAGCAGAGGAAGACGAGCAGGGCGGTCAGCACGATCAGCGGCATCGAGATGGTGTCGATGCCGAGGTGGAACCGCACGTCCAAGGGGGGAATCCACGAGACGTCGGTCTCGGCGTACGCATAGACCTTGCCCGGCAGGGTCCTGGGCTGGTCGCCGAGGAGCACGTTGACGAACACGCTTTCGCCGCGGGGCCGGAGCAGATCCCACCAGAGCACGGCTGAGCCGACGAACACGACACCCGAGACAACCGACCCGACAATCGCGGCCACCCGGTCGCCGGTGTTCGAGGGCAGCGCCCAAAGGATCGCCGCGGCCAGCGCCGGTACTGCGAGCAGCGCGATCAGCAAGACGCTCATGAGCCGATCACTCCCGCCAGGATCGCGAGCGCGACCGCACCGACCACCGCAGCCGTCAAATAGGTCTGCACATTGCCCGTCTGCAACTTCCGGAACCCAGCCGACGCCAGCACGCCGGCCCGCCCAGTCGCCCGGACATAAGCCCCGACCACATCCCGATCGCCATCGACCGCCAACTTGGCCAGCCACTGCACCGGTACTACGAACAGCCGCTGGTACGCGCGATCCACCCCGAACTCGCGTTCCAGGAAGACCGGTCGCGGATCAGCACCGCGCTGCCACAACGAGTACGCCGGCAGCGCGCCGAGCACCGCCAGCACGGTCGTCGCCAACGCGATCGGCCAACTCAAGTGAGCACCGTCGGCGTACCCGAGCCCGACAGAGCCGAGAGCCAGGATGATCAGCGGCGCGAGCATCAGCCAGGAGCCGTCGCGGAGCTTGCTGGTGTCCGGTTCCTCGAGATCCGCCATCGGGTCGTCGTCCTCGAACGCGCCGAGCGCGCCGGCCAGCGCCGGAGTACGGAAGAAGACCCACAACCAGAGGCGGACGCAGTAGAAGGCGGTGAGGGCAGCCGTCAGGGCGACGGAGACGAGCACGACCCAGCCGACCGCCGAGCCGTCGCGGGCGTGGTGCCAGGCGGCCTCGACCACGGAGTCCTTGGAGAAGAAGCCGGCGAAACCCGGTACGCCGGCGAGCGCGGCCAGGCCGACCGTCATCGTGACGAAGGTGACCGGCATGCGCTTGCGGAGTGCGCCCTTGCGCGTGTAGCGGCGCAGTACGACGAAGGCGGCGCTGCCGACCTGGTGGAGCAGGACACCGGCGCAGAGGAACAGGAGGCCCTTGAACGCGGCGTGGGTGAGCAAGTGGAAGAGCGCGGCGTGGCGGCCGTCGTCGGTGCCGAGCGAGAGACCGGCGAACATGATCGCCAGCTGGCTCACGGTCGACCAGGCGAGGACGCGCTTCACCTCGACCGCGGCCATCGCGCAGAACGCGGCGAACAGCATCGTCACGCAGGCGATCACGGCCAGCACGGTCAGCGTCGTCTCGGCGGCGGCGAAGACGTCGTACAGGCGGGCGATCAGGAAGACGCCGGCGGCAACCATCGTGGCGGCGTGGATCAGCGCGCTGACCGGGCTCGGGCCGGGCATCGCGTCAGGGAGCCAGGTCTGCAGTGGGACCTGCGCGGACTTGCCGACGATGCCGACCAGGATCAGCAGCGTGCCGGTGGTGAGCGTGCCGGGCGAGATCGGGCTGTCGCCCAGCTCGGAGATCTTGAAGGTGTCGTAGCCGAGGCCGAGGACGAAGATGCCGAACAGGAACCCGACGTCGCCGAGCCGGGTCATCAGGAAGGCCTTCATCGCGCCGGAGCGGGCGTCGCGGCGCTCCCAGTAATGGCCGATCAGCAGGTACGAGCAGGCGCCCATCAGTTCCCAGCCGATCAGCAGCAGGAACAGGCTGTCGGAGACGACCACGGTGACCATCGACGCCGTGAACAAGGTGACGAGCGCGGTGTAGGAGGCAGCGCGTTCGTGCAGGTAGCCGATCGAGTAGACCTGGACGCAGGCGGAGACGACGCCGACGATCGCGAGCAGCAGGACGGTCAGGTCGTCGGTACGGAAGTCGTAGCTGAGGAAGACGTCGTTGCCGACGAAGGTCCCGCCGAGGTTCGTCTGCTGGGGGTCCACGCCGTACAGCAGACCGGCGGCCAGGACGACGAGCAGGGAGAAGCCGACGCCGATCACGCGCCACGCCGTGGCGATCACCGCTCGGCGCCCTTCTCTACGGATTCAGGGGCGTCCTGCTCCAGCAGGTCGCGGGCGGCGTCGGCGTCGACGTGGCCGTGACCGCGGAACAGCAGCAGCACGATCGCCAGGCCGAGCCCGATCTCGGCCGCGGCGATGGTGATGACGAAGACCGCGAGCGTCTGCCCGGTGGCCAGGCCGTCGACGTGCCAGGCGTCGAAGGCGACCAGGTTCAGGGTGACCGCGTTGAGCATCAGCTCGAAGGACATCAGCATCGTGATCGCGTTGCGGCGCGCCAGTACGCCGTACACGCCGATGCAGAACAGCGCGACGGCGAGCAACAGGGGGACGATGAGCGGCATCAGCTGTCGCCCCTCTTGCCAGTGCGCTGGGAGAGCACGATCGCGCCGATCAGGGCTGCGAGCAACAACACCGACAGGACCTCGAACGGCAGCACCCAGGTGCGGAACACCGCCGTACCGACCGCCTCGGCCGAGCCGTCCGGGACGGGCTTGATCTTTTCGTTGCCGAAGGCAAGCACGACGCCGGTGCCCAGGACCAGGGCGAAGACGAGGGCGACGACCGCCGCGAACGGGCTGCGGCGGGTGGTCAGCGCGGGCAGCGGGTTGGTCGGGGCCTTGGTCAGCATCAGGGCGAAGAGGACGAGGACGACGATCGCGCCGACGTACACGAGGATCTGTACCAGGGCAACGAACTCGGCGTGGAGTGCGCCGAAGCAGCCGGCGACGGCACCGAGCGCGACGACCAGCCAGAGCGCGGCGTGCACGATCCGCCGGGACGTGACGACCACGACCGCCGCCAGCAGCGCCACCGCCCCCGCGATGGAGAAGAGCGCAGTGGTCACGCCTCGTCCTCCGCGGCGGGTTCGATCACCGACGGGCCCGGGTCGATCGGTTGCGGCGCGGGGACCGTCCACATCCAGTCGCGGAGCCGGTCCTTCTCGTGGGTCAGGTTGCGCAGGTCGGTCTCGGCGTACTCGAACTCCGGCGACCAGAACAGCGCGTCGAACGGGCAGGCCTCGATGCAGATCCCGCAGTACATGCACAGGCTGAAGTCGATCGCGAACCGGTCCAGCACGTTGCGGCTGCGCTCCCGCGCCTGCTCACCGACCGACGGCGCGGTCTCGGTGTGCGAGTCGATGTAGATGCACCAGCTCGGGCACTCGCGCGCGCAGAGCATGCAGGAGGTGCAGTTCTCCTCCATCAGCGCGATCACGCCGCGCGTCCGCGGGGCGAGCTCCGGCTGGACGTCGGGGTACTGCTCGGTGACGGCACGGCGGCCCAGGGTCTTGGCGGTGACCTTCAGGCCATCGATCAGACCCTTCCCTGGTACGGCCACGCCCCCTCCTCCGGTCAGTCGGTCCTGCACGCTGACATTAGTCGGTTTCGCCGGGTCACGGTGCCAGGAGGTGTCAGAGTTCGCGTTCCAGGCGCGCCGCGACCTGCCGATAGCGGCTCACCGGGATCAGATGCACGCCTTGGAAGGCCCCGCTCTCCCGGATCCTCAGGATCTGCTCGCAGGCGGCGTCGACCCCTGCGTCGCGGTCCCGCTCGACCGCTTCCACCAGCGCGTCGGGGATGGTCAGCTGCGGGAGTTTGGCCAGATCGGCGGCCATCTTGGCACTCGCGAGCACCATCACCCCGGCGTACACGGGAATGTCGAGCGCGACACTGTCCCGCCACCGGAGCAACTCGTCGAGGTCGTAGCTGACCTGCACGTAGAGGAAGTCAGCCTCGGCCTTCCACGCCGGTACTGCGCGCAGCCGCGTCGCCGCGCCGACCTGGAACGGCGCGATCCCGGGGAAGCTGGTCTCGCGGGCCTGCTCGATCATCGTCCGGACAGTCAGCTGACTGGTCCGCCCACCCGCCGTCGGGTCGTCACCGTGCACGAACAGGAACTGCTCGACGCCGTACGCCGCGGCGGTCAGCAGGTCTCGCCGGAATCCGAGCAGGTTGCGATCCCGCGAGTTGAGACACGCGATCCCCCGAGCCCCCATCGCCTGCACCTCATTGGCCACCGCAACACTGGAAACGGTCGCCCGCCCGATGTGGTTGTCCGGGATGAGGAAGGCGTCCGCGATCGGACTCATCACCCCGATCTGATGCCGAACCTTCTTCAAATCCGGCCGCGTCGGCGGCTCCACCTCACACACCAACTCAAACCCGTCACCCATAGCACCGGACTGTAACCACCCGTACCGTCACCCAATGGGCAGTATCAGCCACTGGTCTGGACGCTGGTCGGCGTACCGGTCGGCTAGAGGGCGTTGAGGTTTTGTTGGAGGAAGTGGCGTTCGGGGGTGTTTTCGGTGAGGGCCAAGGCTGATTTGTAGGCTGCGGCGGCTTCGGGGCGGCGGTTCAGGCGTTTGAGGAGTTCGGCTCGGATGGCGTGGAAGAGGTAGTAGTTGCCTAGGTCGAGGTCATCGACCAGGGTCAGGGCTGCGGCTGGGCCGTCTGTCTCGGCGATGGCTACGGCTCGGTTGAGGGCGACGACCGGGCTTGGTTCGAGCATCAAGAGGTGGTCGTAGAGCTGGACGATCTGGCGCCAGTCGGTGTCCTCGGCGGTGGGCGCGTCGCTGTGGACTGCGTTCATCGCGGCTTGGAGTTGGTACGGACCGGGCTGGTCGCGGCGGAGGCAGCGGCGTACGAGGTCTTGGCCTTCGGCGATGAGCGCGCGATCCCAGAGGGTGCGGTCCTGGTCGGACAGCAGGACGAGTGAGCCGTCCCCGGCGACCCGGGCCGGGCGGCGGGACTCCTGTAGGAGCATCAGCGCGAGCAGGCCGACCGCCTCGGGCTCGTCGGGCATCAGTTCGACCAGCAGCCGGCCGAGGCGGATCGCCTCCTGGCAGAGTTCGGTGCGGATCAGCTCATCCCCCGACGACGCGGCGTACCCCTCGTTGAAGATCAGGTAGACCACGGCCAGTACGCCGCGGACCCGCTCGGGGAGATCAGCCTCGTACGGAACCCGGTACGGGATCCCCGCGCTGCGGATCTTCGCCTTCGCCCGCACGATCCGCTGCGCCATCGTCGGTTCGGGGACCAGGAAGGCACGGGCGATCTCGGTGGTCGTGAGCCCGCCGAGCAGCCGAAGCGTGAGCGCGACGCGGACGTTGAGCGCGAGCGCAGGGTGACAACAGGTGAAGATCAGCCGAAGCCGGTCGTCGCGCACAACACCCTCCTCCACTGGCTCGTCCTGGGCTTGCAACAGCGCCGCCTGAGCGTGCTTGTCCTCCCGAGAGGACTCCCGCCGCAGCCGGTCGATCGCCCGATTCCGCGCCGTCGTGATAATCCACCCAGCCGGACTCGGCGGCATCCCCGCGGCCGGCCACTTCTCGACCGCCGCCGCGAAGGCCTCCTGGACCGCGTCTTCGGCGATATCAAGATCACCGAACACCCGAGCCAGTACTGCGACCGCCCGCCCATGCTCAGCCCGAAACACCCCCGCCACCTCCGCAGCCGAAACCCCACCGGTCGCGGTTGAGGCGGGGCCGGGGGGTGGTGGGGGCGTGAGGTGGTCGGTCATTCGGCGAAGGGTCTGACCTCGATGGACAAGGGCTGCAGGATGGTGGCTAGTTTGCGGGTCCAGGTGAGGGCCTCGTCTAGGTCTTCGGCCTGGATGACGGTGAAGCCGCCTAGGTGTTCTTTGCCTTCGGTGAAGGGGCCGTCCGTCATCAGGAGTTCGTCGCCGTCGGCGCGGAGTACGGTCGCGGACTCCGGTGGGTGCAGGCCCGCGCTGAAGACCCAGGCGCCGGCTGCGCGGAGCTCGTCGTTCCAGGCGGCTAGGTTCTTCATGATCGGGTCGAGGATCTCGGGGCCGGGCGGCGGTCCGTCGGGCTGGTAGATGCTGAGCAGGTACTGCTTCATGGTGCCTCCTTTACCCCTATACGAACGGGCTCAGCCCGGATCGACAGGCAGCCACACGGTAATCGCCAGCCCGCCCTCGTCGCGGGGTTTCGCGCTCACCGACCCGCCGTGCGCCTGCGCCACCGACTGCACGATCGACAACCCCAGCCCCGCCCCCTTCGCCCCGACCAGCCGGTTGTCGGCGAGCCGGTGGAACGGCTTGAACAACGCTTCCACCTCGTACGGCGGAACGTGCGGCCCGCTGTTGGTCACCTCCACCTCGACCTGGTCGCCCGTCGTACGACTCGTGACGCGCACCCAGCCGCCAATACCCACGTTGTGGCGGATGCCGTTCTCCACCAGGTTGTGGACGAGCCGCTCGAGCAGCAGCGCATCGCCGCTGGTGGGCGCGTCGCCGGCAGCCGCGGTGAGGGTGACACCCGACGTGTTCGCCTCGGCCGTGAGTTGAGCGGTGACATGCGTGATCACATCGGCGAGGTTCACCGGATAGGTCGCGGTGAGCTGCTTCTCCGAGTCGGCGAGCAGGAGCAGGCCGGCGATGAGGTGCTCGTGGCGCGTGTTGATCTCCAGCAGGGTCTCGCCGAGCTGCTTGACGTCGTCGGAGGCGGACTTGCGGTGCATGGCGACCTCGACCAGGGCGCGGCCGAGGGTGAGCGGAGTCCGCAGCTCGTGCGAGGCGTTCGCGACGAACCGTCGCTGCCCGTCGAAGGAGTGGTCGAGCCGCTCGACCATCGTGTCGAAGGCGTCGGCCAGCTTCTTCACCTCGTCGTCCGGGCCGTTCAGCGCGATCCGCTCGTGCAGTCCGCGTCCGGCAGCCGGCGCGGCCGCGATCCGCTTCGCCGTGTCGGTGACGCGATGCAGCGGTGCCAGCACTCGTCCGGCCACCAACCAGCCGAACCCTGCCGCCAGCCCGCCGACCAGCACCAGCGCGATCGAGCCTTGGCCCAGCAGCGTCTTGGTGGCAGCTGCCTTCACCTCCGCACTCTGCTGCCGCATCGCCTGCTCGGCGTCCGAGCCGGTGAGCACAACCCCATCCCGGTTCATCAGGTAGAGCCCCTTGGGCAGGTACTGCCCCTGAGGCAGCGCGGGCAGAGAAGAAGGCGGCGCGGTGGAGGCTGGGCTGGGCGTCGGGGCGGCAGTGGAACCCGAAGTGGCGCCGGCGCCCGAGGTGGCGGGTGTGCCCTTCCCCGCGGCAGCAGGCGACGTGGTGTGGAAGGTGCCCTGGATGATGACCTTGCGGCCGGAGAGTTGCTGGCTGAAGAGGGCGTAGGTGACGCCCAGCAGCAGTACGCCGGCCAGCAGGAAGAGGCCGCCGTAGATCAGGGTGAGGCGGGCGCGCAGGGTCAGCTTCATGGGATTCGGTACCCGACTCCGGTGACGGTTTCGACGATCGTGGGCTCGCCGAGCTTGCGGCGCAGCTTGAGGATGGTGAGCCGGACCGCGCCGGTGAACGGATCGACGTGTTCGTCCCAGGCCTTCTCCAGCAACTGTTCGGCCGACACGGTCGCACCGTCGGCCCGCAGCAACTCGGCCAGTACTGCGAACTCCTTCTTCGCCAGCGGCACATAGCGACCGTCACGGAACACCTCGTGCCGCGACGGGTCCAGCGTCAGCCCCGCACGCCGTAGTACCGGTGGATCGGCCGGGCGGCTGCGGCGGCCCAGTGCCAGCACCCGTGCGGCCAGCTCGGGAAACGCGAACGGCTTGGTCAGATAGTCGTCGGCACCCAGACCCAGCCCGTCCACCCGATCGGTGATCGACGCGGCGGCCGTCAGCATCAGGACGCGCGTCGCCGACTCCGAGTCGACCAACTGCCGACACACGTCGTCACCGTGAACGAGCGGGAGATCACGGTCCAGGACCAGTACGTCGTACTGATTGACCGCGAGTCGCTCCAGCGCGGCCTCACCGTTCTCGGCCACGTCGACGGCGTGGGTCTCGTCGCGCAACCACTCCGCGATCGCTGCCGCCAGCAACGGTTCGTCCTCGGCCACCAACACCCGCATGCAGCGCCATCCTTTCCCCGTCCGTGCCTCCATGATCGCCGACGCCGCGTTTCCCCGGCGTTACCTCGCGGAGGAAACAGTGGGGAAACGGGCCGCCGACTTGTCTTGAGCCACCAATCCGATCCCAAGGAGAACAACGTGATGCGCAAGCATTCCCTCGGCGCGGTGGCCGCTCTGGCCCTGACTCTGACGCTGGCCCTCACCGGCTGCGGTTCCGGCGACGACGCGACGGACAACAAGGTGGCGTCCCGCGGCGACCAGCCCTCTGCCAGCACCAGCACCGGCGGCACTGGTGGTGACACCTCCGGTCTCAGCCGGGACGAGAAGTCGATGAAGTTCGCCCAGTGCCTGCGGGAGAACGGCATCAACGTGCCGGACCCCGAGCCGGGCAAGGGCCCGATGATCAAGCTCGACCCGAGCAGCGGCGTCACCAGAGAGCAGATGGACAAGGCGATGGAGGCCTGCAAGCAGTACGGCCCGCAGGGCGAGGGGACCAACCCGCAGCAGGAGGAGAACGGCCGCAAGTACGCCGCCTGTATGCGGGAGAACGGAGTGGAGAAGTTCCCGGACCCGAAGCCCGGCCAGCGCGGCATCATGATCGACAAGTCGGTCGGGGAGGACCCGGACATGGCCAAGGCGCAGCAGGCCTGCCAGAGCATCTTGGCAGGTAAGTGATGGCCCGTAGAGCCCTGCTGACAGCGGTCGCAGTACTGGCCGCTGGAGGTGGGCTCACCGCCACACTGCTGACCAGAGGCGACAGCAGCCAGGCAGCGGACGATGCGCCGGCTGCGCTGGTCAACACCGCCAAGGTGACTCGCCAGACACTCAAGGACACCGACACTGCCGACGGCGAGCTCGCCTACGGCACCAGCACCACGGCAGCCAGCAGAGGCGCCGGGACACTCACTTGGCTCCCCGAGAGCGGGCAGCAGATCAGTCGCGGCCAGACCCTCTACCAGGTGAACAACCTGCCCACCACCTTGCTGTACGGCGCATTGCCGGCGTACCGGCGGCTTGCAGAGGACAGCGAGGGGCAGGACGTCCTGCAGCTCGAGCAGAACCTCAAGGCCTTGGGCTACGACGGTTTCACGGTCGACGACACGTACACGTCGGCTACTGCCGAGGCGGTCGAGGAGTGGCAGGAGGACCGCGGCCTGGAGGAGACCGGCGTGGTCGAGCTGGGACAGGTCGTGTTCGCTCCCGCAGCGGTCCGAGTGGACAGCCTGCAGGCGCAGACCGCCGATCAGGTCACGCCCGGCCAGAGGCTGTTCAGCTACACCGGTACGACGAAGGCCGTGACGGTCGAGCTGGAGGCATCGGACCAGCGGCTGGCGAAGAAGGGCGCGACCGTGACAGTCACGCTGCCCGACGACAAGACCGTCACCGGCAAGATCTCCGAGGTTTCGACGCTCATCGTGCCGGCCGCCGGCCAGGACCAGGAGCCGGAGACCAAGGTCGAGGTAATCATTGCCTTGAGCAACCAGAAGGCGGTGGCGGCGTACTCGCTCGCCTCCGTCGACGTGACGTTCACGGCCGCGGAACGGAAGAACGTGCTGACCGTTCCGGTCGCCGCGCTGCTCGCCCTGCAGGAGGGTGGCTTCGGCGTCGAGGTGGCCGGCGGTGACGGTACGACGCGGTACCTGCCGGTGAAGACCGGCTTGTTCGCGGCCGGCCGGGTCGAGATCAGCGGCAAAGGCATCACCGAAGGCCTGGCCGTGGGGGTGCCCAAGTGATCGAGCTGACCGACGTGACGAAGGTGTACGCCGGTGGGGTCGCCGCGCTGGCCGGGGTGTCGCTGCGGATCGAGCCCGGCGAACTCGTCGCGATCGTCGGCCCCTCCGGTTCCGGCAAGTCGACCATGCTGAACATCCTCGGCACCCTCGACCGCCCGACCACCGGCCACGTCCGGATCGACCGGTACGACGTGGCGCGACTCTCCGACGCGGGGCTGTCCGCGTTGCGGGCCGGCCGGATCGGGTTCGTCTTCCAGCAGTTCCACCTGGCCTCCGGCGTACGGGCCGTCGACAACGTCGCCGACGGACTCCTGTACTCCGGGCTGCCGCGTTCCCAGCGCCGCAAACGCGCGGCAGCAGCCCTTGAAAGGGTTGGCCTGGCTCACCGTTTGGATCACGAGCCGCACGAACTGTCCGGTGGGGAGCGGCAGCGGGTCGCCGTCGCTCGGGCAGTCGCCGGAGAGCCCGCAGTACTGCTGGCTGACGAGCCGACCGGTGCGCTCGATTCGGCGTCCGGGGCCGGAGTCATGCAGTTGCTGCGCGATCTGAACGGCGCCGGTACGACGGTCGTCGTCATCACGCACGACCGGGACATCGCCGCTTCTCTTCCGCGACAGGTGCTGATGCGCGACGGCCGGATCACCACGGAGGTGCACTGATGGCAGTTCAGGTCTCGGCGCATGCGGCCGGCCGCGGATCGGAGTTGCGGCCGGCCCGGATGAATTTCGGGGACGTGGTCCGCGTCGGCGCCGTCGGGCTGCGGACCCGGCCGTTGCGGGCCTTCCTCTCGGCGTTGGGCATCGCGATCGGGATCGCGGCGATGGTGTCCGTAGTGGGCATCTCGGCGTCGTCGCGGGCCGAGCTGAACGGGACACTCGATGCCTTGGGCACCAACCTCCTGACCGTTGCGCCGGGCACCCGGCTGACCGGTGAGCAGGCGGAGCTGCCGCTGA
Organism: Kribbella sp. NPDC023855; assembly: GCF_040639475.1. NCBI lineage: Bacteria > Bacillati > Actinomycetota > Actinomycetes > Propionibacteriales > Kribbellaceae > Kribbella > Kribbella sp. NPDC023855. The sequence continues at coordinate 372,239 of NZ_JBFAAA010000003.1, forward strand.
CCGCGGAGGCGATGGTCCGGCGGATCGGCCCGGTCGAGGCCCTGTCCGCGATCGGGCGGGTCGACGGCGCGTCGGTCTATCGCAGCGACCGGATCCCGGCGATCCAGACCAACGGCATCGCCGCGTACGCCGCGCGGACCGACCTGCTGGCCACGATCGGGGCAACGGTCCGCAACGGCCGCTGGCTCGACGCGGCGACCGGAACTTATCCGGCGACGGTGCTGGGCTCCGCGGCGGCCGAACGGCTCGGGATCAACCGGTCAGGGGTCGACACGAAGGTGCTGATCGGCTACGAGTGGTTCACCGTCGTGGGCATCCTCGAGCCCGCCGCGCTGGCGCCCGAGCTGGACAGCGCCGCGCTGATCGGCTGGCCCGCGGCGAGTTCGACCCTGGGCTTCGACGGGCATGCCACGAAGATCTACACGCGCTCCCCCGACGCGCAGGTTGCGGCGGTTCGCGACGTACTGGGTGCTACCGCCAATCCGGAGGCGCCGAACGAGGTTGACGTCTCGCGGCCGTCCGATGCGCTCGCGGCCAAGCAGGCTGCGGGCGAGGCGTTCACTGGGCTGTTGCTCGGGCTGGGCGCGGTCGCGCTGCTGGTCGGCGGAGTGGGCGTCGCCAACATCATGGTGATCTCAGTGCTGGAACGCCGGGCCGAGATCGGGTTGCGGAGGTCGCTGGGTGCGACCAGGGGTCAGGTTCGCACCCAGTTCCTGACCGAGTCGTTGTTGCTGTCGGCTCTGGGCGGTATCGGTGGGGCGATCCTGGGCAGCGCGGTCACCGCGGGCTATTCGTCGTACCAGGACTGGATGACGGTCATCCCGTTGTGGGCGCTGACCGGTGGGGTGGCGGCGACGTTCGTGATCGGTGGACTCGCGGGGCTTTATCCGGCGATCCGCGCGTCCAGGCTGTCGCCTACCGAGGCGCTGGCGACGCCGTAGTACTAGTAGAAGATGACGACCCCGATGCCGGTGAGCGCGAGCTGGAGCAGCGCCACCGGCACGAGGCCCTGCCAGGCGAGCTTCTGCAGTTGGTCGGCGCGCAGTCGCGGGAAGGCCACCCGGATCCAGATGACCAGCACAGAGACGGCCGCCACCTTCAGGATCGTCCAGATCCAGCCGATGCTGTCCGGGCCCGGCCCGCTCCAGCCACCGAGGTACAGGACCGTGGTGAGGCCGGCCAGGACGACGATCCCGGCGTACTCCGCGAGCAGGAACATCGCGAACCGCAGCCCGGTGTACTCCGTGTACGGCCCGAAGATCACCTCGGAGTCGGCCACCGGCATGTCGAACGGCGGACGCTGCAACTCGGCCAGCCCGGCGATGAAGAACACCACCATGCCGGGCAGTTGCCAGAGCAACCACCAGGGGTTCCAGACGCCGACGATGCCGGTCAGGCTCAGCGTGCCGGCCGCGACCGCGACGCAGGCCGCGGACAGTACGAACGGCAGCTCGTAGCTCATCAGCTGGGCCGCGACTCGGAGCCCGCCGAGCAGGCTGTACTTGTTGCCGCTCGCCCAGCCGGCCATCAAAGAGCCCAGTACGCCGATGCTCATCACGGCGAGGACGTAGAACAGGCCCGAATCCAGGTCGGCGCCGACGATGCCCGGGGCGAGCGGGATCGCGGCCATCGCCGCCATGTACGGCAGGATCGCGACGATCGGCGCCCACTCGAAGACGCGCTTGTCCGCGGCGGCCGGGGTGACGCTCTCCTTTTGCAGGAACTTCACGCCGTCGGCCACCAGTTGAGCCCAGCCGTGGAACGCGCCGGCGTACATCGGCCCGAGCCGCGACTGCATGTGCGCCATCACCTTGTGCTCGGCCTGGCCGACCAGCAAGGGCGCGACCAGGAACGCGACCAGCACTCCTACGACCCGCACCAGGAACTCGAGCATGACCGCCACCCTACCGAGTCCGGCTTGACCTGAACCAACGTTGAGGTCGCAGGGTGTGGACAACCACCGATTCAAGGAGCTGCTGAAGATGACCACCATTCTCGTCACCGGAGCGACCGGGCGCGTCGGGCGCCACGTAGTACAGGGACTGCTGGACGCGGGGGTGAGTGTGCGGGCGTTGGTCCGGTCCCCCTTGTTCGCCGGACTGCCTGTTGACGTGGAGGTGGTGCACGGCGACATTTACGACCCGGCTGCTGTCGAGCGGGCGGCTAGTGGGGTTGATGCGGCGTTCCTGCTGTGGCCGTCGTACAGCGCTGAGGGCGCGGGTGATGTGGTGGCCGCGTTGACCAAGCAGGTGTCGCGCGTGGTCTACCTGTCATCGTTGAACGTCGCCGACGAGGACCCTGCTGCGAGCGGGGTGTGGGGTGAGATCGAGCTGCTGCTCAGCGATGCCGACTGGACGTTCCTGCGGCCGGGCGGGTTCATGGTGAACACACAGGAATGGGCCGACGAGTTCCGCACGGGCGACGTCGTACGGATGCCGTCACCTGGAGCCGGCCGGTCCCTGATCCACGAACGCGACATCGCGGCGGTCGCAGTACTGGCGTTGCTCAATGACAAACACATCGGCCAGACCTACCGCCTAACCGGCCCAGAGGTCCTGACCCAGGCCGAGCAGGTCGCCGTACTAGGCGAGGCGATCGGCAAGTCGGTGCGGGTGCAGGAGCAGAGCGCGGAGGAGGTACGGCGGGCCATGGTCGAGCAGGGCGTCGACCCGAACTTCGCCGACGGGGCGCTGGCCTACTGGGCTTCGCTGATCGACACCCCCGAGCCGGTGACCTCCGACGTCGAGTCGCTACTCGGCCGCCCAGCCCTCACGTTCCGCGAGTGGGCCGAGGAGCACGCCGACGAGTTCCGAGTCAGGACGAGGGGTCTTCGGTAGGTGCTTCGGGGGGTTTGGGTTCGGCTTGCTTTGTGGCGCGGCGTTCGCCTGGGGTTCGGCGGGGGCGGGCTGGGGTGGCGGCGGTTAGGGCGGGGGCTAGAGGGTCTGGGGCTGGGGAACCGGGTGGGCGGGGGCCCCAGGAGTCGGGGTCGGGGACGCCTGGGGGGAGGGTGCGGCGGCGGCTTGGGGAGCCTGCCTTCTTCGCCGGGGCGTGGTCCGATTCGCCGGGTTCTTTGGCGCCGGGCCATGGTTTGGCTACTCGGGAGGCGAGGACGAACTCCTTGCGGAGGGGGTTGCCCTCGAAGCCGTCGGGGAGGAGCAGGGGTACCAGGTTGGGGTGGCCTTCGAAGGTGATGCCGAACATCTCGAAGGTTTCCCGCTCGTGCCAGTTCGCGCCGGCGTACAGAGCGGAAAGTGTTGGCAGCAAGGGGTTCTCGCGCGGGATCAGGGTGCGCACGATCACGTGGTCGACGTGCGCGCCGCCCCAGAAGTCGGCCAGGTGGGTCACCACCCGGAACCCGTCGGCGAGCTCGTCGCTGGCGGTGAGGAAGTCGAAGAAGGTCAGCCCGACCTCGTCCCGCAGTACCTCGTGCGCCGCCACCCACGACTCGGCCGGTACGTCGATCGTCGGCGGGCCGAAGCTGTCCACCTTGGTCGCCGTGATACCCGCCTCGGTGAGCGCACCCACCACGTCGTCGCTCATCGCGCCTTCCCGGCAGAGCCCGGCTGGCCAGCACCATCCGTCGGCCCAGCAGCAGCCTCCGGCGGGGTGACCAGCGAGCGGGTCAGGGCAAGTGGCGACGGTTCGTACCGGTCGGCGACATTCTCACCCGCGATCTTCTCCTGCAACTTCAGGATGCCCTGCAGCAGCGCCTCCGGCCGCGGTGGGCAGCCGGGCACGTAGACGTCGACCGGGATGATCTGGTCGACCCCCTTGGTGACGCAGTACGAGTCCCAGTACGGCCCGCCCGAGTTGGAGCAGGAGCCGAACGAGATCACGTACTTCGGCTCCGGCATCTGGTCGTAGAGCCGCTTGATCGCCGGCGCCATCTTGTCGGTCACCGTGCCCGACACGACCATCAGGTCGGCCTGCCGCGGACCCGGCGCGAACGGGATCACGCCGAGCCGGATGAAGTCGTGCCGGCCCATCGAGGCCGCGATGAACTCGATCGCGCAGCAGGCGAGACCGAAGTTGAAGACCCAGAGCGAGTACTTGCGGCCCCAGTTCAGCAGGTACCGCACCGGCTCGGGCGCGAGCTTCGCCAGCCCCCCGACGGCCGGCCGCACCGTCGGCATCGGCAGATGAACTCCGCTGTCTGGCATGCGCTCAGCCTAGTCCGACTATCCCCTCCGCGAAGATCTCCGGGTATTCGAGTGGCGCGTAATGCCCCGGGTTCGGCATGCCTTCATCACAGCAGGTTGAGTAGGTGGCCTGTTGCGGATGTCAGGCCGCCTTCCACCGGGAGGGTGATGCCGGTGATCCACGAAGCGTCGTCGGACGCGAGGAAGGCGATCGCTGCCGCCACATCCTCGGCCTTCCCCACCCGTCCGAGTGGGTAGATCACCTTCAGCTCCTCCAGCAGGGCCTCGTTGCCGATGAACCGGTCCGTCGCCACCGTCGCCGGCGCCACCACGTTGAACCGGACACCCTTCGGTCCGTGGTCGGAGGCCAGATTGCGAACCAGGTTGGCCAGCGCGGCCTTCGCAGCGGCGTACGGCGGAGTGCCGAGGGCAATCTCCGCGCTGATCGAGCCGACCAGGACAGCGGACCCACGGGACTCGACGAGGTGCGGTAGCGACGCCCGGATGCAGCGCACCGCGCCGGTGAAGGTGAAGTCGTACTGCCGGCCCCATTGCTCCTCGGTGGGCTCGGCTCCCTCGAGCCCACCGAGGTTGTGCCCGGCAACATTGGCCAGTACGTCGAGCCGCCCGTACTGCGCCACTGTCGCCGCAACCGCCGCTTCGACCGAGCCCGTGTCGGTGATGTCGCAGTCGAGCGCCACCGCCGACCCACCGGCTTGCACGACCTCGGTAACGACCGACGCGGCGCCCCCGGCATCGACGTCGCCAGCCCCGACGGCGGCGCCCTCGGCTGCGAGGCGCAGTACGGTCGCCCGGCCGATGCCGTGGGCGGCTCCGGTCACGAAAGCGACCTTGTCCTCGAATCTCCGCACAGCCGTCTCCTCCGCTCGGGACTCAGCACGCTAGGTCCTAGAGCAACCTCTAGGTCAACCCGTTCCTTGACCGCGCCCCGCCGCCGACCTACCGTGAACTGGACAGGACTGAACAGGTCCATTTTTCGGGCAGGAGTTACTCGATGGCCGATCAGTTGCGGGTGGATGCGCCGGAAGTGCGGGCGTTCGCGGTCGAGGCCAACGGCCTGAACGTGATCGACGACGCGGACCGCAAGGGCACCCCGCGGCAGCTGTTCTGGCCGTGGTTCGGGGCGAACGTCTCGGTGCTCGGGCTCAGCTACGGCGCCTTCGCGCTCGGCTTCGGGATCTCGTTCTGGCAGGCGGTGATCGCCGGCGTCCTCGGCGTCACCTTCTCGTTCCTGCTCTGCGGGCTGATCGCCCTGGCCGGCAAGCGCGGCTCGGCGCCGACGCTGGTGCTGAGCCGGGCGGCGTTCGGCGTCCGCGGCAACAAACTTCCGTCGCTGGTGAGCTGGATGCTGACCGTCGGCTGGGAGACCGTGCTGACCATTCTCGCGACGCTGGCCACCGCGACCGTCTTCGAACGGCTCGGCTGGGGTGGTGGCGATCTCACCAAACTGGTCGCGCTGGTCGTCGTCGGCGCCCTGATCGTCCTCTGCGGCGTACTCGGATTCGACCTGATCATGCGCGCCCAGACGGTCATCACGATCGTCACCGGCGTACTGACCGTCGTCTACATCGCCCTCGTCGCCGACCAGGTCCACTGGAGCACCGTCACTTCGCTCCCGAGCGGGTCGAGCCAGGAAGTCATCGGCGCACTCGTCTTCCTGATGACCGGCTTCGGCCTCGGCTGGGTGAACGCGGCCGCCGACTACTCCCGCTACCTGCCCCGCTCCGCGTCCAGCCGCGGCGTGGTCGGCTGGACGACGTTCGGCTCCACCATCGCGCCGGTCGTCCTGCTGGTCTTCGGCCTGCTGCTCGCCGGCTCCTCCCAAGACCTCAGTACGGCGATCGCCTCCGACCCGATCGGAGCCCTGGCCGAGGCGCTGCCGACCTGGTTCCTGGTGCCGTTCGTGATCGTGGCCGTGCTCGGGCTGGTCGGTGGCGCGGTGCTGGACATCTACTCGTCCGGGCTCGCCCTGTTGTCGCTCGGACTGCCCGCCCCGCGGTACGTCGCGGCGTTCGTCGACGGCCTCGTGATGATCGCCGGGACCGTCTACGTGGTGTTCTTCTCCAGCGAGAGCTTCCTGTCCCAGTTCCAGGGCTTCCTGATCACCCTCGGCGTCCCGGTGGCGGCCTGGTGCGGCATCATGCTCGCCGACATCGCCACCCGCCGGCGCGACTACGCCGAGGCCGACCTCTTCGACCGGCGCGGCCGGTACGGCGACATCCAGTGGTTGCCGATAGCAACCATGGTGATCGCCACCGCGATCGGCTGGGGACTGGTCACCAACAGCCTGGCCGGCTGGCTGACCTGGCAGGGCTACCTGCTCGAACCGCTCGGCCTCGGCGGCAAGGAAGGCGCGTGGGCGTTCGCGAACCTCGGCGTACTGTTCGCGCTGGTCGTGTCGTTCCTGGTCCAGTACTTCGCCGGGCGCTCGCGCGTGCGGGCCCAGGAGGTGACCGCCTGATGGCACGAGTCCTGGCCCTGATCGACCTGCAACGCATCTTCGCCGATCCCGAGAGCGGCTGGGCCACGCCCGACTTCCAGCGCGTGATCAAGCCGACCCAGGAGCTCATCGAGCTCTTCCCCACGGTGATCTTCACCCGCTTCGTCGCCCCGGAGCAGCCGACCGGATCCTGGGTCCCGTACTACGAACAGTGGCCGTTCGCGTTGCAGTCGCCGGACTCCTACGCCTATCAACTGGTTGACGAGTTCCACGGCGCGCCGACTCTCGACAAGAGCACCTTCGGCAAGTGGGGGCCCGAGTTGGCCGAGGCGGTGGGGCCGGACGGAACCCTGGTGCTCGCGGGTGTCACCACCGACTGCTGCGTGCTGACGACCGCGCTGGCGGCGGTCGACGCCGGAGTACAGGTTCAGGTCGTGGCTGATGCGTGTGCGGGGGTTGATGAGGCCAGCCATCAGAAGACGCTCGACATCCTGCGGCTGTACTCGCCGATGCTCGAGGTCGTCACGGTGGACGAGGTTCGGAAGCAGAGCCAGTGATTCGTGGAGTGAATCTCAAACACGAGCGGATCGCCTCGATCCTGGCTCGTGAGATCCGCTCCGGCCGGGTCGGGCACGGCAGCCAGTTGCCCGGTGAGATCGAGTTGGCGAAGCGGTTCGCGGTCAGCCGGAACACGGTCCGCTCGGCGCTCGCCGTACTGAACGAGGACGGGCTGATCACCACCCGCACCGGCAAGGGATCGTTCGTCCTGTTCGACGGCCGGCCGCTGGACGACCGGCTCGGCTGGTCGCACGCGCTGGCTCAGCAGGGTGTCGAGACGCGGGTGAAGACCTTGCGGCTGGCCCACGAACAGGACCATGAACTGGCCGAGCGGCTCGGGCTGGACTCGCCCGACGTGATCGTGATCCAGCGGCTGCGGGTGATCGTGGGCGGCGAGGCGATCTCGATCGAGCGCAGCTGCATCCCGGCACTGGAAGCCCTGCGCGACCTGCCGGAACGCGGGCTGGACGGCGACTCCATCACGGCAACCCTCAGCCGCGCCGGCCTGCACCTGGACCACGGCGAACAACGCCTCCGCGGCCGCCCCCTCGACCCCGAAGAAGCCATCCTCCTCGACCGCCCCGAAGGCACCTGGTTCCTCCACACCCGCCGAGTCAGCTACACCGCCGACAACCGCTTCGCCGAACAGGTGGACAGCCTCCTCGACCCCACCCACTTCGAACTCAACCTCACCTACTCCGGATCGACTCGATGAGCCCGCCAAACAAGCCCGGCGCCTCCGGCGCCGGCGGATGGGATGGGCGGTCCGCCGCGCGCGCCTCCGCCCCCACCCTGCGCGCCGCAGGCGCGCTCTACGGGTTGGCTATTGGAGATGCCCTTGGCATGCCGACTCAGTCGTTGCCTCGGGCACTCATCGTTGCGCGGTACGGCGAGGTGATCGATGGGTTTCATCCGGCGCCGGACGATCAGCCGTTGGCGGCGGGGATGCCGGCGGGGGCGGTGACCGACGACACCGAGCAGGCCGTGTTGCTGGCGAAGTTGGTGGTGACGTCGGGTGGGAAGGTCGACGGCCGGGAGCTCGCTCGGCAACTGCTGGAGTGGGAAGACGGCATGCGGGAGCGCGGCTCGCTCGATCTGCTCGGACCGTCGACCCGGCGCGCCATCGACGAGCTGCTGCAAGGCAAGGACATCGAAGAAACCGGGCGCTACGGCACCACCAACGGCGCCGCAATGCGGATCACCCCGGTCGGCATCGCCACCCCATCCGCCGACCTCGACCTGATCGTCGATCGCGTGGTCGCCGCCAGCGCCGCGACCCACAACACCGGCCTCGCACTGGCCGCCGCAGCAGCCGTCGCGGCCGCGGTCAGCGCGGGCATCGACGGCGCGACCACCAACGAGGCGACCGAGTTCGCGGTCGCCGCCGCGACCAAAGCCTCGACGAGCGGCCATCGGGTGGCCGGTGCGGACATCGCGACCCGCATCACCTGGGCCACCTCCCTGATCGACACGGCGCCTGGCAACACCCCTCCTCGGCCGGGCGCCGTGTCTGCACTTCTCTACGACCTCGTCGGCACCAGCCTCGCCAGCCAGGAGTCGGTACCGGCCGCGTTCGCCGTCCTCGCCGCGTACCCCGACGACCCCTGGCTGGCCACCCGCCTGGCTGCCTCGCTCGGCGGTGACACCGACACGATCGCCGCGATCGCCGGAGCCATCGCCGGCGCGTGCCACGGCATCGACGGCTTCCCCGCCGACGCCCGCGCCAAAGTTGCCGAGGTCAACAACCTCGAGCTCGACGACCTCGCCGGCCAGCTCCTGAAGATCCGCGCCGGATGAGACTCCTCCACCTCGGCAACGTCGTGATCGACCTGGTCCTCACCGTCGGCGACCTTCCGGCCCGCGGCGGCGACGTCATCGCGTCCAGTACGACGGCCACCCCCGGCGGCGGCTTCAACGTGATGACCGCCGCCGTCCGCCAAGGCCTCCCCACCCTGTACGCCGGTGCGCATGGCACCGGCCCCTTCGGAGCCCAAGCCCGCGACGCGCTGCAGACGGCGCGCATCAAGTGGTTGCACCCGGCAAGAGAAGACATCGACACCGGCTTCGTCGTCACCCTCGTCGACGCCACCGGCGAACGCACCTTCGTCACCAGTCCCGGCGCCGAGGCCACTCTCACCGGCGACGAACTCCCGGAGCCCGCAGCCGACGACCTCGTGTACCTGTCCGGGTACAGCCTGTTGCACGACTCCAACCGCACCGCCCTACTCCCCTGGCTCGGCAAGTTGCCGGACGTCGTCCAGGTGTTCTTCGATCCCGGCCCACTCGTTGCCGAGATCCCCGACCAGGCCCTGGAGGCCGTGCTCGCCAGGGCCGACTGGTGGAGCTCCAACGCGGCCGAGGCCACCTCACTGACCGGCCTGTCCGACCCGGCCGAGGCGGCTCACGCAGTACGACAGAGAGCGGGCCGGGCCGATGTGCTCGTCCGCACCGGGCCGGGTGGTTGCCTGGTCGCAGTACGGGGTCAGGACGTCACGCAGGTGGACGGGTTCGCAGTACCGGCTGTGGACCTCAATGGGGCTGGGGATGCGCATGCAGGGGCGTTTCTGGCCGGTATTGCCGAGGGCAAGGACCCGGTGGAGGCTGCACGCCGGGCGAACGCGGCCGCTGCCCTTGCGGTCACCCGGCGCGGACCGGCCACCGCACCCACTAGGGACGAGCTTGAGGCCTATCTAAGGGGTCTCTAGGCGCGGCATAGGGATTAGTGCTGATGTGGCTCTTCTCCTCAGGCGAGCACAGTCGAGGCATCGACCGAGGCTCCCGGAGGACACCGTGTACCAATACTCCAGTCAGTCGCTCCAAGCGGAGATCTCCTACCGCCAAGAGCGCATCAGGCGCGACTTCGAGACCGCCAACAGCCTGCGCCTGCTGTGGTTCCGGCGCAGGCCTGCGAAGCCAGTGACCGCTACACCCTGCAGGCCGGCCGTCGTGGCCAGGACTGCGATGTGAGCGCCCGACCACCCCCTGCCCCCTCCACCAGTGCGGCCGAGACCCCTCCCGGGTCTCGGCCGCACTGCTGTTCCCGGGCTGTTCGCAGGGCTAGGCGCAGGACTGGGCGTAGGGACTCCCTAGGGCCCGGCCGAGGCCCTGGATAGGGACTAGTTCCGATGTGCCGGTCCTCCTCAGACGAGCAGATTAGGGGCATCGACAAGGAGTCGAGGCAACACCAGCCAGGAGGCACCAGATGTACACGAACGAGTCGGTCAAGGCAGAGGTCAGCTACCGCAGGGAGCGCCTCACCCGTGACTACCGCAGGGCCAACCGCAAGTCGGGGACCCGCCGCAGCATCGTCCACCTGTTCGCCAAGAGCGCCTGAAGGGAGGGACACCATGTTCACCACAGTTCAGTCAGCCCAGGCGGAGACCGCCTACCGCCAGGAGCGGATCAAGCGTGACTTCGGCCGGGCCGCCGCCCGCCGGGAGCGCCAGGAGACCGGCCAGCCGGAGCCGCGGCACGCTCGCCGCGTCCTGCGGCCCACCACGGCCGCATGAGCGCCGTGACCGCCGTCCCCGACCAGATAGTCCCGGTCGGGGACGGCGTTTCTTTGTCAGTAGGGACACAACGGACGGGATGCCGTCGATTTGTGTCGGCGCCAGGGGCGAAGATGGACGACGTGCCCTGGAACTCGACACCTCTCGTCGGCCGCTCGACCGAGCTGGCCGCACTGCTCAGCGCCGTGGACGAGGCGAAAACCCGCCGCGCCGGCGCGATCCTGCTGTCCGGTGACGCCGGCGTCGGCAAGACCCGGATGCTCGACGAGGTGGCCACCGGTGCGCACGAGCGCGGTTTCGGCGTCCTGGTCGGGCACTGCACCGACTTCGGCGACGCCGGCCTGCCGTACCTGCCGTTCACCGAGATCTTCGGCCGGCTGGCCGGCGAGCGGCCCGAGCTGGTCGAGAGCGTCCTGACCAACTTCCCGGCGATCGGCCGGCTGCTGCCCACCCACCGGCTGATCGGCGCCCAGCCCGTCCCGCAAGAGGGACAGCTGGACCGTGCTGCGCTGTTCGACGCAGTACTGGGTGCCTTCACCGCGCTGTCGACCAGCGAGCCGCTCGTGGTGATCATCGAGGACGCGCACTGGGCCGACGACTCCAGCCGCGACCTGATCGGCTTCCTGCTCACCCGGCTCACGTCTCAGCGGCTGGCTCTCGTCGTGTCCTACCGCAGCGACGACCTGCACCGGCGGCACCCGCTGCGCCGGCCGATCGCCGAGTGGTCCCGCAACCCGCGCGTACGCCGGGTCAACCTGCTGCCCCTGGACGACACCGACTCCCGCACCCTGCTGTCCGCCCTGCTCACCACGCCTCTCCCGGAGATCGAGCAGCTCCGGATCCTCGAGCGTGCGGGCGGCAATGCGTTCTTCACCGAGGAGCTGGCCGCTGCCGCGTCGATGGGCGACGCCGACGCAGTACCGCCGGACCTGGCCGACCTGCTGCTCGTCCGGCTCGACCCACTGTCGGACGACGCCCGCCAGGTCGCCCGGGTGATCGCAGTAGCCGGCCGACGCGTTCCCCACACGCTGCTGACTGCTGTGGCCGGCCTGCCCGACCGTGAGCTGGACGCGGCGCTGCGGGAACTGATCGACGCGCACATCATCGAGCACCCCGGCAACGCGAGCTACTACTTCCGGCACGCGCTGCTGGCAGAGGCTGTGTACGACGACCTGCTGCCGGGCGAGCGCGTGCGGCAGCATGCGGCGTACGCGAAAGCTCTGAAGGACCAGACAGTCGCCGGTACTGCGGCGGAGCTGGCTGGACACGCGACCAGGTCCCACGACCTGGCCACTGCTTTCGAGGCGCGAGTCCGGGCGGGGCAGGAGGCCATCTCGGTGGCGGCTCCGCAGGAGGCGCTGAAGCACTACGAGATGGCGCTGGAGCTCTACCCGAACGCGTCGAGCGACGCGAGCATCGACAAGACCTGGCTGATTGTCGAGACTGCGACGGCCGCGGCCTTGTCGGCGCAGCAACTGCGCGCCCTCAAGCTGCTGCGCAAGGCGCTGGCCGAGCTGCCGGCCGACGCCCCGCGGCTGCAGCGGGCTCAGCTGCTGATGCCGCTGGCCGACATCGCGCTGGCGATCGACCACGACCAGGAGGCGCACGAGGCCATCTCGCAGGCGATGCGGCTGACCTCGGACGAGCCGGCCAGCGTGTTCAAGGCGCAGGTCGCCTCGATGTACGCGCGGGTGTCGGACGCGCTCGGGCGGCCGATGGAAGCCGAGCGCTGGGCCAACGAGGCCTTGCAGATCGCGCGGGAGGTCGGCCAGGAGTCGGCCGCGAGCGACGCCGGGATCACGCTGGCGCAGTTGCGCCGGCGAGCTGGTGATCCGATCGCCGCGGCCAAGCAGTTGGAGGAGGCCGCGGTCCGCGCTCAGCTGACGGGCGACCCGGCGGCCGAGGTGCGCAGCCGGTTCCTGCTCGGCTCGATCTACTACGAGATGGGCGACCTCGCCAGCGCCAAGCCCGCGTTCCTGCTGGCCACCGAGCGAGCGGGCGAGCTCGGGCGTCAGTGGGCGGCGTACGGGTTCGATGCGCGGCGGATGCTTGCGCTGACCCAGTTCGTGCTGGGCGAGTGGGATGAGGCCGCGGCGACCGCGCAGATCGACTCGATGACGCCCGCTGCCGCCGCGGCGGCGTTGCGAGCGGTCGGGTTCGCTGTCCGCGGCGGGCGCGGCGACACCTCGGTCGCCGAGGAGCTGCAGCGGTTGCGCAAGTGGTGGACGCTCGACGTGATGCTGCCGATCATCGGTCTGCAGCCGGCCGTCGACGCCTATCTCCAGCTGAACCAAGTGGCCGAGGCGGAGAAGTTGCTGGCCGACGTGTCGTCGCTGCTCATCGACGTCTTCCAGACCGAGTGGTTCATGGCCCGGATCCGCTTCGCGGCGATCGGGCTGCAGGTGCTGTGCCAGCGCGCCGTCCACGAGCCGAGCGCGGCCGCCGAACTGGTGGCCCGCGGGGCCGAACTCGTGGCGGACGGTCAGGCCACGGCCGAGAAGGGGTTGCCGCCGGGCCGGGTGCTCGGTGTCGAGGGGATCGCGTGGCTGGCCCGGCTCGAGGCCGAGTGGGAGCGCCTGCGCTGGCTGGCCGACATCGACCCGCCGACGCCGGCGGAGCATGTCGCCACCTGGCAGCGAACCGTCGACGCCTTCGGGTACGGCGACGTCCATCAGCAGGCCTGGTCGCGACTGCACTTCTCCGCCGCGTTGCGGGCGGCCGGCAAGGTTGCCGATGCCAACGAGCAGGTGGCGCTGGCCAGCGAAGCAGCCCGGGAGCTCGGTGCCAAGCCGTTGCTCGATGCCCTCGGTGGAGCAGACGCCGGGGTCGGGCCGGCCGCGCTGACCGCCCGCGAGAGCGAAGTACTGGCTCTGCTGGCGGAGGGGCGGACCAACCGTCAGCTGGCTCGGGAGCTCTACATCTCGGAGAAGACGGTGAGCGTGCACGTCTCCAACATCCTGGCCAAGCTGGGCGTGCGCAGCCGGACCGAGGCAGCCGCCGTGGCCCGGCGGGACGGGCTGCTCGGCTAACAAAGTTCACCGAGCGTCAATTCTTGGTCACGTCAAGTATGTACTGACGTGTCCTCGGGGTGACATCCTCAACACCGTTCGCATCCGCCCCCCGCCCCCGCGGACGCCCTGCCGCCCCACGGGTGCACCCGCCCCGAAACGAGCACCCCATGCAAAACCCACCGCCCCCCACCCCCACCCGACCACCCGTGCACCGGCGGCGTCGCCGGGTTCTTGGTGTGGTTCTTGGTACGGCCGCTTTGATGGTGACGTCTGCCGCGGTCGCGTACGCCGCGCCGCCGCCGCACCTGCCGCAAAATGCCGGCGGGCTGGAGCAGTCCTTCTCGCCGGCCTACGACTACGACACCGACGGGTGTTACGCCGTACCAGCCATCGGTTCGAATGGCGCCCTCAACGGCGGCCTGAACACCACCGGCGCCGTCAACGGCAACTGCCACGACCAGTCCGACCTGGACAACTCGCAGACCTACGCCCGCTCGAAGTGCAACAACGGGTGGTGCGCGGTCGTCTACGCCAGCTACTTCGAGAAGGACCAGGCGGTGGCCGGCAGCGGACTCGGCGGTCACCGGCACGACTTCGAGCACGTCATCTCGTGGGTCAACCAGGCGACCAACCAGGTCGAGTACCTGACCACGACGCAGCACAGTGGCCGGGTCACCTACCCGCGCTCACAGGTGCGTTTCGACGGTACGCATCCGAAGGTCGTCTACCACAAGGACGGCGCGAGCACGCACTTCTTCCGGCTCGCCAACAGCAACGACGAACCGCCGGAGAACCACTACCACAACTGGCGCTATCCCCCGCTGGTCGACTGGAACGGCTGGCCGAGCACCGGCCTGCGCGACACCCTGATGAATGCCGACTTCGGTTCCGCGACGATCAAGATCACCGACAAGGACGACCGCTTCCGCAACCTGCTGAACGCCGCGAAGCCCGCCGCCGTCCCGTTCAACCCCTGGGCCTAGCACGAGGTGGGCGCCCGCTGCGCATGCTCTCAAGGCCGGGGGGTGATGGCCTGGGGAACAGGTACGTAGTGGGCGCCCACTATTACCGCGAACGCTGCCACGGGTCAGAGGTGGCGACGCAAGCGGCGCTTATTGGCGCGCAATCAAGTGCTGACCGAGCGATGCTGTGGAGAGCGCGGTCCGTGCCGGCCGCGTCGTGCTGCGTTGGGCGCGGTCCGTGCCGGCCGCGTGGTACTGCGTGGGGCGCGGTCTGTGGTGGCCGCGTCGTGTTGTGGTGGCTGGTTAGTGGTGGCCGCGCGAGCGGTGGTGATGGGCCGGCTGCGGGAACCAGGTCGGTTTGGGCTCTCGCCGTCGGCGTACCCGGACTGGTTCTTCGGGGTGGTGGACCGCGTGCAGGTCAGCCGGCGGTCGCGGACCGGGCTCGACGATGCGTTCGAAGACCTCCTGTGCCTGGCTGAGCTTCGCCAGCAGGACCGCGGTAACACCGGTCCCTGCCGCCGCAATCAACACCCAGAGTTGCCAAGACATGCCCTCACCGCCCCGTGATTGCCCCGTATCCCCCAGTGATCACTGTAACCCCAATGTTCTGACTTGGCGACAGTCTCGTTGCAATCCGTTACAGAGCGAGCTTCCCGAACCCAAAAGTTGCCCACCGCAATCACCAACGGTGACCACGGCAACAACTTCATCCCGCCCACCCGATCACCCTCCGTGACGAAAATCCCCACCACCGACCACCCGCACCAGATTCGCACCCAGCACCTTCCGAATCACCAAATCGCCCAGACCACGCTTCCGCAGCACCTCGGTACGTCTCGGCCCGTACCTGTTGGGGCTGCTATAGCCTCGGCGTCTTATGAAGGTGCTGAGTGCGGAGGACGTGCGGCGGACCGTTTCGATGCCGGTTGCGATTGGTGCTGTTCGGGCGGCGTTTCTGGGGTTGGCGGCGGGGGAGTTCGTGTTGCCGGCTCGGCAGGTCTTCGGAGGTGGGGCGGTGCTGGTGATGTCGGCGTACCACTCGCCGTCCAGGACCGCGGTGGTGAAGAAGATCGGGATCGCGCTCGACCAGCTCCCGGCGATTCGGGCGACCGTGATCTGGACCGGTGGTGGCGGTCAGTTCGTCGCTGATGGCACCTCGATCACCACCCTGCGGACCGGCGCGGCCGTCGGTGTCGCCACCGATCTGCTCGCCGCTCCGGACGCGACTCGCCTCACCCTCCTCGGTACCGGCGCCCAAGCCGCCGACCAGGTCCGCGCGGTTCTCGCCGTACGACGTATCGCCCACGTCGCCGTCACGGGCAGGAACCCCGACCGGGCTACCTCCTTGGCCGCGACTCTGTCCGCAGAGTTCCCCGACGTCACCTTCACGCCCGGTACCTCCATCGACGACGCGATCGCCACGGCGGACATCGTCTGCTGCGCGACCTCGTCATCCACCCCGCTCTTCGACGCGGCAGCCCTCCCGGCCAGGGTGCACGTCAACGCGATCGGTGCCTTCCGCCCGACGATGCGAGAACTCCCCCGCGACCTGCTCGCCACCGCCTCGACAGTCATGGTCGACCAGCGCGAAGCCGCCCTGGAGGAGTCCGGCGAGATCATCGACGCGGTCGGCGCGGGCGTAGTACAGGAACTCCTCGAGCTGGGCACTGCCCTCGCGAGCCCAATACCCACACCAACCGGGCGCACGGTCTTCAAGTCCGTCGGCGTCGGCTGCCAGGACTGGGCCATCGCCAACGCCCTCGCGCAGTCGCTCGCCGCAGGCTGATCAGGTCCAGCTGAGGACGCCCTTGCGGTAGGCGTAGAGCAGGCCGACCGCGACGAAGCCGAGGAAGACGAACATCTCGATCAGGCTGGCCACGCCGACCGCCGCGAAGACGGTCGCCCACGGGAACAGATAGACGGCGTCCACGGCGAAGATCACATAGAGGTAGGCGAACAGGTAGTACCGGATGTGGACCTGCGCCCAGCCCTCACCGACCGGGTCGACACCGGACTCGTACGTCGTGAGCTTGTCCGCGGTCGGGTAGGTGATCGTCAGCGCCTTGTTGAGCGCGAAGGCCCCGAGCAGCCCGACCAGGCCGAGTCCGACGATCGCGCCGATCACGCCATAGGTCATGGCGACAGCCTAATTGGTGCAGAGCACCAACGCGTCGACGGCGACGATCGGGCCGTAGCCGGACTTCAGGTCGGCGACCTGGAAGCGCAGGCGGTTGACGCCGCGGATGTCGCGGGTCAGCCAGGTCTCGGTCTCCTGCTTCATGTCCACCGAGCCGATCACCGTGGTGCCGTTCAGCAGCGACGTCCGGATCGTGCCGTCGGTGATGTTGCCGAGCCACGTCCGCACCCCGCGGCAACCGGTGGTGTCGATGTCGCCCCAGACGTAGCCGCGCCGGTCCGCGATCAGCTCGGCCTCCGCCCGGCGCGGACCTTCGGACGGCGGTACGACGGTGAACTGCGGGTGCCCCTTGCCGCCCGTGGCGAGCAGCGGCTTCTTGAAGATCCCGCGGAAGACGTAGTGCGAGAAGCTGATCATCGGCGACACGGCCGCGGCGTACGGCGCCTGCGAGCCGATCGCCAGCCGGTACGTCTTCACGGACGCCGGAAGCGTCGGCGGGATGGTGACGCTCGACCCCGAGGTCACCCCGTGGCCGACCTCCTCCCACCTGCGCAGCTTCGACGACCAGCGCTGCAGCGAGACGCGCGTCCTGGGCGCGGGCGCCGGGGTGATCTGCCCGACCACGGTCAGCACGCCCTTGGTCGTGTTGGTGGTCTTGATGCTGGTGATCTTCACCGTCCGGACCGGCGTGGTCGAGACGACGGCGGGCGCGACCCTGGCGTCCGGAACCGACAGGGCGCTCTGGGCCGGCGCCACCGTGGCAGCACAACCACTGAGCGGAAGGACGGCAGCAACCAGCAGGCCAATGATCGGGCGCACGCCCATGGTGGAACTCCCTCGAGCCCGGGTTGGGCCCCGGGGTAGATCACAGCTTGATGAAGACACCCTGCCGGACCCGACTGCAGATGGCAAGCGAACGACTGCGGTACGTCACACTGACAGGTTTGCCGTCCTCCGCGGATTTGTTCTGCTGATCCCAGGCTGTGGACCATCCGGTCTTCTGCATGGTTCCGTACTAAGGGCGAACTAACATTGAGGTATCGCCCTGACTGGGGGGATCGACCTGTCCTTCACGAGAGGACCGGCCGACCCAAGCTTCGACTTGGAGATGAACAGAAAAGTGACCATCGAGGTCAAGCAGCTCGACCGCGTGGTGATCCGTTTCGCCGGCGACTCCGGCGATGGGATGCAGCTCACCGGGGACCGATTCACCGCGGAGACGGCATCGTTCGGCAATGACCTGTCGACGTTGCCCAACTTCCCAGCCGAGATCCGGGCACCTGCCGGAACGTTGCCGGGGGTTTCGTCGTTCCAGTTGCACTTCGCCGACCACGACATCCTGACGCCGGGTGACGCGCCCGACGTCCTGATCGCGATGAACCCGGCCGCGCTGAAGGCGAACCTGAGCGACGTCCCGCGCGGCGCGACCCTGATCATCGACACCGCCGACTTCACCGCACGCAACCTGAAGCGGATCGGGTACGACGAGAACCCGCTGGAGACCGGCGAGCTCGAGGCGTACCACGTGATCGGCCTGAACCTGACCGGTATGACGGTGGAGTCGGTCAAGGAGTTCGGGCTGTCCCGCAAGGACGCGTCCAGGGCGAAGAACATGTACGCCCTCGGGCTGGTCTCCTGGCTGTTCCAGCGCCCGGTCGAGTCGACGATCGACTTCCTGCAGTCGAAGTTCGCCGGCAAACCGGACATCCGCGACGCCAACATCGCGGCGTTCCGGGCCGGCTACAACTTCGGCGAGACCGCCGAGGAGTTCTCGGTCCGGTACGAGGTGAAGCCGGCCCGGATGGCGACCGGCACCTACCGCAACATCTCCGGCAACCTCGCACTGGCGTACGGCCTGGTGGCGGGCGCGCAGCGCGCGGGTTTGCCGCTGGTGCTCGGCGCCTACCCGATCACGCCGGCCTCCGACGTGCTGCACGAACTGTCGAAGCTGAAGCGGTTCGACGTGACCACGATCCAGGCCGAGGACGAGATCGCCGGTGTCGGCGCCGCCCTGGGCGCGTCGTTCGGTGGCGCGCTCGGCGTGACCACGTCGTCCGGTCCGGGCATCAGCCTGAAGTCCGAGACGATCGGTCTCGCCGTGATGCTCGAGCTGCCGCTGGTGGTCTGCGACATCCAGCGCGCGGGCCCGTCGACCGGCATGCCGACCAAGACCGAGCAGGCCGACCTCCTGCAGGTCATGTTCGGCCGCAACGGCGAGGCGCCGCTGCCGGTGGTCGCCGCGCAGTCGCCCGCCGACTGCTTCTCGATCGCGGTCGAGGCGACCCGGATCGCGGTCACCTACCGCACCCCGGTGATCGTGCTGTCCGACGGCTACCTGGCCAACGGCTCGGAACCCTGGCAGATCCCGCAGATCGAGGATCTGCCGACGATCGACCCGAACTTCACGGTCGGCCCCAACGCGACCAACGCCAAGGGCGAGCCGGTCTACCTTCCCTACCTGCGTGACCCGGAGACGCTGGCGCGAGCCTGGGCGATCCCCGGTACGGCGGGTCTCGACCACCGCATCGGCGGGCTCGAGAAGGAGGACAAGACCGGCAACATCTCCTACGACCCGGCCAACCACGACCTGATGATCCGGACCCGCCAGGCGAAGGTGGACGGCATCACCGTCCCGCCGCTGGAAGTGGACGACCCGGACGGTACGGCGAAGGTCCTGGTCCTCGGCTGGGGCAGCACCTACGGCCCGATCGGGGCCGGCTGCCGCCGGGTCCGCAAGGTCGGCGGCAAGGTCGCCCAGGCGCATCTGCGGCACCTGAACCCGTTCCCGCCGAACCTCGGCGAGGTGCTCGCGAAGTACGACAAGGTGCTGGTCCCGGAGATGAACCTCGGGCAGCTCGCGATGCTGCTGCGCGCGAAGTACCTGGTCGACGTCGTCTCCTACGCGCAGGTGCGCGGCATGCCGCTGGGCGCCGCCGAGCTGGCCGAGGTGATCGGCAACCTGGTCGAGGAGACCGAAGGGATCGACGACGACGCGCGCCACCTCGGCGAGGCCGCCGCCAACCTCACCCACGGCGAGGCCCTGAACATCCAGCCGAACGGCATCCACCACCCGGAGGGAGCACGATGAGCACCGTCGATCTCGGTCTGCCGGGGGGAATGCACAGCCTGCCGGGCGGACTGCGCGGCGTACCGGCCGCGACCGAGCCACAGAGCCGCAAGGAGTACGTGTCGGACCAGGAGGTCCGGTGGTGCCCGGGTTGCGGCGACTACGCAGTACTGGCTGCTTTCCAGGGCTTCCTGCCCGAGCTCGGGATCAAGCGCGAGAACGTCGCGATGGTGTCGGGGATCGGGTGCTCGTCCCGCTTCCCGTACTACCTGTCGACGTACGGCATGCACTCGATCCACGGCCGCGCCCCGGCGATCGCGACCGGGCTCGCGGTGGCCCGGCCGGACCTGAGCGTCTGGGTGGTGACCGGTGACGGCGACGCGCTGTCGATCGGCGGCAACCACCTGATCCACACCCTGCGCCGCAACGTGAACCTGAAGATCCTGCTGTTCAACAACCGGATCTACGGCCTCACCAAGGGCCAGTACTCGCCGACCTCCGAGCCCGGCAAGGTCACCAAGTCGACGCCGATGGGCTCGGTGGACAACCCGTTCAACCCGGTCTCGCTGGCGCTCGGCGCGGAGGCGACCTTCGTCGCCCGCACGGTCGACTCCGACCGCAAACACCTCACCTCGGTACTGCGGGCCGCGGCCGAGCACCGCGGTACGGCGTTCGTGGAGATCTACCAGAACTGCCCGATCTTCAACGACAACGCCTTCGACGCGTTCAAGAACCCGGAGACCCGCGACGACGCGATCATCCCGCTGGCGCACGGGGAACCGATCCGTTTCGGCACCGACGGCCACCTCGGCGTGGTCCGTGACGGCTTCGCCTCACTGGCGGTCCGCGAGGTGGCGGACCTCCCCGGCGGTGAGTCCGACCTGGTCGTCCACGACGCCCACACCGACGACCCGGCGTACGCGTTCGCCCTGTCCCGCCTGACCGACGCAGGCGTCCTCCACCAGGCCCCTATCGGCATCTTCCGCTCGGTGGACCGGCCGGCGTACGACGACATGGTCCGCCAGCAGGTGGCCACCGCCCACGAAACCGCCGGCGGCAACACCAACCTCCAGTCCCTCATCACCGGCACCGACACCTGGACGGTCGACTAGGTACGGCAAGCGCTCAGGACGGCCCTGTGTACTTCTTCAGTGCGGCTACCAGGGCCGCTTCCGAGAGTTTCAGGTGTTTGCGGAGGGTTTGTTCGCGGGCGGCCGGGTCGTCGGAGCCCTTGGCGAGGTCGGCGTAGAGGGCGTTGACCTTGTCCAGGCCGTACTTCGTGACGAGGTACTCGACGATGAGCCAGCTGACGCCGTAGCTCTCCTCGTCGTAGTCGCCGTGGAAGATGCCGTCGATGGGCAGGACGACCAGCGGTTTGACGGACTTGCTCAGCAGCTTGTCGCGCCAGTCGGCGACCTGGTCGGCGCTGCCGCTCTGCTCGGCGAGGCGGTTCTCGACGTACATCGCGAAGCCCTCGACCAGCCAGGTCGGCGCGCTGTTGCCCAGAGTGGACAGCGCCGCGTGGGTGAACTCGTGCGCGAGCAGGAACCGGTCCGAGGTCTCGCGGTAGGTCGGGTTGATCACGATCCGGCTGCCCGTGACCTTGAAACTGGTCAGCGCGGCGTCGGTGGGTGAGTAGTTCCGGACCGAGACGGCGCCGGCCGGATGACCGCCGGTGGCCCATTCGGTATCCATCGATTTGCGGTCGCGCATCGCGATGACCAGGATCCCCTGCTGAGCCCGCCGAGTCGCGAGCCGTACCGCGGGCAGGGCCTCCCTCGACTCCTGCACCAGCCGCCGGGCGTTGGCCCCTTCGCCGGCCGGTACTACGACCAGCACGCCCCCTCCCCGGGCGACCTCGATCGGGCCGAGATCCCAGGGTTCGCGATAGGTACCGCGATCGGATTCGGCGGCAAGATCGTCGTCGGCCACCAGCAGCCAGCGGCCGCCTCGCTGGGCAAACGTGTAGCCGAGCGGGGTGGCCCGCGGCGCCGCGTCGATCCCCTCGATCTGCAGCACCATCATGAGCCGGACGGCCCACCCGTCAGTGCCGTGCTTCTCCGGAACGAAACTAGTCTCCCGGGCATAGCTGAACTGCTTCAGCCCGAGCTTCCGCAGATTGGCGAACACCTGCTTGTCCCGCTGCACCAGCTTGGCGTTCTTCGCGTCCACAGTGGCCAGGTACTGCGGCAGCCGGCCCGCCAGCACAGCCGCCGCGCGAGCCTTCAGTACTGCGTCGATCTCGGTCAGCATCTGCGTCTCGGCATCCGGCACAGAGCCCGTCGCAGTCGGCGTCACCGACACCCCACCGCCACCCGGCGCGGGCCCCGGATCCTCCCGCCCCACCACCGACCACGCCACAGCAGCCACGGCCACCGCGAGAGCGGCTCCCCCGGCAACCCACACCGCCCGCCCCGGCCCACGCTTGACCGGCGCGCCGGTCAACTGCTCGTCATCCATCGCAGAAACCCTCGCCTATCCCCCCAGCCGAACCCACCCAGGCCCAGCCGGCAAAGGATACCGCCCACCCGCCGGCAGGCCGCCGTACCTGCAGCTTTTGACAGGCCGGCTAGAGCAGGTGGCTGACGGTGTGGATGACGAGGCCTACCAAGGCCCCGACGACGGTGCCGTTGATGCGGATGAACTGGAGGTCGCGGCCGACGTGCAGTTCGATCCGGGCGGCGGCTTCGCGGCCGTCCCAGCGTTCGATGGTGTCGGAGATGACGGAGACGATCTCGGTGCCGTAGGTGCGGACCACGTAGCCGACCGCCTCGGCGGCGCGGGTGTCGACCTTCGCGATCAGCGTCTCGTCGGTCTGCAGCCGCTTGCCGAAGTCCTGGATGGTCTGGGTGGCGCGCACCCGCAGCGGGCCCTCGGGGTCGCCGATCGCGTCGATCAAGGAGGTCCGGACGGCGTCCCAGACCGCGGTCAGGCTGGTGCCCATGTCGGGGTGGCTGAGCATCCGCCGTTTGAACGCCTCGAAGCGTTCCATCATCTCCGGGTCGTTCTGCAGGTCGTCGGCCAGCTGGACCAGCAGCCGGTCGACCGCCTTGCGGGCCGGGTGCCGCGGATCATCCCGTACTGCGGCCAACCAGGCGAGCGCCTCGCGGTGGATCCGGTCGATGACGATCGAGTCGACCCAGCGGGGTGACCACCTCGGCGCCCGCGGCGCGACCACCTCGGCCAGCGTCTCGCGGTTCTCGGCCAGCCAGTCGTAGGCCTCGACCATCAGCAGGTCGAACAAGGCGTGATGCGCGCCGTCGTCCACCACCGAGGCGAGGAAGTGCCCGGCGATCGGGCTGAGCGGCTCCTTGGCGAAGCGGGGCAGCAGCGAGCCGCGGACGAACGCGGTGACGTCGTCGTCGCCGAGTTTCGGCAGCGCGGCGCCGACCGTTCGGGCACCCTCCTCGACGATCCGCTCGGCATGGTTGCCGGAGGCAAGCCATTCCCCGGCCCGGCGGCTCACCTCGGCGCTGCGCATCTTCTCGGCCACGACTTCCTCGGACAGGAAGTTCTCGGTGACGAACTGCTCCAGGCTCTCGGCCAGCGCGTCTTTGCGGGTCGGCACGATCGCCGTGTGCGGGATCGGCAGCCCGAGCGGATGCCGGAACAACGCGGTCACCGCGAACCAGTCGGCCAGCGCACCGACCATCGCCGCTTCGGAGGCCGCGTTCACGTACCCCCACGCACCGCCGTGGTGCAGCGTCAGGACGTAGACCACCGCCGCCAGTACCAGCAGGGACAGCGCCACCGTCCGCATCTGCCGCAACCCGCGCCGGCGAACCAGGTCCGGGCCACTCAACGTCAACGTCGCCATACCCCGATCTAACCAATCAACCGAAACCGCCCCAACCGGGGCGCCGCTGGTACTGCAACTCACACGTTGCACATCAAAAGGCGACGTGCAATCCTGGAGTTGCACATTGGACGGTGCCTTTCGACAGCAAAGGATGATGCTTTGACCACCGACGCGATCTCACCGCCACGGTTGACCAGCAGACAGCGCGTGGTGCTGCTGGTGCTGCTCGGCGCCGGGTTCTTGGTGTCCGTCGACTTCTCGATCCTCAACGTCGCGCTGCCGGAAACCGGCGCGGGCGTGGGGATGGAAGTAGCGCAGTACCCGTGGATCCCCGCCGCCTACGCGCTTCCGTCGGCCGGTTTCGCCCTTCTGTTGGGTCGGTTCGCCGACTTGTTCGGCCGGCGTCGGCTGTTCCTGGGCGGCATGGTCCTGCTGGCCGGCGCCTCACTACTCGGCGGTCTGGCCGGCAGCCCCGAAGCACTGCTGATCGCGCGCGCGTTGCAAGGACTGGCCACCGCGATGGCGCTCCCCGCGGCGCTTTCGTTGCTCACCACAACATTCGCCGAAGGTGCGCTCCGCGACCGTGTCCTCGGCCTCAACGGCGCACTGCTGTCCGGCGGCTTCACCATCGGCGCGCTGGTCGGCGGCGCTCTGGTCAGCCTGCTGAGCTGGCGAGCCGCGTTCCTGATCAATGTTCCGGTCACCGTTCTGATCGTCGTCTGCACGCCGTTCGTGATCGACGAGAGCAGAGTGTCCGAGCGGGTGAAGCTGGATGTCCCGGGCGCGATCACGGTGACCGGCGGCCTGCTGGCCATCGTGTACGCCGCCGTCGAGCACAGCATCCTCGCGGTCGTCATCGGCGGCGTACTCCTGGTCGCGTTCCTGCTGATCGAGCTCCGCGCGGCCGCGCCGCTGGCTCCTGTCCGCATCCTCAAGCGATCCACGGTGAAGTGGGGGAACTACGCCGGCTTCATCGTCTTCACGATGAACACCGGCATGGTCTTCCTGATGACCCTGTACCTGCAGCGCATCCTCGGCTTCGCCCCACTCACGACCGGCCTCATCTTCGGCGTACCCGGCCTGGCAGCGGTGGCAGCCGGCGTGATCGCCGGGCGCTTGATCGGCCGGCACGGCTACCGGACGGTGCTCGTTGCGGGCATGACCGTGCAAGGCCTGTCCACGCTGCCACTGCTCTTCGTC
Organism: Kribbella sp. NPDC023855; assembly: GCF_040639475.1. Classification (NCBI taxonomy): domain Bacteria; kingdom Bacillati; phylum Actinomycetota; class Actinomycetes; order Propionibacteriales; family Kribbellaceae; genus Kribbella; species Kribbella sp. NPDC023855. The sequence goes on from NZ_JBFAAA010000003.1 coordinate 397,082, forward strand.
GGGTCGGACCGGATCGGCCTGGCCCTCCTGATCCCCGCGTTGTTCATCGGATTCTTCGGCCACGTGACGTCCATCGTCGCCTACACGGTGACCGGTACGTCCGGCCTGCCGAACGAGGAACAAGGTCTGGCCACCGGACTGACCACGATGACCCAGCAGGTCGCGATCTCGGTCGGCATCCCGATCCTGAGCGCGATCGCCGCGACCCGGAGCATCGAGCTGACCGGCATTCACTTCGCCCTGGGCGTGAACGTCGTCGTGACCCTGGTCAGCGCAGGCCTGGTCTGGATCGGCCTCAGTCGAGGCGTTCCGCAACGCGCTTCAGCGCGTTGAGCCGACGGTCCCACTCCCGGCCGATGACGTCGAGTTCACTGGCCAGCGCGCTGAGCCGCGAGCCGAGCGCCCGGTACCGGATCTCGCGGCCGGCGCGCACGGGCTCGACCAGCCCGGCGTCGGCCAGCACCGTCAGATGCCTGGCGATGGCCTGGCGGCTCACCGGCAGCCGTCCGGCCAGCGCACTCGCGGACAGCTCGGACCGGCCGACCTCGGTCAGGATCCGCCAGCGGGTCTCGTCGGCCAGCACCGCCAGTACGGCGGGAACCTCCGTACTCGTCCCGCTCACAGCGACTCCACCAGGTCCGCGAGCTGGCGCAGTTCGCGAGGCCACCCGTCGGCATTTCCGCGACGCGCGGCCTGCGGATCGCTCAGCGTCTCGAACCCCGTCTCCTGCACCGTCACCCGAGTCCCACCGTCGATCTCGACCACGTCGAACCGGACGACGGTGGAGTTCTCCGGCGTGAGCTCGACCCCGGCCTCGCGGGCCCACCGGTAGACCAGCGTCTTCGGCGCGTCCACCTGCTCGACCACCATCTGGAACGGCCCGATCTTCTCCGCCGTCCAGCCGACCACACCGGTGGCTCCGGGCGACGGGTCGAACTCGACCAGATCGCCGAACCACTCCCTCAGCAACTCGGGTTCGGTCAGCGCGGCCCAGACCTTGGCGACCGTCGCCTTGATGTCGATGCTGCGGTTGATGTCCAGCGCTGCCACGATCGCCTCCGGAGCCGATGATATGCAACCCCAGGCTTGCAGATCATGCCGCGGCCCGCAACCTAGGACCGAGCCTCAACCAGCTCCCCCGTACGCCGGTCCATCCGTCCCGACACCAGAGCGAGGACAAGCCCGGCGACCGCGAGCGCAGCACCGACCCGGCTCGGCCACTCGTACCCGTACCCGGCCGCCAGTACGACGCTGCCGAGCCAAGCGCCGAGCGCGTTGGCCACGTTGAGCGTCGAGTGGTTCAACGACGCCGCCAGCGATTGACCCTCGTGCGCAACATCCATCAGCCGTGTCTGCAACGCAGGAATCAAGATGCTCGCGCTGAACCCCAGCGCGAAGACGGCGACCAGCGCACCCGCCTTGCTGTGTGCCAGCCAACCGAAGGTGGTCAGCACGACGGTCACGGCCACCAGTCCGCCGTACAGGCTGGGCATCAGGGCGCGGTCCGCGAGCCGGCCGCCGACCAGGGTGCCGCCGGTCATGCCGACGCCGTACACGGCCAGCACGATCGTCACCGCCGCCTCGCTGAAGCCCGCCAGATCGGTCATCGTCGGAGTGATGAACGAGTACGTCGCGAACATCCCGCCGAAGCCCACCATCCCGACCAGCAACGCCATCCAGACCTGCGGCTTGGCCAGGGCGCTCAGTTCGCGGCGGATGTTGACGTCGTTGCCGACCGGTTGCGGCGCGACCCAGAACCAGACCGCGACCAGGGTCAGCAACCCGAGAACGCCGACCGCGACAAAAGGCAACTGCCAGCCGAACTCCTGCCCGAGCAGCGTGGTCACCGGAACGCCGACGATGTTTGCCACCGGCAACCCGACCATGATCATCGAGACCGCCCAGGCCCGCTTGCCGGCCGGCACCATCGAGGCACCGACCACTGCACCGATCCCGAAGAAGGCGCCGTGCGGCAGGCCGGTGATGAACCGGGCCGCCATCAACACCTCGTAGCTGGTGGCAACCGCCGACAGAACGTTGCCGAGGACGAAGAGACCCATCAGCCCGAGCAACAGCCGCTTCCGCCCGGTGCGGGCTCCGAGCGCCGCGATCACCGGCGCACCGACCACCACCCCGATCGCGTACGCCGCGACGACGTGGCCGGCCGTCGGGATCGAGATGTCCACCCCGTCGGCGATCTGCGGCAGCAGCCCCATCGTCACGAACTCGGTGGTCCCGATCGCGAACCCGCCGATCGCCAGCGCGAGCAACGCCAGCCCGACATGCCGCGCACCCGACCTGTCAGGAGTCACCGAAGTCATCACACCTGATTGTCGCATCGCGCACCGCCCGGCGAATTCAGGGGTTGGCCAGGGTTATTCCCCTATACGGCGTATAGGCATTTGCGCTGAAATGTCTTTATGACCGAGGTGAGCACCAGGGATCGCATTACCGCCGCAGCCGGCTGGCTGTTGTCCGAGCAGGGGGCGGACGCGGTCAGCATGCGCAAGGTGGCCACCGCGGTGGGCATCACGCCGATGGCGATCTACCAGTACTTCCCCGACCGCGACGCACTGCTGCACGAAGTCGCCGACGCCGCGTTCGCCGAGCTGGTCCAGCGCTGGGAGGCCGAGCCGCGCAGCGTGGCGGCCGACCAACGGCTGCGCGAGATGCTCGCCGACCACGTCGACTACGCCCTCGCCCAGCCCCGGCTCTACCAGTACATGTTCACCGAGCGGCGGGACCAGGCGCGGCGGTTCCCCGAGGACTTCCGGGCTCGCCGCTCGCCCACCTTCACTCTGCTGGCCGACGCGATCGCGGACGGCATCACGCAGCAACTCTTCCGCGACGACGACATCTGGGAGTCCAGCCTGATGATCGCCGCCTTCGTGCACGGCCTGATCCAGCTCTACCACGGCGACCGGATCGGCATGCCCGAAGCCGACTTCCGCGCCCTGTGCCTGAGCCTGGGCGAAAGGATGATCGATGGCCTCCGTCCGCAATAACCCACGTCCGTACGCCGCCGCCGCGGCCCTGCTCACCGGCATCTTCCTGTACTTCGGAAGCGGCCTCCACACCATCCCAGCCCTCACCTGGTTCGCACCACTGCCCGTCCTGCTCGTCGCCCCAGCCCTCAGCAAACGGCTCGCCGCCGTGACCGCCTTCATCGGCTGGTCGCTCGGCCTCGCCAATCTCTGGAGCTACCTGCTCACAGATCTCGAACTACCACCGGCGGCGATGGGCTTCCTCGCCCTGCTGGCAGGCGTCTTCACGCTGACCGTCCTGCTGTTCCGAGCACTCATCCTGCGTCGCCGATTCCTCCTGGCTGCAGTGGCCGCACCCGCAAGCTGGGCGGCCGCCGACTATCTGATCACCCTGGTGTCACCCCACGGCGCCTTCACCAGCCTGGCCTACACCCAGGCAGATGTTCACCCGATCGCTCAGATCCTTTCCCTGACAGGGGTTTGGGGACTGAGCTTCCTACTCCTCACGCCGGCAGCCGCGATCGCGGTGATGGCGCATGCGCCCCGGCGCACGGGTCTGCAGGCCGTCGCGGCACTCACAATCGTTGCCCTGGGCACCATCGGGTACGGCGCGTGGCGGCTGGGCGGTGACGCACCGGCGCAAGCCGTCAAGGTCGCGATCATCTCGGCGAGCAACGGTGAGGACGACACGCGGTGGACCGGCCCGAGCGGACCGGGCATCCTGTCCACCTACGCACAGCAGATCGGGACGGCCGCGGCCGCCGGCGCCAAGGTGGTCGTCCTGCCGGAGAAGTTCATCGACGTCGACGCGACCGCGCTTCCCGACCTGCAGAGCCGGCTGCAGAAGATTGCCACTAGCAACGGAGTGGAACTTGTCGTCGGCCTCACCGTCTTCGGTGACCAGGGCAACGACTACAACCGCGCACTGGTCTTCCACCCCGCCGGCGGCCAGCCGTTGTCGTACGACAAGCACCACCTGATCCCTGGGATCGAGCCCTACGCATCCGGCGACCACATTGCCCTGATGGGCAGCTGGGGTGTGCTGATCTGCAAGGACCTGGACTTCCCCGCGCTGGCGCGGCAGTACGGCCAGTCGAAGGCCGACCTGCTTCTGGTCCCGGCGCTCGACTTCGACAACGACGGCTGGCTGCACAGCCGGCACGCGCTGCTGCGAGGTATCGAGAACGGCATCCCCATCGCTCGCAACGGCAGCCAGGGCCTGCTGACTCTCAGTGACCCCTACGGCCGCGTCACCAGCCAGGTGGCCGCTGCCACCGGCGACACCGCCGTCTTGCTGGGCAACATCAGGCCCGGGATCGACAGCACGCTCTACACCAAGTGGGGCGACTGGTTCGGCTGGCTGAGCTGCGGACTCGTAGTACTGGGCCTTGGGGCGTTGAGGCTGGGCAAGCGGGCGTGAAAGCATCCAGCATGGCGAACTTCGGCGACCACCAGTTGAGCATCTACGTCCAGGGGATGTTCTCCGACACCCGGCCGGAAATCACTACCGACCTGGCCCGGCTGGAGTCACAGGCGGCTGCGAGTTTGTCGGCCGAGGCGATGGGCTACATCGTGCCGAGTGCCGGCAGTGGTTCGACCGCTCGCGCCAACCTGGCCGCGTTCGACCGCTGGCGACTCGTTCCCCGGATGCTGCGCGGAAGCACCGAACGCGACCTGTCCTGCACGATCCTCGGCACCAAGATGTCCGCCCCGGTGCTGATCGCCCCGGTCGGCGTCCAGACGCTGGCCCATCCCGAGGGCGAACTGGCGACCGCGCGAGCGGCCAGTGCGCTCGGCCTCACCTACACGCACTCGACCCAGGCCAGTCACTCGTTCGAGCAGATCGAGGCGGACAGCAAGTGGTACCAGCTGTACTGGCCGACCGACAAGGACGTCTGCCTCAGCTTCCTCCAGCGCGCCAAGGACAACGGGTACTCCGTGCTGGTGGTGACCCTGGACACCGGCACGATCGGCTGGCGCCCGGCCGACCTCGATCGCGGTTTCTTGCCGTTCCTCAAGGGCGAAGGACTGGCCAACTACTTCAACGACCCGGCGTTCCAGGCCAAGCTCGCCAAGCCGATCGCCGAGGACCCGACCGCGGCAGTGATGCACTGGGCGCAGATGTTCCCGAACGTCGGGCTCGGCTGGGACGAACTGTCCTTCCTGCGCGACAACTGGAGCGGTCCGATCGTGCTCAAGGGCATCACCTCCGTCGACGACGCCAAGCTCGCCGCCGAGCACGGTGTCGACGGGCTGGTGGTGTCGAACCACGGCGGCCGCCAGGTCGACGGCGCGATCGCCTCGCTGGACGCGCTGCCGGCGATCGCGGACGCGGTCGGCGAACAGGTGACGGTGCTGTTCGACTCGGGGGTCAGGACGGGCGCGGACGCCGCCAAGGCTCTCGCCCTCGGCGCCAAGGCCATCCTGCTCGGCCGCCCGTTCCTCTACGGCCTCGCACTGGCCGGCCAGGCGGGAGTCGACCATGTACTGCGCTGTCTGCTGGCCGAGCTCGACCTCACGCTGGCCCTGTCGGGGTACGCGAACCACCGCGAGCTCAACCGAACCTCGGTGGTACCGGCGTGAAGGCGGTCATCTTCGACCTCGACGACACCCTCTTCGACCACACGTCCTCGGCCATCGCCGGGCTGCGGGCGTGGGTGCCGGTGCTGACCGGCCTCGAGGTCGACGACGAACTGGTGGCGACCTGGTTCGACATCGAGGGGCGGCAGTACGGCAGGTGGCTCACAGGGGAGCTCACCCACCAGGGCCAGCGCCGCGCGCGGCTGCACGAGTTCCTGCCACTGCTCGGCCAGCCGCTACCTGCTACCGACGAAGAGCTCGACCGGGTGTTCGCCGGCTACCTCGACGAGTACCGGGCGAGCTGGACTGCCTTCCCCGATGCCCGGCCGGCCCTGGAGGTTGCTCGTGGCAACGGGTGGCGGATCGGCGTACTGACGAACGGGAACACCGTGCAGCAGAACGCCAAGCTGGTCGCGATCGGGCTGGCCGACCTCGTCGACGTGGTCTCGACGTCGGAGGCGCTGGGATTCAGCAAGCCGGCGATCGAGGCGTACCACCTGACTTGCGAGGCACTCGGCACGGACCCGGCCGAGACGTTGATGATCGGCGACAACCTCGACCTGGACGTCCTCGGAGCCCGCGCGGCCGGTCTCACCGCCGAGCACCTGGACCGGGCGGCCGGAATCTCGCTGGCCCACCTGGTCCGTGCAGTCTGACCCGGCAGTGCGGCCCGATCGTCTCGGGCCGCACTGCGAGCCGGGCCTGGATCCCGGCCCTCGGGGTGCTCGAAGAGTCGGCCTCTCCGGCTGAGTCAGATCCCGCAGCTGGGCGCCGACCAGGAGTTGCTGGTGCGGATGTCGAGGTGGGTGTGGTCGTTGTGGCCCGGGTAGCCGGGACCGAAGATGCCGCCGAACCCGTGGTACCGGGCCTGCTTGGCCAGCGTGCACAAGGAGGGTGCGCCGACCAGGTCGGCTGACCGGCCGTACAGGTGCTGGCTGTTGCTGGCGCCGCCGACCGAGTTGTTGCACGAGATGCTGCGGAAGCCGCTGGTGATGTTCAACGGCTGGTCGCCCAGCGCGTGCCGCAGAGCCTCCAGCTGCCACATGGTCTGCAGGGCGTTGGCCTTGGTCGCAGCCTCCGACAGCGGCCCACCGTCCCAGCCGCTGCCACCACAGCCGTCATCGAGCTCGGCGTAGGTGAAGTGGATCGGGGTGCAGTCGTCGTCCTGCAGCGCATAGAGCTTGCTGAACGTCGCCGACCCGGCGATCCCGTCAGCGCCCAGACCATAGGCGGACTGGAAGCGCTGGACCGCTGCCTTGGTCGCCGGACCGAACGCACCGTCCGCGGCGATGTGGCCGCCGTACGCCGGATAGCCGGCGACCCGGATCTGCAACTGGCGGACGTCCTCACCGCTGGCGCCTTCGCTGAGCGTGCGGCTCCAGGTGTAGCAACCGTCGGCATGTGCCTTGGTCGCCGTCACCACCTGGGTCGTGACGCTGACGGCGAGCATGGCCGCCAGCAACCCGAGAACGGACAGAATTCTGATCACGCGGCTACTGAACTGACTTCTCACGGGAATCCTCCGAACGCATTTGGGGCGAAACGCGCCTGTCTCCGGCTACCTTCCCGCCACTATCCACCGCTTGACCAGGCCTCAGCGGAAACTTTTCGACGAATGGCTGGTGCCGGGCAACCGATCGGGGAACCTCGGCGGTCCACCATGATGTGACCATCGACGACAGCACGCTCACACTGCGTGCACGGGGAACGGGGCTCGCGGTGACGGCTGCTGAGGGGTTCGACGCGTTCGTGCTCGCGCGGTCCCGCCGGCTGCTGCGGACCGCCTACCTGCTGACCCAGGACCACGCCCTCGCGGAAGACCTGGTCCAGACGGCACTGGCCAAGGCCTGGTTCGCCTGGTCCCGGATCGAGGGCGGCGACCCCGAGCCGTACGTCCGCAAGGTGATGGTCAACACCTACGCCTCCTGGTGGCGCCGCCGCTGGAACGGCGAGCAACCGACCGAGGAGCTGCCGGAGACCGCAGTACCGGCCAGTGCCGAGGAGCGCACCGACGTCTGGCGAGCCCTGCAACGACTCCCCCGCCGGCAGCGCGCTGTCGTCGTACTGCGGTTCTACGAGGACCTGTCCGAGGCGGAGACCGCCCGCGTTCTGGGGTGCAGTCCCGGCACGGTGAAAAGCCAGACCAGCAAGGCGTTCGCCAAGCTGCGTCTCGACCCGGCCCTGCTGACCACCGACTCCCCAGCCGATTCTTCAGCCGACCGGGAGGCCACCCGATGAAACTCACCGACCTGCGCGACGAGCTCGCCACCCGCGCCGACTCGACCGACAACGCCCCGGACCTGCTGCCCGGAGTCCGCGCGAAGATCGCCCGCACCAAGCGCCGCCGTACCGCGGCCGCCGCGGGCGCCATCGGCGGCCTCGCCATCATCGCGGCCGTTGCCTCCGGCATCATCCCGGCCACGATGCCGCAGCCCGCCGACGACGTACCGCATGATGTCCAGAAGGAAGGCATCCTGCTGCCCGCCTTCGAGGGCGCGGACCGGCTCGAGAAGGGCTGGATCGGCGATCTCGGCCAGAACACCCTGGACTTCAACTGGGTGCCGGAGGGCGGCGACACCAGATTTGCGACCGTGTGTGCGGCGAGTATGAGCAGTGGCTCTTTCCTGACCGTCAAGGTCAACGACTTCGTCGTCGGTACCGCGCCGTGCGTCGGCGACCAGACTCCTGACCAGCCGACTCCTGGAATCTGGGTCCAGGCGAACAGCCTGCTGTGGCTCGCGGCTCCGGCCGGGAAGCCTGCCCACGTCAGTGTCCGGCTCACCGACGAGCAAGGCCGGGCGGCCAGCCGCGGCGACGCCCAGATTGCCCTGGGCATCTACCGCACCGCCGCCGTGACGCCCGAAGGTCCGCCGGCCCAGGCGCCACCGACCTCCGCGGCCGACTACGTCAAGGACGGCATCCGGTACCGCGCCAAGGTCGGAGGCGACACCCTGCTCGGCGCAAAGATCGCCGATCGGGGCACGTCGTCCTTCGAGTTCGACTTCATCGCGACGGGCCGGCCGGTCAGCCTGTACGACCTCTGTACGGCGACCGGCCCGGGCACCGATCCGCAGTACGAGGTGAGCGTGAAGTTCAACGGAGTGGCCATCGGCAAGACGAGTTGCTCCGGCAACACCACGGATGCCGCGACCGGATCGAGCTGGATCCCTGGAACGCTACCGAAGGCCGGACAGCGAGTGAAGGTGGCCGTGCAGCTCGAGGACAAGAACGGGCGCCCGGTCAGCAGGCCGAACGACTGGATCGGCCTCGGGATCTACGCCAAGGGCGAGCAGCGGACCATCGAGGACACGACGCTGGACGTCGTCAGGGAGTACGCCGGTCACAACTACCGGCTCGCCGAGGTCAAGCAGGCCGAGCTCAAGACCACGAAGGACCTCGAGCTCGCCACCCCCGCGGACAAGCCGTTCCTGGTCGCCTACGGGACGGCCGGCCTGAAGGGCGACCAGCCGACGGTCGAGATCAGCGGCTTGACCCACGGCACTCCCAGCGTCGGCGGCGGCATCGGCCTGGTCGGCGAGGCTGGACGGCCGGCCGGCAAGGCAAAGGTCCACCTGTCCACCGGCAAGTACACCAGCGGCCACCTGGTCATCGCGCTCTATCTGCCTGCCGATTGATCGCCGGGCGTGATGAGGCCGGTTTCGTAGGCGAGGACTACCGCCTGGGCCCGGTCGCGGAGGGACAGTTTCGCGAAGATCCGGGCGGCGTGGGTCTTGACCGTTGCTTCGCTCAGGGTGAGGTCGGTCGCGATCTCGGCGTTGGACAGGCCGTGCCCCATCAGGGTGAGGACCTCCAGCTCGCGGGGAGTGAGGGTGGTCAGGTCGCGGTGGACGGCAGGCTGGGTCGCGGCCGGGATGGCGAAGCGTTCGACCAGGCGCCGGGTGATGGACGGAGCCAGGAGTGCGTCACCGGTCGTGACCAGGCTGACGGCCGCGACCAGGTGTTCGGGCGTCACGTCCTTCAGCAGGAACCCGCTGGCGCCTGCCGCGAGCGCGGCGTACACGTAGCGATCCAGGTCGAAGGTGGTGAGGATGAGGACGCGGCAGCCGGTTGAGGTGGCGAGGATGCGGCGGGTGGCCTCCAGACCATCCATGGTGGGCATTCGGATGTCCATCAGGACGACATCCGGGCGCAGTCGTCGTACGGCCTCTACTGCCTCGGCGCCGTCCGCGGCCTCGCCGGCCACCTCGATACCGCCGGCCGTGAGGATCATCCGGAAGCCAGTACGCACCAGCGCCTGATCGTCCGCGATCACCACCCGCGTCGTCACGGGCGCTCCAGCGGAAGCTTGACCCGGACCCGGAAGCCGCCACCGAGGCGGCGGCGCGCATCGAGCTCCCCGCCGTAGACAGCGGCGCGTTGCTTCAGGCCGAGGAGCCCGCGGCCCTCGCCTCCGGGAGCCCGCGCGGGCCCGCTTGGGCGACTACCGCCCCGCAAGACGCTCGGCCCGGTGTTGAGGACTTCCACCCGGACGGCGTGATCGCTGTAGCGAACGGTCACCTCGGCCTTCACGCCGTCGCCGTGCTTGAGGGCATTGGTCAGTGCCTCCTGGATCACCCGGTACGCCGTAACGTCCACACCGGTCGGAAGTGGCCGGGGCTCTCCGGAGATCCGCACCTCGACCGGAAGGCCGGCGAAGGCGATGCGGTCGATCAGCGCGCTGAGGCGGGTCAGGCTCGGCTGAGGCGCCAGGGCGTCGGTGGTCAGGGAGTCCGCGGACAGGTCCTCGTCGGTGCCATCGGCTTTCGGCGCGAGCAAACCGAGCAGATGCCGGAGCTCGGACATGGTGTCGCGACCTGCGGCCTCCACGGCGAGCAGGGCGGCCTCGGCCTGCTCGGGTTCGGTAGCCAGCACCTGGCGGGCCGCACCGGTCTGGATGACCATCACGCTGACGTTGTGCGTGACGATGTCATGGAGATCGTGCGCTATCCGGGCCCGCTCGGCATCCACCGCGTTCTGGGCGGCTGCCTCGCGTTCGCGCTCCAGCAACCAGCCGCGTTCCTCCAGCGCGCGCGTGTGGGCACGCCGCGCTCTGACCAGCGCGAACGCGAGGAACCCGGCCAGCACGGCAAGCGCCGCGGCGAGCAGCCCAAGGATGATCACGAGACCACTGTCCCAAAGCCGTTCGTGACTGCGCATCAACCGACGGGGGCAGGCCGTACATCTGCAGGATGACAAGGCGCGGACGTTACCCCGGCAGGCTGACGCCGGCGACCGTCGTCCAGCCCTAGCGTGAGCAGCATGACAGCAGACGTAGGCAACGGACCGGCGGTCGTCCAGCTCACCGCCGTACGCAAGGAGTACGGCGAATCGGTCGCCCTCGACTCGGTGTCGCTGGAGATCCACGCCGGTGAGGCGGTCGCGGTGATGGGGCCGTCCGGCAGCGGCAAGTCGACCCTGCTCAGCATGGTCGCCGGGCTGGACCGGCCGACGTCAGGGTCGGTCGTGGTGCACGGCGACGATCTCGGCAGGCTGGACGAGAAAGGGCTGGCACTGTTCCGGCGCCGGCGGATCGGGATGATCTTCCAGTTCTTCAACCTGCTGGACGACCTGTCCGCACTCGACAACGTCGCACTCGCGGCCCAGCTGACCGGTACGGCGGCCGGCCACGCGCGCAAGCGGGCACTCGAACTCTTCGAGGAGCTCGGCATCGCCGGGCGGCGCAACGTCTACCCGTCGCAGCTGAGCGGCGGTGAGCGGCAGCGCGTCGCCGTCGCGCGCGCGCTGATGAACCGCCCGGCCGTTCTGCTCGCCGACGAGCCGACCGGGGCACTGGACACGCGAGCCGGCGAACAGGTGATGGATCTCTTGCTCGATCTCAACCAGATCGGCCAGACCCTGCTGCTGGTCACGCACGACCAGCAACTCGCGACGCGGTGCGCCAGCCGGGTCCTCGACTTCGTCGACGGCCGGATCGCGGGCGAACGCAGCCTGGAGCGTACGGCGTGAGCGCCGTCTGGCCCGTCGCACGGGCAGCAGTACGACGACGTCGCGTGCAGACCCTGGTCATCGGCGTCGTGGTCCTGCTGTCCACGACGATGATCGTGGTCGCACTCGGCCTGCTGGCGGCATCGAGCGGTCCGTTCGACCGCGCGTACACCAAACAGAGTGGTGCTCAGCTGACCGCGTCGTACGACCGCAGCAAGGTCAGCGACACCCAACTGACCGAGGCGGCGCGGAATGCGGCGGCCGTTGCCGGCCCGTTCGCGCAGGCGACGCTCGAGCTCGACCGGTCCAGCATGATGGACTCGCTGGTGACGGTGGGGCGTGCGGATCCGGGCGGCGCGGTCGACCGGCTCAACGTGTGGCAGGGGCGGTGGGCTGCCAAGGCAGACGAAATCGTGCTCAACCGCAACCCGACCGACTCCCAAGGCCGGGGTACGGCGAAGCTGAACGACACCGTCTCCACGGCAGGCCGGACGTTCACCATCGTCGGGTTCGCGTACAGCGTGAGCCAGTCGGCGGAGGCGTGGGTCACGCCGGAGCAGATGAGCGCGTTGCATCCGACGTCGACGCAGATGCTCTACCGATTCACCCGGGCTGCCACCAATGAGGACGTGGCTGCTGGGCAGAAGGCTGTGACTGCTGGACTGCCGTCCGGTGCGCTGATCGGGACACAGTCCTATCTCGCGCTGCGGGCCCAGGTTGCCGGTGAGCCGAACACGTTCGTGCCGTTCCTGATGGTGTTCGGATGGCTCGGGCTCGCTGTCGCCGTCCTGATCGTGGCCAATGTGGTGAGTGGTGCCGTCGTTGCCGGGTTCAAGCACATTGGGGTGCTGAAGGCGCTCGGGTTCACGCCCATGCAGGTGTTGACGGTCTACCTGGGGATGGTGTCGATCCCGGCCGTGGTCGGGTGTGCGGGTGGTGTTGTCCTGGGCAACGTTCTCGCCACCTCCTTGCTGACCAGGGCTTTCGAGAACTACGGCGCGGGAGGGGTCGGCGTACCGATCTGGGTGGATCTCGCGGCGCTGTTCGGCGTACCGGCTCTGGTGGCGCTGTCCGCGTTGGCGCCGGCGCTGCGGGCGCGGAGTCTGTCGGCTGCTCAGGCGATCAGTGCGGGCAGCGCACCGAAGGCCGGGCGCGGGTTGCGGGTTCAGCGGTGGCTCAGTGGCAGCCGGTTGCCGCGGCCGCTGAGCCTTGGGTTGGGTCTGCCGTTCGCTCGGCCCGGGCGTACCGCGCTGACGTTGGCGGCTGTGGTGCTCGGGGTCACGAGTGTGACCTTGGCGGTCGGGCTGGGGAAGTCGTTGACGACGTACCAGACCGCGTCGAGTCGGGTCGGGGCGGTCGACCTGGCGATGTTCGCCGGCCCGAACGGTGCGGAGCCGGGCGGAGGTGAACCGGCCGGGGCGGAACCGGGCGGCCCTGGCACGCCGCCAGGCGCGAAGCTGAGTGACGCGGAGGACGAAGCCGCGATCCGGGCTGTCCCCGGGGTGTTGTCGGTGGGCGCGTTCACCGACCTGGAAATGCGGCTGGCAGGTAGCCAAGCGGATCTCCGGGTGTCCTTCTATCGCGGGGACTTCGAGCAGGTCGGGTACCGGCTGTTGGCTGGTCGCTGGTTCGACGGGCCGGGCGAGGTTGTGGTGTCGGAACGCTTTCTGCGGCAGCGTGGGCTGGCAGTCGGTGACACGATCACGCTGCAAGCGCGGGGCAAGAGTGTGCGGGCGCAGATCGTCGGGAAGGCGATGTACAACTCAGGTGACGAGGTGCTGTCCAACTGGGCGACCCTCGGCCAGATCGCACCGGACCTCCGGGCGAACACCTACGAGATCAACGTGAAGCCGGGGACGAATCTCGACGGTGTGGTCCAGGCGATCCTGGCGAAGGACTCCGGTCTGATGGAGGCCGAAGGTCAGGACGCCGGCACGTTCGTCACGATCGTCCTGGCCACCGTCATCCTGCTCACGCTGATGCTGGGGACGGTCGCCGCGCTCGGCGTCTTCAACACGGTCATCCTCAACACCCGCGAACGCCGGCGAGACCTCGGCATGCTCAAGTCGATCGGGATGACGCCCGCGCAGGTGATCGTGATGGTGGTGACGTCGATGACCGCCCTGGGCGCACTCGGCGGCCTGCTGGGCATCCCACTCGGCATCCTCGCCCATCGCCTGGTGATCCCAGCGATGGCCAACGGCGCCCAGATCGACCTCCCGGACTTCATGCTCGACGTCTACCCGCCTGGCCTGCTCGCACTGTTCGTCCTAGCAGGCATCCTGATCGCCGCCGCCGGCGCCTACCTCCCAGCCCGCACAGCCGCCCGCGCCACCATCGCCACAGTCCTCCACAACGAATGAGCGCTGTCAGACCCAGCTGTGGAGTTTGGCGGCGTCGGTGGAGAACTGGTCGATGGAGTCGTCGGCGACGAACTCCAGCAGGGCGTTGATCTCGCGGGGTTCGGCGGACAGGCGGTCGAGGACTGGGCGCCAGAGGGACTCGCGGCCGGCCAGCGGGAGGCGGTTGTTCGAGGGCCACCAGGAGAAGACGTGCACGGTGCTCAGCCACGGCATCAGCGACTCGAGTTGCTGCAGGCACTCGGCATCGTTCAGGTCGACCGGCGGTTGCCAGTACGTCGTCAGGTTGGGGGCGCCGACATCCAGGAGCAAAGTGATCGTCGAGTCGACCTCGTCGGTGAGGGTGCCGCGGTGGAACTCCATCGCGATCTCGATCCCCGCCCCGGCCGCGACATCGGCCAGCTCGGCCAGGCCTCGGGTGACCGCCATCCGGTCACCGACGCCGGCTTCCGCAGTACCGACTGTTCCGGCCCAGACCCGGATCCGGGGTGCGCCGAGCTCGGCCGCGGTGTTGACGGCGGTCCTGATCTCCTCGCGGTCGACACTGCCGGCGCGGAGGTAGGAGCCGTACGCGGCGATGGCCAGCCCGTTCGCCTCGCAGAGTTCGCGGGCCTTGCGGGCGGCGGCCAGGTCGCCGAGCGGAACGTGGATGTCACCACCCCACTCGATCGCCGCCAGCCCTGCGTCCTTGGCCACCTTGACGACCTCGTCGACCGCCAGCTGCCGAAACGTCACCGAGACCAGTCCGGTCCTCACGCCCACGCCGTACCTCCTCTGTCCACCCTCTATCCAACCTCATCCGCAAAGCCCGTCTCACGTCATGGGCAAACTAGGTGGACACCACTGACGCTTGATCTAGACTCGCACTCGTGCCAGAGCAGCGGAGGGGATTCGGTTTCGGCCTGACGGCGTACCTGCTGTGGGGGCTCTTCCCGCTCTACTGGAAGCTGCTGGACTCCTCCGGCGCGCTCGAACTGCTGGCCCACCGGATCCTCTGGGCGATGCTCACGATCGTGGGACTGGTGCTGGTACGACGCCGCTTCGGGCAGGTCCGGGCCTTGCTGGCCGAGCCGCGACGCAGGTGGCCTCTGGTCGCCGCGGCCGTGCTGATCTCGGTCAACTGGGGTGGCTACATCTGGGGCGTCAACAACGGCCGCGTCGTCGAGACCTCGCTCGGGTACTTCATCACTCCGCTGTTCACCGTGCTGCTCGGGGTGATCTTCCTCAAGGAGCGCCTCCGGGTCGCCCAGTGGATCGCGCTGGGGATCGCCTTCGTGGCCGTCGCCGCGCTGACCATCGAGAACGGCCGGCCGCCGTGGGTCGCGATCGTGCTCACCTTCTCGTTCGGGTTCTACGGGCTGGCGAAGAAAAGGGCCGGCGCCGGCGCGATCGAAGGGATGGCTGTCGAGACGGCAACCATCGCGCCGCTCGCACTTGCCATGCTGGTGGTGCTCGCCCTGCAAGGCGACTCGACCGTGACGCACCAAGGCCCGGGGTACCTCACCTTGGTTCTGCTGACCGGACCGCTCACAGCCGTACCCCTGCTGCTCTTCGGCGCGGCGGCGACGCGGGTCTCGATGACGACGCTCGGCCTGCTGAACTACGTCGCGCCGATCATGCAGTTCGTCATCGGCATCCTGGTCTTCCACGAGCAGATGTCCTCGATGCGCTGGGCCGGTTTCGCGCTGGTCTGGCTGGCGCTGATGATCTTCACCTGGGACAGCATGGCCCGCCGTCGGGCCCTGCGGCTCGAGCCGGTCGCCGCCACGGTGTAGCCGTTCAACCGCTCTTGGTGACTGAGGGCAACCTAAGCCGTCCACCGTTCATCTGACCTTCACCCGCACCCCGCTTCGACTCCCTAGCCTCACGGCGTCCGCTGCATTTCATGCCAGAAGCCGGAGTACTGCGAGTGAGCCCCAAGTTGCTGCCGCTGATCAGCCAGATCGGCACCCGTCACGGATCCCGCACCTTTCGCACCTGCGAACTGAAGTGCGCCAACCAGTGCGACCACGCCGAGCCGAACACGTCCGGCAACGAGCACATCCAGACCGTCCTGCAGTCGGCGTTCTCCCGCCGCCGGATGCTGAAGCTGGGCGCCGCCGGTGTCGCGGCCGCCGGTATCGGCGCGCTCGCCTCCAGCCCGGCCGCCGCCGAGCTGCTTGCCCCTAGCAACGTTGATCAGGGCAACGGCACCTTCCCCGGTTTCGGTGGGCACGGTCGCGCGCTGACCCACAGCGTCGTACCGCCGAACCGCGAGGACGACATCGTCATCCCGAAGGGGTACGACCAGGCCGTCGTCATCGCGTGGGGTGACCCGGTCGAGGCCGGTGCGCCGAAGTTCGACGCCAACAAGCAGTCTGCGGCCGCGCAGGCCAAGCAGTTCGGCTACAACAACGACTACACGATGGTCGTCCCGTTGAAGAACGACCGGACGGCGTTGCTGGTCTGCAACCACGAGTACACCGACGAGTACCTGATGTTCCCGACCGGCAAGTACGACGCCAAGACGCAGGCCGAGATCGGGCTGGCCGCGCACGGCATGTCGGTGGTCCAGATCAAGCGCGACGGGCACGTCGGCAAGTGGCGCCGCGACCGCGAGGGCAGCCGCTACAACCGGCGCATCACCGCGAACACCAAGTTCGAGGTGACCGGTCCGGCGGCTGCCGACAGCCGCGTCGGGAAGGTTGCCTACGGCACCTTCGGGAACTGCGCCGGTGGCGTCACGCCGTGGGGCACGATCCTGTCCGGCGAGGAGAACTTCAATGGGTACTTCGACGTCAGCGGCACCGTCCCGGCGGAGTACGTCGACAGCTACAAGCGGTACGGCGTACCGACGACGGCGACCAAGTCGGCTCGGCAGTGGAGCATCGTCGACCCGCGGTGGGACCTGTCGAAGACGCCGACCGAGGTGTTCCGGGCCGGCTGGATCGTCGAGGTCGACCCGTACGACCCGAAGTCGACGCCGAAGAAGCGCACCATGCTCGGCCGGATGAAGCACGAGGGCGCGACCATCACGATCACCGCCGACGGCCGGATCGCGGCCTACCTGGGTGACGACGAGCGCGGCGAGTACATCTACAAGTTCGTCTCGGCCGGCAAGTACGACCCGGACAACCGGGCGAAGAACTTCGGCCTGCTGGACGAGGGCACGCTGTTCGTCGCGAAGTTCACCGGCGACGGAACCGCGGACGGCCTGTTCGACGGCACCGGCCAGTGGATCCCGCTGACCACGGACAAGAAGTCGTTCATCGACGGGATGAGCGTCGCCGACGTGCTGATCAACGTCCGGTCCGCCGCCGACAAGGTGTCCGCGACCCGGATGGACCGGCCCGAGGACATCGAGCGCAACCCGGTCACCGGCCGGATCTACGCCGCGCTGACCAACAACTCCGACCGCGGCGCCAAGTTCGCCGTCGACGAGGCGAACCCGCTGGCCAAGTCGCACGTCCGCGACACCCTGACCGGCCCCCTGGTGGAGAAGGCCGGCAACCGCAACGGCTACATCCTCGAGCTCACCGAGGAGGGCGACGACGCGGCCAAGACCGGCTTCTACTGGACCCTCTTCCTGGTCTGCGGCGACCCGGCCGCGCAGGAGACGTACTTCGGTGGCTACGACAAGACCAAGGTCAGCCCGATCTCCTGCCCCGACAACGTCACCTTCGACGGCTCCGGCAACCTGTGGATCTCCACCGACGGCAACGTCCTCGGCTCCAACGACGGCATCTTCACCGTCCCGGTCGCCGGGCCGGAACGCGGCCACGTCAAGCAGTTCCTCTCCGTCCCGTTCGCCGCCGAAGCCTGCGGCCCGCTGGTCTCCGACGACGACGAAACCGTCTTCGTCGCCGTCCAGCACCCCGGCGAAACCGACACCGCCACCTTCGAAAAGCCAGCCTCCACCTGGCCCCACACCCACCCCTTCCCCCGCCCCGCCATCTCCTGCATCTGGCGCAAAGACGGCGGCCGCGTAGGCAGCTGACCTCATTGGGTGGGGAGCAACTCTCGTACTGCGGACGCCCACGCGTGCTCCTCCGTCGCCCGCTCCCCACCCCCCCAGCTACCTCGCTCCTCCGCCGCTCGTCCCGCTGCCACGACCGCACTGACGCCCAGGCAACCCCGTCCGCGAGAACGCGGCGGAGCCAGTCGGACAGCGCCGGTCAGCGGTGTTGGTTGAGGAAGGTGGTTAGGGCTGCGACGTACTCGGGGCGGTTGTCGCGGTGTACTGAGTGGCCGGTGGCGGGGATGTGGGCTGTTTGGAAGTCGCCGGCGGCGGCTTCGGCGCAGCGTTTGGCGTACTCGGGGGTGATCAGCGAGCCGCGGTCGGCGTCGCCGTGGATCAGGAGGGTGGGGCAGGTGATTGCGGCCAGCTGGTCGGTCAGTGGGGTTGGGGGCTGGAACGGCAGATCGAAGACATGCTCGTTGACCTGGTCCTTCGAGATGGCCCAGGGTTCGAGTTCGTCGTCCGGCCAAGCGGGGCTGTCGGCTCGGCCCTTGGCAATCCGGGCCGGCACGTCGAGGGCCAGGAGTTCTTCGAGCCAGGTCGGCATCTTCTCCGAGGTGGGCTCTTGGCCGGGCTGCGGCTCTCCGGTTGGTGGGTCCTCCAGCACGACCGCACGAACCAGGTCCGGCCTCGACGCGGCGAGGTATGCGGCCGTCAGCGCACCCAGCGAATGACCGACCACCACGAACCCGCCATCGCCGGGCTGACTCGACAGCACGAGCGCCGCATCGTCGCGCAGTACCTCGTAGCTCAGGTCTTCCTCCGGCAGCCCGGACTCACCGTGCGCCCGCGCATCGAACGCGAGCGCCCGAACCCCGGGCATTGCCCGAAGTAACGGCTCCCAGCAGAACGCAGAGTCCGAAGACCCATGCAGAAAGGCAACCTCCGCCGCCTCCTCATCGGTCCGGTACCACGCCAGATGGGCCGTCTTGCCTCGCACTCCGAACATAGTTGCGGACAATAGCCGCCGGGTGGATCAGGACTTGAACAGGGCGCTGTAGGCGTTGAGGGCGAGTTGGCCGCCGAGGTGGGCGTAGAGGACGTTCGAGGTCCGGGGGATGTCGTTCGAGCGCACCAGGTCGATCAGCGCGGCCATCGACTTGCCTTCGTAGACCGGGTCGAGGATGACGCCCTCGAGGCGGCCGGTCAGGCGGATCGCGTCGAGAGTGGACTGCACCGGGATGCCGTAGTACTCGCCGGCCCAGCCGTCCAGGACGGTGATCTCGTCGTCGCGGAGCTCGCGGCCGAGGCCGATCTTGGCGGCGGTGGCGCGGGCGATCTTCTCCACCTGCGCGCGGGTCTCGTCGATCTTCGCGGAGGCGTCGATACCGAGAACGCGGCGCGGGCGGTCCTGACCGGCGAACCCGGCGATCATGCCGGCGTGGGTGGAGCCGGTCACCGAGCAGACCACGATGGTGTCGAAGAAGACGCCCAGTTGTTCTTCCTGACGGCGTACTTCGTCCGCCCAGTTCGCGAAGCCGAGACCGCCGAGCGGGTGGTCGGAGGCGCCCGCCGGGATCGCGTACGGCGTACCGCCGGCCGCGCGGATCTCTTCCAGTGCGTTCTCCCAGCTCTCCTTGAAGCCGATACCGAACCCGGCCTCGACCAGTTCGACGTCCGCGCCCATGATCCGCGACAGCAGGATGTTGCCGACCCGGTCGTTGACGGCGTCGGGCCAGTCGACCCAGCTCTCCTGGACCAGCTTCGCGCCCAGCCCGAGCGACGCGGCGACGGCGGCGACCTGGCGGGTGTGGTTGGACTGGACGCCGCCGATCGTGACCAGGTGAGTGGCGCCGTGGGCGAGCGCGTCGGGGACCAGGTACTCGAGCTTGCGGGTCTTGTTGCCGCCGAACGCGAGACCGGAGTTGCAGTCCTCCCGCTTGGCCCAGATCGCGGCGCCGCCGAGGTGCTCGGACAGGCGCTTCAGCGGATGGATCGGGCTCGGCCCGAACGTCAGCGGATAGCGGGGGAAGTCGCTCAGGCTCATGAGTCACTCTCGTCGGTCAGCAAGGGTTCAGGGTGCCAGCATGCAATATATTGCACTCTGCAGCATCAGATCTGTCAAATCTGCGAGCTGTCGGGTGGGGAAATCGGATTGCGGGGTGGCTGAGGACAGCCGTACGTTCGCCGTCTGATGAGTGAGCTGGCTGAGCTGTTGCCGTTGCCGGATCGCCGGAAGTGGGGGTTGGGGTGGCGCGGCGGTTGGTCGCTGCGCAGGCGACCTATGACGGGTGGGCGCGGACCAGCCTGAAGACGTTGCAAGGACTGATCCGGACCGAGGTCGCCGAGGAGATCTGGGAACGAGCCTTGGGTACGCCGTGGGACGGCCGGCCGATCTGGTTCCACGGAGACATTGCCTCAGGCAACCTTTTGGTGGAGGACGGAGCGCTCGCGGCCGTCATCGACTTCGGCACCTGTGGAGTCGGCGACCCGGCCTGTGATCTGGCGATCGCCTGGACGATGCTCACCGGCGAGAGCCGGGCCGCCTTCCGCGATCGGCTGCAGGTGGACGAAGCGACCTGGCTACGCGGCCAAGGTTGGGCGCTCTGGAAAGCACTGGTCGTCTGCGCTGGATCCGTCCGCGACGGCGAGGGCCTGCCTGCCGACACATCGCTCGTTCTCGAAGAGATCCTCGCCGCCCACCAACAAGCGAACTGACGCCAACTCACAGCTCCTCCGGCGGACGGATGTCGTGAAACTGCCGCAGCAGGAGGAGGTCGTAACAGATCTTCAGTACGCCGGCGATGACGAGCGGCCAGCCGAACGTCGATTGACCCAACATCCAGCCGGCCACGATGGGCGGCAGCACAGACGCCAGGCTGCGCGGCACATTCGTGACGCTCGCCGCGGCCGGGCGCTCGGCCGGCGAGACAACGGCCATCACATACGACGTACGCACGGGGACGTCCATTTGCGACAGCGCGGCGCGCGCCAGCAGAGCGGCGATTGCGAGTGGCGCGTTGGGCATGAACGCGGCCAGGATCAGGAACCCGTTCGCTGGAAGGTGGGTGAACACCATCGTCCGCACCAGCCCGATGCGGCGGGCGATGTGCACGGCGACGAGTGACGAGAACGCCGACAGCAGGCCGGCCCAGAAGAACACCGCGCCGCTGATGGCGATCGACAGGTCGAAGCGGCGTTGCAGCCACAGCACCACGAGGGCGGTGATGACGAAGCCACCGCCGAACGCGTCCAGCGTGAAGAGTGCGGCGAGCCGGTACACGATGCCGCGTGACGGGCCGAGCGCGACGGCGGGCGCCTCGGTCCTCGGCTCGATCGCCGGCGACAACGAGCGGTAGCGCAAGAGGATCGCCACGCCCAGTACGGCGTACCCGATGAACGTCCAACGCAGCGCGGTCTCCTCGCTGGCGTCGATGTGTGCGGCGATCCATTCGGGCACGCCAGCGCACAGCGCGCCGAACGCTGCGACGAGCGAGCCGATCAGCGCGTAGCGGGCGAACAGGGCCGTCCGCTCGGTGTCGGGCGCGGTGCCTGGCAGCAAGGCCTGCTCGGTCGGGAGAAACACGCTGACGTCGCCACTCGAGGGGTTGAGCGTGCCGACGAAGGCAACCACGAGTAGTACCCAGAAACCGTTCGCCGCGGCGAAGCCGAGGCCGGTCAGAATCATGGCGACCGACACGAACCGCAGCAGTCGGCGCCGGCCGACTTGATGTCCGCGAAGGCCGACGCCGAGCGTCAGCGCCGCCGAACCGAGCAGGGTCGCGGCGATGACCACCCCGATCCGGGCCTCGGAGAGACCGAGCGTCGCGAGGTAGCCAGCGAGCACCACGCTGACCACCCCGTCGCCGAACGCCCGGATCCCACGGGTCTGCAACAAGACAGCGGCGTCATGACCAGCGCCCGGCGGGAGGATGCGCACTCGTGCATCTTCTCCCCGAGCAGGACCGTTCGCTCGCTGAAAAACGCTGTATCAGTTGCTGATCCGCTGTTTCAGAAGTCGATACGCAGTACTGCGCGGCGTAGGCCTGGGCGGCTCGCCTCGGTGAAACCGGCGTCGGCGAAGGTCGCGAGCGTGCCGACCGAGCCGCCTTCCACGAAATCCGGGTAGCCCTCCAGCGCGCGGGCGCCGCGTTCGCGTGCGAAGTCGACGGCGGCGCGGGCGAGCGCGTGATTGACTCCTCGACGGCGATAGCCGACGCGGGTGACGAAGCAGGTCACGGCCCAGACAGTGGGGTCGGTCTTGTCTTCGTTCCGACCCTCCCAAGGGACTCGGTTGTTGCGCAGCAGCCTCGGATGGTCGGCCCGCGGAGCGACTGCACACCAGCCGACGGGTTCACCATCGAAGTACGCGACCAGACCGCTTGTCGCCTCAGCCGTCCGATCGCCGCACGAGGTCTGGTCACGAAGCCGGGCGGCGAGTTCTTCGGGTCCTTCGGAGGCCCAGGACTCCTTGGGCAGCATCCGGAAGCGCTGACACCAGCAGCGTGAGGTGTCGCCGGTCGTACCGAAGACCGCCTGCAGGTCCTCCCAGGTCGCTTGGTTAGCCGGAACGATCGTGAGCTGCTCGGCCGAAATCGGCTCCCGCGAACCCTTCGGGCGGGGCACTTGCTGGCGCGGCCGAGCGGATGATTTGGCTGGCTGCGGCCTTCCCTGATCGGGCAGACCGTCGACCATGAGCAAGACGTCCACCACGTCGCCGACGTCCAGCTGCTCGGGCTTGCGCACGGCGTCCTTCAGCGGGATCAGATAGCCACCGTCTTTCGGCCACAGCGAGGTCTTCCACTCGGTGTTCCCGATCCGGGCGCGGACCGGCAGCATCCCCCACCCGTAACTGGCAACCGAAGCCGCCACCCGCAGCGCGTCAGCCTCCCGCTCCGGCACCGCAACGAAGTAAAACGGCGCCGGCCCCCGCCACTCGAACACCTCGCCACTGAACTCCTGCTCCATCCCCCGATGCTAAACCCCATCCCGGACGCCCTGCTTCCGCAATCCCCCGTCCGCGCGGCGTCCGCCGGACAGGTTGACAGGGGTATTCTGGATATTTAGTATCTAGATTATGAAGATGAACGAGGGGGTGGAGTGGGCGGTGCACAGTTGTGTGAATCTGTGTTTCGTGCCGGGCGAGGCGGTGACCGCCAAGCGGCTTGCGGCGTTCTACGACTTGCCGACCGCCTACCTCAACAAGCAGCTTCAGGCGCTCACCCGAGCCGGGATTCTCTCGTCGACCTCGGGACCCAAAGGCGGGTTCCAGTTGGCCAAGCCGGCGGACAAGATCACCTTGCTTGACGTCGTGGTCGCGATCGACGGAGCCGACGAAGCCTTCCGGTGCACCGAGATCCTGAAGGCCGGTCCGGGAGCCGACCCCAAGGCCGACTACCGGAAGATCTGCCTGGTCTCGCAGGCCATGCGGAAGGCCGAGCTCACCTATCGCCGCGAGCTCGCCAGTCAGACCATCGCCGACCTGGTCGCCGACGTCGAGGCCACCTACCCCCGGACCGCCGACAACACCCGGCGCTGGTTCGCCAACCTCAAGTCCTGAAATCCCAGCAAAACAACGGCAAACCCAGCGACGCATTCTGGATATTTGCTATCCACAACTAAGGAGACAACCATGACCGTTCTCATCCGGAACACCGACGCCGAGGTTCTCGAGGCCAGTGGTGTCACCCTGCTCGCCGACACCCCGGCGACCGGCGGCCACCTCACCAGCCACCGCTCGATCTTCAAGCCTGGCAAGGAAGGCGCTCCCCCGCACCTCCACCGGGAGGCCTCCGAACTGTTCTACGTCCTCACCGGCAGCCTCCGCGTCCTCACCGGCGACGACCTGATCACCCTCGACCAGGGCGACTTCCTCGTCGTACCGCCGAACACCGCGCACGCCTTCGAAGCAGCCGGTACGACGGACGCCGAAGTACTCTTCGTCCTCACCCACGCCAAGCCGCGTTTCGACTACTACCGCCTGCTGGAAGGCGTGTATCGCGGCGACACCGACCCGTCCGTGCTCGCCACTACCAGCGACCTCTACGACAACCACTACGTCAACAGCCCCACCTGGGCAGGCCGCGAAGGGCAGTAGGCAGAGTCTTCAGCGGATTCTCATCGCGCTCTCAGAGGCGCCGGTCATCATGGGCTGAACGCCGAAGGAGGCTCCCTGTGACCGCGTTGTTGATCTCATCGAGTATTCGCGAAGACCTGGGCACCACAAAGCTGCACTACCCGGCCGACTCGATCGTCGTGATCGCCGGGATCCCTGGCGCCGGCAAGAGCACCCTGCTCCGGCGACTGTTCACCGGCGCCAGCGATGTCCAGGTCCTCGACTCCGAACGCCTGAGGAACCGCTGGAAGCCAGTACTGCGCACGATCCCGTACACCGTCTGGCGCCCAGCGCTCCACCTCGCCTACTACGCGCTCGTACTCCGGGCGATCAACACCCCAGGCCCGTTGGTGATCCACGACTGCGCGACCAAACCGTTGGTCCGGCAACTCATCGGGCGAGCGGCAAAGGCTGCGGGGCGGCCGATCCACCTGATCATGCTCGACGTACCGGCCGACGTCGCCCGCCTCGGTCAGCAAGCACGAGCCCGCGTCGTACGGGAAGGCAGCATGGCCACCCACAGCCGCCGCTGGCCCGTACTCCGAAACCTGGCGGCCACCGACCCCGGTCGAGTCGTCCCCGGCGCCGCCACCGCAGTGATCCTGACCCGCCAGGAAGCAAACCAACTGGCCAAGATCACCTTCGGCCCACGAACAACTAAACGGAGCGAGTGACCACCAGGTCGCACAGCGATTCAAGAGCCGAGCGGCCGGGACCCTGCGGAAGGTCCTGGAGGAGTTTGCGGGCGTCGTTGGCGCGGCGGCGGACGTCGTCCTCGGCCTGCTGGAGCGACGGGTGGGCGCGCAGCAAGCCGAGTGCCTCAGCCAGCCGGGCGTCGTCGCTGAGGTCGGAGTCGAGCAGCTCGAGCAGCCGCGCGTCCGCTTCCTGTGACGGGTCGGCCTGGGCCCGGAAGATCAGCACCGGCAGGGTCGGAACCCCTTCACGCAGGTCCGTCCCAGGCGTCTTGCCCGACTCCTCCGACATGACGTCGAGGATGTCGTCGGCCAGCTGGAACGCCTGACCGATCTCCTCACCGAAGGCCCGGACCGTCTCCTGTACTTCGGCCGACGCGCCCGCGAACCGGGCACCGAACAGCGCCGAGGTGGCGATCAGCGAGCCGGTCTTGTCCGCGACCACCGACAGGTAGTGCGCGAGCGGGTCGTCGCCCTCGGTCACGCCGAGGGTCTCCCGGATCTGTCCCTCGACCAGCCGGCCGAAGGTGCGCGACTGGATCCGGACCGCTTCCGGGCCGAGTGACGCGACCAGGTCGGACGCGCGGGCGAACAGCCAGTCACCGGTCAGGATGGCGACCGAGTTGTCCCAACGCGCGTTCGCGCTGTCCGCGCCGCGACGCAACGCGGCCTCGTCCATCACGTCGTCGTGGTACAGCGTGGCCAGGTGGGTCAGCTCGACCACCACGGCCGCGTCGACCACTTCGGGCGCTCCCGGCTCCGGGCCGAGCTCGGCGGCGAGCAGTACCAGCAGCGGCCGGAACCGCTTGCCGCCGGCAACCATCACGTGCTGGGCCGCCTCGGTGACGAACGGGGCCTCGGACTGCGCGGAGTCCCGCAGCGCCTGCTCGACCCTTTCCAGCCCAGCCCGGACCCGGGACTCGAGCGCCTCGTCGGCGAACGCGAATCCCAGGCTCTCGGCCGGCAGCGGGGAGGGACTCACCGGATGAACTCACCCGCGCGGGCGGCCAGGTCGAGCACCGGACCGGGAACCAGGCCGAGCACCACCGTGGCAGCCAGACCCAGGGCGACGGCGGTCGTGGTCTGCCAACCCGGCAGCGCCACGTCCGGCGCGTCGGCCGGCAGGTCGGAGAAGAACATCAGCACGATCACGCGGACGTAGAAGAACGCGGCGACCAGGCTGCACAGCACCGCCACCACGACCAGCGGCCACGCGCCACCGGTCCAGGCCGCGGTGAACACGGCCCACTTGCCGGTGAAGCCCGACGTCAGCGGGATCCCGGCGAAGGCCAGCAGGAAGAAGGCGAAGATACCCGCCAGCAGCGGCGACTTCTTGCCCAGCCCGGCCCAGCGGGACAGGTGCGTCGCCTCGCCACCCGCGTCGCGGACCAGCGTGACGAGCGCGAAGGCACCGATGGTCGCGAACCCGTAGGACACCAGGTAGAACAGCACCGCCTGCGTCGAGGTGATGCTGCCGCTGCGAACCCCGCTGCCGGCCTGCGCGAGACCGACGAACGCGGTCAGCAGGAAGCCGGCGTGCGCGATCGACGAGTAGGCGAGCATCCGCTTCACGTCGGTCTGGGTGATCGCGACGATCGAGCCGACCACCATGGTCAGGATGGCGACGACCCACATCATCGGCGCCCAGTCCCAGCGGCTGCCGCCGAGCGCGACGTAGAAGACACGCATCAGCCCGATGAACGCGGCGATCTTGGTGCAGGCCGCCATGAACCCGGTGACCGGCGTCGGCGCACCCTGGTACACGTCCGGCGTCCACGAGTGGAACGGCACCGCGCCGACCTTGAACAGCAGGCCGACCGCGATCAGGCCGGTACCGGCGAGCAGGATCGCGTCGCCGTGGGTCTTGGTGGCCAGCGCGTCGGAGATGCCGCCGAGCGACATCGTCCCGGCGTACCCGTAGAGCAGGGCGATGCCGTAGAGCAGGAAGGCCGAGGCGAAGGCGCCGAGCAGGAAGTACTTCATCGCGGCTTCCTGCGAGATCAGCCGGCGACGGCGCGCCAGCCCACAGAGCAGGTACAGCGGCAGCGAGAAGACCTCGAGCGCGACGAACAGGATCAGCAGGTCGTTGGCCGAGGCGAACAGCATCATGCCGCCGACCGCGAACAGCGTCAGCGGGAAGACCTCGGTGTGCTCGACCTTGGCCGCGGTGCCCTCCCGCTCGGCCTGACTGCCCGGTACTGCGGCGGCCTGGCCGGCGAAGGCGGACAGCCCGCCGTCGACCGAGCGCTCGGCGAACAGCAGCACGCTGATCAGGGTCAGCGCCAGCAGCGTGATCCAGGTGAACAGCGCCGGGCCGTCCACCGAGATGGCGCCCTGAGCCGCTAGCAGTTCCTTCTTCTCCGTCATCAGCTGCACGGTCCACACACCGGCACCGAGCAGCGCGACCAGCACGATGCCCAGCTGGACCATGTGCCGCAGCGCGCGCGGCAGGAACGCCTCGACGAGGACGCCGACACAGGCCGCGCCGAAGACGACGAGCAGTGGTGCGAGCTCGTTGTACTCGATCTTCGGGGCGACGAAGTCTGCCAGCGGCAGCACCTGCGCCATCAGCACTGCACTCACTTCTGTCCCTCCGTCACGGGAACCTGCGGGGCCGGGTCGGTGACGCCCACGCGCTGCATCGTCGACTCAACGGCCGGCTTGATGATGTCGACCACCGGCTTGGGGTAGATGCCGAGGCCGATGATCAGCACGACCAGCGGCGCGATCGCGAACACCTCACGGAAGTTCAGGTCCTTGAGCTTCTCGACCCCGTCGCGGACCGGGCCGGTCATCAGGCGTTGGTACATGATCAGGATGTAGAGCGCGGCCAGCACGATGCCGAGCACCGCGATCACCGCGATCACCTTGTGCCGGCTGAACGTCCCGGCCAGCACCATGAACTCGGAGATGAACGGCGACAGGCCGGGCAGCGCCAGGCTGGACAGACCGGCGAACAGGAAGGTGCCGGCCAGCACCGGGGCCACCTTCTCCACGCCGCCGTAGTCCGCGATCCGGGCCGAACCGCGGCGCGAGATCAGGTACCCGGCGACCAGGAACAGCGCCGCGGTGGAGAGTCCGTGGTTGAACATGTACAGCGTCGATCCGGTCAGGCCCTGCGAGGTGAGCGCGAAGATGCCCATCACGATGAAGCCGAAGTGCGAGATCGAGGTGTAGGCGATCAGCCGCTTGATGTCGGTCTGGCCGATCGCCACCAGCGCGCCGTACAGGACGCTGATCAGGGCCAGCACCAGGACGACCGGGGTGGCCCACTCGGACGCGTTCGGGAACAGGCCCAGGCAGAACCGGATCATCCCGAAGGTGCCGATCTTGTCCAGGATGCCGACCAGCAGGACCGACGTACCGGGGGTCGCCTCGGCGGCGGCGTCCGGCAGCCAGGTGTGGAACGGCACCATCGGCGCCTTCACCGCGAAGGCGAAGAAGAAGCCGAGGAACAGCCAGCGTTCGGTGTTCTGGCTCAGGTCGAGCTTGACCAGGTCGGCCAGCAGGTACGACGGCGCGCCGTTCTTGGCCGAGATGACGTACAGGCCGACCACCGAGGCCAGCATCAGCAGACCGCCGAGCAGCGAGTAGAGCAGGAACTTCACCGCCGCGTACGACCGCTGCGCGCCACCGAACCCGCCGATCAGGAAGTACATCGGGATCAGCGTGGCCTCGAACAGCACGTAGAAGAGGAACACGTCGGTGGCGGCGAACACGCCGAGCGACAGCGCCTCCAGCGCCAGGATCCAGGCGAAGAACGACTTCTCGCTCCAGCGACCGGTCTTCGCGTCGTTCCAGGAGGCGATCAGCACGATCGGCGTCAGCAGTGCGGTGAGCACCACCAAGACGATGCCGACGCCGTCCAGGCCGAGCGCGTAGTGCGCGCCGAAGGCCTTGATCCAGGTGTAGTTCTCCTCGTAGTCAGCAGCACCGTTCTGGTGGTAGCCGACCGCGATCACGGCGGTCAGTGCCAGCGTGACGAGAGAGAACGCCAGTGCCACCTGCTTCGACAGCAGCGCCTTGGTTTTCGGCACCGCCATCGTCACCAGGGCGCCTGCCAGCGGCAGGAGCAGTGTCAGGGTCAGCCAACCGATTTTCACGACAACCTCACCGCGAGGAGGGCGACGACCACGAATGCGGCGCCGAAGACCATGCTGAGTGCGTAGGAACGGACGAAGCCCGTCTGGTACCGGCGCATCCGGCCGGACAGCCCGCCGAAGAGCGCGGCCAGTCCGTTGACCAGACCGTCCACTCCGCGGTTGTCCAGCCAGACCAGCGTCCGGGTGAGGTACTGGCCCGGGCGCATCAGGACCGCCTCGTTCAGCGCGTCGCCGTACAGGTCACGGCGGGCGAAGGTGGTGGCCGGCGAGACCCGGACCGGCGCCTCGCGCGGGATGTCGCGGCGGTACAGGACCACCGCGATGACGATGCCGACGGCAACCACCGCGAGGGTGATCAGCGTCATCACCAGCGCGCTGACCGGCGGGTGGTGCTCCTCGTGCCCGACCACCGGCTCGAGCCAGTCGACGATCCAGTGACCGGCGAAGTAGAGCGCGCCACCGCCGAGCGAGAGCGCCGCCAGGACGACCAGCGGACCGGTCATCACCGCGGGTGACTCGTGCGGGTGCACGTCCTTCTCCCAGCGCTTCTCGCCGAAGAACGTCATCAGCATCAGCCGGGTCATGTAGAACGCGGTGATCCCGGCGCCGAGCAGCGCGCACAGACCGATCACGATGTTGTCCGCGAACGCGGCCTCGATGATCTTGTCCTTGCTGAAGAAGCCGGCGAACGGCGGGATGCCGAGGATCGCCAGGTAGCCGAACGCGAAGGTCGCGAAGGTGATCTTCATGTACTTGGCCAGGCCGCCGTAGTGGCGCATGTTCACGTCGTCGTTCATACCGTGCATCACCGAGCCGGCGCCGAGGAACATGTTGGCCTTGAAGAAGCCGTGGGTGAGCAGGTGGAAGATCGCGAACACGTACCCGGCCGGGCCGAGACCCGCGGCGAGCATCATGTAGCCGATCTGGCTCATCGTCGAACCGGCCAGCGCCTTCTTGATGTCGTCCTTGGCGCAACCGATGATCGCACCGGCCAGCGCGGTCACCGTGCCGACGATCACCACCGCGGTCGAGGCCGCGTCGGTGATCTCGTAGATCGCGTGCGAGCGGACCACCAGGTAGACGCCCGCGGTGACCATCGTCGCCGCGTGGATCAGCGCCGACACCGGGGTCGGGCCCTCCATCGCGTCCAGCAGCCAGGACTGCAGCGGGACCTGCGCGGACTTACCGCAGGCGGCCAGCAGCAGCATCAGGCCGAGCAGCGTGCCCCAGGTGCTGGAGACGTGCTCGACGCCGGCGTTCACGGTGACGAAGGCCGAGGAGCCGAACAGCGCCCACATGCTCATCACCGCGAGCGACAGGCCGATGTCACCGACCCGGTTCACCACGAACGCCTTCTTCGCGGCGGTCGCGGCCGAGTGCTTGTGCTGCCAGAACCCGATCAGCAGGTACGACGCCAGACCGACGCCTTCCCAGCCGACGAAGACCAGCAGGTAGTCGGCGGCCAGGACCAGCAGCAGCATCGAGGCGATGAACAGGTTCAGGTACCCGAAGAAGCGCCGGCGCCGGGGATCGTGGGCCATGTAGCCGATCGAGTAGATGTGGATCAGCGACCCGACACCCGTGATCAGCAGCACGAACAGGATGGACAGCTGGTCGACCAGCAACGTCACGTCCACGTGCACGTTGCCGACCGAGAACCACTCGAACAGCTTGATCGTCTCGGACCGCTCTTCGTCGTGCAGCCCCTGCATCTGGAAGAAGAGCAGGACCCCGCAGACGAACGAGGCCAGCGACGCCGCGGTCCCCAGCAGGTGACCCCACGCGTTGGTGGCCTTGCCACCAAGCAGCAGGATCGCCGCGGAGACCGCCGGGATCGCGACCAGCAGCCACGTCAGCTCATGACTCATCGGTGATCGACCTCAGTACTTGAGCAGGTTGGCGTCGTCGACCGAGGCCGAACGACGGGTGCGGAAGATGGCCATGATGATCGCCAGGCCGATCACGACCTCGGCCGCGGCCACCACCATCACGAAGAAGGCGGCGATCTGGCCGTCGAGGTTGCCGTGCTGGCGGGCGAAGCTGACGAACGCGAGGTTGGTCGCGTTCAGCATCAGTTCCACGCACATGAAGACGACGATCGCGTTGCGCCGTACCAGCACGCCGAGCGCGCCGATACTGAACAACATCGCCGACAAGACGATGTAAGGCTCCGTCGTCACTTCTTCTCGTCTCCTTCGGCGAATCCGGTCAGATCCGTGCCGGTGGGCTCCGGCGGGACCTCGTCGCCCGCGTCGCCGTCGGTGATCTCGCGGACCAGGTCGACGTCCGCGCGCTCCGCGGTCTCGGGGAACACCGTGCCACGTGCCTGCAGCACCCGCGAAACCGAGGTCGGCGCGATCGAGCCGTCGGGCAGCAGGGCCGGCGTGTCGACGGCGTTGTGCCGGGCCAGCACACCGGGCGTCGGCAGCGGACCGGGGTGCACGCCGGCTTCGGCGTACTTGCGGATCCGCTCCTCGGCGTGGTCGCGCTGGGTCAGCTTCTTGGTCAGCCGCTCGCGGTGGGCCAGCATCATCGCGCCCATCGCGGCGGTGATCAGCAGCGCCGAGGTGACCTCGAAGGCGAACACGTACTTGCCGAACAGCAGCTGCGCGATCCCCTTCGGGTTCCCGTCCGGCTGCGCCTGGCCGAGGCCGATCGGGTCGCCGTACTTCGCGTTGCCGACCGCGAAGATCAGCAGCACGGCGATGCCGAGGAAGGCGAGTCCGGCCAGCGCGCGCTGACCGCGGATCGTCTCCACCAGCGAGTCGGACGCGTCGACGCCGACCAGCATCAGGACGAACAGGAACAGCATCAGGATCGCGCCGGTGTAGACGATGATCTGGACCGCGAACAGGAACGGCGCGTCCTGCGCGGCGTACTGCACCGCTAGGCAGACCATCACGGTGGCCAGCAGCAGTGCCGAGTGCACGGCCTTGCGGACCAGGATCATCGCGATCGCGGCCAGCACCATGATCGGGGCCAGCATCCAGAAGGCGACCTGGCCGCCGGTGACGAGGACGGTCACTTGTCGCCACCGCCCTGCAGCGAGCTGTCCGGGTGGATCGAAGCGCTCTCCGGTACGACGGCCGCGCCGGTCAGCCCCAGGTAGTAGTCGGTCTGAGACTTGCCGAGCTGCATCTCGTGCGGCGGCTCCTGCATGCCCGGCAGCAGCGGTGCCAGCAGGTCCTTCTTCTCGTAGATGAGGGACTCGCGGCTGCGGTCGGCCAGCTCGTACTCATTCGTCATCGTCAGCGCCCGGGTCGGGCACGCCTCGATGCAGAGTCCGCACAGGATGCAGCGCAGGTAGTTGATCTGGTAGACGCGGCCGTAGCGCTCACCCGGCGAGAACCGGCCGGAGCCGTCCGCGGAGTCGTCGGCGTTGTCCGCACCCTCGACGTAGATCGCGTCCGCCGGGCAGGCCCAGGCGCACAGCTCGCAGCCGATGCACTTCTCCAGGCCGTCGGGCCAGCGGTTCAGCTGGTGCCGGCCGTGGAACCGCGGCGCGGTCGGCTTCTTGTCGAACGGGTACTGCTCGGTGAACACCTTGCGGAACATCGTCCGGAAGGTGACCCCGAACCCGGCGACCGGATCCCAGAGGGACTCTTTGACGCTAGCCACGGCTTCCTTCCTTGCTGCGAACATCGGTTTCGCTTCGGCTGGTGGTATCGGCCAGGGGTGGCGGCACCGGGAAGCCCCCGGCGAACGCGTCGAAGTCCGCTTCCGCCACCGGCTCGTCGGAGTCGGTCTTCTTCTGCGGCAGGAACATCGAGAGCACCGCGAACAGCGCGACGACGCCGGCCGCGATCAGCAGGTAGTTGCGCTGGCTGCCGCTGTCCACCTCGCGACCGATCGCGCGCACCGTGGCGACCAGCAGGATCCAGCCCAGCGAGACCGGGATGAGGATCTTCCAGCCCAGCTTCATGAACTGGTCGTAGCGCAGTCGCGGCAGCGTTCCGCGCAGCCAGATGTAGAAGAAGATGAAGCCCATCAGCTTGCCGACGAACCACAGCACCGGCCAGTAGCCGCTGTTCGCGCCGTCCCACAGCGAGATCGGCCAGGGCGCCTGCCAACCGCCCAGGAACAGCGTGGTGGCCAGCGCGGACACCGTCGCCATGTTGATGTACTCGGCCAGGAAGAACATCGCGTACTTCATCGACGAGTACTCGGTCAGGAAGCCGGCCACCAGCTCGCCCTCGGCCTCCGGCAGGTCGAACGGCGCCCGGTTGGTCTCGCCGATCATCGAGATCACGTAGATCACGAACGACGGGAACAGCAGGACGGCGTACCAGCCCGGGATCGGGATGTCGATGTCGAAGGGCAGGTTCAGCGTCTGGTGGTGGCTCTGCGCGCCGACGATCTCCGAGGTGGACATCGAGCCGGCGAACAGGAACACGGTCACCAGGGCCAGGCCCATCGCGACCTCGTAGGAGATCATCTGCGCGCTGGAGCGCAGACCACCGAGCAGCGAGTACGTCGAGTT
Organism: Kribbella sp. NPDC023855; assembly: GCF_040639475.1. Lineage (NCBI taxonomy): Bacteria > Bacillati > Actinomycetota > Actinomycetes > Propionibacteriales > Kribbellaceae > Kribbella > Kribbella sp. NPDC023855. Next base: position 430,279 of record NZ_JBFAAA010000003.1, read on the forward strand.
CGAGGACCAGCCGCCGAGCACGATGCCGTAGATGCCGATCGACGCGATCGCCATCACGTACAGCACCGAGACCGGCAGGTCGGTGATCTGCAGCCGGGTGTAGGTGTCGGTGAAGGGGATCTTCACCGTCGGCCCGAACGGGATCACCGCGAAGGTCAGGAAGGCCGGGATCGAGACGATCACCGGGGCCGCGACGTAGACGAGCTTGTCCACGCCCTTGGGCATCAGGTCTTCCTTGAACATCAGCTTCATGCCGTCGGCCAGCGACTGGAGCAGACCGAACGGGCCGTGCACGTTCGGGCCGATCCGGTGCTGCATCCGGGCCACCACGCGGCGTTCCAGCCAGATGTTGAACAGGGTCAGCACGACCAGGAAGACGAAGACCAGCAGCACCTTGAGGCCGACCACCCACCACGGGTCGTTGCCGACCCCGGCGTCCGGCGGCGGTGCCATCGGCACAGCGAGCGAGATCATGCGTTCCCTCCGGCGATCGTCACGATCGAGCCGTGATCTGCGTGCAGCGAGCGTCTGACGTGCGAGTCGGCCGAGTTGGTCGGCAGCCACACGACGTTGTCGGACATCGCGGTGACGACCACCGGCAGCCGGATCGAGCCGGCGTCGGTGCTGACCACCAGCTCGTCACCGTCGTTCACGCCGACCCGGTGAGCCGTGGTCTGCGAGATCCGCGCCACCGGCCGGCGGGCGGTCGCGACCAGGTGCGGTTCGCCGTCGTTGCCGCGGCTGTCGTCGATCAGCATCCGCCAGGTCGCCAGCCGGGTCGAGTCGAACGCCCCCAGCGCCGGACCCGGCTGGTACGTCGGTTCGCCGGCCCGGTCGCCGTCCCAGCGGCCGAGCTCGTCGAACTCCTTCTTCGCCCCGGCCGGAGTGCTGAAGCCGAGCGAGGAGTCCATCTGTTGGGCCAGTGCGGCCAGCGCCCGGACGTCCGGCATCGCGGCCGGCACCTTGAGGACAACGGGGAACGGCCGCTCGCGACCCTCCCAGTTCACAAAGGTGCCGCTCTTCTCCGCCGGCGGAACGACCGGGAAGACGACATCGGCGTGCTCGGTCACCTGCGAGTTGCGGACCTCGAAGCTGACCACGAACGGCGCGGCTTCCAGCGCGGCCAGGGCCGCCGCCGGGTCGGGCAGGTCGTCGATCTCGACGCCCGCGACGACCAGTGCCTGCAGCGATCCGGCCGCGGCGAGAATCTCACCCGCGTCCTTGCCGACCGTGCCGGGCAGGTGCTCGACGCCCCACGCGGCCTGCAGGTCGACCCGCGCGGCCGCGTCCGTCACCAGGCGACCGCCCGGCAGCAGACCGGGCAGGCAGCCGGCCTCGAGTGCACCGCGGTCACCCGCACGACGCGGGATCCAGACCAGCTGTGCGCCGGTGTCCAGCGCGAGCCGCAGCGCGGCGGAGTACGCGCCCTGGACGGACGCGAGCCGCTCACCGACGACGATGATCGAGTCGGCGCCGAGCGCGTCCAGCGCCGCGGCGCCGGCCTCGCCCGCACCACGAAGATCGTTCAGTACCGCGGCCTCGGTGCCCGGGCTGCCGTGGACGACGACGCCCGACAGCTTCTCCACTCCGCGCGACGCGAACGGCGCGACGGTGAACACCTTGGTCCCGTTGGACCGGACACCCTTGCGCAGCCGCAGGAAGACCGACGGCGACTCCTCCTCGGGCTCGAAGCCCACCAGCAGGACCGAGCCGGCCTTCTCCAGGTCGGCGAACGTCGTCCCGAGGCCGGTGCCGGCCACCGCGGCGGCCAGGAAGTCGGCCTCCTCCGGTGAGTGCGGCCGGGCCCGGAAGTCGATGTCGTTCGTGCCAAGAGCAACCCGCGCGAACTTCGAGTACGCGTAGGCGTCCTCCAGCGTGAGCCGGCCACCAGTCAGTACTGCGGCGTTGCCGCGCGCGGCGGTCAGCTTCTTCGCCGCGAAGTCCAGCGCCTCCGGCCAGGAAGCGGCCCGCAGCTCGCCGTCCTCGCGGATCAGCGGGTGGGTCAGCCGGTCACCGGTGTTCGCGTAGTTGAACGCGAACCGGTCCCGGTCCGAGATCCACTCCTCGTTCACCTCGGGGTCGTCGCCGGCCAGCCGGCGCATCACCTTTCCGCGCCGGTAGTCGACCCGGATCGCCGCACCGGACGCGTCGTGCTCGGCCACCGACGGCACCGAGACCAGGTCGAACGGCCGGGACCGGAACCGGTACGCCGCGCTGGTCAGCGCGCCGACCGGGCAGATCTGGATCGTGTTGCCGGAGAAGTAGCTCTCGAACGGCTCCTTCTCGTAGATGCCGACCTGCTGCAGCGCGCCCCGCTCGAGCAGCTCGATGAACGGGTCGCCGGCGATCTGCATCGAGAACCGGGTGCAGCGGGCGCAGAGCACACAGCGCTCGCGGTCCAGCAGCACCTGGTCGGAGATGTTGATCGGCTTGGGGTAGGTCCGCTTCACCTCGTGGAACCGGCTCTCGCCCCGGCCGTTCGTCATCGCCTGGTTCTGCAGCGGGCACTCGCCACCCTTGTCGCAGACCGGGCAGTCCAGCGGGTGGTTGATCAGCAGGAACTCCATCTGTCCCTGCTGGGCCTTGTCGGCCACCGGCGAGGAGATCTGGGTCCGGATGACCATGCCGTCGGCAACGGTCAGCGAGCACGAGGTCTGCGGCTTCGGCATCCCCCGGCCGTTGCCCGCGTCAACGACCTCGACGAGGCACTGACGGCAGGCGGCGACCGGGTCGAGCAGCGGGTGGTCGCAGAACCGCGGGATCTGGACGCCGATCTGCTCGGCGGCCCGGATCGCCAGGCTGTTCTTCGGGACCTTCACCTCGACGTCGTCGATGGTGACAGTGACCAGGTCGACCTTCTCCACGGCGCCGCTGCCGGCCGGCGGATTGGCTTGGATCGTCATGCGGTTGCTCCAGCGGTCGCGAAGACGGTGGACAACATCGGGTCGAACGGGCAGCCGCCGTTCGTGAAGTGCGCGAGGTAGTCGTCCTTGAAGTGCTGGATCGAGCTGGTGATCGGCGCGGTGGCACCGTCGGCCAGCGCGCAGAACGACCGGCCGGTGATGTTGTCGCTCAGGTCCAGCAGGGTCTCGAGGTCGGACTCGTCGCCCTGACCGGCCTCCAGCCGCTCCAGGATCTGCACCAGCCACCAGGTGCCCTCACGGCACGGGGTGCACTTGCCGCAGGACTCGTGCTTGTAGAACTCGGTCCAGCGCAGCGTGGCCCGCACCGGGCAGGTGGTCTCGTCGAAGATCTGCAGCGCCTTGGTGCCGAGCAGCGACCCGGCCCCCGACACGCCTTCGTAGTCCAGCGGTACGTCGAGGTGCTCGGCGGTCAGCAGCGGCGTCGAGGACCCACCAGGGGTCCAGAACTTCAGCTCGTGACCCTCGCGGATCCCGCCGGCCAGCTCGAGCAGCTGCCGCAGCGTGATCCCCATCGGCGCCTCGTACTGACCGGGCCGGGTGACGTGGCCGGACAGCGAGTAGATCGTCGGGCCCTTGGACTTCTCGGTGCCCATCGAGCCGAACCAGTCGGCGCCGTTGTTGATGATCGAGGGAACAGACGCGATCGACTCGACGTTGTTGATGACAGTGGGGCAGCCGTACAGGCCGGCCACCGCGGGGAACGGAGGACGCAGCCGGGGTTGACCACGACGACCTTCCAGCGAGTCGAGCAGGGCGGTCTCTTCACCACAGATGTAGGCACCGGCGCCGGCGTGCACGATGACGTCGATGTCGTAACCGGACCCGAGGATGTTGGTGCCGATCAGGCCGGCTTCCTTGGCCTCGGCCACCGCCTGCTGGAGCCGGCGGATGACGTGCAGCACCTCACCGCGGACGTAGATGAACGCGGTGTTCGCGTTGATCGCGTACGCCGAGATGATGACGCCCTCGACCAGCGTGTGCGGCGAGGCGAGCATCAGCGGGATGTCCTTGCAGGTGCCCGGCTCGGACTCGTCGGCGTTCACCACCAGGTACTTCGGCTTCGGGTTGTCCTGCGGGATGAACGACCACTTCATCCCGGTCGGGAAGCCCGCGCCACCCCGGCCACGCAGGCCGGAGTCCTTGACCGCGGTGACCACGTCGGCCGGCTGCATCCGCAGCGCGGTGCGCAGCGCGTCGTACCCGCCGGAGCGCTGGTAGGAGGCCAGTTGCCAGGACCGGATCTGGTCCCAGTTGTCGGACAGCACGGGAGTGAGCACGGTCAGTCCTCCTTGCGGCTGTCGTCGGTGTGCACGGCCTGGGATTCCTTGCCTGGCTGGTCTTCCGGACGGGGCCCGGAAGCGGCCTCGGCGGAAACGGTCTGCTCGGCGGCGGCGCCGTTGCCGCGCCGGGAGTGGGTGCCTTCCGGCGCGGTCCAGTTGCGCTCGCGGGCCAGCCGCAGACCGGCCAGCGTCGCCTTGCCACCGGTCGGGCCCTCGTCGGCACGGCCGTCGGGGAAGCCGGCCAGCACGCGCTCGGCTTCCTTCCAGGTGCAGATCGTGGCGCCCCGCGGCGACTTCACCTCGGTGCCGTCGCGCAGGTCGTCGACCAGCTGGGTCGCCGACTCCGGCGTCATGTCGTCGAAGAACTCCCAGTTCACCATCATCACCGGCGCGTAGTCGCAGGCCGCGTTGCACTCGAGGTGCTCGAGGGTGATCTTGCCGTCCTCGGTGGTCTCGTCGTTGCCGACGTCGAGGTGCTGCTTGAGCCGCTCGAAGATCAGGTCGCCGCCCATGATCGCGCACAGCGTGTTGGTGCAGACCCCGACGTGGTAGTCGCCGACCGGGCGGCGCTTGTACATCGTGTAGAAGGTCGCCACCGCCGACACCTCGGCGCCGGTCAGGCCGAGCACCTGCGCGCAGGCCTCGATGCCCTCGGGGGTGATCCGGCCCTCGACCGACTGCACCAGGTGCAGCATCGGCAGCAGGGCCGAGCGGCCGACCGGGTACCGGGCGGCCAGCTCGCGCATCTCGGCGATCGTGGTCTCACCGATCAGCGAGTCGCCTGTGCTGTAGGGAACGGTTGTGTCAGCCATCTATCGGTCCACTCCACCCATCACCGGGTCAAGGCTGGCGACGGCGACGATCACGTCGGCGACCTGTGAGCCCTCGCACAGGATCGGCATCGCCTGCAGGTTTGCGAACGACGGGTCGCGGAAGTGCGCCCGGTACGGCTTGGTGCCGCCGTCGGAGACCAGGTGGCAGCCCAGTTCGCCGCGCGGCGACTCGATCGCCACGTAGGCCTGGCCGGCCGGTACCCGGAAGCCCTCGGTGACCAGCTTGAAGTGATGGATCAGTGCCTCCATCGACTCACCCATGATGTGCTTGATGTGGTCGAGGGAGTTGCCCATCCCGTCGTTGCCGACGGCCAGCTGGCTCGGCCAGCCGATCTTCTTGTCGGCCACCATCACCGGCTCGCCCTCCATCTTGGCCAGCCGGTCGGCGCACTGCTCGACGATCTTCAGCGACTCGTGCATCTCCTGCAACCGGACCCGGAACCGGCCGTACGAGTCGGCGGTGTCCCAGGTCGGTACGTCGAAGTCGTAGGTCTCGTACCCGCAGTACGGCTGGGTCTTGCGCAGGTCCAGGCCGTAGCCGGTGGCGCGCAGCGGCGGGCCGGAGATGCCCAGCGCCATGCAGCCGGTCAGGTCCAGGTAGCCGACGTCCTGCAGGCGCGCCTTGAAGATCGGGTTCGCGTTGCACAGCTCGGCGTACTCGGGCAGGTGCTTGTTCATCCAGGTGATGTAGTCCCGGATCTTGTCCAGCGCGCCCGGCGGCAGGTCCTGCGCGACGCCGCCCGGCCGGATGAACGCGTGGTTCATCCGCAGGCCGGTGATCAGCTCGAACAGGTCGAGCGTCATCTCCCGCTCGCGGAAGCCGATCGTCATCACGGTGAGCGCGCCGATCTCCATCCCACCGGTGGCGATGCAGACCAGGTGGCTGCTGATCCGGTTGAGCTCCATCAGGAGCACCCGCATCACGTTGGCCTTCTCCGGGATCTGGTCCTCGATCCCGAGCAGCCGCTCGACCGCGAGGCAGTACGCCGTCTCGTTGTAGAACGGCGACAGGTAGTCCATCCGGGTGCAGAACGTGACGCCCTGCGTCCAGGAGCGGAACTCCATGTTCTTCTCGATACCGGTGTGCAGGTAGCCGATGCCGCAGCGGGCCTCGGTCACCGTCTCCCCCTCGATCTCGAGGATCAGCCGGAGCACGCCGTGGGTGGACGGGTGCTGCGGGCCCATGTTGACGACGATGCGCTCTTCGGGCTCGTCGCCCAGGCCGGACACGACCGAGTCCCAGTCCTGACCGGTGACGGTGAAGACCTTGCCCTCGGTGGTGTCGCGAGTCGTCGCGTACGGATCTGTCGTGGTCATCAGTTGTAAGACCTCCGCGTGTCGGGCGGCGGGATGACGGCGCCCTTGTACTCGACGTCGATGCCGCCGAGCGGGTAGTCCTTGCGTTGCGGGTGGCCGGGCCAGTCGTCGGGCATCTGGATCCGGGTCAGGGCCGGGTGTCCGTCGAAGATGATGCCGAAGAAGTCCCAGGTCTCGCGCTCGTGCCAGTCGTTGGCCGGGTACACCGACACGATCGACGGGATGTGCGGGTCGGTGTCCGGGCAGGACACCTCCAGCCGGATCCGCCGGTTGTGGGTGATCGAGAGCAGGTGGTAGACGGCGTGCAGCTCGCGGCCGGTCTCGTTCGGGTAGTGCACACCCGAGACACCGGAGCAGAACTCGAACCGCAGGTCCGCGTCGTCCCGGATGTGCTGGGCGACCTCGACCAGCCGCTCGCGGGCGACGTGCAGGGTCAGCTCGCCGTGCGCGACCACGACCTTCTCGATCGCGCCGTCGCCGACCAGGCTCTCCAGCTTCTCGGTGGCGGCGTCGAACCAGCCGCCGTACGGCTTGGCCGATCCGCCCGGCAGCGCGACCTGGCGGCGCAGGCCGCCGAAGCCGGAGGTGTCACCGGTGCCGCGGACGCCGAACATGCCCTCGCGCTGGTCGATGACCTCGGCCGCCGGCGTCTGAGCGTCGCCACCGGGCGCGGTCGCCGGAAGGTTCTCAGGCTGGTGGTCACTCACCGGAGCAGCCCCTTCATCTCGAGAGTCGGGGACGCGGTCAGTGCCGCGGCCTCCTGCTCGGCCTGCAGTTCCCGCTTGTGCGCGCCGAGCTTGCCCTGCTGGATGTCCTCGTGCAGCTTGAGGAACGCGTCCAGCAGCATCTCCGGCCGCGGCGGGCAGCCGGGCAGGTACATGTCCACCGGTACGACGTGGTCGACACCCTGCACGATCGCGTAGTTGTTGAACATGCCGCCCGACGAGGCGCAGACACCCATCGCCAGCACCCACTTCGGGTTCGGCATCTGGTCGTAGATCTGGCGCAGGACGGGGGCCATCTTCTGGCTCACCCGGCCGGCCACGATCATCAGGTCGGCCTGCCGCGGCGAGGCGCGGAAGACCTCCATGCCGAACCGGGCCGCGTCGTAGCGCGGGGCACCGGTCGTCATCATCTCGATCGCGCAGCAGGCCAGCCCGAAGGTTGCCGGCCACAACGACGCCTTGCGCATGTAGCCGAACAGGCCCTCGACGGTCGTCAGCAAGACGCCGGCCGGAAGTTGTTCCTCAGCACCCATAGGTCAGTCCCACTCCAGTCCGCCGCGGCGCCACACGTAGGCGTACGCGACGAAGACGGTAACGATGAAGATGACCATCTCGATCAGCCCGAACAGCGCCATCTGGTCGAAGGCGACGGCCCAGGGGTAGAGGAAGATGATCTCGATGTCGAAGACGATGAAGAGCATCGCGGTGATGTAGTACTTCACCGGGAAGCGCCCACCACCGACCGGCTGCGGCGTCGGTTCGATGCCGCACTCGTACGAGTCGAGCTTGGCCCGGTTGTAGCGCCGCGGGCCTACGATCGCGCTCGTCACCAAGGTGCCCGCAACGAAGATCGTCGCGAGCACACCGAGGATGAGGATCGGTACGTAAGGGTGCATCTTGGGGGTGCTCCCTCCAAACTTTCGTCCGTACTGCGTGGGTCGGTTGCCTACTCGGTGTACTGCGTCACTGCCCTGTTGCGGTGCAGCACTGTGTTACCAGTACCGCTGTGTCTCACCTCACGCGCCCCACCGATCAGGCGGCCGGGACGACCTTGGTGAGACCGTTGATGATCTTGTCCATCACGTCGCCGTCGCGCGGGTCGGTGAGGTTGGCCAGCAGTTTCAGGGTGAACTTCATCAAGGTGGTGCGCGGCAGTCCGTACTTCGTGCACAGCCGCATCACCTCCGGGTTGCCGATCAGCTTCACGAACACCCGGCCGAGCGTGTAGTACCCGCCGTACTCCTGCTTCAGCGCCTTCGGGTACGCCGACAGCGCGCGCTCGCGCTGGTGCGGTTGCCGGCGCAGCGCCTGGGCGGCGACCTCGGCGGCGAACGATCCGGACTCCATCGCGTACGGGATGCCCTCGCCGTTGAACGGGTTCACCATCCCGCCCGCGTCGCCGAGCAGCATCAGGCCGCGGGTGTAGTGCGGCTGCCGGTTGAAGCCCATCGGCAGCGCCGCCCCGCGGATCGGGATGGTCTGGAACTCGTCGCGGAACTGCCACTCGTCCGGGGTGTTCTTCAGCCACTGCTTCAGCAGGTCGGCGTAGTCGACCTTGCCGAACGCGTCGGAGGTGTTCAGGATGCCGAGGCCGACGTTGACCGTGCCGTCGCCCATCCCGAAGATCCAGCCGTACCCCGGCAGCAGGTTGCGCTGACCCGGGTGCTGCGGGTCGTCGGCCCACAGCTCCAGCCATGACTCGAGGTAGTCGTCGTCGTGGCGCGGGCTGGTGAAGTAGGTGCGCACGGCGACGCCCATCGGGCGGTCGTCGCGCTTGTGCAGGCCCATCGCGACGCTCAGCCGCGACGAGTTGCCATCGGCGGCCATCACCAGCGGCGCGCGGAACTCGATGTCGTCACCGGCCCGGCGGCCGTTGTCGTCGACCGGCTTGGCGGTGACACCGACGATGAAGCCCTTGTCGTCCAGGATCGGCGCGGTCACGTTGGTCCGCTCGCGCAACTGGGCGCCGGCCTTGACGGCCTGGCGGGCCAGCATGTCGTCGAAGTCCATCCGGTTGCGGGTCAGCCCGTAGTTCGGGTGGCTGGCCAGGTCGGGCCAGTCGAGCTGCAACTGGTGCCCGGCGCCTTGGATCCGCAGGCCGTAGTTCTTGATCCAGCCTGCCTCGGGCGAGATGTCGATGCCCATGTTGATCAGCTGCTTGGTCCCCCGCGGGGTGAGGCCGTCGCCACACACCTTCTCGCGCGGAAAGGCGGTCTTCTCCAGCAGCAGTACGTCGAGACCGGCGTTCGCCAGATGGTAGGCGGCCGCCGAGCCTGCGGGTCCGGCACCGACAACGATCACATCAGCGGTCTCGGCCTGCTGCCTGAACGGCTCGCTCTGGCTCATCTCATCCCGGCCTGGAGGTTGGCTGCGTCACTCGTGAAGGGATTCACGAGGCCTGGTCATCCGACAGTCTAGGACTGCCTGACTTGGACACGAAACCGGCCCGGAACCCCTTCCCTGCAACCGATTTATGCGCACTTTTCCTTGCGTAATTAACGAGGCTTCACGCCGCGGTGGATTGCTACCAGGCCGCCGGTCAGGTTGCGCCACTGGACCTGGGTCCAGCCGGCTGCCTCGATCGTGTTCGCCAGGGGGATCTGGGCCGGCCAGGCGCGGACCGACTCGGCCAGGTACTCGTAGGCGTCGGGGTTCGTCGAGACCGCCTTCGCGACCACCGGGACGGCTCGCATCATGTACTTGAGGTAGGCGATCCGGAACGGCTTCCAGGTCGGGTGCGAGTTCTCCAGCACCACCAGCCGGCCGCCCGGTTTGGTCACCCGGAGCATCTCGGTCAGCGCGACCGTGACGTCGACCACGTTGCGCAGCGCCCAGGAGATGGTGACCACGTCGAACGTCTCGTCCGCGAACGGCAGCCGCAACGCGTCACCGGCCACCAGGTCCAGCTCGGGGTACCGGCGCTTGCCGACCCGGAGCATGCCGACCGAGAAGTCGCACGAGACCACCTCGGCCCCGGCCTCGCGCAGCTTCACGCTGGACGCGCCGGTTCCGGCGGCCAGGTCGAGGATTTTCATCCCCGGTCGCGGCCCGATCGCAGCCAGTGTCTGCGGCCGCCAGTAGGCCTTCTCCAGCCCCATCGTGGCGACCGCGTTGGTCCGGTCGTAGCCCTCGGCCACGTTGTCGAACATCGCGGCCACTTGCTCGGGTTGTTTGCTCAAGTCCGCCCTGGTCACCTGTCTAGTGTGCTGCACCGCTCTCCGTGCGCCAGCTCCGGTGTCCAGGTGCGTGCATCGCAAGGCGGAGGGAAGGCCTCGATGCGGTGTTCATCGTGGCCTTCCCTCCAACGCCGCGAGGTGCGTGCCTGGACACCGGAGATGGTGTGCGGAGGGCGGTGTAGTACGCGAGGTTGATCACGGCTCTGACAGGCGCCGAAATTCGCTGGACATTCGGGCGGCCTACGCTTGCATCTCGTGAGCGAATCTCCAATGAGCCGGCCGGCCATCGAGACCCGGGGCCGGGAAGCGAGCGAGGAGTGTTGCCGTGAGCTTGTCTGACCCGGTCCGACCCGGTTCCCTGTCCGGTGCCGAGCCGGCACCGCGGCTGGTGGTTCGCAGCCAGCGGGTCGAGGGCGTCGCCGCCGCCCTGATGGACCATCTGCCGCCGACCGGCGGGCTGGCCTGGGTACGCCGGGGCGACGGGCACGTCGGCTGGGGCGTCGCCGCCCGGCTGGACGTTGCCGGTAGCAACCGGTTCGCCGAGGCACAGCAATGGTGGAAGGAGCTCACCGCCAGCGCCGTGGTGCGGGACGAGATCGGCGTACCAGGCTCTGGACTGGTCTGCTTCGGGTCGTTCGGGTTCACCGACTCCGACGCCAGTGAGCTGGTGGTGCCGGAGGTGATCGTCGGCCGGCGCGGTGGCATCACCTGGGTGACCACGATCTCCGGGGCGAGCTCGCTGGCCGCGCCGCCGGAGCTGACGTCGTACGAGCCGGATCCGGTCGGTGCGGTCGCCTTCGCCGACGGTGCGCGGTCCGGTACCGAGTGGGCGGGCATCGTCGCCGACGCGGTCAAGCGGATCACCAGCGGTGAGCTGGAGAAGGTGGTGCTCGCGCGCGACCTGATCGCGATCTCACCCAACCCGATCGACCTGCGCTGGCCGCTGCGCCGGCTGGCGGCGGCGTACCCGAACTGCTGGACCTTCTCGGTCGACGGCCTGATCGGCGCCACCCCCGAACTGCTGGTACGCCGTGAAAAAGGGCTGATCACTTCGCGTGTGCTGGCGGGCACGATCCGTCGTACTGGTGACGACGCGCACGACCTGGCGCTGGCCGCGTCGCTGGCTCGGTCTAGCAAGGATCTCGAGGAGCACGAGTTCGCGGTCCGCTCGGTGGCCGACGCGTTGAAGCCGCACTGCAAGTCGATGAACGTGCCCGAGACCCCGTTCGTGCTGCACCTGCCGAACGTGATGCACCTGGCCTCCGACGTCGCCGGCGTCGCGGCCAACGGCGCTTCCGCACTCGGCCTGGCCGCCGCACTGCACCCGTCCGCGGCGGTCTGCGGTACGCCGACCGACGTCGCCCGGGACGTGATCGGCGAGATCGAGGGGATGCCCCGGGGCCGGTTCAGCGGGCCGGTCGGCTGGATGGACGCGGCCGGCGACGGTGAGTGGTGCATCGCGCTGCGGTGCGGCCAGGCCGATCCCGAGGACCCGACCCGGATGCGGCTGTTCGCCGGTGCCGGCATCGTCGCGGGCTCCGACCCGGAGGCCGAACTGGCCGAGACGAACGCCAAGCTCGTACCGATGAGAGATGCGCTGGGAGACTGACTGTGAAGCTCACCAAGTACTCGCATGCCTGCGTCACGCTGGAGAAGGACGGCAAGGTCCTGCTGGTCGATCCGGGCAATTTCGCCGAGGATGCGGCGTTCGAGGGTGTTGACGCGATCCTGGTCACGCACGAGCACCCGGACCATTTCGACGTCGACCGGCTGAAGCACGTGGACGCCCCGATCTGGACCAACGCCGGGGTCGCCGCGCGGGCCGGTGAGCTGGCCGAGCGGGTCCAGGTCGTTGCCGATGGCGACGTTTTCGAGGCGGCCGGTTTCGCGGTCCGTGCCTACGGCAAGGATCACGCGGTGATCCTGCCGGAGCTGGGTGTTCCGTGCGTCAATGTCGGTTTTCTGATCGAGGACGCGGTCTACCACCCGGGCGACTCTTTCACCCAGCCGGACCGCAAGGTGCACACGAACCTGGTGCCGATCGGTGGTCCGTGGTTCTCACTGCCGCCGGCCGTCGAGTACGCGCGCGCCGTCCAGGCCGAGCAGACCATCGGCATCCACGAGGCACCGCTGAGCGCGGTCGGTCAGGGCCAGGCGAAGCGCTTCCTCGACGGCCAGGGCGGCCGGCCGTTCCTGCTCGTCACCCCGGGCGACTCTGTCGAGGTCAACTGACATTTGTCACCACTACCGGTGACAGCTGCACACCACCGGCCGCCGCCCGGCCACCAAGCTGGTTCGTATGGACGAATCAGCGATCATCCAGGTCGACCGGCTCACCCGCCGGTACGCCGGCCGACCGGCGTACGACGCTGTTCGGGGTATCGACTTCTCGGTCCGGCGGGGTGAGCTCTTCGCGCTGCTCGGCACCAACGGTGCGGGCAAGACCTCGACGCTCGAGGTGCTCGAGGGTCTCGCCCGGCCGACCTCCGGGACCGTCCGGGTGTTCGGCCACGACCCGTACCGCGAACGGCGAGCCGTCCGGCCGCGGACCGGAATCATGTTGCAGGACAGGGGTTTCGCCGCCGACCTGACTGTCGCTGAGACCGTCAAGATGTGGACCGGCACGCTCAGCAATCCGCGCCCGGCCGGGGAGATCCTGGAGCTTGTCGAGTTGACCGGCAGGGCAGGCGTCCGGGTCCGCCAGCTGTCCGGCGGGGAGCGTCAACGGCTCAGCCTGGCCCTGGCGATCGCCGGCCATCCCGACCTCTTGTTCCTCGACGAACCGACCGCGGGCCTCGACCCGGAGCACCGGCAGCACACCTGGCAACTGATGTCCCACCTGCTGCATTCCGGTACGACGATCCTGCTCACCACCCACTACCTGGCCGAAGCCGCCGAGCTGGCCGACCGCCTCGCGATCCTGCACCACGGCCGCATCGTCGCCCTAGGCACCCCACCCGAAATAGCCGCCATCCGCCCAGCCCGCATCACCTTCCACCTCCCCACCGACGCAACCCTCCCACCCCTGCCAGAAGTAGTTGCCACAATCAACGGAACCCACGTGGTCCTCGACACCGAGAACCTCCAGCCCACCCTCACAGCACTACTCACCTGGGCAGCCCGCAACGACCTCAACCTGGAAGAACTCACCGCCCGCCCAGCCTCCCTGGAAGAAGCCTTCCTAAGCATCGCCGAATCTGATCAGGGAGTGCTCGCATGAGGTCATTGGCCTGGTCGGAAGCCTTGCTACTGCGGCGCAATCCCCTGGCGGTCCTGATCGCGGTCGGGCTCCCGGTCGCCGTAGTCCTTGGGTTGCGGTCGTCGGCGGAGTTGATGGCTGCGGTGGCTGCCGATCCGGGGGTGGCGATTGTCGTCACCGTGAGTGCGGTGGCTTTGAATCTCTTCGTCTACTACCACCTCGTCACGGCGCTGGTCGCCCGTCGCGAGGAGCTCATGCTCAAGCGGCTACGCACGGGCGAGGCGACAGACCTGCAGATCCTGGCCGGTACTGCGACACCCGCAGTGGCGATCGCCTGGGGTCAGGCCGTGCTGGCCGCTGTCACAAGCGCCGCACTGTTCGGCCTCCCGCTACTGGTGAACCCTCCGCTCATCATCCTCGCCCTGATGCTCGGTTCGCTCGTGTTCGTCCTCCTGGCGACTGCAACCACAGCACTGACCAGCAGCGTGGAGATGGCCCAGCTGACGACGACGCCATTGCTGGTCATCCCGCTGACCTTCAGCGGCCTCTACTTCCCCCTCGCCGATCTCTCGGAGCCTCTGGAGCAGCTGGCCAGGCTGCTGCCGCTCACACCGGTAGTGGAACTCCTGCGACTCGGGCTCTCGGGCACTGTCGCCGACGGGAGCACTGTGGACTTCGCCGGGTCGTTCGGACCCGCAGTACGGCCTCTGCTTGTCCTGCTCGCTTGGGTGGTCGTGGGCGGTCTGGCGACGCGCCGCTGGTTCCGTTGGGAGCCACGCCGTTGACCATCGTGACAGGCTGATCACTATGGTGCCCGTCCCGCGCTGGTGGCTGAACCGCAGCAGAGCCGAGCGCTTCGACATCAGCCTGCGCTGGCCGCTGTACGCCCTGTGTTGCGCGGAGTTCTTCCTCGCGCTGCTGATCACCTTCGGCACCCGGGACTTCAGGCCTGCCGCAGTGGTCGTCTTCCTGCTCATCGCGCTTGCGCACACTGTGGTGAACCTGCTCGTACTCCGGGCCGGCATCGCGCAGTACTTGGGCGGGACGCGAGTGAGCAATCGCCTGGTGGCGACCGCCGTGGCCCTGACCGTCGCAGGAGTTCCGGCGGCGGCTCTCGCGTTCCCATCCTTCCGGTGGACCGGTGAAGACTCAGGGATCCGCGACCTGACGATCGTGCTGCTGGTGGGCGCCCTGCTTTTCGCGCTGACCCCGATGCTGCGGCCGTCGGCTCTCCTCGCCCTCATCCTGCTGGGAGCCGTGGTGAACGGCGCGCTGTCGGTCCGGGTGGGGCCGGCCCTCGTGAACGCCTATTCGCTGGGCTGCATCGTGTTCGCCTGCCGCATCACGGTTTGGACGCTCAGCCTCGGCTGGGAGATCGACCGCTCCAGGGCGCTGACCGCCCAACTGGCGATCGCCGAGGAGCGGCTGCGTTTCGGGCGAGACCTGCACGACACGCTCGGCCGCAACCTGTCGCTGGTCGCAGTACAGAGTGAGCTTGCCGCTGCCCTCGCCAACCGTGGTGACCCCAAAGCTGCGGAGCAGATGCTGGACGTACGCCGGATCGCCCACGACTCCCTCCGCGAGATGCGAGCCGTGGTCGGTGGCTACCGCGCCACGGACCTCACCACCGAGCTGGCCGGCGCCCAGTCGGTACTCCGGTCCGCAGGGGTCAACTGCCGGGTGATCGGTGACGGCTCGGCCCTGCTGCCCGCCACGCAGGCAGCTCTGGGCTGGGTCGTCCGAGAGGGCACCACGAACGTCATCCGGCACACCAACGCCACCACCTGCAAGATCGAGCTGGATCACAGCCCCGCCGGGACCGTGCTGCGGATGGACAATGACGGCGTGAGCTCCAGCACCTCCAACGGCGGCGGCATGGGGATCACCGGTCTGCGCGAGCGGCTCGCTGAGCTCGGCGGGACCCTGACGGTCGATAATCCTCCAGGGCGGTTCGTCCTGGTCGCGCGGCTGCCGGTGGTCGCGTGATCCGGCTGCTGCTCGCCGACGACGAGAACCTGATCAGGACCGCACTCGCCGCCCTGCTGTCGCTGGAGGACGACCTGGAGGTGGTCGGCCAGGCAGCATCCGCCGACGAGGCAGTGGCCATGGCGCGGTTGCACCGGCCGGACGTCGCAGTACTGGATCTTCAGATGCCCGGACTGGCTGCGTCGTCGGCGATGGGCGGAATCGGTGTAGTCGAGGCGCTGCACAAGGAACTGCCGGAGTGCACCTGCGTGATCGTCACCGGCCACGGCCGGCCCGGCTATCTGAAGCAGGCACTGGCGGCCGGTGCTCGCGGCTTCCTACCGAAGACTGTGTCGGCGCACGTCTTCGCCGACGTCATCCGCACGATCCACGCCGGCGGCCGGTACGTCGACCCGGAGCTCGCCGCCGAAGCCATCAGCGCCGGTGACAACCCGCTGACTCCCCGCGAAGCCGAGGTCCTCGAATACGCCGCCGACGGCGCCCCGATCGAACAGATCGCCGAGCGCGCATCCCTCTCCCCCGGCACCGTCCGCAACTACCTGTCGTCCGCAGCCACCAAGCTCGGCACCAGCAACCGCCACGAATCAGTCCAACTCGCCCGCACCCACGGCTGGATCTAGCCGGTAGACAACCAGGTCGACCAGCGGCCGGTAGCCGATGGCGGCGTAGATCTTGTTGGACGTCGGGTTGGCGAGATCGGTGTGCAAGCACACCTGGGAACCGGCGTCCAGCAACTGCCGGGTGACGTGCGCGGTGAGTGCACCCGCGTAACCGCGACCGCGGTCGCGCGGCGGGGTGTAGACCGGACCGACTCTGGTCGCGCCGAAGAGCGTCGCCTGATGCCCGACCACACTCACCACCCGGCCTTCGTTCTCCCAGACCCACAGCCTGCCCCGCTCGATCCTGGTGCGCGCCCAGCCCTCTTCCTCAGCGGGTGGCAGACCATGCCCGACGTCGGCTCGGTAGCCGGGCATCAAGGCCGCGATGACCTCGACGTCCGCCGCTACAGCCCGCCGAGGAGCACCGTCGGCCTTGAGCGCCACGAACTCGTCGAGCTTGTGCAGCCGGATTCCCTGCGTCTGCCGCGGAGTCTTGCCGTTGCGCGCGGCAAGCAACTCGGCCAGCCGTCGCGCGGCGCTCGCAGTACCGCCGATCTCGTCGGGGTTCGGTGCCAGGTCGGCGCAGACGTCGACGATCACTGGGACCAGGGTGTCGGGGAGAGCGCCGAGCTGGATACCTCGGGATGCACTGCAGAAGACCGCGCCGATGACGGCGTCGTGGTCGTCATGGACGGACAGGAACACCGGCGATGCCGGGTCGTGCATGATGCCGTTGACCCTGTCCTCGACATTGCTGAGCAAGGACGTGTGGAGGATCGGATCGGCTTGCAGAGAAGGGAAAACCGTCGCCTTGAATTCAGCGGGGTCGCTGGTTGTCCGGATTCTCATGAGCTGAAGGTGAGGTCGATGGCGTCGGCGACGGGGGTGTAGCCGATGCGGGCGTAGAGCTTGTTGGACGTGCGGTTGGCGAGATCGGTGTAGAGGCAAGCCTGGTTGCCCTGAGCAAGGATTTGCGCGGTGACGTGCGCGGTCAGGGCCCCGGCGTACCCGTTGCCGCGGTGTTCGGGCGGGGTGTAGACCGGGCCGACCCGGCAGACCCCGAACAGCGGCAGGTGGTACGACGCCATGCTCACCGGCACTCCGTCGACCTGCCAGAACCACAGCGCGCCTGACTCGAGCTGATGCCTGGCCCAGACCAGGTCCGGCGTCGGCGACTCGGTCGCGAAACCGTCGGTGTTCCATTCGGCGGCACGCTGGAGGTCGGACTCCGTCATCCGGCGGGGCTCGCCTTCGGCCTCGAGCTGGTTCAGCTCGATCAGTTTGTGCAGCCGGACGGCACGGGTTTCGGTCCAGGTGGTGCCGTGCAGTTCACTCCAGCGGTTCGCGAAGCTGGTCGCCGCCACGCGGTCGCCGGCCACGCCGGGGGCGTCGGGAAGCAGTTCGGCGTACGCGTCGGCCACTTCGATCGCCAGGTCCTCGCGCAGCGAGCCGAGGTGGATCGGGCGGTTGGGGGTGCGCATCGTGGCGCCCACCACCTCACCGGAGTCGTCGTGGACGGAGACGTAGTACGAGGGCTCGGTCTCCGTGGCGGGGTAGCTGCCGGCGGCGCGTTCCGCGACGTTGGTCATCAGGATGGTGTGCAGCACCGGGTCGCGCTCCAGGAAGGCGAAGGTGGTCGCCTGGAACTCGGCTGGATCGTTCGTCACCCGTACGCTCATGCCCGGCAACTCTACGGCCGGGGCGGCGTGAATTTACACTGCGTTTTATGTCCACCACGCGGTTGCTCCTGCTCGGGGTCGTCCGGATCTTCCAGCCCGCCTACGGCTATCAGCTGCGGCGCGAGCTGATGACCTGGAAGGTGGATCAGTGGGCGAACATCAACCCCGGCTCCGTCTACACCGGCCTGCGCACGCTGGCCAAGCACGGCTACCTGGTGGAGCTGGAGGAGGGTGAAGGCAACAAGCCCGGCCGGACGTCGTACAAGCTGACGGCGGACGGGGAGATGGAGTACATCTCGCTGCTGCGGGCCGCGTTGTGGAACGTCGACGGCTTCCAGCCGGGCGTGATGCAGGCCGCCCTCAGCTTCATGTGGTCGCTGCGCCGCGACGAGGTGCTGGCCGCACTGGAGTCCCGGATCGTCCAGCTGGAGCAGCTCGCCAAGCTCGAACCGTTCAAGGAGCGCCAGATCCTGGAGGACCCCGCCACCCCGAACCACGTGGTCGAGATGTTCCGCGTCTCGATGGCGCGCGACCGGGGCGAGCTGGAGTGGACCAAGGAGTTCCGGCAGCGGATCGCCGACGGCGAGTACGCGTTCGCGGGCGAGCCGCCGTCCTGGCAGCCGCCACCGGGCACGACCACGCACTGGGGCGTCATCCCGGACCCGCCGAACTGAGGTATCGAGTTCGCCGATTTAGTCAATGTTGACTATTCAAGGTTGACTGATTGAGACTGGTCGGCATGATGATCGAAGCTCGCGGACTCGTCCGCACCTTCAAGACCAAGCGCGGGCCGGTGCAGGCCGTGCAGGGGGTAGACCTGGATGTCGCCGACGGGGAGATCGTCGGCTTCCTCGGCCCGAACGGGGCCGGCAAGACCACCACCATGCGGATGCTCGCCACCCTGATCAAGCCGACCAGCGGCACCGCGACCGTCGCCGGTTGCGACCTGGCGAAGGACCCGGTCGGCGTCCGCCGGCGGATCGGCTACGTCCCGCAGAGCGGGTCGACCCTGCCCGAGGCGATCGCCGGCGACGAGGTGGTCGACCACGCCCGGCTGTACGGCGTGGACAAGAAGAAGGCAGCCGCCGACGGCCAGGCCCTGTTCGAGCAGCTGGACCTGCCCGGCCTGTGGCGACGCCAGTGCAAGACTCTGTCGGGTGGCCAGCGGCGCCGGCTCGACATCGTGATGGGGCTGATCCACGACCCCAAGCTGATCTTCCTGGACGAGCCGACCACCGGACTCGACCCGCAGGCGCGAGCGAACCTCTGGGAGCACATCCGCAGGCTGCGCGAGCGCGGCGCGACGATCTTCCTGACCACCCACTACCTGGACGAGGCCGACGCGCTCTGCGACCGGATCCTGGTCATCGACCACGGCAAGATCGTTGCCGCCGGCAAGCCGGAGGAGCTCAAGCAGCAGGTCTCCGGCGACGCGGTCCGGCTCAGCCTGGTCGACGAGACGCAGGCCACCCCGGTGACCAAGATCGTGGCCGAACTTCCCGGCGCGGTCGCGGTCGAGATCGACGGTGACGTGGTCGCCTTCCGGATCCCCAAGGGTGGTTCGGTGCTGCCGTCCCTGCTCCGCTCGATCGATGCCCAGGGCATCGAGCTGAACGGCGTCGAGGTGCACCGGCCGACCCTGGACGACGTCTTCCTGACCATGACCGGGCGCTCGCTGCGCGACGAGGACACCCCCGCGGAAGAAGAGAAGGAGGTCGCGTGATGGTGCTGCGCGAAACCTGGATCGTCTTCAACCGCGCGATGCGGCTGTCGCTGCGCAACCCGATGTGGTCCATCCTGATGCTCAGCCAGCCGCTGATGTACCTGTTCCTGTTCGGCCCGCTGCTCAAGCCGATCACCTCGACGATCAGCGAGGGCGCGACCACGAACGCCTACCAGGTGTTCATTCCCGGCCTGATCGTCCAGCTCGGCATGTTCGGCGCGATGTTCGTCGGCTTCGGCCTGATCGCGGAGTACCGGGCCGGCGTGATCGAGGCCGACCGGGTCACCCCGGCCTCGCGCATCGCACTGATGGCAGGCCGCGTACTACGGGACGTGGTGGTCCTCGTCGTACAGTCGGTCCTGTTGCTGCTGGCCGCCCTGCCGCTCGGCCTGCGCGCACCCTGGGACGGCGTACTGCTGTCGCTGGTGATCGTCGCTCTGCTCGGCGCGACCTTCGCCTCGCTCTCGTACTCCGTCGCGCTCATCACCAAGAGCGAGGACGCCCTGGCGCCGCTGCTCAACGGCATCGCCATGCCGCTCCTGCTGCTGTCGGGCATCCTGCTCCCGATGCAGATCGGCCCGACCTGGTTGCAGCGGTTGTCGGACATCAGCCCGCTCAAGCACGTGGTGAACGGCGTCCGCGCCCTCTTCCGCGGCGACATCGCCAGCAGCGCGTCCCTGTGGGGCCTGTTCTGGGTGGTCCTGCTCACCGTCATCGGCCTGACCGTCGGCGCGCGGACCTTCCGGAAGGAATCCGCCTAGCGTTCATCGGTGGGTCGCTTTGCCGAACTAGCGTCGGCGGCATGCGGGTGCCGTCGGCGTTTTTTCGTGGGCTGGTGGGGTCGGGGATCGTGGCCGCCGCATCCTTGGTGACGTCGGTGGTGCCGGAGTCCTCGTGGGTGGCGTCGCTGCCCATCGCCAGTGACCTGCGGGCCACCTTGCCCGGCCGGATGACCGGCCTGACCTTCATGGTCGCCGGGCTCGGTCTACTGGTGTGGGCTTGGCTCTCAGTCGGCCGCCAAGTGCTAGCCGGCGTGCACTGCCGCCTGACGCCGCTAGTCCTGTGCTGGAGCGCACCGCTGCTACTCATCCCTCCGCTCTTCAGCAGAGACGCCTGGAGCTACGCCGCTCAAGGCGCACTGGTCGCCAACGGCTACGACCCCTACAGCGTCGGTCCCGGCGTCCTGTCCGGCCCGGTCATCGAGGCAGTCGACCCGATGTGGATGGCGACGCCGGCGCCGTACGGGCCGTTGCCTCTCGCGTACGGCGGGCTCGCAGCGCGCCTGACCCTCGACCCGTACGTCCTGATGCTGGCGCACCGCTTGCTGGCAGTACTCGGCTTCGTGCTGATCGCCTGGGCCGTACCGCGGCTCGCTACCGCTTGCCGAGTGGACCCGATGGTTGCGACCTGGCTGGTGGTCGCCAACCCAGTGCTGATCACGCATGGCCTGGGCGCGGCGCACAACGACGTACTGATGCTGGGACTGGCTTGTTCTGCGTTTGCTCTGGCTCTGACTGGTCATTGGGGCACAGCTGCCGTACTAGCTGGTGCTGCGGCTGCGGTGAAGTTGCCCGGTGGGCTGGTGGTCATCGCGATAGCCGCAGTGATGAGTCCCTTGGCTGGTCGCGCACGTCTGCGACTGGCGAGCCTGGCGATCGCCGGTGGGGTCTCGGTGTTGACCCTGGTGACCATTGGCGAGCTGACTGGCGTCGGATCGGGGTGGCTGAGCGCACTCGACGTGCCAGGGCTCGTGCGGTCGCCGCTGTCCATCGCCAACCTCATCGGCCTGGGCGCGTCCGGAGTACTGTCCTGGCTCGGCGAGGACACCGCCGCCAAGCAGGCCTTGCAGATCGTGCGGCTGCTCGGAATGCTCGCGGCCGTCGGGTTGATAGCGCTACTGGGCCTGCGGTCCCACATTCACAATGCAGCAAGAGCAGTGGGAATTGCCTTGCTGGCAGTGGTTCTGCTGGGACCGACCGCTCACGACTGGTACTTCGTGTGGTGCCTGCCGTTCCTCGCCGTGGCCAGACCGGGCCGCAAGCTCACCACTGCTCTGATCGGCGTCAGCACGATCCTTACCATCGCTGCCCCGCTCAACTCGTCCCTGCGCGGTGCAGTCATCCCCATCCTCGTCACGACCTCGCTGGTCCTCGTGGTGCTCGGCTGCCTACTAGGTCGCCTTCGCACCCTCCAACCGGCCGTCGTGGCTACAACTGGCTGACTGCAGCCCGCAACTCGGCCTGCAGGTCGCGATGCGTCGACCGGTCGACCCGTACTTCGATGATGTCGATGCCGGCGACTGTCTGGGCCAGGGCGTCTCTTAGTGCGTCTGTTGTGTCGACGAGCCGGTACGGCGTACTGGTGGCCGCTGCAAGTGCGGAGAGGTCGACGTTGTGCGGTGTGCCGAAGACGCGCTCGAAGTGGGTGGCGTGGTCGGTGCCGCCTTGTTCGAGGGTGCTGAAGATGCCGCCGCCGTTGTCGTTGACGACCACGATGCGCAGGTCGGGACGCGGCTCGGCCGGGCCGATCACCAGGCCGTTGGCGTCGTGCAGGAACGCCAGGTCACCCACCAGCGCGTACGTCGCGCCCGCGTTCGCCAGGGCAGCGCCGACAGCGGTGGAGAGCGTGCCGTCGATGCCTGCCAGGCCGCGATTGGCCACTGTCCGGATCGGTACGACGGGCGCCAGGTCGAGGTCGCGCACCGGGTTCGACGAGGCGACGATGAGCATGCCGTCGGCACCGATGACTTCGCCCATCAGGGCGGCGACGGCCGGTCCGTTGAGGCTGCCGGAGAGCACCTTGTCGATCGCCGGCCGTGCCAGCTGGTCGGCCTGCAGCCAGCGCTCCAGCCAGTCGGTGGTGTCCGAGCCGATCACTTCGAGACCGGTCACGACGGCCGCGGCCCGGCGTCCGGCGTCCGGCCACAGACCGGTCGGCGACACGACGACCACCTCGACGTCGGGACGCGCGAGCAGCTTGCTGACCGGCCGCGACAGGGTCGGGTGCCCGAACACCAGCACCCGCTCGATCTCCTCACCCAAAGAGCTTGCCGCCAGCAACAACCGGTACGCCGAGACGACGGCCGGCCCGGTCCTCGCCCGGCTGGACGGCTCGGCGAACAACGGCCAGTTGCCGGCCTCGGCAGCGAGCCGAGCCGCCTGCGAGGCGCCGTCGCCCGCAACCACCACGGTCTTCGGTCCGGGAGCAACAGCAGAGGGCTGAGCCGCAGTAG
This sequence comes from Kribbella sp. NPDC023855, assembly GCF_040639475.1. Lineage (NCBI taxonomy): Bacteria > Bacillati > Actinomycetota > Actinomycetes > Propionibacteriales > Kribbellaceae > Kribbella > Kribbella sp. NPDC023855. The sequence goes on from NZ_JBFAAA010000003.1 coordinate 452,952, forward strand.
CGTGCACACTCGTCCATGGGCCGGTACTACGCCCGTCGAGCGGCTCCGGCCAGTCGCCATCGTCAGTCGGCACCAGCGGCTCCACCAGCGGGCAGTTGAGCTGCACCGGTCCAGGGTCCGACGTGCGTGCACCTACAGCCGTCGACACGGCGCGGGCGATCTGCGAGCGCCAATACGCGACCTGGCCGACCTGCTTGCTCGGCGTACCGATCTCGTGGAAGAGGCGGACGGCGTCGCCGAACACCTTCAGCTGGTCGGTCGTCTGGTTGGCACCCGTCCCCCGGAGCTCGGGCGGGCGATCAGCGCTCAGCACGATCAGGGGCAGGCCGCTGTGGGATGCCTCGAGGACAGCCGGGTAGAGGTTGGCGACCGCAGTACCGGACGTTGTCACGACCGGCACCGGCAGGCCGGTACCGCGGATCAGTCCGATGGCGAGGAAGCCCGCAGTACGTTCGTCGATCCGTACGTGGAGGCGCAGGCGCCCGTCTCGGTCTGCAGCGGCGAGGGCCAAGGCCAGCGGCGTACTGCGCGAGCCGGGAGTCAGCACCGCCTCGCGGACGCCGGACCTGATCAGCTCGTCGACCACCACTGTCGCGAACGCCGTGGACGGGTTCATTTGCTTCCTCTCAATGCGTCTACCCTCGCGAACCGCGCTTCCCACTTGGCTGTGGTTGCTTGGTCGGCAGTTGGCAACTCTGGAGCCGGTTCAAGGCGCTTCACCGGCAGGAATCCGTTGACGGGGAGCAGCGGCTCGTCGACGACCTCTGCCGTGAACATGGAGACAGTGGCGAGGCCGCAGGCGTACGGGAGCTCCGGGAGCGCCGCCGCGAGAGCTACACCGGCAGCGATGCCTATCGACGTCTCCAGTGCGGAGGAGACGACCACCGGCAGACCGATCTGCTCAGCGATGTCCAGACAGGCCCGGACGCCTCCGATCGGCTGCACCTTCAGTACTGCGATGTCAGCGGCCTCGAGCTTCTTCACCAGCAGGGGATCCTCGGCCCGCCGGATGGACTCGTCTGCAGCAATCAGCACGTCGGTACGGCGTCGTACAGCCGCCAGGTCTTCCACTGCGGCACAGGGCTGCTCGACGTACTCCAAGTCGAACCGCCGGAGCTCCTTCAACGCCCGCAGGGCTTCGTCGACCGACCAGGCTCCATTGGCATCGATGCGCACCTGCCCACGGCCGATCGCATCCCTGACGGCCTCGACCCGCTCCAAGTCATCAGCAAGCGTCTGCCCTGGCTCAGCCACCTTCACCTTGGCCGTCGCACACCCTGACGCCCGCACAATCGCCGCAGCCCTCTCCGGCCCAACCGCCGGCACAGTGCAATTCACCGGTACGACGTCCCGCAGCGGCTGGGGCCAGCCGTCGAAGGCGGCCTCCCGAGCGGCCCGGAGCCAAGCCACACAGGTCGCGTCGTCGTAGTCCAGGAAGGGCGACCACTCGGCCCACCCTGCCGGCCCCTCGAACAACATCCCCTCGCGCACCGTGATCCCGCGGAACTTGTTCTTCAGCCCGATCGCGTAGGTGATCACCGCACACCGCCCAGCAGCCGCTGCCGATCAACCTTGCCCGAAGCAAGCATCGGCAGGCTGTCCAGCCGCACGACCTCCCGCGGCGCCCAGGTCCGCGGCAGGACCTCACCGACAAAGTCTCTGAGTTCGTCCAGTGCCACTGCGCCCACCACGAACGCCACCACCCGCGAGCCCCACTCAGCGTCAGGAGCCCCCAGCACCACGGCGTCCTTCACCTCCGGATGCTCCAGCAGCCGCGCCTGCACAGCGGTCAGTGTGACGTTGACCCCACCCGAGATCACCACGTCGTCGACCCGCCCGGTCACCCTCAGCTTGCCGTCGACCAACTCACCCCGGTCCTGCGTCCGGAACCACCCGTCCTTGAGCACCTCAGCCGTCAACTCCGGCCGCAACCGATAGCCAGAAAACAGCGTCGGCCCGCTGATGCAGATTCTGTGGTCGTCCAGCCGCAGCGAGGTGCCTTGCAGTGGTTCGCCTGCGTAGACGCAGCCACTGCCCGTCTCGGTCATGCCGTAGGACGGGATCGCTGTGACGCCCGCGGCAGCAGCCTTCGCCTTCAAATCCGCAGGCATCGCCGCCCCACCGATGATGATCGCGTCGAAGGTCAGCAGCGCGTCCTGCTCCGTCTCGAGATAGCGAGCGAGCTGCGTCGGGACCATCGCGGTGTAGCGCCTCTCCCCCGTCATCGTCTTGGCCGCGGCCGTGAAGCTCGGGTGGTCGGCCGCCACCACCGGCGCGCAGCCGGCCAGCACCGAGCGGGTGAGGATCTGCAACCCGCCCACGAAGTACGGCTGCATCGGCAGTAGCCACTGGCCCGGTCCACCCAGCCGCTCGTGGGTGGCGGTGGCAGACGCGACCAGCGCGCTGGTGGAGAGCATCACGCCCTTGGGCTCGCCCGACGAGCCGGAGGTGGTCAGTACGACCCCACAGTCCTCCAGCTCGAGCGGCTCGCCCGAAACCACCGCCTGCCGCACCCGCTCCGCCGAGGCGGGATCACCCGGCAACGGAGCGAACGCAGTACCGGTGCCTTCGAGGAGGGCGCTCAGAGCCGACAGCACGGCATCCGGGGTGCCAGGGACCAGCCGCAACGTAGACATGTCACTCCGAGCGTACGGCGCGGCCCGGTGGGCCCCGCAGCCTGTGCCGCCTGCAAGCCCTTGCCCAGCGGCTGACAGAATCGGTTGCCATGGCCACCCCTGCCCAGTGGATCGAAGGCGCCCGCCCTCGCACCCTGCCCGCCGCGATCGCCCCTGTGCTCGTCGGCACGGGCGCAGCCGCCTACTTGGACGGCTTCGTCTGGTGGAAGGCCCTGCTGGCGCTGGGCGTCGCTCTGGCGCTCCAGATCGGCGTCAACTACGCCAATGACTACAGCGACGGCATCCGCGGTACCGACGAGAACCGGGTCGGCCCACTGCGCCTGGTGGGCTCCAAGGTGGCCAGCCCGCAGCAGGTGAAGACCGTGGCGTTCATCTGCTTCGGCCTCGGCGCAGTACTCGGCCTGGTGCTCACCGCGACGACCACTTGGTGGATGCTCGTCCCAGGAGCCGCCTCGATCCTCGGAGCCTGGTTCTACACGGGCGGCAAGAAGCCCTACGGCTACCGGGCTCTTGGTGAGGTCAGCGTCTTCGTGTTCTTCGGCCTGGTCGCAGTACTCGGTACTACGTACGTCCAGGCCGAGAAGCTGCACTGGACAGCAGTAGCCGGTGCAGTGGCCATCGGGAGCATCGCCTGCGCTCTCCTGGTCGCCAACAACCTCCGCGACATCCCCACCGACTCGGTGACCGGCAAGCGGACTCTGGCCGTAGTACTGGGTGCTGCCCGCTCCCGCCGCCTGTACGCCGGGCTGGTCGCGCTCGCCTTCATCCTGGCGGCCCTGTCAGCACTGGCGACCCCCTGGGCACTCCTGGCCCTCATCGCTCTGCCGCTGGCGGTCAAGTCGATCAAGGTCGTCGTCAGCGACGCGGTCGGCCCGGCACTCATCCCGGTGCTCAAGGGCACCGGCCTCACCGAATTGGTCTACGCCGCCGGTCTCACGGTCGGCCTGTTCCTCGGGAGCTGATCGCGGTACGCAGAGCCTGGACCGTGGGACCCAGTTCCGCGTCGGCGGCGAACACGTTCAGTGCGGACGACAGGACTTCCGCATAGGTGGCGCGTGCCAGCTCGTAGCGCTGCCGACCCTGGTCGGTGATGACCGCGTAGACACCGCGCTTGTCTGACGGGCACAGGTCCTTGTAGGCGAACCCGGCCTTCTGTAGCCGCTCGACCAGTCGCGTGACCGAGGACTGCCCCAGGCCCACCTTGTCGGCGAGGTCCTGCATCCGCAGCTCGCTGGTGTCGGAGTGGGCGAGATGCTCCAGCGAGCGGTACTCCGACAGCCCGATCTGGTGCCGGCTGTGCAGAGCCAGGGTCAGTTCGCGTTCCACCCGGGCGTGCAGCATCAGGACGCGATCCCACGCACTGGTGTCGGACGCGCGCGCGGTCACGGAGGTCGTCATGGACTCAGAGTACATGCTCATACAAGCATTCACGGGACCTGTTGCTCCCTGTGTTGACGAAGATCGTGATGAAGTGTTTGCATGTACAAGCAAATACTCACCGCGAAAGGATCTCCCATGCAGTGGCTCTACCTCGGTGTCGCGGTCGTCTTCGAGATCGTCGTCGCGATCGCGGCCGGCAAGGCGGAAGGCTTCACCAACCGCAAGTGGACGCTCGTGACGCTGGTCAGCGGCGCCTTCGGCACGTACTTCCTCAGCCGGGCGCTGCTGACCTTCAACGTCGGCGTCGGCTACGCCGTGTGGACCTCGGTGTCCGGAGTCGGCATCACGCTGCTCGGCGCACTGCTGTTCGGCCAGCGGCTCAGCTGGCGCAAGGGGCTGGGCATCGCGGCGATCATCGCCGGAGTCGTCGGCCTCCAGCTCAGCGGCGCTGCGTAGTACCGGCCTGTCCTCGTCCGATCACCACGAAAGGAACCCCAGATGTCCTCGACGAGTCCCTCCGCCGCCCGCTCCTGGCTCATGCTGCTGCTGGCCGGCGGGTTCGAAATCGGCTACGCGCTCTCGGTCGGCGGCAGCCACGGCTTCACCCGCCTGACCTGGTCGCTGGTCGCCGTCGTGTTCTTCCTGCTCACCCTGTGGGCGCTGAGCGCCGCGTTGCGCACCATCGAGGTCAGCATCGGCTACGCGGTCTGGGCAGGAATCGGCGCGGCCGGAGCCGCAGTACTGGGCCCTGTCTTCTTCGACGAACGCCTGACTCTCGTCCAGTCGCTGTGGCTCGGCCTGATCATCGCCGGCGTCATCTGGCTCAAGCTCGCCGATCGATTGGACACGCCTTAGCGAACCGGCTCACGCCAACGGCCCGACTGGGCGAAGCCTTCCAGCGTCTCGGTGTACGGCGCCAGGTCGATCCCGTTGCGCTTCAGCCAGTCGTCGTCGTAGTACGTGTCGCTGTAGCGGTCGCCGCTGTCGCACAGCAGCGTGACGATGCTGCCCTCCACGCCGGTACGCCGCATCTCCGCCGCCAGCCGCAGCGAACCCCACAGGTTCGTCCCGGTCGAGCCACCGACCAGCCTGCCGGTCACCTTCGAGCAGAACCGCATCGCCGCGATCGAGGCGGCATCCGGTACGGCGATCATCCGGTCGACCACGCCGAGCACGAACGACGGCTCCACCCGGGGCCTGCCGATCCCCTCGATCCGCGACGGCCGGCCGGTGGCGAAGTCGCCGTCACCGGACTCGAAGGCCGGGAAGAAGGCCGAGTTCTCCGGGTCGACCACCGCGACCGAGGTGTCGTGCCGCTGGTAGCGGACGTACCGGCCGATGGTCGCGGACGTGCCGCCGGTGCCGGCGCCGACCACGATCCAGGTGGGGACCGGGTACTGTTCCAGGCTCAGCTGGGTGAAGATCGACTCGGCGATGTTGTTGTTGCCCCGCCAGTCGGTGGCGCGCTCGGCGTAGGTGAACTGGTCCATGTAGTGGCCGCCGGTCTCCTCCGCGAGCCGCTTGGCCTCGCCGTAGATCTGGCCGGACCGCTCGACGAAGTGGCAGCGACCGCCGTAGAACTCGATCAGGGCGATCTTCTCCGGGCTGGTCGAGGCCGGCATCACCGCGACGAACGGCAGCCCGAGCAGCCGGGCGAAGTACGCCTCGCTGACCGCGGTGGAGCCGCTGGACGCCTCGATCACCGTGGTGCCCTCGCCGATCCAGCCGTTGCAGAGCGCGTAGAGGAACAGCGACCGCGCCAGCCGGTGCTTGAGCGAGCCGGTCGGGTGCACCGACTCGTCCTTCAGGTACAGGTCCACCCCGCACACCGCCGGCATCGGGAACACGTGCAGATGCGTGTCCGCACTCCGGTTCGCGTCGGCCTCGACCAGCCGGATCGCCTCCGACACCCACGCCCGCGCCTTGTCGTCGCGCCGATCGACTTCCCGCGACGGCACCGGCCGTCCCTTGACCCCGCTTGCCTCACTCATGGGCTCAGGCTAAGACAGAGACCTTGGGTAGTGGTATTCCTACTCTCTGCTACCGGACCCCGCGAGCGGCTAGGTTGGGTGGCACTACGCCGACCCGTGGGGGAACGATGACCGAGAACGAAGAGCGGCCGACCCGGCCGCGGGTGACTCTGACCGACATCAGCTCGCGGGCCTGGGAGCACCCGGCCGACCGCGGCGCGCTGGTCGCGCTGCGGCAGCTCAAGGGCTTCGACTTCATCCTGCGGAAGATGTCCGGGCTGATCAACGAGCGCGCCTTCCGGCTGCAGTACCTCGGCTCGGCGATCCGGGTCGACGAGCGGCAGTTCCCGAAGATCCACCAGCTCTACACCGAGGCGGGGACGACGCTCGACGTCCGCCAGCTGCCGGAGCTGTACGTCACCAACAGCCCGGTCTGGAACGCGGTCACGATCGGCATGGACAAGCCGTTCATCGTGCTCAACAGTGCGCTGATCCAGGGGCTGGACGACGAGGAGACCCGGTTCATCCTCGGTCACGAGCTCGGCCATGCGCAGAGCGGGCACGCGCTCTACCAGTCGCTGCTGCTCTGGCTGATGCGCCTCACCGGTGCCGTCAACTGGATGCCGATCGGCGCCTTCGGCCTGCGCGCGATCATCGCCGCACTGCACGAGTGGTCGCGTAAGGCCGAGCTGTCGGGCGACCGGGCCGGCCTGCTCGCAGTACAGGACCCGGCGACCGCGCTGCGGGTGCAGATGAAGCTCGCGAGTGGTGGGCAGCTCGACCAGCTGGACACGACGGCTTTCCTTGCCCAGGGCACGGAGTACGAGAGTGCCGGCGACCTGCGCGACAGCGTGCTGAAGCTGCTGCTGCTCGAGGCACAGACCCACCCGCTGGCCGTCATCCGCGCGCACGAACTGCGCCGCTGGGTCGACGAGGGCGAGTACACCCAGATCGTCTCTGGCAACTACCCGAAGCGCCAGGACGACGGCGACGCCTCGATGACGCAGGAGGCGAAGAACGCCGCCAAGTCGTACTCCGACGCCTTCGCCCGCTCCCAGGACCCGCTGGCCAAACTCCTCCGCGACATGGGCGACGGCCTCGGCGGCGTCCGCGACTGGGTCTCCTCCAAGTTCCCACCCCGCTGATACTCGTTTGAAGGACACCCCGCCGTCGCGAGAAGGTGGCGGGGTGATCGAGATCCGGGAACTGACCTCCGACGATTGGAAGATCTGGCGCGAGCTTCGGCTTGCTGCGCTGGAGGAGGCGCCGTACGCGTTCGGATCGCGGCTGGCCGACTGGGCTGACGCTGAGGAAGAACGATGGCGGGCGCGGTTGGAACTAGCCGGCTCCCGCAACTTTGTTGCCGTGCTGGACGGCACGCCGGTGGGCATGGCGAGCGGCGTACCGACCGATGAGGACGGCGTCGTGGAGCTGATCTCGATGTGGGTCGCTCCCGCGGGGCGTGGTCGCGGGACCGGCGATCAGTTGATGGCACGGGTCGAGCAACGGGCTCGGGACGCGAAGGCCCACACCCTCCAGCTGTCTGTTGCTGATGGCAACGACAGGGCGCACGGTCTCTACCTGCGCAGCGGGTTCGCCGACACGGACATCGAGGGCGAGCTGATGCCTGACGGCGTCCACCGTGAACTGGTCATGCGCAAACCGCTGGAATGACGAAGGGCCGCCTCCCCCTCCCGGGAAGCGGCCCTTCGGGTTTTCAGGTGGTCAGCCCATGTGGACCGGCTGGTCGCCGCCGGCCAGGTCCTTGTGCTTGACCGACAGGCCGACCAGGGTGATCACCGCGGCGCCGACGAACATGATCGCCGAGACCATGAACGCGGTGGTGAACCCGTGGGTGGTCGCGATCGCCGTGGCCTGGCCCTGGAGCTGCTTGGCCTGGTCCGGCGCCGCCTGAGCGGCCTGCTGCAGGCCCGGAGCGAGCTCGGCGAACTTGTCCTTGATCGCGTTGGTGGAGACCGTGCCGAGCAGGGCCAGGCCGATCGCACCACCGATCTGCTGGACCGTGTTCAGCACCGCCGACCCGACCCCGGAGTCCTCGTTGGCGACCCCGCTGACCGCGGTCAGCGTGAGCGGTACGAAGATCAGGCCCATCCCGAAGGACAGCAGCAGGATGTACGGCAGCAGGTGGGTCAGGTAGCTGGAGTCCACCTCGAGCTGGGTGAAGCCGAACATTCCGCCGGCCGCGATCGCCGCACCGGCACCGGAGATCCAGCGCGGGTCCATCCGGGCGATCAGGACCGAGGCGATCTGGGCCGCGATCACGATGCCGAAGCTGAACGGCAGGAAGGCGAAACCGGTCTTCAGCGCGCTGTAGCCGAGCACGTTCTGGATGAAGATGCCGAGGAAGTAGAACATCGAGAACAGCGCCGCACCGACGATCAGCATCACGAAGAAGCTGATCCCACGGGTCCGGTTCGCGAGGATCCGGAACGGCATCAGCGCGTGCCGCGAGCGGGCCTCGATGAACAGGAACAGCCCGATCAGGGCCACGCCGCCCGCGATGAAGGAGACGGTGACGCTGTCACCCCAGCCGCTCTCGGCGGCGTGGGTCAGACCGTAGACCAGCGCGGTCAGACCGACCGTGCCGGTGATGGCGCCCGGCAGGTCGAACTTGCCGGTCTGGCGGGCCGACTCACCCAGGTAGCGGATCGCCAGCACGGCCACGATCAGGCCGATCGGCGTGTTGATGAAGAAGGTCCAGCGCCAGGAGGCCTCGGTCAGCAGACCACCGAGGATCAGGCCGACGGCCGCACCGGCACCTGACATCGCGGCGTACACGGCCATCGCGCGGTTGCGCTCCTTGCCGGCCGGGAACGTGGTGGTGATTAGCGCGAGCGCGTTCGGCGAGGCCGCGGCGGCCGCGACGCCCTGCAGGATCCGGCTGGCCAGCAGCACGGTCTCGTTCTGCGCGATACCACCGACGAAGGAGGCCACGCCGAACAGCACGACACCGAACATGAACACCTTGCGGCGGCCGAGGATGTCCCCGATCCGGCCACCGAGCAGCAGCAGACCACCGAAGGCCAGCGCGTAGGCGTTGACCACCCACGGCAACGAGGCGTTGGTGAAGCCGAGGTCGGTCTGGATGTGCGGCAGGGCGATGTTGACGATGGTGCCGTCGAGCACCACCATCAGCTGCGCCATGCTGATCAGCGCGAGCGCGATCCCGAGATTGCGGTGGCCGTGAGCGGCCGGCTCGGCCACCGTGTCCACCGGGCGGCCCTCTGGCGGGCCTGCCTGGATGACGTCTTCAGACATGCTGGTGTTTCCCCTCTTGGGTGTTACTGGCTTGTTGGTCGCCGACCGGCCCCTCACCGGCTCAGCTCACCTGCGACCCCCGCGCCGCAGGCAGAATCACGTTGTCGATCACTCGCAGGATCAGCTCGTCGGTGGGCGGAATGCCCAGGACGAAGGCGTGGTGGACGATGATGGCCGGCAGGGTGACCGACAGCAGCTGGACGTCGACGTCGGCGGCGATCTCGCCGCGCTCGACAGCGCGCTGGTAGATCCGGCTGGTCACCCCGATCCGCGGCGCCAGGAAGTGCTCGTCGAAAGCCTTCTTGAGGTCCTCGTCGCGGTGCAGCGCGGTGAGCAGACCGGCCATCACCGACATCAGCTTGTCGGAGGTGAAGCCGCCCTCGCCGCACGACATGGCGATCAGGTCGCCGCGCAGGCTGCCCGTGTCGACCTCGTCCGGCACCGGACATCCCTTGGCCCGGGTGATGGCGTCGACCACGAGCTCCGCCTTGGTCGACCACCGGCGGTACAGCGTCGCCTTGCTGGCCTTGGCGGCCGTCGCCACCGCGTCCATCGTCAGCCGGTCGTAGCCGAGCTCGGCGAGCACCTCGACGGTCGCGTCGAGAATCTCCTCCTCGCGCCCGCCCTCGACCCGAGGCCGCTGCCGCGGCGCTGCATCGGAGGCATCTGTCCTGGTCTGCATATCACCCTGAGTAGTTGATCGATCGCTGATAGAACGAAACGGTTTCGTTTCATCCACCACCGTACGACTCATGTGAAGGAATGCACAAACGAATTTCCGGCAAATTCCACCGTGTCCTACGTCACTCTCCGTACCAGTAGCCCGGTGGTATTACCCGCACCCGGCACAGCGGCCCCCGTCGGCTCGTAGAGTTTTCACGGAGGCAAACGTGGGGATCTGGCGGATCGACGCGGACCTGCTCGCGAAGAGTTCGTTCGGGCTGTCCGAGATGGCCGAGACGGTGGCCGCGCTGAAGCTGCTCACGGTCGCGACACCCCAGCCGTGGCAGCAGGAGTGGCGCGACACGCATCGGCCCGCATTCGGGGAGATGGTTGCCGGCAGGCCCGTAGTACGGGCTCTCGTCGAGCACTCCTTCGCGCCCAGCTGGACCGTCCAGTTCCTCACCCGGGCGCCGCGGCGACTCGGGTTGCCGTTCGAGGCCGAGCTGGAGATCTTCGGCTCGTACACCGACGACCAGATCCGCGATCAGCTGTACGAGGTGCGCCCCGGCCGCCTGCCCTCGATCCTGACCGCCTCCGGGCCGGAGGACAGGGTCCTCGCGGACGCCACCGCGGAACTGGTCACCTGGGTGTGGACGGAAACCGTCCAACCGGAATGGGACCGCCGCCGGCGAGTACTCCGGACTGACGTGGTCGCCCGTACTGCGCGACTCGCGACCGGCGGCTGGTCCGCGGTCATCGACGACATGCGTCCTGGCATGCGTTGGCTGGGCGGCGGCGAGCTGCAGATCAACACCTTCGGCTACCCACCGCGCGATCTGCGCAAGGCGAAGGCGCTCTACTTCATCCCGACGCACTGCACCGGCCGGGGCTGGTCGATGTGGGACGAGGACAACCGCTTCGGCCTCGTCTACCCGGTCACCGGCGTCTTCGCCGAGGACCTCGTCCCCGCGCCCAACGCGTTGGCGAACCTCTTGGGACGAGGCAGAGCCGACGTGCTCACCCGCCTGGAATCCCCGATGAGCACCACCCAACTGGTGGCCATCACCGGCATGTCCCTGGGCACCGTCGGCGACCACCTCAAGATCCTTCGCGAAGCCGGCGCCGTCCAGCGTCGCCGCTCGGGCCGGGAAGTCCTCTACTGGCGAACCAAGCTGGGCAACCTGCTCCTGACCGAGTCCCAGCAGGCCGACTGACACCTGTCCGCCGGGCGGCCCGGCGTGTCAGATGTGGTGTCAGGGCCGTGTCAGGAGCGTGGCGGCGCGGGGCTGGATGGTCTTCCCATGACCACTACAGCGATTGCGGCCTCCGGGCTGCGGAAGGCCTTCGGGGACAAGGTGGTCCTCGACGGCATCGACCTCGAAGTCGGCAAGGGAACGATCTTCTCCCTGCTCGGTCCGAACGGGGCCGGCAAGACGACGACCGTGAACGTGCTGACCACCCTGATGACGGCCGACAGCGGGACGGCCAGCGTCGCCGGGCACGACGTCACCACCGGGACCAAGGCGGTCCGGGCGGCCATCGGCGTCACCGGCCAGTTCGCGGCGGTCGACGAGCTGCTGACCGGCCAGGAGAACCTGCAGCTGATGGCCGACCTCAAAGGCCTGAGCTCGGGTGAGAGCAAGCGGATCATCGCCGAACTGCTGGAGCGGTTCGACCTGACCGAGTCGGCGCAGAAGCAGGCTTCGACGTACTCCGGTGGGATGCGCCGCAAGCTGGATCTGGCGATGACGCTGGTCGGCAACCCGCAGATCATCTTCCTGGACGAGCCGACGACAGGCCTCGACCCGCGCAGCCGGCGCACGATGTGGGAGATCATCCGCGAACTGGTGGCCGACGGCGTCACCATCTTCCTCACCACCCAGTACCTCGAGGAAGCCGACCAGCTGGCGGACCGGATCGCAGTACTGGACCACGGCCGGTTGGTTGCCCAGGGCACCCCTGAAGAGCTCAAGCGTCAACTGCCCGGCAGCCACATCCGGCTCCGCTTCGCGGACGTCACCGCCTTCGAAGCAGCCGCGCTGGCCCTGCCCGGCGCCACCCGTGACGACGACGACCTGGTACTGCGGGTCCCGGGTGACGGCGGCGCCAAATCGGTCCGGGCTCTGCTCAACGAGCTCGACGACAAGTCGATCGACATCGACGAGTTCTCGGTCCACACGCCGGACCTCGACGACGTTTTCCTGGCCCTGACCGGCCGTACCAGCACGGAGGCAGCGAAATGAGCACCCAGTCCCACTCGGCCATCATGTTGCGGCGCAACTTCCGGCACATCGCCCGCAACCCCACCACAGTGTTCAGCGCGGTCCTGATGCCGGTCGTGATCATGCTGATGTTCGTCTACGTCTTCGGCGACGCTTTCAACGTCGGGGTCGACTACATCGACTACGCGACACCCGGCCTGATGCTGCTGGCCGTCTGTTACGGGCTCGGGGCAACGGCCGTGGCGGTGAACTCCGACATGACCAAGGGCATCATCAATCGGTTCAAGGTGATGGACGTGTCCCGCGGAGCGGTACTGACCGGACATGTGGTCGCCAGCGTGCTGACCAACCTGGTGGCCATCGCGGCCCTCATCGGAGTGGCCTTCGCACTGGGCTTCAGCCCGGAGGCGAGCCTGGTCGACTGGCTCGGCGTACTCGGCCTCGTCGTCCTGCTCGGGTTCGCGACCGGCTGGCTCACCGTTGCCCTGGGGCTGGTGTCGAAGTCGCCGGAGACGGCCGGTCTGGCCGCCGTACCGCTGGTGATGCTGCCGTTCTTCAGCAGCGCGATCGTGCCGGCGGAGCAGATGGGTCCGGGCGTCCGGCAGTTCGCGGAGTACCAGCCCTTCACCCCGATCATCGAAACCCTGCGCGGCCTGCTCAACGGCGCGCCGTCGTCCGGTGACGCGATCGCCGCCATCGCCTGGTGCGTCGGTATCGCCCTGGTCGGCTACCTCTGGGCCCGTTCCACCTTCAAGAAGCGAGCGTGATCACGATGCCTACCTTCACCACTCCCAACCCCATCGCCGCCACCGTGCAGGTCGCCGGTGCCCGAGTTCAGGTGACCGCGACCGACCGAACCGACACCGTCGTCCAGGTCGAGCCGATCGACAGGACGAGCAAGTCGGATCTCAAGGTGGCGGCCAAGACCAAGGTCGCGTTCGCCGGCGGGCGGTTGTCGGTCAAGACAACCGCCTCCGGGGACAAGAACGGTTCGGTCTCCATCACGATCGGCCTGCCGGCCGGGTCCAGCCTGGTCACTTACCTCGCCCACTCGACGATCCAGGCGGACGGCTCGTACGGCGACTGCGAGCTGCACATGGCGTCAGGCAAGGTCCACCTGGATCGGGTCGAGGGCCTGCAGGTGAACATGTCGGCCGGTGAGCTCGCGGTCGGCCACATCGCCGGCCGGGCCACCGTCGACGGGTCGAGCGGGCAGGTCCGGATCGGCCGGGTCGCGGCCGATCTCGAGCTCAGCAGTAGCAGCGCCGAGGTCGACATCGACCGCGCCGACGGTCACGTCACCGCCACCACCGCCAGCGGGACCATCCGGATCGGGGTGATGACGCAGGGCCAGGCGAAACTTGTCAACGGCAACGGAAACATCGAGGTCGGGATCAGCGAGGGAACCGCTGCCTCGGTCGACGTCACCAGCGAGCGCGGCGCCGTACACAACTTCGTCGCCATGGGGACAGAGCCCCGCCCGTCGGACCGCCGGGTCTCGGTCCACGCCCGGACCCGGCACGGCGACATCCTCGTCCAGCGCGCCGCGAGCTGACCCTCAGGATGCGAGGGTCTCCTCCGCCAGTTCGGTCCAGCTCGCCTGCGTTCCTTCTTCCGTCACCTCGGCGAAGCGTGCTTCGCCGAGGTGACGTCGTACGTCCTGCTCGATCCTGGCCAGCTCCGGATGCGAGCGGTCCGGCAGTCCACGGACACTGATACTTGCCGCTAGCAACCGTCCGGCCTGCTCGTACTGGCCCCGGCGCAATGCCAGCTCGGCGATCCCGATGAGGGCCTGGGCGATCAGCATCGGTGCTCCGGTCGCGGACGCCGCCCGCCAGGCAGCCGCCCGATGCTTCCGGGACTCCTCCGGATCCTCGGCGAGGTAGCCGAGCAGGTCCTCGATCCAGGCGCTCATGTTCTCCAGCCCCGCGACATCACCCAGATGAGTGGTCACCAGACCGAGCTGCCGCCGGGCCTCCTCGGGATCACCCTCCCGGCGCGCGAGCTCCGCCTTGGCCAGGGCCAGGTTGGCCAGGGCGTACGGCCAGGTGACACCTTCGGCGTTCCGCTCGGCCTCCGCGATGGCCGCGGCACTGGCGTCACGATCGCCGCCGAGCCAGTACAACTGGGCCTGATGAGCCCGTACTTCGATGACGTCCTCGACGGCACCGATCTCATCGAGCACCACCAGCGCCTGTTCGTAGTACTCGCAGGCACCGGCGAACTCACCCCGGGCGGCAAGCTGGCGCGCCAGTTCGGACAGCGCCAGTGAGATCCCGAACCGCTCGCCGAGCGTCCGGAACTCCGCCAGAGCCTGCTCCAGCCGGGCTTCGACCTCTTGGCCGGCCTGACCGACCATGCCCCGCATCTTGGCGCCCTGCCACCGAGCCATCGCGCGCACCCAGGGATCGACGCTGTCCAGCAACGAGTCGAACACCGTCGCCGCTTCCTCCGGCGCCTGCAGCAGGCGTTCCAGCGGCGTCGAGAACGCCAGCAGGGGGTTGTCGCTGCCGCTCCGCTCGCTGAACTCATGCGCCTTGTGGATCCACTCCGCGCCGAGATGTTCGTCGCCGCGGCCGGATGTCACGTAGAGCACGACCAGCGCATACGTCATCGCCCGGACGTCATCGGTCGCCTCACCGGGCAGGTTGGCGGCCGCGAGCAGCAACTCGAGGCCCTCGGTCCGGCGTCCACCGAGCCACCAGTACCACCCGGTTGCCGCCGCGAGCCGCATCGACGCCTGCGCATCACCTGCCGCGATCGCGCCCCGCAGAGCCGCGCTGAGGTTGTCGTGGTCGGCCTCTAGCGTCGCGAGCCACTCCAACTGCTCGGCCCGGCGCAGGTGTGGCTCCGCGGTCTCGGCGAGTTCGATGAAGTAGGCGAGGTGTTCCTGACGAGCGAGGTCCGACTCCCCCGCTTCGGCCAGCCGCTCCGCGGCGTACTCCCTGATCGTGGTGAGCATCCGGTACCTCGGATCGCCGTCACGCCCACTGACCAGCAACGACTTCTCGGCCAGCGAGGTGAGCAACTCCAGTACTTCGTACTGCTCGACTCCGTCGCCGACGCAGACCCGCTCGGCCGCGTCCAGGCCGGCTCCACCCGAGAAGACCGACAGCCGGCGCAGTACCAGCCGCTCGGCGTCGGAGAGCAGTTCCCAGCTCCAGTCGACCACCGCACGCAGCGTCTTGTGGCGCGGCAAGGCGGTGCGGCTACCGCTGGTCAGCAACCGGAACCGGTCGTCGAGCCGGTTGGCGAGCTGGTCGACGGACATCGTGCGCAACCGCGCGGCGGCCAGTTCGATCGCCAGGGGCATCCCGTCCAGCGCGCGGCAGATGCGTGCCATCGTCGCCAGGGTCTGCGCGTCGCTGCCGAGGTCCTTGCGCACCGCACTCGCCCGGTCGCGCAGCAAGCGGACGGCCGGTGAGGACCCGATCTCCTCCGGGCCGGTGTCGGTCGGCAGGGCCAGCGGCTCGACCAGCCACAGCGCCTCACCGGTGATACCGAACGGTTCCCTGCTGGTCGCCAGGATCCGCAGCCGGCGGCACTCGCCGAGCACCCGATCGGCGAACTTCGCCGCCGCCTCGATCACGTGCTCGCAGTTGTCCAGGATCAGCAGCGCCTCGCGGTCGCGGATCGCGGCGATGAGCCCGTCCACCGGGTCCGCGTCTGGTGCCGCCCCGAGCAGCGCGTCCCGGAGCCCGAGCGCGCTGAGCGTCGTCTGCGCGATGTCGCCGTCCGTGGTGATGGCGGCGAGCTCGACCAGCCAGACTCCGTCCGGTTGGGTCATCGTGCGCGCGGCCTCCGCGGCCAGCCGGGTCTTGCCCGAACCGCCCGGCCCGATCAGCGTGGTCAGCCGGTGCTCCGCGACGAGTTCGCGCACCAGGGCCACGTCGGCGTCTCTGCCAACAAAGCTGGTGAGCTCGGCGCGCACGTTCGTCTTGCGATTGTCCTCCCGCTGCTGCCCGACCTCGTCTCGCAACAGCGCGACATGCAAGGCCGACAACTCCGGGGAGGGGTCGACGCCGAGTGCATCGGCCAGGGCTTCCCTCGTTTTTTCGTACGCAAGCAGCGCCTCGGTTTTGCGACCGGCCGCGACAAGGGCCCGCATCAGCGCGGCGGCCAGCCGTTCCCGTACCGGGTAGGCGGCCACCAGGTCGGTCAACTCGGGGACCACCTCCGCGCCGTTGCCGACACTGACCTCTGCCTCGAACCGATCCTCCAGCGCCTCCAGGCGGAGCCGCTCGAGCCGAGTCACCACCGCGTCGAACGCCTCGCTGTCCTCCAGCCCGACGTCCTGCAAGGCCGCACCACGCCACAAACCCAGGGCCTCACGCAACAAAGGCACCCGCAGCGAATCCGCCTGATCGCGAGCCTCACCGACCAGCCGCTCGAACCGCAGCGCATCAACCGCGTCAGACTCGATGGTCAACCGGTAGCCACCCGGCGACCCCTCGATCACACCGGCAGGCAACACCTTCCGCAGCCGAGAAGCCAACCGCTGCAACGCATTCGCCGCCTCAGCCGGCGGATGCTCCCCCCAGATCCAGTCGACCAGGGACGCCTTCGACACCACCCGCCCCGGCTCGAGCGCCAAGGCAACCAGCAACCCCCGCAACCGAGCCCCCGGCACGTCGGCCAGGCCGTCGTCCGTGCGAACTTCAAATGTCCCCAGCAGCCTGATCCGCACCGGCTGATTCTGTCACGACCCCAGGATCAGCCATCGCCCGCACGGCCGCTCCCTGCCGCTTCCCCGGCGGGATTTCTTTGTACTTCTAGGTCAGTCGTCGTCTTCGGCTTTGCGGGATGCCTCGATGCGGGCGGACATGCGGTCGGCCCGGGATTCGATCTTGCCGGCCAGGCGTTCGCGGGCGGAGCGGAGGACGAAGAGGGAGAGGATCGAGGTGATGACCAGGGCGAGGAGAGCCAGGGGCCAGACTGTCAGCCAGGTGTGGAAGGCGACCCAGAGCAGGCCGAAGCTGACCACGAACAGGGCCAGTCGCAGGCCGGTGTAGATGGCGAATTCCTTCATCGGTCAGACCCCGGCGTACGAGTGCAGGCCGGAGACCAGCAGGTTCACCCCGACGAAGTTGAAGATGAAGACGAACCAGCCCACGATCGCGATCGTCGCGGCCCGGCGACCACGCCAGCCGGCCGTCGCCCGGGCGTGCAGGTACGCCGCGTAGACGACCCACGTGACCAGCGACCAGACCTCCTTGGGGTCCCAGCCCCAGTACCGGCCCCAGGCGTACTCGGCCCAGATCGGACCGGCCACCAGCACCCCGAAAGTCCACAGCGGGAAGGCGAACGCGAGCACCTTGTACGCCGTACCGTCCATCGCCTCGGCGCTCGGCAGCCGCTTCAGCGACGCCGACATCGTCCCGCCGGCCAGCACTCGCCTCTCGGCGCGCGCCTTGACCAGGTACAGGGCCGAGATCAGCCCGCCGACCGTGAACGCCCCACCGGAGATCGCTGCGGCCGACACGTGGATCACGAGCCAGTAGGAGTGCAGTGCCGGCACCAGCGGGCCGGCCGGGGTGTAGAGCGCCAGCGTTGCCAGACCGAGCACAGCAGCTACGACCAGCGTGACGCCCAGGCCCAGCCACTGCAGCTTGTAGCGGTGCACGAAGAGCAGGTAGACCGCCGCCACCGCCAGCGAGGCAGTGATGGAGAACTCGTACATGTTGCCCCACGGCACCCGCCCGGCGGCGAGGCCACGGGTCACCACACCGGTGAGGTGCAGCGCGAACGCCAGCCAGGTCAGCATGACCCCGATCCGGCTAGCCGCCTCGACCCGCGCCGACCGCGTCCTGCCCTCGGCGCCATCCGAAGCCTCAGCTCCCGAAGCGCCAGAGCCACCAGCCGGTACTACGTCCGCTCCACCACCCGCCGCGACCAGTACGTCGGCCGTCTGCTCGGCGACGACGACGGCGCGCCCCATCGCCCACTCCATCGCGTGCGACATCATCGCGATCGCGTAGATCACGGTCGCCGTCGGGATGACCAGGTTGGAGATGTGTGCGTACGTCTCCGTGCTCATGGCTGCTCCTGCTTCGGTGTCACGGGCTGCTCTGCTTTCGAGGCTGGTTCCGAGGCCGGTTTCGAGGCTGGTCTCAGCGCGTCGGCGATGGCCTGGATCTCGTCCCCGAGGCCGCGCTCGGGTCCCCGGTCCAGACCGGCGACCTCGACCACGGTACGCCCGTCCTGGGTACGGACCCGCACCCAGGTACGGCGCGGGTGGATGAACAGCGAGCCCATCAGCCCGAGAATCGCCAGCGAGATCCCGGCCAGCGCGAGATTCAGGCCGGGAGTGTGGCTGACCTGCAGCTTCACCCAGCGCTCGTAGGACTCGAAGGTGATCGAGCCGCGGCCGTCCGGCAGCACCTTGGTCTGGCCGGGCCCGAGCTGGAACCGCAGCTTGTCGCCCTTGCCGTCGCCGAACTGGGTCAGCTTCGACTTGTCCAGCTGGTACACCGACTGCGGCTTGCCGGTCTCCTGCGCCGGACGGCCGTAGTACGCCGTCATCGCCAGCACCGGGTTGACCGCGTCGGGGAAGACCGAGACCGGGCCGCGCTGGTCGATCACCGCGGTCGGCAGGAAGAAACCTTCGAAGCCGAGCTGCTCGGGTCGCGCGTCGGGGGCCTTGATCACGCCGAACGAGGAGAAGTTGCCGTCCTGCGGCAGGAACGGCGCCGGTCCGGAGAAGGCGACCTCGCCCTTGCCGTCACGGACCGTCACCTTCGGCGCGTAGCCGTGGCCGAGCAGGTGCACGCTGGTGCCCTCGACCTTGAGCGGGTGGTTGACCCGCAGGTCGTAGGACTTCTCCGGCGAGTCCGGCGTCTCCTGGTAGGTGATCGGCGCGTTGAACTCGCGCGCCGCGCCCCGCTGCGGACCGGTGGTCTCGAACTTCACCGAGAAGCTGTTCACCTTCAGCGAGAACGGCGGCAGGTCGTCCGGGGTGAACACCCGGCCCGGGGTGAAGTCGTCGTACTGCGCCACCGAGTTCGAGAACTCGTTGCCCACGACAACCAGTACGGTGCCGCGGTAGCCGAACAGCGCACCCCAGGCCGCACCGATCAGGGCCAGGATCAGGGAGAAGTGGAAGAGCAGGTTGCCCGCTTCGCGCAGGTACCCACGCTCGGCGGCCACCGCGCCGTCGTACAGCTCGACCCGGAAGCGGCGCCGGCGCAGCTCGGTCGCGGCCAGCTCCAGGACGTCACCGTCGGACGTGGTGGGCTCGAACGACTGGTACCCGGGCAGGCGGTTGAGGTTGCGCGGCGGCTTCGGCGGGCGGGCCCGCAACGCCTTCAGGTAGACCTGCAGCCGGGGCACCACGCAACCGATCAGCGAGATGAACAGCAGCAGGTAGATGGCCGAGAACCAGGCCGACTTGTAGACGTCGAAAAGGCCGAGCTTGTCGTAGAACGGCCCGAGCTTGGGGTGCTGCTCGAAGAAGTCCGCCACCTTGACCGGGTCGATCGCGGTCTGCGGGATCAGCGACCCGGGGACCGCGCCGAGGGCGAGCAGGAAGAGCAGCACGAGGGCCGTCTTCATCGAGGTCAGCTGGCGCCAGGTCCAGCGCAGCCAGCCGAGGAGGCCGAGCTTCGGCAGGTCCGGCGGGGTCGGCGTCTCGACCCGCTCCTTGACGTCGGTCACGTCACACCGCCGATCCGAAGTTGGCGACCCATTGCCTGAGATCCGCGGTCATCGAGTCCCACACCCCTGTCAGCAGCAGTAGCCCCACGGCGATCATCAGCACGCCGCCGATCCGGATCACCAGCACCTGGTGCTTGCGGACCCAGGCCACCGCACCGAGCATCCGGCGGAAGGCGAGTGCGGCGACGATGAACGGGATGCCCAGCCCGAGGCTGAACACCAGCGCCAGGGTCGCACCCCGGCCGGTACTGCCCTCGGTCGCCGCCAGGTTCATCACCGTACCGAGCGTCGGCCCGATACACGGCGTCCAGCCGAACCCGAACAGTACGCCGAGCAACGGCGCCGCCGCGATCCCGACGGCCGGCACTCGGTGCACCCGGACGTCGCGCTGCAGAAAACCGAAGCCACCAAGGAAGATCAGGCCCAGTACTACGGTCACGCCGCCGAGCACCTTGGTGATCACGGCCTGGTGGTCGAGCAGAGCGTTGCCGACGGCACCGAACAGCACCCCGGTCAGGATGAACACGGCGGAGAACCCGGCCACGAACAGACTCGTCCCCGCCAGCATCCGGCCCCGTCGCTCGGACCCGAGCTCGGCCGCGGACAGGCCGGTCACGTACGAGAGGTAGCCGGGCAGCAGCGGAACCACGCAGGGTGAGAAGAACGAGATCGCACCGGCCAGCACCGCGATCGGCAGTGCCACCAGCATCGAGCCCGTCATCGACTGGGCGAACCACTCACCCACAGTGCCGGATTCCTGGGTCAACCCGCGGCAGCATCGTTCACCATGCCGAGAAGCGTCTGTTTGGTGACTTCACCGATCACCCGGGAGGCCACCTTGCCCTGCTTGTCGATCACCAGCGTCGCCGGAATCGAGACGGCCGAGATCTTCTGGCCACGGAACAGCAGCAGCTGCTTGCCGGCCGGGTCGTAGATGCTCGGGTAGGGGATCTCGAACGCCTCGACGAACTTCTTCGCCGGGGCCGGATCGAGGTCGCGCGTGTTCAGGCCGATGAACTGGACGTTCGGCCCGAGCTCCTTCGCCGCCGCCGCGAAGTCCGGCGCCTCCTTCCGGCAGGGCGGACACCACGAACCCCAGACATTCAGTACGACGACCTTGCCGGCCTGGTCGGAGAAGTTCCACTGCTTGCCGTCGAGCGTGGTGCCCTTGAAGTCGGGCGCCTTCACCCGGTCGGCCGGCGCGAAACTCGACACCCGGCCGGTACCGCTGACGAAACCCGTCTGGCCCTGCCGGCTGTCCTTCGCTTCCTGGCCCGACGTACAGGCCGTTGCGGTGAGCAGCACCGCGGCGATGGCGAGCACCGCGCCGCGGCGGCGGCGTGGCGGCAGCGGGTGCGCAGTACGGGTGGAACGCATCAGGCGCCGCCCACGAACTTCTTGGGGTCCTTGACCGGCAGCAGGTCCTTGGCCGGTTCGGCGTAGCCGACCGAGACGATCGAGTCGCCGTGGAAGGTGAACGAGGTGAGGCTGGCCAGGCTGCACTGCCGCTTGCGTGGGTCGTGCATCAGCCGGCGGCCCTCGATCGCCGACCGGACGATCCAGATCGGCAGCTGGTGGGAGACGATCAGCGCCTCGTGACCGGCGGCCTTCTGCCGGGCGGTCTCGATCGCGTCGCGCATCCGCCGGACGAGCTGCTGGTACGGCTCACCCCAGGACGGCTTCATCGGGTTGCGCAGCAGCCACCAGGCGCTCGGGTTGCGCAGCGCGCCGTCCCCGACGCCGAACTTCTTGCCCTCGAACAGGTTCGCCGCCTCGATCACCCGCTCGTCGATGTCCGGGGTCAGCCCGAACGTCTTGGCGATCGGCTCCATCGTCTCCTGGGCCCGCTCCAGCGGCGAGCTGACCAGGTGCACGATGTCCCGGCCGGCCACGTGCTCGGCGACCCGCTCGGCCATCTTGCGACCGAGCTCGGACAGGTGGAAATCGGGGATCCGGCCGTAGAGCACGCCGGTCGGGTTGTGCACCTCGCCGTGACGCATCAGGTGCACGACCGTCGTTTCGGTCACCGTCGTTCCCTTCAGTTCTCTACAGCCGCGGCGGCGCGGGCAGCCGGCGCCAGTGCGGTCTCGAGCTGGGCGAGTGCGTCGTCGTCGATGGCGGCGCTCACGAACCAGGCCTCGAAGGCGCTCGGCGGCAGGTAGACGCCGGCATTCAGCATGGCATGGAAGAAAGCGGCGAACCGTGGCAGCACCTGGGCTCCGGCCCCGGCGAAGTCGCGGATCGGCCCGCTGGCCTCCTCCGAGTCCACGAAGAAGACGCTGAAGAGGTTCCCGGCGTTCTGGATGACATAGGGCACACCCTCCTTGTCCAGCGCCGTCGCGACCAGCCGCTGGATGGTGGCCGACGTCTCGTCGAGCCGGCCGTAGACCTCGTCGGTCGCGAGCCGCAGCGTGGTCAGGCCGGCCGCCGTGGCGACCGGGTTCCCCGACAGCGTGCCCGCCTGGTAGACCGAGCCCTCGGGCGCGAGGTGCGCCATGATGTCGGCCCGTCCGCCGAACGCCGCGGCCGGGAAGCCGCCACCCATCACCTTGCCGAACGTCATCAGGTCAGGTTGGACACCGTCCACGCCGTACCAGCCGGACCTGGTGATCCGGAAGCCGGTCATCACCTCGTCGGAGATGAACAGCGCGCCGTTGTCCCGGCAGGTCCTGGCGAGGAAGTCGTTGAAGTTGTCGACCGGCGGGACGACGCCCATGTTGCCCGGGGAGGCCTCGGTGATCACCGCGGCGATCTGGTCGCCGTACTGCGCGAAGGCCTCGGTGACGGCTGCCTGGTCGTTGTAGGGCAGCACGATCGTGTCGGCCGTGGTCGCCTCGGTGACGCCCGGCGTACCGGGGATGCCGAGGGTGATGACGCCCGAGCCCGCCTGCGCCAGCAGCGCGTCGACGTGACCGTGGTAGCAGCCGGCGAACTTGACGATCTTGTCCCGCCCGGTGAACCCGCGGGCCAGCCGCAGCGCCGACATCGTCGCCTCGGTCCCCGACGAGACCAGCCGGACCTTGTCGACCGGGGTCCGCCCGACGATCTCCTCGGCCAGCAGCACCTCGTTCTCGGTCGGCGTCCCGTACGACGTACCGCGGCTGACCGCCGCCTGGACGGCCGCCGTCACCTCGGGATGGGCGTGGCCGAGCAGCATCGGGCCCCAGGAGCAGACCAGGTCGACGTAGGTGTTGCCGTCGACATCGGTGATGTGACATCCGTCACCGGAGGCCATGAACCGCGGCACGCCGCCGACGGCACGGAAGGCCCGGACGGGAGAGTTCACCCCGCCCGGCGTGACGGCGGAGGCTCGGTCGAACAGGTCGGCGGAAAGCTTGGTGTGGTCGGGCACGGCCGCCATTCTCCCCGACCGACCGGTCCGCCGGGCGGGCGGGGACCGCCCGCTACGGACCGTTCCGGCGGACCGGCCGCGCCTGGGGGCTTCACTTGTGCGTTGTTACGCGCCAATAACAGGCCCGTTTGGTGACGGCGGGTTACCCCCAAGCAACGCCGCGGGATGCACGCCCAAGAGGCCGGCGACCTGCTGAAGCTCGTCGACGTTGAACGCGATCACCCCTCGCAGGCGCTTCGAAACGCTCGACTGTGTGATGCCCAGGACCTCGGCCAGCTGGGTCTGATTGATCCGCGCACGGGCCATGTGGGCGCGGACCTCGGCGGCAACTTGCTCCGTCAGCCGGGCGGGCTGATCCGGGACGACCGTCAGGGTGCTCATGAGCGGAGAATATCCCGCCAGAGGATCACCTACAAGCTCACAGAATACTCAGGGTCAGAAAGTTCTGACTTAGAACTTGACTGACTAGTCGTCCAGCGACTAAAACAGTCGTCATGACCGACACCCCAGCACAGCGCATCGGCGCAAACGTCCGGGCTGAGATGGCGCGGCGGGGGATCTCGCAGGTCGCGATCGCCTCCAAGCTCGGCCTCCCGCAGACCAGCGTCTCCAAGCGGTTGCGCGGCGAGGTCGCCTTCAACGTCGACGAGCTCACTGCCGTGGCTGACCACCTCGGCGTGCCGCTGGCCGCCCTACTGGCCGAGCAACCGGCCACCACCTGAGCAGGCCGTCCCGGTCGGGCCACAACCCGTGCCGGTGTGCCCCCCGTCGCCGGTACTGCGGGTGACTCCACCCCGCCGGGACGGCCGCCTCTTCCTGATCGGAGCAGGACCCATGAGTGAACCGAAGTTCCCGCAGTACGCCCGGCCGACGCCGGGCTACCCGCTGACCGAGAAGGCCGAAGCTCGGCAGCGCAGCAGCGTCGCTGATCACGGCTACCTGATCGCGGCCGGCGCCATCTTCGCCGTGATCGTCATGGTGGTGGCGTACGTCGTGTACCGCGACGCCACCGCGACCCGCGCCGCCGACACGGCTGCCGTGGTCGTCACCCCGACCGTCAAGCCCGGCGCTGCAGCACCGCAGCGGACCAAGCCGGTCGAGTACTCGCCGAAGCTCAGCGACCACGTGAAGGGCGACGGGACCTGGCTGATCGGCAAGGAGATCAAGCGCGGCACCTACCGGTCCGAGGGTGGCGAGTGGTGCTTCTGGGAACGACTGCGTGACCTGTCCGGCGAGCCGGAGGGCGTCATGTCCAAGGGGTTCGTGAACGGCCCGCAGGTCGTTGCCATCGGCCCGGATGACGTGGCGTTCTCCAGCCAGGGCTGCGGTCAGTGGGTGATGCTCCCGTGACCGCCACCATCGCGGCCCCGGCGTGCCCCAACCCGATCTGCCGGTCCCCGTACATCTGCCCGGGCGGTTGCGAAGCTCGCGGCACAGTCGTCGACCGCCTGCGCGACCTGGCCGACGAGCTCGAGAAGACCACCCCGGCGTCGTACGTCGCCGCTTCGGGGTTGACCCCGATCCCTGGCAACGACCTGAAGGTCGGCGATCGCCTGTGGGTAAACCCGACCGACTTCATGGTCGTCGACCGCATCGGGATTTCGCACGGCCCGTCGCTGCCCGCACCGATGTTGATGGCCTACGGCGAGAGGCAGTACGGCTCGTGGGAGCCGGGGAAGACCTGCCGGGCTCAGGAGCCGTTCTTCGGTCACGACTGGGTCGTGGTCGAGCGATGAGCGCCCTTGCGAAGCAGGCGGCCGACGCGTTCAACCAGCACGGCAGCTTCACCGCCCGCCTGGTCGAGCACGAGATGGCCGTTGAGATCCGGGCCGTCGATACCGGCGAGATCCTGACCACGCTGTGGGCGCCGGCCGATGCCGAGGAGTGGGCGTGGCACGCCCGCCACACCGGGGCGGGCACCGCGCGCACGCTCGACAGCGGGTTCCGGATCGAGCAGGTCGTGCGCATCGTCGCGACGTCGCTGCTCGACGAGAGGCGCAAGTCGTGACGGCCGTCGACGAGCGGCCGCACTACCGGACCGCCGAGCAAGAGCTGTCCGACTCCCTCGAGGGAACCGCGCCCGCGCTGTCCCGCACGGTGGCCGGCCTGATCGGTCCGGCCCGTACAGCGGAGCTCGCGAAGGCGATCCTCCGGGCAACCGACCTGGCGGTACGCCGGCACGCGATGGACAAGCTCGCTGACGCCCTGGCCGTGGTCGAGGAGGCGATCGGCGGCATCCCGCCGGAGTGCGAGTCGGCCGAGCCGTGGTCGCCGGATCCGGACGAGGCCGCGCAGCAGGCCCGCGTCGACCGCTTCATGGCCGGAGGCAACGGTGCCTGATCCAGAGCTGGTCCTCGTTCCCACCGAGCTCGAGGACCCGAAGGCCGGGGGTGCCGCTGCTACGGCATCTCCGGCCACCGGACACGCGCCGACCTGCCCGCTTGTCTGCTGCACCAATGCGCACGACGAAGCGGTGACCGGCGTACCGGCTCCACTCACCGCCGAGGAGTTCGACGCGATCGTCGGCGCGATCTGGGCCGACCTCGACGACGACCCGATGCGGATCGGCGACCTGCTGGCCACCGCGGTCGCGTTCATCGCCGGCATCGCGCTGCACGAGGACACCGACCCGCAGGACGCGGCCCGCGCGGCCGCAGTACTGCGGGAGATGGAGCAGCGGGCCCTGTGGGGCCCCGACCACGAGCACGAGGACCACCGATGACCTGCAGTTGCTACTGCTTCGACCCCTCCGACGCCGACGCAGACCTTTGCGAGTGCGGCCACTACGGAGAGGACCACGACGACGACGGCATCTGCCTGGCCGACTACGGAGACGACGACCTGTGACCACCACTGCCGAGCCAACGCCGGAGATCCAGCAGGCGCCGCAGGTCGAGCCCCCGGGCGTCGACCAGCTGGCGGCCGCGCTCGCTCACGTGCAGGCCGAGCTGCCCGCGATCGTCGCCCGCGAGGTCGCCAAGGTCACCGGCGAAACCAAGCAGGGCAAGCCCGTCTCCTACACCTACAAGTACGCCGGCCTTGCCACGGTCGCCGCCTCGGTGCTGCCGCTGCTCGGCAAGCACGGCCTGTCGTTCACCGCCTGGCCGACGCTCATCGCGAACCGGTTCGTACTGCGGTACGAACTGCTCCACGCCAGCGGCCAGCGGCTCGGCGGTCTCTACCCGCTGTCCGAGGACGTCCGCTCTCCGCAGGCGATGGGATCGCAGATCACCTATGCCCGCCGGTACGCCTTGTGCGCAGTCACTGGTGTGTCTCCCGAGGATGACGATGACGCGGCCGCCGCCGAAGCTGACCGCCAGGCCCAGCGCGCCGATCGGCAGGCCCAGGCAGCCGCCGAGGCCGAGGCCGAGCAGGCCCAGGCAGCGTCGGAGCTCAAGCACGCTGCCGACGCCGTACGGGGCGCGTGGGCGCTTCACTACGGCGAGTTCAACCAAGAGCAGGCGGCCGAGCTCTTCCGTACCTGGTCGAAGGGTGGCGTCCTGACCACGGCGACCGCCGGCCAGCTGCGGGCGTTCGCCGCGTACCTGACGAGCCTTCCCACTGCCGACGCCGGCAGCGATCCGACGACCCCGCCGCCCTCAAGCGATCCCGAGGCCCGGCAGGAGCCGATGAGCAGGCGCGACCAGGCGCACATGTTCGTGCTCTTCGAGAAGCTCGGCTACAAGGAGGACCGCGCCGGGCAGATCGAGTACCTGACGAGGACACTCGGCCGGACGATCAAGTCCCGCGGTGATCTCACCGACGCCGACGCTTCCGTCGTACTGCAGGCGCTGAAGGCCGACGTCGACATTGCCCAGCGGACCGGCAACATGCCCGGCCCACTACTCCAAGACTCCGATCCCGCCGCCGGCGCCCAAGGCGCGTCCGGTGACTCCCGTGTGCATGCGGGATCGGACACCGCGAGCGGGGGCGTGTGATGCCTCGCCGCTCCCGCTCGCGCACCGTCCGCAAGACCGGCCCCGCGACCTGCGACAGCTGCGGCGCCCGGATCGTGTTCGTGAAGATGACGTACACCGGCGGCCGCGTCCCCTGTGACCCGCTGCCCGTTGCTGACGGCAACGTGTGCGCCCGCCAGATCGGCGCGGGCTTCCACGGCTTCGTCATCTCGAAGGACCACCCGGCGGTCGGTGCGCCGTACCAGCGGTACGCCGCCCACTTCGGCACCTGCCCCGATCGGCCGGCATCCACCCCCAAGCCGCGGCCCGACCCGCCGCCCGCCCTGTTCGACCTCTGATCGCCAACCCCACAAGGAGAACCGTGTCCACTGAAGTGAAGCTCGCCGGGCGGCTGCCCGCCTCACCGGAGAGCAACGGCATGCACTCGGTGCTCGCCGACCTGCTGCAGACCCCGAAGACCCAGCGCTTGTACGTCGTCTGGGGCGACGTCCTCGAGATCAAGCGGAACCTCGACACCGGCGACGAGATCCCGACGCTGCGGGTCCTGAAGATCGAGCCGCTCGGCGAGGTCGACGAGGTGTCGCAGGCGATCCGCGAGGAGGTCATGCGCAAGGCCGAAGAGCGGCTCGGCCACACCCCGCTGCCGTTCGACGAGCACGACCCGGACGGCGTCACCGTGCTGCCCACCGGCGACCCCGAGGACGACGACGACGCGGAGGGTCCCCAGTGATCCAGAACACGCTGTTCGAGGCGCTGGAGGGCCGCTACAACGCGACCCGCCAGGTCGGCCAGTACTTCGCGTACGACCACCTGACGGGCGATGCCCGGCTGGCGTCCGAGGCCTGCTGCCAGCTGGCTGTCTCGATGCTGCTGACCACGCCGGACAGCCCCGAGCTCACCGTCGCGCTGCGGAAGCTGCTCGAGGCGAAGGACGCCTTCGTGCGGGCCCAGTTCGGCAGCCTGCTCCCGATCCCCGCGAAGGAGACCCGCTGATGGCCAAGCGGCTGAGCAACCCGTACGACGACATGCTCACCACGGCCAAGCTCGAGGTGTTGCTCGAGGAGTTCGGCGCGGACGACTTCACCGACGCGCGCAGCCTGGCCGATCACCTGGTCGCGAGCTCGAATCAGTGCGAGTTCCTGACCAGCAAGGGCCAGGTCCGGATCACGTTCGACCTTCGGCCGGCCACCCCCGCACCGAGCGCGGATCCGGTCGAGGACGGTCCGGCGTGATCCCGCTGACGATCACGCCGGACGTTGGGCAGACGCCGTGGAACGACGTCGACCCGAACGGGCACGGCACGCTCGAGCGGATCGGGCTGCTCCGCAACGGCACCGCCAACGGACGGGCCAGCGTCGCCCTGGTGGTCCGGTTCCCTGACGGAACCGCGGTCATCGCCGAGACGACCTGGCGCCTGTTCAACGCAGCTGCTCGTGCGCTGGCCGCCTCCCCGGTCGTTGCGGAGGAGGACCCAGATTGACCGAGTGGGCCGTGCAGGTCTTCGGTGCCCCGAAACCCCAGGGCTCGATGACCTGCAAGGGCCGGCACCTACCGGGCACCTTCCAGAACCTCCAGCCAGACAACGAATCTGAGCTCAAGGGGTGGCGCGCACGCGTCGAGAAGGCCGGGCGGGCCCTACCAGTCACGGGGCTGGTAGGGCCCTTGCGTGTCGTCGCGACCCACACGATCCCGCGGCCGCGCACCGTGCCGCTGAGAGTCCGCGCCTGGCCGATGACCGTGTCGCCCGGGCACGGCGACGTCGACAAGCTCGGCCGCGCCCTGCTCGACGGCCTGGCCCAGTCCGGTGTCTTCGGCAACGACGCGCAGGTGTGCGGCCTGACCGTGTGGAAGCGCTACCCCGACTCCCCATCCGTCCCGTGGATCGACCCGGCTGACTGCCTCGACCGTCCCGGCGTCGTCATCCGCATCTACCCGATAGGAGCCTGACCGTGAAGGTGCGCAAGGAGTTCAAGACCCAGGTCGAGCTCGACCCGATCGACTGGTTCGACGTCGAGTGGTTCGACGGCGGGTACAGGCGCGCCCGCGTCGTCGAGATCACTCGCACCATCTACCCCGCCCAAGGCGGCGGGCACGGCTGCATCGTCTTCGGCACCGCGTACCCGTACCTGAAGGACGGGACGCTCGGGAAGCGGCAGGAGACCGTCCACAGGCTCCCCGAGCTCGTGGACCAGATCCCGCCGTTGATGCGGGGGACGCTCGATGAGCTGGGGATCTTCGACGAGGGCAACGAGGACTGAGCCGTGGCCCTGGAAAACATCGACGTCACCGTCCACTTCGACGCAGAGTCGGTCCGTGCCGCCGTACGGCAGATCACCGCGGCCTTCAGCCGGGCGCACTGGCGTTCGTACTTCGCCGGCGGGTGGCGTCGCCCGATGCTGCAGCTCACCACCGGCTGTCGCTGCCAGGAGCAGCCCGGTTGGTATCCCGGTCGGCCCGCTGCCGAGCTCTGCCCGGCCCACGGCACTCACCGCAATGCCTGCCCTGGCGTGCGCTTCCTCGGCCGCTCCTGGCGCTCCGAGGGCTGCGGATGGCGCTGCCCGAAGTGCGGCGCGACGTACACGCTCACCCGAGCTCAGACCGAGTTCGGCGACCACACCACGCAGTACGGCGTACACCCGCGCACCCAATGCGGGCCGGCCTTCTGCGATCTGCTCCCGCCGCGACCCGTCATGCAGTGGGTCCGCGACGACACCCAAACCAACGAAGCGGGGAACTCATGCTGAACAACGTGAAGCGAGCGCTCGCAGCGCTCGTGACCACCGCGGCCCTCCTGGTCGCCGCCGCATCACCGGCAGGCGCCGGCTACGGATCCGGCGATATCGGAGCCTGGCAGACCCTTGCCCACGGCACCATCGGCGATCCGGCAACCGCTGACGTCCTGCTCGTCGGCGACTCCATCACCACTAGGTGTTGGACCGATCTCCGCGATGCCCTCGCAGCCAAGGGGAAGACGCTCGCGGTCAACTACTGGTCCGGCCGGCCGACGACCCCCGCAGTCGACTGGCTCACAGCACAGCCCGTGGTCGCGCCTCTCGTCGTCATGGCCAAAGGCTCGAACGACATCTTCGACCCGACCGTGATGGCCACACAGATCCAGCGCACTAGCGCCTACCTGCTCGTTCCCGACCGGTTGCTGTGGGTCGACGTACAGGCCGCCCGCACCGGCGAACCCGACGCGGTACAGCTGTCGGATCAGCGCAACAGCGGCTGGATCAACGCTCAGATCCGCGACCAACTGGCCCCCTCGCAGATCGTGCCCTGGTCCGTGTGGTTCGCCTCAAGCCCCAACCGGATCCCGATGTACCTGCAGGACGGCGTACACCCCTGGGTGACCGCCGGCACAGGCCACGGCGACGGATGCGCGTTCTGGGCCGCCGTACTGATGGGCCCGATCAACCAGCGACTCACCACGCTGCAGCTGTCTCTGCCGAAGGCGCCGTTGAGCCTCCCAACCACGACACCGTGAGAGCGAATCCGCGATGCCTGACGTCGACCGCACGCCTAAGCCGTGCCACCACCCGAACACACAGCACGAGCACGGCACGCGCGCCTGCTACGTCCACGACAAGTGCCGCTGCTACCCCTGCGGAGCTGCCAACAGCGACTACGCAGCGAACCTGAACCGGCAGCGCGTGTACGGCCGCTCCAACCTCGTCGACGCCGAACCCGCCCGCCTGCACGTCAAGAAGCTGCAGGCGGGCGGGATGGGCTGGAGGCAGGTCGCCAAGCGCGCCGAGGTGAGCGGGAGCGGCGTGTACGCCCTGCTGCACGACAAGCGCGGCCGCGGCCCCACGAAGCGTCTCCGCAAGGAGACCGCCGAACGGCTGCTGGCCGTCCAGCTCGACCTCGCGGACCACGCCCTGGTCGACGCGACGATCTACGTACGTCGGCTCCGCGCCCTCGTCGCGCTCGGCTACTCCCAGGCCAAGCTCGCGAGGCGTCTGGGCATCACGCCGTCGAACTTCACGCCGGTGATGGATGGCAGCCGCCCGGCCCTGCTCGTTGCCACTAGCAACGCGATCAGGCCCCTGTACGCCGAGCTGTCGATGACCCCGCCGCCAGAGACCACGCACCGGGAGCGCTGCTCGGCTACTCGCGCCCGGAACATGGCCCAGGCCCGCGGCTGGGTGCCTCCGCTGGCGTGGGACGACGAGCAGCTCGACGACCCGGCCGCTCAGCCTGCAGGGCGGGCGATCGCATGACCCCCATGCCGCTGGGGGCGGCCCGGCTGCGCGTAGTACCGCTCCGCTTCCGAGACGCCGTCCGCTTCGTGGAGGCCTGGCACCGGCACCTTCCTGGGCCTGTTGGCATGGTGTTCTGTCTCGGCGCCGCCGACGACAACGACCAACTGGTTGGCGTCGCCATCGTTGGCCGGCCGGTAGCTCGCGGCCTCGACGACGGTCTCACGCTCGAGGTGACCCGCACGGCCGCTGACGGCACACCCAACGTCAACTCCCTGCTGTACGGGGCTGCGTGGCGTGCTGCGAAGGCGCTCGGCTATCGCCGCTTGGTCACCTACACCCAGTCGAACGAGCCCGGCACAAGCCTTCGAGCTGCTGGCTGGCGTGTGTTGGCGGAACGTCCGCCTCGAGGTGGGTGGGACATGCCCAGTAGGCCACGCGACAACGGGTCGTACCTGTCCACCACTCGCACGTTGTGGGAGGCGATATGAGCGGCCGGATCGTCGGTGAGGTGCTCCACCACGCCCCGGACGACCTGCCCCCGCTCGACTTCCGCGTGCTCATCTGCCTGGCCGAGGACGCCCACGACAAGGACCGCACGGCCGCCAACGAGTGCTCGGCCGAGATCCTCGCGTACAAGGCCAGGTCGACGCCGGCCAGCGTCCGACAGGCCCTCAAGCGGCTGAAGGACCGGGCCCTCATCCGGCCCGTGCACAGCAAGGTGCACCGCGGCCAGCAGCAGAACTGGGTGATCACGAAGCTGTCCAGTTACCACCGAGAAGGCGCCCGAATTATTCAGCTAAAGCGTGACCCCCAGGAGTCACGCAATCCGGGCGATCCGGACGGGCCAGAAAGCGTGACCTCTGGAAGTCACACATAGGGCCTGTGGATAAACCCCTAATGCGTGACTAAAAGCGTGACTAAACGCCCGAGAAAGCGTGACCTCTGGAAGTCACACCACCCGTAAAGACCACCCGTAACCCCCGTATCTAGATGGCTGGCTTAGTGCCGGGCTATACGCGAAAGGACCCCCGAAAATGACCGCCGTAGAGACCATCCCGAGAGCCACCGTTTGGGCCGCTCTCGAGGCCCTCGGAATCCCGCCCGGTGAGCCCTTCAACCGGACGATGGTTGTGCACATCGCTGGCGACCACATCAGCTACGAGCAGGCCGATGGCCAGACGATCCTGTGGCGGCGGGTCGTTGCCGAGTGCCCCAGTTGCCACTCGACTCCTGGCCAGCCGCACACCGAGTACTGCCAGCTGGCCGGCCGCGTCGTACCCGTCGACCGGCCCGAGTGCGGGCACGCCACCTGGCCGGCCTGCCAGGACCAGCACGCGCCTACTGCCGACCCGTGGACCGCCCCTCTCGACGGCATCGAGGTTCGCCGCTACCCAGGCGATCCCGGCCATCAGGCCCACCGCCCCGAAGACGACCCCGCCGACGAGATCACCTGCGACGGCCGCAACTGCGGCGGAAGGCCCCACGCATGAGCACCGCCGATCAAGTACTCGGCGCCCTGTTCGTCGCCGCGATGGTGTGCATCCTCGGCCTCTGCTGGTCGCTGCAGCAGGCCCACTACCGCCTCGACGCGCTCGAGCACGACCTCGACCAGCTGCTCGACGAGTGGACCGACGAGGACCAGGCGGACCAGGCGGACGACGACCAGGGCGACCCGGACACCTGCAGGCCGCTCGAGGTCGACGGCCAGACGATCCGCGTCCTCGGCAGCGGCGAGTGGACCGACGAGGACCGCGCAGCCATGACCGAGGTCGTACGCGCAACCCAACAGCGCATGGGGGCCGAGCAGGCATGAGCTTCCTCTGCGGGCCACGCAAGCCCGGCGCCGACGACCTCACCGCAGTACGGGAGTTCGGGGAATGGCTCGCCACCCACCCCCACCGCCCACGCCCACACGTCCACCCCGTACGCCGGCCCCAGCACTGCAACTGCGGCGCCAACCAGCTGATCGCCGTCGCCCA
The DNA here is from genome assembly GCF_040639475.1 of Kribbella sp. NPDC023855. Lineage (NCBI taxonomy): Bacteria > Bacillati > Actinomycetota > Actinomycetes > Propionibacteriales > Kribbellaceae > Kribbella > Kribbella sp. NPDC023855. The sequence goes on from NZ_JBFAAA010000003.1 coordinate 486,208, forward strand.
CCTCGACACCTGCCTGAGCCGAAGGCCAGCACCGCGATGAGCGCCCTCGCCCCCGGCCGATACTGCCTGGCCACCTGCTACTGCAAGGCCTGCCCTCACTACGAACCGTTCGAGCTGACCGCAACCCAGCGCGCTCAGATCCTGCACGTCCTCGGTCACCCGAGCCGCAAGTACACCCCCGCCTGGTACCGCGACCCGATCGGCAAGGTGCGATGACCGACGTGTTGCTCGCCCTCGGTCTCCTCATCGCATGCCTCAGCCTCATCCGCCAAGGCCGTCGCATCGCCAAGCTCGAATCGCGAGGTACCCCCCTCGCGACACCCACCCCCCTCGCCACAGCCACCCCCGCGGCGAGCCACGGATGCACGCACACCTGCGACGCACCCAGCTGCCAGATGCAAGGCGACGACTACCCCACCGCATGACCACCCCCGGCGACCCACGCACCGGCCGTCGCTGGATGGCGATGGCAGCCCACATCATCAGCCGAGACGAGGGGATCTGCTGGCGCTGCGGGCACCCGGGAGCAGACACCTGCGGGCACGTCCTCCCCTGGTCCACCCACCCCCACCTAGCACTAGATCCCGACAACCTCAGGGCCGAGCACGGCAAGCGCCGCACGCTCGAGGCAGACGGGTACGAGTGCATCGGGAACTACGCAGCAGGCGCGGACGCAGGACAGCTCGGACACGACGCAACAATCAGCAAGCTGCAATCCCAGAGACGTGACTGGGACGCACAAACAACACCCTGAAACAGCACTCCAGCACGCGGCACACGCCAACCTCGAGGCAGCCAGGAAGGGCCGTTTTAGCCTGGCGGATTCGAGGCCAGGAAGTCGCCGCTCTTCCGTTTCTCTCTCTCCCCGGACCCGCCGCGCCCGGCCCGGGGCGGTACCTAGGAGCTCCGAACAGGGGTGGTGATGGGTGGTTGCGGTCGAGTTAGGCCCGCAGATCGGCGCACAGCGAATTCGTCCCGGAATTCGCGATTCCAGCCGCCAGAATGCCTAGGATCGCGGCCATGAGCACCCAATCGACCGTTGCGGCGGCTGTACGCCGGTCGATTCGGGCCGCGCGGCAGGCTGACCGCATGAAGCCGTGGCATGATCCGCACGCCCGGGTCGCGGAACGGTTGGCGAAGGCCCTCGACAAGCCCGATCTGCCTGTCTCGGAGCTCGTGAGGCTGGCATCGGAGCTGGACAAGGTGCTGTCTCGCCTACCGTTGGCCGAAGGCAACCAACCGGGCCAGGGAGGCGACAGTGACCGACCTGCTGCTGCCGCCAGTGGCCCCGGCTCGGGAGACGCACACCCCGCTGGACTGGCGTCCGGAGTGGGGACCAGCCCCGAGGTGGGCGACACCGCGCTCCCCGCATAGGCCGACGTACGGCGGTCAGCTGTCGCGGCTGGCGACGACGATCAGTCTGCCGTTCATGCCCTGGCAGGCGTACGTCCACGACGTCGCGAACGAAGTGGATCCGGACACCGGCTGGTGGGCGTACGACGAGGTCGTGGTGACGGTGGTTCGGCAGGCCGGCAAGACCACGCTGAAGATCCCGCTGTACGCCCACCGCATGCAGCTGATCCCGGCCGGCGAGCTGTGGATGACCGCGCAGAACGGCAAGAAGGCCGTGAAGCGCTGGGAGAAGGCGTCCGAGGCGATGATGAACACGCCGGAGCTCGCGCCGCACCTCAAGCAGTGGGTGACGGTGGCCCGGGAGCGGCTGCGGTGGAAGTCGACGGGCGCTCTGCTGGTCCCGTTCGCGCCGGACGACGAGAACATGCACGGCGAGTCGCCCGACCTGGTCGACGTCGACGAGTGGTGGGCGTTTGACGCGGTCGCAGCTGAGGGCCTGATCGCGTCGTACTCGCCGGGCTTCCTGACGAAGAACGCTCAGGCCTGGAAGACGTCGACGATGGGGACCGAGGCGTCGGCCGGCCTCAACGCGGACGTGAAGAAGGGCCGGGCCGCGGTCGAGATGGATCGCCGATCGGGGATCGCGTACTTCGAGTGGTCGCTCGAGGACGAGCCGGGCGGGATCCCGATCGACGAGCTCACTGACGACCAGCTGATCGCCGAGTGCATCGCGATCCATCCCGCGGTCGGGTACCACCCGAAGGCGCCGGCGGACAAGATGCGCCACCACATCGCCAGCGAGCTCAAGACGCTAGGCCGGCGCGAGTTCATCCGGGCCTACGGCAACCGTCTGCAGTCGTCGACGGGCGGCTGGAACGTGATCTCCCAGCCGCAGTGGGTCGCCGCCATGTCGGACCGGCCGATCCCTGCGCGCGGCACAGTCGGGTTCGGCTTCGAAGCGGATCCGGATGGCCGCGACGGGTCGATCGCGGTGGCCTGGCGGGCGCCGAACGGCTCGGCGATCATCGAGGTCATCAAGGTCCAGGACGGCGTTACGTGGCTGCCCGATGCCGTTGCCGCGCTGGTGAAGCGGTGGACCTTCAACGGGGTCGTTCCGCAGGTTGCGGTGCAGAACTCAGGCCCGGCACGGCATGCCGCCGACAAGATCATTGCCGGAGGCCTCGACGTGCTTCGCCTTTCGCAGATGGACTTTTCGGCGGCGTGTGCCCAGTTCCACGGCGAGGTGACAGCGCGCGGAGGTGCGAAACTACGCCATATCGGCCAGGCGGCACTGAACACCGCTCTCGAGCACGTGGGGAAGCGTCGTACAGGACCGAGCGGTGCGTGGGCGTGGCGCGTCGACCCGGACGTGTCCATTACCGCGCTGGTGGCAGCCACTGCGGCAGTCTGGGCGGTGGACCACCCGAGGGAGATCGAGCCTGACCTAGGCCGATTCAAGATCCGATGAAGGAGCTAGCAGTGGCTGAAGAGAAGCGGTTCCAGGCCGGCGACAACCCCAACGACTACACGGTTTCGCAGGTCGTCGCCTTCCTGAAGGGCGACGACGTCACCGGCGACGAGTACGACCGCGTCGTCCAGGCCGAGCGCGAGGGGCAGGGCCGGCTCGGGATCATCAACCTGTCCGGCACCGACACCGCGGCGACCGGCGAGCTCGGCGAGAAGCCGGACGGCACCGAGGCGGCCGGACCGAACGAGGCCGCGACCGGGCAGTTCTCGCCGGCCGACCACGCCAAGACCGTCGACGACCCGGAGGCGTCCGGGGACGCCGGCCTGACCGCCGACCAGTACCCCGACGAGGCGCCCGCTTCGCTGGGCCCGGACATGCCGCAGTCGCAGCCGGAGGCGGACGCGCACGCCGCAACCGTCGCGGCCCTGCCGGAGCTGTCGAAGGCCGAGCGCGCGGCCAAGCCGGTCGACTACACGGACGGCGAGATCACCCGCTACACCCCGGAGGAGGCGCTGCGCGAGGCGTCCCGCAAGTCCACGGAGTGGAAGACCCAGGCGCGGGCCGCGGCTTCCGACGAGTCCTGACCGTCCCCACCCCGACTGAGAGAAGGGGCATCGCGTGCAAATCTGGCCGCCGGTAGTCGACCCGGCAACCCTGACCCGGCAGGTGTGGGACTCGGTCACCGCGCAAGCACTGCCGGCGGTCGGTCGCGCTATGGCCCTGTACGGCGGGCTGATCTCCCAGTGCGACCTCGACGAGTACGACGGGCCGGTTCCGCTGACGCCGCGGCCGCGCCTGCTGCAGATGCCCGACGTCAACCTCGAGTCGCTGGCCCTGTTCATCCAGGTGCACGTCGAGGACTACCTGGTCCACGGCAACGCGTTGCACCTGGTCGCTTCCCGGGACCGTCGTACCGGCCTGCCGGCGGTCACCCGGTGGTTCCCGGCCGCTGAGTGGGGGATCGACGTCTCCCACGGCCGCGGCTACCCCGACTACTACCTGAACGGCCAGAAGGTCGCCCGTCGCGAAGACGTCGTGCACGTCCGGTGGGGAGCGGCGCCTGGTGAGCCTCACCGCGGCTGGGGCATCGTCGAGCGGTACCTCAACACGCTGAACCGGGCCGGCCTCGAGGAGGCCGCCGAGTCGGCGAATCTGACCAAAGGCGGGGTGCCCTCGGTCGCGGTCATCGCTCCGCAGAAGCACCTCACCGAGGAAGAGCTCGACGACGCCGCCGACGCCTGGGAGGAGAAGTACGCCGGGCCGGGTCGCAAGGCTGGCATCTTCCCGAACGGCACCGTTGTCCAGCCGCTGGCGTTCTCGCCGCAAGCGCAGGAAGCGACGCTGGCCCGGCAGATGACGCTGGTCGACATGGCGAACCTGCTGAACCTCGACCCGTACTGGGTGGGCGGACAGTCCTCGAGCCACACCTACAAGTCGCCGGGGCCGATGTTCCTGGTGATGCAGCGGACCGCGCTCGAGCCGGTGATGCGGAACTTCGAGCAGGTCTGGGGGCTGAAGTGGACCCCGATGGAACGGAAGCTCCGGTTCGACCGCAACCAGCTGACGCGCGACGACTTCGCCTCCTCGATCGCCTCGGTGAAGATGGCCGTCGAAGCCGGCCTGATGACCCGCGAGGAGGGCCGGGTGTATCTCGGCATGGCGCCCGAGCCCTTGATGGGCGAGCTCCAGGTACCGAAGGCGCCGGCGGCACCGGGCACTCCGCAACTCACGGTCCTCCCTGGTGGGGACACCGACACCGACGACGAGGAAGGCGCGACCGGATGAGCCAGACAGCAACCCTCCCGACCGAGCGGCGGGCCACGAAGGTCGAGCTCGTCGACCTCGAGCTCAACGCGACGAAGACCAAGATGCAGGGCATCGCGATGTCCTACAACGACCCGGCCGACATTGGGTTCTTCGTCGAGTCGCACCTGCCGGGGTCGTTCGCGAAGTCGATCAAAGAGGCGGCGCGGTCGTTGCCGCTGCACGTCTTCCACGACGACATGGCCGAGTTTGGGCACGTCGGAATGCCGATCGGCGTCGCGTCGGAGTGGGACGACCGGGACGAGCTCCTGCGGGTCGTGTGGGACCTGTACAACGACCAGAAGTCGCAGCGTGCGGCCCAGCTGGCGACGCCGGACGAGAACGGGAACGCCGCCCTGGGGTACTTCTCGGTTCGCTTCCTGCCGATCCGGTCCAACTGGACGATGGCCAAGGAGTGGAACCCGGACCTCGGGTCGGACCACAAAGACCGGGTCGAGCGGATCGAGTCGCGGTTGGTGTCGGTAGGGCTGGTGTCGACGCCGGCGTTCATCCGTACGCCGGTCGAGTGGGTCCGCTCGGCGACGCCACCCGGGCGCGAGGCCGGCCAGCGCAGGGTCGACGCCTGGTCGCGCTATCTCGAGGACGTGAAGGCCGGCCCCCGCTAGGTGATGATGTGAGCGAGTCCGGCGACTCGCACCGGCCCCCGGTACCGCCTAATCAATGGCGGCCCACCGGGGGCCGTTGTCGTACCATCTGGCCTTGACAGGCCGCGCCGTTCACCGCGCCGGATCCACGCCGCCCTAGCGGGCACCTGGGCCCACCCGGAAGAACACCCGACCGGAGACACCACCCATTCCGTCGAGTGCCCGGAGGGCATCATGCGTACGACCCGCGTCCAGCTGGACAAGCTGGGACTCCCGTTCCACCCCCGCACCGGCCTGCAGGCAGTCGGCATCGTCGGCGGCAAGCCCGTCTGGCCGATCGTCGGCGCGGACGGCCGCAGCGCCAACCCCTCGCCGATCCTCGATCGCTTCTACAAGGAGCGCGACGAGTGCATTGCGTTCGTCGAGCGCACCCTGAAGGAGGTCAACGACGCCGGCCGCGACCTCAGCACCTCCGAGGACGAGACGCTGGCCAAGTACCGGACCCGGATCAAGGAGCTCGACAAGCAGATCAAGCCGATCGAGGACTTCGAGCAGCTGCGCGGCGCCAGCGACCAGGCCGGCGCCCGGTACGTCCCCTCCGGCGGCAGCGCCGGCGGGCAGCCCAACGGCGCGACCAGCGCCGGCGCGGACGGCCACACCGCCGCACGGACCCAGGCCCGGGTCGGCGATTACAAGACCCGCGGCCAGGTGCTCGTCGACATGTGCCGCGCGGCCGACCTCGGCCACGGCGGACACTCCGACGTCGAGGCCCGGGACCGGCTCCTGGCCTCCGGTGTCGTGTTCCCCGGCGCCACCGACGACCAGGTGCGCCAGGCCCGCACGAACGCGGCCACGCTGCGCACCGAGGCCCGTGTTACCCAGGTGTCCGGCGACACCCCGGGCATCATCCCCGTGCCGATCATCGGCGAAGTGATGAACGACGTCGACAACGCGCGACCGTTCATCTCGTCGATCGGCGCCAAGCCGCTCGACTTCGCCGGTGAGACCTTCAAGCGGCCGGTCGTGACCCAGCACGTTGCCATGGGCAAGCAGACCACCCAGGCGACGTCGACAGGGCTCGGCTCGCAGAAGATGACGATCGGCTCGGTCACCTTCACGAAGGAGACCTGGGGCGGCTGGCTCGACGTGTCCCGGCAGGAGATCGACTGGACCTCCCCGGCCGCGTGGGACGCGATCCTCAACGACCTGACCGACCAGTACGGCCTGGTCACCGAGAACGCAGCTGGTGACGCGTTCGCGGCCGCGGTCACCGCCACGGTCGAGGTCGCCGGCACCGGTGCCGCATCCACCCTCAAGGACTGGATCACGGCGATCTACGCCGGCGCCGCCCTGGCCTACGCGGGCGCCGGCCGCCTGCCCGACACGATCTGGATGAGCCTCGACATGTGGGGCACGCTCGGCCCGCTGATCGAGTCCCAGGTCGCGATGCAGAAGAACGTCGGCGACACCGAGGCCGGGTCGTTCGACGGCAACCTGCTGCGGCTGCCGCGGTACGTCGTGCCGTCGTTCCCGTCCGGCACCGTCATCATCGGCGCGAAGCGCTGGACCGAGGTCTACGAGGAGCGCATCGGTCTGCTGCAGGCCGTGCTGCCCTCGGTGCTCGGTGTCCAGATCGCCTACGGCGGTTACGTCGCGTTCAACACGCTGAAGGCGGCGGCGTTCGCCAAGGTCGTCAACGCGGCCTGATGGCAGCCTGGCTCGATTACTCGGTGGCTGCGGCGATGGTGGAGGCTTCCGTCGTCGCAGACTCCGACCTGGCCTGGCAGGCCGACGTCGACGCCGCGGCCGCGTTCATCGAGCGTCGACGCAAGGACCTGTTCGTCGGTGACCCGGCGGTGTTCACGCCGGGCGCCGACGTCAAGCTGGGCACGGCGATGCTCGCGAACCGGCTCTATGCCCGGCGTACGTCGCCGCTCGGTACGTCACTGAACACCGAGTTCGGTGGCAGCGACTTCCTGCGGTCCGATCCGGATATCGCCAAGCTGTGCGGGATCGAGTCCGAAGGCAGGTTCTTCTTCGGGGCGGCCCGTACGCCGGTCGTCGCCGAGGAGGTCTAGCCGTGGCCGAGGTCGTGCGCGAGCTCCTGGCCGAAGCGGTGTCGGCACTCGAGGGCATCTCGGTCGAGCCGTACTACAAGGCGGTCACCGGGCCTGGCCGCGGCTGGATCGAGCACCTCCGGACCGAGTTCCCCGGCAAGAAGATCAACGGCGCCTGGCAGTACTGGGGCGTCGTGGTCTGCGTCCCCAGCGATATGGCCGCCGCGCAGAAGTTCGTCGACGAGCACCTGGTCGACCTCAGCAACGCGCTGTGGCCGCTCATGAACCTCACGCAGGTCCGCAACGAAGAAATCCCACAAACAGACGGCCAGATCATCAAAGCCATGGTCATAGAGGGCCGGCGAGAAGCAGAAGGGCTATAGCCATGGCAGGAATCGGTACGAGGCTGCTGACCCTCGAGGTCGAAGGCGACGCGTACACCGACGAGGTATCGGTCGCGAAGGTGACCAGTGGTGAGTCCGACGCGGACTTCATCACGTTCGCGGACGCGGCCGCCGGCGGAGCTCGGCAGTACAACCTCGAGATCACGATGGTGCAGGACGCGGTAGCCGGGTCGCTGTGGGACCTGATGTTCACCGCACCCGGCACCGAGATCGACTACACCATCGCGCCGTACGGCAACGCGGCTCCGTCGCCGACGCAGCCGCACTTCACCGGCACGGCGGTCGTGTCCGAGCCGGACGGTGACCTCCTCGGCGGCGAAGCGGACGCGTCGACCACGGCACGCATGACCGCGTCCGTCGTGTGGCCCTGCACCGGCAAGCCCGTCCGGGTGACGGCGTAATGGCCACCCAGGTCACGCTGGTCGACGCGTCCAGCGCACTCGCCGTCAACCCAGGGCCGGCCGCAGCCGATGCCACCGGCAACTACGTCGTGGTTCCGGCGGGCGTCAAGCGACTCACGGTGCGCGTCGCGAACGGCGGCGGCGCTCCGATCACGTGGACGCTCGACGACCCGACCACGCAGACGCCTGAAGGGGCTGCGGCAATCAACCCGGACGCGGCCCTGGCGGTCACGAACGCGCAGTCCCGGGTCGTGGTGTTCTCCGGGGCGCGGCTGCGGCGGTTCATGGATCCGGTGACCCGCCGCATCAACTGGACCTACTCGGCTGTCACCACCGTGACGGTCGAAGCGGTCTCGATCCCGTAATGGCGACCGGCACCCGGGTTAGCGGGCTGAAGCAGGCTCTCGCGAACCTGTCGAAGCTCGGCCTCGACGTGGACGACTTCAAGGAGACGTTCGGGTCGATCGCTAGCCGGGGTGCCGATATCGCTGCCGGGTTCGTCAACTCCCGGTCCGGCAAGCTCGCCGGGAGCGTCCGCGGCAACCGAGCCAAGAACCGCTCGGTGGTGATGGCCGGCCGGGGCAAGACCAGGAACTACGCCGGGGTGCAGAACTACGGATGGCCCCGGCGAAATATCCCAGCGCAACGGTTCATGCAGCGCGCGGACGACCAGCTGAAGCCACGGCTGCCCGCGATGCTCGAAGACGAACTGCAAGACAAGATCAGGAGACGGGGACTCGGATGACCGCACCAAGCCGCAAGACCACAGAGGCCGCAGAGGCCACCACCGCAGCCAGCGAGCCCGCTGCTGAGACCTGGCCGAAGACCGAGCTCACGGTCGAGGAGATGGTCGATTCGCTGACCGGCTGGGACGAGCTCGCGATCGAGGAGCAGCTGAAAAAGCCGATCGATGGGATGAGGTCGAACTACACCGTGGGCCGGGCCCTGATCGGAGTGCATCGGATGCGCGCGGGCGAGAAAGCCGCGATCGCGTTCAAGGCTGCGATGGAGATGCCCAACGGCGACGTCAGCAAGTACTTCACCAAGAAGACCGCGAACGACAACGACCTGCTGGTGCCGACCGAAGCGGGAAAAGAAGCCGGCAAGCGCTGAGCCGGGCCGAGGAGAAGGCCGCGTTCTGCCTGCTGACCGGCATCCCACCGAGCGAGTACGTGGAGCTCACCAAGCTGGAACGACGAGCGTTCATAGCGCTCGCTAGACGGAGGAGGTAGGCCAGTGCCCGGCATCGTCAAGATCGCCTTTCTCGCCGATGTCGGCGCGGCCAAGGTAGGCCTCTCGCAGTTCTCAAGCGACGTCGAGTCGACCGTCGACAAGGCGGGCAAGGACTGGTCCGGGCTGAAGGACAAGCTCAAGCTCGGGGCCCTCGGCGCCGCGGCCGCACTCGGGGCCGGCCTGGCCGAAGGGCTCGACTTCGGCGCGGCCCAGTCGAAGCTGCAGGCCCAGCTCGGCTTGACCGGTAAGGATGCCGAGAAGATCGGCGCGGCGGCCGGCGACCTGTACAAGAGCGGGTTCGGCGAGTCGGTCGAGGATGCCGGCGACACGATCCGGGCTGCCTTCGAGAACGGGGTCGTCGGCATCAACGACAGCCGTGAGGCGATCGCCGCTGTCGGTGCCGATATCCAGAACTACATCGTTCTCTCGGGGGAGGACGCGCAGGCCTCGACGCGGGCTGTCGCGCAGATCCTGAAGAACAAGCTCGCCCCGAACGCGAAGGCCGCGTTCGATCTGCTGGTGCGGGGTCAGCAGCTCGGCATCAACAAGTCGGAGGATCTGCTCGACACCTTCACCGAGTACTCGACGCAGTTCCGTGCCCTGGGCATCGATGGGCCTAAGGCGCTGGGTCTGCTGAACCAGGGTCTGCGGGCTGGCGCCCGCGATGCCGACACCGTTGCGGACTCGCTGAAGGAGTTCGCGATCCGGGCGAAGGACGGCAGCGCGACCACGGTCGAGGGCTTCAAGTCGATCGGCCTCAATGCCGACAAGATGCAGCAGATCTTCGCCAAGGGCGGCCCGGGCGCGTCGGCCGGCCTCGACCTGGTGCTCGACCGGCTGCGGGCGATGGAAGACCCGGTGAAGCGGGACGCGGCCGCCGTCGCTCTGTTCGGCACCAAGGCCGAGGACATGCAGGCTGCGCTGTTCGCGCTGGATCCGTCGACCGCGGTGCAGGGCCTTGGCGATCTGGCCGGCGCCGCTGACCGGGCCGGGACCACGCTGAACGACAACGCGAAGGCGCGGCTGACCTCGTTCACGCGCACGGTAAAGACCAACGTGGTCGACTTCCTCGGCACCAAGGTGATCCCGAAGCTCGAGGAGTGGGGGACGTCGTTCGGCACCAAGGTCCAGCCGAAGATCGACGCCTTCGTCGACAAGGGCCTGCCGAAGATCAAGACCGCGCTCGGCGAGGTCGTCACCTTCATCGACGACAACAAGCAGACCTTCCTCGACCTCGCGACGAACACGGGTCAGCTGGCCGACAACCTCGAGCAGAAGCTCAGCCCTGCCCTGTCCACCGTGGCGCCGCATCTGAAGACGGTCGCCGAGATCGACCTCAGCAACCAGCTGGCGTCGCTCAAGGCGCTGAACACGTTGCTTTCGAGCGACGACGGTGGCGGCGAGACGCCCGGCATCGTGAAGAAGTTCGAGGCGATCGGCAAGATCGCCGAGCAGGCGAACCTGGGCACGAAGTTCGGCAACATCGCCGGCAACGCGATCTTCGAGTTCGGGCAGCGGTTCGTTACCGACTCGACGATGCAGGCCAACGCCGCCGGCTGGCTGTCGCGGAACCTGTCCAACCTGGCGTCGTTCCTGCCCCTAGGGTCGCTCGCGTCGGCCGGCACCACCGGCGCGCTTGCGGTGTCGAGTGCCTTCGGCGCTCACAACCCGGCCGGCGCGGTCTCGCGGGTCATGGTGAAGCTGGGCGCGGCCGCGATCCAGTACAACCCGATCTCGATCTTCCAGCGTGGCGGCGCGTTGCTCGGTAGCGCGATCGACCGGGGCCTGCTCGGGTCGCAGCCGACCGTGACGGGTCGAGCGGCCGCCCTGGCGAAGAACACCGGGTCCGCACTGATCAACGCCCTGCCGGGGGGTGCGGTGGTCAGCGCGCTGGTCCGGATGGGCGGTGATGCCATGGGCGGACTGGACCGCGGGCTGCGCAGCGGGCTGGACAAGGCGGTCGGGTTCGTACGCGGCATCCCCGGCGCCCTGGCGGCCAGCGGGGGGAACTGGGGCGGCGCGCTGTTCAACGCCGGCTCGAGGGTGATCTCTGGTCTGATCGACGGGATCCAGTCGAAGCTGCCTTCTCTGCAGGGCGTACTCAGCGGGGTGACGAACATCATCCCGTCGTGGAAGGGCCCGCTCGACAAGGACAAGCGGCTGCTGAAGCCAGCCGGCGCGGCGATCATGGGCGGGCTGATCGACGAGATCAAGGCCCAGCTGCCGGACCTGAAGCGGACGCTCGGCGATGTGTCCACGCTGATCACCGGTGGCCTGTCGGCGGATCCCACGGTGAACCTCACCGCGGCCGGGGCACTGGCGGGTGGGGCGCAGTTCGCTGCTGGTGCGGCGGGCCCTGTCGTGGTCAACGTCTACGCGCTCACTGACGGGCCGGAGGTCGGCCGCCGGGTCGTGTCTGCGATCCAGGACTACGAGGGCTTCAACGGCACGTCGTGGCGGGCGGTGCCGGCGTGAGGCCGGCGTGGGCCCGCGGCCGCAACTTCGACGCGTCGCAGCTGGAGTTCTACACCGCCGAGCCTGGGTTCATCCTCGGCGAGGCGATCTTGGGTGAGGACTCGCTCGGCGGTGCCGGCGCGGACGAGCTGCTGCCGGCGACGTTCACCACGCTGAACATCAACTCCCAGACCACGGTCGAGGACGGCATGTTTGTGCACCGTGAGGTCGAGACGTGCCAGCTGAGCGCGACACTGCCTGAGGCGATGGATCTGCGGCTGCGGTGGTTCGCGGTGAAGTACGGGGCGATCGAGGTGTACCGGGGCCGGATCGCGCAGGTGAAGCTGTCCGAGTCGGTCGAGGTGAACGCCGAATACAAGCCGGGCAACACCGCGGTGAAGACGCACCGGATCTCGCTGATCGCGATGAGCGGTGAGGAGAACCTGGCCGGCATGTCGACGCCGCCCCGGAACTTCACCAACGAGACGCTCGCTCAGCGGATCACGTCGTGGACGGGTCTGGCGGTGACTACCGAGGCGGCCGCGGTCGACCTACCGCTGAACTGGTCGAACGCCGCGTGGGATACCGCGACGGTCCGGAAGCTGTACTTCGCGGCCGACCAGCTCGGGTCGCTGCTGGACACGCTGCGGGCCGAGGCGCGGCTGCGGAACATGACGTTCAAGTACCAGCCGCTGAAGGCTCAGCCGTTCGTGCTCAAGCCGAACAACCAGTGGCTGACCGGCGCGACAGCTGCGGCCGCGCTGACGTTCACCGACGACCCGGCCCACGTCGCGGGGCAGGCCACCGACCCAGGCGACGAGTTCACCCACCTGGGCCGGTACGTCGGCTACACCAAACGCGACGAGGGCGAAGACGTCTCGCTGTTCACGAACGCCGCGACCCTGCGGTGGGGGCAGTACGACGTCGAGGCGCCGCCGGCGGGCGGTACGCCGGTGGAGTTCCGGCAGGGCCCCTACCGGGCGTCGGGAGCCAGCGCACGCGACGTCGTGATCGACCTGGGCACGCTGGATATCGCGTCGCCCGGAACCAACCCGTACTGGTTCACCCGGGCAGTGATCGGCACGCTGCCGCTGAAGGCCGCGCCCATGCCGTTCACCCAGGCCCTGTCCGGCCCTCTGCAGTCCGTACAGCAACTGCAGGGCACGGTGCCGGGGATGGCGCTGCTCGAGCACGACGGCACCGTTGAGCGGGTCGCGGTGCTCGGTCGGGAGCACGAGGTCACCCCGGACCGGTGGATCGTGCGCTACACGCTCGGCCCGCCGCACCTGCTCGACCGGCTGAGCGACTTCGACCCCGGCACGCCCGAGGTACACCCGCAGACCGGCGTACCTGGCTCGTGGGATCTTGAGTGGCTGGTCCCGCCGTACCCGTCCGACGCCACGATTTACGAAGTGGTGTTCTCGCTGCCAACCTCCACGAGGCTGATCACGTCGGACCAGGCGTCGCTGGGGGTCCCCGACGTGGTGGCCGCTCCGGCGCCCGGCACGGTCCGAACCAAACACCTGTCCGGGTCGTCGGGCGACGGGTTCTGGGTGCTGTACACGTCGAACCCGGCGCCGGCGTCCGTCAACGCTTCCCCGGAATGGCGCGAAGGCCAGCCGGGCTACATCGGCACCGCGCTGTGACCCGGAGAGGATGACCCAATGGCCGGCTTCAAAACGTTCGTAGATGGACCCCCGCCGCTGTTCGCGAGCGAGGTCAACGGCTACCTGATGCGGCAGACCGTGATGCGGTTCGCCACCACGACGGCACTGCTCAACGCGCTGCCCGCCGGCATTCGCGAGCTCGGGATGCTCGCGTGGGCAGACAACGTGCAGATCCTGTACATGTGGAACGGCGCCAACTGGATCCCGCTCGAGTCGACGGAGAAGACCACCTTCACCCCGGTATTCACGGCCGGCGGGTCGTCGATCACCTACGGCAACGCGGTGGTGGTGAGCCGGTGGCGGTACTCCGGCGGGATGGTCCAGTGGGACTGCCGGATCCAGGTAGGAAGCACCTCGAACCTTGGCGTCGGCAACTACGCGTGGACGCTGCCGATCGCCGTCCGGGCCGACTACGACCAGCAGTACATCGGGAGCCTGGCGTACCTCGATGCCTCGGCCGGTACGACATTCCACCGGGCATGCGCGACGGTCGGGACGACCACCTCGTTCGGAGCGGTAGCCGAGGCCGGACAGCGGATGGGCGCGGCCGCGCCGGTGGCGTGGGCACTGAACGACGTCTTCGGGTTCAACCTCCGCTACCCGCCGGCGACGAGCGCTTTCCTGTAGTGAGAACCAACCGGGCTGGAGGCACGGGAGATGAGGTGGCGTGAACGATCTACCGGCGATCATCGGTGCGATCGGGCTGCTGATCGGGACGGTGTTCGGCGGGATCGCTACGCTCGATCGGCGCCGTGCCCGGCTGAACGGCGAGGACGCGGCCGAGCTCGAGGACTACCACCGCTGGCACCCGAGGGTGCTGCGAGCCGTGGTGTTGCTGCGGGCAACGATCGCGAACTGCCCGCAGGCTGTCGAGCCGGACGGGATCGAGGACCTGGTGCAGTGGCCACCGTCGCGGCCGCGGCCGAAGCACTCTCGAGGCGAGGTGACTGCGGATGACGAGGGGTAGGTGGCTCTTCCCGGTGGTCGCTGTCGCCGGGCTGGTGTGCGGCGCGGCCGGCCTGGTCGTGACCACGCTGCAGAAGCAGGACGCCGAGACGGGACAGGCCGCGGCCGAGTACGAGCTCGCCGACCTGGCCACGAAGAACCGGGCGGCCTGTGTCCGATTGGGCGCGAACGCAGCCGAGAAGGTGCTAGGCAAGGGCGTCTGCCAGCAGGCGAAGGAGATCACCGAGCGGCCGCCGGCCGAGAAAGGAGACACGGGTGCTACTGGTGCTCGCGGCCCGGCGGGCCCGCAAGGTCCGCAGGGACCGGCTGGTCCTCCGGGCCCTCAGGGAAAACCGGGCACGAACGGCGCCTCCCCCGGCTGCCTGATCCTCGTCACCAAGTGCCAGGGGCCCCAGGGCCCGCCAGGTGTTCGAGGGCTCACAGGGCCACCTGGCGCCGATGGCGTCGACGGCGAGGCCGGGGCCCCCGGCAAGGACGGCGCACCTGGGAAGGACGGGGCGGCCGGCGCACCTGGTGAACCGGGAAAAGACGGGGCCCCGGGGCCGGTTGGACCGCAGGGGCCACCTGGGCCCGCTGGGCCTTCCTGTCCGACCGGTAGCACGCTGCAGCGACTGCACGTCGTCACCGTCGAGCAGCCCGCCGGCGTCTGGATTGTCGGCTGCGTCCTAGACGATCAAAACCCAACCAGTGAAGGGAAGAAGCGATGAGCGAGAACGTGACCGAAGAGCCGAGCGACGCCGCCGAGCCGGTCGCTACGGAGGTTCCCCAGCCGGGGGCACCGACCGAGGAGGAGTTGGCCGCCGACAAGAACCTGTGGAGCGGCCAGGAAGCCGACGACACCCCCGCCGAGATCGGCGACGACACGGGCGTCGACGGCGACGAGCAGGCCGACGAGTTCGTCGGCGAGGACTGAGCGATGGCCGTGCCCTGGCGCGTCGCCAAGTCGCTGCTCGTCCTGCGGGACCAGATCAAGGCGGCGTACCCGGGCACGCCCAACCCCGGATTCATCGGCGACGCCGCCCACGCCTCCCGCGACTCCGACCACAACCCGTGGGTCGACGACCCGGCCAGCGAGCTCAACGTCGTCACCGCCGGCGACTGGTACAACGACCCCGAAGCTGGCTTCAGCTCGGCTGGCTTCGCCGAGATCCTCCGGCTCCGGCGCGACCCGCGGATCAAGTACGTGATCAGCAACCGGCGGATCTTCCGGTCGTACGGCAAGACCGTCGACGGCAAGTACTACGCGCCGTTCACGTGGGCGCCGTACCCCGGCGACAACCCCCACACCGGCCACACCCACGTCTCGGTCATGGCCACCAAGTCGCTGTACGACGACACCCGCCGCTGGGTGATCACCGCACCGGTCGGCGACACCCCTGCACAACCCCCCGCACCGAAGGACTGGTTCGACATGGCAACTCCCAAGGAGATCGAAGAGGCGGTATTCAACGGCACGCTGCGCGCTCACCGGCAGTACGGGCGCGAGCTGTTCAAGGACGAGTCCGGTACGGCGGACACGCTCTGGGATGAGGCCCGCGAGCATCGCGCCGCCGAGCTGGCCGCGCTCGGCAAGATCGAGGCCGCCGTGAAGGCACCGGAGTGAAGCGCCTAGCAGCGGCTCTGCGGCGCGAGCCGGTCCGGGCCTACCTGTACGGCCTGCTGTTCCCCGGCGCCGCCCTGGCGGTCGCGTACGGCGTCGTAGCGCAGGACAAGGCAGCGCTGTGGATCGCGTTCGGCGGCGTCGTCCTGGTGCCCGGCGCGGCCGAGCTCGCCCGGTCACGAGTCACGCCGACCAGCGACCCGCGCACCAAGAGCGGTCAGCCGGCCGAGCTCGTGCCCGAGACACCGGCAGAACCCGACGCCTGGCGGTAGCCGCCGGCACATGCAGAAGCCCCCCGGGGTTGCGGTCCGGGGGGCTTCGTCGTGCTCAGCCCATGCCCTTGAGCACCTGCTGATACTTCAGTCGGTTCGCGGCCGGTGTCCTGGCGGCCGCGTAGGACAGGACCACGTTGCCCGAGCTGAACGCCTGCGCGCCGTAGACCTTCGCGAAGTGCTGCTGCTTCGCCGGGTCGTCCCACGTGTAGACGCTGATGTCATCGGTCGTGGTGAGTTCCGCGCACCCGAGCGACTCGCAGTTCTTCGAGTTGTCGCGCGGGTTGCTGACCGGCAGCTTCGCGGCCGCGAACGCCGCGACCACCTGCTCGGCGGTCAACTTGGCCGGTGCCGACGTCGCCGGCGGACTCGGCTTGGGCGTCGCCTTGACCGACGTACTGGTCGACGGGCTGGTGCTCGCCGCCGGCGGACTGGCCTGGTCGTTGGCACAGCCCGCCGCCAGCAGCACGGCAGCGGCGGTGATCGCGATCGCTCGCATGGTGGTCCCCTCGGGTTGGCTACTGCGGGTGTATCGCAGACCACCATGGGACCGTTACAGGGGGTCACACCTGCCGCTCGTCGGGCGGGCTCTCGTGCAGCCGCGGCCAGCCGCGGTCGTTGGTCTCGACCGGCTCCGGCTCGGGGAGCGGCGGTTCCACCACCCGCCGGATCCGGAGCAGTGACACGTCGCAGGTGTGCAGGTGGCGATCGGCGATGATCTGCCGCACCTCGGCCACCTGCCGGGCGGGATCGGGCGTGGATAGGGTGTCGTTCACGTTCGGACCTCCGTTGTCCGTTCGAGGCCCCGGGCAGCGGTTGCGTCGCTGTTTCGGGGCCGCCTACTGATCAGACCGCCAGGCGGCGGACGATCTCCTGCAGATGCCGGTCAGCTACCTCGGTGTAGATCTGGGTGCTCGCGAGGTTCGCGTGACGCAGCAGGTGTTGCGTCGCCCTGGAGTCCTTCCCGACTCGTTGGGCGTGGGTGCCGTACCAGTGCCGCAGCTGGTGAGCCGTGACCTGGTAGCCGGCCTTCTTGAATGCCCGGGTGACGGTCTTCGTGACGGTCGTCGCCCGGACGTGCCCGCCTTCGACGCCCGGAAACCAAGGGCCCGTCGACGGGAAGCCTTTCCGCAGCTGCTCGACGAGCGGGTGAGTCGGGATCGCTGCTCCGACGTCGCCCTTGCCGGTGACGAAGTACCAACCGTCGTCGAAGTGGTCACCGCGGACCTTCGCGATCTCGTGGACCCTCAGGCCCAGGAACGTGCCGAGAATGATGTACGCGTGAGCTCGGCGGCCGCAGACCGCCAGGGTCTCGCGGACGACGTCCGAGGACGCCGGCCGGGGAACGCTGCGAGGTGTCGGCGGGACCGCGAGCCGGTCCATCGGGCTTACCTCGAGGTGGCCCTGGTCGACCAGAAACCGGAACCACGTCCGGGCCGATGAGGCGTACGTGCAGCGGGTCCACTTGCTGTTGCACTTGGCAAGCCATCGCACGATGGCCTTGGTGGGGATCTGCACCGGGTCCTCGGTCTGAGCCGAGTACCAGAGCAGCTTGACCCCGTCGGTGCGGGTTCGGATCGTGTTCGGAGCGGCGCCGGCGGCGCGCATCCAGTCGGACCATTCCTCGATGAGCTCGTGCTCGAGCGATGACGCGGGCATGGGGCAGGCCTCCCAAGACCAAGATCGGCATTCATGCTGCTGCCGTTCGGGTACCGCGCATCGCACCCGACTCATCCCCGAGCCGTTCCAAAGTTACCGGGAAATCGAAAACATTGTCATTACGTTGCGTGTTGCAATCGGCCGGATATGCGCCAGTATGGGTACCCGGGTGACCGGTCGTGCACTGTCTGCGTCTGCCACGTAACCCACGCACGGGACGGGCGTTAGACCAAGCAGACGAACGGTGGCCGGAGACAGGATCAGGAGATTTGTCCGCGGTGTGAGGCGGGACAAGTCGATGAGTCACGGAGGGGATCATCGATGGCGATGGGCAAGCGTCGCGCCCTGGGCGGAGGCGGGTGGCGTCAGGTGGCGCCGCTGATTCCGCTGGCGCTGTTCGCGAGCGCGTTCACCGTCAGTGCCACCGACGATCCTGCCGTCGCGACGGCGGCGCTGGAGCAGGGATCGTCCGGGAACAGTCCGGTCGTCGTACCGAAGACACCGATCGGCGACCCGGCCAACATCGCGGTGCCCGGCGTCGTCGGCAACGGTGTCGATCCCGGTGAGCAGCCGACCCAGGTGGTCTCCGGCCTGTCCCGCAACGGCATTCCCAACGCCGCGCTGAAGGCCTACTCGCGAGCCCAGCAGGTGATGGCCCAGGCCGACCCCGGGTGCCAGCTGCCGTGGACGCTGGTGGCCGCGATCGGCCGGGTCGAGTCGAACCACGGCCGCTTCGGCGGCAACTCGCTGATGACGAACGGTGTGGTCACGCCCGGCATCCTCGGGCCCCGGCTCGACGGGACGAGCACGGCGCGGATCACCGACAGCGACGGCGGCAAGCTCGACGGCGACGCCGCCTACGACCGGGCCGTCGGGCCGATGCAGTTCATCCCGCAGACCTGGCAGCTGATGGGTGTCGACGGTGACGGCGACGGCGTGAAGAACCCGCAGGACATCGACGACGCGGCGATGTCGACCGCCGTCTACCTGTGCTCCGGCAGCGGCAACCTCTCCAAGGCCTCCGACCTGAACGCGGCCGTCCTGCGCTACAACCACTCCCAGCAGTACGCCGACCTGGTGATCAGCATCGCCAAGGCCTACGCGGGTGGCAGCTGGATCGCCGTCGGCAACGGGACCGAGAGCGACGACCAGGGTGTCGACCGGGCCAGTGACCGGATCGGCGACCCGGAGACCGACGCGCCGGCCGATGACAACCTGCCGCAGGCCGTCGACCTGCCGACCTACCCGGCCGGGACGAAGCCGACGTCGAAGCCGACCATGGTCCAGGAGGGCGACGGCAAGCCGACGACCACGCCGACCAAGCGTCCGCCGACGACGACCCCGAGCAAGCCCGGGACGACGAAGCCGCCGACGAGCGAGCCGAGCACCCCGCCGACCAGCAAGCCCCCGACGTCCAAGCCGCCGGCGCCGCCGGTGGTGGCGAAGCTGCAGACGTCGGTCGGCCTCATCGTCGGCTCGGTCGGCACCACCCTGACCGAACTGACCACGGCGACCACCTACTGCCAGTCCGAAATGGCGAAGGTGACGATCACCCGGCCGACCCAGGATCAGCTGCAGAAGTGCGTGACCGCGTACCAGACCGGCGGCACCAAGGCCGTCGACCAGGTCATCCGCAATCTGCTCTCCGCACTCGGCCTGCTCGGCGTTCTCGGTGGAGGCGTCCTCGGGAACTGAACCACCCTGGACCGGCGCGCCTGCCCCCACCCCTCCCTAGGCGCGCCCCCGGCGACGCCACGGAGCTACTCCCCCCGGCTTCCGTGGCGTCGCCCTTTGGGTGGTCAAGCGCTTACTTGAGAATCTTTCACTTTGTCGTCCAGGCCTTCTCGATCGTCTGGCTGACGCTGTTGCCGATCAGGTCGCGCGACGTCACCCGCAGGGTCAGCTCCCCCTTCGTCGCCGGGAGCCGCACGCTGCCGCGATCAAGGCCGCGCGGTACGACGGTGAGCCGGCGCCAGGTCTTGCCCGCGTCGTACGAGACCTCTGCTGTGGTGCGGAAGATGCCGAGACCCCGTACGCCGGGTTGGTAGCCGGCCTTCAGCTCGAGCGTGTCACCGGTACGCCGGTAGTCGACCTGCACCAACGGCAGCACGGCACGCGACTTCGTCGGGGCTGACAGGAAGTGCCAGCTGGTGTGGGTTGCCGTGGACGTCTTGGCCCAGCTGTCCTCACCCCGCCGTACGTCGAGCGTCAGGTCGTACCAGGCAGCCTTCGCCGGGACCGGGAACTGCGCCACCGACCAGTCCTTGCTGCCGAGCACCTTGCCGTTGCTGCTGAGCGTGAGCGACGTAGTGTCACCCCGGCTGTCGACCCAGCCGTAGACGCTGCGATCCCCGTTGACGTACTGCGGAATCGCCACCCGCAACGCGTTCTCGAACCGGGCCGCGGGGAGCCCGTCCGCCTCGCTGCCCGTCCCGTCCGGGACCGCCGGGCGAGCCAGCGGCGACCACCACTCATGGGTGGCCTTCTCGCCTGGCCGGTAGCTCCTTGCCAGGCTGTACTCGAACCCGGACTCGTTCCACACCCCCGCCGCCGTCTTCTCGTCCCAGGTGACGCCAGGGACGTCACTGGCCAGGTAGTCCGTCCTGGTCACCGGCCCGGCCACCTCCCGCGAGGCAGTCAGCGCGGTCGCCAACCCGGGGAAGTGAGCCATCCGCTGATCGAGGTGCAGGAACCACGCCTCGTTCTTCCCGTACTTCGTGGTTACCACGGCCGGCCGCATCCGGGCGAAGTCGTAGGTGAGCGGGCCGTTGACCACCTGCGGGCCGACCGCGAGGTCGTAGCGGTAGGTGCTGTCGCGCAGACCGTTCAGCTGGAGAACAACCTCGCGCTGCTTCAGCAGGTCGAGCAACTTCTGGCCTTCCGGCTGACGCAGCAGGTAGACCGGCAGGCCGACCTCGCCACCGTCACCCCAGAAGCCGGGATGCTCGTTGTAGAGGAAGACGACCTTGGCGCCCGCGTCCTTGGCCGCCTGGAGCTGCCCGGGCGTCGTGTCGACATCGCGCCAGCGGATCAGCGCGATCTTGCCTCGCGCCGCTGCCAGCTCGGCCGGGCTGCCGTCACCGGCGTTGACGAGCGGCAGTTTCTCCTGGCCCACATAGACCGTCTCGTAGGCACCCTTGTCGGGCGTCGGCAGCCGGAAGCCGCCGGAGCCGGTGACGTCGACGGTCAGCGCGGGCTGGGCGAGGTCCCATCGCTGCACCACCTGGAAGGTGCCGTCGGCCATCTTGCCGAAGTTCTGCACATAGATGCCGTTGGCAACATCTTTGCCGTAGCCCCAGCCGGAGACGGCGTCGCGCCCGCCGACTGTGCGCCGCCAGGCGATGCCGACGCTCTGCGGATCCGCTCGCTGCGGCGTCTTCACGGTCACCTTGTGCGCCTTGCGGGCGTCGAAGACGAAGGTCCGGTCACCGGTGATGCGAACGTCGGGTTCGCCCAGCAGGATGATCGAGTTCGTCCAGCCCGCCTCGTCGGCACCCATCACGAAGGACATCACGCTGTACCGGCCGGTCGGCACCTCGAGGGTTTGGGCGCCGGTCTGGTCGAAGGCGATCGCGGTCACGTCGCCGGTGTCGTAGTTCCACAACTGCACGCCGCTCGCGCTGAACGCGGAGGGCACGAAAGGCTTGCCATCGCGACCGAGCGCCTTCACCGTCACCTGGTGCAGCCGCCCACCCGCCGCGAACCCGAGTCCGGTCCGGTACGACGAACCGCCGCCGCGCGCGACCAGCTCACCGGAGTACTTCGCCGCCTGGGTCTTTGCGAGGTTGACCGTCACGGTCGCCGACGCGGTCGCTCCCGGCGCGATCGTCAGCCTGGCCGGGCTGACCCCGACCGCCGCGCGCACGCCACCCGGCGAGGTCGCGGCCACACTGAGATCCAGCGTCAAAGGCTTCGACGAGTTGTTGCGGTAGGCAATCTTCCGGGACACCGGAGCCGGTGCGGTCCCCGACCAGGACAGATCTCCGAAGTACAGGTTGGCCTGGTCAGGCAGGACCTTCGGATCGAGCGCCTTCGGGATGTCGATCCGCCCGAGCCCTTGCTGCACGGGCGTCGCGCCCTTGCTCGGTACGGCGGTAGTCGCCAGGGCCGCCTTGAGTTGTTCACCGGTCCACTCGGGGTGGCGTTGCGCCAGGATCGCGGCGGCACCCGCGACGTGCGGAGTCGCCATCGACGTACCGCTCATGGCTGTGTAGTACTGGTCGAGGAAGTGGCCGCTGTCGGTACCGGCTGCCCGCGCGGCGGCGATGTCCACGCCCGGAGCGGTCACCTCGGGCTTCATCGCACCGTCACCGAGCCGCGGACCGCGGCTGGAGAAGGACGCGAGCCGGTCGTCGCGATCCACCGCACCGACCGTCAGCGCGGCCGCGGCGGCACCGGGAGAACCAACGGTTTCCTCCGCACCTGAGTTCCCGGCGGCGATGACGAAGAGGGCGTCACTGGAGGCGGACAAGCGGTCGACGGCCTCACTCATCGGGTCGGTGCCGTCCGAGGGCAGTCCGCCGAGGCTCATGCTGATCACCTTGGCGCCCTGCTGGACGGCCCACTCCATCCCGGCGATCGCTTCGGAGTCCAGGCCGCTGCCGTTGTCGTCGAGCACCTTGCCGATCAGCAGCTGTGCGCCGGGGGCCACGCCCTTGCGCTTGCCGGCGGACGCAGTACCGAGGCCTGCGACGATCGAGGCGGTGTGGGTGCCGTGACCGTGGCGGTCCTGGACGGGCTGGTCGGGGATGAAGCTCTGCGAACCGATGACCTGCTTGCGCAGATCGGGGTGCTGCGCGTCGTACCCGGTGTCGAGCACGGCGACCTTGACCCCCTTGCCGTCGTACCCGGACTGCCAGGCGGTGGGGGCACCGATCTGTTTCGTCGAGCGGTCGAGGGTGGCGTGGGTGCGGCCGTCGAGCCAGATCTTACCGACGCCGCTGCTGCTGCCGCGGAGGGTGTTGCCTTTGATGCCGTTCCAGAAGTTCTTGGCCTGGTCCTTGCGGACCGTCACGGCGGTGGTGCCGACGCTCGCCAGCGTGAGTCGTTTGGTCGCGGCCACCGGCGCTTCAGGCGCCTTCAGCGTGCTGGTCGGTGAGGTCAGCAGCAGCGGCAGGTTCTTGGTGGACGCGTCGTCGTAGCCCTGGGCAACCAGCTTGGTCAGGTTGAAGAGGCGGCTGTCCAACCGCCCTTCGGTCAGCAACGGGTACGCCGCGACCGGGACCAGGGTGAGCTCGTTCTCGAAGTCGCCGAGGTAGTAGTTGCCGCCGTCCACCAGTCGCGCGGACCGCTGACCGCCCTGCGTGATGGTGAGCTCGGCGACGTCGCCGGTCACCAGGGTGATCCGGTGCGTGCTCGCGCCGGGCGTCGGGCGCGCGGCGGGGCTGGTGGCGCCGGTACCGGATCCTGCACCGGCACCACCAGCGGAGGGGCCCGCCGTCGGAGGAACGGCGGTGAGATCCGCCGCCGGCGCGGCCGGGACCACCGCGCCGGCCGGGGTGACGGTCGACGCCAGCAAGGCGCCGGCCGTCACGGCGGAGGACAAGATGGCTGCAAGGCGTGACGAAGTCACAGGGGGCACCTCCAGATGCCCCGACCCTCGCGGGGCCATCCCCGCGAGCCTTACAGTTGCCTCCGGCCACGGTCCATCAATCGGCCTGGCGTACACCCGCCATGACCGATACCAGCCAGCCCCGGCCTGGGGTCAGGCGTGGAGGACCGGGTGCCGGCTGGCGGGCTGGCGGGCTGTCGTGCTGGCTTGCTGGCTTGCTGGCTTGCTGGCTTGCTGGCGTGCTGGCGTGCTGGGTCAGGCGAAGCGCTTGGCGACCTGCTCGATGCGGTCGACCAGGTCCAGGTCGTAGGCGACGCCGGGCACGTAGAAGATCACGTAGTCGGCACCGGCCTCGAGGGAGGCCTCCACCTTGTTCGCGATCTCGTCCTCGGTGCCGATCAGGTTGTCGTTGCTGAACTTCTCCCAGTTCATCGGCCCGAGCGCCTGCGCGGTCGCCTTCCGCGGGTCGGCGCCCTTGTCGATCGGGAACGCGTTGATCCCGGTCGACTTGATGATCTGGTCGTAGTCGCGGCCGAGCTTGTCGCAGTGCCCCTTGAGGATGGCCGCCTTCTCCCGGATCACGTCCGGGTTGCCGCCGCCGATGTTGGCCGCATCGGCGTACTGGGCGACGAGCTTCAGCGTGACGTTCGGGCCGCCGCCACCGATCCACAGGCTCGGGTGCGGCAAGCGCGCGCCCTTCGGCTCGTTGATCGGCTTGTCGATCGAGTAGTACTTGCCGTTGAAGACCGGCTCGTCCTCGGTCCACATCTTGTAGATGATCTCGGTGGCCTCGCGGAACGCGCCCATCCGGTCCTTGAGCTCCGGCCACTCGTAGCCGTAGGCCTTCCACTCGTGCTCGTACCAGCCCGCGCCCAGCCCGGCGTACAGGCGGCCGTGGCTGGCGACGTCGACGGTCGAGGCGATCTTGGCGTACAGCGACGGGTTGCGGTAGCCGTTGCAGCCAACCATCTGGCCGATGTTGACCCGCTGGGTGTCGCGGGCCAGCGCGGCGGTGGCCGTCCAGCACTCGAAGGTGCTCTCGGTGCTCGGCTCCGGCACCGTGTGGAAGTGGTCGAACAGCCAGATCGAGTCCCAGGACCCCTCGTCGGCCTTCCGCGCGACGGCGGTCATGGCCTCCCACTGGTCGACGGGGTCGCTGATCCCCGCCAGGTCCATCTTCCACCCCTGCGGAACGAACAATCCAAACCGTGTAGTCATGTGCTCATCCAACCGGCCCGCCCCTGAACCGGTCCAGCACCTCAGCTACTGAATAACTGCTGAATCACCGCACTCCGTCTTCTGAATCAGCGCGAACCACTGGCGTGCCGCGGGCGTCGTACCTGCCGACCCCAGGAGGAATCATCAGTTCTACGAAGTTCGACCAGTTGTTCACCGAGGCTGTCCCGTTGATTCGTCGCGGCGATCATCAGCAGGATGTTCCGCCTGAAGTGGGTGGGCGATGGCCGGTGTCGGTCGTACTGCGGCCGCCGGCTGACGGCGCACTGAGTCGGCGGCTCGACGCGTTGACGGTGGAGGCGGCGGCGATCGCGGGTGGTGGGCACTGGCAGACCGGGCAGGTGGGATCGGCGCATCTCACGGTGCGGGCGCTCGAGTTCTACCGGCCGGACGTCGATCCCGACGAGCCGGTGATCAAGCGCTACCGGGCCGCGATGGAACGCGCCGCGAGCACGATCGGGCCGGCCCGGATCGAGGTCACCGGGCTCACGCTCACGCCCGGCACCGTGATGGCTTCGGCTGTTCCGCTTGATGATCAGGCTGATCTGTTCATGGATCAGCTCAAGGACGAGTTGGGGCCGGACGCATGGCACGAGCTCGGCTACGGCCGGCGCGACATCTGGTACCTGAACCTGTTGCACTTCACCGGTGACATCCCGTCGCCCGAGGTGCTGATCGAGTGGGTGCGGGAACACCGTTCGGTTTCCTTGGGTGAGGCAACCATCCGGGCGGCCGAACTCGTCCGCTTCTGGCACGCCCCGGATGGTCCTCGGCCGTTCATGCGACCTCAGCTGCTCGCGTCGGTCCCCCTCGGCTCGTAGCCCAGCTGCGCGGTCAGCGCCGCGGCCCAGCCGGCGATCATGGTGGGGGTGAAGAGGTCGGTGGAGTACTCGATGTCGAGCGTGAAGCCCGCCTCGGTCAGAGTGAAGACGACGTACAGCTCCGTCCGAGCCTGCCCCGGTACTGCGACGCCGCGGGCAGGGAACTCGCCAGTCGGCAGAGTCAGGCTGGCGTGCGGACCGTTGATGACCGTGAACAGCACGGCCGGGTAGGGCAGCTCCGCCTGCTCCGGCAGGGCAACCCGGACGACCTCCGCCAAGGGCAACGTCTCGTGGTCCAGCGCGGAGTACAGGGCCTTGGCCGTCTCCGCGAGGAGGTCAGCCGCGTCGAGCCTGACTCGTACCAGGACGGCCTCACCGAGATAGCCGATGATGCCGTCGTGTTCCGGGCGGCTCCGGCGCGCGCTGGACACCGGCAGCACGATCTCGTCGTGCCCGCAAAGATCACCCAGCCAGCGGGCGAACCCGGCCGCCATGACGACGTACGGCGTGGTCCCGGCTGCGGCTGCTTGACATCTGATCCGTTCGGCGAGTTCTTGCGGCAGGTCTACGTGGTGGGTGGAGCCTTGGCCGGACAAGACCTCCGGTCTCGGGTGGTCGGTTGGCAGGTTCGGCCGGAGTGAGGCACCTGCGAGTGTGGTGCGCCAGAAGTCCTCCAGCTCCGTCCTCGTCTCGCCGGTGAGGTTGGCGCGCTCCCATCGGGCGTAGTCGCTGAACTGACCGGATGGGGCGGGGAGCTCGGCACCGGAGTACAGGGCGGAGAGTTCCTGCCAGAACAGCCGGGCGGACCAACCGTCGTAGATGGCGTGGTGGACGACGACCACGAGTACCCAGCGGTGGGGTGACACGCGGCCGAGGCGGACTCGCCAGAGTGGGGCTTCGGCGGGATCCAGAGCCGGGTGGGCGGCGGCTACGCACCACTCGTGGATCTTGGTCTCGTCGTCGGGCAGGTCGGTGACCGGGAGATCGATCGGGACGGTTTCCAGCACCTCTTGGCGGTCGTCGAAAACCCTTGTCCGCAGGGCGGAATGGCGCTGTGCGAGACGCCGCAGAGCGGCTTGCAGGGTGGGAGGGTCCAGGTCTCCGGAGATGTCGACGCGGGCGATGCCGTTGTAGACCGAGGCGTCGGCCCGGGCGCGGTGGCGACGCAGTACGCGGCGTTGTGCGTACGTCGCTGGTGCGGTGTCCTCGATCTCGATCTTGACCGGGCCGTCGATCTTGGCTGCGAGTGCGCGGATGGTCGGGGCGCGGAAGAACTCGGTGAGGGTGAATTTCTCACCGGTCGTGGCGTGGATGCGGTTGAGCAGGCGGACGGCCAGCAGGGAGTGTCCACCTAGTTCGAAGAACGAGTCATCGACGCCGAGGTCGGTCTTGTGGAGCACCTCGCTCCACACGTCGTGCAGAAGTCGCTCGGTCGGCGTGGTCGGCGCGGTGGTGTGCCGTTGCGGACCGCCAGGCGCCGGGAAGGCTTTGCGGTCGAGTTTGCCATTGGTTGTCAGCGGCAACCGATCCAGCCGGACCCATCGGCGGGGCACGAAGTACTGCGGGAGTCGCGCGGCCAGGCGCTCGGTCAGCTCGGTGAAGTCCACCGGGCCGGCCACGTAGCCGACCAACTCGCCGTCGACCGCGACCACGGCGGCATCAGACGCCTCGGAGTGGCTGAGAACGGCCGCCCTGATCTCACCCGGCTCGATCCGGACTCCACGGATCTGGATCTGGTCATCCCGGCGTTTGTGGAACTCCAACGTGCCGTCCGTGCGCCAGCGGCCGAGATCGCCCGTCGCATACCAACCGGGCGCGAAGAAGGCGGCTGCCGTTTCATCAGGACGGTTCAAGTAGCCGTTGGTGACGCAGTCGCCCTGGACGCAGATCTCGCCGATCGCACCGATCGGTACCGGTCGGCGATCCGCGTCGAGCAGCCGAATCCGGACGCCCGGGATCGGCCGGCCGATCGCCGGCGTTGTGTCGCCCACCTCGACCCGGTGCTCGGTCACGCCTATGGAAGCCTCGGTCGGCCCATAACCGTTGTAGAGCACGCAATCCGGATGAGCGGCGAGGAAGTCGTACTCGACCGCTCCGGGGGTGGTTGGCTCCCCCGCCGCGTAGATCTCTCGCAGCGAGGGCAAGGACGGCCGCGTCGCCAGCAACGCATGGACGGCACTGAACGGCAGGGCGATTCGCTGTACGTCGTACCGGCGGATCGTTTCGGCCAGTACTACGAAGTCGTGGCGGGCCGCGTCGTCGATCAGGACCAGCGCCTGTCCGGCGGCCAGGCAGGTGAAGATCTCGTGCACGCTGCCGTCGAACATCGGGGATGCCCAGTGCAAGCCATCTGTTGGAGGGTGGACGGCGACGTACTGGCGGACGTAGTTGGCGGTGCCTCGGTGTGGGACGAGCACGCCTTTCGGCGTACCGGTCGAGCCTGAGGTGTAGATGCAGTAGGCCAGGTCGTCGGGGGCGACGACTGCTTGCGGTCGTTCGGTGTGGTTGTCGAGCCGCTCGACCAGGAGCCGTGGTTGGGCTCCGAGGTCGGGCATGCCGTCGGTGGTGATGAGCTGGACCGCGCCGGAGTCCTCGAGGATGAAGCGCAGGCGGTCTACCGGGAGTGCGGGATCGAGGGGGAGGTAGCCGGCGCCGCTCTTGAGTACGCCGAGGATGGCGGCGATCTGCTCGGTGCCTCGCGGTAGGCAGATCGCGACGAGCTCGTTACGGTGGATGCCTCGGGCAATCAGTTCGGCGGCGAACTGGTTGGCTCTTCTGTCGAGCTCGGCGTAGGTGAGTTCGCCGTACGCGCCTCTGAGGGCGATTGCGGTGGGGGTTCGATCGGCCTGCTGCTCGAATAGTTGATGCAGGCAATGGTTTGGCTGGTTGCCTGGTGTACCTTCCAGCTCTGCCAGGCGTTCTGTGTCTTCCTTGGTGAGGAACGCCAGGTCGGCGGCCGGGTCGGCGGTGGCCAGGTCGAGGGTGAGCTCCAGATACTCGAGGAGCCGCACGACAGTTGGTTCGTCGAAGAGGTCCGTGTCGTATTCGACGACGCAGCTCAGGCCATCGGGTTGTGCTGTCAGGTAGAGCACAAGGTCGAGTGGGGCTCGTTCGCTGGGCAGGTCGAGCAGCGTGGCGCCGACCGTCGGGGGCGCGAAGGAGACCTTCTCCGTACCGTTCTCGAACTCGACTGCCACTCCGAACAACGGGTTGCGCCCGGCAACGCGCGGTGGGTTGACCGCGGCAACGATCTCGTCGAACGGCACCTGCCGGTGGTCGACGGCATCCATCAGCGACAGACCGAGCTCCCGGGCCAGGTCGGCGAAGTCCGCGTTCTCGGGTACGACGACGCGCAGGGGCAGGGTGTCGATGAACATCCCGATGGCGTCGCGGGCATGGTTGCCTCGCCCCGAGACACCGGTGCCCAGGATGAAGTCGCGCTGCCCGCTGAACCTGGCCAGAACTACTGCGAGGCCGGCGAGCAAGGTGCTGAAGGTGGTGACGCCTGTCCGACTGGCGAAGGAGGTGATTCGCTCGGTGAGCTTGGCGTCGAGGTCGCGCGTCAGTGATTTGCCTGCGCCACTGCGGTTTTCGGGTCGCGGCCGGTCGGTGGGAAGCTGCAACTCCTCGGCGTCGGTGAGCTGCTCGACCCAGAAGGTCACGTCATCGTCCGTCGGGGTCTCGGCGGGCTCGAGGCCGTCGGATGTCGGTGGGAGGTCTGGATCGATGGGCCAGGCTCGGTAGTAGGCGGCGAGGTCCTTGGCCAGGACGGGCGTCGAGGAGGCGTCGAAGATGATGTGGTGGGCGACGAGCAGCAGGACATGGTGCTCGTCGGAGAGCCGGACCAACTTTGCTCTCAGCAACGGTCCGTTGCCGAGATCCAGGTCGCCCAGGCGTACGTCGTACAGGACTGTCTGGAGGTCGTTGCCCGGCTCTGTTGGTAAGCCGAGCTGTAGGCGGTTGCTGACGAAGGCGCGCGGTTCGCCGTCGACTTCGCGGAAGGTGGTGCGCAGTGCCGGGTGGCGGTCGATGACCTTTTGCAGAGCGCCTTGGAGGGCGTCGGTGTCCAGTTTGCCGCGGAGCTCGATGGCTTTGGGTTCGTGGTAGGTGTTGCTGCCGGGGTTCACCTGCTCCAGGAACCAGATCCGTCGCTCGGCTGCGGTCAGCGGTCGTCCTTGGTCCCGGCGTGCAGGGGTTGAGTACTGCGCGCGGAGGGTGTCGACGACCGTCAGGCTCTGCATGACCTGGTCGGGGGTCAGGCCGAAGTCCACGAAACAGGCGAGCTCGTCGGCGCCGGCTGCGAGGATCGAGTCGATGATGGGGGCGGAGGTTTCCGGAGTACCGATGAGGGCTCGCGATTCGCAGTACCGCTGATAGGCCTGGCCGAGCAGGAAGTCGACGTCGTCCGGCGCGGTCTTCTCGAGGTCGATCTGGAAGCCGAGGCTGTTGGTCACCTGGCCGAAGAGGGACAGTGACGAGCGGAGGTAGTCGCAGAACGGCTGGTACGCCTCCGCACGGATCGACTCCAGGTCGTCGCCGAGGTAGGTGTGCAGGAGCACGACGACCCGGCCGGCGCCGGGGTCGAGACCGTGCTCGGCTCGGGTGGCGCGGTAGAGCGCGATGTTGGTGGCGAGATCCTCGACGGACTGCGCCATCAGGTTGGTGACTACACCGATGTCGTTGCGGGCGGCAAGTTTGTAGGACTCCGGGTTGCCGACAACGGCGGCGAACAACGGCGGCTGGTTCTGGAGGGGTTGAGGATGCAGTTTCACTTCGATCGGTTGCCCGTCACCGGCGGTCGCGGAGATCTCCTCACCCGCCCACAACCTGCGCACGGTGTCCAGCCGATCGTAGAGCTCCTCACGATGCTTGCCGTAGTTGCCGGGAGCAAGCACAAAGTCGCGCGCATGCCAGCCGCTCGCGACACACATCCCCGCCCGCCCACCGGACAGGTTATCCACCACAGACCACTCCTCGGCCACCCGAATCGGGTTGTGCAACGGAAGCACCACGGAACCCGCATGCAACCTGATCCGCTCAGTCCGAGTAGCCAGCGCAGCCGCAAGCACCGACGGGTTGGGAAACAAGGCCCCAAACGAATGAAAATGCCGCTCAGGCAACCACACCGCATGAAACCCCCGCCGATCCGCAAACTCAGCAGCCCGCAAAATCAACCCATACTTGTCCCGCTCCGCCGAATCCGGATAATCCCCAAAAAAATACAAACTGAACTCACACCCACCCCGCCGCCCCACACCAGCAACCACCGCCCGCTCCCCCCACGCGGCAGCCCCACTAACCGCCGAAACCATTGCACCCTCCCCAGGCCCGCTGCTCCCAGAACCGGTGCCAGCGGCACGCTCCGCTTGCACCGACGGTGCCACTTCCACCCCATCCACTGCATGCGCCGAAGGCGCTCCAGCGGGTGGAGCGGGAGTGCTGTTGAGGAGTGCTAGTTGCTCCGACATCAGATCCGAGACTCGGTCGACCATGCGCTCGGCCAGCCGCAGCTGCCGATCGATCACCACCTGAAGTCCTGCCTCGGGCGCGGCAGGCAAAGGCCGCGCAGTACGAGATGTCTGAGGTTGCGCACCCGGTGAGAGCTGAGCTGCCTGCGGTTGCTCCGCAGGAGGTTCGAGCTGAGCTGACTGCGCGGGCTCGGCTTGCTGCTGTTGCAGCGCGAGCTGAGTTGGTTGCAGTTGCTCCACGGGCCGTGCGGGTTGAGCTGACTGCGTGGGCTGAGGTGCCTGGTGTTGTGCTGCAGGGGGTGCGGGTTCTGGTGCTTGCTGCTGGAGGAGGGTGGTTAGTTTGGTGAGGGTGTTGGTGTCGGTGAAGAGGCGGCGGACTCCGATGGTTAGGCCGTGGGTTTGTTTTAGGTCGGTGACGAGTCTCATCAGGGAGAGGGAGTCGGCGCCGAGGGTTAGGAATGGGGTGTCGGGGTCTATGGATTCGGGGGGCATTCCTAGGGAAGGGGCTAGGAGGGCGCGGAGCTGGGCTTGGAGGGCGAGGGTTGGGGTTGCGGTGGGTTGTGGGGTTGCGGTGGGTTGTGGGGTTGCGGTGGGTGGGGTTTGGGCGGGTTGTGGGGTGGGTTCGGGGGATGGCTTTGTGTGGGTTTTTGCTAGGGGGTGGTTGGGGAGGGGGATTCGGTGGCCTGTGATTAGGAGGGGCCAGTTGATGGTGGTGCCGGCTTGGTAGAGGGTTGCTACTGCCTCGGCGAACTGATGCTCTGATCCTTTGCGTTGGGTGGGGGTCCACTCGGTGGCGGGTCGGGCGCGGCGGCCTAGAGGTGTCAGGACGGCGTCTGGGCCGAGTTCTAGGAATCGTCTGGCACCGTGGTTCGCGGCAGTTGCGACGGCTAGGTCGAAGCGGACTGGGCGGCGGGCGTGGGTCTGTAAGTAGTGTGCATCGACGCGAGACAGGACGGCGCCGTCGACGGCACTGAACAGTGGTTTCTGCAAAGCGGTGAACGTCAGCTTTTCGGCGTACTCGGCTAGCGGTTCTAGTGCGGGGGTTACCAGCCAGGAGTGGAAGGCTCGGGTCACCGGTAGGCGGCGCCACGTGATGGCTTCACGGTCCAGTAGTGAGACAGCTCGTGCCATCGCGTCTGGCGCGCCCGATAAGACCTGGCGGTCCGGGGCGTTGACCGCCGCTACCTCCACGCCGGAGGAAGCCGCGATCCGTTGCGCCACGGGCAGTTCCGTGCTCACGGCAACCATCTCGCCCGGCTCCAGCGCGGCCATCAGTTCCCCGCGACGCGCGGTGAGCAAGGCGCCGTCCGCCACGGACAACGCCCCGGCGGCGTACATCGCCGCGAACTCCCCCACGCTGTGACCAAAGACGAAGTCCGGCTCGACACCCAGCGACCGCCAAACCTCCGTCCAGGCGACCTGATGCGCGAACAACCCGACCTGCGCCACCTCAGCCCGGCCCGAGACAACCGGCTCCCCCACCGCTCGCTCGACCTCGTCGAAGACCGCCTTGGCCGCGTCGAACGTGCGGTACAACCAGTCGGACATCCCCGGATAGGCACTCCCCTGGCCGGTATAGGCAAAGGCGAGCGGGCCCCCGGCAACAACCCGCGGTGTCGAGGCCAGCGCAGACGCCAACTCCCCGGTATCGGATCCCGTCACGGCCCAGCGATGCGGGTAGTGCGGCCTCCCCACAGCCATCGTCGTCGCCACATCGGCCGCCTCCAGTTCCGGATGCGCCAGCAAATGGGTCCGCAACGAAGCCGCGAACTCCACCAGCGCAGCCTCCGACTTCGCCGAGACCGGCAGTACTACGGCCCCGGTACGCCGCTCGCTTCGCGCCCTCACCAGCGGTTGCTCCAACACCACATGAGCATTGGTCCCGCCAACTCCGAAGGAGCTGACCCCAGCCCGCCGCGGCGAGCCGTCCGACGCCCAGGCGCGCCCCACCGTGGTGAGTTCGAACGGACTGTCCTCGATCCCCAGCTCAGGATTGGGCTGGTTCAGGTTGATCGTCGGGACCAACTGCCCATGCCGGAGCATCAGCACCGCCTTGATCAGCCCGGCCATGCCCGCGCAGGAGTCCAGATGTCCCACGCTCGCCTTGACCGACCCGAGCGCGCACTTCGCAGTACGGGCGCCGCCCTCGCGGAAGACGCGGGACAGTGCTTCGAACTCGACCGGGTCGCCGAGCGCAGTACCGGTTCCGTGAGCTTCGACGTACGAGATGGTTTCTGGTCCGACGCCAGCGCGCTGCAAGGCGCGGCGGATCACCTCGGCCTGGCCCGCGATGCTCGGCGCCGTGAAGCCGACCTTGCCGATGCCGTCGTTGTTGACCGCGCTGCCGAGGATGACCGCGTGGATGGTGTCGCCGTCGGCGATCGCCCGGTCCAGCCGCTTCAGCAAGACGGCTGCGACCCCGTTGCCGCCGACCGTTCCGTCAGCTTCGGCGTCGAACGGACGGCAGCGCCCGGTCGGCGAGAGGATCGAGCCTTCGACGTACTGATACCCAGCATCCTGCGGCAGCCGAACCGCAGCGGCACCGGCGATCGCGAGGTCGGCGTCGGAGTCGAGCAACGCCTGCACAGCAAGGTGTACCGCGACGAGCGAAGTCGAACAGGCCGTCTGTACGCCGATCGCCGGCCCGGTCAGCCCGAGCCGATATGCCACCCGACTGGCCAGGAAGTCCGCGGTGTCACCAATCGTCGCCTGCATCGCGGTCGGTACGTCGTCGACCGCCACACGATCGCTGGTCAAACGATCCTGATGCCCGTACAGATTCATCCCCGTCCCGGCGTAGACCCCGATCCGGAGGCTCGACGGATTGGCCGCATAGCCGCCGTTCTCCAGCACCTCATGCGCCACCTCGAGGAACTGCCGATGCGCCGGATCGGTCAGACCCGCCTCCTTCGGCGACAGCCCGAAGAACTCCGCATCGAAGGCATCCGCATCCTCGAGCACCCCACCGGCCGGCACGTGATCCGGCCCGCCGTCCCCCACGAAGCGAGACACGCTCTCCACGCCACCCACCAGATTGGCCCAGTACTCGTCGACCGTCCGCGCCCCGGGGAACCGCGCCGCCAGCCCAATGACCGCCACCCGCCGATCGACCGGCCGCTCGCTCACCTCAGGACCTCCAAAACCAACAGCGTTGGTGGCCGTGATCCAAGAACTCAAAGCCCGCACCGTCGGATGCTCGAACGGCACAGTCACCGGTACGTCGATGGCGAACCGCTCGGCCAGCCCGGCCCGCAACCGGGCGACCTTGATCGAGGTCAGTCCGAGTTCGTACAGCGGTACGTCGTCCCGCACCGCCCCGTCGACGAGTTCTTGCACCAGCCGACGCACCTCCCCCAACACCTCACCAGGTGAGGGCGCCACCGCGGGCGGTTCGTCGTACCGGCCGGCCTGGTAGCACTCGCGGAGTTCGATACGGCGTACCTTGCCGCTTGCAGTTCTCGGGAATTCACCCGCAGGCACCCGCACGACCTCCGCCGCCGTCAGCCGCAGCCGCCGGAACAGCGCGGCCCGGATCGCCGATGCCACATCATCCGGCGCGCCCTCGTCTTCGAAGAACACCACCAAGTCCTCGGTGCCGGTGCGCGCATTGGGTACTCCGCAGGCGCCGACTCCACGCAGGCTCACCCCTTCGACCGCGCCGGCAACCTCCTCGATCTCGTGGCAGAACAGGGTGTTCCCGTTCAGCACGACGCGATCGCTCTCCCGCCCGGTGATCACCACCTGACCCGCCGAAACGAAAGCCAGG
The DNA here is from genome assembly GCF_040639475.1 of Kribbella sp. NPDC023855. Lineage (NCBI taxonomy): Bacteria > Bacillati > Actinomycetota > Actinomycetes > Propionibacteriales > Kribbellaceae > Kribbella > Kribbella sp. NPDC023855. Next base: position 520,992 of record NZ_JBFAAA010000003.1, read on the forward strand.
TCACCCGTCCGGAACCACTCGCCATGCAACGCAGCCTGCGTCGCCTGCTCGTTGTTCACGTAACCGGCCGTGATGCGCGCCGACTTGACCTCGAGGCGGCCGATCCGCAGCTCCGGCAGCACCTCGCCTTGCTCGTCCGTCACGCGAACCGACGCTCCAGGAGCCGGCGGGCCGACCGCGGCGAACGTCGTACAGTCCTCGTCGGGCACCTCCGGGCCGGCAAGCACCAGGTCAGCCGCGAGCGACGACTTGAGCACCCGGACCACGCCGCCGTCGGAGGTCAACTGGCCGACGGTGATCGCCGTGGCGGTCTCCGCCATCCCCCAGCACGGCCGAAAGGTTTCCCTGGCTAGCCCTGACCTCGCGGTCGCGGCGAGGAACCGATCGACGACCGGCAAGACGATCTGCTCGCCGCCACTGACCAGCGACCTGATGCTGCTCAGGTCCAGTCCGTACTCCGGTCGCGCGGCCAGCTCGTCAGCCGCGAGCTGGAGCCCGAACGTCGGCGACCAGGCGTGCGCGACGCCGTACTGCGCTGCTTTCTTCAACCAGAGCAGTGGATCCGCGAGTACGTCGGCAGTCGGCAGGTGCACGTTGGTCGCGCCGGCGAACACCGGCAGAAGGTGGTAAAGCAAGAGCGCACCACTGTGGTCGACGGGCAGCCAGTTGAGCATCGACTCCTCTGGCCGCAGGTCGAGCGAGCGTCGCGATCCGGCGGCGAACTCCATCAAGCCGCGATGTGTGAGAGCCGCCGCCTTGGGAGCGCCGGTGCTCCCCGATGACAACATCAGGAGCGCGATCTCCTCAGGCGCCGGCTCGTGAAGCTCCTCAGCCTGCGGCGCCAGCGTCAACTCCTCGGCCAACTGCACCAAGAACGGCTCACCCGCCAGCACGGCGGCATTCGCTCGATCGGTGAGGATCGGCGGGCTGTCCAGCAACTCCCAGGTGTGGCGCACCCGATCAAACACCGGCGATCCCAACGACACTGGCTCACTGATGACGGCCGGCCGGATGCCGCCCAGCAGACAACCCCAGAACGCGGCGAAGAAGTCGTCCAGCGGAAGACCCAGCACGATCACCGAATCCCCACTGGAAAGACCCGCGGCACGCAACCCGCTCAGCGTCCGCCGCGCCTGGTCGAGCAGCTCCGGGTAGGCGAGCAGACCTCCCGGCGTACGGACACCGGCCGCAGGAAACTCGGCAGCCGCCCGGACCAGTGCCTTGACCACATCGGCCGGATCATCCTGGGCCGGTACCAGCCGTGGGCCGTGGCTGATCGACGCGTTCACCATCATGTGTTCTCCTCACTGAGAGCAACAGAAAGACCAGTACGCCGATCAGCGCGATGCCGTGGAACCCAGCGACCACAGGGAGCGCCGGCCAGGTCGCCAGCAACCCGGCGGCGACGACCATGCCGCCACCGAAGGCGAAGTTCTCCACGCTGGCCGACAGCCCGAAGATCCGCGTCCGCTCCTGACCGGGCAGGGTCTGGAGGGTGGACACGTAACCGATCTCGGTGACGCCGTCGGCCAGTCCCGCGACCAGGCAGACCGCGATCAGCCAGCCCGTGGGCAGGCCGGTGAAAGCAAGGACGAAACAGACCGACATCACGCAGGTCGCGGCCGCGAAGACGTGATGATCGAGCGTCGCCTTCAGCCGCCCGATCACCAGCCTGCTGACGAGTTGGTGGGCACACAGACTGCCGATCGCCCAGGACGTCATGAACTCGGCCATCAGACTCGCGGGGTTCGCCGGTGCCGTAGTACTGGCGAAGATCGGCAGGGCGACGTTGTGGCCGGCAGATGCGAGTGCGTCCAGGCCGCGCACCACGACCATGCCGGCGATCAGTGGCGGCAACATCCGCCAGACGGCGCGACGAGCACCTCCATCGCCGGCCGCGGGCTCAGCGGTCGGTCGTGGGTCAGGCCAGGTGACGAAGGCCAGCGCGACGGCGGAGACGAGAAACGAGCCGCCGTTCACCAGGAAGGCCGTGTCGTAGCCACCCAGGTCGATGATCAACCCGGCCGACCCGAACCCCAGCACGGTGGCCAACGACCGGGCAGTCACCAACCGGCCATTAGCCCTGGCCCGCTCGTCCGTCCCGACCAGCTCCGGTACGCCGCTGCGCAACGCGACGACCAGCGTGGTGTTGCCCACCCCCAGGATCACCGCGACGAGGAGCAGCACGACCAGACTCGGCAAGACGACAAGCGCGACCATGGCCGCCGCCTGCAACAGGTCCATCCCGATCAGCAGGGGTCGCCGATTGACCTGGTCCAGCACCTTGCCGACCACCAGTCCGGTGCCGAACCCGGCGCCCAGCCGGATCGCCATCACCACGCCGGTCGCCCAGGCACTCCCGGTCAGGTGGTAGCTGAACAGCCCCAACGCGATGAGATTCAGATAGTTGCCGTACGACGACACCGCATACCCGCCGACCACCAACCAGAACCCGCGCGGTTCCCGGGGCCCACCCATCGACGACCCCCTCCTCTTCGGTCCCGGCGGACGAGATCCGGCAGCTAAAGACCAAGAGGACGGCAGACGACGGTTTTGATCCAAACGTTTGTCAACCGGTCCATCGCATGGACGCAGCGCTCGAAGAGTGGACCAATCGTGGTCGATGATGGGAGGACGGGAGGTGGTGATGCGCTTCGAGGTGCTGGGGCCGGTACGGGTGGTTCGGGACGGGCAGGTGGTCGGGCCGATCTCGGAACTGCGGCGCAAACTGCTCGCGGTCTTGCTGGTGCGTGCGGGTCGTCCGGTGCCCACGGAGGTCCTGGCTGAGGCGCTGTGGGGTGCTTCGGCGCCGCAACGACCGGGCAACAGCATGCAGGTCCACGTGCATCGGCTGCGGCAGGTCCTCGACAGCCCTGATCGACTGATCAGCATCTCCGGCGGCTACCAGCTGTGCGTCCAGCCCGATGAGGTTGATGCCGAGGTGTTCGACCGGTTGCACGACGAGGGGCGCCGTACGGCGGAGTCGGGTGATCTCGACGGGGCTGTTGCGCTGCTTCGGGAGGCCCTGGAGTTGTGGCGAGGTGCGGCGTACGCCGACATCGACGAGACCGAGGTGGTTGCGCCGGCGGCTCAGCGGTTGGCGGAGACGCGGCTGACGGCGTACGAGGAATTGTTCGAAGCTGAGCTCGCTCGCGGGCGAGCGCGTGAGATCGTGCCTGAGCTGACCGAGCTCGTCGCCGAGTACCCGTTGCGGGAGCGGCTCATCGGTCAGCAGATGCTGGCCCTGTACCGATCCGGCCGACGCACCCGAGCCGAAGTCGCCTACCGATCAGCACGGCAACGACTGGCCCGCGAGTTGCGAGCCGAACCAGGACGCGAACTCCGGGAACTGGGCGAAGCGATCCAGCGCGAAGACGCGGTGCTCGATCATGTCGCAGGAGCAGCTGAGCAGCCGCAGCCACCCCGGACGCCGTCCGTGCGACCAAGCCAGTTGCCGCCGCCACCCGGTGCGTTCTTCGGGCGGGAAGACGAGCTCGACGAACTCGACGGGGCGACCGATGGCCTCGTGCTGCTGACCGGGATGGCCGGGATCGGCAAGACCGGCTTGGCGTTGCAGTACGCGCATCAGGTCGCCGACCGGTACGGCGACGGCCAGCTCTACATCGACCTGTGCGGCCACGCATCCGGCCCGGCCCTCGACCCGTTGACCGCGCTCGGACAGCTGCTTCGCGGCCTTGGCGCCGACACCAACCGGGCCTGGGAGTCAGTCGCCGACGCCACCGCGGAGTACCGGTCCGTCCTGAACGGACGCAAACTCCTGGTCCTGCTGGACAACGCCGCCTCGGCCGAACAGGTCAGACCGTTGCTACCGGCAACATCAGGCTGCCTCACGGTCGTCACCAGCCGGAACAAACTCTCCGGCCTGATCGCCCGCGAAGGAGCCCACCGGATCGGTGTCGGCGAACTCCCCTCGGAAACCGCCCGCGACCTGCTCAGCCGCCTCGTCGGCGGCGGCCGGCTCGCCGCCGAGCCCGACCAGGCAACCGCCCTGGTCAAAGCCTGCGCCGGCCTCCCGCTGGCGCTGCGGATCGCCGCCGCCCAGCTGGCCGACGAACCCCACCGAACCCTCGCCGACTACCTGACCGAGCTCGAGGAACACGGTTCGACCGCACTGGCCTTGCACGACGACGAACACTCGGCCGTCAGCGCCGCCTTCGACCTTTCCTACCAACGTCTCGACTCGGCAACCCGCCAACTGTTCCGCCGCCTCGGCCTCGTGCCCGGCCTCGACTTCACCGTCGACGCCGTCGCCGCCCTCAGCGGTACGACGCCCGCCGTGGCTCGGGATGCTGTGCGCAGACTGACCACGGCGCATCTGCTCGACGAGCACTCGCGCGGCCGGTATCGCTTCCACGACCTGCTCCGGGACGACGCACGCCGTCGGGCCGAAACCGAGGACTCCGAGCAGGCGCGCAGCGACGTACTGGAACGCCTGTTCGCCTGGTACTACCAGGGCAAGACGGCCGCCGTCGCCCTGCGTGCGTCGATGCGCCGCCAACCGCCTTCTCCCCGGCTCCCCGCCGGGACGCCCCAGATCAGCTTCTCCGATCTCCGGGAGGCGATGGTCTGGGTACGGGCCGAGTTTCCGAACATCGTGGCCGCGGTCAAAGTCGCCGGAGAGCGGGACGAACATTCCCACTGGACCTGGCGGCTGGCGATCGGCCTGATGCTCCCGATGGCCGAGGTCGGCTACATCACGGACGTCAGCGCGATGGCGAACCGCGGAACCGCGGCGGCCAGGGCAGCCGGCGACCGGCACGCGCTCGCGAACCTGCTGGCGGAGACGGCAGCGGCCAGGCATCGAGTCGACCTGGCCACGGACGGAAGCGTCCTCGCCGAGGCGCTCCAACATGCCGAACAGCTCGGCGACCAGGCGCTGCTCACCTACTGCATCAACGTCGCCGCGGTCATCGCCATGGCCGCCGGAGACCTCGAGGTCGCCGAGCAGCACCTGACCCGAGCCGTCGACCTCGCCCGGGCCAACGGCGACCAGAACGGACAGGCCAGCCCGCTGAGCAACCTCGGCGGGATCGCCTACCAGCGCGGCGAACTCCTCAGGTACGAGCAGAACGCCGAGGAACTGCTCGGACTGGCCGGTGAGAACAACGACCGGATGGTCGTGCTCGCAGTGCCCGAGCTGATCCGGGCCCGCACGATGCTCGGCCGGCTGGACGGCCTCGAAGAGCTGATCACCCGCGTCGATGACGCGTTCACCCGATTCGAAAGCCGGGTCAAGGCGCATCTCCTGCACCTGTACCGGGCGATCTGGTACCGCGACACCGGACGCCTCGCCGAGGCCTTCGAACAAGCGTCAGCGGCCAGCCGGTCCGCGCACCAACTGGACCAGGCCCAGGCCCAGAGCGACGCGTACTACCAGCTGGGCATGTGTCACCTCGCGGTCGGTGATCTCGCCGCCGCCCGCACCAACTTCACGTCGGCCGTCGAGTGGGCCGACGATCTGCAGAGCACGACGGATCCGTCGATGTGCCACACCCCGGCCGTGCGTGGACTGGCCGAGACAGAACTCGCGGCGGGCCGCCTTCCGGTCGCGCACGCCCATGCGATCAAGGCGGTCGAACTGGCCCGGACCTCACCCTGGAACCCGGTTCAGCGAGCCGGGGCGCTCGTCACGCTCGGGCGGGTCGAACTGGCCTTGGGACGTCCGCACGACGCAGTCGGTCACGGTGAGGAAGCCATGACGATCCACCGGAAGACCGGCCACTTCCTTGGGCGCGCGCGGGCGCATCGGCTGCTGGGCGAGGCCGGCTCGGACCGCGAACATCTCCGGGAGGCGCTGCGGATGTTCGAGGCGTACGGATCGCCTGAGGCTGCTCCGGTACGGGAGGTTCTGGATGCGCTTTGAGGTGCTGGGACCGGTACGAGTAGTCCGTGACGGGCAGGTGGTCGGGCCGATCTCGGAACTGCGGCGCAAACTGCTCGCGGTCTTGCTGGTCCGTGCGGGTCGGCCGGTGCCGACCGAAGTGCTGGCTGAGGCCCTGTGGGGTGCTTCGGCGCCACAACGGCCGGCCAACAGCATGCAGGTCCACGTGCATCGGTTGCGGCAGGTCCTCGACAGCCCTGATCGATTGATCCGCGTTTCTGGTGGCTACCAGCTGTGCGTTCAGTCGGACGAGGTTGATGCCGAGGTGTTCGACCGGTTGCACGATGAGGGCCGTCGTACGGCGGATCTCGACGGGGCTGTGGCGCTGTTTCGCGAGGCTCTCGGCTTGTGGCGTGGCGCGGCGTACGCCGATGTGGATGAGACCGAAGTGGTTGCGCCGGCGGCTCAACGGCTGGCGGAGACGCGGCTGACGGCGTACGAGGAGTTGTTTGAAGCCGAGCTGGCTAGCGGGCGGGCCCGGGACATCGTGCCTGAGCTGAGCGAACTCGTCGCGGAGTATCCCCTGCGGGAGCGGCTGATTGGTCAGCAGATGCTGGCGCTCTATCGATCGGGGCGGCGGACGCGGGCGGAGGTCGCCTACCGCGCGGCTCGTCAACGTTTGGCTCGCGAGCTACGAGCTGAACCAGGCAAAGAGCTTCGGGAGCTGGGCGAGGCGATTCAGCGCGAGGATCCGAAGCTCGACCTGGTCGCTGTGCCGATGGCACTCCCGCCGGCAGCAACGCAAGGCTCGGGGGCGCGGGCGGTCTCTGTGCGGCCGGGGCAGTTGCCGCCGCCGCCAGGTGCGTTCTTCGGGCGAGAGGACGAGCTGGAGGAGCTCGACGGTGGAGATGGGCTGGTGTTGCTCACCGGGATGGCCGGGATCGGCAAGACCGGACTTGCTCTGCAACATGCGCATCAGGTCGCTGATCGGTTCGGCGATGGGCAGCTCTACATCGATCTGTGTGGGCACTCGTCCGGTCCGACGCTCGACCCGCTGGCTGCGCTCGGGCAGCTGCTGCGCGGGCTCGGCGTAGACACCAAGCAGGCTTGGGAGTCCGTGGCGGATGCGACGGCGGAGTACCGGTCGGTCTTGCACGGGCGCAAGCTGTTGGTGCTGCTCGACAACGCCGCCTCCGCCGACCAGGTCCGTCCGTTGCTTCCGGCAACATCCGGCTGCCTGACCATCGTCACCAGCCGCAACAAACTCTCCGGCCTGATGGCCCGCGAAGGCGCTCATCGGATCGGCGTCGGCGAACTGCCGGCCGATGCGGCCCGCGACCTGCTCACCCGCCTGTTCGGCGATGACCGCCTGGCCGCCGAACCCGCCGAGGCAACCGCGCTGATCAAAGCCTGCGCCGGCCTCCCCCTCGCGTTGCGAATCGCCGCCGCCCAACTGGCCGACGAACCACATCGCACCCTCGCCGACTATCTGACCGAACTCGAAGAACGCGGCTCAACCGCCCTGACACTGCAGGACGACGAGCACTCAGCCGTCACCGCCGCCTTCGACCTGTCCTACCAACGCCTCGATCCCGAAACCCGCCAACTCTTCCGCCGCCTCGGTCTGGTCCCCGGCCTCGACTTCACCGTCGACGCGATCGCCGCGATGAGCGGTACGACGCCGTTCGCCGCCCGCAAGGCGGTGCGCAAACTCACCAGCGCACACCTACTCCACGAACACGCTCCCGGCCGCTACCGCTTTCACGACCTGCTTCGGGACGACGCACGTCGCCGAGCCGAAGCCGAAGACTCCACGGAGACCCGCGAGGGCGCGCTCGAGCGCCTCTACGCCTGGTACCACCAAGGCAAGCTCGCGGCGCTCTCCCTGGTTGCCTCGACCCGGCGCCATCCGCCGGCCCCGACCTTGCCCGACGCCCTCCCAGCGATCACGTTCGACGACCCACAGGTGGCGTTGGCCTGGGTGCGATCCGAGTTTCCCAACCTCGCGGCCGCTGTCAAAGCGGCCGCGGGCAGTCGGAGGCACGCGCCGTGGACGTGGCACCTCACCGCCGGGATGCTGAACCGGATGGCGGACCAGGGGTACATCGTCGACCTCCACACGATGACGGAGAGCGGGACAGCGGCCGCCAGAGTCGCGGGTGATCAGCATGCACTAGCGAACCTGCTCGCCGAGCGCACCGCGATGCGGCACCGGTTCGATCTTCCCGTGGATCAGGAGCTCCTGGCGGAAGCGCTACGGCACGCCGAGCTGGTGGATCACCGTCCCCTGCTCGCCTACTGCCTCAACGTCGCCGCGATCGTGCACCAGGGCCGAGGCGACCTCGAGGACGCCGAGCAGTACCTCGCCCGCATCCTCGACCTCCCGGACAACGACGACGCGACCAGCAGGACGGCCTTGGCCAACCTCGGGCTGATCGCGACCCTGCGCGGCGACCTCGACGGGGCTGCGCGGCGCTACGAGCAGATCCTCGGCCTCGCCGGCACTGACGGCCACCGGGCCATTGCGCTCGGGCTGCCCGAACTGATCGGGCTGCGGACGATGCTCGGTCACCTCGACGGCATCGACGAGCTGATCGAACGAGCCGATGATGCGGTCACTCGCTACGGCGACCAGCTCAATGCGCACAAGTTCCGCATCTATCGCACCACCTTGTACCGCGACACGGCACGCCGAGACGAAGCATTCGATCAGGCGTCGGAGGCCGTCAGTTGTGCCCAGGACATAGGTCAGCCATGGATCCGCAGCGATGCTCACTACCACCTCGGCCTCAGCCGTCTCGCCCGCGGAGAGATCGAGGCGGCCCGCGACGAGTTCGAGCGGGCCACCGAGTTCGCCGATCTGGGGCGCGTGCTGCAGCAAAGGATTCCGGCAGTGCGTGGACTGGCCGAGGCGGCACTGGCCGCAGGTGAGTTGGCGGACGCGGAAGCCCATGCCACCACGGCGGTCGAGCTGGCCAGGAACTGGCGGTGGGGTCCCGTCCAACGTGCTGAGGCCCTTGTCACGGTCGGGCGGGTCGAGCTGGCTCTGGGCCGGGCGGAGAAGGCGATTGGTTGTGGCGAGGAAGCTCTGGCGATCCAGCAGCGGACCGGGCACTTCCTCGGGCTCGCGCGAGCGCTGCGGCTGTTGGGTGAGACCGGCTCGAGCCGCGAGCAACTCCGCGAAGCGCTGAATATGTTTGAGGCTTACGGGTCGCCCGAAGCCGTGGAGGTACGGCAGTTGCTGGGCATGTGACCAGCTTCTGAAAATCCGCTTTCTGCCTGCTTTCCGGTCGCTTTCTGATTGCCCGAGGCCTCTACCGGCCGCCCCCGCGCGCCGGTTCACTTCCCTCTGTGTCCTCCACCCAACCGCCCCCACCACCCGGCCCCTACGGACCACCACCAGGTCAGTACGGGCCGCCTCCCGGCGTGTATGGACCGCCGCCCGCGCAGTACGGGCCTCCTGGTGCGTACGGGTCGCCGCCCACGCCGTACTGGCCGCCGCAGCCTGGCGCTGGGCATCGGAAGCCGAAGAAGAAGCTGGTTGCGGTTGTGCTGGTGCTGGTGGTCGCGCTGGTCGGCGTCGCCGGCGGCGGGGTGTACTACTTCCGGAACGAGCTCGGACTGTTCGGTGATTCGAGGCTCGATGTCGATCGTGAGCTCCAGTACGTGCTGCAGGAGCGGTTCGCGCCGAACTACCTGCCGCGGGAAGGCAGTGATCGGCTGACTGCGCGGTGGTGGACCGGCAAGTATCTGGTTCGCTCCATGCCGAACGAGTTGGTCGGCTATGACCTCACCACCGGCAGGACGGCGTACCGGCTGCAGGTGCCGGACAACCACTACTGCAAGGCGTCGAGGCAACCGTCCGGCAAGGGGTACGTCGCGGTACTGCAAGGGACGCGACGGGACGGTTGCCGTCGGGTCACCGTCGTCGACCTCGCCAACGGCAAGGTGGTGTGGTCGAAGGAGCTTGCTCCGGCCGGAGATCCGCGGTTCAGGCCGGGCGTGCTGGACTTCCCGCAGTACGACCATCATCCGGCGATTCTCGGTGACCGCCTCTACGTCCCCACCGCCAAGGGCGGCCACATCCTCAACTTGGGCAGCGGTGCGGTGATCCATCATCCGGATCCGAAGGCCGGTTGTTTCACCACCCACTTCGACGCGATCGGGACCACTGGCCTGGCGTATCGCAACTGCTCGCCGTCGGGCGACAAGGGCCGTCAGCTGCTGGGTTTCAATGCCGCCGGCAAGACCTTGTGGCAGTTCAAGCTGCCGGTACAGGGCAAGCGGCAGACCTTCCTGATGGGCGTGCTCTCGGTGGATCCCCTGCTCGTCCGCGTCCTCGACGGCGCTGCCCAGAAGGAGATCTGGCGGGTCGACCCACGGACCGGACGGCACCAGGTTGTCGTCAACCTGAAGAGCCGGACCGGGCTGGATCCCTGCGAGCTGGCCGGCGGCGCGGGGCTGCACGACTGTTCGCGGCACGTCGTCTCCGCGGGCACGCTGTTCCTCCCGCAGAGCCACGGCATCGCGGCGTACGACGTTGGCTCCGGCAACGAACTGTGGCGGTCGGAGTGGGACGCCGAGCACAAGGTCACCGAGCCGATCGGACTGGATCCGCAAGGGCATCCACTCGTCTACCTGCTGCCGACCAAGGACGACCCAGGTGCCCTCGTGCGGGTCGATCGGGCGACCGGTGCGATGACCGCGACCGCGACGTTGCCTGAAGCAAACAAATCGCTGACCCGGCCCGGCGGCAGCGGGCTCACCCAGTATCCGGAGCCCGGCGGCATCGACTGGCACGACGGTCACCTCGCCTTCTTCCGGACCCAGGCCGGCTCGAGAGATGCCGGTTACGCAGCCACGATCGTCCTCGCCCAGCGGGGATGAGCACACCCTCACGCTGTTCCGTCCACGAGTTGTTCCGCCCATCGAACCAGGAGTTGTGATGACCGCGAACCTGTCCCGCCGCAAGTTGCTGATCGCCGGGTCGGCCGGTGCCGCCGGCCTGATCCTGCCCGGCCGCGCGCTGGCCGCCGAAATGCCCGAGATGGCGCCGCTGACGATGATCTCGCGGAACTACCTGGGCACGACCGGCTGCGGCCTGTACTACGAGCCGACCGAGAAAGTGAGCAGTTTCAGCTTCAACTCGACCTTCTACAACCAGTTGAACGAGTGGCGGAAGTACATGGACACCAACGCGCCGTCCGGGTGGGGCTGGCCGGCCCGGATCTACTCCTACGGTGCCTACACCGACAAGCCAGGCATGCACGGTGAGGGCCGGGCGTTCGACATCGGCAAGATCGTCTACCTCAACGCCAGCGGCGTCCCGAAGATCATCAGCATGCGGTACGACCTGTGGAAGAACTCCGGCGACGCGGCGACGTACCAGCGGAGGTACTGGGCTACGGCGGCCGGCTACATGCGCTGGTTCCGGCACGTCCTCACCTACAAGGACAACACCCAGCACCACAACCACATGCATGTCGACAACCAGGTGTACGGCGGGGGCGCCGCGGCGTTCAACACGGGCTCCTCCTCGCAGATCTACATCGTCCAGGGCGCCTGCCGCTACGTCTGGGGCCTCGGCACCGGGGTCGACGGCAGTTGGGGTCCCGAGACCCAGGGCGATTCCACCGCCGTACTGCGCCGGATCGGCCGGCCGAGCGGCTCCATCACCAGCGCGGCCAACTTCACGGCCTTCTGTACCGCGTCCCTCCGCAAGGGACTCGGCACCCAGGCCTACTGAGTCGCGTCTGCCGTGAGCCCGCACGTGGGGAGGGGCTCACGGCAGACTGCGGTGTGAGAGCGCTCTAGTTCCGGAACCGGCAGGGTCTTGACCCGGCGCTCGGGAGGGCTGAGAGTCGGGCCGACGCGAGCGTGAGGCTCGCGCCCGAACTCGAGGAGTCGCCCATGCCCAGGTGGCCTGGATCCCGCCCGTCCAGATTCCCAGCGCCCAATTTCCGCGCGCCCAGCCGGCGTACGACTCTCATCACGGTCGCCGCCCTGGTGACCGGCCTCCTGCCGCTCGGGGCGGCCGCGCAGGCGGCCGCCGACGAGCCGGCGCCGATCATGCTGGCCGCGTTCGAGGGGGCGGAGGCGTTCGCCTCGCCGCCGAACCCCGGCATCTTCGGCTGGGGCAGTGACGCCGACGATCCGCCCACGATGGAGTTCCAGGCGCGCGCCGACGCACCGGCCGGCGAGAAGGTGCTGCACGGCAGCTACAACATCAGCGGCTGGGGCGGGTTCAGTCACGACGTCACGTTCGACCAGAACCCGGGCAACTGGTCGACGCACAAGGGCATCCGGTTCTGGTGGTACGGGCAGAACACCGCGCCGTTGCCGCCCGGCTCCGGCAAGCGGATCTTCTTCGAGATCAAGGACGGCGGCGCGAACGCCGAAGCCTCCGAACTGTGGAACACGAGTTTCACCGACGACTGGCAGGGCTGGCACCTGGTCGAGATCCCGTTCAGCGAGCTCGTCTATCGCGGCGACTACCAGCCGGTCGGTGGCATCGACCAGATCCTCAACCTGACCCAGATGTGGGGCTACGCGTTCACCATGCCGGGTGGGGCTCCTGGTGAGTTCGCCATCGACCAGGTCGAGGTCTTCGGCAAGGCCGACCCGGCCCTGAAGGCGAGCGTCGTCACGGACGCCGGTGTCTACCCGGTCAAGGAGGGCAACACCGCGCAGGTGAAGCTCACGGTCGCCACCACCGGCAGCACGCCGCTGGAGGAGCCGGTCACCATCGAGTACCGCACAGGTGCCGGAACCGCCGGTTCGAGCGACTACCAACCGGTCTCCGGCACCTTCACCTTTCCAGCCGGTACTGCGTCCGGTGCGTCCCAGGTCGTCCAGGTCGTCACCTTGAAGGACAAGACCGCCGAGGTCGCGGAGACCATTCCGCTGGAACTCACCGTGACCGGCGCGAAGGCACCGACCGTCACACCGCAGGTGGTCATCAACGCGCACGACCTCCCGTACCTGAACAGCAAGCTCCCGGTGAACCTCCGGGTGAAGGACCTGCTGGCCCGGATGACGCTGGCCGAGAAGGCCGGCCAGATGACCCAGGCCGAGCGGAACGCGCTGCGGTCGAAGAGCGACATCGCGACGTACGCGCTCGGATCGCTGCTGTCCGGTGGCGGTTCGGTGCCGACGCCGAACACCCCGGCCGGCTGGGCCGCGATGATCGACAGCTTCCAGCTGAACGCGCAGGCGACCCGGTTGCAGGTGCCGCTGATCTACGGCGTCGACGCGGTGCACGGTCACAACAACGTGGTCGGCGCGACGATCCTGCCGCACAACATCGGCATGGGCGCCACCCACGACCCGGAGCTCTCGAAGAAGGCCGGCGAGGTGACAGCGACCGAGGTCCGTGCCACCGGCGTTCCGTGGGACTTCGCGCCGTGCGTCTGCGTGGTCCGTGACGACCGTTGGGGCCGCGCGTACGAGGGCTTCTCCGAGGATCCCGCGCTGGTGAAGTTGATGGCCAGTGTCGTCACCGGCATGCAGGGCAAGGCCGACGGCAGCCAGCTCGCCCAGAACAACCACGTGCTCGCCAGCGCCAAGCACTACGTCGGCGACGGCGGTACGACGTACGGGTCGTCGACGACCGGCAGCTACAAGATCGACCAGGGCGTCACCGAGGTCACTCAGCAGCAGCTCGAGGACATCCATCTCGCGCCGTTCAAGACAGCGGTCGACCTCGGCGTCGGCACCGTGATGCCGTCGTACTCGAGCGTCGACATCATCGGTGACGACCAGGGCCCGCTGAAGATGCACGGCAATGCCGCGTTGATCAACGGCGTGCTCAAACAGAAGATGGGCTTCAAGGGTTTCGTGATCAGCGACTGGCAGGCGATCGACCAGTTGCCCGGCGACTACCCGAGTGACATCCGGACCTCGATCAACGCCGGGCTCGACATGATCATGGTGCCGACCAACTACCAGGGCTTCACCCAGGGGCTGACCGACGAGGTCACCGCGGGTCGCGTCCCGCAGGCTCGGGTGGACGACGCGGTCAGCCGGATCCTGACCGAGAAGTTCAAGCTCGGCTTGTTCGAGCGCCCGTACGCCGATCCGAGCAAGCTGACCAGTGTCGGTTCGGCGGCCCACCGGGCGATCGGCCGGGAGGCCGCGGCCAAGTCGCAGGTGCTGCTGAAGAACGACGGCAACCTGTTGCCGTTGGCACCGACCGCGAAGGTCTACGTTGCCGGCAGCAACGCCAACGACCTCGGCAACCAGATGGGCGGCTGGAGCATCACCTGGCAAGGTGCCTCTGGCAACACCACCACCGGTACGACGATCCTCGACGGGATCAAGCAGGTCGCACCGACGACGACGTTCAGCCAGGACGCCTCCGCTCCGCTGGAGGGACATGACGTAGGTGTCGTCGTGGTCGGCGAGAAGCCGTACGCCGAGGGCATCGGCGACGTCGGCAACAACGGTCACACACTGGCTCTGAACGCCGCCGACAAGGCCGCGGTGGACAAGGTGTGCGCGGCGATGAAGTGTGTCGTCCTGGTCGTCTCCGGGCGTCCGCCGGTGATCGCCGACCAACTCGGCAAGATCAACGCACTGGTCGCGTCCTGGCTGCCCGGCACCGAGGGGGCCGGCGTCGCGGACGTCTTGTTCGGCAAGAAGCCTTTCACCGGTCGGCTCCCGGTGACCTGGGCGAAGTCGGTCGAGCAGCAGCCGATCAACGTCGGCGACGCGGCGTACGACCCGCAGTACCCGTTCGGCTGGGGTCTGACCAGTCAGGCGGCGGCTCGCAAGCAGTTGCTCGATGCAAAGAACTCGCTGGTTCGCAAGGGTGCGCTCGATCCGAATGTGCTTGCCTCGATCATCTACCTCGACCTGGTGCTCCGGGTGAAGGACTGGTCGGGGCCGCAGGCAACATCTGCGCTGACAGCGCTGAGCCAGGCGGGTAAGTACCTGCAGCGTTCGAAGGTGGACTCGTTCGGCGACGGCGACGCTGTTGTCGCCGCGGCCCGCTGGATCGCCCAGGACCAGATCGGCCAGAACCTCGACGAGGCGACGTCGAAGCTCACCGCCGATGCGGAGCACCTGGCTCTCAGCGGTGAGCTCGGTGCCGCGATCGCCAAGCTGACCGCGGCGTACAAACTCAAGTAGCAAAGCCCGAGGGCCGGCGAGTTGCACCTCGCCGGCCCTCTGGCAGATCAGACCGTGACGAGCTCTCGCTCATCGGCAACAACAGGCTGCTGGGCGGACAGCTTGTTCGGCCACCAGGCCTTGCGTCCCAGCAGGACCATGATCGACGGCAGGATCACGATGCGGACCAGGGTGGCGTCGATCAGGACTGCGACCGCCAGGCCGACACCCATCTGCTTCATCTCGATCATCCCGAGCGAAGCGAAGACCGCGAACACCGACACCATCACGGCGGCCGCGCTGGTCACCACTCCGGCCGACTCGACTACGCCCTTGCGGACCGCCTCCTGCGCCGAGAGCCCCGCTTGGACGCCTTCGCGGATCCGGCTGAGGACGAACACGTGGTAGTCCATCGACAACCCGACCAGGATGACGAACAGGAAGACCGGGATCCACGACACCACGAAGCCCGGTGAGGTGAAGTCCAGCAGCCCTTCGGCCCAGGTGTGCTGGAAGACCAGCGCCAGTACGCCGAAGCAGGCTCCCACGGAGGCCAGGTTCAGCAGCGTCGTGACGAGTGCGATCGCCAGGCTGCGGAATGTGAAGGCCATCATCAGCAGCGTCAGGATGAGCACGAAGGCGATGACGTAAGGCAACTGGTCCCGCTGGTGCTGCCCGTAGTCAACCGACTGCGCCGTCTCGCCACCGACCGCCCAGGTCGTCCCGTTCAACGCCTGCGGAACCAGGTCATTCCTCAGGCGTTCCAGCGCCGCCCTGGCATTCTCACTCGTGTCTGGCCGCACCGACACAACAGTCAGTACTGCGGTCCCGCCCGCCTCCCGGATCTCGCTGCCCGGAGTCACCACGAACTCCTTGCTGTCCACCGCGGCCTGCCGCAGCTTGGTCAGCCCGGCGACCGCGCCGTCGCCCTTCGCGACCACGTCGTACGCCATGCCCTGGGAGGGGAAGTTCTGCTGCAGTGCGTTCATCGTGCGAACCTCGGGAATGCTCTGCGGCAACGTGCTCAACCCGCCCGGCTCCGTCTTCATCCCGAGCGCCGGTACGACGAGCGCCACCACCACGACGGCCGAGCCGACCAGCGCGACCTTCGGGAAGCGCAGTACGGGGGCCAGGATGCGGCGGCTGATGCCACCCGGGCCGATCCGCCGGTTGAGCCGCCACAACAGCGGTACCCGCGGACGGTCGACGCGGTGACCCAGCTTGGCGAGCAGGGCCGGCAGCACGGTGAGCGAACCGAGCACCGCCACCGCGACCACCACGATCGTCGCTGTCGCCATCGACGAGAAAACCGGGTCCTTCGCGATGTACAGCCCTGCCATCGACACGATCACGGCAAGGCCGGAGACAACCACCGAGTGTCCCGAGGTGGCCGCGGCGATCTCGACAGCGTCCACCGTGCCATGCCCGCGTCGCCGTTCCTCGCGCTCACGCTTCAGGTAGAACAGCGAGTAGTCCACGCCGACGGCCATACCGATCAGCAATACTACGTTCGCGACCGATCCGCCGTCGGGGAACAGGTACGACAGCGGCGCGTAGAAGCCGAGTGCAGCGCCGACCGCGGAGAACGCCAGCAGGACTGGAATTCCGGCTGCGATCAGCGCACCGAAGGCGAGCAGCATCAACGCGAAGGTCAGCGGCAGGCTGATCTTCTCGGCCCGGGCCAGGTCGGAGCCGACCTGCTTCCAGATCCCCGCGTTCATCGAGGCACTACCAGCCTGCTCGATCGTCAGCGACGGGTTGGCCTGCTGCACCTCTTTGGTTGCCGCCTGCAACTTGTCGACGTTGTCGGCGGCGTCGTCGACGTTGCCCTTCAACGACACCGGCAGCAGCGCGGCCTTGCCGTTGGCCGCCCAGATCGGCTGACCGACCTCGGCGACGGCATCGATCGCTTTCATCTTCTGCTGCAGCTGGGTGAACGCCGCGGTGGCGGCGGCCTTGTCCAGCGGGCCGTCAGGGTCGGTCAGCAGGACCGTCTCGGACGGCTTGTTCTCGAGACCGGCCTCACGGATCAGCTCGGAGGCGGTGCCGGACTGGCCGATCCAGGTGTCCTCTGCCTTGGTCTGTTGTTTCGGAACCGCGATCATCAAGCCGACCGCGACAACGACGAGCATCAGCCAGAGGCCGATCGCCCGTCCTGGATGGGTTGCACTCCAGCGCGCGACGCGCACCGTCACCGATCCCCTGTTCATCCTGTTACCTCTCGCCGTCCCCGCACGGGCGCCCTGCCCGGTCGAGTTCGAGCCTGACGCCAGCAGCGAAAGATCTCAGGAGTGTCAGCCCCCGGACGACAGGGGTGCTAGGTCTACCCCCGCCGGCACTCACCCTGCGGGCGGGCTTCCGACTCCACCCGAACTCACCTTGCGGGCGGACTCTCGACCCCACCCGTACTCACCTTGCGGGCGGGCGTTTCGCCCCCACCCGAACCACTGGGCGCGTGCAGCGCCGAGCAGACAACCCGAGTGGCGCTGCGCATCGCACCACTCTGATGTCGTGTCACGCCCCAAGGTGTTGACCCCGCATGTCACGCGGCTGGAGCTCGCAGCTCGCGCGTCCGCCGCCGCTCGGCACCATCCCGATTCCCCTCACCGAGATGCCGCGCGCGAGCCATCGCCGACCGGGGTTGCGCCCTACCCACCTAGCCGCTGACCTATCGCAAAGCACCAACCGCACAACCATGCCACCCCGTCCACCAACAGGAGTCGCCGCAACAGAGGGCCGGCACCCGTCAGCGTCCGGGCACCGCCGAGGTGGCGCCCAGCGCCACGAGGCCGACGGGCGCGAGAGCCGCAGCACCGCTACGAACTCAACCCGCAGAACGACCCCAAGCAGCCCCACCCATCAACGACCAACACCCGTCAGCATCCGGGCACAGCCGAGGTGGCGCCCAGCGCCACGAGACCGACGACCGGCGCAGGAGCTGCAGCACACCTACGACACCCGCCCGCGCAGAACAACCCCAAGCAGCCCCACCCATCAACAGCCAGCACCCGTCAGCATCCGGACACCGCCGAGGTGGCGCCCAGCGCCACGAGGCCGACGGGCGCGAGAGCCGCAGCACCGCTACGAACTCAACCCGCAGAACAACCCCAAGCAGCCCCCACCCATCAACAGCCATCACCCGTCAGCATCCGGGCACCGCCGAGGTGGCGCCCAGCGCCACGAGGCCCACGACCGGCGCGGAAGCCACGGCAACCGGACCACCAGCAGGAGTCGCCGTAACGGAGGGCCGGCACCCGTCAGCATCCAGGCACCGCCGGGTGGCGCCCGGCGCCACGGGGCGGTGGGTGGTGGGGTTAGCTGGCGAGGGCTCGGGCGCGGAGGCGGCGGAGCATGCGGGCGTCTTCGAAGCCGACGGCGCGGGCCGCCGCCTCGACGGTCGCGCCGTGACCGATCAGGTGCTCGGCCCGCTCCAGCCGGAGCAGTTGCTGGTACCGCAAAGGCGTCAGCCCTGTTGCCTGGGTGAAGATGCGGGTCAGCGTCCGTTCGCTGACGCCCACACTGGCAGCGAGCTCAGCCAGCCGCAGCGGTTCGGCGTACCGGCTGTCGATGACGTCCTGGACGCGGTGGGCGAGGTCGCTGAGGTGGCCACGATGGCGGAGCATCACGCTGTCCTGCAGTTCGTCGCCGTTGCGGCGCGCGTAGACGACCATCTCGCGCGCCACCCGCGCGGCCGCCTCGGCACCCCGGGCGGTGGCGACCAGGTGGAGTGCCAGGTCGATCCCGCTGGCGATTCCGGCCGAGGTGATCACGCGGTCGTCGACGACGTACAGGACGTCGCGGACGATGTTCGCCTTCGGGTAGCGCGCGGCGAGCTCATCGGTGAGGTCGTGGTGAGTGGTGTAGCGGCGGCCGTCCAGCAGGCCGGCCGCGCCGAGCGCGTCAGCACCCGAACACACGCTGGCGACCGAACCGCCGCCCGCATGATGAGCCCGCAGCCGCTGCTTGGTCGCCGCGGTGATCTGCGGCGTCGGCGTCAGCCGCGGCGACCGCCAGCCCGGTACGACGATGAGGTCGGCCGGCCCGAGCTCCGGCCACTCCAGCCGCGCCCGGACCGGCACGCCCTGCGCGGTCAGGATCTCCGGGCTCTCCGCGACGTACGTCAACTCGTAGCCGTACCCGAGGTCGTTCGCGGTCGAGAACACCTGGGCCGGACCGGCAAGGTCCAGCAGGTGCAGTTTCGGCAGCAGGAAGAAGACGACTCGGATCGGCATGATCCGGTCAGGATGCCATGACCGCGGGCGCCACCTCGTCCAGTGTCCGGATGGTGGCGAACCGGCCGGCCAACGCGTACTCCGTGCGCTCGGTGATCGTCTCCGGCGACAACGTGCGCGGATCGGCCAGTACTTCGGCCAGCGTCGCGTCGGCGGGCATCGTCCAGTGCGGCAGCGGAGTCGTCGCGGTGGCCTCGGTGACGAACACGACGTCGTACCCGAGATCCGATGCGACGCGGGCGGTCGTCTCGCAGCACTGCTCGGTCCGGATGCCGCTGATCACGAGCTCGCGGACGCCGTGCTGGGTGAGCAACTGCTGCAGATTGGTGGTGGTGAAAGCGTTGTGCGCGGTCTTCGTCAGTACCGGTTCGCCGTCGGCCGGCTCGAGTCCCTCGATGAAGCGGACGTGTCCGTTGGCCGGGTCGAACGCACCGCCGGTACCGGGTTCGGAGTGCAGCACCCAGACGACCAGGTCACCGTTCGCACGGGCGCCATGGACGAGCTGGTTCACCCGGTCGGCGATGTCGGGGTGGTTCACAGCACTCCAGTTCTCCCGAGTGCGGAAAGATTCCTGAACGTCGATCACAAGCAAAGCAGTCTGAGTCATGCGTCCATCGTCGGCGCTCCGGTAGCTAGCCGGTAAGGCCCCATCCAGGCCCACACCGGACCGATCCGGTCACAGATACATCTCCCCACCCGTACCCGTGTCGCGGGCCGGCGCGTTGCACCCACCCGAACCTCTGCGCGCTGAGCGCACACCGGCACAGAACCCGCAACGGTCGACTGCGCACCCACTCGTCCGCCGCCCACATCGACCCGAGACGCGGTCGGGCGGTCGGGCGGTCGGGCGGTCGGGCGGTCGGGCGGTCGGGCGGTCGGGCGGTCGCAACATAGCGGCCAGTGCCACGTGACACGAGCCAGCTACTCATGCGCCTTGCCTCACCGGAGGTTCGGGTGGGCAAGACGCGCCGGCTCGGAACGCGAGTACGGGTGGGTGCGATACACCGAGCCGTTGTTCGCAGGACGATTCCAGCTGGCGGCTGCTGGTGCGAGGGGCGGCGGTGGGGCGGATAGGGTCGGGGTTATGGGTTTACAGGTGGGGATCCGCAAGGATGGGTTCGGTAGTACTCCTGACGGCGTGCCGGTGGACGTTTACACGTTTACCAATGGACGGGTCACCATCTCGATGTTGACCTGGGGTGCGACCATTCAGCGGATCGAGACGCCCGACCGGAACGGTCGGACCGAGAACATCAGTCTCGGGTTCGGCAACCTGCCCGACTACGCGGCACACAGCCCGTACTTCGGTGCCACCA
Source organism: Kribbella sp. NPDC023855 (assembly GCF_040639475.1). Classification (NCBI taxonomy): domain Bacteria; kingdom Bacillati; phylum Actinomycetota; class Actinomycetes; order Propionibacteriales; family Kribbellaceae; genus Kribbella; species Kribbella sp. NPDC023855. Next base: position 541,490 of record NZ_JBFAAA010000003.1, read on the forward strand.
TCGGCCGGTTCGGGAACCGGATCGCCAAGGGGCAGTTCACGCTGGACGGGCAGAGCTACCAGGTGCCGGTGAACGACGGCGACAACGCTCTGCACGGTGGACCGGCCGGCTTCGACAAGGTCGTTTGGAGTGCTGAGCCCGTCGAGACCTCGTCGACCGTGGGAGTGGTTTTCAGGTATGTCAGCCCGGATGGCGAGATGGGGTTTCCGGGTGAGTTGACCAGCACGGTCACCTACACGCTGGACCTGCAGGACAGCCTGCGGATCGACTACCACGCGACCGTGACCGGCAAGCCGACCGTGGTCAACCTGACGAACCACACCTACTTCAATCTCGCCGGTGAGGGCTCGGGGTCGGTCGAAGGTCATGTGCTGGAGCTGAATGCCGCGCAGTACACGCCGGTCGATGCCGGGCTCATCCCGACCGGCGAACTCGCACCGGTCGCCGGTACGCCGTTCGACTTCAGCACGCCGACGCCGATCGGCGCGCGGATCCGGGACGCGCATCCCCAGCTCCTGTTCGGCAGCGGCTACGACCACAACTTCGTCCTGGGCGAGCCCGGCGACGACGGCCTGCGCTTCGCCGCCCGGTTCTGGGAGCCGGAGAACGGCCGCCAACTCACCGTCCACACCACCGAACCCGGCGCCCAGTTCTACAGCGGCAACTTCCTCGACGGCACCTTCGCGGGCATCGGGACCAAGACCTACCGCCAAGGCGATGCCTTCGCCTTCGAAACCCAGCACTTCCCCGACTCCCCCAACCAGCCGGCCTTCCCCAGCACCACCCTGAACCCCGGCGAGACCTACACCTCCACTACCACCTACACGTTCAGCACCCAGTAGTTGGTTGCCTACAGCAAGGACCGTCTCCACACGGTGCCTTGGCGATCCCGGCCGGTCCATTGCTCCAGCGCTACGACCTCGGTCGCGGCGCCGTCCAGTTCGCGTTCCAGGAGCCAGTAGGCGAGGTCGATGCCGGCCAGCCAGCCGCTTCCGCAGGTGACCAGGTCGCCGTCGTCGACGATCCGGGCGTCGATGACCTCGGCCCACTCCGCCAGGCGCCCATAGTCGGCTCGATGGGTGGTGGCCGGCCGGCCGTTGATCAGCCCTGCCGCCCCCAGGAGTAAAGACCCCGAGTCGATGCCGGCGAGGATCAGTTGGTCACCGCCGGCAGCCTTCGCCTCGGCCAATTGTCTGGGGATGACGCCACGTTCGATCTCCTCCAGGATCCACCCGCCGGACACCGCCAGCACCCGCGCCGACGAAGGATCCCACCGCTCCAGGTCCGCGAACTTCGTCCCATAGCAACCCGTCACCTCGCGAGCCCCGTCCGCCGTCACCAGCCGCGGTTCGACCTCCAGCCCTCGGCTCCGGGCGTTCGCAAACACCGCATAAGTCGCCAAGGCATCGACCTCGGCCACGCCCTCGAACATCAACACATCGATCCGCATGACCACCGAGCCTGCCCTCGTCGGCGGAATCATCAGAGTGGCTTGAAGGACCATCCTGGTTAGATTCAAGCCATGCGCATCGTTGCCGTGCTCGCCATCGAGGGAGCCGTCGGACTCGAGTTGGCCGGGGCCTGTCAGGTGTTCGCGGCCGCCCATGACCCCATCACCAACGAGCCGCTGTACGACGTACGGGTGTGCGGTAGTTCAGCCGGTACTACGATCCGCGCGCATCGGCTGGAGATCCTCCGTGCGCAAGCGCCGTACGGGTTCGACGACGCGTTGGAGGCTGACACCCTGATCGTGCCGGCGTCGTACGAGGCGTCGGGTGAGGTGGTCGAGCTGGTTCGGGAAGCGCATCGGCGGGGTGTGCGGATTGCTTCGGTGTGCACCGGGGCGTTCACGTTGGCGGCGGCCGGGTTGCTCGACGGGCGTCCGGCCGCGACGCACTGGGCGCACGCGGAGGAGTTGACGCGCCGCTATCCGCTGGTCGAGGTCGCCACCGACGTGCTGTACCTCGACGACGGCGACTTGCTGACGTCCGCCGGAGTGACCGCGGGTCTCGATCTCTGTCTGCATCTGGTCCGGCGGGACTACGGATCCGCAGTCGCCGCCAACGTCGCACGGCGACTCGTGATGGCGCCGCATCGCGACGGCGGCCAAGCGCAGTTCCTGACCGCACCTGCGATCGCCGGCGACGGTTCGCTGGAGCCCGTGATGCGGTGGATGCAGGACCACCTGACCGAACCGCTGACGCTCGCCTCGATCGCCGCACAGGCCTCGATGAGCACCCGCACCCTGAGCCGCCAGTTCCGCGCGCAGACCGGCAGCACGCCGCTCCAATGGCTGATCCGCCTGCGGGTCAACCGCGCCCAGGAACTCCTGGAGACCACCGACCTCACCATCGACCAGATCGCGACGGCCAGCGGCTTCGGCAGTCCGCTCCTTCTCCGCCAGCACTTCACCAAGGCGCTGGCCACGACGCCCACGGCGTACCGGAGAACCTTCTCGACCCGCTGAGCGAACGAGCGAAGGGTTACCTAACCCGCATAGGGTCGGGGTATGACGGAGCCGGTGCTTGACATCCCGTTCGACGACGCGTTCCAGTTCGATCCCTCGCCGACGTTCGCCGAGTTGCGGGAGCAGCGGCCGGTCGCGCGCGTGCGGACGCTGGCCGGGGCCGAGGTCTGGTTGGTGACCCGGTACGACGACGTGCGGCTGGTGCTCGCCGATCCACGGTTCTCGCGGGCCGCGGTGGTGAAGCAAGGTGCGCCGCGAGTCGCACTGGCCAAGCCGATGCCGAACAGCCTCACCACGACCGACCCGCCCGAGCACACCCGGCTGCGCAAGCTGGTGTCGTCGACATTCGCGCACCGCAGGATCGAGCGGACCCGGCCCTGGGTCGCGGACTTGTCGGCGCAGCTGGCCGAGGACGTCGCCAAAGCCGGTGACGGCGCGGACATCCGCGAGCTCGTCGCACTGCCGTTGCCGATCCAGGTGATCTGCCAACTGCTCGGTGTCCCGTACGCCGATCGCGAGCAGTTCCGCGAGTGGACCGAACTCGGCTACAGCATGCGGATGGCGGAGAAGGATCGCGTCGAGCAGGCGATGACCGACCTGACGGCGTACATCGACGCACTCGTCACCCGCAAGCTCGCCGACAGCGCCAAGCCGGCCGAGGACCTGCTGGACGAACTGGTCCGGGCTCGGGAGGAAGGCGACCGGCTCAGTCACGAGGAGCTGATCTCGTTCGGCGTCAACCTGCTGGTCGCCGGACACGAGACGTCGGCGAACCAGATCTCCAGCTGTGTCGCGACGCTGCTGCGCTGGCCGGAGAACTGGGCCCGGCTGGTCGAGAACCACGAGCTGGTGCCGTCGGCGGTCGAGGAACTGTTGCGCTTCAACCGCTTCAGCGAGGTGGGTCAGTTGCGGGTGGCGCTCGAGGACGTCGAGCTGCACGGCGTACAGATCAAGGCGGGTGAAGGGGTGATGGCCGCGCTGAACTCCGCGAACCGTGATCCGCGCCAGTTCGAGAACCCGGACGAGTTGCAGCTCGACCGCCAGGACAACAAGCAACTGTCGTTCGGCTTCGGACCACACTTCTGTCTCGGCGCGCAGCTCGCGCGGATCGAGCTGCAGGAGTCGCTGCTGGCACTGCTGCGGCGCTTCCCGAAGATGAGCCTCGCCAAACCCGCTGAGGAACTCAAGTGGCGCCGCGTGCTGGTCAGCGGCCTGGCCGAGCTTCCGGTCAACCTGGGCTGACACGGCGGGCAACCTGGGCTGACACGGCGAAGGGCGGCCACCGGCGTACCGGTGACCGCCCTTGGTCGGTGAATCAGTTCTGCGCGTTGGCGACCAGGGTGAGGTTGCTGGTGCCGTGCTCCTTGTCGTACTCCGCGAGCAGCCGCTCGGCGTCCGCCTCGGACGAGGCGATCGCGGAGGCGAGGGTCGCCGCGGTGCGCGGACGGTCCTCGGGCCAGTCGGACAGCAACGCCCAGGCGCGCATCCGCTTCTTGTCCAGATCGCTCCCGCTGCCGTTCGACGCCTTCGGCCGCGGGGCCGGACGCGACGACGCCGACGCGGCCCGCGCGGTGAACTCGCGAGCGACAACGGCCGGCTCCTCGACCTTGACGGCAGGCTTGACCGGCTCGGCGATGACGGGCTCGGTGATCACGGGCTCCGGGGTGGCAACGACCGGCTCCTCGACCGCCGGTACCGGCGCGACGGACTGCGGCACGGTGTTGCGCACGACCGTCTTCTTCTTCGCAGCGGAGGCCGTGCTGGTCGTGCCGGTCGGCTTGGTGGCGGCAGGTTTCGGCGTCGTGCGCTTCGGCTTGACCACGTGCTGGTCGACGGCCGGCGGCTTCTCGTCGGCCGCGTGCTGGACGAACGGCGACTCCGGACGCGGCTTGGCCACCACTGGCTGCTGAGCAGCGGCCGCCTGGGCTGCGGCCTCGGCAGCAGCGGCCTCCTCGACAACCTCGGCGTCGTGCGCTTCGTCCGTACTACGGTCGTAGGGCAGGTAGTCGACCGCCATCAACTCACCGGTCATCGCCTCGCCCCACTGCTCGTCGTCGCGCAGCGGCACGCCACCCGAGGGCCGGCCCTGCTGGGCAGGCAGCTGCTGGACGGGGATGTGCTGCACCGGCGGCGGAGTCGTGCCCTCGACCACCCAGACCGCGGCGCGCAGATCGGCGTGCTCCTCCTTGGCCGGCTCCGGGTCCGGCGGCGGGGAGATCGCCAGCGTCAGCTTGTTGGTGATCACCTCGTAGTTGATCCGGTCCTCGAGCATCCCGGCCAGCCGGTCCGCGTCGTACGTCGTCTCGGCGATCTTCGCCAGCCGCTCGTCCTGGTGCTCGGAACGGATGTACTCGGCAACGGTTCCGGCGATCGCGTCGCGGCGCGCGTTGTTGCGCAGCTGCACCCGGGCGGCCCGGATGCTCTCGTACAGGCCGAGGCCGTGCTCGAGGGCGATCGACCGCGCCAGCCAGGTGACCTTGGGCTCGCGCACCCACTGGACCACGCCGTACACGGGTCCGGTGGTGGCCATCTGGCCGGCCTTGCGCAGCGCGTCGCGGCGGCGCGCCGAGCTGTGGATCAGCCAGAGCACGTAGGCGAACGCGGACAGGCCGCCGAAGCCGAAGGCCAGGAAGCGCTCCTCCGGCCGCCAGTGGCCGACCACGTTGAAGACGAGCGCGACGATCGCGGCGAACAGCGACATGGCCCGGTAGGCGTAGGCCTGCTCACCCTTGCGACGGCGCAGGTCGGCCAGGGCAGCGGTGGCCACACCACCGAGCTCGATCACGGCCACGGCCGGCGTGACGAGCGCGATCTTGAGGGCCGTCGAGAACCCCTCATCCGGCCAGGGGATGTGGGTGACGCCGGCCCAGACCTGACCGACGAGGGCTGCGGTGGCAGCGGTGGCGTAGAAAGCGTAGGCGACTTTGTCAGCACCCGTGAGGGGTACGTTGGCGAGCTCGCCAGTACTGGTGCTGGTGGTGTTCTCCTGCAAGACGTGGTCTCCTGACCGGTTTGGGCTCTCCGGCAGTTCGTCGGTGGTGGTTGCGATGCCTCCCCAGGTGGCTGGATGAGGCTACCGGTTCCCGGGCCCTTCAGGGGAGGCGATACCGGAAACGATTTCCTACCGCTACCCCTACCTCCCCCACAAGCATCGCCTTCACACCTGCTAATGCGAAAACGAGCGGGCCCGGAGTACGGGAGAAGTTCGCGCAGTACTGCGGGCCGTGCTGATCGATTTCGTTCGAAAACCCGGTCAGCGGCGGGGTGGCGTCGCTAGCTTTCGGGCAAGCGGCGTCCTCGAGACGCCGATTCCCTGACAAGGAGCCGCCCATGCGTGTCACTGCAGGAATCGTTACCACCGGTCTGGCCACCCTCACCCTGCTCGCTCTCGCTCCGGCCGCGGCACAGGCCGCGCCGACCACCGTCACCTCCACCGCCGTCGCGTCGACCGCGGCCGACTGGCAGGCCATCGCGAAGTACCCGAACTACCGCCGCTGCGCCGACGCCGGACGGCAGTACGTCCGCGAAGGCTTCAACGAGTGGAAGTGCACTCAGGCCGGCCCCACCGGCGAGTACTGGCTCTGGCTTCGCTGACCACCCCGATCCGGACTGAGGGGACGCCGGGGGCGGCGCCCCCTCAGTCCGCCCGGCACTACCTCAAGGAGCAGCTCATGCGCATCACCGCAGCACTCGCGACCACCGGCCTGGCCACCCTCGGCTTGCTGGCACTAGCCCCTGCAGCATCGGCGCAGACCGCGGGCACCACCGTCGCCTCAGCCGTGCCCGGCTGGCAGGTCATCCACACCTACCCGAACAAGCCCCGCTGCCAGGACGCCGGCCAGCAGTACGTCCGCGAAGGCTTCAACGAATGGAAGTGCACCCTGGCCGGCCCCAGCGGCGAATACACCCTCTGGGTCCGCTAACCCGAACCGCGGGCTGGGGAACGTCGAGGACACGGCGCTCCCCAGTCCGCACTAGCCTGCTGAACGTGTTTCCAACACTGCGTTCACTACCTGATCCAGAGGCCCTTCGCGGGCGGCTCGCTGAGGTCTACGGGGTTCCGTTCACCCGCTGCACGTTGCTGCGGTCGCTGGTCAACGACGTGTACGAGGTGACGGCTCCCGACGCGCGCTACGTGCTCAAGCTCTATCGCGCCAACCACTGGACAGTGCCTGAAATCCTCTGGGAGACGAGGCTTTCGGCACAGCTGGCCAGGGCTGGGCTTCAAGTGCCAGAGGTGGTGATGCTTGCCGATGGCTCCGAAGTTGGGGTGCTCGAGGCCGCCAAAGGGGCTCGGCCGTACACGTTGTCGACGTACCTCGCTGGGAGCAAGCCGCAGCCGCCCTTCGACGACGAGCTGTACCACTCGTTCGGCGTACTGATCGCCGCGTTTCACGACGCCACCGACGACTTCTCGCCACGCGCCCTACCCCGTCAGCCGGCTGCGGAGGGAAACCTGCTGCGGGAGTTGGCGGGCGCAGTACGGAACCACCTTGCGCAGTACTCCGGTGTGCTTGCCCGGGGCATCTGTCATGGGGATGTCAGTCTCGACAACGTGTTCGTCACCGCGGACGGGCTCGCCCTGTACGACTTCGACCTGTCGGGCGACGGCTACCGCGCCGCCGACTTCACCGGCGTCGCGGCGACGCCGTACTGGCCGGCCTTTCTCGCCGGCTACCAGAGCCGCCGGCCGGTCTCCGATTCCGACCTCGCCGCGATCCCTTATCTCACCGTGGCGGGCCGGCTTGCCAACCTTCACTTCCACTTGGTTGACAAGCCGTTGACCCGCGGCACCGAGTCGATCGGTGAGGGCTGGGCGGAGGCGGAGCTTGCGGCGCTTCATGAGGCCGCCGGGCGGCTGCTGTGAAGCGAAGGCCTAGGTGAGCGCCTTCATCGCCTGGGTGGCGAGGTGGGCTGAGCGGGTGTTGTCGGAGGACTCGTCGGCCACCAGGGTGGCGTAGCGGAAGGTGAGGGTTTCGGCGGGGGCGAAGGGGAGTTCTTCGGAGAAGAACGGGGCGGGGCACACCGCGGCGAAGTCTTCGGAGCGGACGAACCACTCGGGCGGATGGTTCGGGTTCTCGGCGGCGTCGACGATGATCAGCGTCGATGCGCGGTCGACGGTGTCGTGCTTGCCGGAGAAGCCCATCCAGGGCGCGCGCTGGCCGCGGAGCTCGTCGCCACCGAGGCCTTGTGGTGCGAGCACCGTGCCGCCGGTGAAGGACCGCGGGCCGCGCCAGAACAGGCCGCCGTACCCCGCGTTCGGGCGACCCGCCGTTGTCGGGCTGCCGATCTGGATCGTCTCGCCGGAGACGTTCGTCATCGCCGTCTCGTAGACCAGCACCCAGCCGTCGTCGGCCAGCCGGGTGGTCAGCGTGCGCTGCTCGTCGACGACGTGCGCGCCGGCCTGCGTGTGCCAGGACAGGTGGTGCGAGAACCGAATCAGGTCATCGGACACGTCGAGCGCATCGATCCGGTCGTGGTCCATCGAGCCGTTGTTGTCGAGCTGCTGGTAACCGTTCTCGCGCGAGAACGTCGGGCCGCCCCAGAAGTTCTCGTGCCCGAAGTGCGGCAGCGACCAGGTCATGCCCTTGTGCCAGACATGGTCGTGCGGGCGGAACACCGAGACCAGGTCACCGCCCAGCGTGCGGATCGGGTGCAAGTACGGCCGCGGCGACTCCCGCTGCGGATCGGTCGGGCGGTACACGTAGGTGAACAGTTCGCGGTCGTCGGCCGTGACCTGGATCGACCGGCCTACGGCGTGGTTGCAACCGAGCTGCTGCGTCATCTGTCGAAGCTCCGATTCTGTTGGTTGCCAGGTTCTCGATGGTTCAGGCCCACGGCGCCCCGAGCTCGCTGAACAGCGACTGCCGCTCGGACGCCTGCTCGATCCACTTCTCCACGTCCCGTACGACGGGATGACGGTCGTCGCCGATCCCTTCCCAGCTCACCAGCTCGGCGGGGATCGCCGCGGGCGGCGGCGCTGCCCGGACCGCGTCGAGCACGCGGGTGAAGCCCCCGGTTCCCTCCAACGGTGCGAGCAACGGCACCCCGTCGCGCCGGTGATCGAGCAGATTGGCCAGCAGCTCATCCCGCCCGTACTGCGTGGTGGTGGTGCCCTCGGCGGTCGTGATCTCGAGTTCGTCGAGGTTGTAGCGCAGTACGGCGCGGCCCTTCGAGCCGTAGACCGTCACCAGTGGCGGTGTGGTCTCCACGGCGCAGAGGGTGAAGGCGGCGAGGATGGTGGTGCCGCGCTTGGTGCGGATACGAACGGTCGAGGTGTCGTCGGCCTCGATCGGATTGGCGTGGAAGAGTTCGGTCTCGACCGACTCCACCTGGTCGGCACGACCGGAACCGTCCACCAGCAAGGCGGCGGCCACCGAGTGGGCGAAGGGGTTCGTCACCGCTCCGTCCACCACCGCGACGCCGTCGAGCGTCCGGCGGCCGGCCCACTTGGCGCGTTGCCAGTAGGCCTGGGTCCGCACCCAGGTGCCCGAGGCACCGATTCCCCGGATGTCACCCAAGGTGCCCTCGGCAACCATTGACGCCAGCGCGCGGACCGCACCCGAGCCATGCGCCTGGAACCCGATCTGGCAGATCCGCCCGGTCTCGGCAACGATCGCCGACAACCGCTCGAACTCTTCCAGCGAAGGCGTCGGCGGCTTCTCCAGCAACACGTCCGCACCCGCTCGCAGGGCCAGCTCGGCCAACGGGACGTGCGTGTGGATCGGCGTACAGATGACCACCACGTCGACCTGCTCGGCAGCGAGCAATTCCGCCAGATCGGCGTACACGGCTGGAGCAGGGCTGATGGCCAGTTGCTCGGCGGTTGGCGGCCGGGGGTCGGCGACAGCGGTGAAGTGGCAGCGACCGGTGGCTGCAAGCTGGGCGGCGTGGCTGACGTGCGTTGCGCCGTGCCCGTGGATGCCGACCACCGCGACCCGCGGCAGCGCGTCCGCCGAGGTCTGCCCTGAACCGCCTGTCTCCTCAGACCGCACTTCCGACACCGAATCTCTCCTGTCGTTCAGCAACCCGCCGACGGCATCCGTCGACGGGTTGCACCGAACTTCACGTTCTGCCATTGCCCTCGGCAAAGGCTATTTCAGTTCTCCGTTGAGCTCGTCGATGAACGCCTTGGCCGCCTGCGCGGGTTGCTGGCGCCCGAACATCACCTCGGTGGTGTAGCGCTGGATGATCTTCTCCACCTGCCCACCACCGACCGGCGGCGGCGGGGACGGCTCGCCGAGCTCCTTGGCGATGCCCTGGATGAAGGCCAGCGACGCTGCGTCGGCGGGCTTCAGCTTCGGTCCGACGGCGGCGCGGATCTCGGTGTTCGGCGGTACGCCGCGCTCGGCCAGCAACAGGTCACCGGCGGCGGTGCTGTTCGCCAGGTAGCTGACGAACTTCGCGGCCTCCTTGGGGTGCTTGGACCGCGACGAGATCGACCAGAACATCGAGCCCTTGTAGTACGAGCCGTTCTCGGTCGCCTTGCCGCTGACGCTGGGCAGCCGGAGCAGCTTCAGCTCCTGACCGGAAGCCTTGCTCAGGGCGTTCAGCTGGTTGCTCCAGGCGTAGCTCATGGCCAGCTTGCCGGTCGCCATCCCACCCTGGTCGAGCGGCGCGTTCATGTCCTGCGAGGTGAACTCCGCCGACGGCGTGGCCTTGGCGTCGCGCATCTTCAGCAGGTTGGTGTAGAAGTCGGTCACCACCTCCGGGGTGACGCCGACCTTGCCGTCCTTGGTGAACAACGACTCGCCACGCTGGCGGGCCCACACGTTCAGGCTCGCGTCGTTGGTTCCGTACGCGCCGGTGCCCCAGCCCTTGCCGTTCAGCTTGGTGGTGATCTGCGCGGCGAGCTGGGTGTACTGGTCCCAGGTCCACGTCTTGTCGTCGGGCAACGGCACTCCGGCCGCCTTGAAGACCGCCGGGTTCGCCACGATCGTGAACGCGTTGATGCCCGCGCTCAGTCCGTACAGCCCACCGTCGAACTCACCGGCACCCAAGGTGTCCGGCTCGAACTTGCCCGTGTCCAGGCCTTCGGCCTTCTTCAGGTCCAGCAATGCCCCGCGTTTGGCGTACTCGCGCAGGTACTTCTCGTCCATCTGGATGACGTCCGGCGCGTCGTTGGCGGCGACCGTGGTGGCGAGCTTGTCCCAGTAGCCCGACCATTCGCCGTACTCACCCTTGATCTTGATCTTCGGGTTCTCCTTCTGGAACGCGTCGATCACGTCCTGGGTGATCTTGTGCCGGGTGTCGGATCCCCACCAGTTGAACCGGAGGGTGACCTCGCCGTCGGCGTTCGCGCCGCCGCCGGAGTCGCCGCCACAGGCACTGGCGGCCAGCAGACTGGTGGCGATCGCGACGGCAGCGACGGCGCGCAGCCGGCGTGGCCCCCTGGTTGACCTCGTTCGGGTGAACGGCCTCATGACTTGTACCTTTCGCGGGGTTACTTGATGCCGGTGGTGGCGATGCCCTTGACCAGGAACCGCTGGCCGAGCAGGAAGGCGAGGAAGACCGGGACCAGGGAGACGACGGACATCGCGAACATCGAGCCCCAGCTGGTACTGGCGGTGGCGTCGACGAACGACCGCAGCGCGACCGGCACGGTGTACATCTTCGGATCGGTCAGGTAGATCAGCTGGCTGAAGAAGTCGTTCCAGGTCCAGATGAACGTGAAGATCGTGGTGGTGGCCAGGGCCGGCACCATCAGCGGCAGGATCACCCGCAGGAAGATCCCGGTCTTGCTGCAGCCGTCGATCCGGGCCGCCTCGTCGAGCTCGCGCGGGATGCCGCGGATGAACTGGACCATCAGGAAGACGAAGAACGCGTCGGTGGCCAGCAGCTTGGGCACCACCAGCGGGAGGAACGTGTTGATCCAGCCCGCCTGCGAGAACAAGATGTACTGCGGCACGATCACCACGTGGATCGGCAGCATGATCGTCACCAGCATGATGGCGAACCAGAACTTCTTGCCGACGAAGTCCAGCCGGGCGAACGCGTACGCCGCCATCGAGCAGGACACCAGGTTGCCCAGGATCGCCCCGAACACCACCGCCGCGGAGTTCAGCAGGTACCGGGTGAACGGTTCGGTCAGCGCGTTCCAGCCGACCCGGTAGTTGCTGATCTGCAGGTCGCGGACCAGGATCCCGGGTTCGCGGAAGATCTCGTCGCCGGGCCGCAGCGAGCTGACCACCATCCAGATCACCGGATAGAGCATCACCAGCGCGGACGCGGCCAGAGCGACGTGGATCAGGACGGGCTTGATCCGCTTCCAGCCGAACCCGGTACTGCGGGTGGCCGGAACCGTGCGGCCGATCGTTTCAGTCGTCATAGAACACCCAGTACTTCGAGGCGACGAAGTTCGCCGCGGTGAGGACGGCGATGATGACGAGCAGGAACCACGCCATCGCCGAGGCATAGCCCATGTCGAAGTTGCCGAAGCCACGGTCGTAGAGGTAGAGCGTGTAGAACATCGTGGAGTCGGACGGTCCGCCGGTGCCGCCGGAGACCACGAACGCCTGCGTGAACGACTGGAACGCGTGGATGATCTGCAGCACCAGGTTGAAGAAGATGATCGGCGTGAGCAGCGGCATCGTGATGGTGCGGAACCGGCGCCACGCACCGGCGCCGTCGACGGCGGCGGCTTCGTAGTACATGGCGGGGATCTGCCGCAGGCCGGCCAGGAAGATCACCATCGGGGCACCGAAGGTCCAGACGTTCAGCGCGACCAGCGTGCCGAGCGCGGTGCTCGGGTCGGAGATCCAGCCCTTGCCTTCGATGCCGACCTGCGCGAGGAGCTGGTTGAGCAGGCCCTCGGTGCCGAACACCTGCTTCCACAGGATCGCGATCGCGACGCTGGAGCCGAGCAGCGACGGCAGGTAGAAGATCGACCGGTAGAAGGCCATCCCCCGGACACCACGGTCCAGGACGACGGCCAGCAGCAGAGCCAGCGCGAGCTGCAGGGGAACCGAGACCAGGACGTAGGTGAAGGTGACGCGCAGCGAGTTGTGCAGCCGCTCGTCGGACAGCATCCGGGAGAAGTTCTCCAGGCCGATCCACTCCGGCGGCTGGATCAGGTTGTAGTCCGTGAACGCCAGGTAGAGCGAGGCGATCATCGGCCCGACGGTGATCACGAACAGCCCGATCAGCCAAGGCGTCAGGAACAGGTACGCCGCCAGGTTGTCTTTCTTCTTACCGGCCTTCACCGGCCTGCCCGGCCGGTCGGGCTGCTGCCCAGACGGTTTTTTCCGCCTGAGCGTGCCAAGTTCACTCAGCGCGCTCATTCCTTCTTTCCTCCGGAAAGTCTCGAGGCTGGGAACCTGGTGGAAAGCGTTTGCCCAGGTCGGTCAACATAGTCGGGGAACCGGTTTCAGACAAGACTTTTCCAGTAATTACCGAGACCAGATCCGGTCACTTGCCAAGTCTTGACAAAGTCACCCTGCGGAGGAACAGTACTGGGCATTTGGCAACCGCTTTCCCTGCCTGTGGAGGCCCTTATGCAGCGTCGGACGTTCCTGGCCGGATCCCTCGGAACACTGGCCGCCGGCAGCCTTCCGGCCGGGTCGGCGGTGGCCGCCGCCGGCGCGAACGCCGGCGTTGACGAGGAATTCCTCAATCTGCTGACGAAATTCAACGAGGCGCAGATCCCGCTCGTCCTGGACAGCTATCGCAGTACGACGGACAGCCCGCGCGGCACCGCCCGGAAAGCGCGCCGACTGGTTTCCGGCTACGTCTGGGCGCGGTCCGCGCGCCACCACGACGACAGCCTGATCGCCCCGCTGGCGTTCCTGGTCGACCGGCTCGCGACACTGCAGCACGATGACGGCACCTACGACATCGGCAACCTGCACTCACCGCCGGACAGCGCCTTCGCGCTCCAGGACCTCTGCATGATCCAGGAACTGCTGCAGGCCGATGACACCGTCGCGACCGAACCGGTCCGCGCCGTCCTCGAAACCATCATCCGCAAGGCCGGGCCCGCACTGGCCACCGGCGGCGTGCACACACCGAACCACCGGTGGGAGGTCTCGGCCGCGCTCGCCCGGATCAACCACCTCTACCCCGACCGCCGGTACGCCGCCCGCATCGACGACTGGCTCGACGAGGGCATCGACGCGACCCCCGACGGTATCTACAGCGAACGCAGCTCCACGTACGCCTCGGAGGTGACGAACCCTTCGCTGCTCACGATCGCGTGGTTGCGCCGCAAGCCCGAACTGCTGCCCTTCATCCGCCGGAACCTGGCCGCCACCTTGTACCTGCTGGAGCCGAACGGCGAGGTGGACTCGGTCGCCTCGCGCCGGCAGGACCAGAACCGGATCCGCGAGGTCTGGTGGTACCTGACCCAGTTCCGCGAGCTCGCGCTGCACGACGGGGACGGCCGGTTCGCCACCATCGCCAAGGACATCGAGCGCCGCGGCACCGGTGAGCTCGGCGACTTCCTCGCCGAGGTCCTCGAGCGTCCCGACCTCGCGGCGAAACTTCCGGCCGCGGTACCGGCACCGACCGACTTCGTCCAGGAATTCCCCGCGCACCACTTGGCCCGCATCCGCCGCGGCGCCCGTACTGCGACGATCTTCGGCGGCACCGACTTCCACGACATCCCGGTCATCGCGTCCGGGTTGTCGACCAACCCCACCTTCTTCAGGTTCCGCAGCGGCGCCGCGATCCTCGACTCGGTCCGGTTGTCACCGCAGTTCTTCAGCACCGGGCACTTCCGCAGCGACGGTCTGCGGCGTAGTGGTGAGCGCAGCTTCCGGCTCGGCGACGAGGTGAAAGTGCCGTACCACCTGCCGCTGCCGAAGCGGTACCGGCGGGCCGACGGCGACTACGCGTTGACCAACGAAGGCCGTTTCTACGCCAAGATGGACTTCCCGCACCGGCCGAAGCAGTACCGGACGCTCACCACCTCGGTCACCGTGACGGAGGTGAGCAACGGGTTCGATCTGGCCATCGAGCTGGCGGACTCCGAAGTACCGTTCGCGATCGAACTGTGCTTCCGGTCCGGCGGCACGTTCAGCGGCGTCCAGCAACTCGATGCCGCTGGCAACTACCAGCTCGTCGAGGGCACCTGCAGCTACACGGTCGGCACCGACCGGATCGAGTTCGGCCCCGGCAACGGACCGGCCCGCGTGACCATGGACCCGGGCGAGCGTTACACCCACCTGAACGGCAGCCTCACCCCCGACGGCCAGCGCGTCTACATCACCGGGCGCTCCCCCGCCCGCTACACCCTCCGCCTCCGCACAGCCTGAGCCGGCGCGGACGGAGTACCGGTCAAAAGTACGGCCGCCGACGGGGGTGACCGTGCTTTGGGTTGGTGCTGCGTCCGCGGTGGAATTCCAGGATGAGAGCATGCCCAACGCAGACTCTCCTCCGGTGTTCCATGCCCGGGGACTGACCAAGAAGTACGGCCGTCGCGGCAAGCTCGCCCTCGACGACGTCAACCTCACCATCCCGTCCGGCCGGGTCATCGGCCTGGTCGGCCCGAACGGCGCCGGCAAGTCGACGCTGCTGCATCTCGCCTGTGGGCTGATCGAACCGAGCGCCGGCTCATTGACCGTGCTGGGATCGAGACCGGCGGCGAACGCTGCGCATCTGGCTCGCGTGGGTTTTGTCGCGCAGAACACGCCGGTCTACGGCTCGTTCACCGTTGCCGAACATCTGGTCCTCGGCCAAAAGCTGAACCCGGCCTGGGATCCTGCCCTCGCGCAGCGGCGGATCCGGCAAGTGGGACTGAACCCTGCACAGAAGGCGGGCCAACTCTCCGGCGGGCAGCGAGCGCAACTGGCGCTGACGATCGCGGCGGCCAAGCGGCCCGAGTTGCTGATCTTCGACGAGCCCGCAGCCGCGCTAGATCCCCTTGCCCGCAAGGGTTTCCTGCAGAACCTGATGGAGTTCGTCCGCGAACTCGGTGCCAGCGCGGTGCTGTCTTCTCACCTGCTCGGCGACATCGAGCAGGTCTGCGACTACATCATCGTGCTGTGCGACTCGCAGGTGCAGCTCGCAGGTGAGACTAGTGACCTGCTGGCCGGCCACGACCGGCTGGTGGCACCTCGCGGTGACTTCGACCGGTTGGCCGCGAGCGTCGAGGTAATCTCGGTCGAACACAGTGGCGACCACAGCAGCGCGATCGTTCGCACCAGCGTCGCATCAGGCCCACTGCACCCGGTTTCGCTCGAAGAACTCGTCCTCGCCTACATGACCCGGGCTGCGGCCGGTGTCGAGGCCGCGAACTGGGAGGTCGCGCGATGATCTGGCTGAGCTTGCGGCAGTTCCGCATCCAGGCCCTCGTCGGCGCCGGCGCGCTGGCCATCGTCACGGCGTACCTGCTGTACTACGGCGGCGAAATCCGCGACGGGTACGACATCTACCGTGCCAGTTGCCGCAACGTGGTGGACTGTGCCCAGGCAACCAGCCAGTTTCGCAGTGCCCACCAGAACACGTTGTTGTTCCTCGCGGCCGGGCTTGCCTTGGTTCCGGCCGTGATCGGAGCGTTCTGGGGCGCGCCGATGATCGCCCGGGAACTCGAGAACGGCACGCACCGGCTGGTGTGGAACCAGAGCGTGACCCGCCGACGCTGGCTCCTCACCAAGCTCCTGCTGGTCGGTTCGGCGGCCGTCGTTCTCACTGGTGGGTGCGCCGCTCTGCTCACCTGGGCGGCCCATCCGTTCGATCAGGTCGTCAAGGACGACTTCCAGGCCTTCGTGTTCGGCGCCCGCAACCTCGCCCCGATCGGCTACGCCGCGCTGGCCTTCACCTTCGGCACGGTCGTCGGGCTCGTACTGCGACGCACGCTGCCCGCCATGGCGGTGACGCTCGTCGTCTTCATCGCCTTCCAGTTCTTCTTCCCCAACGTGATCCGTCCGGTGCTGCTGCCACCCGCCACCACCACGTTGCCGCTCACGGCCGCGGCGATCAACCAGGCGCAGAACCTGGGCAGCATCGGCGGTGGCGCCGTCATCAACGGTCTGAAGGTCCCGGGCGCGCCGGATGCGTGGATCGCCGAGACCAGCCCGATGCGTACCGCGGACGGCAAGGACCTCGACGGGACCAGGTTCGGCAAGTGTCTCGACAGCCCGCCCAAGACCGGCGCGAGCGGCACCTTCGGCGACGCGGCGGTGTGCCTGGCCAAGCTCGACCTTCACGTCGACGTGCGCTATCACCCGCGCAGCCGCTACTGGCCGCTGCAGTGGCTGGAGACCGGCACCTACCTGGCGATCAGCGGGCTGCTCATCGCGTTCGGTCTGTGGCGGATCCGTCGGCGGGCGAGCTGACCAGGTGGTTCTCCCAGGCCCAGACCGCGATCTCGGTTCGGTTGCGCACCCCGAGCTTGGACTGGATCGCCGCCAGGTGACTCTTGACGGTACTGAGTGAGATGAACAGCTCGGCGGCGATCTCCTGGTTGGTACGGCCTCGCGCGATGGCCCGCACCACCTCGAGCGCCCGCCCGGACAGCTCTGGCGACGGCATCCCGCGACCGCGGGGTGCCGTCGCGTTGAGATGCTTGAGCAGCCGCAGGGTGATCGACGGCGACACCAGCGCCTCGCCGTTGCAGGCAGCGCGAACGGCCTCGACCAGCAGACCGGGCCCGGCGTCCTTGAGGACGAAACCGGCCGCGCCACCGCGCAGCGCGCCGTACACGTACTCGTCGAGGTCGAACGTGGTGACCACGACGACGCGGATCGGATCGGTCACCTGCGGGCCGGCCAACGCGCGGGTGACCTCGATGCCGTCGAGCTTGGGCATCCTGATGTCGACCAGGCACACGTCCGGCCGCAGCCGCCGGGCCAGCTCGACCGCCTCGGCGCCGTCCGCGGCCTCGCCGATGACGGTGATGTCAGGCTGGTCCTCCAGGATCAGCCGCAGCCCCCGGCGGATCATCGCCTGGTCGTCGGCGAGCAGTACCTTGAGCGTCATCCGGACTCCTCGATGGGCAAAGTGGCGCGGACCGACCAGCCCTCTACGCCGGGCCGCGGACCGGCGTACAGGAGGCCGCCGAGCGTTTCGACGCGCTCGCGCATACCGATCAGCCCGTACCCCGAGCGGTGGTGGGGACGGTTCTGGTTCGTCGGAGCGTCGTCCGTGACCTCGACGGTGACCGCCTCCGGGTCGCGGGTGACGGTGACGTCGAGCGAGGTGGCCTGCCGCGCATGCCGCAGGACGTTCGTCAGCGCCTCCTGCACGATCCGGTAGACGGTACTGGTCACCTCCGGCGGCCAGTCGCTCTCGTCATCGGGCATGGTCAAGTGGACCGGTGGGCCTTGCCTGCTGAAGCGTTCGACCAGCGCGCTCAAATCTTCCGGCCCGGGCGTCGCGGGCGCTGCGTCGTCGGTGTCGCGCAGCAGTCCGAGAACGCGGCGCATCGCACTCATGGCCTCCGCCCCGGCGGCCTCGATCTCGGTCAGCGATTCCGGTACCTGCTCCGGATTGCGCCGCGCGATGATCTGGGTCGCCTGCGTCTGGATCAGCATTCCGGTGATGTGGTGCGCCACGATGTCGTGCAGTTCGCGGGCAAGCTCGAGCCTTTCGGCCCGGCGTACCTGGTCGGCGAGGGTTTTTGCCCGGTCGTCGAGTCCGCGCAGCAGCAGGCCTGTCCCGACGCCCGCAAGCCAGGCCGCGGCAGCGATCGCGGGGACGGCCGATGCAGGCTTGGCCGCGAACTGACCGGCGACGACCAGCAGACCGGCACCCGCGATGACCCCGGCCTGCACAGGTGTCAGCGCTCGTACTGCGGATCCGATGAGCACCGCCAGCCCGAGAACCAAGGCAGGCCCTAGACCGACGGGCAACCGGCTCTCGGGGAGCAGCGGCACGAGGACCGCCAGCGCGGCCACGACGAGACCCGCGACGGCCGTCCAGAACCGTTCCCGCTGCCGCACTAACGCGAGGCCGCACACCACGACAGCAGCGACACAGCCGGGAACCCAGTACGCCGCTCCCCACGTCTGGGCGAGCGCCAGCGACTGGATGCCGATGGCAACGAGGAAGGAGACACCGAGCCCGACGGTGGACAGGCCCCTGACCCATCGGTCCGGAATGGTCACGACGCTCAGGCTACCGAGTCGATGACCGGGAACCGCCTCGTTCGGCAGGGCCGGCCTGAAGGGTCGGGGCCTTGGCAGGCCGGAGGCGGTCGAGACCACGCAGTACCGCTCCCACGACGAGTGCGGCGATCATCGCCGTCGTGGCCATGACCGTCACGGCGCCGGAACCGTCGAACCAGGCGGCACCGACGACCGCGACACCGGCCGCGGCCACCCCGGCGGCCGGCCCGATCGGAAGCGTTCGGATCGCCGAGCCGACCAGCACCGCCAGGGCGAGCGCCGTGATGGGCGCTGGTTCCTCGGGCAGGTTGCCCGCAGCGGCCACGGCGATGGCGATCCCCGTCACGGCCAGCCCGGCGATCGCCGTCAGGAGCTTCTGCCGCTCGCGCAGCAACGCGAGGCCGCCGACGACGATCGAGATGGCCGAGCAGAACACCCACGAAGTGCCACCCCAGCTGGTCATCAGCATGAAGGCCGTGAACGCGATGCCCAGGACGAACACGATGGCGAGCCCGAGGTCGTACAGCTTGCGAGTCATGGTGCTCAGGCTAGGAAGGCCGGGCGGCCGGCGAACCGGCCGAAAGTACGGTCGCTTGGGGTGGCCACCGTGCTTTCGGTTCGTCTAGGTGCCCAGCCGGATGGTGGTCTCGAGGGTGCCGCTGTGGGGGATGCGGAGGATGGGCTGACGGGAATACAGCCGGTACTACGGAAGCTGTCACCCAGCATGACCAGAATCCTCGTGACCGGTGCCAGCGGCAACGTCGGCCGGGAGCTGCTCGATCAACTCGGCCAACTTCCGGCCGCTGACGTCCGTGCGTTCTCCCGTCGGACAGGCGGCGACCTGTCGCGGCCGGAGAGTCTGCGGGACGCGCTCGATGGGGTCGACTGACATCCCGGCCACCGCGGTTGTGCACGAGCGGGACGTCGCATCGGTTGCCGCTCGGGTGTTGGCGTCCGACGAGTTTGTGGGTCAGCGGCTGGTGCTCACCGGGCCTCAGGTGGTGAGCCGGGCCGAGCAGGTCGCGGCGCTGGGTGCGGCACTCGGACGGGAGCTGCGCTTCGAGGCGGCGCCGGTTGAGGATGCCCGGGGGCAACTGCTGGCCGATGGTCGTCCGCCGGCTCTGGTCGAGGCGCTGCTCGCCAACGTCGGCCGTCCGCCTTCGGAGTTGATCACGTCGACGGTCGAGGAGGTCACCGGGTCGCCCGCGCGCAGTTTCGCCGCGTGGGCCGAGGAGCATGCCGGGGACTTCCGCTGAGTCTGGTCCCTTGCTGGGGTGTGTCGGTGGGACGTTGTAGAAAGGGAGGGTGAGTTTTCATGGGGCGGTTTTCATTGCGACCAGTCTGGACGGGTTCATCGCGCGGCCGGACGGGTCGATCGACTGGTTGACCGAGCGGGGCGAGCAGGCCGGCGACACCGGGTACGACGAGTTCATGACGGCGATCGACACCGTCGTGCTGGGCCGCAGCACCTACGAGAAGGTGCTCACCTTCGGCTTCTGGCCCTACGAGGGCAAGCAGGTCGAGGTGCTGAGCACCACGCTGGACCCTGACGCCGACGAGCGGATCATCGTGCACCGAACCCTCGACGGGCTGGTCCAGACGCTGGAGGACCGCGGCGCCAAACGGGTGTACGCCGACGGTGGCCGGGTGATCCAGACGTTCCTCCGGGCCGGCCTGCTGAACGAGCTGACCATCACCGTCGTCCCCGTCCTGCTCGGCCAGGGCATCCCGCTGTTCGGCGAGCTCGACGCCGACGTCGCCCTCACCCACAACGCCACCCGCACCCTCGGCGCCGGCCTCATCCAGTCGGACTACACCGTCAGGCGTTAGAAGAACAGGAGAGCGGGAGCCAGCAGCAGACCCGCGCTCATCCCGACGATCCCGCCCGTCGCGAGGCGCGGTAGGCCAGCAGGGCGCCGAGTGCTGTGTTGGTGGCCGCCCAGGCGGCGTACCAGCGTCTTCCACTCGCCGGGCGCCTTCCAGTCAGCGGCCTGCTCGTCGCTGCTAGCTCCACGTCGCCTCCCCTGGTGGTGACACTGACCTGCTCCGAGCTTACGGCGATGCGTCTGGAGACAGAATGCGTTTGCCTGGGGGCGGGGGCGCGAGCAGAATCGATCCTTGTGCCTGGGCCGGGGAGTTTGTTCGCCGATGTGACGCCGTTGCGGGAGTCGGTGGAGTTCCGGTGGTTGTGGGCCGGGCAGTCGCTGTCGTCGATCGGCAGCATGATGACCATGGTCGCGGTCGCGATCCAGACGTACGACCTGACCGGCTCGTCAGTCGCCGTCGGCGCGATCAGCCTGGCGTCTCTGCTGCCCACGCTGGTGCTGGGGTTGTTCGGGGGTTCGATCGCTGATGCGGTCGACCGGCGGCGGCTCGTACTGCTGACCGGCAGCGGGCTGATGGCCGTCTCGCTGGTGTTCGCGCTGCAGGCGTTGCTGGACTGGCGTCAGGTCTGGCTCCTTTACTTGCTCACGGCAATTGCTTCCGCGTTGTCGGCTGTCGACACGCCTGCTCGGCGTACGTTCATCCCCCGGGTGCTGCCGCTGGAACGGCTGCCCGCCGCGGCCGCGCTGACCCAGTTGTCCTTCCAGGTCGCGATCATCGCCGCGCCGGTGCTGGCCGGAGTACTGATCGCGACGGCCGGCCTGGAAGCGGCGTACGGGGTGGATGCGTTGACCTTCGTCGCGGTGCTGGTGAGCGTACGACGGCTGCCACCGATGCCGCCTGAGGGTGGTGGGTCGGGCGTCGGGCTGCCGTCGGTGGTGGAGGGGCTGAGGTACGCCGTGAACCACAAGTTGATCGGGATGATCTTCCTGATCGACCTCAACGCCACCGTCCTGGCGATGCCGACCGCGCTCTTCCCTGCTCTCGCTGCCACGCATTTCGGGGGCGGGCCACGGACGGTCGGTTACCTGTTCGCCGCGATCGGCGTCGGTGGTCTGGTTGCCGCTGTGCTGTCCGGACCGCTCGCACGCCTCCGCCATCAAGGGCGCGCGATGCTCGTCTCGGTGGCGATCTGGGGCGCGGGCATCGGCGCGGTCGGCCTCACCCACTCGGTTTGGCTGGCCGTAGTCTTTCTCGCGATCGCGGGCGCCGCCGACATCGTCACCACCGTCTTCCGCGCGACGATCCTGCAAACCAAGACGCCGGACGAACTCCGCGGCCGGCTCAACTCGCTCGACTTCATCATCGGCTTGGGTGGGCCCAATCTCGGCAACGTCCGGGCCGGCGGGGTGGCTGGGATGTTCGGCCCGGTCACCAGCATCGTGGCGGGCGGCGCGGCCTGCGTGCTGGGCATCATGCTGCTGACCGCTAACAAGACCTTTCGCCGGTACGACGCGAAGGCCGACGCCGCCGCCGAGGACGCGGCGGACTAGACGGCGCGGGTTAGGCGCGTGGGCGGACCAGGCCGTGGTCGTAGGCGATGATCGTCGCTTGAACGCGGTCGCGCGCGCCGATCTTGGTGAGCAACGCGTTGACGTGGGTCTTCACCGTCCCGACGGCGACGCCGAGTTTGGCGCCGATCTCCGCGTTGGTCAGCCCGGCCGCGATCAGCGTCAGGACCTCCAGCTCGCGAGGCGTCAACTTGCCCAGTACTTCGCTCGTCCCGACCGCCGGTGCTCCCTTCGCGAAGGCCTGGATCAACCGCCGGGTCACGGCGGGCGCGAGCATGCCTTCCCCGGCCGCGATGACCCGGATCGCGGTCAGGAGATCCTCGGGCCGGGCGTCCTTGAGCAGAAACCCGGACGCCCCGGACCGCAATGCCTCATAGACGTACTCGTTGCGATCGAACGTGGTGAGCACCAGAACCCGCGGCCGCTCCCCGAGGTCGGTGAGCAACCGAGTAGCCGAAAGCCCGTCCAGACCGGGCATCCGGATGTCCATCAGTACGACGTCAGGCTCCAGCGCCGCAGCCAGCGAGACAGCCTCCGCCCCGTCGCCGGCCTGCCCGACGACGACCAAATCGTCCTCGGCATCCACAATCGCGGCGAAACCGGCCCGAACCACCGCCTGATCATCCACAACCAGCACCCGAACGGCCATCAGAACCTCTTCTCGTCGGATTGCGGAGGCGTGAGTTGGGGCGTGCGGGCGGCTGGGGTGCCAGGGTCGTCGAGGGTCTCGAGGAGTTCACGCATCGCGGTCAGCGCGGATCTCGCCTCGGTGGTGACGCTTTCGAGCTGACCTGCCTCCGCGAGGGCGATCATCCGGCTCGTGCGGGTCAGCACGCTGCCGCTCAGTCCGGTGGCGATGCGCTGTCGCTCGCCATGTACTTCGGTCTCGGCCGCCTGGACCAGCTCGGCGAGCGCCCGGCCGTCGTGATCCAGCCGCCGGCTTCTTCGCTTACGTGCGAGAGCTCCAACCGCCCAGCAAGCTGTCAGCGGACCCGCCAGAACAACGCCGGCGAGGACCATGATGAAGATGGCAAACCCCGGCCCGGTCAGGTCAGCCTCCTGCGGCGTGAGGAACACCAACACACCCGCCGCCACACCGAACCCGCCCGCGCCGACAGGCACCGAGGCCCAGGTCGGGTACGCCCCGCGCCCGTACGCCGCGACCGCATAGACCGCTGCCATCGGTGCGCCGAGACAGACCGCAACCGCCGGCGCCAGCTGTTGAGGCAGCTGGCCAAGACCGATCGCGACCGGCCAGAGCCAGACCGCGACGGTGACTCCGGCCAGCACCGTCCACGGACGATTCCGGCGCCCGAGCAACACCAGGGCGGGAATCAGCGCCAGCAGCAACGCAAGACCGACGGCCGCGGAGTCTGCTTCCGGCATTTCTTCAGAGATCGTCGCAGCCACCCCGGCTACTGCCGCGACCGCGACCGCGAGCACCATGCTGAGCTCGGCCAACCAGTGATCCCGCCACCGCCCGACCGGCCGATGATGCGCCGACAACGGCAACCCCGGCGGCGGCGCCCCGGCGTACAGGGCATCCCCTGCGTTGAAAACAAGGGCTTTCGACGGCAGGCTGGCCTCGACTCGCCAGCCTCCGTCTGGGGCGGGACGTGCTGTGAGTGTGCCGCCGAGGGTTTCAGCGCGGTCTTTCATGCCGGCAATCCCCCGCCCGCTGCCCTGGCCGGCCGAGGGGATGCCCGTGGCCTGGCCGTTCTCCACCAGGAGGTGGATGCGGTCACCTTCACGCGTCACGAGCACCCGTACTGCGGCGCCCGGCGCGTGCCGCAGCGTATTGGTGAGCGACTCCCGGACGATGCCGAACACAGCTTCCGCGACCGGCCCGTGCACCTCGGGCGTGACATCGACCTGTACCTCCTGCCCCAACCGGGTGAAGGCCTCGGCCAGCTCCGCGATCCGGCCGCCGAGTGGCTCGCCCTGGTCGCGGTGGCCTGTCCCCAGCACCGCCACCAGACGCCGCAGGGACACCAGCGTCTCGCGGCCCGTGCGCGCGGCGTATGCCAGCGCCTCTTCGACAAGTTCAGGCCGGCGGTCGCTCAGCCGTTCCGCGGCGCCGCCGCTGACGACGATCGACGTGAGGTGGTGGGCGCTGACGTCATGCAGTTCGCGCGCGAGCCGGCGACGCTCGACGGCCGCCGCGCTGCGTCTGCGCTCCTCGGCGTCGCGCAGCTCCTGGGCGGCCTGCGCGCGGACGGCCAGCCGGCGTCGACGGTTCTGTCCGCCGCCGAGGATGACGAGACTCAGAACCAGATTGAGCACAGCCTCCGCGGCGGAGTCCGGTCCGGGGCCGTAAAGACCGAGGGCAGTCAGGCTCATCACGACAACGAGCGCGGCAGCGGCCCGCCAGCTGACCGCCGGGGGGCAGCGCACTGCGACGGAGTACAGGGCGATCAGTTCGGTCGGCAGCAGGCCCAACCCGTCCGGCCCAGTGGCGACTTGGCCGAGGACCGCCACTACGGTCACCACGCCGAGTGTCGCGAGCGGCGTACGGCGACGGAACCCCAGCGCGACCGCCGCCACCACCGATGCGATGCCGATGACGACGAGCTCCTGCCGGCTCATCGGCAGGTCGAGCGCGGCCGCCATGGTGGGCGACAACGCCACCCAGCCGATCCCGAGGACGGCAGGCAGCAGCCAGTTGCGGAGGTGTTCCATCAGAGCCGAAGCATAAGCGTCTCTACCCGGCGCACAGGCGTCTCTACCCAGCGATAGAGGCCGCGATCGTGCTTAAGACTGACGCCTCGGCGGCCGTCGGCGACCATGCTCTGGGCATGACATTCGAGCAGATGGAAGTGCCTGTCGTACCGGGGCAGATGGTGGGACCCGTCATCGCCCCGCAGGCGGCGGAACCGGTCTCGTACGAGCGACTTGCACTGGTCACCGGCCGGCACAACTGGTGGCGCCCTTTCCTCGGGACCATCGTCCTGCTCGGACTGACGGTAGCCGCAATGGTGCCGATCTTCGGGGTGGTGGACATCACCGGCGCTTTCCTCGACGTTCCCAGGGATGCCGACGACTGGCCGCTGTTCGGCGATATCCCCGACACCGCCTTCCTGCTCCTCCTCAGTGCTGTCCCGCTCCCGGCGCTCGCCCTGACCGCGCGCTGGGTCCAGAAACGCCGCTGGGGCACGCTGTCCTCGGTCGTCGGCCACCTTCGGTGGTCGTGGTTGCGAACCTGCCTGGCCCTCGCCGCCGCACCCATCGCCGTACTGCTGGCCGTCTCCTTCCTGATGGACCCGCTGGACGACTCCGCATGGGTCGGCTGGGGGACGTTCCTCACCGGACTCGCGGTCGTCGTCTGCCTGGTCCCGTTCCAGGCCGCGGCCGAGGAGTACGTCTGCCGCGGCTGGTTGCTGCAGGCAACGGGTTGCTTCGTCCGCTCGCCCCTTCTGGTGCTGATCCCGCAGGCCGTACTGTTCGCGGCGGCGCACGGCCTGGGCACGCCATGGGGATTCGCCAGCCTGGTCATCTTCGGTCTCTGCACCGGCTGGCTGACCATCCGCACCGGCGGCCTCGAGGCCGCCCTCGGACTCCACATCACCACCAACGTCCTCGGCCTCGGCGCAGCAGCCGCCTATACCGGCGGCCTAGCCTCCGACGAAACAGCCGCCGACATGCCCTGGCCGATGTTCCTGCTCGACACCACCCTCACCATCACCTTCACCGCCCTGATCCTCCACCTGGCCAACCGCCGCAACCTGACCACCCACTTCACTCCCCCACCCACCGAAAGAACGGTTGCCGACGGCATCAACCGTCCTTTGGTCTGATGGAGGAGAGGTTGAAGGCGGATGGACTGCGCGGACGGCGGGTGACAATGGCGCGGATGGATTGCGCGGGCGACTGTGACGGGGGCGGCGGGTCGTGCGCGAGGCGCGTGGTTGCGGGCTTGGTGGGTTCGCTTGGCTGGTCGGTGGGGCGTGGGATCGGACGGGTCGTGGGATCGGCTGGGTGAGGACGCGGGTGGGTGAGGACGCGAGTGGGTGAGGACGCGGGTGGGTGAGGACGCGGGTGGGTGAGGACGCGGGTGGGTGAGGACGCGGGTGGGTGAGGACGCGGGTGGGTGAGGACGCGGGTGGGTGAGGACGTTGATTAGCGGCGCCCGAGGTTGGTGTGCAGGCGCTGGGGGTTGTGGGGAGCGCCGGCGGCTGCGGGGGCGCCGGTGGGCGGGGTGGTGTTACGGGCCTGCGGAGGGGGTGCCGCTGTCGCCCCAGGGATCGAGGAGGGTGGTGGCTTCTGGGGTGAGCCAGGGCAGGGTTCCGGTGGCGGTCTGGATCTTGGGGTCCGGGCCGGGTCGACTGGTGAGGCTGGTGGTGGGGAGCCGGTCGGGGTGTTGGTGGTGGGGGTTGACGCTGACCTGCCCGGGTGAGGGCTTGGGGAGGTGGTGGGGGTTCAGGTGGTGCGGGTCGACGCCGACGTGTGCGGGTGTGGGCGGGGCGGAGTACCTGCTCAGGTTGGTGAGGTTGGCCAGGTCTGCGGCGGTGGTGGTGCCGGGGGTGGTCCAGGTCGGTCGGGTGACCTGGACCATGCCGCCGGTGACGGTGATGGTCCATTGCCCGGAGTGGACGGCGCGGTGGTGGCCGGCGCAGAGCAGGACGAGGTTGGTGATCGATGTGGGGCCGCCGTCGATCCAGTGGATGAGGTGGTGGGCGTGGCACTGCCACGGTGGCGCCTTGCAGATCACGCAGCCCTTGTCGCGCTTGAACAGCGCCCGCCGGATCGGCCGGGTGACGAAGCGCTGCTCGGTGCCGACGTCCAGCGGTTGGGAGTCCGAGCCGAGCACGATCGGCAGGATCGCGGCGTCACAGGCGAGGCGGCGTACGGCTGCGGCGGACAGGTTGTCGCCGTAGACCAACTCTCCCACGGCTTGGGAGGTGGCGGTACGCAGGTCCTCGAAATCGATCGTGATGGTGATGTGCGGAACGCCTGGCCCGGTGGAGGTGTCGGCTTCGTCGTGGGGGCGGGGTGTGGTGGCGGCGGCGGTGTTAAGGATCTGGGTGAGGGCGTCCGCCTGGCGCTTGTCGTGCGGGCGGGGGTCCAGTTCGCCGTCGACGGTTCGGTGGGGTTTGGACAGGCGGTTGATCTGGGTGCGGAACTGCTCGCCATTCTCACCGGCGAGGTAGCCGGAGAACTTCACGCCGCCTTCGGCCCGGCGCAGGGTCAGGGTTTCGCGGGTGTGGGCGTCGTTCTCGGCGGGTTCGGGGCCGTCGGTGTCCAGCCTGGCCAGCACCTCGCGGCCGAAGGCCAGCAGGTCGTCGGGTGTGAGGAGGCGGGCGACTTCGATCATCTGTTCCTCGGCCACCCGCAGTGCCTCGTCCGGCACTGTGGCCGGGGCCTTTTCCAAGGTGGTGATGATGGCTTCGGCCTGTGCCGGGGTCAACCCCGGCGTCGGTGCGTCGTGAGCTGCGGGCTGTGGGTTTGTTGGTGCCACGGGGTCGGGCAGGGCGGCGCTGACGGCGCTGTACTTCGGCAGAGCCTTGGCGGTCTTGAGGTCTCGGCGGATCGCGCGGCGGTTGCGGTGATGACGAAGCGAGAGGAATTCGATGGTGTCGCGGGCGCCGTGTTCGGTGGCGAGGCCGCGTTGGTCGAGGTCGGCGAGGAGCTGGAGGTGATAGGTGTTCAGGGTGGAGAGAGCAGCGTCTACCGCGTCGAGGGTGGACAGCAGGGCGCTGTCGCCGAGCCTCGACGGTGGGAGTAGCTGCGTGGTCTCCATGCAGCAAACTCTAGAGACCGCCTCCGACAGTTTCTGGGCTCGGATCGCCTTGTTTTTAAGGGGAATCCAGATTGGCCGGAATCGGACAAGTTGTGCACAGGGAGCCTATGCCTGTGGATGAACACAGGTGTAGAGCGGCCTTGCCTCTGACGGAGTCAGCTCTGGCAGCGCGGTCGATGTGCAGGGGTCAGCGGGTGACACAGGAAGCGGACAGGCCCGATCGTGCAGCTTCAGGTGGGTGACAGGTCCGCGCCTGGCGCGATCGTGCTGGACTCCGACAGCTTGCTGAGCGAACGCGGCTGGGTGCGCCTGCTTGGCGGAGTGGTTGTCGGCGGCAACAGTTTCGCCAGGGTCAACTGCTTTCCTGCCAAGCTGGACCTCGGATGGCAGCAGGAAGACGGACTGATCGTCGGGTACGTCTCTACGAGTCGCTTCGCCCGGCGCAGTTGGGAGCAGGAGCGCAGGTCTTCCCTCCCCGGCTTCTTGCTGCCTACTGAGCGCGTGGGGTTTGCGCGGTTCTCAGGAAGTGTTGCAGGGCGGCGTACTGAGACCGGGTGGCGAAGCTTGGGTTGCTCATTTGGGGTTGGCGGAGGACTTCGAGGTCGGTCAGGGCTGGGTGGGTGACGAGGAGTGCTCTGGGGATCGGCTGCGGGAGGAAGTCGAGGGTTAGCGGTACGACGTACTTCGGCGGCTCCCCGGAAGATGAAGGGCGCCAGTCGGCGGGGCCGGTGACGTGGCCGGTGGCCCAGATGCCTGGGGCTGGTGTGGCTCGCGCGGAGCCGCTGACCCAGAGGAGGACTGGTTGGCCGGGCTCGAAAAGCCTTGTGCGGTAGGTCTTCTGGACGCACCAGCTACTGACACCGTGCTCGATCAACTCCGGCAGATTGGAGACCGCCGGATTGCACTTCATGATCCAGCTGCCGAAGTTTTCTTGAGTCACACGTTGGCTGGCCATGGCAGATCCACCTCCCCAAGCTGGTGGGCCGTTCCTCGAGGAACGAAACCCGGCTTGGGTATTTCCTACCAGTAGTCAGGGGGATGCGCTGGCCGGAGTGCCTGCAGAGCGACAGCCCCAGGGGGCACCCAGCGACGTAGGAGCGCGCGGGCGTGGGCGGGAGCCGCGGAAGGGAGCGACGGAGGAGCGAGCCTGGAGGGGCGTGGGTGAGTACTACCTGAGCAGCTGGACTGCTTCTGCGGCCCAGTAGGTCAGGATGGTGTCGGCGCCGGCTCGGCGGATTGAGGTCAGGGTTTCGAGGATTGCGCGGTCGCGGTCGATCCAGCCGTTGGCGGCTGCGGCTTCGACCATCGCGTACTCGCCGGAGATGTTGTACGCCGCGACCGGGACGTTCACGTGGTCGCGGACCTGGCGGATGATGTCGAGGTAGGCCAGGGCGGGCTTCACCATCACGATGTCGGCGCCTTCGGCGATGTCCAGGTCGACCTCGCGGATCGCGTCGCGGGCGTTCGCCGGGTCCTGCTGGTAGGTCTTGCGGTCGCCGGTCAACGACGAGCCGACGGCTTCCCGGAAGGGGCCGAAGAAGGCCGACGCGTACTTCACGGCGTACGCGAGGATCACCGTCTCCTGGAAGCCGGCGCCGTCCAGCGCCGTACGGACGGCTCCGACCTGGCCGTCCATCATCCCCGACGGACCGACCACGTGAGCGCCCGCGGTGGCCTGGGCGATACCCATCTCCGCGTAGATGGCCAGTGTCGCGTCGTTGTCGACCCGGCCGGCAGAGTCCAGTACGCCGCAGTGCCCGTGCGAGGTGAACTCGTCCAGGCAGAGGTCCGACATGACCAGCAGGTCGTCACCCACCTCGGACACCGCGTCCCGGATCGCCACGTTGAGGATGCCGTCCGGATCGAGAGCACCGGAGCCCTCAGGGTCCTTCTTCTCCGGTACCCCGAACAGCATCACGCCGCCGAGCCCCAGTTGAGCAGCCTCGGCGACAGCCTTGCGGGCCGTGTCGCGGGTGTGCTGGTAGACGCCCGGCATCGAGCTGATCGCGATCGGCTCTCGCGCGCCTTCCCGGATGAACATCGGCAGGATCAGCTGACGAGGCTCCAGCGTGGTCTCGGCGACCAGCTTGCGCATCGCCGCGGACGACCGGAGCCGCCGCGGCCTCACACCCGGGAAACCAGACATCGGAGTTAGCTCTTCCTGCGAGAACCCGAGCGGCGCTCGGACGGACGGGTGACCGGTTCACCGGCCTCCAGCATGGTGTCACGCCGATCCGCACCGAAGCGAGCAAGTGCGTCGGCCAACTCCTCGGCCGACGGGGACTCGGCCATCGCGTCCACGCGCAGGCCGTGCTCCTCGGCGGTCTTGAGCGTCGCCGGGCCGATCACCGCGATCACCGTCGACGCGTGCGGCTTGCCGGCGATGCCGACCAGGTTGCGCACGGTCGAGGACGAGGTGAACACGACCGCGTCGAACTTGCCCGACTTGATCGCTTCCCGCGTCGGCGCGGGCGGCGGGGCGGCCCGCACGGTCCGGTACGCCGTGACGTCGTCGACCTCCCAGCCCAGATCGGTCAGGCCCGCCACCAGTGTCTCGGTGGCGATGTCCGCCCGGGGCAGGAAGACCCGGTTGATCGGGTCGAGCACCTCGTCGAACGGCGGCCAGTCCTCGACCAGCCCGGCGGCGGACTGCTCACCCGAGGGCAGCAGGTCCGGCCGGATGCCCCAGGCGCCGATCGCCTCGGCGGTCTTCTCGCCGACCGCCGCGATCTTCAGCCCGGAGAACGCCCGCGCGTCCAGCCCGTACTCGTCGAACTTCTCCCGGACCGCCTTGACCGCGTTCACCGAGGTGAAGGCGACCCACTCGTAGCGGCCCTCGACCAGGCCACGGATGGCCTTGTCCATCTGCTGCGGGTTGCGCGGCGGCTCGACGGAGATCGTCGGGACCTCTTCCGGCATCGCGCCGTAGCGGCGCAGCCGGTCCATCAGCGGGCCGGCCTGGTCCTTGGTGCGCGGCACCAGGATCCGCCAGCCGAACAGCGGCTTGGTCTCGAACCAGGACAGCGACTCGCGCTGCTCGACCACCGAGCCGACCACGATCACCGCCTCGCCGACCAGCTTGGCCGCGCGCAGGTCGGCCACGATGGTGCCGAGCGTGCCGACCACACTGGCCTGCGAGGTCGTCGTCCCGCCGACGGTCGCGGCGACCGGCGTACCGGCGTCGAAGCCGGCCTCGAGCAGCGCCGCGGTCGTCTCCTTGAGCAGGTCGACGGCGTTCAACAGCACCAGTGTCTGCTTCGGGTGCACCCGGCTGAAGTCGAGCTTGGACTCGGCCAGGTCGAGCACCGTGACCTCACGGTCGCTCTTCATGGTCAGCGGGATCCCCGCGTACGCCGGTACGGCGCTGACCTCGCTGACACCGGGAACCACGTTGAAGCTGATCCCGGCCTTGCGGCAGGCGGCGGCTTCCTCGGCTCCACTGGAGAACGTGAACGGGTCGCCGGTGAGCAGGCGGACCACGTTCGCCGAGGCCTTGGCGGTCTTCACCACCAGCCGCGCGCGGGCGGCGACCCGCAGCGCCCGGCTGCCCTCGGCGCCGGAGCCGTCGATGACCTCGACGCCCGGCTTGCAGTACCCGAGGAACGCGTCGTGCTCCGGACCCTCGACCACCACCGCGTCGGCGTTCGCCAGCACGTCGCGGCCGGCGATCGTCAGCAGCGACGGGTCACCCGGGCCGACGCCGACGAAGGTGACGTGCCCGAGCGGTCTGGTCTGCTTGACGGTCGTGGTGCTGGCTGCGATCTTCGCCGGCACCTTCTGGGGTGCCTTGGTGGCCGCTGTCTTCGCGCTGCTCACGTCTGCTGTCGCCTTTGCCCTTGTCCTGCTCGTCTTCGTACTCGTACTCGTATCCGTACTCGCCTGCGTCGTTCCCCGTGCCGGTGTCATGTCTGCTCCAGCAACTCGTTCGCGAGTGCCCGCCCCAGAGCCCGTGGGTCGTCCACCGGCCCGTTCGCCGACAGCCGCCGTACGCCGCCCTCCTGGCCGAGCGCTCCCCGGAGCCACAGCTCCGGCCCGTCCTCACCTTCGACCACCTCGGCGAGCGCGCCGACCGGAGCCGTGCACCCTGCCTCGAGCGTGGCCAGCATCTGCCGTTCGGCCGTCACCGCCGCCCGGACCGCGGGGTCCTCCAGCGGGGCGAGAGCCTGCAGTACCGCGGCGTCGTCGGCGCGGCACTCGATGCCCAGGGCACCTTGTCCCGGTGCCGGCAGCACCTGGATCGGATCCAGCGTCTCGGTGACCTCCGAAAGCCGGCCCAACCGGGCCAACCCTGCCCTTGCGAGCACCACCGCGTCCAATTTGCCCTCGGTGACCATCGCGATCCGGGTGTCCACGTTGCCGCGGATCCCGGTCATTTCCAGGCCCAGCCCAAGTGCTTCCAGCTGCGCCACCCGGCGCGGCGAACCGGTCCCGACCAGCGCTCCGGTCTGCAGCTCACCGAGGCTCAAGCCGTCCCGGGCGACCAGTACGTCGCGCGGGTCCTCGCGGTGCGGGATCGCGCCGAGCGTCAGCCCGGCCTCCGGCGTGGTCGGCAGGTCCTTCAGCGAGTGCACCGCGATGTCGATCTGGCCGGCCAGCAAGGCGTCGCGGAGCGCGCTGACGAAGACGCCGGTACCGCCGATCTGCTCCAGCGGCGCCCGGTTGGTGTCACCGGTGGTGGTGATCAAGACGAGTTCGACCTCGTGGCCGAGAGCGCGCAGCTGGTCGGCGACGTGGTTCGCCTGGGCTGTCGCGAGCGCTGACCTGCGGGTACCGAGCCGGATCACGCGGGGTCACCTCCATTGGTCTGCGCCGCTGTGGCGGTGGTGTCCTGGGGCGCCTTCGGCGCGGTGACCGCGTCGACGGTGGCCGGGTCGAGCGCGAACAGTTCGCGCAGCGCGTCGGCGTACGTCGGTCCGCCCGGATCGGCGGCCAGTTCCTTCACCCGCACGGTCGGGGTGTGCAGCACCTTGTCGACCACCCGGCGGATCGTCCGGGCCACCTCGGTGCGCTGGGTCTCGTCGAGGCCCGGCAGCTTGCGGTCCAGCCTCGCCAGCTCGGCGTCCACAAGCTGGCTGGCCATTGCCCGCAGCGCGACGACGGTCGGCGTGACGGACGCGGCTCGCCGGGTCGCCTCGAAGGCACCGGTCTCCTCGGCGACGATTCGCCGTACGGCGTCGACGTCGTCCGCGCTGCCGCCCGCGGTACCGGCCAGATCGGCCAGGGTCACCAGCGTGACGCCCTCGATGCGGGCCGCGGCCGGATCGACATCTCGGGGCAGTGCGACATCCAGTACGCCGAGCGGCCGGCCGTCCGCCGCACTCCGGATCATGTCCTCGGTCAGTACGACGCCCCGCGCTCCGGTGCAGGAGACGACCAGGTCGGCCTCGTGCAACGCGGACGGGACGTCGGCGAGCTTGATCGCAGTACCGCCGACCCGGTCCGTCAGCAGGACGGCCCGCTCGTAGTTGCGGTTGGCGATCGTCACGCTCGCCGCGCCACCGTTCAGCAAGGTTTGCGCGGCCAGAGATGCCATCGAGCCGGCCCCGACGACCAGCGCGCGGCGGCCTTCGAACCCGCCGACGGCTTCCAGTCCGGCGGAGACGACCGAGCGGCCGGCCGAGTCGATCCCGGTCTCGGCGCGAGCCCGCTTGCCGACCCGCAAAGCGTGCTGGAACAGGGCGTTCAGGCCGGTACCGATCGTCTCCAGGTCCTGGCCGACGCGCAGCGACTCCTTCACCTGGCCGACGATCTGGCTCTCGCCGACGATCATCGAGTCGAGCCCGACGGCGACCTGGAACAGGTGCGCGACCGCGCCCTCCTCGAAGTGCACGTAGAGGTGCTCGGCCAGATCCAGCAGCGGTACGCCGGTGATGTCGGCGAGGATCGCGGTGACCTCGTCCATCCCGGCGTGGAAGCGGTCGACGTTCGCGTAGACCTCGGTGCGGTTGCAGGTGGCCAGCACGGCCGACTCCGAGACCGCCGGAGTGTGCTGCACGGCCAGCGCCAGCTTGGTCGCGGCGTCCGGATCGAGCGCGACCCGCTCCAGGACGGAGATGTCAGCGGACCGGTGCGAAATGCCGACGACCAAATAGCTCACGCGCCGACACCTCCACCCACGCTGGGCAGATCAGTGACCACACCGTTCATCGCTGGCAGTTCGGGCACCTCGGGCAGCGCCGCCTCTCCGGACTTTCGTTGTTCGTGGTACGCCAGGATCTGCAACTCGATCGAGAGGTCCACCTTGCGGATGTCCACACCGGCCGGTACCGACAGCACGACCGGCGCGAAGTTGAGGATGCTGGTGACGCCGGCTGATACAAGCCGGTCGCAGACCTCCTGGGCCGGACCGGCCGGCGTGGTGATCACACCGATCGAGACCCGGTCGGCGGCGACGATCTCCTCCAGCTCGGCGAAGTCGCGCACGACCATGTCGCCGATCCGCTCGCCGACCAGCTTCGGGTCGGCGTCGAGCAGGGCGACGATCCGGAAACCGCGGGTGCCGAAACCGGAGTAGTTGGCCAGCGCGTGACCCAGGTTACCGATCCCGACGATGACCACGGCCCAGTCCTGGGTGACGCCGATCTCGCGGGCGATCTGGTAGCGCAGGTACTCCACGTCGTACCCGACGCCGCGGGTGCCGTAGGAGCCGAGGTAGGACAGGTCCTTGCGGAGCTTGGCCGAGTTGACGCCGGCCGCGGTCGCCAGATCCTCGCTCGACGCGGTGGCGATGCCACTGTCCGACAAGGCGGTCAGGGCCCGCAGGTACACCGGCAAGCGCGCGACAGTGGCCTCGGGAATGCCGCGGTCGGTTCTCGTCGGCGCGCCGGGGCGACGGCTGCGGGCAGGCGTCACAATTCTCCTGGAAAGGGTGGTTCGCGGGTCACCGCCTCACGGCTGGCGACTACCCCACTCTAGGAGCTTGTGAACGTGAGAACAAAATCGAGAACGGCGTCGTGACGCAGAGCACTGACCGGCGAACCGGTTCGGGTCCGGCTTGTCAAGGCCCCTCCGCCCGGCTCCCCGCCTAGCTGGTCAGCGCCTTCCGGAGCCTGACCGGGTCGACGCGCCAGAAATCGTGCTGGCGGCCGTCGACGAAGGTGACCGGGATCTGTTCGCCGTACTCCTTGAACAGGTTCTCGTCCTGGGTGATGTCGATCTCGTTCCAGCCGACCCCTAGTTCCGCGCAGACCTGAGCCACGATCACCCGGGCGTCGTCGCAGAGATGACAGCCCGGTTTGCCGTAGAGAGTGACCCGCTCAGTCACGCCGGCGCTCATCGGTCCGCCTCCCGCAGCCGGCCCTTGGCGACCTTGCCGGTGACCGAGTGGGGCAGGTGGTCGACCACCTCGATCTCGACCGGGCACTTGAAGCGCGCGAGCCGCGTCTCGGCGTACTCGCGAATCTCCGCGGGATCCGGCGCGGACCCGGTCGCCGGTACGACGAACGCCTTGACCGCCTCACCGGTGTCGTCGGACGGTACGCCGATCACGGCCGCCTCGCGCACACCCGGAGCCTGGACCAGGACCTCCTCGACCTCGCTCGGGAAGACGTTGAAGCCGGACACGATGATCAGCTCGCGGAGCCGGTCGACCAGGAACAGGTCACCATCGGCGTCCAGGAACCCGACGTCGCCGGTGCGGTACCAGCCGTCCTCGTCCGGCCCGTCGACGCCGTCCGGCCAGTAGCCGGAGAACAGGTTCTTGCCGCGGACCAGGATCTCGCCGGGATCGTCGCCCTCGACGTCCTCGCCGCGCTCGTCGGCGATCCGCACCTCGACACCGGGCAGCGGCCGGCCGACGGAACCAGGCTTGGGATCGTGCTCGCCGAGGGTGGTGGTGACGCCGGGCGAGGCCTCGGTCAACCCGTAGCCCTGGTGCACGAACAGCCCGCTGGCCTGCTCGAACCGGTCCGCGAGCCCGCGATCCAGGGTCGAGGCGCCGGTCAGCACGACCTTGACGGTCTGCAGCGCCTCTTGGAGATCCGGCCGGGCGATGAACGCGTTGAGGGCCGGTGGAGCGAGTGGGAGCCGCGTCACGCCGTACCGGCGTACCAGGTCGATGGTGCCGGTCGAGTCGAAGCGGCGCTCGATGACGAGCAGGGCCCCGGTCGCGACGGCCCAGCCGAGGACCGCGTTCAGCCCGAACGCGTGGAACATCGGCAGCACGCCCAGGACGACGTCGTCGGGCCCCATCCGGTCCTCGCCGAGATCGGCCAGGTTGCGCACGTTCGCGCCGAGGGCCCGGTGGGTGAGCATCGCGACCCGCGGCTCACCGCTCGTCCCGGAGGTGTAAAGCAGTACGGCGAGCGCTTCCGGGTCGGTCTGTGGCGTAAGCGGAGCGTGACCACTGAGCTCGCCCGCCCGGACGACTCTGATCCCCTCGACCTTGTCCGCCAGGTCCCCGTCGGCGACCGCGAGACGGGCTCCGGAGTGCGCGATCACGGTACTGATCTCGCGCTTGGTGAGGCCGGTGTTCAGCGGCACGGCGACCAGTCCGGCGCGAAGACATCCCAGGTAGGAGGTGACGAACTCGATGCTGTTCGCCAGCAGCAGCACCACCCGGTACCCCGGCACCAGACCTGCCGCCGAGTACCCGCGGGCAGCCGCGTCCACGGCCGCGTCGAGCTGGCTCCAGGTCAGCCGCCGGTCCCCGTCGACCAGCGCCGGACGTTCGCCGTGACGTTGCGCTGTGTCACGAAGAACATCCGCGAAGTTGAAGTTCACCAGGCGAGTCTGTCACGACCCCGCTAGGGTCATCCTGTGACTCGACCAACGACGCGTGATCTGCGCGCCCGGTCGGTGCTGGCCGGTGAGGCCAGTGCGGCCGCGGCCGAGCTCGAGGCGGCGCTGCAGACACCGCCGGTGACCCATGCCGCCGCGTTCTTCGACGTGGACAACACGATGTTGCGCGGCGCTTCGGTGTACCACCTGGCCAGAGGTCTGTACCGGCGCAAGTTCTTCACCAGCGCCGAGATCACCCGCAAGGCGATCGACCAGCTGCGCTTCCGGCTGCAGGGCGAGACCCCGGAGTCGGTCGCCAACGCGCGCTCCTCGGCGCTCGCGTTCATCGCCGGGCACCGGGTGTCCGAAGTACAGATCCTGGTCGAGGAGATCTTCGACGAACTGATCGCGGACAAGGTCTGGCCGGGCACCAAGGCGTTCGCCCAGTCGCACCTGGACGCCGGCGAGCGGGTCTGGCTGGTGACCGCCGCGCCGGTCGAGGTCGCCCGGCTGCTGGCCCGCCGGCTCGGCCTGACCGGTGCGCTGGGAACGATTGCAGAATCGCGGGACGGGATCTATACAGGCGCTCTGGTGGGAGATATTCTTCACGGCCCGGCGAAGGCGGAGGCGGTCCGCGCGCTGGCGGCGCACGAGGGGCTTCACCTGGCCGATTGTGCGGCCTACTCGGACTCGGTCAACGATCTGCCGATGCTCGAGTTGGTGGGCCACCCCTGCGCGATCAACCCCGACGCGAAGCTTCGCCGGCACGCCGAAGTGGCCGGCTGGCCGGTGCGGGATTACCGGACCGGAAGGAAAGCGGCACGCCGCGCGCTGTTGACAGCGGGTGCTTCAGGCGTAACGCTCGGTGCTGTCTCAGCCGCTGTGGCCATTCGCGGCAGTGTCAGACGTAGACGTGTCAGTTGAACGGGGAGAGAACTTGACGACGCCGGAGCCAAGCCCGGACGGGATGAGACGCGCAGAGCTCGTCGATCGCGCCCAGGCAGGGGACGTCGGTGCGTTCGGCGAGCTGTACGACGAGTACTCGCTGACCGTGTATCGCTACATCTACGCCCGGGTGTCGTCATCGGCACTCGCGGAGGACCTCACCAGCGAGACGTTCGTCCGGGCGCTGCGGGCGCTGGACTCGTTCCGCTGGCAGGGCCGGGACTTCGGCGCCTGGCTGGTGACGATCGCCCGGAACCTGATCACCGACCACTACAAGTCGGGCCGGGTCCGGCTCGAGGTGGTCACCGACGAGATCGAGACGCACGACCGGCAGACCGAGGGCCCGGAGGTCGACGTACTGGCCGCCGCCACCGCCGAAGTACTGCGAGACGCCGTGGCGGCGCTGCCCGAGGAGCAGCGCGACTGCCTGACGATGCGGTTCTTCGCCGGTCTGTCGATCGCCGAGACGGCCAAGGCGCTGGAGAAATCCGAGGGCGCCGTCAAGCAACTGCAACTGAGGGCCGTCCGGCACTTGGCGAAGGTTATCCCCAAGGACTTGAGGTGAGGAGGATGACAACGAATGTCTTTCGTAACCCGTCAGGGATATTCCTCGTTTGCCTGGTGAGGACCTTTCGGTGACCCCGATTGGCCATTGAGGAGAACGAGAACTCATGAGTGACCTACACAGGGCTCGAGCGCGCGCGGAGACCTTCGCGCACGCCGTCGATCACGGGCCCCGTCACTCTTCGCGACTGAGCGATGACCCTGAGCTGATGGAAGCTGTGGAACTGGTCGGACGGCTGAGGACCGCCGGCGCAGTGACACCGCGACCGGAGTTCAATGCCGAGCTGAGGCACCGCCTCCTCGAGCAGGCCGCGGCACGCGCCGCGACCACGACTCCGACCGTGGTACCCAGCCCTCCGGATTTCTCGGACGATCCGCCTCCGCGCGAGGACGACGACGCGTCCGTGACAGATATCCGCCATCGTCACGGCCGGCGTATCCGGCTGGTGGCCAGTACCGCCGCGCTGGTTCTGCTCGGAGGTGGCATCGGTTCTGCCGCCGCCGCTCAGCAGGCGATGCCCGGTGACGCGCTGTACGGGATGAAGCGCAGCATCGAGAACGTCTCTACCAACGTCAGCGTCGGGGACGACTCCCGGGGCCGACGCGATCTCGAGCACGCCCAGACCCGGTTGTCCGAGATCCGCGAACTGGTGAAGAACGGTGGCGACGTGGCCACCATCAACGGCACGCTGGCCGATTTCACCGCGCAGTCGCGCCAGGGGATCACCCGGCTCGTCGCGTCGTACCAGCAGACCGGTGACCCGGCTGCGATCACGGCAGTCACCGCGTTCATCACCAGCGCCCGCCAGGCCATCGGTGAGCTCGCACCCAAGCTGCCGCCCGAGTCGCTCAAGCCCGCGGTCGAGGCGTTGTCCTCGCTCGAGGAGCTGGCGCAGCGGGCGAGCGCGGCCTGCCCGAAGTGCGAGAAGCCGAAGCCGGCCAAGAACGCGGGGCCACCACCGGCGATCAACCCGGGGACGGAGCCGACCTCGCCGATCAAGGCGGAAACGGAGCCGACCTCGAAGCCGACCAAGGTGCCCTCGGGCAAGCCGGCCGATCCGGGCGCGACGACGGCCCCCACCCCGGTGCCGACCAAGCCGGTGGACACCACCATCGTCGAGAAGCCGACCAACAAGCCGACCGACCTGAAGACGCCACCGGCCCCCTCGAGCAAGCCGACCACAACACCGTCAGGACCGGGCCCAGTAGTCCCGTCCCTGCCAACCCCCGGCACCCCGAGCTGGCCCTGGCCCTTCCCGACCGTCAGCCTGCCCCTCCCCACCATCAACATCCCAGGCGTAATCCAAACCCTCCTCCCACCCTGGAAGTAACCCTTCCCCCAACACCCCGAAGAGCCCGCCTCCCCCAGGAGCTGGGCTCTTCGCTTTCCCAGATCACACACGACGTCGTACGCGCGTGGGCGTGACTGTCCCGAGCGACAGGAGGTGTTCGGCTGTCTTCTGCTGGGTGCCCGCCTGGGGTTGCGTCTCGGACGGTCGCCGGCGCCGGGACATCCTGTCGGTCGGCACACTCAGCACCCGCGCGGCGCCGGGCGATGGGGTTCAGAAGAAGACGCTGCGGCGTTGCATGAGGAGGGTGTAGAGGGTTTGCTGGATGGTTTCGCGGACCTGGTCGGTGACGTTGAAGACCAGCATCGGGTCGTCGGCGGCGCCTTCGGGGAAGTCGTCGGTGCGGATCGGTTCGCCGAACTCGATCAGCCACTTCGACGGCAGCGGGATCATGCCGAGCGGGCCCAGCCACGGGAAGAACGGGGTGACGGGGATGTACGGGACGCCGACCAGCCGGGCCAGCGACGCGAGGTTGCCGACCAGGGGGTAGATCTCCTCGGCGCCGACGATCGAGCACGGCACGATCGGTACGCCGGTCCGCATGGCCGCGCTGACGAATCCGCCCCGGCCGAACCGCTGCAGCTTGTACCGCTCGCTGAACGGCTTCCCCAGCCCCTTGAACCCCTCCGGCCAGACACCGACCAGGTTCCCCTGGCGGAGCAGCCGCTCGGCGTCGTCGTTGCTCGCCAGCGTCGCGCCACCCTTGCGGGCCATCTCGCCGACGAACGGCGTCTTGAACACCAGGTCCGCCGCGAGCGTGCGCAGCGGCCGGTTCGTGTGGTCGGCGACGACCAGCTGGGTGATCAGCCCGTCGATCGGCATCGTGCCGGAGTGGTTCGCGACGATCAGCGCGCTGCCGGTGTCGGGGATGTTCTCGATCCCGCGCACCTCGACCCGGAACCACTTCTCCGCGAGCGGCCGCAGCGCCGACAGGAACACCTGGTCGGTGAGGTCCGCGTCGTAGCCGAACTCGTCGACCTCGTAGTCCCCCGTCAGCCGCCGGCGCAGAAACGCCAGCAGCTCGGCAACCTTCCGCTCCCCGTCAGCCCCGAGCGTCTCCCGCACAACCTTCTCAAACGCGGCAAAGTCCCGCCCCGCCCCGTCCTCGCCAACCTCAACCCCAGAAGCCCCCTCAGCCCCCGGCACGCCGCTCACCCCGCCCGCATCCGGTACGCCGCCCAACCCACCGTCACCCGGTACACCGCTCAACCCACCGTCACCCGGTACGCCGCCCAACCCGCCGCCATCCGGTACGCCGCTTAGCCCGCCCGCGTCCGGTACGCCGACCGGCCCGGTGAACTCGTGACTCTCCTGCTCCGTCGACCCAGTCGCCGCGCCATCTTCAGCCTCAACCGGCCTGGGAGCCCGCCCCCGCGAAGACCTACCCACACCATCGCCAGACCCCGCGGCCCGCTTCGTCTTCCCCGCACGAGGCTTGCCGGACCCCTCGCCGGCTCTCCCCTTGCCAGTGCTCTTCGCATCGCCAGCCCCAGCACCATCACCCGCCGCGGAGCCAGTCGAGCGGTTCTTGGGCCCGGCCAAGGCGCGAGCCGCGGCTGACGGAGTGGTGCGGCGACCGCTGCCTCGGCCCGGGCGGCCGCCTGAGCCGATCGGGATGATGTCGGCGTCAGCCACGCAAGGCCCCCAGTCCGGCGGTGAGCAGGCGCGAGGCCTGGGTGACGGCTCCGGTGCCGATCGTGGCGCGGAAGTCGTCGAAGGCGGCGGCGCTGGTGTACTCCGGCTCGAACCCGAACTCGGTCCGCATCCGGGTGGTGTCCACCACGCGCCCGTAGGTCAGGAAGGTGATCTGGTCCGGCGAGAAGTCAGCCAGTCGCGCCCGGCGAACCACTGCCGCCGTACTGGACGCTGTGAAGGAGGGCATCCGGAGAGCGGGCTTGCCGAGGCGGCGGATCGCTTGGGAGAGCAGGAGCACGCCGTCGCCGGCCAGGTTGAAGGTGCCGGGTAGTTCGGTCACGGTCGCGTGGTGGATCGCCTCGACACCATCGCTCTCGTGCAGGAACTGCAGCCGGGCGTCGAAACCGAGCACGGTCGGCACCACCGGCATGGCGAAGTACCGGGTGATCGGGGAGTCGGTGCGTGGGCCGATCCAGTTGGCCATCCGCAGCGTGGTGACGCAGACGTCGGGGCGCCGCCGGGCGAACCCACGGACGTAGCCCTCGACCTCGACCGCGTCCTTGCTCAACCCGGTCTGGTGGATCGCTCTCGGGGCCATCTCCTCGGTGAACATCGCCGGGTCGCGCGGCCCCGCGCCGTACACGGTGGTCGAGGACTTGACCACCAGCTTGCGGACGCCAGGCGCCTTCTGGCACGCGGCGAGCAGTTGCATGGTGCCGATGACGTTGATTTCCTTCATCGACGACCGTCCCCCGGCGCTGCCAGGGGTCGCCACGACGCCCGTGTGGACGACCGTGTCGACGTCCTCACCGGCGATCACCTTCGCGATGACGGGGTTGCGGATGTCCGCCCGGACGAACCGGACCCGGCCGAGTTCGGCCCTTGGCGGCACCACATCGATGCCGATCACGGTGTCTATTCCGGGATCGGCTGCCAGGCGGCGGGCACAACGAGCACCGGCGTCCCGGGAGACGCCGGTAACCATCACTACCTGTGCCACGAGTACCCCCAGCCAGACAGCAACTCCGTCGACGCCGCCCTGCAGAACAGGACGGCGGGAACTGCTACTTGCCGAGCTTGCGGCGCTGCACCCGCGTCTTCTTCAGCAGCTTGCGGTGCTTCTTCTTCGCCATACGCTTACGGCGCTTCTTGATAACGGAACCCACAGTGGACCTTCCAAACTTAAAGAGAGCGTCGGCAAAGCCTACCTGTTGGTCACCTCCCTGACCTAAGTGAGGCGGTACCGAGCGCATTCCGGGCGCGGTCCCAGCCTGATTCCAGCGCGAACCGGCGGGCCCCGGGCACTGTCGGAGGCCTTGGCTAGGCTGGTTTTCCGTCGACTGGGGAGGCCTCGATGACCGCTCGCTACAACGGACTGGCCGATTGGTACGACGCCCGCTTCGTGGTCGGCGCACCTCGCCACCAACCCGGTCTGCCGGAGCTGCTCGGCCCCGGTTCGGGCCCGTGTCTCGACCTCGGCTGCGGGACCGGGCGCAACTTCGACACCATTCGCGACAGTGGCCGCACGGTGATCGGCGTCGATCGCTCGTCCGACCAGCTCCGGCTGGCCCGGACCAGGACCGACGGCCCGCTGATCGAGGCGGACGCCGCCGCGCTCCCCTTCGCCGACGCCTCGTTCGACACAGTGATCGCGATGTGGATCTCCACCGACCTCGACGACTTCCCCGGCGCCTTGGGCGAGGCTGTCCGCGTACTGCGTCCTGACGGGCTGCTGGTCTGCTACGGCGTCCACCCCGCTTTCAACGGGCCTCATGTCGAGTGGAACGAGGACGGCACCCGGCTGGTCCACCCGTCGTACCGGACTCCTGGCTGGCACGAGGCGGCGCCGTACTGGGCCGATGACGGTATCCGCAGCCGGGTCGGCATGCGTCATCTCACGCTGTCGGAGCTCCTCAACGCGTTCCTCCGCCCCGAGCTCACGCTGGAACACGTCGAGGAGCCAGACGGCATGCCCGTCCCCCACACCCTCGCCCTCAAGGCCCGGAGGAATTGACGTGGTCCACCTCAGGCCTTGGTCGGCCGACGACTTCTGGCTCCTGGAGCGCTGCAACACCCCCGAGATGACCGCGTACCTCGGCGGCCCCGAGACCGCGGAGCAGCTCGCGGTGAGACAGAAGCGGTACGCCGCCAACGAGTTCGTCGGCCAGATGTACGTG
Organism: Kribbella sp. NPDC023855; assembly: GCF_040639475.1. NCBI lineage: Bacteria > Bacillati > Actinomycetota > Actinomycetes > Propionibacteriales > Kribbellaceae > Kribbella > Kribbella sp. NPDC023855. Next base: position 584,520 of record NZ_JBFAAA010000003.1, read on the forward strand.
ATCGAGACGGACGAAGGCGAGACAGCTGGGTCGATGGGCTTCTGGGAGCACGAGGAGGCCGGCGAGACGGTCTGGGAGACCGGCTGGGCGGTGCTGCCGGAGCATCAGGGCAAGGGGATCGCGGCGGCGGCACTCGCCGAGGTCGCGAAGGCGGCCGCGGCGGTGGGAACGCATCGCACGCTGCATGCCTATCCCGGCGAGGACAATGCAGCCTCGAACGCGCTGTGCCGCAAGGCCGGGTTCACCTTCGTCGAGACGAGAGACTTCGAGTACCCCAAGGGACACTGGATGCGCTGCAACGACTGGGTCCTCACCTTGTAGAACTCTCTCAGCGACGATCTCCGGAGTCGGTCGCGCGGAAGCCGGTACGGCGGGCATATTGTGCGGGTCAGTAGCTCTGGAGGTGGTTGTGCACAGCGATCCGTCGCCGCGGGAGCCGGTCGACTCCGATGTCGATCTGCGCCACCCCGTTGTCACCGCGCCCGCAAGGCAGGGTGAGGGAGCTGTGCTTGCTGTCATCGCGCTCGGCGGCGCCATCGGGGCGTCTGCGCGGTATCTGATCGGCCAGGCCTGGCCGGCGCCGTCCGGATCGTTGCCCTGGGCCACGGTCGTGATCAACGTGACCGGGTGTGCGCTGATCGGGGTGCTGATGGTGCTGGTCTCCGAGGTGTGGGTTGCGCATCGGCTGATCCGGCCATTCGCCGGTACTGGAATCCTGGGCGGCTTCACCACGTTCTCGACGTACGCCGTCGACATCCAGCAACTGATCGCTGACGGGCAGCCGCTCACCGCGCTGAGCTATTTACTGATCACGGTCGTCGGCGCGATCGCCGCCGTCCTGGCAGCCACCCGCGCAATCCGAGCCCTAGTCCGCAGAAGCAGAAACTCCAGCAGGAGCGGCCGATGAAGCTTCTGTTGGTGATCGCGGGTGCTGTTGCCGGGGCTCCGTTGCGCTATCTGACCGATCGGGCTGTGCAGGCGCGTCACGACAGCGCGTTCCCGTGGGGCACGTTCGCTGTCAACGTGATCGGCTCCGTCATCCTCGGCTTCGTCACCGGCGCCACTCTGGCCGGCGACGCGCCGCACTGGGTCCAGCTCCTCATCGGCACCGGCTTCTGCGGCGCGCTCACCACCTACTCCACGTTCTCCTACGAGACCCTGCGCCTGTACGAACAGAACGCCAAGCTCACCGCCCTGGCGAACGTCACCGCCAGCATCCTCGCCGCCGTCGGCGCCGCGACGCTGGGCGTGGCGGTCAGCCAAGCCATCTGGACCTGATCCTCACCCGTGCAGCCGCACCGGCATCAAGATGTAACGGAAGTCGGTCAGCGGCTCGTCATCGGACGCGACCAGCTCAGTCGTGCCCGTCAACTCGGCCGGCTTGGTCGGCTGGGTGAAGGCGAGCTGCGCCACCGGCGTACCGATCGCGTGCAGGCCGTCCAGCAGGTACGTCGGGTTGAAGCCGACCGTCACGGGCTCACCGGTGAGTTGGGTCTCGATCTCCTCGGAGGCTTGCGCCTCTTCGCCGCTGCCCGCATCGAGGGTCGCGCCCTCCGCGGTGAACGTGATCCGGACCGGTGCGTTCCGCTCAGCGACCAGCGCGACGCGTTTGACCGCCTCGACGAGCGTGGCGGTCGGGACCCGCACCCGAGTCTGGATCGCCGCAGGATCCGGCATCAGGTTGCGCACCTTGGGGAAGCTGCCGTCCAGCAACCGAGTCGTCGTCCATCGCTCGCCCCCGGAGACCTCGCCCGCGAACCCGGCCAGTCCGTCGCCCCCGGCGGCGTCCTGATCGAGCGACAGCGTGAGGGTCGACCCGCTCATCGCCTTGGCCGTCTCGGACAGCGCCCGGGCAGGGATCAGCGTCGTGGCGGTCAGCTCCGGATCGTTCGGCTCCCACTCCAGCTCGCGGACGGCAAGCCGGTACCGGTCGGTGGCGAGCAGCGTGATGGTCGATCCCTGGATCTCCACCTGCACCCCGGTGAACACCGGCATCGTGTCGTCCCGGCTCGCCGAAGCAGCGACCTGTGAGACCGCTTGAGCGAACACCTCACTGCGGATCACCCCGCTGGCCGGTGGCTGCTCGGGCAGCGCCGGATACTCCCCCACCGGCAGCGTCTGCAGCGTGAATCGTGAGGTGCCGCACACCAGCAGGACCTTCGCCCCGTCGACGTGGAAGTCGATCGCCTGGTGCGGCAGGCTCTTCACGATGTCCGCGACCAGCCGGCCGGAGACCAGGCAAGTCCCCGGATCGGCCACCTGGGCCGGCAGCGTCACCCGGTGCGACGTCTCGTAGTCGAAGCCGGACAGCGTCAGCTGCCCCTCCGATGCCTCCATCAGCAACCCCGCCAGAATCGGCACACTCGGCCGGCTGGGCAGACTTCGCCCCACCCAGGCCACCGATTCCACCAGCAGATCCCGCTCCACCCGTACCTTCATGCCAACCCCTCCCAGCTTCCTCACTGGGCTCCACTCAACCACCCGCCACCGACAGTTTCCGCGGGCTGCAAAACAGCTACCAGCGGGCCGAAAGCTTCAGGTAGCCTGAAGGTATGAACCACTTCCCGTCGCAGCAGATGATGCCCCGCCAGCCGGGGTAGCAACGACGGACGCATCTTCGATCCGAGGCCCCGAGTCGGGGCCTCGTTCGCGTTCACCGGGCGGCGTCCCGGCTCTCCCTTTCAGCACAGGAGAGACCCATGACCCGCACCTACGTGACCACCACCATCCCGTTCGTCAACGCGCGCCCGCACCTGGGCTTCGCTCTCGAACTCGTCCAGGCCGACGTCCTCGCCCGGCATCGCCGGCACCGCGGTGACGAGGTCCGTTTCCTCACCGGCACGGACGAGAACTCCCTCAAGAACGTCCTGGCAGCGGAGGCGGAAGGCATCCCCGTCCAGCAACTGGTCGACCGCAACGCCGCCGCCTTCGAGGGCCTGCGCACACCCCTCGACCTGTCCTTCGACGACTTCATCAGAACGAGCAGCGACCCACGTCACCGCACCGGCGTCGAGCAACTGTGGCAACGCTGCGCCGCGGCCGGCGACCTCTATCTCAAGCACTACGAAGGCTTGTACTGCGTGGGTTGCGAGCAGTTCTACCAACCTGAGGACCTCGCCGACGGCCGCTGTCCCGACCATGGCACCGAACCGCAACTGGTCGCCGAGGAGAACTGGTTCTTCCGCCTCTCCCGGTACGCCGAACCACTGCGCGAACTGATCACCAGCGGCCGGATCCGGATCGAACCGGCCAGCCGGCGCAACGAAGTACTGGCGCTGATCGAGGGTGGGCTGCACGACTTCTCGGTCTCGCGGTCGCAGCGGCGGGCGCGTGGGTGGGGAATCCCGGTGCCTGGCGATCCCGACCAGGTCGTCTATGTCTGGTGGGATGCCCTAGGCAACTATGTCTCCAGTCTCGGGTATGGCACCGACAGTCCCGATCTCGAGCACTGGTGGCAGGAGTCAGATCGTCGGATTCACCTGCTGGGCAAGGGAGTTGTCCGCTTCCATGCGGTCTACTGGCCGGCGACGTTGCTCTCGGCCGGTCTGGCGTTGCCGACCGAGATTCTGGTTCACGATTACCTCACTGTTGACGGCCGCAAGATCAGCAAGTCCGCCGGTACGACGATCGATCCGGCCGAGCTCGTCGCCGAGGTGGGCACGGACGCCGTCCGCTGGTGGCTGCTCCGCGACGTACCGAGGATCGGCGACGCCGACTTCACCCGCGAGCGCCTGATCGCCCGCAGCAACGCCGACCTCGCCGGCGGCCTCGGCAACCTGGTCAACCGGGTCGTCTCACTCATCCACCGGTACTGCGACGGCCGCGTCCCCGCCGCCACCGTGCCCGACCCGCAAGCCGGAGAACTCCAGTACGCCGTCAGCAATGCGCCCGCCCGCATCGACGAAGCCCTGGCCAACTACGACTTCCGCCAGGCAGCCCACGCGCTCTGGGAGATCGTCGAGTCCGCCAACCGCTACATCGAGACCACCACACCATGGCAGCTCGCCAGGTCGCAGGATCCCTTGCTCCACACAGTTCTGGGCAACCTGCACCACGCTTGCCTGCAACTCGCCACCGAGCTGTCCCCCTTCCTCCCGAGCGCCGCCGCACGCATCACCGCGCAGTGCACTCCAGTCGAAGGCAAGCTCCCGCCCGCCACTCCCCTGTTCCCGAGACTCACCTGACAGTCCTGCCGGGCAGCCGATCGGCCGCGGGTCCTGCTCGCTGCCCTACAAGCCGCCACCATCCTCGACGCCCTCAACCACCCCGACGCCGCGGCCCTCCACACGAAGCTCTCCTAGACAGCGCCTCAAGCGGAGGGGGCGTGCAGGTGGTTGACGGTGTTGCGGACTGCGGTGAATGTCGTCTCCAGATCGTTGTGGAGCAGGCGGCCGTTGCGTTTGACGGGGTTGCCGGCTACCAGGACGGTGTCGACGTTGCCGGGGTGGGCTGCGGTGACGATGGTGCCGATCGGGTCGTGAAGGCCGCCGATCAGGTTGAGGTCGGAGGCTCGGACCAGGGTGATGTCGGCCTGTTTGCCGGGCCGCAGTGACCCGATTTGATCAGCCATCCCGAGGGCCCGCGCGCCTTCCAGGGTGGCGATCCTGAGTACCTCGGCCGCCGTCAGTGTTTTGTGGCCGAGGGCAAGCAGCTCGCGCATCGCGCTGAACATGTCGCCCGGCGCGGTGGTCACCACGTCGATACCGAGCCCGGTGGTCACCCCAGCCGCCTTCAACCGGCCGGCCATCGGGGCGCCGATCCCCATCCGCGCTTCGACCGCCGGCGTGATGGCGACGGCCGCGCCGTTGTCCGCGATCAGCTTCAGCTCGGAGTCGGGCAGGCTGTTCCCGTGCACGAAGAGCACGTTCGGCCGCTGCAAGCCCTCGTCCCGCAGGAGTTGCAGCGGATGGCTAGCCACCGGCCCGCTGCTGATGTGGACGACGATCGGCAGGTCCAGCTCGGCCGCCAGCGCCCAGTCGGCGCGTACGACGTCGATCGGCACGTACGACGGCCCGATCGCGGCAACGGCGGCCGTGACCAGCCCGGTCGTCCGGTCCAGCGCGTGCCGCATCCCGGCCGGATCGACCGGCGTGCCGAGCATCGGCGACGGACCGTACCCGAAGACTGCCCGGATCCCACTCGACGTCAGCGCATCGAGGGCCGCATCCGTGTGCTCGATGCTGTACTGCGCATGCGAGTAGTCCTGCACGGTCGTGATCCCCGCATCGAGGCACTCCAGCGCGCCAGCAAGGTTGCTCGCAGCAATATCTTCCGGCCGGTACCGCGGTCCGTACCCGCCGAGCACGTGTTCCAGGTACCAGCCCAGGTCCACGTCGACCGCGATCCCCCGCAGTGCCGTCTCCCACAGGTGCCGATGGGTATCCACGAACCCGGGCAGCACGATCCGGTCACTCGCGTCGATCACCTCGGCATCCGTGACAGCCAGACCCGGCCCGACGGCAGCGATCCTGCCGTCCTCGATCAGTACGTCGGTATCGCGGTGCACGACGACACCCGGCTCGGTGTCGATGACCAGCCCACCCCGCAGCAGCAAACGGCTCACGAGAAGTCTCCTCACTAGAAAGCTTTTTAGAAAGCTATCATCAAAGAGACATAGACTGTCAACCATGAGCGAGGACCGGGTCGACCAGCTGATCGAGTCCTGGCGGCAGGAACTGCCCGGCGTGCTCTACCCGACGTCGGAGCTCACCAAGCGGGTGATGCTGCTGGCCGGCGACCTGAACGAGGTGACCCGCCGGGTCCTGCGCGAGCTCGGGCTGACCACCGCCGAGTTCGACGTCCTGGTCACGCTGCGACGTTCCGGAGCGCCGTACCGGATGAAGCCGACGGATCTGAGTCGCAGCCTGATGCTGTCGTCAGGAGGCACCAGCAACGTGGTCAACCAGCTGGTCAATCGCGAACTGGTGGTGCGTGAGCCCGACCCGGAGGACGGCCGGGGGACGCAGATCCGGCTGACCACGAAGGGCGTCGAAGCGGCGGAGCAGGCTGTCCAGGCGAGTTCGGCGGCGCACGACGAGATGTGGGCCGACGTGCCGGCGGAGGCAGTGCGGACAGCGGCAGAGGCGCTGCGGCCGCTCTTCGCCGAGAACCGGCCGGCCGCGCGCGCCCGGCGTACCGAGATCAGAAGCTAGTCGCCCTCGGTCGGCCAGAAGGCAAGGCGAAGCGGCCGGTCCCTCGCGGGGTTTCCGGCCGCCCTCGCTTCTCGTGGTTACCCGGCCTGGTAAAACGCGCCTTTGAGGTAGTCGTGCACGGCGTCCTCGGAGACCCGGAACGACCGACCCACCCGCACCGCGGGCAGCTCTCCGGAGTGCACCAGGCGGTACACCGTCATCTTGGACACGCGCATGGCCGTGGCGACCTCCGCCACGGTCAGGAACTTCACCTCGGCGAGCGGCGAATCACCACCACCGGACTTCTTTGATGCCATAACGCACCGCACTTCCAGCACGAGTCGTGCGCCGGCTTCCCCTCCGGCACCTCCGCCCGTGCATGCACCGAGCCTAGTGGCTGTTGGTGCGAATGGGAAAGAGGGTGTCTGGTGTGACTGGATGGTCAGCGTGAATTCAGTCCGGAATCAGTACGTCGGGTCGATTCCGAGCAGCGGGAAGCTGATGTCCCGGGTCGCCTTGATCGAGCGATCGAGCCAGGTTTCAGGGTTGTAGCCGGTCGACCAGTCGGAGTACGCCGGAGCGCGGCCATCCGTCATCCGCGACGGGGCGAGCCGCCCGTAGAGGATCTGCACGTCCTGGCGCCAGGACTCGGGCACCGCCGCCTCGGGGTCGATCGGCTGGCCGGCCACGATCGCGAGCAGATGCGTCCAGGCCCGCGGCACGACGTCGATGATCGCGTACCCACCGCCACCGGTCGCGACCCATTTGCCGTCACAGAGCTCGTGCGCGAGGTCGTGCAGGGCCAGGTACGCCGCACGCTGCCCGTCGACCGTCTTGGTCAGGTGGGCCAGCGGATCGTCCACATGGGAATCACACCCGTGTTGGGTGACGAGCACGGACGGCCGGAACGCCTTGAGCACGTCCGGCACGATCGCGTGGAACGCCCGCAGCCAGCCCGCATCCCCGGTGCCAGGCGGCAGCGGGATGTTGACCGCAGTACCTTCCGCTCCCGGTCCGCCGGTCTCCCCGGCCGAACCGGTCCCCGGGAACAGCGTCGTCGGCGACTCGTGCACGCTCACGGTCAGCACTCGGGGATCGTTGTAGAACACCGCCTGTACGCCGTCGCCGTGGTGCACGTCCACGTCGACGTACGCGACTCGCTCGGCGCCGTGGTCGAGCAGCCACTGGATCGCCACGGCCGGGTCGTTGTAGACACAGAAGCCGCTGGCCATCGCCGGCATCGCGTGGTGCAGCCCGCCGGAGATGTTGGCGGCGTGCAGTACGTCGCCCTCCCAGACGGCCCGGGCGGCCTCGACCGACGCACCCACCACATGCGCCGACGCCTCGTGCATCCGCGGGAAGCAATACGTGTCGTCAGTGCCGAGTCCGTGCTCGGTATCGGGCTGATCAGGATCCTCACCGGCCCGCTTCACGGCCTCGATGTACTCGGCGGTGTGCACGGTCCGCAGCAGGGCGTCGTCGGCCACCGGCGCGGGCACCACCTTCAGCTGATCCAGTACGCCGAACGCGCGCGCCAGCCGGATGGTCAGGTCCACCCGGACCGGACTCATCGGGTGCCCGTGACCGAAGTCGTACGCCGTCAGACCCTCGTCGAACACCAGCATCGCCTCACCGCTCATGCCCCTGACCTTAGCCCGCGAGCCCCGGCCTTGACCTCAACCCCTGTTCAGGTTGCAGGGTGACCGGATGAGCATCTTCAGTAGCGGCGAGCTGGACTACCTGCGCGGCCAGAAGCTGGGACGGCTGGCGACGAAGGTCCCGGACGGGACCGTCCAGAACAACCCGGTCGGGTACTTCGTCGCCGACGACCACATCGACATCGGCGGCCACGGCATGGGCGCGAGCCGGAAGTTCCACAACGTGCAGGCCGATCCCCAGGTGTCGCTGGTCATCGACGACCTGTCCACCGAGCACGGCTGGCAGGTCCGCGGGATCGAGATCCGCGGCCGGGCCGAGGCCATCTCGGACGTGACTCCGCCGATGCCCGGTTTCAGCCGCGAGATCATCCGGATCCACCCCGAGCGCATCCTCAGCTGGGGCTTCGAGGGGTCCAGCCGCCGCAACGTGGCGTCCTGACCGGCTCCGGCCGCCGGCACCGGCGGGAGTGGCGGGCGGGTCGTAGTACGGGCTATGGTTTTGGGGTGAACACGCAGACCTTGCAGCAGTGGTGGGCCGCTTAGGCGGACCCCCGGCGTTCACACGCATCCAAAAGGCCGCCTCGCCGAGGCGGCCTTTTTGTTTGCCCGTCGGTCGGTGAGGCCCGATCGACAAGGAACCTCATGACCTCGCTCTCCGGTATCACCCCGTCCGGCCGGCTCACCCTCGGCAACCACCTCGGCGCGCTGCGGCGGTTCACCGACCCGGACGGTTTCTACTTCGTCGCGAACCAGCACGCGATGACCACCAAGCACGACCCCAAGCGGCTGGCCGCGCTGACCCGCGAGATGGCCACGTTGATGCTCGCGGCCGGACTTCCACCGGGCACGGTGTTCGTCCAGTCCGACGTCCCGGCTCACGCGCAACTCGCGTACCTGCTCGAGTGCACCTCGTACGTCGGGGAGCTGTCGCGGATGATCCAGTACAAGGAGAAGGGCCGGGGCAGACCGATGACCCGGGCGTCGCTGTTCACCTATCCGTGCCTGATGGCGGCCGACATCCTGCTCTACGGCACGGACCGCGTCCCGGTCGGCGGTGACCAGGACCAGCACGTCGAACTGGCCCGCGACATCGCGATCCGGTTCAACCGGGAGTACGGCGAGACATTCGTCGTCCCGCAACTGCAGAAGGCCGCGCTGGCGATGCGGATCAAGGACCTGCAGAACCCGACGGCGAAGATGAGCAAGTCCGACGAGGACAACGCGGTCGGCACGATCCGGCTGCTGGACCCGCCGGACGTGATCCGCCGGCAGATCATGCGCGCGGTGACCGACTCCGACGGCGAGGTGCGCCACGACGAGGCGGCGAAACCTGGCGTCACCAATCTGCTGGAGATCCTGGCTGCCTGCACCGACGGCGATCCGGTCGAGCTGGCGAAGAGCTACTCGACGTACGGGGCCTTGAAGACGGATGTGGCTGATGCCGTGCTGGCGGTGATCGAGCCACTGCAGAAGGAGTACGCGCGACTCGCGTCCGACCCGGCCGGGCTCGACGCTGTGCTGGCCGAAGGTCGCGATCGGGCGATCGAGGCCAGCGCGCCACGACTCCGGGCGGCGACTCGCGCGATGGGTTTGGCAGGATCGTCGGTGTGAGCTTGCTTCTGCGCCTGGCGACGTTCAACATCCGCAACTCCTCGGCGCCGGACGGCGACGACTCGTGGGTACTGCGTCGCGAGGCGGCCGCGGGCGCGATCGAGGGGCTTGCGGCCGATGTGGTCGGGCTGCAGGAGGTGCTGCCCGACCAGTTGGAGTACCTGCGCGAGACGTTCCCGCAGTACGAGATCGTCGGTGCGGGACGGGACGACGGCCGCGCTGGCGGTGAGCACTCGGTGGTGATGGTCCGGCGGGGCGACTGGCGGGTGGAGTCGCACGAGACGCGTTGGCTGTCCGATGAACCGGCGACGCCTGGGTCGGTCGGGTGGGATGCGTCGCTGACTCGGATTGCCACGTTGGTTCGGTTGAGGCATGAGGGCGGCGCGCTGGCCGGGATCGCGAACACGCACTACGACCACCTGGGCGAGGTCGCTCGGGTGGAGTCGTCCAAGTTGCTCGACCGCTGGACGGCCGGCGAGCCCGATCGGCATTGGGTCCTAGTGGGCGACCTGAACGTCGAGCCGGGATCGGCGCCGTTGAAGGCGTTGCTCGATGCTGGGTGGCGGGACGCAGTACCGGCGGAGGCGGGTGGCACCTTTCACGACTTCACCGGCGCGACCGACCAGGAACGCATCGACCACATCCTGATCGGCAAGGGCTGGAAGGTAGTGGACGCCGAGGTGTCGCACGACCGGCCCGGCGGTCGCCTGCCGAGCGACCACTGGCCGGTTGTTGCGACACTGCAGCTCGCTGTTTAGAGCTTGTTGAAGACCTCTTCGCGGAGGCGCTCCAACGCGTCGAAGCGACGCGAACCGCTACCCAGGAAGCCATCTGGGACCAGGAACTCGTCGATCCCGGCCGCCGGATAACGCGCGACCGTGTCGAGCACGTACTCCGCGGAGCCCATGATCGTCGGCTGACCGGCGGCCATCCGCCGGTCGCGCCGCTCCTCGGCCTCGGTGTCACCCGGAACCAGGATCTCGATGATCGCCTGGGTCGAGCGGCGCACGGTCCACGGGTCGCGGCCGATCCGCTCACAGTGCTCGCGGAAGACGTTGCCCTTGTGCTCGGCGACCTCGGGCAGCCCCCAGTGGTTCCATTCGTCCGCGTACTTCGCAACGATGCCCAAGGCAACCTTTTCACCGGAGGCGCCGATCAGGATCGGCAGCTTGGCCGGCTTGGGCTCCAGCGGCGCGTTGCTGAGTTGGTAGTACTTGCCGTCGAAGGTGGTCCGCTCCTGGGTCAGCAACCCGGTGAACACCTGGCAGGCCTCTTCGAACCTGGCCAGCAGCTCCTTCACCGGCGGTAACTCGATGCCGTAGACCTGGTGCTCGTTGACCTGCCAGCCGGCGCCGATCCCGAGCACGAACCGGCCGCCGCTCATCTGGTCGAGCGTCGCCGCCTGGTTCGCCACCACGGCCGGATGCCGGTAGGTGTTGCCGAGCACCATCGAACCGATCCGCACCCGCTCAGTACGGACGGCGAGACCGCCCAGCAGCGCGAGACACTCGTTCAACGGAAGCGACAGGTCGTCGCCGTTCACCATGAAGTGGTCGGCCACCCAGACGCCGTACCAGCCGGTCCTCTCCGCGTACTCCGCGCCTTCGAGTACTTCCTGCCAGGTCCGGGCCGTGCTCGGCCACAGGGAAAAGTCCATGCCCCCGAGCTTAGGCACTCTCCTGGGCTGACTCCGTGCTTTCTGCGCTTTCCTGGGCGGCGAGCACAGCCTCGCCGTTCATGGCGGCCCAGCTGGTCAGCATCCGGATCGGCTCCATCAGGCTGGCGCCGAGCTCGGTCAGCTCGTAGTCGACCCTGGGCGGTACGCCGCCGTAATCGGTGCGGGTCACGAGGCCGTTGAGCTGCAGGCGGCGCAACGTCTGGGTGAGGACCTTCTTCGAGATCCCGCCGATCAACGTGACCAACTCGCCGTGCCGCCGGGGCCCTTCGCTGAGTCCCCAGAGCACCACGACGGACCACTTGTCGGCGATCACCTCGACCGCCAGTCGCGCCGGGCAGTCCGCCAGGAAAACGTCACCGCCACCGATCCCGTCCACGGCGCCAAGGGTACCCAGGGGTTCCCGTTGCGCTGTCTACCGTCGGACGAAACCGCGAGAAAGGACTAACCGTGATTCCCCTGCCGCAGAGCACCCACCGGCTGTTCGAGACCGACAACCACGTTGTCCTGGTCACCGTGGATGCCGACGGTTCCCCGCAGGCGTCGCTGGTCTGGGCCGAGCGCGACGGCGACCAGGTACTGATCGGGATGGAGGGCTACCAGCGCAAAGCGGGCAACCTGCGCCGCGATCCCCGGGTGACGCTCGTCATCGAGGACGACCAGCCGAGCCGGCGCGGACTTTCGCAGTACCTGGTGATCCGTGGGCGCGCCGAGGTGATCGGGCCGGACATCGGCGAGGAGTGGACGGCGCTGATGGACAAGCAGGCGCAGCGGTACCTCGGCAAGGACTACCCGTTCGAGAACCGGTACTCCGAAACCGCGGTGATCGCGCGGATCACCCCGGAGAAGATCACCGGCGAAGGGCCGTGGGCGGCGCGGGGTTAGACGAGTTGCCCCGGCGGCGCGGGTCAGCCGAGTTGCGGGCTTAGACGAGTTGCCAGCGGATGAGGAAGGCGCCGACGGCGAGGACGAGATAGGACAGCACGAAGACGACACCGATGCCGGGACGCGGGCGGGACCGGCGTACCGGGCGGGCGCCGGCGGCTTCGCGCGCGGCCTGCATGACCGCGGCGGCGTGGGCGGCCTGGCCGGTCGCGATGCCGTTGATCTCGTTCTCGTCCTTGCCGCTGGTCAGCACGACCGCGTCGTCGACGATCTCGATCTCGTCGACGTCCTGCCAGGCGAGGCTGCGGACGAGCAGGCTGGTCCGGGCCTTCAGCGCGGTCTCGGTGATCTCGACGCGGTACAGCACGACCCCACCGGCGACCCGGACGACCGAGGCCCCGATCAGGGTGAACAGGCCGACCGCGAGAAAGTCCCGGGCGCCCATCCACAACCACGAGTTCAGCGCCGGTACGGCGAGGAACGGGACGACGAAGAGGGCCCACGCCCACCACGGCGCCGGATCCAGCGGCACCCGCCAGGGCAGCGCCTCGCCGGAGGGCTGAGCGTCAGGGCGTGCGGCAGCGTCGTCGGTGCCACCCGAACGATTTCCCATGGGCGAGACGTTAGACCCATCAGCCCCAAGCAGCTGACCCGACATCGACTTATCCCTTGAACAAGGCCCAGGCCGTCGCAGCGACGACCGCCGCGGCCGCCGGCAGGAAGACCGCGGCACCCCAGGATAACGACACCCGGTAACTGGTCAACGCCGAGGTGCTATAACCCCGCAGCCGCTCCACCACCCCCGCCACCTGCTCAGCCGACGGCCCACCATTCTTCACGCTGAACTCGGACGGGTTACTCGGCGGCAAGGGCGCGGGAGCGGTTGCGGGCGGCTTCGATGGCGGACAGGAAGGCGGCGCGGACCTTGTGGTCCTCGAGTTCGCGGATCGCGGCGGCCGTCGTACCGCCCGGGGAGGTGACGCGTTCGCGCAGTACGGTCGGGTGTTCGCCGGTTTCGCGGAGCAGCTTGGCCGAGCCGACCACGGTCTGGACGACCAGCTCGGTCGCGGTCGAGCGGGGCAGGCCCATGTGCACGCCCGCCTCGATCATCGACTCGACCACGAAGAAGATGTACGCCGGACCCGAACCCGAGATCGCGGTGACCGCGTCCTGCTGCTTCTCCGGCACCCGGATGACCCGGCCGGTCGCGGCCAGCAGCCCCTCGGCGAGCACCAGGTGGCTCTCGTCGCAGTGCGCTCCGCGGGAGATCGCCGCCATCCCCTCGTCGACCAGAGCCGGCGTGTTCGGCATCACCCGGACGACGGCGACGCCCTCGGGCAGCCGCGACTCGATGAAACTCGTGGTGATCCCGGCCGCCAGCGAGACGACCGTCTGTTCCGGGCGGACCGCCGGGGCGATCTCGGCGAGCAGCTCGGGCATGTCCTGCGGCTTGACCACCAGCACCAGTGTGTCCGCCTTCGCCGCGGCCTCCACGTTGGTCAGCACGTCCACGCCGTACCGCTCGCGCAGCTCGGTCGCGCGCTCCTCGCGGCGTTCGGTGATCAGCAACTCCTCCGGTCGCCGCCCGGCCCGCAGCAGCCCGGACAACAACGTCTCGCCCATCACACCCGCGCCGAGGATGGCCACCTGCCCGTTCGTACTCATGCCGTCAGGTTAGCGCTGCCGCTGTTCGACTTCGTTCGAATTCCGGGACCGGCCACTTCGTGGGATGCACGCTGATCCGGCAATCGCCCCCACCGAAAGGATTCTCCATGCCCCGTCCCGCCCTCAAACGGGTCCTCGCGGCCCTCGCCGGCACGGCGATGATCTCCCTCGGCGGCGCCACCGTCGCCGCGGCTGCCCCGGCGCCCGCTCCCGCCCCGCAGCTGGCCGGTACGGCGTCGGCCACCACCGCCCTGGCCGCCGGGCCGACCAACTGCATCGGTATCGCCACCTCCTGGGCCGCCACCTGCTACCAGTGGGACGGCGACGACCAGTGGGTGCGCGACCTGGACCCGAACGGCTGGACCGCGATCGTGCACCTCGAGACCAACTACGGCAAGACCCGCGAGTGCGCGGCTCCCGCTGCCGCGGACGGCTGGAAGGAATGCGGGTTCGACCACCGGGAGAGCGAGTGCGTGCGGTTCTTCCTCTATGAGAAGAAGGGCACCAGCCTCGGCCGGTTCAGCGCCTGGTCCGACTGGTACAGCACCTCCACCGGCAACCGCTGCATCTTCGGGTCCCCGTGACCGGCACCATGCGCCGGGCGCGAACGGCTATCGGCGCGGCCGGCGGTGCGTTGCTCTTGATCGCCGCCAGCGCCAGTACTGCGGCCGCAGCCGGGCCGGACCACTCGCAGTGCCGGATGTTCACCGCGCCGTACGGCGCCACCTGCTTCCAGTGGGTCGGCGACAAACAGTGGGTGCTGGACAGCGACGAGAACGGCTGGGCAACCGTCGTCCACGTGCAGACCAACTACGACAAGGACCGGTACTGCCAGGCCTTGCCGGCCGCCGGTGGTTGGGACTACTGCGACTTCGACCACATTGAAGGCAAGTGCGTCCGCTTCAAGTTGTACGAGGCAAAGGGCAGTGACACCCGGGGCGAGACCGGGTGGAGCCCTTGGTACGGCACGGAGTACGGCTGGCCCTGTTGATCAGGTGAGTTCGTGGGATGCGGACAGGGCCGCGGACGCGCGGTCCTGTTCGTACCGGTCTTCGATGCGCTCGGCATCCTCCAGCGCGATCCGGTGCTGCACGATGGCCTCCGCGACCCGGCCGGCCGCGGACAGGGCGTGGCCGTAGTCGTTACGGACCTCGATGGTGAACGGCCTGCTGCCGAGACGGACGGCCATGTCGAGCGCCTGCTGGTGCAGGGCGAGCGCCTCGTCGATGCGGCCCGCAGCGACCTGCAGGCGGCCGAGAGAGTTCAGGCTGTCGCATTCGCTGTTGACGAAGGACAACCGGCGCGCCAACTCCAGCGACTGCTCGTAGCCCTGCCACGCCTCGTCCAGCCGGCCGAGCGCCTCGTGCGCGGCCGCCACGTTGTTGAGGGCAAACGCCTCCTCGAAGGTTTCCGAACCCAGCTTCCGGCTGATCGCCAGCCCTTCCTCGAACAGCTTCAGCGCGACCTCCGGCCGGCCTCGCCGCAACTCGGGCCAGCCTTGCCCGGACAATGCCGACGTCATACCACTGAGGTTGCCCTCGGCATCGAACAACAGGAAAGCCTCCCGTTGGCAGGCGATCGCGGCCTCGTAGTCACCCAGACGATAGTGGCCTAGAGCAACATTCGACAGTCCGCTCGCTTCGCCGACCCGGTTGCCCGCCAGCCGGGCGTAGTCCAGCGCATGCTGGTACGCCGCGCGACCATCGGCGTACCGGCCGAGTCGCCAGTACAGTGCGCCGAGGTTGTTGTAGGAGCGGCCGCGTTCGTAGTTGGACCGTGCGCAGCGGATCGCGGTCAGATGCAGAACCTCGGCTCCGGTGAAGAGGCTCGCCGTACCGAGGTAGTACATCAGCATCGCGGACAACGCGGTCGCGTACTCCGGCCGGCCGTGGTCCGCGGCGTACAGGGCGGTGGCGATCAGGTTGGGTCGCTCGAGGTCGAGCCAGGCGCGTCCGTCGTCGCGGTCGGCGAACTGGCGTTCTGACAGACCGGCCCGCTCGGTCAACTCGATCCGCGCCTGGTCGTGTGGCGCGTACGCGGTCGCCGCCGTGGCGAGTGTCTTGCGGTAGTAGTCGAAGAGGCCGTCGAGGGCGGCACGGCGTACCGAGGCAGGGTCCTCGTCCCTCGACTGGTCGGAGGCCAGGAGGCGTACCAGGTCATGGAGTTCGTACCGGCCGGATCCGTGCTCCTCCAGCAGATTCATCTGCACGAGGTTGGCCAGGTGCTGTTGTGCCGACTCCCGGTCCGTTCCGGCCAGCGCGGCAGCGGCGTACACGTCGAAATCCCGGCCGGGATGCAAGGCGAGCAGCCTCAGCAGACGGCGAGTCTGGATCGGCAATGCCTGGTAGGACAGGGAAAGCGAGGCCGCGACACCGTCGTCGAGTCTCAGCCGAGCCGTGTGCTCCTGCAGCCGCTCGAGATGGTCGCCGAGCGTCCACTCGGGTTGCGCTTTGATCCGACCGGCCAGCGCTGCGAGCGCCAGCGGGAGGTGTCCGACCAGCTCGGCGATCTGGACCGCCGCTTCGGGTTCATCGTCGACTGCGGCGCCTGCCGCCCGGCGGATCAGCACTGCCGACTCGGATGGTTCGAACACTTCGAGGTTGATCCGGTAGGCGTCTGGGGATGCGGTAAGGCGCCGTCGACTGGTGACGAGCGTGAGGGCGCTGTCGGCGAGGAGCGGCTGCACTTGGTCGTCGGAGGCCGCGTTGTCGAGCAGTACTACGGTCCTGCGCCCAGCGACGAGCTCGCTGAACAATCCCGAGCGAGCCGACAGGTCGAGCCCATGGATGCGGCTGCCCGGGACACCGAGCCGGCGCAGGAAACCATCGAGCACTGCGCCGGGATCGGCGGGCGGCCGGGCTGGGTCGTAGCCGCGCAGATTGACCGAGAACTGCAGCTCGACATCAGGCACCTGACTCGCGACCCGACCTGCCAGGCTGGTCTTGCCCACTCCTGGCATCCCGTCGATCAGCACGAGGTGGTGCGTCTCCAACGCGGCTAGCGCAGCCGCGATCGTCGACGACCTGCCGATGAAGGAGAACTCGTCGGACTCCACCCGGTCGGCAACATGAACCACCGAGGCATCGGCCGCGAGCCCCGAAACCACCTGATGAGCCTGCCGCCACTCAGCCGCCCGCGACTCGTTCCCGAGCACCGCCCGGGCGATGTCGACCACCAGTTCCACATCCAACCGCGTCCGCCCCGGCGACAGACACCGGTACGTCGTATTGAACGCCGGCAACTCGGCGATCCCCCGCTCCTGCCGAGACCGCACCACCCGCCGATGGATCTCCCGATACGACAACCCCGACCAGACCTGTAGCTCCCGCAACCGCGCCCCCAGCTCACCGACCGTACGCACCCCACCCGGCGACGGAGCCCCAGCCTCCACCCACACCCTCCCCAGATCCGAAGTGGTCTACTTTAGAACCCCCTCGGCCCACCCCCGCCCCTTCCCGAAAACTGCTCACATCTAGCCGGGTACTACGCCCACGCAGCCTCCGACGCCGCTCCTACGTCGCGGTCTCGTTCGCCAGCTCCCACCCATCCGGAGTTGGCGCTCCTTCGTCGCGCAGTTCGACCACAGAGGCGGCGCGCCGGTTGGGCAAGCGGAACGCGGTGGTGTGATTGCGCGCGGCGCCGACTCGGAGCGGACTCGTCTCGGGCGGCCCGGGGTCCCGTTGGCCGCCAACCTGTCGCGGAGGCCGGCCTGGGCCTGGCGAACAGCTCTGAGCTAACCCCGGCCCCCTCCGAGATTCCCGAGTCCATGGGCGCTCCACTGGAAACCCAGCCATGAGCAACTCCGTGGATCTCACCAGCCGCGCTCGAACCAAGGCCGTCGCACCCGGACGGCGCATCGAAGATGCCTGTTATACCTAGGGCGTGACAGCTGCCGAAATGCCTGTGATCGTCGGGACGGTCGGATCGCTGCTCGGCAAGACTGCGGCGGCCTGGCGTGCGCCTGAGTTCGGGCTGTCGGATGCGGACCGGCTTGTCGTCGCGTTCAGCGATGGCAGCGCCGCGTTTGTCAAAGGGGCGACGACCGAAGAGACCGCGGGCTGGTTGCGCAACGAGCACCGGGTCCTCGATCACCTGCGAGGCACCAGCCTCGCTCCCGAGGTTCTCGGCTGGCAGGACGACGGCACCGGACAGCCGTTGCTCGTGACGGAGGACCTGTCCGCCGCCTACTGGCCTGCGGCCGGCGCCGAGAATCCGGGCGGCGGCACGTCGACGGTCTGGCGACCCGGCGACATCGACGTTCTCCGCCGCACGCTCGACCGTTTGCGCCGAGTGCCGCTCCCTGCCGACCTGCCGCGGACGAACAGCTGGCCGGGACCACAGTGGCCGCGTTATCGAGCTGGCCGACCGGCTTGTCGAGGTCGGTGTCGTCATCCCCGGCTGGCTCGAGGCGAATGCCGAGACTCTGACCGCCGTCGACGCGGAGGCGGACACCGCTCTCGAGCTCGGTGCGTACCTGGTGCACGCGGACGTCCGCAGCGACAACGTGTGCATCCTCAGCAACGCCGGCGAGCGCGAAGTTCGCCTCGTCGACTGGTCGCACGCCGGAGCCGGCCACGAGTCGCACGACCTCGTGCAGCTGCTCCCCACGCTTCACCTGGAGGGTGGGCCGCCGCCGTGGCAGGTGTGCACCGAACCCGCACCCCTCATCGCGAGGCTTGCAGAGCCGTCGCTGCAGCGCGCCTGCGTGAGCGAGCAGCCAGATTGGCTCCGTCGGGTGTTCGCCGACCTGGCGTCGATCAACCTGAGGTGGCTGGCGGCGGTCCTCGGGCTGCCACTGCCCGAGCCGGATCAACACACGCCCAGTTGATCGCTCTGGTTCCTGCCGTGCTTCGGCGCACTCCGATCCTGGTTGCAGGTTGTTGCAAACCCGTTCTGGTACAGCCCGTGAGTCGCTAGGTTGATCGGACATTCGTCGGTGCGAGAAGCCCTCGGGGGGCATCGAGTACCTAGGGAGAAGTTACAGATGAGAATTCGTCGTTTTGCTCTTGCGGTGGCCGGGCTGAGCCTGGTCACGGGGGCTGTGGCGGCCAACCAGGCCACCGCAGAGGTGCAGGGCAAGCCTCAGCCGCGGGCGGGGGTGCTGGGAGAGCCCACGGCCAAGGCGCAGACTGCCGCGGGGGCCTGCCGGGTCGATGTCGGTGCCGTGACTGCCACCGGTCAGAACGGTGGCTACCGGATCACCGCGACCAAGCCGGTGACCGCGGCGCCGTACGAGGCGTACAAGCTGTTCGGTATCCGCGCCAGCTCCACCTGGTTCGCCTGGGCGGGGTCGGGCACCACCAAGTACTACTCCGGCCTCGTCCTGGTGAGCGGCAGCCTGTACGCCACCGCCGAGTCGTACAAGACTCCGACGTCACCTCCGGTGGTCAGCTCGAAGAGGCTCGGCACCGGCTGGGGTAGCTTCAACTCCCTGGCGAGCTCGCGCTACGTCAACGCGGCGGGTTACGTCGAGAACATGTTCCTCTACGGCCTGAACACGAACGGCACGCTGTACCGCTACAGCATCAACCGCCCGACCGGTCCGGTCTCGGCCGCCGGTAGCGCGCTGGGCTACAGGTCGTTCAAGTCGATCACCACGATCGCCGAGACCGCGACCTACGACACGCTGCTCGGGGTCACCAAGACCGGCGCGATCTACACCATCCACCTCCCCAAGACGCGGCAGCTGAAGGGCACCCTCAAGTTGGTCCGCACCACCGGCTTCGGGGCCTACCACCAACTGGTCGCCGAGCGCTGCGGCAACAACGGCGGCACGCTGCTCACCGGCTTCAACAACACCGCCAGCACGGCCACCGTGTACGCCCTCAGCAAGGCGAACGGCTCGAAGACCATCGTCAACACGATCGGCAGCGTCGCGCTGCCGCAGAACGGCACGGTCCACATGCGGTACATCACCAACACCCAGCTGATCGGCGAGTGACTTTCGCCCGATGCGCTGAGCAACGATTCGTAGTACCGGCAGAAGCCCAGGTCACTCGACCTGGGCTTTTCCCTTGATTGCGCGGTGCGGTTGCTGGGGTGACGATGGGAATCCGAGGCAGTGCTCTACAGCCAGTTGGAGTGATCCTCATGTCTGAGCGTCACATTTTGGTGCAGCGCCGGATGGCCGCGGCGCCGGAGTCGGTCTGGAACCTGTACGCCGACTTTCCGCATCTCGCGGACCATTGGAAGGGCCTCAGGGCCACGAAAGCCGTCGGCGGGCAGACCAGCGGCGTGGGTGCTCGCCGCCACGTCGACCTGAAGCCGATCG
The DNA here is from genome assembly GCF_040639475.1 of Kribbella sp. NPDC023855. NCBI lineage: Bacteria > Bacillati > Actinomycetota > Actinomycetes > Propionibacteriales > Kribbellaceae > Kribbella > Kribbella sp. NPDC023855. The sequence goes on from NZ_JBFAAA010000003.1 coordinate 604,416, forward strand.
GCAGCATGGAGGAAACCGTCACCACCTGGGAGGAGGGTCGCAGGATCGACACCCGCAACCAGGCGAGCGCTTCGGTGCCGTTCAAGCAGGCGGAGTCCACCCTCACCCTCGAGCCCGACGGCGACGGGACGCTGGCCACCTTCGACTACCGCTATGTGCCCCGTGGCGGCCCGCTCGGCCGACTCACCGGCCCGATGATCGACAAGATGCTGACGGCAACCTTCACCGACATGCTCACCGCAACCGAGGAGGCCGCCCGCACCGACGGATAGTCGCCGACTGTCAGTCGATGCCTTCGACGATGCGGAAGTCGCGCTCGACGCCGTCGGACAGGGCGACCAGCGCCTCCTGGTAGGCCGCACTCTCGTACGCCGCGACGGCCTGCTCGAAGCTGTCGAACTCGACCAGGACGGTACGCTCGGCGATTCCGGCGTCATGCGCCACGACCCGACCGCCACGGACGAGGGTCCGCCCACCCGCGGGACGGACGGCCAGACCTGCCAGCTCGTTGTAAGCAGCCAGCTTCTCAGGGTCTGAAATGGTGCGGTAAACGCTGACCCAGTAGCCCTTGGGCATGGAACCTCCAGTGTTGGGATGAGTGCATCTGACTTACGGGTTGGACTCGGACGAGCGTCGGCGGGCCAGAGCGAGGCTTGTCAGCGTCGCGATCGCCATGGCGCCGATGCCGACCAGCGCCGCGGTGGTGTACGCGCTGTCGTCGGGGAAGAGGTGGCCGGGGCTGGTGCCCGCGGCGAGGATCAGGCCGCCGATGGCGCTGCCCAGGGAGTACCCGACGCTGCGGACGACATAGTTGAAGCTCATGGCGCTCGACGTCTCGCTCCTGGGGGTGACGGCCAGGATGACGCCGGGCATGGCGGCCGTGAAGCCGCCGACGCCGAAGCCGAGCACGCCCATCGCCACGAACACTTCGGGCAGGTTCGACCGGGCCGCCGCGAACAAGGCGAACCCGCCGCCGACCACGACGGCACTGCCGGCCAGGAGCAGGGGGTCGGCGATCCGCGTCCGGGCCCGCGGCGTGAGCTTGCCCGCGACGAACCCCAGCACCGAGAACGGGATGAGGATCAGCCCGGCGACGAAGGTCGTCAGCCCGAAGCCGTAGCCGGCCCCGTGCGGCGTCTGCGCGTACCGGGTGATGAGCGTGAGCAGGAGGTACATGCCGATCCCACCGACGAACATGGCGAGGTTCGCCCCCGCGACCGCCGGGTGCCGGACCGCCCGCACATCGACCAGGGGCGTCGTACTGCGCAGCTCGATCACGGCCCAGACGCAGAGCAGCACCACCGCGACGACAGCGAGGCCCGCCGCCACGGCGAGGTGCCGGCTCCACAGGCTCCTCTCGCCGGCCAGGAGCAGGACGAGGAGCAGTCCACCCGCCAGGACGAGCGCACTGGCCACGTCCACGTGAGCGGAGCGGCCTTCGGGAGCTGCGGGGATGGAGCGCCACGCGGTGACGAAGGCGACGGCGGTGACGAGCAGACCGAGGCCATAGGCGGCGCGCACCCCGCCGAACTCGGTGACCAGGCCCGCGAGGGGGTAGCCGACGCCCACCCCGATGATCGAGACCACCGAGATCAGGGCGATGGTGGCCGCGCTGCGCGCCTCGGGGAGATGGTCGCGGGCCACGCCCATCATCAGCGCCGTCAGACCGAGTCCCACACCTTGGGCAGCCCGGCCGACGAGCAGCCAGGCGAACGGGAGTGGGAGCACGGTGAGCGCGCTGCCCGCGACGACGACCGCCAGCGTGACGAGAATCGTGGCTCGTCGGTGTGGGCCGGCTCCGAGCCGGCCGAGGACGGGTGTGGCGACGGCGCCGCTCAGTAATGGGATGGTCAGCGTCCACTGCGCGCTGTCGAGCGAGACGTGGAACGTGGTCGCCACGCTGGTGATGAGCGGCGCCCCGAGGCTGGCGACTGCTGCCACGACCAGGGCGATGAACATCAGGGCGGGGACCAGCAGCCGCGCCTCGGACTGCTCCCGGGTAGGGCTCACCGGTCGGTCGCGGTCGTGATGGGGAGGAAGTCGGCGAAGCGGGGCGCGCCGGGCTCGTGCGGCACACGCGCGGCGCGCGCGGCGAAGCTGACGGCGTGGTACCACCCGCACAGCAGAAGCAGATCGAGCAGCTGGAGCTCGTCGAAGACCGACACGAGCCGTGTCCACAGCGCGTCATCGATGTCGGAACGCTCGTGCAGCGCGTCGACGGCGAGGATGAGCAGCCGTTCCCGCTCGGACGTCCAGCACTCGTCAGTGGCGCCGCCGTGCACCAGGGATGCCGACTGCTCGCGGGTGAGCCCGATCCGTTCGGCGAACGTCATCATGTGCACGCCCCACTCGTACTCGCAGCCGCACAGCGCGCACGTCCGGTCGATGGCGAGCTCGCGCTCACGCATGGTCAGGGTCAGCTGCCGGCCCAGCTCATAGCGCCCCCATCCGTGCATGGCGTCGGCCATCGGGAGGTTTCTGGCGAACATCCGGAACAGCCCGATCGGCGGCACGTCCCCGGGCATCATGCGCCCGAGCAGCGCGCCGGCCTCGTCGGCGTACGGCGGTTCCAGCAGGGCTATTCGCGACATCGGCGCTCCCGGTTGAGGTTGTTTCTAAATCAGAAACACGGAGTGGATGCTAGTGTTTCGAATAACGAAACACAAGGAGGACCATGCCGACACCGCGCCCAGGCACACCGGTTCGTGGATCGACGACCGGCCGCCCGATCATGGCCGCGATGGACCTCTTCGGTCGTCGGTGGGCACTGCGGATTCTCTGGGAGCTGCGGTCGGGCCCGCTCGGCGCCCGCGCGCTGCTGGCGCACTGCGAAGGAATGTCCTCCAGTGTCCTCTACCAGCGGCTGCGCGAACTCACGGCAAGCGGGATCATCGCCTCTTCAGCCGACGGCTACGAGCTCACTCCCCTGGGGGCAGCGCTCAGTCATGCCCTCCGACCGTTCGACGAATGGGCGACCACCTGGGCGCAGGCGCAAGAACAGGATGAGTAGGCACGGTCTGCCCGTCACGATCGTCCGCGCATGTCTGCGCGACGGCCAGGGCGGTAGTCCCACCGCGGTACTGGACGAGGCGCCGTTGAGTGACGACGAACGCCGTCGTGTGCCGGCTGCGATAGGAACGTCGCACGCGGTCTTCGTGTCGGTGCACGACAGCCGACGGGGTGGTCCGGTCGTTTCCCTCCGCTTCTTCACCGCCGAGGGAGAACTGCCCGGGTGCGGTCATGGGACGGTTGCCGCGCTGGCCTTCCTGGCCGAGCGCGCAGGGGGCCAGGAGTATCGAGCCACCATCCACGCGGGAGGGCGTGTCTTCACTGGTTGGTCCGCGAGAGAGAACACTCATTTCAATACCGCCTTCGATCCTGGGCCCGTAGACCTCCGCAGGCCCACAGCGATCGAGTGCGACCTTGTCCTGCCCGCACTCGGTGTCACCCCGGGCACACTCGCTCCCGGCACTCGCGTCGCCTCAGTGGGGCGGTCGCGGTTGCTGGTTCCCCTTACTACGCGATCGGCTCTCACCACCCTCAGCCCAGACTTCGAACGGCTCCGTGACGCCTGCGACCGGCTCGGTTTCCTGGGCTGCTACGCCTACTCGGTGCCGACGCCCAGCGGCCGCGCCGCCGCCCGCATGTTCGCCCCGTCGATCGGCGTCGCGGAAGACATCGCCAACGCCAACAGCACCGCCTGCCTCGCTGCGCACCTGGCCGGCGAGGGCATCAGCGACATCGCTGTCGACATGGGTGACTCCCTCGGCAGTCCTTCCACGATCACCGCCACCGCACAGCACGACGCGTCGGGGCTGCTGGTCCGCTTGGGTGGCGCCGCAGATGTCACACCCAGCATCCGCATGCCCTAGCCGGCCCATAGCAGCTCAGTGTTCTCGCGGTCTCGGACGAGATCCAGGGGCCGGGGTGACCAGCAGACTGATGTCGAGTGCGCTGGCGGAGTGGGTGATGGCGCCGACCGAGAGGGCGTCGATGCCGGTGGCAGCGATGTCGGCGATCGTGTTCAGACTGATGGTGCCGGAGGCTTCGAGCCGGCAGGCGGACCCCGAAGCGTCGCGCTCCTTCACGACCAGGGCGACGTCTTCGGTGGACATGTTGTCCAGCATGATCCACTCGACCTCGCAGTCGAGCGCATCGCGGGCTTCGGCCAGGGTGGTGACCTCGACCTCGATGGCCAGCTCCTGGCCTTCCGCAGCCATGCCGTCGCGGACTCGTCGAACGGCCGACCGTACTCCGCCCGCCGCGGCGAGATGGTTCTCCTTGAGGAGCACCATCGTGGCGAGGTCGAGTCGGTGATTGGTCCCGCCGCCGCAGGTCACGGCGTACTTGTCCAGCACCCGGAGGCCGGGGGCGGTCTTCCGGGTGTCGAGGAGCCGCACGTCGCATCCGCCGATCGCGGCCACGAAGGCCGACGTGAGGGTGGCGATCCCCGACATCCGCTGGACGAAGTTCAGTGCGACCCGCTCGCCGGTGATGATCGAGCGGGCCGGGCCACTGATCGACGCCAGCAGCTGTCCAGGAACGACTGCGTCGCCGTCGGCAACGGCCGGCCGGACAACGACGGTGGAGTCGACCTCGTCGTACACACTCTGTACGACGGACAGCCCGGCGACCCGTCCCGGCTGTTTGGCGATCATCGTCGCCTCGACGCGCAGCGCCGCCGGGACGCTCCAGCGCGTGGTCACGTCGTCCGCCGCGTGATCCTCGGCCAGTGCGGCCCGGACCGCGGCCAGGACCGAAGCTGTCGCTGGTTGCCCGAGGAGCGTCCCCTCGTCCGTACTGCGCCTGGCGGTCATCACGCGGCCGCGGGCTTGCCGATGGCAACCATCCGCTGGACCGAACGCCTGGCCCGCTCGGCGATCTCGCTCGGCAGCTGGATCTCGTCGCGGCCCTCGCGCAGGCACCGGAGCAGCAGTTCCGGGGTGATCATCTTCATGAACCGGCACGACGCCTTCGGGTTCACCGGGACGAACGTCGTGTGCTGATTCACCTTGCGCAGCTGGTGCAGCATGCCGATCTCCGTGGCGACGAGGGCGGTCTCGGCCTTCATGCCGCGGGCGGTCTCCAGCATCCCCGCTGTGGAGAGGATGTGGGTCCGCTCGGCCGGCAGGTCGCCCCGCCCGGCCAGCCAGATCGTCGACGACGCACAGCCACACTCGGGATGAACGAGGACCTCGGCGGTGGGATTGGCCGCGACCTGGGCGCGTAGGTCGACCGGGCTGATACCGGCGTGCACATGGCACTCACCCATCCACACCTCGATGTTGTCCCGGCCCGTCTGCCGCCGGACGTGCTCCCCGAGGAACTGGTCGGGCAGGAACAGCACCGGCTGATCGCGTGGGATCGAGTTGACGACCTCCACGGCGTTGGACGACGTGCAGCAGACGTCGGCCTCCGCCTTCACCGCCGCACTGGTGTTGACGTAGGCAACTACCGCTGCACCCGGGTGCTGGGCCTTCCAGGCACGCAACTGATCCGCGTCGATGGTGTCCGCCAGAGAACAGCCTGCCTGGGCGGTAGGGATCAGCACGGTCTTGTCGGGGCTGAGCAGCTTGGCGGTCTCGGCCATGAAGTGCACGCCGCAGAAGACGATCGTGCCGGCGTCGGTCCCGGCCGCGATCCGGGACAGCGCGAGGGAGTCGCCGACATGGTCGGCGACATCCTGGATCGCCGGCTCCTGGTAGTTGTGGGCGAGGATCACTGCGTCCCGCTCCCGGGCGAGGCGGCGTACCTCGTCCTGCCAGTGGGTCGATCGAGTCTCGGCAATAGTCACGTCGCTGTCCTTTGAGAGGTTTTCGCTTCACAGGCGATAACTAGGATGACGATACCATCGGCGACGTGGCGGCAACCAAGGAAGGTGATCGGGTTAACTTCCCCAGTTATCCCCACGAAGTACTCGCGGTGGTCCTCTCCGTCCGCGACGGCAGGCTGTGCGTCCTGCTGTGGAAGCGCGCCCGGAGCCCGCACCGGGACCGATGGGCTCTTCCCGGTGGCGGTGTCGAGTCCACCGAGAGGTTCCGGGAGGCCATCACCGGGCACCTCGCCGCGAAGGTCGACGTCCGCGACGTCGCCCATCTGGAGCAGCTGGCCACCCACAGTCGAGTCGACCGTGATCCTCGGGCCCGGGTGCTGGCCACCGGCTATCTCGGCCTGGTTCCGTCCGACGTCCAGCCGGACCTTCCGTCCGACACGGCCTGGCATCCGGTCGAGGACCTGCCGCGGACCGCGTTCGACCATCACTACTTCATCGACGCTGCGGTCGGGCGGCTGCGCGCGAAGCTCTCGTACACGAACATCGGGTTCGCACTGGCTCCGCTCGAGTTCACCATCGCCGAGCTGCGGGATCTCTTCGGTGCGGCGCTGGGCTACCAGCTCGGCGCCACGAATCTCACCCGCGTCCTGACGCGCCGGCACGTGATCAACCCAACCGACCGGCGCGCCAGCTCCGGCCAGTCCGGCGGCCGCCCGGCCACCGTCTACAAGTTCGTCACCCGCGAACTAACCGTCACAGACCCCTTCGCCATCCTCCGCCCGCCCCGATGATCCGGGGTCAGCTGCGTTCTACTTCGGGTGGAGGTGCTTGATCGGTATGCCGTGTTCGGTGTGGAGGCGGGTGGCTACGAGGGAGCGGTGGCATGCGGCTGGGTCGCGTTCTACGCAGAAGAGGGCGCTCACCGAGTTGGGCGGGAGGTCTGACACGAGGGCGGCTAGGTCGTAGGGGTTGAGGATTTCTTGGGTGTAGCGGGCGGCGTACGACGGGGCCAGGGTGGTGCGGTTGCGTTTGCCTACGCCGTTGCGGGCGTCTTCGGCGTACTGCAGGTGGCGTAGTTCGGTGGTCGGCGCGAGTTCCTTCAGGTGGCGGTAGTCGATGGCTGCTTCCGCTAGTGCTTGCTGGAGACGGGCCGAGTTTGCCCAGGAGTACTCAGGACCCCGTACGCCGCGGCGTTGGCGGAGGTCGAGGAGTAGATCCACGCCGCCGTCGGTGAGCGTTTCCAGGAAGGTTTCGACTGTGAAGCCGTAGACGCCGATCGTGACCATTTTGAGCACGTCAACCTGGTACCCACCGAGGCGGCGTGGTTGTGTCATGCGACGGCGGTGGCCTCGAGTTCGACCATCAGGTCCGGGATCGCCAGCCTGGTCACGCCGAGCATCGTGGTGGGCGGAGCGACGCCGGCTGCTCCCAGCCTCGACGCCAGTACGCCGTAGTGCTGGAAGAGCAGGTCGACGTCGGTGGTGTAGACGTTGAGCCGGACGAGGTTCGCCAGGGACATGCCCGCCTCGCCGAGGACGGCCTCCAGGTTGTCGAGGCTCAGCGCCACCTGCGCCGCCATGTCACCGGCGTGCTCGGGTTTGCCGTCGGCGCTCATCGCGGTCTGGCCGGCGCAATATAGGGTCCGGGTGTGCCCGGAGACGACCTCGCCCTGGTTGTAGCCCAGCTCGCCGGACCAGGCCCACGGGTTGACCGTCGTTCGTTCCACTGCCACATCAGCTCCATTGGTTTCATCGGGGACGTCCCGCGGCTCCGGTAGCCGGTACTTCGACGTCGTGCTGATCAGCCTGCCAACGAATCACGACATCTTCTGTCGTGTATCTCGGTAGAGTTTCCGCATGCGCGCAGACCGGTTGGTTTCGCTGGTCTTGTTGCTGCGCCAGCGCGGTCGTTTGTCTGCCGAGACGCTCGCCAGCGAACTCGAGGTGTCCACCCGCACCGTGCTGCGCGACATCGAGGCACTGTCGGCGGCAGGCGTCCCGGTGTACGCCGAACGCGGCCGGTACGGCGGGTTCGAACTGCTGCCCGGCTTCCAGACCGAGCTCACCGGACTGAACCACGAGGAAGCCCTCGCCCTCGTGGTTGCCGGATCACGTCGCGGCGCTCAGGCATTCGGTCTCGGCTCGGCGCTCGCATCCGCGATGCTCAAGGTGCTCGACGCACTGCCCGAGAGCTACCGGGACACCGCCGCCGGCGCGGCCCAGCGATTGCTCATCGACCCAGAGGCTGACCTGCTCGCCCGACGGCCGGTCACCGAGGAGGTGCCCGACACCGTCGTGGCCGAGGTCCGGCGCGCAGTACTGGCCGGACACAAACTGCGCATCCAGTACGCCGCTTTGAACCGCGCCCCCGAGTGGCGCACGGTGGACCCGATCGGGTTGGTCACCGTCCGCGAGAAGAGCTACTTGCTGGCAACCAAATCAGGGGCCGACCGCACCTATCGGCTGTCCCGGATCTTGGCCGCCGAAGAACTCTCCGAGCCCGCTGAGCGGGCGAACCAGGTTGATCTGGACCAGGCCTGGCAGGAACGCAGCGTCCGGTTCCGCAGCGGCGGCGACGACCAAGTCACCGTACTGGCCAGAGTGAGCCCGACCCGCCGAGAGGAACTGGTCGGCACCGCACTCGCCGTCCTCGCCGAAGAAACCGAACCAGACGGCTGGCTGCGACTCGAAGTCACCTTCCAGGACGCCAGACATGCCGAGTGGGCGCTATGGCAACTATCCACCGGCGCGCAGGCCCTTTCCCCCGAATGGCTCCGTACCACCCTCCGCAACCGCGCCGCCACCCTCATCACGTACTACGAACCGCCCTCCTGATCCCCCGGGTTGACCTGCTTGGCCTCGGTGCGTCTCGACGATGCCGAGCCAGATCGCCCAGGTGGGGTAGGCGACAAAGATCCCGAGCCAGCCGAGTTGCCCGAGCCAGATCCAACTGGGCGCGGTCGCCATGTCGTCGTACCGGAGGAGAACTCCAGGCAGGGTGACCACGCCTAGGGACATCAGCCCGCCGGCCACAACTCCCAGCGATCGGAGTCGACGAGGCCACTCGGCGGCCTGAGCCCTGCTGCGGTTGATGGTCACAAGCCACACGCCGATTCCGGCGAAGCCCACGCTCGACACGAGCCCGGCGAGGAAGTACCCCGTTGTCTCGGAGACCACGAGTGCTGACCCCGCCACGGTGATCGCTGCGCCGACGGTTGCCGCGCCGACGGCGAGGTCGCCGGTGCGGCCTTCGACGTACCGGCGGAGCCGCCAGGCCAGGGCCGCGCTGAGTACGCCGACCGTGGCGTTGCCGATGTCGTTGATCGTCCCGAACGGGCCGCGGACGAGGAAATACGTTCCGAGCGAGACCGCGCTGCCGGCGGCGATGACGCCTAGGGCAACGGCCAGCCGGCCTGTTCCTCGAGTTCCTGCGTTGTCCATGCCGACCTCCACCCCGCTCCCCTTTCTGCGAGTATCATTTGGCTGCCACCAGCAGTCAATAGAATGCCGAGGAAGGCCGCATGCCTCGTCCTTACAATCTCGGCCGGCGGGCCGCCCCGAAGGCCGAGAACCGGTCCCGGATCATCGCCGCGGCCCTGGAGATCTTCCGCGAGCGCGGCCTGGCCGCCGCGTCCAACCTCGCGATCGCCCGGGCCGCGGACGTCGCGCCGGCCACCGTGCGCAACCACTTCCCGCAGCAGGACGACCTGGCCCAAGCGGTCTTCGAGGCGATGCTCGCCGAGCTCCGGGTCCCGACTGCAGCGATCTTCGACGGTCTCGGCAGCTTGCGCGAACGCCTCGAGCGGCTGGCCCGCGAGCTCGCGTCCTTCTACGAGCGAAGCCGACCCTGGTGGCGCGCCTACGAACGAGAACCGGAACTCATCCGCGCATGGGGCGGCGGAGTCGACCAGTACTACGCCGACGTCGAGCGCCTGATGCGAACCGCCCTCGGTGACCTGTCGTCGGACGAACGATCGGTGGCGGTCGTTGCCTCAGTCATCGGTCCACCGGCATTCTTCGCCCTCAAAGAACGCGGCCTCACCTCAGACGAAACCATCGAGCTGACCCTCGAACTCGCACTCCCCTGGCTGGAAAGACGCCACCAAGACCTGACGACGGAAAGAGGAGCGAAGCGGTGAAGCGCATTGGCATCATCGGAGTGGGAGAAATCGGCCGGGCCATCGTGGACGGTCTGTATCACCAGGGCGATGGGGAATTCGACGTGTTCCTCTCGCCCCGGGGAGCTCGTGCGGCGGCGGAGCTTTCCACGCAGTACAAGCAGGTGCGCGTGTGTCCTGACAACCAGGCGGTGGTCGACCAGTCCGAGATCGTGATCATCGCCATACGCCGTCAGGATCGGCACGAAGCGCTCGGCGGCTTGACTGTTCCCGACGACAAGATCCTGGTCAACGTGATGGCCGGCGTCGGCACCGAAGACCTGCGCACCTCGCTGACCACCGATGCCCCGATCGTCCGGGCGATTCCGCTGCCGGCCATCCGCGAACGCCGCTCCGTCACGGTGACCTGCCCGTCCCATCCGGAGGTGGATTCCCTCTTCGAGTTGCTGGGCGGAGCTCTCCCGGCCGCGGACGAGCATGCCTTCAACGTCTTCTCCGCGGTGACCGGGACGCTGACTGCCCACCTCCAGTACCTCACCACCGTCGCGGCGTGGGCGGCCGGTCATGGGATCGCCTCCGACGACGCGGAACGCTATGTTCGCGGCGTGTTTCGGGAGCTCGGTCGCGCACTGGGTGACGACAACCGCACCTTGCAGCAGCTCGCGTCCGACCATGAGACGCCGAGAGGAAGCAACGAGCGCATTCGCACGACCTGGTTCACTTCTGACAACTCCGCAGCCCTGACGCAGGTGCTCGACGGCCTTCTCGCTGACCTCGAAAAATAGACCTGAGCTTCAGGGATGTGCTGAGTAGCCGAGTGCGGTCAGCAATTCCTGGTGCAAGTTGGCGTTGGAGTAGAGGCCGCCGCCTTGATCGCCTGCGCGTCCGCCGGTGCGGTCGGTGAAACGGCCGCCGGCTTCCTCGACGATGAGGATCCAGGGTGCGTGGTCCCAGAGGAAGTAGCGCTCGACCAGGAACCCATCGATCTCGCCGCGGACGAGTTCGACGAGCGGTAGCGGGCTGGCCGGCGGGCGCACCACACCAGCGGAAAACCGCGCTCTCGACGCGTCGTCCAACGCAGCAAGGCGAGCGCCGGCCGTCGACGAAGTACTGCTGACTTCGAGTCGCTGCGGTTCGGCCTCGTCGCGCGGCCAGGAGGACTCGAAAGCACCGCCTCCCCGAGTCGCCCACCAGCAACGTCCCAGCGCAGGAGCTGCGACCACGGCAATTTCGATGCTCCCGGCAACTTGTAGCGCGAGCTGCACCCGCCAGTTCGGATCCCGCCCGCTGAAGAACCTCGTACCGTCGATCGGGTCGATGACCCAGACCCGCTCGGAGTCACCGAGCCGCCCGAACTCCTCGCCGAGAAGCGCATCGCCCGGCCGCGCCACGGACAGCGTCTCGCGGATCAACCGCTCGACCGCGCGATCCGCCTCGGTCACCTGCGTGCCGTCATCCTTCAGCGCAACCGAAACCCCGGCCTCGAAGTACGGCAGCGCGAGCTTCGCCGCCAGATCAGCGGTGTCGAACGCAAGCTGTAGATCATCGCCCCTGTCCACTTCCCCGACGCTACGTCAGCAGGCACCGCTCGGGAAAAGAGGAATTCCACTCCTCGGGCGATGATTCCGCGGCGCCGGTCCGGTCTTACCGGAAACCGATCCGACAGGAGACCCGCGATGAACGACCTCTGGAAGCTGATCCACGCCGAGCGCGCCGCCTTGGCCGACGACCTGGTCGGGCTGACTGACGACCAGTGGGAGAGCCAGTCGCTCTGTAGCGATTTCACCGTGCGCGAGACCCTGGCCCACCTCACCGCGGGCGCCAGCCTGAATCCCGTCCGATGGATGGCCGGCGTGATCCGCTGCCGCTTCGACTTCGACAAACAGGTCGCGTACCGACTGGCCGACCACCTCGGCACCTCACCCACCGAAACCCTCGAACGCTTCCGCCGGATCATCCCGAGCACCACAAAGGCACCGATCCCGGTGATCGCGATGCTCGGCGAAACGATCGTCCACGGCGAGGACATCCGCCGCCCCCTCGCCATCCACCGCGACTACCCCATCGCCACCATCACCCGCCTGGCCCAGTACTACGCGGGCTCCGACCTCGTCGTCCTGGCAAAGAGCCGCATCCGAGACCTACGCCTAGTCGCCACAGACGGCCCTTTCACCACAGGCACCGGCGACTTGATCACCGGCCCCACAATCGCCCTCACCCTGGCCATGACAGGCCGCACCACGTACTGGACCGACCTCAAAGGCCCCGGCATCAACCTCCTCCGCACCCGCTCGGCCGGAGCTGCCAGTTGAGTAGGGTCATGTCGTGGCATCCGAGGGCGACGAAGTAACACTCTGGAAGGTCCACGGCGAGCGGCTGATCGACAACACCCGGCGACTGCAGCTGAGCATCGCGTCCGTCGAACTTCCCGACGGCGTCCAGTTCGAGCAGTACGTACTACGGATGCCCAAGGCCGCCATGATGGTCGTCCTCGACGAGAAGCACGAGAACGTCCTGATGATGTGGCGGCACCGCTTCATCATCGACCGCTGGGTCTGGGAACTCCCCGGCGGTTATGTCGACCCCGACGAGGATCCAGCCGTGACGGCCGCCCGCGAGGTCGAGGAAGAGACCGGCTGGCGCCCGAAGAACGTCGAGCCGTTGGTAGCTCTGCAGCCATCAGTAGGCACGACCGATGCCGAGAACCTCCTCTTCGTCTCCCACGGCGCCGACCACATCGGCGACCCCACCGACATCAACGAGGCCGAACTCGTCGAGTGGGTCCCACTCAGCTCGATCCGCGCTCGCATCGAAGCCGGCGAAATCGTCGGCGCGGCATCTCTTGTGGGTCTACTTCACGTGCTGGCGTTTCCCCCAGGCTGATCAGCTGAAGTGCAGAGATAGTGCGTGCATCAGCCGGTCAGCTGGATGTCTTTCCCGGCCTTGAGCATCTGGTGGTTGGTTTTGAAGCCGATCAGGGGGTCGGTGGCGATGGCGGTCAGTACGTCGGCGGTGATCGGCGGGTCGGAGACGCCGCGAGGGGATGCTGAGACGAGTAGGAATTCGTCTGGGCGTGTGACCGCCACCATTGTCGTGTCCTGGTCGGTGACACGGGCGACGGTCAGCTTCACACCGTCCTCGAGATGGCGGGTCTCACAGACCGTCATGTCGAGCGACAGTTGTCGCAGTCGCCCATCGAGTCGGCCGGCCATCCCTTCAACCGGTGCACCTCGATCCCAACCAGAACCGGCTTGCCGCCGACGTCATAGGTGAGTCGTGCGTACAGCCTGTCGCCTCCGCCGTCCATCACCTTGAGTAACTTCGCATCGCTCGGCACGTGCCGAGCAGCGGCCGCTGCCACCGCCTGGACAGTCGCCGGTTGCGTCGGATCGTTGCGCCCGACCGCCCAGCGGATACCACCGACACCCGCCGAACCAGCGGCCAGTACGACGGCCGCCGTGACGGCATATGCCCTCTTCATACCTGCCCCCTCAACGAAAGGAGGCAGAGTCTATGCGGGCCCGGACCAATCGGCCGGGCGGTCGCGACTTACCCGAGCGCCGCGCGTACGCGCGGCGGGACCACGCGACCGCAGTAGCTCACGCAGCAGGCTGCTGCCGCACCGTGGTCGAATCGCGCGACGCAGGAGCGCATCACACCGGGCGGGTGGGAGCGGTCGAACGAGCACGCGACGCAGGAGCGGGCGTCGGAGCCCGCGTGGGGTGCTACTTCTTGCTGATGAGCGAGCGTGCGAAGAACTGGAGGTTGGCGGGCCGTTCGGCGAGGCGGCGTACCAGGTAGCCGTACCAGTCTTCGCCGTACGGGATGTAGACGCGGACCGTTTGGCCGTTGCGGGCCAGGCGGAGCTGCTCTTCCGGCCGGATGCCGTAGAGCATCTGGTACTCGTAGCTGCCCGCAGCGCGACCTGCGCGGTCGGCGAGGGAGCCGGCGATGGCGATCAGGCGGGGGTCGTGGGAGGCGATCATCGGGTAGCCGGCGCCGTTCATCAGGACCTTCATCGCGCGGACGTACGCCTTGTCGACGGTGCGCTTGTCCTGGAAGGCGACCGACTCGGGCTCCTTGTAGGCGCCCTTGCACAGGCGGACCCGTGAGCCGGCGTACGCCAGGTCGACGCAGTCTGCTTCGGTACGCCGGAGGTAGGCCTGTAGGACGGCTCCCGTTTCGGGGAAGTCCTGGCGCAGTTCGCGCAGGATGCTCAGGGTGGAGTCGGTGGTGGTGTGGTCCTCCATGTCGAGGGTGACCGTCGTACCGGCGTTGCGGGCCGCGTGGCAGATCGAGCGCGCGTTCTCCAGGGCGATCTTCTCGCCGTCGCCGGGCAGCGCCTGGCCGACAGCAGAAAGCTTCACCGAGACCTCGGCGTTGGTGGTCAGCCCGGCAGCGGACAACTGACGGAGCAGGTCGAGGTAGGCGTCGGCCGTCGCGGTGGCGGCGGCGACATCGGTGACGTCCTCGCCCAGGTGGTCGAGGGTGACGTTCAGGCCGTTGCTGACCAGCTTCTCGGTGGCCAGGACGGCCTCCGGAGCGGTCTCGCCGGCCACGAACCGGGCCACGATGCCGCTGGACACCGGCAGCGCGGTGACGGCCTTCTTGATCTTGGGGCTGCGGGACACGCCCAGCAGGACTCGCCGAAGCACTTTTGCGTTCCTCCTCGTTTCCCGTCCCACCCGGCCCCGTTGTGCCGCGCGATGAATCAGGGGTGTCAGCAGGCTACGCGCCTGAACCTTTCGGCCCCTAATGGTCACGCCCACTCTGCACCGCGAGTGTGGCCAGGACCACACCAGTGGTACCACTGGTCCTGGTATACAAACGCCCCGGTTCCGGTTGGCCCGCGTTCCGAGGGAGGATGCGAGCATGCCTTTGTTCAAGCGCCGCAAGGCCGCGACCGGTGACCCGATCGGTGAGTTCTGGGCCTGGTGGACCGCGAAAGGCGCGGACGCGGTGGCGGCTGCCATCGCGAAGCAGGACCCGAACTCGACCGCCGAGGTGCTGTCGCGCTACGTCTCGCGGATCCACGGCAACCTCGACTGGGAGCTCGGCCCCGGCCTGCACGCCTCGCACGTCCTGGTGGTGACGGCCGCCGGCGACCCCAGTACTCGCGCCTTCGCCCGGCGCTGGCTGCGGGCGGCACCGCCGTCGGACGAGACCTGGGAGTACGCCGACATGCGCCGCCCGGCGCCGGATGTCACGATCCGCTTCGAGGGGATGCCGCCGGTGCAGATCGACGCGGCGGTCGTCACGATCGAGGCTGACACCCGCGAAGCCGCCCTGCACGTCGGGGTCCACCATCCGACGTTCAGCGACCTTCCGGAGCACCTGCAGAAGCGGGTCACGTTCCTGCTGCTCGACCTGGTGCTGGGCGAGGAGCTCGTCGAGACCTGGGTCGGCGCGATCGAGACCGCGGTGGAGCGCCCGGCGGACGCAGTACCGATCACTCAGTTGTTGCCGGCTGTGGCGGCGTTTGCTGCTGATCATGTTGCCGAGGACGGTGGGCCGAGCTGGCGGTTGATGGAGGGTACGACGGCCGACGGGCATCGGCTGGTCGCGACGGCGATGGTGCCGCTGCGGTCGGTGCAGCTCCCCCACCTGGACACGCACGTCGCTGTCTCGGTTCCGTACAAGGCAGCTCGCGAAGACGGCCTGCCGTTGGACGAGACACTCAGCCACCTGCGTGACTTCGAGGATCATCTGACCGCTCGCCTCGGCGACTCCGGCCGGCTGCTCGCGCACGAGACCGCCGCGGGACACCGGATCTTGCACTACTACGTCGACGGCACCACGCCCGCCGCTGCCCAGGTCGAAGCCGCGATCGGCGGCTGGCCGGACGGCCGGGTGACAGTCAACGTCTCCACCGACGCCGGTTGGGAAGGCGTCCGCCACCTCAGCTGACTTTCACCTCCGCTGTCCGCTTGTACATCAGGCCAGCGACGACGAGGCTCAAGGTCAAGCAGAGGATGCCGATGCACAGTTGCGTCAGCTGCCACGACGAAGTGATGGCATCCAGCTCGAACTGTGCGTGATCACCGATGCGGCCGGAGCTGACGGCCGCGGCTCGACTGATGTCGCCCTCGAGCTTGGACGTGAGGAAGCCGAGGAGCGAAGCGCTGAAGCCGGCGATGACGAGCGCCTCGGCGGCTCCGCGAAGGGTGTTCAGAAACCCTGCTGCCGCGCCGACGGTGTCCGGCGGGACGAGACTCATCGCCTGGCCGTCAGTGAGCCCGAACGACGCGCCCATCCCGATGCCGATCAGGAGCAGCGGTACGACGATCACCGCCACGGTGTCGCCGGGTCGCAACACCATCAGCGACAAGTTGCCGATGACAACAAATGCCAGCGCGAGCAGGATCAGCAAGCGAGCCGAGATCCCCTTGTTCACCAGGGATACCGCGATCATCGGCATCACCAGGACAGGTGCGGTCAGCAACAACATGGTCAGCCCCGCGACGGCCGGGCTCAACCCCGTCGCGGCCTGGAGGTACGTCGGCAGGAACACCAGTACTCCGAGGAACCCGATCGACGTCGTCACCGTCGCCAGGCTCCACGCCATGAACTGACGGTTCGCCACGAGCGCGGGCGCCAGCACCGGGGCCTCGGTCCGGCGCTGCACGATCGCGAACACCACCAGGGCAAGCAGGCCGACCAGCAAGGACACCACGATGCGGGGATCCGTTCATCCGCGGGCGGGCGCTTGCAGGACGCCGTACATGAGGATGGACAGGGCGGCGACGAACAGGATGCTGCCTAGCCAGTCGGTGGAACCACCGGGTGAGCGCGACTCGCGCAACCGGGTCCCGCCGACCGCGACGAGCAGGCCGATGATCGCGAAGACGGCGAAGCTGCCGCGCCAGCCGGTGGCCGAGACCAGCAGGCCGCACAACGTCGGTCCGATCGCGATGCCGACACCGGCCATGGTGCCCATCAGGGCGAACGCGCGGTTGCGCGCCGGGCCGTCGTACGTCGACGCGAGCAGGGCGCCGCCTGCCGCCATCATGCCCGCGGCGCCGATCCCCGAGAGGATCCGGGCCGCGTCGGTGATCACGATCGACGGGCTGAGCGCCGTCACCAGGAAGCCGGTCGCGAAGATGCCCCCGGTGCCGACGAACACCCGGCGCCGGCCGACCCGGTCGGCGGTTGCCCCGGCCACCAGCGTCATGGCGGCGAAGGCCAGGTTGTAGCCCGCGACCACCCAGTTCAACGGCGATCCGGAGGTGCCGAAATCCTTGCCGATACTCGGCAAGGCCACCGCGGTGCCGGAGATCGACATCGCGACCAGCACCACGGCCGCGAGTACGACAGGCAGGGTGGGCGTCGCGGTTCGGGTCGCCGGCTTGGTGGACGGAGGTGACGAGGTCATGACGGGCTCACTTTCGCGGGTCCGGGAAGATTGGCCGGATCAGCTCAGCGGCTCAACCATGGTTGAGCGCAAGTCCTTGACCTCAACCGTGGTTGAACTCGTAGCGTCCTGCCCACGATGGACAGCTCGGTGGACCCCAACGTTCCCCTCGCGATCGGCGAGGTGATCCGGCGTACCGGTGTTTCCGCGTCGGCGTTGCACTTCTACGAGCGCAAAGGGTTGATCTTCTCGTCCCGCGACGGCTGCAACCAGCGGCTCTACGCCCGCCACATGTTGCGCCGTATCTCGCTGATCATCGTCGCCAAGCGGCTCGGCGTACCGCTGGCCGAGTTGGCCGCCATGTTCGCTTGCCTTCCCCAGGACCACCACTCCCCTACCCACGAGGACTGGCAGCGGATGTCCCGCACCTGGAAGCGCCAGCTCCAGGAACGCCGCCGGGTCCTCGAAGACCTCGAACACGAACTCACCGGCTGCATCGGCTGCGGCTGCCTGTCGATGAAAGCCTGCGCACTCCTCAACCCCGACGACACCCTGCAGGACCAAGGCCCGGGCCCGGTCCGCCTGCGACAATCACCTCGCCGCTGACTGCTACGGGGTACGGCGCCGGAGGGTTGCCGCGCCGAGGGTGAGAGCGGCCAGGATGAATGCGGCCACGATGAGCGCATCGGTCCCGGCACCCTCCCCAAACCCGTTGCCTCTAGCAACACCGGCGACCGCGTCCACGGCGTACGAAAGAGGTAGCACGTCGCTGACAGCGTGCAGTACGCCGGGAAGCTGGTCGCGGGGCAGGAGCAGGCCGCAGAGCAGCAACTGCGGGATCATCACGGCCGGCATCAGCTGGACCGCCTGGAACTCCGTCGCTGCGAACGCGCTCGCGAACAGGCCGAGCGCAGTACCGAGGATGCCGTCGAGGACCGCGACCACGCCGAGTTGCCAGGCGTCACCGCGGATGTCGAGGTCGAGCGCGTAGAGGGCGATCGACACCACCACGACGGCCTGGACGATGGCGATCAGCGCGAAGGCGAGCGCGTAGCCGAGCAGGAAGTCGAGCTTGCCCATCGGCATCGTGAACAGGCGGGCCAGCGTGCCGGTGGACCGCTCCCGCAGCGTCGCGACCGAGGTGACGATGAACATGATGATGGAGGGGAAGACCGCGAGCAGCGGCCCGCCGACCCGGTCGAAGGTGGCCGGCGAGTCCTGGAACATCCACCACATCAGGCTGACCAGCAAGGCCGGCATCACGATCAGCATCGCCACCGTTCGGTGGTCACGGCGCAACTGGGCGATCACCCGGGCGGTCATCGCGAACGTCACTCGGAGCGTCATCGGGCACCGGCCTTCCGGTCGATCAGGGTGAGGAAGGCCTGCTCGATGTCGACGGTCCCGGCCGAGTCGAGCAGCGCCTGCGGGGTTTCGTCGGCGAGCAGATCGCCGTCGCGCATCAGCAGCAGCCGGTCGCAGCGGCTCGCCTCGTCCATCACGTGGCTCGAGACCAGCAGGGTCGCGCCGTCAGCGGCCAGCCGGTGGAACAGGTCCCAGAGGTCGCGTCGCAGTACGGGATCCAAGCCGACCGTGGGCTCGTCAAGGACGAGCAGCTCGGGGCTGCCGAGCAGCGCCGCGGCCAGCGACGCCCGGGACTGCTGACCGCCGGAGAGCTGGTCGACACGTTCGTCCGCGTGACTGCGGAGATCCACGACATCGATGACCCGATCGACATCGTCGGGCGGAGCACCCAGTACTGCGGCGAAAAAGCGCAGGTTCTCCGTGACGGACAGGTCGCCGTAGACGCTGGGCTCCTGGGTGACGTAGCCGATCCGACCGCGCAGCTCGGCCGCACCGGCCGGCAGACCGAGCACCTGGACGTCACCGGTGACCTTGGCCTGCAACCCGGCGATCGCCCGGATCAGCGTGGTCTTGCCGCACCCGGACGGGCCGAGCAGCCCGATCACCGTGCCGGCCCGGAGATCGAAGCTGAGGCCGTGCAGGACCTCACGAGCCCCGCGCACCACCACGACGTCCCGGCAAGACACCGCCACCTCGTTTTTCATCATGTGATGAATTTAGCGCGAAGCCGGTCGACTGGCAACTGGTCGGAGAGTCAGATTCGGGAAGGCAGCTCGGGTACGCCGTACCGCTCGACCAGCCCGGCGAAGCGAGCGGCCTTGGCCGCGCCGAAGCGCAGTACGGAGGTCTGGTACTCCGCGGCCGTGACGAACTTCGGTGGCGTGGTCTTGCTGTGGAACTTGTCGGCGTACATCACCAACTCCTCCTCAGCCGTCTCGGCCAGGTAGTCGCCAGGTGGGATCGGCAGGTTCTGCCGTACGACGTCGTCGCGGCTCAACCCCACACCGGTGTGATGCGAGCAGAACCGGCAGAGCTCCTCGGGAAAACCCAGCTCCTGCAGCAGCTCATGCCCGAGTACTCCGTGGCGGATGTAGCCGGAGCCGTCGAGCCGGTAGACCCCGATGTCGTGCAGGAGGCTGCCCGCGCGGACCAGGTCGACGTCCACTTCGAGGTTGTTGCGCACGATCAGCTGTTCGGCCAGGTCACAGACGATCTGGCAGTGGCCGTGGACGAGTTCGAAGGCCTCGCGGGTCGGCGCGTACTGCGCGTGCAGGTCGCGGATCTCGCTGTCGGTGGGCAGCTTCACGCGGTCAGGTAGTGCTGCAAGGTCGGGGCCAGCCGCTCGATCAGGTCGGGGACGCTGGCGGAGGCGATCGGCTCGAGCTCCACCAGGTACCGGGCCATCGCCATCCCCATCAGCTGGCTGGCGACCAGCGTCACGCGCAACTCTGCATCCGGTACGTCGAGGGTCTGTGACACCGGCTTGATGATCAGCCGGGTGATGCCCTCCCGCATCAGCCGGGCTACCTCGTCGTGGCCGGCCATGCTGCGCAGGAGCGCCTTCATCCGCTGCTGCCCCTCGGGCGACTCCCAGACGGACAGGAAGGTGGTGACGATCCGCCGGCCGAGCTCGTCGGGCGGACCTTGCCGCACCCGCGCGGCCACTTGCCGTGGATCGATCGGCAGCCCGATCGCTTCGATGAACAGCTCGTCCTTGCCGGCGAAGTAGTGGTGCACGAGCGCCGCATCAACGCCCGCCTCACGCGCGACGGCTCGCAGCGAGGTCGCCGCGAATCCCTTGCTGGCAAAGGATTCCCGAGCCGCCCGCAGGATCTCTCCCCGAGTGTCGGGCCCACCGGGCCGGCGCCCCGGACTCCGCGAGCCGGCAGCGGACTTCGCCGTACTGCGTGGGGTGCGGGGCGTGCGTGGCTTGCCGGTAGCGGGTTTCGGCGTACGAGGCGAGCCGCGGTCCGGCGTCGGCACCTTGCCCGCGGCGGCCGGCGTGCTCGGGCTCACGAGGTCAGCTCCGACACCTCGCCGTCGCTGGTCACGGCGAAGGCTTGGCGCCGGGACAGGACGGCGTCGGTGGTGCGGGTGAAGTGCTTGCGGGTGAACTCGAGCGACTCGATCAGGTCGACCTCGCGCTCGGACCGGCTGGTCGCGCGGCGGGTGTTGATCTCGATGATGATGTGCCCGGTGAAGTCCTGGTTCGCCAGCCCGTGCAGCAGATCGGCGGCCCGCTGGGTGCCACGGCCCGGCACCAGGTGCTCGTCCTTCGCCGAGCCGGTGCCGTCGGTCAGGTGCACGTGCTTCAGCGTCTTGCCCATCGTCGCGGCGAGCTCGACGCAGTCCTGCTCGGCGGTCGAGGAGTGCGACAGGTCCAGCGTGGTGTGGGCGTAGGTCTGCTCGGTCGGGTCCCAGCTCGGCGCGTACGCCTGCAACCCCTTGCCGGGCGCGCGCCACGGGTACATGTTCTCGACCGCGAAGATGATCCCGGTCTCCGCCTCCAGCCGCGCGATGCCCTCGACGAACCCGCGCGCGTAGTCGCGCTGCCACCGGAACGGCGGGTGGACGACCACCACGTCGGCACCCAGCGCGGACGCCGCCTCGGCACTGCGCTCGAGCTTGCCCCACGGGTCGGTGCCCCAGACCCGCTGGGTGATCAGCAGGCAGGGCGCGTGGATCGCGAGCACCGGCAACTGGTGGTAGTCGACCAGCCGCTGGATGGCGTCGATCTGGGTGCTCAGCGGGTCGATGCCGACCATCACCTCGACGCCGTCGTACCCGAGCCGGGAGGCCAGCTCGAAGCAGCTGGCGGTCGACTCCGGGTAGACCGAAGCGTTGGACAGGCCGATCCTGGCGGTGTTGCGGGTCATTTCGTCGTGCCTTCGCGCTTGTTCATCGGGGCTGCAACTGGTCCAGACGGGACAGAATCACGCCTTCGCGCAAGGCCCACGGACAGACCTCCAGGGAGGCCAGGTCGAAAAGGTCCATCACGGCGTCGGCGACCAGCGCGCCGGCGACCAGCTGGTTCGAGCGACCCGCCGAGACGCCAGGCAGCTCGGCCCGCTCGGCCGCGGACATCGCGGTCAGCTTCGGCATCCACTCGGTCAGGTCTTCGCGGTCGAGTGAGCGGGCCACGTACGGCCCGTCGTCGGACGGCGCCGCCCCACAGATCCGCGCCAGCGACCGGAACGTCTTGCTGGTCGCCACCGAGCGCTGCGGCTTGCCGGCCCGCAGTACGTCGCCCGCGACCGCCGCCATCTCGACCCGGATCCGTTTGCGCAGCGCCTTGACCTCGTCCTTGTCCGGCGGGTCCTGGGTCAGCGACTCGCGGGTCAGCCGGCCGGCGCCCAGCGGCACGGAGACCGCGACCGTGGGTTCCTCGTCGGAGCCGGCCGCGATCTCGAGCGACCCGCCACCGATGTCGAAGACCGCCAGCCGGCCGGACGACCAGCCGAACCACCGGCGGACGGCGAGGAAGGTCAGCCGCGCCTCGTCCTGTCCGGACAGCACGTCGAGGTCGACCGCGGCCTCCTTCCGGACCCGGTCCAGCACCTTCTCGCCGTTCGGCGCCTCGCGCAGCGCGGAGGTGGCGAAGGCGAGGACGGACTCACAGCCCTTGTCCTCGGCCAGCTCGGCCGCCTCCGTGACGAAGGAGACCAGCTCGTCGGCACCGGACTTGGCGATCTTGCCGTCCTTGTCCAGGTGCTCGGCCAGCTTCAGCTCCGTCTTGTGCGAGTACGCCGGCAGCGGCGCGGCACCACGATGCGCATCCACCACGAGGAGATGGACAGTGTTTGATCCCACGTCGAGTACGCCGAGCCGCATACCCTCACGCTACTGGACTCGGAGTCTGTGGCTGAGCGGGCGGCGGGAAAGACGTACTCTTGCCACGTGCCTGAGGTATCTCTTGACTTCCCCCGTGCCTATGTCGAGTTCGTCGACCCCGACGACCCCGACCAGGTGTTCCGGTGTGACCTGACCTGGCTGACCTCCAACTGGACCTGCATCTTCGGCGGGGGCTGCAAGGGCATCTACAAGGGCCGCCCGAACGACGGCTGCTGCACGCTCGGCGCGCACTTCTCCGACGAGGAGGACGAGGCCCGGGTCAAGGGCTACGTCAAGCAGCTGAGCAACGAGGACTGGCAGTACCGCAAGGAAGGCAAGAAGAACGGCTGGGTCGAGACCGACGACGACGGCGACCGCAAGACGCGCGTCTGGGAAGGCGCCTGCATCTTCCTGAACCGGCCGGACTTCCCCGGTGGTGGCGGCTGCGCGCTGCACGGTCTGGCGCTGAAGCAGGGCGTCCACTTCGTCGAGACCAAGCCGGACGTCTGCTGGCAGCTGCCGATCCGGCGGACCTTCCGCGAGGTCGAGCGGCCGGACGGGACGTCGTACACGGAGGTCGGGATCGGGGAGTACGACCGGCGCGGCTGGGGGCCGGGTGGGCACGATCTGGACTGGTACTGCACCGGTAACACCGAGGCGCACATCGCGGTCGAGGCGGTCTTCGAGTCGAGCAAGGTCGAGCTGCAGACGCTGATGGGACTGAAGGCGTACGACGTGCTGGCGGAGTACTGCCGGCAGCACCTCGACGCGGGCCGTCAGTTGCTGCCGCACCCGGCTTCCCGCTAGGAACTCTTTCCCCTGTTTCTCCCGGCCTCCACTCTCTTGTTTTTGTAGTTAGGGTTGCCTTCCTTCGACACCCCGGATCCGCGCCGCGGCCTGATAGCGGACACAATGACTGACATGCGCTTGGATCATCTTTCATATGCGGCGGGGCCCGACGGGTACCAAGCGACGGTCGAGCGGTTGTCGGCCGTGCTCGGTGCGGAGTTCGTGGACGGCGGGGTCCACCCACGCTTCGGCACGGTGAACCACGTCCTGCCGCTGGAGAACGACCGCTACATCGAGGTCGTCGACGTGCTGGACCACCCGGCTTCGGACAAGGCGCCGTTCGGCCAGGCCGTCCGCGCCCGCAAGGAGCTCGGCGGCGGCTGGCTCGGCTGGGTGGTGGCGGTCCGCGACATGCCGCGGATGGAGAAGCGGCTCGGGCGTGAGGCAGTCCCGGGCAACCGGCACCGGCCTGACGGGGTGAACATCAGCTGGCGCCAGATCGGCGTCAAGGGCCTGATGTCGGACCCGCAGCTGCCGTTCTTCATCCACTGGGACGACCTGACCCAGCACCCGTCGGTCGGCGGCAAGGGCGTCAAGCTGACCGGTCTCGAGATCGCCGGTGACCCCACCCGCGTCACCGACTGGATCGGCCACCCGGCAGACCACCTGCTCGACGACCTCGACGTCGCCTGGGTCGGCCCCAACGGCCAGCCCGGCCTGGTGGCCGCCATCTTCCAGACCCCCGACGGCATCGTCCGCCTCTGACCGGCCGATGAGCCCGACGCAGATCTTCGCGATCTCCGGCATCCTCACCGGCGACCGCTCCCGCACCCGCGACCTGATCTCGTACGCCGTATCGCTGGCAGCCGTCAGCGGTCCGGCCAAGTTCTGCTTCATCCCGACGGCCGAGGGCGACAACCCGGCAGTGGTCCGCTGGTTCGAAGATGCCTTCGGCAACGACCCCTCGGTCGAGTCGAGTGTGCTGACGCTGTTCACCCGGCCGAACGTCGCCGACGTCCGCTCGTTCCTGCTGGAGCAGGACGTGCTGTGGGTCGGCGGCGGCAGCGTGGTGAACCTGATGGCGGTCTGGCGGGCGCACGGGCTGCCCGAGATCCTGCACGAGTGCTGGCAGAACGGCGTGGTGATGGCCGGCCAGAGCGCCGGCAGCCTGTGCTGGCACATCGGTGGCCCGACCGACTCGTTCAGCGGCTCCCTCGATGCCTTCAGCAACGGACTCGGCTGGCTCCCGTGGAGCAACGGCGTCCACGACGACCTCGCTGACCAGCCGCGGCGTACGACGTACCGGAAACTGGTTGCCTCGGGCGAGCTTCCGCCGGGCTACGCGACCGAGGACGGCGTGGGTCTGCACTACGTCGACGGCACGTTCCACGAGGCCGTGTCGGTGCTGCCTGAAGCGCGGGCCTGGTACGTCGAGCCGGGTGGCGAGGCGGAGATCGTGCCTCGGTATCTAGAGAAGCTCTAGTTCAGCCAGAGACGTTTCCAGGTGGGTCAGGAGGCGTTGCAGATGGGGAACGGTCCGGCGGCAGCCTACGAGGCCGAAGTGGAGTTGCTGGGCGTAGCTGGTGACGCTGATGTTGAGCGCCTGGCCGTTGAGGACGATCGACGCGGGGTAGAGGCCGAGTAGGCGAGAGCGGTTCCAGTACAGGGGGCTCTCGGGCGGGCCGGGGATGTTCGAGATGACCAGGTTGTACGGCGGTGGGGTGCGGCCCGCCAGGCCAGGGATGACCGCGGCGGGGCCTGCCGAGCCGACGCCGAGTGCTCCCATCATCAGGTTCTGCAGGGGACTCAGTTGGGACAGGAATTCCTTGCCGTAGGCGGTGGAGTCCATGATGCGGCCGATCCGGCGGCCGGGGTCGGTTTCGTCCGTGGCCAGATCCGCCATCAGCGTGGCCAGCGAGTTCGCGCCACCCGGAGCGGCCTTGCCGGTACTGCGCAACGAGACCGGCACCATCGCCGTCAACGCCTTGTCCGGAAGGGCGTTCAGCTCCAGCAAGTAGTTGCGCATGGCACCCGAACACATCGCCAGCATCACGTCGTTCAAGGTCGCGCCCGTTGCCGCCCGCACCTTCTCCAGCCGTTCCATCGGCCACGACTGGGCCGCGAACCGGCGGGCTCCGGTGATCGGCTGGTTGAAGATCGTCTGCGGCGCCTGGAACGCGACCGACGAGTGCTCGGTCTGCAACCTCCTGACCGCGCCGCGCAGCCCGACCGACGACAGCCCGGCCAGATCCGCCAGCACCCGCCCCACCCCACCGGCAACGCGGCCGGCCTCATCCGGTAGCCGTCCCACCGCCGCGAAGAGCTCAGCCATCGTCGGCACTCCGCCACCAGCAACCCCGGACTGCCCACTCCCCGGCTCCACCCGGTTACTGCGAGACCAGTCCTCGAGCCCTCCGGGCTGGTCCATCGGGAGGGCATAGGGCGCCGGCATCCCGGTCCGCTTCGGGTCCGTGGTGAGCATCTGCTGCATCCAGCGCAGTGCGGTGACGCCGTCGATCATCGAGTGGTGGATCTTGGTGTAGATCGCGAACCGGCGCCCCTGAACGCCCTCGATCAACTGCATCTCCCACAACGGCCGGCGCCGATCGAGCAGAGTGCCGTGCAATCTGCTGGTCAGCTCGAACAACTCCCGGTACCGCGCGGGACGAGCCAGACCCGACAACCGGACGTGGTACTGCAGGTCGATCTCCTGATCCTGCTCCCACGACCAGTAGCCGAGGTCCAGCGGCCGGTTCCGCACCCGCCGGCTGAAGACCGGATTGATCGTCTGGCCCTGGGTGATCTCCTGGTACAGCCGCGACACGTAGTCCCGCGTCCCGTCCGGAAACACCTGATCCCGGGGACCCTCCGGCAACTCGAAGAGCATCAGGCCACCGACGTGCATCGGCTGCTCGCGCGTCTCGCCGAGCAGGAACATCGCGTCCAGCGGCCCCACCGCGGTCATCCGTCCTCCGCCCCGGAACAAAAGCGCCTCAGACCGCCAGCTCGTGCTGACAACCTGAGGCGACTTTAGTTACCCGCGCAGTATCTGCAAGGTCAGGGATCAGTCGAGCGGGCGGTAGTTCAGGCCGAGGGCCTCGATGCGGGCCAGGTGCGGGCGGAGCCGGGCTAGGAATTCGTCGTACGACGTCTTCGGTGAACCCCAGGCGCGTTCGGCGAAGGCGGACAGTCGCGGGAACAGCATGTAGCCGACCCGCTCCGGGTCCTCCATGTACTCGGTCCAGATCTGGCACTGGGTGCCGACGATCCGCGCTTCCTCCTCGGCGGACAGGCCGGGCGGGATCACCTCGAAGTCGTAGACCGTCCGCAGTGGGATGTTTCCGCCGATCGCGAGCGGCTCGGTGGCCGGGTCACCCTGGTAGTAGTCGAAGTACACCGACTCGCACGGCGCCATCACGGTCTCGTGCCCGGCCTTCACCGCGACCTCGCCGCGCTGGGCGCTGCGCCACGCCATGATGACCGCGTCCTTCGGGCAGTCGGTCTCGACCATCTCGTCCCAGCCGACCAGCCGCCGGCCGTCCTCGGTCAGCACCGCCGCGACCTGCTCGGTGAACCAGCCCTGCAGCTGGCCGGCATCGGTGAGCCCGAGCTCGGCCTGCCGCGCCTGCGCCGCTTCCGACGTACGCCACTGGACGTCCGGGCACTCGTCGCCGCCGAGGTGGATGTACGGGCTCGGGAAGGTATCCAGCACCTCGCGCAGTACCGTCCGGACGAACTCCACCGTCTCGTCGTTGACGTTCAGGACGTCGTCGCTGATCCCCCAGATCTGCCGGACCCCGAGCTGGCTGTCCGGATTGTTGCCCAGCTCCGGGTACGCCGCGATCGCGGCCTGCATGTGCCCGGGCAGATCGATCTCCGGTACGACGGTGATGCCGCGCTCGGCCGCGTAGGCGACGATCTCGCGCAGGTCGTCCTTGGTGTAGAACCCGCCGTGCCGCGTCCCGTCGTAGGTGAACTCGGTCTGGCCGTGCGACATCTTGCCGACCATGGTCTCGGGCCGCCAGGCGCCGACCTCGGTGAGCTTGGGGAACGCATCGATCTGAACCCGCCAGCCCTGGTCGTCGGTGAGGTGCAGGTGCAGCACGTTGAGCCGGTGCAGCGCGATCGCGTCGATCACCCGCAGGACGAACTCCTTGGGCATGAAGTGCCGGGCGACGTCCAGCATCAGCCCGCGCCAGCCGAACCGGGGCGCGTCGGCGATGTGCACGGCCGGTACGGCGAGGCCGCCGTCGGTCTCGGTCGCCGCGTCGAGCAGCTGGCGATAGGTCTGGTCGGCGTACCGCAGCGACTCCTCCGAGCCGGCCGACAGCCGGGCACCGTCGGGCGTCACGTCGATCCGGTACTCCGTCTCGCCGAGGTTCTCCACGACGGTACGGACGGCCTCGGCGGCCGGGTCGGCAGAGACCCAGTGGCCCTCGCCGGCGACGAGCTCTCGGGGGGCGGGGACGATCGCGATCTGTTCGGACATCCGGACTCCAAAATGAGGGCATGGGAACTGATAAAAGAAAGCTTCCAGCGAAAAGCCGCTTGCGGCGACCCTACCCGCGCTGAGACCTTCGCGCCCAGCGTGGGTCCACGCTCTGAACTGCACAAAATTGGCATTGATGAGCACTATCAAGCACTGTGGTCGGGAGAAACTCGCTGCCGCAGCAGCTTGCCGAGTGAGAAGGTAGGCCTGTGCCCGCCGACTCAGCCCCACCCGAACCCAGCATCCCGCAAGACGTAGTACAGGCTCCCGTTACTGCTGCTTCGTTGCAGCGCGGGACCTTGTCGGTGCTGGTGGTCAGCAACGTGCTGGGCGGGGTCGCGGTCGCGAGCGGGTTCGCGGTGGCCGGGTTGCTCGCCGAGAACATCTCCGGATCGACGTCGATGGCAGGGCTCGTCGCGACCTCCACGACGCTGGGCGCGGCGATTCTCGCGGTGCCGCTGGCCAGGCTCGCCCGCTCACAGGGCCGGCGGATCTCGCTGACAGCCGGCTACCTGATCGCCACCGCCGGCGCGCTGCTCAGCATCGTCGCCGCGCAGATCGACTCGCTCGCGCTGCTGCTGTTCGCCGGTTGCCTGTTCGGCAGCGGATCGGCGGCCAACCTGCAGTCCCGGTACGCCGCGACCGACGCCGCCGCTCCGGAGCAGGTCGCGCGGTCCCTGTCGATGGTCGTCTGGGGCACCACCATCGGCGTCGTGGTCGGCCCGAACCTCACCGGCGTCGGCGGCTCACTCGGGTCCTCGCTCGGCATGCTCGCGCTGGCCGGTCCCTACATCTTCTCCGTCGCCGCGTTCTCACTCGCCCTGG
Organism: Kribbella sp. NPDC023855; assembly: GCF_040639475.1. NCBI lineage: Bacteria > Bacillati > Actinomycetota > Actinomycetes > Propionibacteriales > Kribbellaceae > Kribbella > Kribbella sp. NPDC023855. The sequence continues at coordinate 632,956 of NZ_JBFAAA010000003.1, forward strand.
CGACCGTCTGGTTCGGCCTGCGCCGCCTCCAGCAGGTCACGGTCCGGCCCGCCGTCCTGGAGCGTCAGCCGCTGACGATCACCTTCCGCCGGGTGATGGCGATCCCGCAGGCCCGGCTCGGGCTGCTGGCGATCGCCACCGCGCACGCGGTGATGGTCGGCGTCATGTCGATGACGTCGGTCCACCTCCGCCACCACGGCGCTTCGCTCACCATCGTCGGGTTCGTGATCAGCGGCCACGTGGCCGGCATGTACGCCCTGTCGCCCGTGATGGGCTTCCTGGCCGACCGGATCGGCCGCATCCAGACCATCGGTATCGGCGTGACCATCCTGACCAGTGCAATGGCAGTGGCGGCTCTGGCTCCGGACGACGCGCACAGCCTGACAGCACTCGCACTGGTACTCCTAGGCCTCGGCTGGTCGGCCTGCTTGGTCTCCGGCTCGGCACTGCTGTCGCGCTCGGTCCCGGAGGACATCCGCACCTCGGCCCAAGGCCTGTCCGACCTCACCATGGGCGTGCTGGCCTCCATCGCCGGTACAGCCGCAGGACCGATCCTTGCCCTGCTTGGCTTCCACTGGCTCGCAGTACTGTGCGGCATGCTGCTCATCCCCGTCGCGGTACTGACGGTGGCGACCGCAAAAACCGCTGGCAGAGCAGGCGGTACTGCGGGTTAACGTGACCCGCATGAGGTGAGCCTGCGCGCGATCACGCCGGACGACCTGCCGGAACTGTTCGAGCACCAGCACGATCCGGCCGGCGCCGCGATGGCCGGGATGCCGATCCGCGAGGAAGCCGACTTCTACGCACACCGGACCAAGGTCGAGGCCGATCCGTCGATCGAGACGCGGGCGATCATCGTCGACGGCGAACTGGCCGGTGACACGGTCAGCTATGTCGACGACAGCGGCCGGCATGTCGGCTACCGGATCGCCCAGCGGTTCTGGGGTCGCGGGGTCGCCACCGCGGCGTTGCGGCTCTTCCTCGCAGAGCTGCCCGATCGGCCGCTGCACGCCGACCTGCTGAAGACCAACATCGGTTCCCGCCGCGTCCTGGAAAAGTGCGGCTTCCGCCTCCTCGGCCCCGAGGAACTCCCCGAAGACGCTGACCCCGATTCGTTCTACATGCGCCTCGACAGCTGACCGGTACGCCGGTGCGCAGCCCGCGGATGGGTAGGGTTGCGGGCGTGGTGAACATCGCGGAGGGTGGGATTCCGAGCCCGAACATCTGGCACCACCCCGGTGTTTACGAGGTGGAGAACCGGGCGGTCGATCCGGACGGGGTGATCGAGCCGGCGATGCGGGCGATCCGGGACTGGGACGGTGCGACGGTCCTGGATCTGGGGTGTGGCACCGGCTACCACTTGCCCCGGTTTGCGGCGACTGCCCGTCAGGTGATCGGGGTCGAGCCGCATGGCGAGCTGGTGGGCGCTGCGCAGCGGCGTACCAGGTTGTTGTCCAACGTCGAGGTGCGGCAGGGGACGGCACAGAAGTTGCCGGTCGCGGACGCCTCGATCGACGTGATGCACGCGCGCTGGGCGTACTTCTTCGGACCGGGCTGCGAGCCCGGCTTGGCCGAGCTGGACCGGGTGATGCGGCGGGGCGGGACCGCGTTCGTGATCGACAACGACGGCAGCCGGTCGACCTTCGGGCGCTGGTTCAGCGAGTGCTATCCGATGATCAAACCGGCCGAGGTGGAACGCTTCTGGCTGACCCGCGGCTGGCAGCGGACCGCGCTGGACATGGGCTGGCGTTTCGAGCGGCGCGCGGACCTGGAGGCAGTGATCCGGATCGAGTTCAAGCCGGCCGACGCCGAGCGGATCATCGCCTCGCACACGGGTGTCGAGGTCGACTACGCGATCAACCTGTGGAGCAAGACCTACTAGCTTCAGGACGCGCGCTGGGCTGCGGAGAACCTCATGTCCCCCTAAGGTGAGCATTCGCACCTATCTGGGAGGCGCCAGGGCGGGATGGACGGACTGCTGCTCGAAGGGCTGCCCGGGATACCCCGGCGCCTAGAGGTCATCCGTGGCGAGCAGCGAGCCCTGGTGGTCCCTGACGCGACAACTGCGCGACTGCTGGCTGATCTGATCAGCGGACTCGACGAACCACCTACAGACGCGATCATCAAGGCTAGTGGCGCCGTGCGGCTGGTCCCTGCCGAAGGCGGTCTGCTTCCCCACCTCACTGTGCTCGGCAACGTGGTGCACGGCCATACAGTCACTCACCGCGTGACCCGCCGGGCTGCAGCCGAGGAGTGCCGAGTCACCGCTAGCCGTTGCGGACTGGAAGACGTACTGGACCGCTACCCGCACGAGATCACACCAGGTCGCCGCCGCTTGGCCGGAGTAGCCCGGGCACTTCGTGCGCATCCCGCTGCCATAGTCCTTGAGGACGCTGCGGGCTTACCCACTTGGGGATCGCTCCTGCAGTTCGACAACCCCGAGCTGTGGTTCCCTGCCCTTCTGCTGATCACCACCGACCCAGCCCGTACTACGGGGTTCCAGCATGCCGACTAGCCGCAGAGCCTTTCTCGGAGCCTCCGCCGCACTCCTGGCGACCGGCTGCTCGGGGACTCGCGACGTGCTCGGTCTCAGCCGCAGTGTGCGCATCGCAGTGAGCTGGAGTGGGCAGGAGTTGCGTGCCTTCCACTCGGTGCTCGACGGGCTCGGTGACCTGGACTACCCGGTTGAGGTAGTTCCGCTCGGCGATGACATCTCCACCGCGTTCGGCCCCAGGTCTGCCCGTCGGCCCGACCTGGTGATGCTGCCGCAGCCGGGGCTCGTCCCACAGCACAAGAAGGATCTGGAATCGATGCCGGACGACCTGGCCGATCGGGGCCGCGCCCGGCTCTGGGACGAGCTGCTGGTCATCGGCGGTACGACGTACGGGCTGCCCTTCAAGACAGCCAACAAGTCAGCCGTCTGGTACCGGCCGTCGGTGCTGGAGAAGGCCGGGCTGCGGCCGCCTACGCAGTGGAGCGAGTGGCTCGAGGTGAACCGAACACTGTCGCAGGCTGGTGTCCGGCCGCTGGCGTTGGCGGCTGGCGACGGCTGGGTGCTCACCGACTTCCTGGAGAACGTGTTGCTCGGGTCGTCGCCGTCGGCGTACCAGGCCTTGGCCAGTGCGGATCACCCACGACCGTCCGAGCAGCCGCAGTTCAGTGCGGCGCTGCGACTGCTCGGCACGATGTGGTCGGCTCCAGGGGCTTTGGCAGGTGGGGTGGAGCGGTCGCTGGTGCAGCAGTTCCCTGATGCGATCGTGGAGGTCTTCGGGCATCGCCGGGCGGCCATGGTGCTCGCGTCCGACTTCGCGGAGCCGGTAGTGCGCTCGTTCGCAGCCGACCCTGGTGACATCGGCATGTTCACCTTCCCGCCGATCAGTCCGGGCGCCACGGCTCCGGTCGTGGTCGGCGGCGATGTGATGGTGTTGCCGAAGCCGGCCACTGACGATGCCCGCGATCTCGTCCGCCGGCTGGCAGCGCCTGCTGCGGTGGATCCGTGGATTGCGGCAGGCGGCTTCCTGGCCGACGGGCGCACCACCGGCTACTCCCCTGAGCTCACTCGGCTCGCTCGGCAACTGATCGCGCCAGGCAACTCGCTGCAGTTCGACCTGTCCGACCGGCTCGGACCACTGGGGGCGATGAACGGGCTGTGGCACGTGCTGACCGACTTCCTGGTGCGGATCGGCAACCGCGGCAGCGACGTCGTACCGGAGGCCGTCGACGTCGCACTGGCCGAATTGAAAAAGGTGGAGAGCTGATGGGGCTGCAGAGCAACGGCCTGTCGCTCGAGATCGTCGGACGGGAGATCAGTGGCCGCCCCGTCCCGGGTAAACCCCGGCGGCCGGCAGGGCCTTATCTACTGGGGCTTCCGGCGCTCCTACTGAGCTCCTTGCTGCTCATCCCGATCGCTGTGACGGTAGTGGCCGCCTTCAGACGCCCGGACGGCTCCTTCGGGTTCGGCAACTTCGCAGTGATGGGCGACCCGGCGGCACTGCATGCCGTTGGCAACAGTGTGGCGTGGATCGCGGTGGCGCTCGGCCTGGTCGTGGTCGGCTTCCTGCTGGCGCTGGTCAGCTACCGGCTGCCCGGCCTGTCGACGTTTCTTCAACCAGCGTTGGTGATTCCGTTCGCTGTGTCCGTGCTGGTGTCGGGGGTAACGTTCCGGCTCATCTTCGACGCCACCCCGGAACGCGGCACGCTGACCGCGGCCTGGACGAAGCTGTTCGACTCCAGCCCGGTCTGGCTCGGTCCCGGGTTGTTCTGGCTGGTACTGGTGTCCGCCTTCGGCTGGACCTGGCTCGGGTACGTCGTATCGCTGTTCCGCGCCGGCCTGGACGCCATCCCCGACGACGTGAGCCGGACCGTGGCGGCCGAAGGGGTCACCGGTTGGCGTCGGCTGCTGGCACTGGAGTTGCCGCTCCTCAGGCCGATCACTGGTGTGGTCACTCTGACTCTGGTGATTGCGGCGGTCCGGGTGTTCGACCTGGTGCTGATCGTGGTCCCAGGGCCGATGCAACGCGATGCGGACGTACTCGGACTCAACTGGTGGCGTGCAGCCGGCACAGGCGAACCAGCAGGCCGTACTGCGGCCTTGGGCGTTGTGCTGTTCGCGATCGTGGCAGCTGTCGCGATCATCGGGGTGCGCGGGTTGCGGCGCCGGCGGTGGGCGATGCCGGTGAGTGCGGTTCGCACCACCCCTGCACTGGGGCGGTCGAGGCCCAGTCGCAGGTCACGGCGGATCGGGTGGACTGTCGGGTTCGCAGTGAGCCTGTTCTGGATCCTCCCGGCCGTCGTGCTGCTGGCGACTGCGTTGCACTCGCCCCGTGAGGCCGGGTTGCGTGGGTGGTGGTCGCTTGAGGGGTTGGGGTTCGAGTCGTTTGCCGCTGCAGCCAATGCGGGCTTGCTGCGGGCGTTGCTGTCGACCGTGCTCATCTCCACGATCGCCACTGCTGTGTTGCTGGTGATCGCTGTGCCGACGGCGTACCTGGTGGCTTGGGGTGGGTTGCCGCAGTGGCTGGGCCGAGTGGTGACCTCATCGTTTGTGGTGCTGGCGGTGACGCCGGTGCAGATGTACGCCGCGCCGCTGCGAGACGCGATCGACGCGGCGGGGTTGACCGGGTCGCGGGTCGCGTTGGCCTTGGTACACGCGGCTGCTGGGTTGCCGTTCGCAGTACTGCTGCTGCGGTCGGCCTTTGCATCGGCGCCGCCCGTGTTGGTGGCTGAGGCGCTTCAGGGGCCGGCGCGACAGAGCGCAGTACTGGCCACTGTGCAGCGGACCTATCGGCCTGCGCTGGTTGCTGTTGCTGTGCTGGAGTTCGCGCTGGTGTGGAACGACTTCATCGTCGGCTTCCTGATCAGCGGACCCGGCACTACGCCGCTGTCGCTGGTGTTGTGGGGTGAAGCCCGGCAGTTCTCGTCGTCTAGTGGGACAGTGGCCGCTGCCGCCGTCGTGGCGTCGGTAGTGCCTGCCGTGTTGCTGCTGTCGTTCTGGCCGACCGTGGTGCGTGGGTTGACCGTGGGGAGCAAGCCGTGACGCCGGTCGAGCCGGAGAAGCCCGCCGCTAAGCAGGAGGGGCGCCGTGGTGACGTCTTCGGCATCAGTGCCCTGGCGTCAGGTCTGCTGCTGGGTCTTGCGGGCGAGAAGCTGTCGCAGAGTCTCGACCATGGTGGCTGGATCAGTGTCGTGGGGATCAGCCTCACGATCCTGTTCGCGCTGATCTGGGCGATCTACAACGCGCCGGTCGGACTGCGTCGCTACCGCCGCTGGCGGGCCGGTACGCCGCGGGAGCTGAGTGAGCTGCACGTCGCCGCAGAGGAAGCCGAGCAGTGGCTGGTGTCGCTGGGCTCGGACGCTGGCGGGTTGGCCGCCGCGGAATGGTTCCAGCAGGAGGAGCCGCGGCTGCGGGAGTTGCTGTCGAACGAGAAGGCCCGTGAGGACAACGCGGACGACATTGCCAGGCTGTGTGACGCCTTGGAGGCCTGGTACCTGAAACGGCAGGACGCCCGGGCCTTGCTGGAACTCAGTGAGCTGCTTGCGGCGGTGGGCGACGGCTGCGGGCGGCGCGAGCTGACGGAGCTCGCCGCAGCGCGGGCGGCGACGGCGTACCGGCTGATGGGTGATCTAGAGGCGGCCAGTACACGGCTGGGGATCTCGGACAACGTGGCGACGCATGGCCGTACTGCGGCGGCGCTGACGACGCGTCGGCAGGTGGAGCGGGCGTTGCTGCACCTGGCGCGGGCGGAGCAGGCACCGGCGGGCAACGATCGCGACGAGGCTGTGCTGAACGCGCGGGATCGGCTGGACGATGCACGGCTGAGCAGGCCAGGGCCGGACTTGGCAGCTGACGTGGCGATTCAGATCAACCTTGCGATCGTGCACCTGTACCAGCAGGACCCGGAGGGCGCGCTGGACCAGCTACGGCCGGCCGCTGCGCGCGCGGCGGTGGCGGGCGATGCTTCAGCTCACGCACATGCGCTTGAGCTGACGGGGGTGGCCGCGTGGATGCAGCGCAGCCCGCAGGAGGCCAAGCGCTGGTGGCAGCAGGCCGAGCACTTGTACGCGGAAGTCGATGAGGTTGAGGGGCGAGCCCGCTGCCTACAACACCTCGGCTCGGCAGAGGTAGTCGCAGGGCGCCTCGACAACGCCCGTGCCTACCTCGAACAGAGCGCTGACCTCCACGGCGACGAATCCCGCCACCCCATCCTCGCCCGATACCTGAAGGCAGCCCGCGATTCCTCCGAAGCCCCACCGGTCCCCGACGACTCCCCTCGTCGCCCCGGCACCAACTGGCTCCGCCGCCTCCTGTCCCACCTCCGCCGCTGACTACTTGTGGATGGGGAACCCGGGTTTGTCGGTGGGGTGAAATAGGTTGGCGGCATGGTGAAGGCAGCGGGGTCGGCGAGGAGCAAAGCGGCGGGGAAGTCGCCGTTCGCCTGTAGTGAATGTGGGTGGACGACCGCGCGCTGGATCGGGCGCTGTGGTGAGTGCCAGGCATGGGGCACGGTCGCCGAGGTGGGCGCTCCGAAGGCTGCCCGGATCACCGCGGGTCCGGTGTCGTCACCGGCGATGCCGATCTCCAAGGTGTCCGCGGTCGAGGCCGAGTCGCGACCGACCGGGATCGGTGAGCTCGATCGGGTGCTGGGCGGCGGCGTCGTACCGGGTGCGGTCATCCTGCTCGCGGGTGAGCCCGGCGTCGGCAAGTCGACGCTGCTGCTGGAGGTCGCGGCGCAGTCGGCGCGACGTGGGCAGCGCACGCTCTATGTGTCGGGCGAGGAGTCGGCAGCCCAGGTCCGGTTGCGGGCAGGGCGGACCGACGCGTTGGTGGACGAGCTCTTCCTCGCGGCCGAGACCGATCTCGGTGCCGTCGTCGGGCAGGTCGATGCCGTCGACCCGACGTTCCTGGTGATCGACTCGGTGCAGACGATGGCGCACCCCGAGGTGGACGGCGCGCCAGGTGGCGTCACCCAGGTCCGCGAGGTGACCGGCGCGCTGGTCCGGCTGGCCAAGGAGCGCAACATCGCCGTCGTGCTCGTCGGCCATGTGACCAAGGACGGCGCGATCGCCGGTCCGCGGATGCTCGAGCACCTGGTCGACGTGGTGCTCGCGTTCGACGGCGACCGACACTCCGGGTTCCGGATGGTGCGCGCCACCAAGAACCGCTTCGGCCCGTCCGACGAGGTCGGCTGCTTCGACATGGTCGACACCGGGATCGTCGAGGTGAGCGACCCGACCGGACTGTTCGTCTCCGAGCACGCCGAGCCGGTCGCGGGCACCTGCGTGACGGTGATGATGGAAGGACGCCGGCCGCTGCTGGCCGAAGTACAGGCTCTGGTCGGGCCGTCGGCGGCACCACAGCCACGGCGTACGACGTCCGGGCTCGAGTCATCGCGCGTTGCCATGGTGCTCGCCGTACTGGGCAACCGCGCGGGACTGAAGCTGACCGACCAGGAGGTGTACGTCGCGACCGTGGGCGGCGTGAAGATCACCGAGCCGGTCGCCGATCTGGCGGTGGCCATCTCGGTCGCGTCCTCGGTGATGGACAAACCGATCCATCCCGGCCTGATCGCGATCGGCGAGGTCGGCCTGGCCGGCGAGGTCCGGCGCGTCGGCGGCCTGGAGAAACGGCTGGCCGAAGCGGCCCGGCTCGGCTTCACCAAGGCGATCATCCCGGCCGACGTCCCGAACCGTTCCAAGGACTCCAAACCCCTCGACCTGCAAGCGAAGTACGGCCTCCGCACCTTCGCCGCCGGCGACATCCGAGCCGCCCTGGTCGCCGCCGGCCTCGGCTGACGGTCTCCTCTTCGGGCGCGGAGTAGACAGTGTCTACGGTACGGAGGTAACGTACGGCGGCACGCACTCTGGAGGCGCTCCGGACGTGGCCGCCGACGTCCCGGCCCGGGGCGTGAGACGGCTGTCTACCGGCGGGTACGCCGGACCGTATTCTGGAGGCGCCCCCACGTCCGGCCTTCGACCTCAGGCCGGCCCCCGACCGCAGGAGCACCCCTGAGATGACCGGTTCCAAAGTTGTCGCCCTCGGCCATTACCAGCCGGAGCGGGTGCTCACCAACGCCGAGCTGTCCACCATGGTCGAGACCAACGACGAGTGGATCCAGAGCCGGGTCGGGATCAAGGAACGCCGGATCGCGGCGCCCGACGAGCAGGTGGACGAGATGGCCTGGCGGGCCGCCGAGAAGGCGATCGCGAACTCCGGGCTCGACACCGCCGAGATCGACATGGTCGTCGTCGCGACCTGTACGGCGATCGACCGCTCCCCCAACATCGCCGCCCGGGTGGCGGCCCGGCTCGGGCTGAGCACCCCGGCCGCGCTCGACGTGAACACCGCGTGCTCGGGCTTCAGCCACGCGCTCGCGACGGCCGACCACGCGATCCGCGCGGGCGCGGCGTCCAAGGCGCTGGTGATCGGTGTCGAGAAGCTCAGCGACTTCACCGACTGGACCGACCGGACCACCTGCGTACTGATCGGCGACGGCGCCGGCGCGGCCGTCTTGGTCGCCACCGACGAGCCGGAGATCGGCCCGGTCGTCTGGGGTTCGGTGCCGGAGATGTCGGACGCGGTCCGGATCGAGGGCCGGGACGGGAAGTTCGCCCAGGAGGGCCAGAGCGTCTTCCGCTGGACGACCACGCAACTGCCGGTGATCGCGCGGCAGGTCTGCGAGAAGGGCGGCGTCACGCCGGAAGAGCTCGGCGGTGTCGTCCTGCACCAGGCCAACCTGCGGATCATCGAGCCGCTGGCCAAGCGCCTCGGCGCGGTCAACGCGGTGGTCGCACGCGATGTCGTCGAGTCGGGCAACACCTCGGCCGCGAGCATCCCGATCGCGCTGTCGAAGCTGGTCGAGCGCCGCGAGATCCCAGCCGGCGCCCCCGTCCTCCTCTTCGGCTTCGGCGGCGGCCTGTCCTACGCCGGCCAAATCATTCGCTGCCCGTAACGACAGAACACCTGGTCCACAGCAGCGACCCCGGGGGCTGACAGCATCTCGGGTCATGAGTCAGTTCGAGCTGGAGACCCGGTACCACCTGCACTCACCGGGCGGCGCCGTGTGGCTGGCGACGTACCGAGTTGCGGCGTTCGCAACGGTCGTGGGGCTGTTCGTGCTGCTCGGCTCCGGCTGGATGGACCGCCGGGTGATCAGGTCGTCGCCGGCCGGACCGATCGAACAGCACCTGGATCGCACCGGCCTGGATCTGTACCTGCTCGCACCGCTGGTGCTCGTCGGGTACCTGGCCGTTCTGGTTCTGGCCGTCATCCGTCCGCCGGAGCGCTGGACCTCACTGGCCGCCGGGATCGCCGGGCTGGTGATCGTGCTGCTCACCCTGCCGCTCGCGATCGACGACCACACCACCGGCGACACGCGGTACGACGACAGCTGGTCACCTGTTATCGGATTGGTGATCAGCCTGTGGCTGGTGCTGATCGGTATCGCGATCCAGGCCCGCCGGACCCCGAGCTGACGCTCAGCCCAGGAGGTGCACGCGAGGGTTGCACGATCTGATGCACGGGCGTTTGCAAACGCGACCGGATCGCCGGTGGCTGGTGGTGCCTCGATGGCAGTGGGGCGGTCACAACCCGCCTGCGCGACGCATAGACTCAGTGATCGTGGCCTCGACTTCCGACAAGAACAGCACCGATGCCCGGATGCGCGCGACCCTCGCGGCGGTGGCACCCGGGACCGAACTGCGTGAAGGCCTGGAACGGATCCTGCGGGGCCGGACCGGTGCCCTGCTGGTGCTCGGCCAGGACAAGACGGTCGACTCGATCTCCACCGGCGGGTTCGAGATCGACGTCGAGTTCACCGCCACCGGCCTGCGCGAGCTGAGCAAGATGGACGGCGCGATCATCCTCGACCGCGACATCAGCAAGATGCTGCGCGCCGCCGTGCACCTGATGCCCGATCCGTCCATCCACACCGAGGAGACCGGAACCCGGCACCGCACCGCCGACCGGGTCGCCCGGCAGACCGGCTTCCCGGTCATCTCCGTCTCGCAGTCGATGCACATCATCGCGTTGTACGTCGACGACCAGCGCTACGTGCTCGAGGACTCCGGCGCCATCCTGTCCCGGGCGAACCAGGCACTGGCCACCCTGGAGCGCTACAAGCTGCGTCTCGACGAGGTGTCCGGTACGCTGTCCGCGCTGGAGATCGAGGACCTGGTGACGGTTCGCGACGTCGCCCAGCGGCTGGAGATGGTCCGCCGGATCGCGACCGAGATCGACGGGTACGTCGTCGAGCTCGGCACCGACGGCCGGCTGCTCACCCTGCAGCTCAACGAACTGGTCGCGGGAGTGGCCGGTGAACGCGAGCTCGTCGTCCGGGACTACCTGCCCCCGGCCGCCGGGCGCCGCCCGAAGACCGCGGACGACGTACTGCTGGAGCTCGACGCCGTCAGCCCGACCGACCTGCTGGACATCGGCCAGGTCGCTCGCGCCCTTCAGCTCGGTGGCGCCGAGCAACTGGACGCGGCCGTCACCCCGCGCGGGTACCGCCTGCTGGCCAAGGTGCCGAGGCTGCCCGGTGCTGTCATCGACCGGCTGATCGAGCACTTCGGCCATTTGCAGAAGCTGCTCGCGGCGAGCATCGACGACCTGCAGACCGTCGACGGCGTCGGCGAGAACCGGGCCCGGACTGTCCGCGAGGGCCTGTCCCGGCTGGCCGAGTCGAGCATCCTCGAACGCTACGTCTGACCGCAGTCCTCAACCACCCCCGGTTCGCTGGTCGAACCGGGGGTGGCTTGCGTTGACTGCACGAGCCGCGTAATACTCCACGTGGAACATTTCGCGTGGAACACTCCGGACGGAGGAAGATGGCTGAGCTGACCCCGCTGGCGATCTCGGTGCTGGCGCTGCTCAACGAGCGGCCGATGCACGCCTACGAGATGTACCAACTGCTGATCAGCCGGCAGAACGACCGGATCGTCAAGGTCCGCCCCGGCTCGCTCTACCACACGGTCGAGCGGCTGGCCGGCCAGAACTACGTGCGGGCGACCGGCACCGAACGGGCCGGCAACCGGCCCGAGCGGACCACGTACGAGATCACCCCGGAGGGCGACGAGGCGCTGCAGCGGCGGATCGAGTCGGGGCTGGAGAAGTACGTCTACGAGTACCCGCTGTTCCCGGTGGTGCTGAGCGAAGCGCACAACCTCGACCGCGACGACGCCGTACTGCGGTTCCGTCGCCGGGTCGCCGACCTGGACACCTGGCTCGCCGACATCGACGAAGGACTTGCCGATGCCCGCGAGGCCGAAGTACCCGAGCCGTTCTGGATCGGTGGCGCGTACGTCCGCCACCAGCTCGCCGCCGAACGCGACTGGCTCGCCACCCTCATCGATCGGATCGAGAGCAAGGACCTGCCATGGCAACCCCGCAACAAGTGAAGCCGGACGTGCGGCCGTGGCCCGCGTTGTGGGCCCTGGTACTGGGCTTCTTCATGATCCTGGTCGACTCGACCATCGTGTCGGTGGCGACCCCGGCGATCCTGACCGACCTGCACACCGACGTCGGCACCGTGGTCTGGGTGACCAGCGCCTACCTGCTCGCGTACGCCGTACCGTTGCTGATCACCGGCCGGCTCGGTGACCGGATCGGGCCGAAGCGGATCTACCTGACCGGCCTGACCCTGTTCACCCTCGCCTCGATCTGGTGCGGACTGACCGACTCGATCGAGATGCTGATCGTGGCCCGCGTGTTCCAGGGCTTCGGCGCCTCGATGATGACGCCGCAGACGATGGCCGTGATCACCCGGATCTTCCCGGCGGACCAGCGCGGCAAGGCGATGAGCCTGTGGGGTGCGACCGCGGGCGTCGCGACGCTGGTCGGCCCGATGCTCGGCGGGGTGCTGGTCGACGGGCTCGGCTGGGAGTGGATCTTCTTCATCAACGCGCCGGTTGGTGTGGTCGGCTTCGTGCTCGCCTGGCGACTGGTGCCGGACCTGCCGACGCACGAGCACAAGTTCGACCTGCTCGGCGTCGCGCTGTCGACGGTCGGCCTGTTCTGCTTGGTGTTCGGCATCCAGGAGGGGCAGAAGTACGACTGGGGCAAGATCACCGGACCGATCTCGGTCTGGGGGCTGATCATCGTCGGCCTGCTGGTGATCGCCGCCTTCCTGTTCTGGCAGGCGCGCAACAAGGGCGAGCCGCTGCTGCCGCTGTCCCTGTTCAAGGACCGCAACTTCTCGCTGGCCAACATGTCCATCACCACGGTCGGCTTCGCGATCACCGCGATGGCGTTCCCGCTGATGCTGTACGCGCAGAACGTTCGCGGACTCTCCCCGACCCGGTCGGCCCTGCTGCTGGTGCCGATGGCGGTCTTCGCCGGTGGGCTCGCGCCGTTGGTCGGACGCCTTACCGACAAGGCACATCCGCGGTACCTTGCCGGCTTCGGCCTGCTCTGCTGCTCGGTCTCGTTGTTCTGGCTCAGCCAGGTGATCGAGCCGGACGTCCCGATCTGGCAGCTCCTGTTGCCGATCGCCCTGCTCGGTGTCGCCAACGGCTTCATGTGGGCACCGATCGGCAGTACTGCGACCCGCAACCTCCCGATGCACCAAGCCGGAGCGGGTGCGGGCGTCTACAACACCACGCGTCAGGTCGGCGCCGTGCTCGGCAGCGCGGGGATCGCAGTACTGATGGAGGCGCGGCTGGCCGTCAATCTGCCGGCGATGGCTGGTGGCGAGGCAGCCGAAGGAAGGGGCGGCGAGTTGCCGGCGGCGCTGCAACAGGGCTTCAGTGACTCGATGGCTCAGTCGCTCATGCTGCCCGCCGTCGTCGTGCTGATCGGGTTGGTAGCCGCGGCACTGTTCGCCAAGCCGGCCCACATGGAACGGCCGGCCGCGAAGGTCTAGACGATCGTGAAGGCCTGCGGGGCCGAGTCGCGGCCGTCGTAGGTCGCCTTGACCACATAGGTTCCGGGCTTCGCCTTCAGCTGGCCGGGCAGGCAGCCCGGCCGGGAGCGGCGGCCGTCCCAGGCGATGATCGACGGGGATTGCTTGCCCTTGGCAAGGACCAGGGTGGCGCGCGGAATCACCTTCTCGCAGTGTTCCGTGGTCCAGATCTGGTCCTCACCCGAGGTGATGGTCAGCGACAGTTCACTCGGATCGACCTCGGCCCGGCACTCGTCGCGGACGGCGCTCAGCTGGACCACCAGGTTCATCGCGCCGCCGGCCGGCAGGTTCCGGGTGGCGGGCAGGACCTCGACGGTCACGTCGCTGCCGGTGCACTTGACGTCCTTCGGAGTCTCGGGCGGCTTGGTCGGCTCCGAGGTCTTGGTGGTCTTGCCGGACGTCGAGGTCTTCCCCGCGGAGGTCGGTACGGCGGTCGGCGTGGTCGACGGATCGGGCCCGGACGCCGCGGAGTTCTTCGGATCGCTGCCGCCACCGCCGAGCACCCGGACCAGGACGAACACCAGGGCCACCAGGACGACGAGCAGGAGCGCCCGCCGGAACCAGTACACGCTGGCGGGCAGATGCCCGACTGGTCGGAGCAGGCTGCTCATGTTCGCACCTTAATGTCAGGATTGTGCTCGACATGTCAGACTCGCCGCTCCCGCTCGCATCAGCCCTGCACGAGCCCATCCTCGACTGGTACGCCGCCAACGCGCGCTCACTGCCATGGCGCGAGCCGGACGCGGGCGCCTGGGCCGTGATGGTCAGCGAGTTCATGTTGCAGCAGACACCGGTCGCCCGGGTGCTCCCGGCGTACGAGGTATGGATGAAGCGGTGGCCAAAGCCGGCTGACCTGGCGGCGGAGGCTCCAGGTGAGGCTGTGCGGGCTTGGGACCGGCTGGGGTACCCCCGGCGAGCACTGCGGCTCCATGCGGCGGCTAAGGCGATAGTGGAGCAGCACGGCGGCGTAGTACCGGAGGACCACGCGGCACTGCTCGCACTGCCGGGTGTGGGGACGTACACAGCGGCAGCGATCGCCTCGTTCGCGTACGGGCAGCGTCATGCCGTGGTGGACACCAACGTGCGGCGGGTCTTCGCCCGGGCGCTCACTGGCGCCGCGCAACCAAGCATCTCGCCCACTGCCGCCGACCTGCGACTCGCAGCTTCCGCACTACCCGCAGACGAGTCCACGGCAGCCCGCTGGGCGGTGGCGACGATGGAGCTGGGCGCACTCGTCTGTACTGCGCGCACCCCACGCTGCGCCGACTGCCCGATCCGCAGCCGCTGCAGTTGGGTCCTCGCCGGCAGTCCGCCGTACGACGGGCCGCCCCGCAAAGGCCAGACCTACGAGGGCACTGACCGTCAGGCGAGGGGCCGCCTGCTCGCAGTACTGCGCGCCGCGCACGGCCCGGTTCGCAAGAGCGAGCTGGACGCGTGCTGGCCCGAACCAGCGCAGCGTGAACGGGCCCTCGACGGTTTGGTCGCCGACGGCCTGGTGGACCCGGTGGCCGACGGTCGCTACCGCCTGCCGGCCTGATCCGCGGCAGAGCATGCTGATGGCCGGCCCAGAACCGGGCCGGCCTCAGCGGGTGGTGATCAGTTCTTCTTGCTGCTGTTCGCCGCCGGCTCGTCGGCGTCGTCGGCGAGCAGGTCCAGCGGCATCGCCGGGCTGCCGGACAACGTGGCCAGCATCTGCCGGACGTTGGTCAGCTGCGCGTTGATGCTGTCGCGACGCTGGGTCGCGGCGGCGAGCTCGCGCTCGGACTCCGCGCGGATCCGCTCGGACTTGTCCTTCGCGGCCGCGACGATCTCCTGGGCCTGACGGTTCGCGTCGGCCAGCTGCTGCTGGGCCAGGCGCTCCGCCTCGGACCGGGACCGGTCGGCCTCGCGCTGCACCTGGGCCGCACGGTCGGTGACCGCCGCCAGCTGCTGCTCGGCCAGTGCCGTCCGGGCTGCGAACTCCTGCTCGACCTTGCCCCGGCGCTCGGCCAGGGTGGTCTCGAAGGCGGCCGCGGCCTGGGCGGACTTGGCCCGCTCCTGCTCGTACAGGGCCTGGGCCTCGCTGCGGCGCGCGGTCGCGTCGCGCTCGGCCTCGTCGCGCATGTCGTCGGCCTGGGTGCGCGCTTCCTCGAGGATGCGGGCGGCCTCGGCGTCGACCTCGCTCTTCCAGTCCAGGGAGTACTGCTCGGCCTCCTTGCGGACCTTCTTGGCGTGTGCCTCGGCGTCGGCGACGATCGCCTCGGCGTCGGTCCGGGCGCGGGTGACCAGATCACGGGCCTCGTCGTCGGCCAGCGACAGGATCTTCGCGACCCGCTCACCGAACTCGGTGAAGGTGGGCGTGCGGTCCTTGTTGTCCTCCTGGGCGGTGATCACGGCCGACTCGGCCGCGTCCGTCCGGGCCTGCAGCTCCTGAACGTGGCGCTGCAGCTGCTCCGACTGCTGCTGCAGCGCGGTCAGCGAGGTGGTCAGCTCCCGAACGTGCTGGTCCACCTGGGCAGGCTCGTAGCCACGCAGAACGGTGCGGAACGGGGTTGGGGATTCACTGCTCATGTCTTCTGATGCTCACTTCGGTGGGTGGGTGGATCACACATTGTCACTGACAAGGATCTGACTGTCACGTCCTCATCCTGATTCCCCCGTGGAACCCTCGCTACCGGACATTCCACCACCTGCGCGGAACCCGGGTACAGCGAGTGCCTCGATCACACCCGAAAGCTGGGTGAGCTCCTTGGTGATCTCGTCGCGGCGCTGGTTCAGCGCGGCGACCCTCGCCTCGGCGTCGGCGAGAAGTTTCCGGGCCTGCGCACGCAGTTCGTCGGCGTGCTCGCGGGCTTGCGCCTCGAGGCCCTGGGCCTCGGCGCGGGACTTGCGGATGAGTTCGTGTGCCTGGCGCTGCGCCTCGGCCAGGTCGCTGGCCGCGCGCTCGCGCAGTACCTGGGTGCTGGCCTGGGCCTCGGTCTCGCGGCGGGTGGCGCGGGCGACGATCTCCTTGGCCTCGACCTCGGCGGCGGCCTTCAACCGGTCGGCCTTGGCCTGCGCCTGCGCGGTCACCTTCTCGGCCTGCTGGGTGACAGATCTCAGGGTCGCCTCGGCCTCCGCGTTGGCCGACGCCAGCGTCTTCTCGGCCAGCGCGGTCAGCTCGGCGTTCTCCTTGGCGATCGCGGTCTGGGTTTCCCGGAGCCGGCTGGTCGAACGGCTCACCACGCGGCGCAGGTGCGCGCGCTTGCGGCGGGCCAGCTCGGCGACGTCCATCGCGGCGCGGTCGCGGATCCCGCGCGCTTCCTGCTCGGCCGCGGCGACCAGTTCGTCGACCGTCTTCTTGCTCCAGGCGGTCTGCTTCTCGGCCTCGGCCAGCGCGGTCTCGGCCGCCTTGTTTGCTTCCTCGACGATCCGCTGCGCCTCGGCGGCCGCGGTACGGCGGTCTGCTTCGATGCTGTCGACGACCAGCTTGGCCTGGGCGCGGGCATCGGCCATCAGCCGCTCGTTGGCCTGCTCGGCCTCGGCCTTCTGCGCGGCGATCTCCTCGAGCGCGGCGGAGCGGAGCTTGTCGATCTCCAGCGAGATCGCGGCGAGCTTGGCGCGCTCGGTCTCCTCCAGCTCGGCGGTCCGGCGCTCCAGCTCGGCCCGGTTCTCCCCGCGCAGCCGCTCGATCTCGGCGTGCGCGGCGGCGATCTGGGCGCGCGACTTCTCCCGCGCGGCGTCGACCTCGCGCTCGACCGCGGTGCGCAGCTCGATCGCCTCGGACTCGGCCCGGGCGATCAGCTCGGCTTCGTTGCGGACTGCTGCCTGCGAGACGAGCGCGGCCTGCTCGCCGGCGTCGGCGACCAGCTGCTGGGCCTCGCGGCTTGCGCGGTCGACTGCCTGGGCCGCGGCCTCGCGGGCCAGCTGGGCCTCTTCGAGAATCTCGTCGGCTTCTTCCTTCAGCCGGGCGGCCTCTGCTTCGGCCTCGGCGAGCCGGCGATCAGCCGCCGCCTGGGATTCCTCCCGCAGCTTGTCGGCCGCTGCTTGCGAGTCGGACTGCAGTTTCTCCGCCGCCGCCTCGGCCTCACTGCGCCGCTTGGCCACCTCTGCTTCGACCGTACTGCGCAGCTGCTCGGCCGCGCGCTCCGATTCGACCTTCAGCCGCTCCGCCTCGGCGGCCGCCGCGCCCCGCACCTGCTCGGCCTCGGCAATCGCCTCGGCCCGAACCCGCTCGGCTTCCGCAGTCGCCTCGGTCTGGACCCGCTCGGCCTCAGCGACCGCATCAGCGCGAACGCGCTCCGCCTCTGCGGTCGACTCCGACCGAAGCCGCTCAGCCTCGGCCGTCGACTCACTCCGCAACGTCTCCGCGGTCGCCGTCGATTCGTCACGCAACTTCTCCGCGGCCGCCGTCGACTCCTCGCGCAGCTGCTCGGCAGCCGCCATGGAATCGCTGCGCAACTTGTCGGCAGCCGCGGTCGACTCGCGCTCGAGACGCTCCGCTTCGGCTTCGGCCTCGGAGCGCACCCGCTCCGCTTCGGCGATCGCCTCCGACCGAACCCGCTCGGCCTCCGCGGTCGACTCCTCGCGCAGCTTTTCCGCGGCGCGTTCGGCGTCGTTGAGGAGGCGCTGGGCGGCCGAGCTCGCGTCGGCGCGCAGCCTGCGGGCCTCTTCCTCGGCCTCCGCACGCAGCTGCTGCGACTCCTGCTCGGCCTCGGCCCGCAGCCGGCCGGCCTCGGTGCGGATCCGCTCCGCCTCGGCCAGCGCGGTGTCGTTCTCGTACTCCGCCTGCTCGCGCAAGGTGTCCGCGATCCGCTGCGCGCGCTCCAGCACACCACCCGCTTGCCGCACGCCAAAGGAACCGGCGTCGAGGACCGGTTCCTGGGTCAGCGGCAGACGCGGTGCGTCCATGCGACGAGATGATTCCATCTCCGGCCCCCTCTCCAACAGTCCGGGTCCCAAAGCGGTGGTCACGTAACTACAACGAGCGAGTGCAGCCGACGGGCGATTTTCTTTCCGGACCGTGAGCTGGACCACCGAAGGACTTTACGACGAACGCGGTGGCGAGGTGTAACGCTCGCGTGTCTCTCGGTCGACTCCCCGATGGCCATCCTGCAGCGGTCACCCCCATGGGGGAAGCTATTCAGCCGTCAGCGTGAAGCGCACCCCGCTCTGCTCGCCGCAGGGTTGCAGTGTGGGCGACAGACGCCCAGTGCCTGGGGCGCGGAGGTTGATGGTCATGCGGACAGATCGGCAGCTCGTGGACGAGGCGACTGCTCGCAGAACGCCAGTGTTGGCAGTGGCGGTAGCGGTCGGCTCGCTGGTGTTCGGTGCCTGGGGCTTGGCCTGGGTGATGGGCGCCGGAGGTTACCCGTTCGGGAAGGTGCCGCCTGATGGCGAACGCTTGTCGCTGCTGGCGTTCTTGCCGGAGCAGTGGGGCGCAGGACTGATCGCAGTACTGGGGCTGCTCGGAGTACCGGCTGCTGTTGGGCATGCTCGGACGGAGTGGAGCCCGTCGGCGTACCGGCCGTTGTTGTGGTTGACCGGGGTGCAGGTCGTGGTGTTCGGCCTGCTGGCGCCCAGTGTCATGGTCGTGATGGTCACCGGGTACCTGCTGGTGCTGGTCGGATTGCCGGTGGCCGTGGGGTTCCTGGCTGTCGGTGCGTGGCGGCAGCCGGCCACTCGGGTGGTACTGCTGGCGATCGTGGTCGTGGTTGCTGGACTGGAACTCAGTACGGGGTTGTTCGATTGGGGTGCGATCAAGAACCTGGCGGCCGCAATCGCCGAAGGACCGGAGAAGGTCGGCACCCGGCCGTTGTTCGTCTTCGCGGCCTTCCTGCTGGGCGCAGGCTGGGCTCTGCTCGGCGTACGCGGGCTCCGGAGCGCACAGGGCCGCTGCAGCCGGTGCGGGCGTCCTGGGGGCCGCTGGACGCGTCCTGAGGTCGCCCGCCGGTGGGGCTTCTGGGCAACCGTGGTGGCCGTCCTCTGCCCTCTCCCGTACGCCGTACTGCGGATGACCTGGTTGCTGCCGAACCCAGTGGGATTCACAGCCGCCGAGCTCGACGCTCAGCCCGGCATCAAGCTCTTCGGCCTGGGACTCGGCTTGATCGCCATCGGAGCCTCGATCGCGACACTGGGCCTGATCCGCCCGTGGGGTGAGACCTGGCCCCGCTGGATCCCGTACGTCGCGGGCCGGCCGATCCCGGTCAAGGCAGTCGTCATCCCGGGTGCCGTGGCCGCCACCCTCTTGCTGGTCGGCAGCCCGTCTCTCGTCCAGCTCGTCTGGTCGGCGGACGCCTCCATCCTCACCAACCTCGGCCATCTGCTGATCTTCCCGTTCCCCGTCTGGGGCGCCTCCGTAGGACTGGCCACGGCGGCGTACTACTACCGCCGCCGCGGCCAGTGCGCGGCTTGCCAGGAACCTCAGCTCACTTGAGCGTCGCCGGCGGGACCTGCGGAGAGCTGTTGGTCCAGCCCGACACGAGGACCGTGCTGGCGCCGTTCTTGCCACCGGTGTGCCGGCTGCTCAACAGCTTCCCGGTCTTCGGGTCGATGATCAGCTGAAGCTCCAGCTTGTACGCCGGGAACGAGAACGCGACGGCGGTCCCCTTCCGGCCGACCACATCGCTCACGCCCTGCTTGACCGTCGCGCCGTCCAAGCTCGCGAGCAGCCGGAACGCCGCCGCACGGACCTTGGGCGGAGCAGGGGTGTCGCTGAGCAGACCCGAAGCCATCTGGGCGAGTGCCGATACGTCGGTGGCGTCAGGAGCCCGCACTGCCTTCTCCTTGAGCAGCCGAGCCCGCAACGCCTCGGGTGTCGTCGGCAACTGCAGGACATCCTGCAAGGTGGCGTTCTCACCCAGATCGAAGTACCGGTCGGCCTGGCCCTTCAGTTCGAGCAGGTCACCCTTGCCCGGCTTGCTCGAGATGATCACGTCATGCCGGTCGACGGTGTCGCTCGGCCCGGCGTTCCAGCTGGTCGGTGAGCCTGCCCGCTTCCACGCGGCCATGTCGGCTGCAGTGGCCGGCTTCGCGCCCAGTGAACGCGTGCCCTGCCAGGCGGTGCCGCCCTTGAGGCCCGTCCACTTCTCCATCACGTTCAGCTCGCGGAGCTTGTAGCCACCGGGACCGGCCGGCGTCGAGGCGCAGCACGTCACCTTGCCGTCTGCCCCGACCGTCCACTCGGCGGTGTAGGCCGTCCGGACCCGGAAGTACTTGCCGGACGTCGCTTCGGCCTTCTCCTCCTGCTCAGCGGCGACGAGCAGCACCTCACTGGCCGACAGCGCCCGCTCCGGAACAGCGGAACTCGGCATCGAGTCCGGCGGCCCAGCCACCGGGGAACCAGTCCCACCGGACAGCACCAGCGGTACTGCGAGGGCCGCGATCGTGACGGCCGCGGCGCCGGTGGTCAGCCCGATCCCGGTCAGCCGGCGGCGGCGAACGGCCCGCTTGGCCCGGGACAGGTCGGCGGCGACCTCGGTGTTCGTGACGGCCGGTTCGTCACCGGCGGCCTGGTTGAGAAGGTCCTTCAGATCAGTCATCGCACATGCTCCAGGGTGTCCAGGGGATCGGCCATGAGGTCGCGCAACTTGTCCAGCCCACGAGCGGTCTGACTCTTCACAGTCCCTTGACTGCACGTCATCAGTTCCGCGACCGCGGCCACGTCCAGGTCGCTGAAGAACCGCAGCACGACTGCGGCCCGCTGCCGCTTGGGCAGTTGCTCCAGCGCGGCCAGGACGTCCAGCCGGTCCTCGCTCCCGGAGCCCGGCTGGGTCGGCCTGCCCGGCTCGGCCGGGTCGTCGGTCAGGGTCTCCCGGTGCCGCCAGAAGCGGCGCTTCTCGTCGAGAAACGAGTTCACCAGGATCTTGTCGGCGTACCGGGCGGCACCGACCTCGGGCCGGATCGCGGCCCACTTCAGGTAGAGCTTGGTCAGGGCGGTCTGGACCAGGTCCTCGGCCCAGTGCGCGTCGCCGCCGGTCAGCAGCCGAGCCAGGCGCATCATCCGCCCTCGATGGGCATGGACGTACCTGGTGAATTCCTCGTCGCGGTCGATGGCCACGCATCCTCCGGTGGTTGGGTCGGGCGCTTCCTCACCGTTTAGTACTGGGTGGCGCGAAGCCCCGGTTGCATCACCGGTTTCTCTCCCCCCGGACAACGACGAAGGACCCCGCGAGATCCGCGGGGTCCTTCGGCCGTACTGCTTACTGTTTGGAGCTCAGCTGTCCTGGACGGCCGAGGGGCCGCCGCCGGCGATCTCGGTCAGCTCCAGGTCCGGATCCGGGCTCGGCGTCTTCTGGGCGCCGGTGAAGGTGAAGAACTCCGGCACCCCGTCCTCGGTGACGGCGCCCTCGGGGGCGACGTCGACCAGCACGATCTGGCCGGGACGCAGTTCCCCGAACAGGATCTTCTCGGCCAGCACGTCCTCCACGTCACGCTGCAGCGCGCGACGCAGCGGGCGGGCACCCAGGATCGGGTCGAAGCCACGCTCGGCGACCAGTGCCTTCGCCGCCGGGGTGAGCTCGATGCCCATGTCCTTGTCCTTCAGCCGCTCTTCCACCTGCGCGACCATCAGGTCGACGATCTTGACGATCTCTTCCTTGCCGTGCTGGTGGAAGACCACGATCTCGTCGACGCGGTTCAGGAACTCGGGACGGAAGTGCTGCTTGAGCTCGTCCGTCACCTTCGCCTTCATCTTCTCGTACGAACCCGACACGTCGTTGACCCGCTGGAAGCCGGTGCTGACCGACTTGGCGATGTCGCGGGTACCGAGGTTCGTGGTCATGATGATGACGGTGTTCTTGAAGTCGACCACGCGGCCCTGGGCGTCGGTCAGCCGGCCTTCGTCCAGGATCTGCAGCAGCGAGTTGAAGATGTCCGGGTGGGCCTTCTCCACCTCGTCGAACAGCACCACGCTGAACGGCTTGCGGCGGACCTTCTCGGTCAGCTGGCCGCCCTCTTCGTAGCCGACGTACCCGGGAGGCGAACCGAACAGCCGCGAGGCCGTGTGCTTCTCGGAGTACTCCGACATGTCGAGGCTGATCAGCGACTTCTCGTCACCGAACAGGAACTCGGTCAGCGCCTTGGACAGCTCGGTCTTACCGACCCCGGACGGGCCGGCGAAGATGAACGAGCCGCTCGGCCGGCGCGGGTCCTTCAGACCCGCACGGGTGCGCCGGATCGACCGGGACAGCGCCTTCACGGCGTCCTCCTGACCGATGTAGCGCTTGGCCAGCTCCTCCTCCATCTTGAGCAGCCGCGAGGACTCCTCCTCGGTCAGCTGGAAGACGGGGATGCCGGTCGCGGTGCTGAGCACCTCGGCGATCAGCTCCTCGTCGACCTCGGCGACGACGTCCATGTCGCCGGCCTTCCACTGCTTCTCCCGCTCGGCCTTCGCGTTGATCAGCTTCTTCTCGTCGTCGCGCAGAGAAGCCGCCCGCTCGAAGTCCTGGGCGTCGATCGCCGACTCCTTCTCCCGGCGCACGTTCGCGATCTTCTCGTCGAACTCGCGCAGGTCCGGCGGAGCGGTCATCCGGCGGATCCGCAACCGGGAGCCGGCCTCGTCGATGAGGTCGATCGCCTTGTCCGGCAGGAAGCGGTCCGAGATGTACCGGTCGGCCATCTGGGCGGAGGCGACCAGGGCCGGGTCGGTGATGGTGACCCGGTGGTGCGCCTCGTAGCGGTCCCGCAGACCCTTGAGGATCTCGATCGTGTGCGCGATCGAGGGCTCGGCCACCTGGATCGGCTGGAACCGGCGCTCCAGCGCGGCGTCCTTCTCGACGTACTTGCGGTACTCGTCGAGGGTGGTGGCACCGATGGTCTGCAGCTCACCGCGGGCCAGCATCGGCTTCAGGATGCTGGCCGCGTCGATCGCGCCCTCGGCGGCACCCGCACCCACCAGGGTGTGGATCTCGTCGATGAACAGCACGATGTCGCCGCGGGTGCGGATCTCCTTGAGCACCTTCTTCAGGCGCTCCTCGAAGTCACCGCGGTAGCGCGACCCGGCCACCAGCGCGCCGAGGTCGAGCGTGTAGATCTGCTTGTCCTTCAGGGTCTCGGGCACGTCGCCACGCACGATCGCCTGGGCCAGGCCCTCGACGATCGCGGTCTTGCCGACGCCCGGCTCACCGATCAGGACCGGGTTGTTCTTGGTCCGCCGGGACAGCACCTGCATGACCCGCTCGATCTCCTTCTCGCGCCCGATCACCGGGTCGAGCTTGGACTCACGGGCGGCCTGGGTGAGGTTCCGGCCGAACTGGTCGAGCACCAGGGAGCTGCTGGGAGCACCTTCGGTGGTCCCGGCACCGGCTGTCGCCGTCTCCTTGCCCTGGTACCCGGACAGCAGCTGGATGACCTGCTGCCGGACCTTGTTCAGGTCCGCTCCGAGCTTGACCAGGACCTGCGCGGCGACACCCTCACCCTCACGGATGAGACCGAGCAGGATGTGCTCGGTGCCGATGTAGTTGTGACCCAGTTGCAGGGCCTCACGCAGGGAGAGCTCCAGTACCTTCTTGGCGCGAGGGGTGAACGGGATGTGCCCACTCGGAGCCTGCTGTCCCTGGCCGATGATTTCCTCGACCTGAGAACGGACAGCCTCCAGCGAGATACCCAGGCTCTCGAGAGCCTTGGCGGCGACACCCTCACCCTCGTGGATCAGGCCGAGCAGGATGTGCTCGGTCCCGATGTAGTTGTGGCTGAGCATCCTGGCCTCTTCCTGAGCCAGGACGACTACCCGACGGGCGCGGTCCGTAAATCGTTCAAACATCGCCAAAGCGCTCCTTGCCTCAGAGGAGTCGGACGTGCCGTGTAGGCCGACCCCCGTACCTGCATGCTAGTCCCCGGCACCGACGACCTCGCTCTCAGCGAACAAGCGACGACCTCCGGTACGGCCGCCAACTGGGGATCACAAGGGAACAACCCCGCTCGGACGCCCGGTGTTCCCGACGCGCCCGGTGTTCGCCACCAGCGAATTCGTCCCTTTTGCTGCCCGGTCAGGCACCGACTCGCAGGCCGGCCCACCGAACCTGTCCACAGTGTGAAACGGCCGGAATGCGGACGGTCCCGGCACCTCAGAGGTACCGGGACCGACGCTTAGTCCAGGAATTACTTGGCGTCGTTGTACGCCGCGCGCACCTCGGCCGAGATCCGGCCGCGCTCGCTCACCTCGTAGCCGTTCTCCTTGGCCCATGCGCGGATGTCCGCGGAGTCGGTCGCCGACCGGCCCCGTCCACGCGTCCGGCCGGCGCCACCGCGGCGTCCGGAGACCCGGCGCCCCGCGCCGACGTACGCGGCCAGGGCGTCACGCAGCTTGGCGGCATTCTTCTTGGACAGATCGATCTCGTACGTCGAACCGTCCAGCCCGAAGGTCACGGTCTCGTCGGCCTTACCGCCGTCGAGATCGTCCTCGAGAACCACCTGAACCCTTTGCGCCATCGATGACAGTCCTTTCCGCGCCCGCCACCGGGCACAATCCCCCTGCCGAATAACTTGTTACTGATTTGTACAGCACAAACCGGTACCGTGTCATTCAACAGGCGGAATGGCCGGTAAAGATGTGACTAAAAACTCCGGTCTGTACCGGCGCCGCCATCCATCGTGACGATGGGTATTCATCGTGCTCACCGACCGGATCGCATAACTTTCGGACCCGGGAATGGATTTGGCCGTTGGTTGTGCTATGCAACGGCTCCCGGGCCCGATTTAGTGGCTACTCCGGACGCAGCAGCGGGAACAGAATCGTCTCCCGGATCCCGGCCCCGGTGAACAACATGACCAACCGGTCCAGGCCCATCCCCATCCCACCGGCCGGCGGCATGCCGAACTCCATCGCGCGCAGGAAGTCCTCGTCCAGTTCCATCGCCTCGGGATCGCCGGCCGCGGCCAGCAACGACTGTGTCTCCAGGCGATCGCGCTGGATCACCGGGTCGTTCAGCTCGGAGTACCCGGTGCCGAGCTCGACCCCGTTGATGATCAGGTCCCACGCCTCGACCAGGCCCGGAATTTCGCGGTGCGGCTTGGCCAGCGGCCGCACCGACTCCGGATAGTCCCGCACATAGGTCGGCTGGATCAGCGTGTGCTCGACCAGCTTCTCGTAGATCTCCAACGCGATCTCACCGGCATTCCAGCCTGGTTGCAGGTCGATCTCGTGCTGCTCGGCGATCTTCGTCAGCCGGGTCGCGTCGGTGGTCGCGTCGACGGTCTCCCCGACCGCTTCGGAGACCAGTTCGAATAGCGTCGCGTGCCGCCACGGCTGGTCCAGATCGATCTGCGAACCGTCGCGGGCAGTGACCACACTCTTGCCGACCGCGCGGGCCGCGTTCCGGATCAGCTCCTCGGTCACTTCGGCGATGGAATCGTAATCGCCGTAGGCCTGATAGGACTCGATCATCGAGAATTCCGCCGCATGGGTCGAGTCGAGTCCCTCGTTGCGGAAGGTCCGGCCGATCTCGAAGACCCGGTCGACGCCGCCGATCATCGCCCGCTTGAGATCCAGCTCGAGCGCGATCCGCAGCTTCATCTCCTGGTCGAAGGCGTTCAGGTGGGTGCTGAACGGCCGGGCCGCGGCGCCGCCGTTGGTCAGCTGCAGGACCGGCGTCTCCACCTCGATGAAGCCGTGCCCGTCGAAGGTCGAGCGCAGCGACTTCAGCACGGCCGCCTTGGTGCGGACCATCTCGCGGGCCTCGGCGCGCACGATCAGGTCGACGTACCGGAGCCGGACGCGGGCCTCCTCGTTGAGCGGCTTGTGCTCGTTCGGCAGCGGCCGGAGCGTCTTGGCCGCCATCTGCCAGCCGGTCGCCTGCACGGACAGCTCACCGCGGCGACTCGTCACCACCTCGCCCTGGACGGACAGCAGGTCGCCGATGTCCACCAGCGCCTTGAACCGGGCCAGCTCCTCCTCGCCGACGTCCGCCAGCGACAGCATCACCTGCAGCTCGGTCCCGTCGCCCTCGCGCAGCCGGACGAAGCAGAGCTTGCCGGTGTTGCGCAGGAAGATCACCCGGCCGGCCACCGCGACCTGCTCACCGGTCTTGGTGTCCGGCTCCAGCTCCTGCCCGTCGTACTTCGCCCGCAGGTCCTTCAGCAGGTGCGTCCGCGGCACCGAGATCGGGTAGGGCTGCACCCCCTCGGCCAGCAGCCGGTCACGCTTGTCCCGGCGTACCCGGATCTGCTCAGGCAGGTCGTCCTGCCCGCTGTCGGGCGTTACCGGGTTCTCACGTGAGTCAGTCATAGCTCAAAGGCTAGTGACTCCCCGCCCAGACCAACGAATCCATTGTCCACACCCCAGCCGGGAAGAAAGCCCGAACTGTTAGGTCCGCGACCGTGGTTGCGGGGGTACCGTCGAGGCAAGAGGTAGTTCCGCCGGTGCAGGTGATCGCATGCAGACCTGGCTTCTGTGGTTGAGTATCGCGGCCGTGCTCGGGATCGCCGAGTTGATGACGGCCACTCTCGACCTGCTGTTGCTCGCTCTGGCCGGCCTGGCGGCCGGTGGGGTGGCCGCGCTCGGGCTGGGCGTGGGGCTGCAACTGCTGGCCTTCGCGGTCACCGCGGCGGCACTGATCGTCCTGGTCAGGCCGGTGGCCCGGCGGCACCTGACGGCGTACCCGCAGCTGCGGAGCGGTGTGGCCGCGCTGGTCGGGCGTGAGGCCGTCGTCCTGAGTGTGGTCGGGCGGGAGCCCGGACGCGTCCGGATCGGCGGCGAGGAGTGGACCGCGCGGTCCTACGATCCCGACCTGCTGATCCCGGCCGGGACCACTGTCGACGTCTTCGCGATCGAGGGCGCGACGGCCCTCGTCCATCCCCGGGAGTGAGTAGTCATGGCCGAGCTGATCGTGGGGCTGATCGTGGCTCTGCTGGCCGTCGTTCTGGTACTGCGGACCGTGCGGATCGTGCCGCAGGCCAGAGCCAGCAACGTGGAACGGCTCGGCCGCTACCTGCGCACGCTCGAGCCGGGCCTCAACATCGTCATCCCGTTCATCGACCGGCCCCGGGCCCTGATCGACCTGCGCGAACAGGTGGTCTCGTTCGAGCCCCGGTCGGTGATCACCGAGGACAACCTGGTGGTCGACATCGACACCGTGCTCTACTTCCAGGTCACCGATCCGCGCGCGGCGGCGTACGAGATCTTCAACTACATCCAGGCGATCGAGCAGCTGACCGTCACCACCCTGCGCAACGTGATCGGCAGCATGGACCTGGAGAAGACGCTGACGTCGCGCGAGCACATCAACTCCCAGCTGCGCGGCGTCCTCGACGAGGCGTCGGGCAAGTGGGGGATCCGGGTCAACCGGGTCGAGCTGAAGGCGATCGACCCGCCGCCGTCGATCAAGGAGTCGATGGAGAAGCAGATGCGCGCGGACCGGGAGAAGCGGGCCGCGATCCTGGCCGCCGAGGGCCAGCGGCAGGCGCGGATCCTGACCGCGGAGGGTGACCGGCAGGCCGCGATCCTGCGTGCCGAGGGCCAGGCGAAGGCGATCGACACCGTCTTCGAGGCGATCCACCGCAACGATCCGGACCCGAAACTGCTGGCCTACCAGTACCTGCAGATGCTGCCCGAGCTGGCCAAGGGCCCGGGCAACACGTTCTGGGTGATCCCGTCCGAGGTCACCTCGGCGCTGCAGAACGTGACGAAGGCGTTCAACGGGGCAAACCCTGAAATTCCCCCGGAATAGCTCCCGCGTCAGGTAATCAGTTGCCTCCCGGTGCCAGGATGGGGGCATGGGGGAACTCACGATGCACGCGCTGGCGATCACGATCCCGACCGGCGGCGTGGCGATCGCCGCGTACCTGGTGGTCGGTCTGGTGATCGGGGTCGAGTCGATGGGCGTGCCGCTGCCCGGGGAGACGACGCTGATCGCCGCGGCGCTGCTGGCCTCGCAGGGGCAGCTGAACGTGGCGTTCGTGATCGGTGCGGCCGCGGCCGGCGCGATCATCGGCGACTCGATCGGCTACTACATCGGCCGCAAGGCGGGCCGGGGACTGTTCGAGCGGCTCGGCCGGCGGTTCCACCACTTCTCCGAGGAGCGGATCGAGAAGGCGGAGAAGTACTTCCACAAGTACGGCGTCTGGACGGTCTTCTTCGGCCGGTTCGTCGCGTTGCTGCGGATCTTCGCCGGCCCGATGGCGGGCATGCTGCGGATGAACTATCCCCGCTTCCTGGCCGCCAACGCGACCGGCGGCATCGCCTGGGCGACCACGATCGGCCTGGTCGCCTACCAGGTCGGCGACAACGCGGACAAGATCTTCGGCCAGCTGTCGATCTGGGCGCTGGTCGCGATCGCGGTGGGCCTCGGCACGGCGTACGTGGTCTACAAGGTCCGCAAGCGGCGCAATCCGGAGCAGGCCGCGCCGTCGGACGCAGTACCGGCCGGTCTCGGGAACGCCGTGGAGTCAGCGGACGCTTAGCGACAGGTTCTTGGAGACCCGGCCGAGCAGCGGCCGGCCCAGCATCGTCGCGTTGGGGATCACGAACCGGTAGACGTAGATGCCCGGCTTGGCCAGCTTGAACGCGAACGCGGCCTGGCCCTTGCGCATCGGGAGCGCCTTGACGCCCACCCACTTCCTGGCCTGCCGGTTCCACGCTTGCAGGTAGACGGTGGTGTTCATGGCCGGCTGGACCACCAGGACCGCGGTGATGGTCTCGCCGCGCTTCTTCATCGCACCGCCGACGAAACCGGTGGACACCGGCCGTACGACGGTCTGCATCAGTTGCGGCCGGCTGGTCGACCGGATCGCGGCCGTGCCGACCTGGCTGTAGCCGGGCATCAGCACCTTGTACGGCCGGCTCGCACCGGCCGCGATCGGGATGTCGTAGTGCCCACCCGCCGTGGTCTTGCCGCGGGCAGCCGGTGTCCAGCGCGCGCCCGGCGTCAGTTGGGTCAGCACCACCAGCGGCAGCCCGGCCGACGTGGACCGTTGCTGCACGCAACTACCCTCGTCGGCGCAGATGACCTCCTGCAGGATCGTCCGGCCCCGGATCCGGACCGGCACCCCGTACTGCGTCAGAGCGGGGACCGTCGCACCGGTCGAGCTGACCCGGGCCGAGAGCTGCCCGCCGATCGCGGTGGACCACTCGTTCTGAGCCCGCAACTGGAACAGGTACGGCGGCTTCAGGCTCTTGATCACCTGCCGCGTCGATGTCGTCGCCGGCCCGGCCGCGCGCAGCGGCTGCCCAGGACGGCCGACCACCGGGACGTAGCTCTGGCTGGCGCCGGTCACGTCCAGCGGGTCGTTGGGGCTGAAGTCCTGCGGCTGCGGCGGCACGGTCCAGCGCACCAACACGTCCCGCCTGCCTACCGGAGTCGCCGTCGCGCCATTGGGCCGCACGGGTCCCTCGGTGTCGAAGACCGGCGAACTCGCGAGCTTGCTGGACATGCCCTCGGTCGACGTACCGACACCGACGGAGACCTTGTAGGTGCCGTCCGGCGGGAACTCCGAGGCCGGGATCTTCCAGGTGTTGGGCTCGCTCGCCGGCAGGAACTTCACGTACGTCGGACTGGTGCTCAGCACGCCTTCGATGGTGATCCGGTTCGGAGCGTCGGAGTCCTTCCAGCTGACCCGGACCTCCTGGCGGGTGCTGTCGGCCCAAGCAACCGTCACGTTGGTCGGCGTCGGGTCCGCCGTACAGGACGTCAGCACAGCCGCGCCCAGGCCGGCCGCGAGAGCGGCCGACAAGACGTTGCGCAACCTCACCATCTCGCCTCACCCGAACTCTTGGAGGGACACCGGCGTAGACGATACCCAGCGGGTCCGGCCCGCCCGGGCAGTAGGGTCACCAGCGTGCGACTCACCGAGGACGCCTGCCGCAAACGCCTCGCCGCGGCCGATCACGCCTACCTGGCCAGTATCACTCCGGGCGACGAACTTCGGCCCCATCTTGTCCCAATCGTTTTCGCGATCACCGGTGACGAACTGGTGATCGCGGTCGACCAGAAGCCGAAGGCAACCACCGACCTGCAGCGGCTGCGCAACCTGGCCGCCAACCCGCACGTCGCGGTCCTCTGCGACCGGTACGACGCCGACTGGCGGCAGCTGTGGTGGGTCCGGGTCGACGGCACCGCGCGGGTGGACCCGGAGCACCCGGCCGCAATCTCGTTGCTCGCGGCAAAGTATCCGCAGTACGTGCTCGATCCGCCGCGCGGCCCGGTCATCACGGTCACCGTCGAGCGCTGGACCGGCTGGTCGTTCAGCTGATCTCGACCGATCAGCCGATCGGTGAGACGCTGCGAAGAGGAGCATCTCACCACGGGGGGGACACCATGGCATTCATCAGTACGCCGGAACCGTCGGGCGACTACCTGGACGCGAACCGGTCGGAGGCCGGCCACGTGCCGAACTTCGCCATCACCTTCTCCGCGCGGCCGGCCGTCTTCGAGGCCTGGAAGCAGCTGAACGGCGCGATCAAGGCGAACATGGACCTGCGCCGGTACGAGCTGGCGACCGTGGCCGCGGCGACCGCGCTCAAGTCGAGCTACTGCAGCCTCGCCCACGGGCAGGTGCTGGCCGACAACTTCTTCTCCGACGCCGAAGTGGCGGCGCTGGTGGACAAGCCGGCGAGCGACCCGGTCGACGAGGCGGTGATGGCCTTCGCCCGCAAGGTCGCGCTCGCCGCGGACTCCGTCACCGCAGCGGACGTCGACCAGTTGCGCGCCCTCGGCCTGTCCGACGAGGACGTCCTCGACGTCACGCTCGCGGCCGCGGCCCGGGCCTTCTTCTCCAAGACCCTCGACGGCACCGGCACCAGGCCCGACGCGATCTACCACAACCTGTCTCCTCAGATGAAGGAGGCGCTCACGGTCGGCCGCCCGATCGACGACTGACGGCGACTACTCCGGTTGGTTGTGAGTGGCGCCGTCCAGGTGGAACGGAGTACTGATTCCGTCGTACATCAGATGGGTGACCAGGCCCTGGGCGGCGTGCGGGAGGTTGTGGCAGTGGTCCATCCAGATGCCTGGATTGTCGGCCACGAAGGCGATCTCGTAGCTCTCGTCGTCCTCGACGTTGAGCGAGTCGGTCCACCAGGGACTGCCACTGGCCGCTACTCCGTTGCGACTCAGCACCACGACATGATGACCGTGCAGGTGCATCGGGTGGACCTGGCCCGACGTGTTCCGCACGGTCATCCGCACCACATTGCCTTCAGCAACCATGAAGACCGGTACGCCGGGGAACTGGTGACCGTTGATCGTCCACCACAGGCCGGGCTTCCCGTCGAAGAAGCCGGGTCGGCGGCCGATCCGGTACTCGAAGTTCCGATCCGCCTTCGACGGGTCGAACGGCAGCGCGGCCGGCTTCCCGTAGCTCAGCAGGTCGACCCGTTGCGCCGGCTCGGGCCCGGCCGGCGCATCCCCCTCGCCGATCACCAGCGTCGTCGGTCCGCCACCCAGGCCGATCCGGACAGCCCTGCCCGAGGTGGTGATCTCCAAGTCAATGCGGCCGCCCGCCGTCACCAGTACTGACTTTCCCTCGACAGGAGTCGGCGCGTTCACCGCAGTACCGTCTACTGCGACCACTCGATACCCGGCGCCGTCTACCCAGGCCGCCATCGGTCCGTTGTCCGTGTTGATCAGCCGTAGCCGCACAGTGGGCTTCCCAGCCACCCGACGTTCGCCGTACCCGCCGTTGACCGTTCTGACCTTGTCGTAGGTGTGTACTGCGGCCACCACGTCCGTAGTACCGGGTGTGATGACCAGTACGCCGTACAGGCCCTTCTTCACCTGCTCGTGCGACAACTGGTGTGAGTGGTACCAGTAGGTGCCCGCGTCGACCGCCACGAACCGATAGGTGAAGGTCTGGCCCGGCAGCACCGCATCCTGCGTCACCCCGGCGACTCCGTCCTCAGCAGCCGGTACGTCGACGCCGTGCCAGTGCAGGGTCATCCCGTCGGGCACCGACTCGTTGACCAGCGTCACCTCGACCAGCTCGCCCTGTTTCGCGGTGATCTGGGGACCGGGCGACGTGTGGTTGAGCGTGTAGCCCTCCATCGACCCGCGGCCCGGGATCTCGAAACGTTCCTTACGCGCTACCAGTCGCACCGACACATCGGGGGCCCGATCGGCGGCAGCCTTGAGTTCCGCCAGGCTGCGGTGATGGTGCCCGGCCGCCATCGACGGCCCGCCACCGTAGTCGGCGTACCCCATGTCCATCGCCGACAGGCCGTCCGGCACCAGGCTCTGCGACCAGAACCAGCCGATCGGAGCAAGCACCACCAACGTGGCCGCCAGGGCGACCAGGGTGCGGCGACTCGGCATCTAGACGGCCGGCGGCTGAGTGACTGCCTCCGTGTCGACCACGGCCGACGGCTGAGCCTCGGCCGCACGCCGGCCGGCCATCCCGGCAACCGCGAGCAGAGCCAGCGCGTTGAGCCCGTGCAGCGCTCCGATGGCGGGGACGCCGAAGCCGCCGAAAGCCAGCGCGATCTGCAGGGCGACCAGGCCGAAGATGATCGCCGCCCACTTCACCCCGCCGGCGATGCGGGCGAAGAAGGACACGATCAGCAGCACGATGGCCAGCAGCGGGATCACCATCATGCCGACCATGCCGTGGGTGACCTGGCCGAAGTTGAAATCGGAGTTCTTGTCGAACACCGCGCCCTCGTCCACGTCCTTCAGCACCATGAACCAGCCGAGCGCGACACTCATGGCCTGGACGACCACACCGAGCGCGATGAGCAGGGCCAGTACGCGATAAGTCGATCTCATGATCCTCCCCCGGACCGCGACCCACGACGCTGCGACCACAGGGATCACCCTGTGGTCCCGGGCCTCCCCGCCCGGGGGCCGCTCACCTCATCGTGATCCTGTGACGCGCTGTGCGCAAGATCCCAGAATCGAGCGCCCTGGGCGTACGGAGAGTGACCGTCAGTGGTTGCGGGTGAAAGCCTGGTCCAGACCCTGCAACGTGAGGAACGGCTCGTGGTGCTGGATCTGGCTCGACTCACCGACCACCAGCGGCGCCAACGCACCCGTCGCGACCACGGTGACGTGCTCGAAACCCTGCTCGGCGATGATCCGCGTGATCAGTCCGTCGACCAGGGCGGCGAAGCCGAAGATCGCGCCGGACTGCAGCGCCTCGACGGTGTTCTTGGCGACCACCGCCCGCGGGCGCAGCAGCTCCACCCGCCGCAACTGGGCCGCTTCCACGCCGAGCGCGTCGACGGCGGTCTCGATGCCGGGTGCGATCGCGCCGCCGATGAAGGCTCCGTTCGCGTTCACGACGTCCACCGTGGTCGCCGTACCGAAGTCGGCGACGATGCAGGGGGCGCCGTACCGGTTGACGGCCGCGAGCGCGTTGGCGATCCGATCGGTGCCCACCTCGCGGGGGTTGTCGACCAGGACCGGCAAGCCGGTCTTCACGCCCGGCTCGACGACGACACTCGGCACGTCCTGGTAGTACCGCGCGACGACCTCGCGCAGCTCGTGCAGGACATGCGGTACTGCGGAACACAGCGCGATCCCCGACACCTCGGACTCCCCCGCCAGCAGTCCCTCGAGCAGGACGGCCCATTCGTCCGCAGTACGGCGTGGATCCGTCCCCACCGACCAGTGCCGCTTGACCGTGCCCTCGAAGATCAGGCCGACCAGCGTTCTGGTGTTCTCAACGGCGACGGCGAGCAGCATCAGGCGGCCTGGAGATCCATCGCGATGTCGAGCACGGGTGCGGAGTGGGTGAGCGCACCGACGGCGAGGTAGTTCACGCCGGTCTCGGCGACCTCGCGGGCCGCGTCGAGAGTGAGTCCACCGGAGGCTTCCAGCCGGGCGCGGCCGGCCACCTTCTCGACGGCCTCCCGCAGCTGCGGGACCGGCATGTTGTCGAGCAGGATCAGCTCGGCGCCGGAGTCGACCGCGATCAGGGCGTCCTCGACCGAGTCCACCTCGACCTCGACCGACAGGTCCGGATAGGCCTTGCGGACCAGCCCGAACGCCTCGGCGACACCGCCGGCGGCGATCACGTGGTTGTCCTTGATCAGGGCGGCGTCGGACAACGCCATCCGGTGGTTCTGGCCGCCACCGCAGCGCACGGCGTACTTCTCCAGTGACCGCAGCAACGGCATGGTCTTGCGAGTGTCCCGGATGACCGCCCCGGTGCCGTCGACGGCTGCGACCCAGCGGCTGGTCAGCGTCGCCACGCCGGACAGGTGACAGAGCAGGTTGAGCGCAGTGCGCTCCGCAGTGAGCAACTGCCGGGTCTTGCCACGGACGGTCATCAACACCGCGCCCGTCGTGACCTTGGCCCCGTCCGTGACGGAGTGCTCGATCTCGACCTCGTCCTTGCCCGCGATCAGCCGAATCACCAGTTCGGCGATCTCCAGGCCGGCCACGACGCCGTCGGCCCGGGCCACGAACTCCGCGACCGAGACGTGCTCCTCGTCGACCGTGGCCGTGGTGGTGACGTCGACGCCACCGGCCAGGTCCTCCTCGATGGTGGCCCGGACGAGGTCCTCGACCCACTGCCTGTCGAGCGTGTCATCCATTGCTAGTTCCCCTCAGGTGGTGCTTGAGCCACGAACGTCGCGGCGGGCCGTGCCGAATCATCCTCGGCCGGCAGTGTCAGGTCCAGACTGCCTGACCAGTGCTGGTCGTCGCGATCCGGGTGGTCCTCCCGCCAGTGCGAGCCGCGGCTCTCCTCGCGAGTGGCTGCCGCCGCGATCAACGCGGAGGCGACCGTGGCCAGGTTCGTTGCCTCCCAGTCAGGCGTTCCGGGCTGCTCGGCCGGTTGCTCGATCAGCTTGGCGAGTCTGTCACCCGCCTCCGACAGTCCACGCTCACTG
The DNA here is from genome assembly GCF_040639475.1 of Kribbella sp. NPDC023855. Taxonomy (NCBI): domain Bacteria; kingdom Bacillati; phylum Actinomycetota; class Actinomycetes; order Propionibacteriales; family Kribbellaceae; genus Kribbella; species Kribbella sp. NPDC023855. The sequence goes on from NZ_JBFAAA010000003.1 coordinate 668,068, forward strand.
CGGATCACCCCGGCACCTACGGTCATCACTCGCTGCAACTCCGGTACTACGTCCTCGTCCACCAGCCCCGGCACCCGATGGTCGACAGCCGGCTCGCGGAGCTCCGGCAACCGCTCGGCCAGCGAAGCCGCGATCCGGCGGGCGAAGACGAGGCCCTCCAGAAGCGAGTTGGAAGCGAGCCGGTTCGCACCGTGCACTCCGGTGCAGGCGACCTCACCACAGGCGTACAAGCCGGGCACCGACGTCTGGCCGTGCAGGTCGGTCCAGACGCCACCGGACGAGTAGTGACAGGCCGGTGCGACCGGGATCAGCTCGTGCACCGGATCGATACCGTGCGAACGGCAGGACGCCAGGATGGTCGGGAAGCGGACCCGCCACTTCTCGTCGCCGAAACTGCGGGCGTCCAGCAACATATGATCCTTGCCTGAGGCAAGCATCTGGCGCATGATCGCCTTCGCCACCACGTCGCGCGGCGCCAGGTCGGCCAGCTCGTGCTGACCCTGCATGAACCGTTTGCCCTCGTGGTCGACCAGGAACGCGCCCTCACCCCGAACAGCCTCGGACACCAACGGCTGCTGGCCTTTCGCGCCCTTGCCGAGCCAGAGCACGGTCGGGTGGAACTGGACGAACTCGAGATCGCGCACCTTCGCGCCGGCCCGCAACGCGAGCGCCATCCCGTCACCGGTCGAGACACTCGGGTTGGTCGTCGCGGCGTACAGCTGGCCGAGTCCGCCGGAGGCGAGGATGACCGCGCGGCTGCGGATCGCGCCGACGCCGTCGAGCTGCCCCTCGCCCATCACGTGCAGCGTGACGCCGGCGACCGCGCCGTCGTCGGCGAGCAGGAGGTCGAGCACCAGCGCGTGCTCGATGATCCGGATGTCCGGCGCGCGCTTCACCGCGGCGACCAGGGCCCGCTCGATCTCCGCGCCGGTGGCGTCGCCGCCCGCGTGGGCGATCCGGTTGCGGTGGTGGCCGCCCTCGCGGGTCAGCGACAGGTCTCCCCCGGCGCCGGTGTCGAAGACCGCTCCGAGCTCGATCAGCTCCCGTACTGCGTCCGGCCCTTCTGTCACCAGCACCCGGACGGCCTCAGGGTCTGACAACCCCGCCCCGGCGACCAGGGTGTCCTTCAAGTGGTCCTCGGGCGAGTCCTCCGGGCTGAGCGCCGCGGCGATCCCGCCCTGGGCCCACTGGGTCGACCCGGAAGCGAGCACATCCTTCGTCACCACCAGCACTGAACCGAGCTCACGAGCCCTCAGGGCGGCCGTCAGCCCCGCGATCCCCGAGCCGACCACCACCACGTCAACCGTCTCGGTCCAACCAGGCTCAGGCGCAGTCAACCGCTGCGGTACAGCAGGTGCAGTCATTCCGCGACGGTATCAATCGATCTCAGCGCAGCGTGATGGAAATGTTGTCAATGAGACGAGTACTACCTACTCGGGCGGCGATCAGCATCCGCGCCTCGCCCGGGCCGATGACCGGGCCGAGGTCGGGCGCCCGTAGCGCCAGATAGTCGATCTGCACCGACGGAACGGCTTCCAGCTCGGCATGAGCAGCAGCCAGTACGGCGTCCGGTCCGTTCATCCCTGCCTTCGCTCCGGCCGTCAACGCGCGGTAGAGAACCAGCGCCTCGTCACGCTCGGTCTCGTCCAGGTACCGATTGCGTGAGGACAGCGCGAGACCGTCGGGCTCGCGCACGGTCTGGACCGGCACGATGTCGACGTCCATGTCGAGATCGCAGACCATCTCACGGATCAGCGTCAGTTGCTGGTAGTCCTTCTCACCGAACAGCGCCAGGTCGGGCGCGGTCAGGTGCAGCATCTTCGTCACCACCGTGAGCACACCGGCGAAATGCCCGGGCCGGACCATGCCCTCCAGCTCGTCGGCCAGCGGGCCGGGATGCACGGTGATCGACGGCTCGTTCGGGTAGAGCTCGTCGCGGGACGGGTTGAAGACCAGGTCGACACCCTCGTTCTTGGCGATCGCCAGGTCGCTGGCCAGCGTGCGCGGATAGCGGTCGAAGTCCTCGGTCGGCCCGAACTGCAAGGGATTCACGAAGATCGTCAGCACCACGCTGCCCTCCGGCCCGACCCGCTCGCGTGCCTCGGCGAGCAACGCCGCATGGCCCTCGTGCAGGGCTCCCATCGTCATCACGACGGCCCGTGGCCGGATCGCCGCGGCCGCCCGCAGCTCGGCCTTCGTCTGGGTGAGTCTCACCGTGGTGCCTCCCCTGCTCGATCCTGCTCAAGCACCTCTGCTGCCAGTACTTCGGAGAACCGCTCGGCCGTACTGCGATCCAGCCGGCCGTCCGCCGCTGCCAGGTCCACCGTCGCCCGGGCCAGCTCGGCGTACGTGCTCGCGGTGCGCCCTCGCAGTACGGACAGATGGGCTGCCACCGTGTCGACGTCGCCGCGCGCTATCGGCCCGGTGAGCGCATCATGACCGGACCGCAGCGTGTTGTCGAGAGTTGCGGTCAGCAACGGGCGCAGTGTTGCCGCTGGGTCGCTGACACCGGCTTCTCGCAGTACTGCGAACGCCTGGGCGAGCAGGGTGGTCAGGTGGTTCGCGCCATGCACCAGACCTGCGTGGTACTGCGCACGGCGGTTCTCCGCGACCCATTGCACGTCAGCCCCGAGTGCCTTCGCCAGCCGCTCCACCATTGGTTTGGCGTGGTCAGGAGCCGTTGCGGTGAAGGTGATGCCGCTGAGGTCCGGCTGGTCGCCCGTGAACGTCATCGGAGGGTGCAGCGCCACTGGGGTCGCGGCTGTTGGTCGTAGTACGGACAAGCCGTAGGCACCGGACAGGTGGACGACGTACTGCTCCGCTGTCAGGGGGAGGCGGCCGGCGACCTCTCTGATCGCGCTGTCCGGTACTGCGACCAGCACCACGTCGGCGCGGGCCGTCACCTCGGGAGGCGACAGGATCGGGACGTCCGGGAGCAGTCTCGCGGCGCGGTCGAGCGACGCCTGCGAGCGCGCGGTGACGCCGGTGACGGGATGCCCGGCAGACGCCAAGGCTGCTCCCAAGGCGCTCCCGGCCCGGCCGGAGCCGATGATGCCGATACGTTCCATGTCCACTCTCTACGTTCCAGTCCCCGTTCGGGGTACCAGACGATTGACGCGGTCCCCCACAGCGTAGTGCCGAACCCTCCACCCACCCCACCCCCAAACCTCCCCCACCAGTGTGAGAGCCAGCACCCTCGCCCCCACCACCCCCAACCACACCTCCAACGCCGCAACCACCCGCCACCACCCCGCCCGCAAGCACCCGCTATCGCCCCGGGCACTCACCCCACTTCCCCGAGCGAAGCGAGGTGCAGTAGCCCAGCCCAGAGCGGGGCATCGCAGCCCCCGGGCCCCTTGCCCCGACCGTCGTGAGCGGAGCGAGGCACAGCCCAGGTCGAGCGGCGCACGGCGCTTCGCCTACCGCCACGAGCCTTGGCTCGCTCACCCCGAGCGAAGCGAGGTGCAGTTGCCCGCCGCTCCGAGCGGGCGAGCGCGCTGAAGCCCGTGCCCCCCACGCCATCCCCCACCACCCTTGAGCCCTGCACGGATTGCCCCGGGGTGTTTTGGTTGAAGGTTGTCTTGGTGGTGGGACTATGGGCCGGTGAGTGGACATGGTGATGCGTGGGCGGCGCAGACTGGGCGGACGGCGATCTTGATCGCGGTGCCGGAGTTGACGGAGTTCACCGATCGGTGGCGCTCCGTGTCCTTCTCCTCGTACCGGCCGACTGCGGCTCTCACCGAGCTGGTCCCGCCGCACGTGACTGTGCTCGTGCCATGGCTGCGGGAGCCCAAGCCGGAGGACGTCCAGCGGCTGGAGGACGCCGTCGCGGACCTCGAACCCTTCGAGCTGACCTTCTCCACGGCCGGCCAGTTCCCGAACGGCACCGCCTGGCTGCGTCCCGAGCCCTTCGACCAGGTCCGCGACCTGATCGCGACCGTGCTCGCCGCCTTCCCCGAGTGCCCGCCGTACGGCGGTGAGTTCCCCGACCCACACCCGCACCTGACCATCGCGTCTTCAGCCCAAGGCAGCCCGGCCCTGGTCGCCGAGGCTCAGGCGGCGCTGGCGGCCGAGAAGATCCCCAGCATCCTTCTCGACGACCTGACCATCTGGCGCGAGGGCGACGACGGCGTCTGGCAACTCACCGGCGCCGTCGCCATCGGCGGCGACCCCGAACTGAGGTAGCGGTCAGACTCTGTGGCGACTGACGGACAGATGACATTGCGGCAGGCCTGGGACGAGGCTCTCTACGGACCGTCAGGCTTCTACCGCCGCGAACGACCGGCAGCGCACTTCCGTACTTCGGTGCACGCCTCGCCGCTGTTCGCCACCGCCGTGGCGCGCCTGGCGCAGGCACTGGAGGTCACCCAGGTCACCGACATCGCCGCCGGCGAAGGAGAGCTGGGCCGGGTACTCCGCCCGCTCGGGCTCGACGTCACCGACATCGAGCTGGACGACGAGTTGCCGGCTGAGCTCAACGGGCTGGTGATCGCCAACGAGTGGCTGGACAACGTGCCTTGCGAGGTGGTCGAGCTCGACCCGGCCGGCCAGGCCCGTTATGTGCTGGCCGACCAGACCCTCGTTGATGTTGTCAAAGGCAACGACCTTGTGTGGCTCGACACCTGGTGGCCGCTGACGGAGCCGGGCGATCGGGCGGAGATCGGGCTCGCCCGGGACCAGGCGTGGGCGGACGTCGTCACTCGCCTGTCGGACGGTCTGGCGGTTGCGATCGACTACGGGCACCTGCGAGCCGGCAGGCCGCCGTACGGGACTCTGACTGGGTTCAGGGGCGGCAGGGAGTGTGAGGTGGCTCTGGACGGCTCCTGTGACGTCACTGCGCATGTAGCGCTGGACTCACTGGCTGCTGCCGTCTCTGGTCAGCTCACGACGCAGCGGGACGCACTGCGGGCACTGGGCATCTCGGCCGAGCGCCCTAGCCAGGAGCTGGCTAGAGCGGAGCCGCTGCGCTACTTGGCCGAGCTGTCGTCTGCAGGAGAGGCGGCCGAGCTGCTGAACCCGTCAGGGCTCGGCGGGTTCGGCTGGGTCTGGGCAGGCACCGAGTCCGCAGTACGACGTGCCTCGCGTGCTCTGTTGGCTTGAGCCTCTACTAGCGCCGCGGCCTCTACCTGGTCCCGGTGAAGCGCGATGGCGTCAGTCGGACCCTGTGGGGTGTCCACATGGACGTTGGCCACGCCCAGGCGGCGCTGGATCGGTCCCTGGTGCAGGCGGACCGACTGCGTCTTGTGGTGGAGCACGATCGACGTACGGCGGCTCACCCAGCCGCGGGTGGTCACCAGCACCTGTCCGTCGAAGCCATACGACAGGTAGCGCCAGCCGACCGGCCGCAGCCACTTCACTCGCTCCGGCGCCTGGTGCATCTCGATGGCCGACAGATCGAGGCCGGGCAGCACTCTCGCGAGCACACCCGCTACCTCCTGGCGCTCACCGACCGGAAGCAGCTGGGCTCCTTCGTTCTCGTCTTCACCATCCGCCTTGGAGCCAGCCACGCCGGCGATGTCCAGGTCGACCCGAGACCAGCCGAGCAGCCGCCAGATCAACGGCTCGGTGATCAGCAGGCCCTGCACCCGACCCGGCGGCACTGTCTGTCGTTGTACGTCGAACAGCCCCCGCTTGGTGCGCAGTCCTTCGTGCGTCTCCGACAAGGTGAAGCCGTGGTTGCCGACGACCTGCTTCCAGATGGGCTGCACGACACCCAGCAGCAGCGGCAGACCGGCGAACAGACCGACGTGGAACTCCAGCACCGTGGTGGCAACGATCAACCAGATCAGGCCGGCCGCACTACCGAGCACTGTCGACGACAACAACGTTGCACCGAGCAACCGAGTCGTCGGGACCACCAGCAGCGGTTGAGGATCGATCTCCGACGACGGCTGGTGCTGGACGGCGTGCTCGCCCTTGGCCCTGAAGAGCAGGGTCGCCCGCAGCTTCTGCGCTTCGTCGTACGTGAAGTAACTCAGCCGGCCATCGCTCTTGCCGCCACCCGCGACGTCCATCCGCAGCTCGGCCATGCCGAACAGCCGGGCCACGAACGGCTGGGCCACGTCGATCGCCTGGATCCGGTCGAACCTGATGATCCGGGTCCGGCGGTACAGGAACCCGCTGTCGACCCGGACCGCGTCCTCGGTCAGCTGCCACTTGGTGAACCACCAGAACAGCGCGCCGAGCAGGATCCCGCCGAGTAGTACGCCGACCAGGCCGATGCCGGCGATCTTGAGGTTGCTCCGCAGACCCTCGTTGTTGGCCATCGCGAACGCCGCGACGACGAAGTACCCCCAGCCCTTCACGAAAGGCGTCAGCGGGTGCAGCCGGGCACCGGTCACCGGCTCCTGAATCGGTGGCGGCAGGAGCTGCGGTCCTGGTTGCGGCGGGTGCTGTGGCTGGGGTTGGGGCTGGGGCTGTTGCGCCTCGGACGGCGCTGACGGCTCGGTCACAGGCCCCACGCCTGTGCCTGGCCGAGAGCCGACAGGCGGTCGCGGAGCCTGGCCGCCTCGTCCGGGTGCAGCCCGGGGATCTTCGCATCGGTGGCCGGAGTGGCAGTGTGCAGCTCGACCGTCGCCAGCCCGAACGACCGCTCCAGCGGCCCGGCGGCCACATCCACGAACTGCATCCGCCCGTACGGGACCACCACCAACTGGCGGAACATGATGCCGTGGCTGACGAGCAGCTCGTCCTCGCGCTCGGCGTACTTCCACGACTGCTGGTTGCGCCCGATCAGGACCCACGACCAGGCGAACCCGAGCCCGGTGAGCAGCAGGAACAGGACGCCGTACAGCCAGTTCAGCAGCAGCCCCAGCGGCAGCAGCCCGGCGATCGCCAGCAGGCCGAACGTGATGGCGGCGTTCAGCCTGCGCACGGTCGCCAGCTTCGGCGAAACCGGCGTCCAGCTGACATCGGCAGGAGCAAAGAGGTCGTCCACGACACCAGCCTGTCACGATAGGGGTTATGAGTGTGGAACGAGTTGTCGGTATCGGGGCGGGCGCGGCTGGGTTCGACCCGGCGTTCGAGCGGGGTGGGACGGCTGTGGGGTCCGAGCTGCCCACCACCGACATGGTGCTCAACATCGGGCCGCAGCACCCCGCGACGCACGGCGTACTGCGGCTGCGGCTGACCCTGGACGGTGAGCGGATCGTCGCCTGCGAGCCGATCGTCGGCTACATGCACCGGGGCGCGGAGAAGCTGTTCGAGGTGCGCGACTACCGCCAGATCATCGTGCTGGCGAACCGGCACGACTGGCTGTCCGCGTTCTCCAACGAGCTCGGCGTGGTGCTCGCCGTCGAGCAGATGATGGGCCTGGAGGTCCCGGTCCGCGCAGTCTGGCTGCGCACGCTGCTGACCGAGCTGAACCGGATCCTGAACCACCTGATGTTCCTCGGCTCCTACCCGCTCGAGCTCGGCGCGATCACGCCGGTCTTCTACGCGTTCCGCGAGCGCGAGACGATCCAGGCGGTGATGGAGGAGCTGTCCGGCGGCCGGATGCACTACATGTTCAACCGGGTCGGCGGGCTGAAGGAAGACCTCCCGTACGGCTGGCTGGACCGCGCAGGAGCCGCCTCGACCGCCGTACGGCGACGGCTGCCCGATATCGAGAACCTTGTCCTGGGCAACGAGATCTTCCGGGCCCGGACGGTCGGAATCGGCAAGCTCTCACCGGAACTGATCGCGGCGTACGGCGTCTCCGGCCCGATTGCCCGGGCCTCCGGAGTCGACGCAGACCTCCGCCGCGACGAGCCGTACCTCGCCTACGAGCAACTCGCCCGCGACGGCGTACTGCGCGTCGTCACCCGCACCGACGGCGACTGCTTCGCCCGCTTCTCCGTCCTGCTCGAGCAGGTGAAGGTTTCGCTCGACCTGGTCGACGCCTGCCTGGACCACCTGCGCACGCTCCCGGCCGGCCCGGTCAACGTCCGCCTTCCCAAGATCCTCAAGGTCCCCGAGGGCCAGACCTACACCTGGACCGAGAACCCCCTGGGCATCAACGGCTACTACCTCGTCTCCCGGGGCGACAAAACCCCCTGGCGGCTGAAACTCCGCTCGGCCAGCTTCAACAATATCTCGGTGCTCCCCGAAATGCTCCCCAACACGATCGTCGCCGACATGATTGCCATCCTCGGCAGCATGTTCTTCGTGGTCGGCGACATCGACAAGTAGCCGCGGCACCGTCGTACAGCTCAGGAGGCGGCGAGGCCCCGGAGTTTGAGGTCGACGACGGTCGGGGCGTCGGCCTGGGAGTGCTTGTCGCCGGCGGCCACCACGGTGGCGACTTCCTCGTCGATCTTGTCCAGGCGCTCGTCGATCTTGTCGAGGCGGCGCTGCATCAGGTCGACGAACTCGGCGTTCTCGACGACGCGCGCGCTGGTGATGCGGGAGTACTCCTGGGCCACCTGGGCGCGTTCGTCACTGTGCGCGAGGCGTTCGATCAGGAGCTGGTGGCGGGTCAGGGCCGAGGAGCCGATCGCGACAGCGACCGCGGCGACGGCGGCCGCGCGCAGGATCCACTGGTTCTGGGAGAACAGCGAAATACTCACGGCCAGGCAGATCAGGACGAGCAGCACGTTGGCGACCACGAGAACTGTGGCCCTGGTTCGACGGCGGCTACCCCTTGACCCCATGGACCGACATGTTAGGGGGTGTCTTCGGGGTCATCGGGGATGCGACACGCCCGTTCGAGCAGCAATCCGGCCGTGACGACCAGCACAGAGATCAGCGCCGCAGCACCGGCGTTGATCACACGGTTACGCGGTCCGGTGGCACTGACCGCGCCCAGGAAGGATAACGCGAACCCTGCGTAAACGCCGGTGCACAACGCGCCGACGAATGCGCTGGCTTTTCCGATCAGCAACAGGAACACCGCGCGGGACGGCTCGACCCGTTCCCGCCGGACCTGGATCCGCTGGTGGGTGTTGCGGGCCGCGGCGAACAGCAGCGCGGCGAGGAAGCCCCAGGCGACCAGGGTGAGCCAGGACACCATCGGCGCGACCCCGCCGCCGGACTCGATCGCCTTCACCATGGTCCAGCCGATCGCCGCCCCGAGGACGACGATCGCGACCAGGAGCCGTCGTGAGGTCGGCCGGACCGACCCGGGGCGCGGCGGCTCCTTGCCGGCCCCTGGTGCCCGGCCCGGACCGGTCCCGCCTGACACCACTACTGCAGCTCGATGGTGAGCTCGTCGAGCCGCTTCACGCCCTCGGTACCGATCTTGGCGAGCAACTCCGCGACCGGGCCGACACCGGGCAGGACCGCGTCGGGCTCGATGTCCAGCCAGGGCGCCAGCACGAAGGCGCGCTCGTGCGCCCGCGGGTGCGGCACGGTCAGCTCCTCGGACTCGATCGTCTTCTTGCCGTAGGTGATCAGGTCGACGTCGAGCGTCCGCGGCGCTCCCGGCACGCTGCGCTCCCGGCCGAACGCCTGCTCGACCGCGTGCGCGCGGTCCAGCAAGGTGTCGACCGACAGGGTGGTGTCGGCGAGCAGGACGATGTTCAGGTACGGCCCGGACTCGTCCGGGCCACCGATCGGCGCGGTCTCGTAGATCGGCGAGACGTCCACGACGACCACGTCGGGGGTGTCCCGCAACGCGTCGACGCCACCTTGCAGGTTGGCTTCGCGGTCGCCGAGATTACTGCCGAGCGACAGAATCACCTGCCGGATCGGCTTGAGGCCACCACTGAGGGTGTCCGCGTCGATGACGTGGGGACTTGGGGTCTCGGTCACGAGGATTCTCCGGCTCTGCGCTGCACGGTCAGGACAACGTCGTCAAACGGCACCGTGATCGGCGCCGAGGGTTTGTGGATGGTCACCGCGGTGCCCGTCACCCGCCGGTCGGCGAGGCACAGGTCCGCGATCCGTTGTGCCAGTGTCTCAATCAGGTCCACCGGGTCGCTCTCGATGGCCGCGTGCACCTGTTCGGCCACCAGCCCGTAGTTCACGGTGTCGGCCAGCTGGTCGGAGGCCGCCGCCGGACGGGTGTCCAGCTCGAGCCGCACGTCCACGACGAACTCCTGCCCGTCGGTCCGCTCGTGCTCGAACACTCCGTGCCGCCCGAATCCCCGGATGCCACGGATCTCGATCACGTCCGGAGGCCGCAGCTCAGGGGACAGTCCGGGACCGCTCACTCTGCCTCCTCCGGTCGACCCCCAGACGACAGTACCGGGGAGGCATGGTGGATCCACAACCGCCAGCCGGAAGTCGTCTTGCGGAAGACGTTGGTGGCCAGCGCCTTGCCACCGGCGAATCCCTCCTCGGGGGCACCCTCACCCGACGACAGGACATTCTCCGTACACGTGACGTAGGCCACGTCTTCATCCACTCTTACCTGCACGTCGGTCAGGAAGAACTGGATGTAGGGGGTGTTGGCGAAGATCATCGCCCACGCCCGCATCATCTCGGCGTACCCGTAGATCGCCGCGTTGCCCGGATGGATGCAGACCGGATCGGGTTCCGGCAGCCAGACCGCCGCCATCAGGTCCAGGTCGCCCGCCTCGAACGCGTTGTAGAACGCGGTGTTCGCATTCAGCACCACGGTCTCCGCCGACGCACCCGTACCCCGTCGCGTACCGCCCGGCTCTTCGGTCATACCGCTCCCCACCGGCGCGCAACCCGTACCGCGTCCGCACTCGGTGCCACCGCGTGGGCCCGGACACACCAGGCGCCGGTCGCGGCGGCGAGGGCGGAAACGGCAGCGCTGGCGTCGTCTCGTCGTACGGCCGGTCTCGGCTCGCCGGACTCCTCGTCGGCGAGCAGCCTACCCAGGAACGCCTTCCGCGAGGCACCGATCAGCAACGGCCTTTCCAGTACTGCGAACTCCCGCAGCCGCCGCAGCACCTCCCAGTTGTGGTCGGCGTTCTTCGCGAACCCCAGCCCCGGGTCGAGCACGACCCGATTCAGGTCTACTCCGGCCGCGCTGATCGCCTCCAGCCGGGCAGCCAGTTCGGCGATCACCTCGGCCACCACATCGTCGTACTGCGCCCGCTGCTGCATGTCCGCGGAGTGCCCCCGCCAGTGCATGCACACGTACGGCGTACCGCGGTCGGCCACCAGCCCGAGCATCTCCGGGTCGGCCAGGCCGCCGGACACGTCGTTGACCATCACCGCACCGGCGTCCAGCGCGAGAGCGGCGACATCGGCGCGCATCGTGTCGATCGAGATCAGCGCGCCCTCGGCGGCCAGCGTCTCGATCACCGGCAGGACCCGGCGGATCTCCTCGGCGGGCGCCGGCCGCTCGGCGCCGGGCCGGGTGGACTCACCACCGACGTCGAGCAGGTCGGCGCCTTCGGCCAGCAACTCGCGGCCGTGCTTGATCGCGGCCGACGGCTCGAACCACTCACCGCCGTCGGAGAAGGAGTCCGGGGTCACGTTGACGACCCCCATCACCAGACAGCGATCCGGTCCGGGCAGGCCTTCGACATGATTCGGTGGGGCAGTTCGCACCCGACCACCGTAGTGGCCGCGCCTGAACTGCCCCACCTAGGTACCAGGCCCCCATCGACTCCGGGCTCCCGCCCGGGGCCGCTAACCCAGTACCAGCGAGGCGCCGCTAGCGGACAGCGCCTCACCGATCGGTTGCGAGTACGACTCGTTGGCCTGCCCATGCTTGTCCAGACACTGCCCACTGATCAAGGCCGCGCCGCTGGTGATTCCCTGCGCGTAGTCGCCGGTCACGTTGGCGCCACCGGAGTCACCGGACTCGACACAGGCGGTGTGCTGGAAGAGACCGCGCACGACCCGGTTGTTGCCGTAGTTCACGGTCACGTTGCGGGCCACGATCTTGCCGCAGGTCCAGCCGGTGCTCTTGCCGGACTTGCACAGCTCCGCTCCGACCATGTCATCGGCCGTGCCGCGGATCATCACGTCGGAGGCACCCCAGCGCTCGACCCGGCCCTGCTGGTCCCAGCCCTCGATCACGCTGACCGTGCCGAAGTCGTTGCCGGGGAAGCTGGAGCTGCGCGTGTTGCCGATGATGTAGCCGTTCCGGGAGAAGGACGGCCTGCCCGCCGTACAGTGCCCGGCCGTGAGGAAGATCCGGCCGCCGTCGCTGGTCCGGGCGTTGAAGCCCAGTGAGCAGGTGTAGCCGGTGTTCTTGTCGACCTGGTAGCCACCGAGCAGCCCGAACGACTCGTCGGTGGTGGTGACGGTGCCCCGCGAGCGGCGCAGTGTCACTTTGTCGCCGTTGGCCAGCGCCTTGCGCAGGAACCGCTGGGTGATCGGGTCCTTGGTGCCGCTGGGGGCTGTGACGACGACGGTGCCGCTGATCGGGTCGACGTACCAGGACCGGACCCGGCCGGCGCTCGAGCTGGTGGCGATGTCGTCGAGCTGCGACTTGACCGCGAGCAGCTGCTCGAGGGTGTAGCGGACCAGCTTGGGGATCGCGCCGGCCTGCCGGACGACGTTGGCCGTCGCCTGGTCGGACACCGAGACGACGAGGGACCCGGCGTCGTCGAGATAGCTGCCGACGGCTCGGGAGCCGAGCTTGCCTTCGAGCGTCTGTGCCTGGTCCTGGACCTGCAGCAACTGCTGATCGGCCGCGGGCAGCTTGGCCGTTGCGACCTCGCCGTCCGCCTGGGCGCCGTTCGCCGCGACCAGTCCGGCAGCCGTCAGTACGACGATCCCGGTGAGTGCGGCGCCGACCCGAAAACGCCCTGACATACCTTCCTCCTCACGCCGGCGCCCTGCATTCGAGGCAGAACGCCACTACGGACCGTAGGCGCTCGGACACGGAATGTCCATGGGTAACAGCTTCGGAAGTTCAACGAGCGCGGGCCCGCCGGGGCTACGGCGTACCAGCGAAAGAGCGGAAGACGCGCAGGTCAGCCGACGATCAGGCTCATCGCCTCGGCCCGGGTGACCGGGTTGCGGAGCTGGCCACGGACCGCCGAAGTGATCGTCTTGGCGCCCGGTTTCCGGACGCCGCGCATCGTCATGCACAGGTGCTCGCACTCGATCACGACGATCACACCGCGCGGTTTCAGCAGCTCGACCAGGGACTCGGCGACCTGGGTGGTGAGCCGCTCCTGCACCTGCGGGCGCTTGGCGTAGACGTCGACCAGCCGAGCCAGCTTCGACAGCCCGGTGATCCGGCCGTCCGTGCCCGGGATGTAGCCGACGTGGGCCACCCCGGTGAACGGGACCAGGTGGTGTTCACACATCGACCAGACCTCGATGTCCTTCACCAGGATCAGCTCGTCGTGGCTGAGCTCGAACGTGGTGGTGAGGACGTCTTCGGGGGTCTGCCCCAGCCCGGCCGTGATCTCGGCGTACGAGCGCGCGACCCTGGCGGGGGTTTCCTTCAGACCTTCACGATCAGGGTCCTCGCCGATCGCGATCAGCAGCTCCCGGACCGCGGCTTCGGCTCGGGCGTGATCGAACCTCGGCGAGGTCACAGGTGGTCCGGGCTCACTCGGCGGGCGGGGTCGGACCGCCGCCGTAGTTCGGGCCCTTGGCGGCCTCGTCCGGACCGACCGACCCACCGGGGATCACGTCGGACAGCGAACCGTTCTGCTCACCGCGGCTGGGCAGCGGCTTCACCGGCGGCTGCTGGGACGGCACCCGGGTCGAGGACCCGGTCCAGGCCGGCCGCAGTTCACGCTTCTGGATCGGCGTGAAGATGCGGGCGATCTCGCCCTTGTCCAGGGTTTCCTTCTCCAGCAGCTCCTCGACCAGGTGGTCCAGCACCGCGCGGTTCTCGGCCAGGATGTCGAAGGCCTCCTGGTGCGCGTTCAGGATCAGCTTGCCGACCTCCTCGTCGACCGCCGCGGCGATCTCCTCGGAGTAGTTGCGCTGGCTGCCCAGGTCACGGCCCAGGAACGGCTCACCGGAGTCCTGGCCGAACTTGATCGCGCCGAGCCGCTCGGTCATCCCGTACTGCGTGACCATCGCGCGGGCCAGGGCGGTCGCCTTCTCGATGTCGTTGCTGGCACCCGTGGTCGGGTCGTGGAACACCATCTCCTCGGCGGCGCGGCCACCGAGCATGTAGGCCAGCTTGTCGAGCATCTCCGAGCGGGTGGTCGAGTACTTGTCCTCGTCCGGCAGCACCATCGTGTAGCCCAGCGCGCGGCCACGCGGCAGGATCGTCACCTTGTGCACCGGGTCGGAGTGCGGCAGCGCCGCGGCGACCAGGGCGTGCCCGCCCTCGTGGTACGCCGTCAGCACCTTCTCCTTGTCCGACATCAGCCGGGTCCGGCGCTGCGGACCGGCGATCACGCGGTCGATCGCCTCGTCGAGCGCGTGCTTGTCGATCTGGCTCTTGTTCAGCCGGGCGGTCAGCAGGGCCGCCTCGTTCAGCACGTTGGCCAGGTCGGCACCGGTGAAGCCCGGTGTCCGGCGCGCGACCGCGGTCAGGTCGACGTCCTCGGCCATCGGCTTGCCCCGGGCGTGCACCTTCAGGATCTTGTCGCGGCCGGGCAGGTCCGGCGCGTCGACCGGGATCTGCCGGTCGAAGCGGCCCGGCCGCAGCAGGGCCGGGTCGAGCACGTCGGGACGGTTGGTCGCGGCGATCAGGATCACGCCGCCGCGGACGTCGAAGCCGTCCATCTCGACCAGCAGCTGGTTCAGCGTCTGCTCGCGCTCGTCGTGGCCACCGCCCAGACCCGCGCCACGGTGCCGGCCGACGGCGTCGATCTCGTCGATGAAGATGATCGCGGGCGCGTTGGTCTTGGCCTGCTCGAACAGGTCGCGGACCCGGGAGGCACCGACACCGACGAACATCTCGACGAAGTCCGAACCGGAGATCGAGTAGAACGGCACCCCGGCCTCACCGGCGACCGCACGGGCCAGCAGCGTCTTACCGGTACCGGGCTGGCCGTAGAGCAGGACGCCCTTGGGGATCTTCGCCCCGACCGCCTGGAACTTGCCCGGCTCCTGCAGGAACTCCTTGATCTCGCCGAGTTCCTCGATCGCCTCGTCGGCCCCGGCCACGTCCGCGAAGGTGGTCTTCGGGGTGTCCTTGGTGACCAGCTTGGCCTTCGACTTGGCGAAGCTCATCACCCGCGAGCCGCCACCCTGCATCGAGTTCATCAAGAAGATGAACACCACCGCGATCAGCAGGAACGGGATCAGCGTCGAGAAGACCTGGCCGATGAAGCTCGGCTTGGGGTTCTCCACGTCGTACTTCTCGATCTTGCCGTCCTGGAACAGCTTCTGCAGGTCACCGCCCAGGGCGTTGGCCTGGCCGTCGACCCAGTGCGCCCGGACCTTGGTCCCGTCGGTCTTCTCGACCCGGATCTCCTGGTCGGGGTCGATCAGCGTGACCGCCTTGATCGACTTCTCGTTCGACGAGGTGGCCTGCGTGATCAGCTGCACCACCTTGCCGGTGGGCTCGGTCTTGTACCCGGTCGAGCCGGTCAGGAGCTGTCCGATCACCAGCACGCCCACGAAGGCCATGAGGATCCAGAAAATAGGTCCGCGGAAGAAGCGCTTCACGTCCATGATCAGGGCTGGCGCCCCGTCCCTCCTAGCTCAGCAGGCCCGGGATAACGGCCTTGTGACGGTAATACCAGTCCAAGTGTCTCGTGCCGGGCAAGCCTGCCCACCACGAGGGTCACCGAACCACGGTACGACCCTGTTTACAGGCCGTCCCCAAGTCAGGGCCGGGGCGGCCCGTCCGGGAGGTCAGGAATAGACGTGCGGGGCGAGCGTCGCCACACAGCGCAGGTTGCGGTACTTCTCCGCGTAGTCCAGGCCGTAGCCGACCACGAACTCGTCCGGCAGCTCCAGCCCGACGTACTTCACCGGGACCGCCATCTTGGCCGCGTCCGGCTTGCGGAACGCGGTGCAGATCTCGACCGAGGCGGGTTTGCGGGACTGCAGGTTGCTGACCAGCCAGGTCAGCGTCAGCCCGGTGTCGATGATGTCCTCGACGATCAGCACGTGCCGGTTGGTGATGTCGGTGTCCAGGTCCTTCTGGATCCGGACCACCCCGGACGACTTGGTGCCCGAGCCGTAGGAGGAGACCGCCATCCAGTCCATCTCGACGTGCCGGCTGAACGAGCGGGCGAGGTCGGCCATCACCATCACGGCACCACGCAGGACGCCGACCAGCAGCAGGTCCTTGCCTTCGTAGTCCTGCTCGATCCGCCCGGCCAGCTCCCTCAGCTTCGCCTGGATCTGCTCCTCGGTGAAGTGAATCTGGGCCAGGTCCTTCTCGATGTCCGCCGCATCCACGAGCTCAGCCTGTCACATCAGTGCCGAAGAACAGGAATCCGCCTCGGCGGACGGCGCGAACTCCTTGGGGCAGGTCGATCCAGCGTTGTCCGCGCCAGTCGGTGACGAGGGCGTCGACGGCCGCGACGTGCCCGGCGGTGAGGTCGTTGGCCCGGCAACCGGCTTCCAGCGCAGCCTGCCGCAGTACCCGTGTGCGGAGCGCAGCAGGCTCCTCCTCGAGTGCTCCCACGTCGCAGAGCACCTCCCCCTCGGCATGCTTTACCGCCGTCTCTGCCAGGTCAGCAGCCAGTACGTCGAGGGCGTCCGCGTCGGCGCGCAGCAGGCCCGCAGTACGGGCGAGGGCTTCCGTCACGCCCGGGCCCAGTGCCTCTTCCAGCACTGGCAGTACTTCGTGCCGCACTCGAACCCGTCGGTACTTCGGGTCGTCGTTGTGCGGGTCATGCCACGGCCGCAGACCCGATGCGATGCAGGCGGCGACCGTCGTACTACGGGGAACGTCCAGCAACGGGCGTCGGAGCAGTCCTGCGGTCGGGGCCATGCCAGCTAGCGAGCGTGCACCCGAGCCGCGGGCTAGCCCGAGCAGGACGGTCTCCGCCTGGTCGTCCCGCGTGTGAGCCAGCAGGACGACGTCCGCACCGAGCTGGTCAGCCGCATCCCGCAGAGCGTCGTACCGGGCAGCCCTGGCGGCTCCCTCGGGCCCGCCCTCACTCCCGACCTCCACCCTCCGCACCTGCACCGGCTCCAGCCCCAACCCCCGACACTGCCCTGCCGCCGCCTCCGCAGTCTTGTCAGACCCCGCCTGCAGCCCGTGATCAACAACCACAGCCCCAGCCGTCAGCCCAAGCTTCGGCCCCTCAAACGCCACAGCAGCAGCCAACGCCAAGCTGTCGGCCCCACCAGAGCAGGCAACAAGCACGGTCGTCCCCTGAGGCAAGTCGCCCAGAGCAGCCCGCGTCGCCTCCCGCACCCTGGCAACGGCGGGATGAAGCCGCCCCCGCAGTACAGAGGCTGTTGTGTCAGCCGTGGAGTCTGGTGATCCAGGCATCGGGGGTGGCGATTTCGTGTTTGGTGGGGAGGGTGTTGGGGCCGGTCCAGACGCGGTTGAAGCCTTCCATGCCGACGCGGTCCACCACCCGGCGGACGAAGGCCGCGCCGTCCTGGTACTGCTTCAGCTTCGCGTCCAGCCCGAGCAGCCGCTTCAGCAGCTGGTCGACCGGGTTGCCGCTGGTCCGGCGCGACGTGAACTTGGACCGGATCGTCTCGACCGTCGGGATCACGCTCGGCCCGACGCCGTCCATCACGAAGTCGGCGTGCCCTTCCAGCAGCGACATCACCGCGGTCAGCCGGTCCAGTACTGCGCGCTGCTCCGGCGACTGCATCAGGTCGACCAGGCTCAGCTCGGCCTCGCCCTTCACCGACCGCCCGAGCCGCTGCACCGCCTCACGGAACATCGCCGCGTACGCCGACGCGTCCAGCTCGGCGTGGTCGAGGAACAACGCGATCTCCGACCGCAGGTGATCCCGCAGCCACGGTACTGCGGTGAACTGCACCCGGTGGGTCTCCTCGTGCAGACAGACCCACAACCGGAAGTCCCGCGGTACTACGCCCAGCTCGGACTCCACGTGCATCACGTTCGGTGCCACCAGCAACAGCCGCCCGGTGAGGTCAGGGCGGGTCGGGTCGGGCACGGACGGGTAGAACGGGTCGAACTGCCCGAGCACCCGGGAGGAGAGGAAGGCCAGCAGGGCGCCCGCCTCGATCGCCGTGACCCGGGAGCCGACGGCGGACGACAGCCCGCCCGTCCGCTCCTGCTTCTCGCGCAGCTTGTCGGCCAGTGGCTTCAGCACGGTCCGGAAGCCGTCAGCGTTCGCCTGCACCCAGCCGGGCCGGTCCACGATCACCACTGGAGCAGTGGCCGACGTCGCCTGCAGCCCCGTGAACTCCCGCACGTGGTGCTCCGAGTCAGCCGCGAACTGCCTCAGCTCGGCAACCACCCGGTTCGCCTCAGCCCGGCTGACCGCCGGACCAGGCCGCAGGAGCTTCCGAGCCACGCCTGTCGCCAGCTGCCAGTCGACCATGTCAGCCGCAGTGTTACCTTCCGCCGTACTCATACATCGACCCTAATGGCATGTTCCAACATGCGCCTGGTCAACAGCCGCAGGCAGCGAGGGCTGCAGCGGCTCGGTCCAGGGCTGCGCGGGCATCGAGCGCCTTGGCGGGCGGGGCGCTGTCAGTGGCTACAGCGAAGACCAGGAGCGTCCCCGCCGCGGTCCGCACGTAGCCGGCCAGGGAGTGGACGCTGGTGAGGGTGCCTGTCTTGGCACGGACCATCCCGGTCCCGGTAGCGGTCCCCGGCCCGGCGAAGCGCTGCTCCAGGCTTCCGTTGAACCCTGCGACGGGCAGCCCGGTCAGCAGGTGCCGCAGCTTGGGCTTGTCCGCCTCGGCCGCCACCCGGACGGCCCCGGCCAGTACGTCGAGCGGCACCAGGTTCGTGCGAGACAGTCCGCTGCCGTCCTCGAATCGCGCCTTGCTGACGTCCAGCCCCAGCTTGGTGAGAGTCGCGCGCAGCCCGGCGATGCCCCCGGCGTACGAGCCGCCGTTCTTGGTCGCCAGCCCGACGTGGCGCAGGAGCACCTCCGCACCGTCGTTGTCACTGTGCAGGTTCACGTACTCGACCAGGTCGCCCAGCGTCGGCGACTGCACCTGCGCGATGGCCGTCGCGCCCGCCACCGCCGTCACCGGCTTGATCCCGGTCGCAGTGATCCCCACCGCCTTCAGTTGAGTGGCAAAGGCAGTCGCGGCCGCTTGAGCCGGTGAGTCGGCCCGCTTGGCCATGCCGGAGGCGAGGCGGCCTTCGTTCACCCAGAGCGCCGAGGTCCGGGCAGCGATCCCCTCGGTGAGGTACTTCGGCTCCCACTTGGCGTTCGCGGCCGGTCCGGTGAACAGGGTCGCGTCATATCCGAGCGTGACGCTCGACACGCCGTCGGCGCGCAGCGCCTTCGCAGTACTGACGGCCAGGTCCTGGAGCGAGGCACGGGTCGGGAAGTCCAGCGAGTTGCCCTGTCGCCTGGTGACGAGCAGTGGGTCGCCGCCGCCGACCAGGATGATCGAGTTGCCGGACCGCACCACCTTCGTGGCGAACCTGTGCTCGGGACCGAGCGCCTCCAGCACCGAGACCGTAGTCAGGAGCTTCATGGTCGACGCGGGCACGAAGCCCTTCGCAGTACCGGTCGAGAACACCGGTTTACCGCGTGAGGCGTCGTAGACGTAGGCGCCGAAGTGCTTGCCGAGTGACGGATCGCTCAGAGCAGCTACCAGAGCCTTCTGTACTCCGGCGGCGGTCGGCGCGGCTCCCTCTGGCTTGGCCGGCTCCAGCACGGCGGGCGCTGCCGTAGTACCGGTGCCTGACTGAGAAGTAGAGGGTGCTGCTTGCGCACTGCTGACCAGTCCGGCCAGTACGCCGGCGGTCAGCAGCGTGACGAAGACCGCACGGGGAGGACGGGCCACCTGGCTACTCCTGTCATTTCATCGGTCCGAACCGTGACAGTATCTGCCGTATGGAGTTCGACGTCTTCATCGAGATTCCCAAGGGCACCCGTAACAAGTACGAGCTGGACCACAAGACGAACAGGCTGCGGCTGGACCGCACCCTGTTCACGTCCACTCAGTACCCGTCCGACTACGGGTTCATCGAGGACACCCTGGGTCAGGACGGCGACCCCCTGGACGCTCTGGTCCTGCTGCCGGAGCCGACCTTCCCCGGCTGCCTGATCCGGGCCCGGGCGATCGGCATGTTCCGGATGACCGACGAGAAGGGACCGGACGACAAGGTCCTCTGCGTCCCCGCCGGTGACCCGCGGCAGGAGCACCTGCGCGACATTCATCACGTGCCGGAGTTCGACCGGCTGGAGATCCAGCACTTCTTCGAGGTCTACAAGGACCTCGAGCCGGGCAAGTCCGTCGAGGGCGCGACCTGGGTCGGCCGCGCCGACGCCGAGGCCGAGATCACCGCCTCCTTCGAGCGCCTGAAGATCGAGGGCCACTAAAGCTCCGCCGGTCGTGGCTGGTTGCGGTGCACCGCATTGCAACTAGCTGCAGCGACGCTGCCGATCGCCCTCTGTACGCGGTAGGTTCCGCACCGTCAGGATGCACCCGACGGAAGGACCTCCATGCCGAGCCGGACCACCGAACGACAGCCGACCCCGCGGGTAGGTCTGCGAAGGCTTACCGCTGCCGGGGCCGGTCTGCTGCTGCTCGCCGGCCTCACCTCCCCGGCAACCGCCGCGCCAACTCCTGCGACGGCCGCCGCTGAGACAGCAGCCGCCAAGCAGGTCAGGTCGATCAGCTGGGCTCCGTGCGCCGAGGTGCCGACGATGTCCTGCGGCAAGATCACGCTGCCGGTGGACTGGAGCAACCCCGGCGGAGCGACGTTCGAGCTGGCAGTGGCCAAGCGACCGGCCGACGACCCCGCCGCGTCCAAGGGCCCGCTGTTCATCAACCCCGGCGGTCCCGGCGGCTCCGGCGTCAGCATGGCCCTGGCTGCGGATTCCCGCTTCAGCCCGGAGATCCTCCGCAGCTTCGACATCATCGGCTTCGACCCGCGCGGCGTCGCCCGCAGCCACCCGGTGGTCTGCAGCGCCCACGCCTTCGCCCAGCCCGGCGAGACGATCCTGCCGCGCACCAGGGCGGAGTACGCCGCACTGGTGAAGTTCAACCGCCAGTTGGCCGCCGACTGCCGCAAGCAGACCGGGCCGCTCTACGACCACGTCGACACCATCTCGGTCGCCCGCGACGTCGATGCCGTCCGTGCAGCGCTCGGCGCCGACCAGCTCAACTGGTACGGCGCGTCGTACGGGACCCTGATGGGTCAGATGTACGCCGAGCTGTTCCCGCACCGCATCCGCTCGATGGTCAACGACGGCAACATGGACCACAGCCTCGGCACCTGGCGCTTCCTGCTCAGCGAGAGCCACTTCGCCGAGGACGCCTTCCAGCAGTTCGTCGACTGGTGCGGCAAGAGCACCAACTGCGCACTGCGCGGCCAGGACGTCTCCAAGGTGTACGCCGAACTGCTGGCGAAGGCAGACGCCGGCACCCTGGTCGACCCGGCCGACGGCAGCAAGGTCAGCAACTGGTACCTGCTCGACCTCACCCAGTTCTTCTCCAGCCGCCCGCGCTGGGCCCAGCTCGGCGCCTACCTCAGCTCCCTGCACACCGGTACGCCGTCAGCCGCTGTGCGCACCGCCCGTGCGGAGCTCACCGCCGCGCGGCAGCCCGCAGTACCGGCTGTGAAGCGGACTGCGGCAGCTGCTGAGCTGGTGGAGGACGTGCGGCCGCACTTCTGCCAGGACTGGTCCCTGCCGATCCACGGCTTCGGCGAGCTGGATGCCCTCTACCGGGCCAGCGTGAACGTCGCACCGCGGATGCGTGCCTCCGTGCTGGCGCTGCAGTCGATGACTCAGTGCATCGGCTGGCCGGGCAAGGTCAACAACCCGCAGCACACACTGAAGGTCAAGGGCACGCCGACCATCCTCATGATGAACGGCCTGCACGACGTCGCCACCGGCTACTCCTGGGCCGTCAACGCCCGGCGCCAGCTGCGTAACGCAGTACTGGTCACCTATGAAGGCACCGGCCACGTCGTCTATCACCGCACGGCCTGCACGCGCGCGGCAGCCGACAACTACTTCCTCAACCTGACAGTGCCCGCCCCAGGGACCCGCTGCGCAGCCAACGACCCAGCACTGACCACCAGGGCCTCAACAGAGCCCAGCACCACAGTCCGCTGGTGACGGCAGCCGCCTGGGTCAGTCCTGGCCCAGGCGGCTGAGCAGTTCAAGCAAGGTCTTCCGCTCGGCAGCAGTGAGCGGCTCCAGCAGCCGCCCCTCGGCGGCGACGACGAGCTGATCCATCTCGGCCAGCAGCTTCTCGCCCGCCGCGGTGATACCGACGATGTTGCGCCGCCGGTCGGCGGGGTCTGCCCGGCGTACGACGTGGCCGAGGCGCTCCAGTTCGTCGAGCACGGTAACGAGATCGCTGCGGTCGAAGGAGATCCGGTCCGCCAGCGCCGTCTGCGCGGCCTCGCCGTCGTCGGCCAGGCTGGCCAGCACGTGGTAGTACTGCGTGCGCAGATCGGCCGCCGCCATCTCGCGCCGAACCAGCCGCTGCCACTGCTGACTCGCCCTCGCCAGCTGCCAGACGACGCGATCGCCGAGGCGGTGCTGGAACGACTTCACCCTGTCCACTCTAGGCCCGGCCGTGCCGATGCCCTATCGTAGGAAACTCCCATCATTTATATCTCCCACGATTTGGAGTCGGACTGTGCGCGCGATCCGGTACTACGAACACGGCGGCCCGGATGTCCTCCAGGTAGCCGACGTCCCCGTCCCCGAGCCCGCCGACGGTCAGGTCCTGATCGAGGTCGAGGCAGTCGGGGCGAACGCCATCGACACGATGTTCCGCCGCGGCGACGGCCCGTGGACCCGGCCGTTGCCCGGCGCGCTGACCGGCGACGTCGTCGGCCGGATCACCCGACTCGGCCCGAACGTGCCACCCGGCGTACAGGCCGGGCAGCGCGTCGCGGCCGTGTCGGAGGACGCCTTCGCCGAGCAGGTGGCCGTCGATGCCGAATGGCTGGCACCGATCCCTGAGGACGCCGATGCCGGCGAGGCAACCACCCTGTCGATGCCTGCACCCCTAGCGCTCCGCCTACTGAAGGCAGGACGCGTCGCACCCGGCGAGACGGTCCTCATCCAGTCAGCAGCCGGCGGCATCGGCCACCTGGCGGTCCAACTGGCCCGTGCACTCGACGCCGGAACAGTCATCGGTACTGCGTCCTCCAGCCACAAGCTCGACTTCATCCGCAGCCAGGGCGCCGACCTGGCGATCGACCTCAGTGCCGACGACTGGACCGAGCAACTGCCGCCGGTCGACGTAGTACTGGACTCGGTGGGCGGCAAGACCTTCGACCAGGGCCTGCAGGCAATCGCCCCACTCGGCCGGATGGTCAGCTACGGCGCCATCAGCGGCGAACTCCCAACGATCCCGGCGGGCAGCCTGTTCACCCTCAAGTCCGTTACCGGCGTCTCCACGCTCGCCTGGCGAGCCGCCCGGCCGGCCGAGGCCAGAGACGACATCACCGAGGTCACCCGCCTGTGGCAGACCGGCGAACTACGCCCCGCCATCGACACCCGCTTCTCCTTCACCGAGGTCAGCCGGCTGCACAAGATCCTCGACGACCGGACGAACCTCGGACGGCTGGTGGTCACGTTCTAGAGTGCAGGGGTGGAGCTTCGGCAGTTGCGGTACTTCGTTGCGGTGGCGGAGGAGCTCCACTTCGGGCGGGCTGCCGGCCGGCTGCACATCTCCACGCCGACGCTGAGCCAGCAGATCAAGCAGGTCGAGCGTGAGATCGGCGCGGCGCTGCTGATCCGGCACAGCCGCGGGGTGGAACTCACTCCTGCCGGCAAGGTGTTCCTGGACCGGGCCGCCGAGACGATCCGCTCGGCCGACGCCGCCTTGCGCGAGACCCGCCGAGCCGCCGGCCTGGCCGAGCCGGTACTGCGCCTGGGCCTGCTCAACGGCGTACCGGGATGGTTGCCGTCAGCACTCGAAGAGCTGGCGAGCGAGTCTCTTCCAGGCTGCACCGTCACCCCGATCGCCGGTACGACGGTCGACCAACTGCGCTTGCTGGCAACGGATCAGCTCGATCTCGCTCTGGTCAGAGCACCGGTCGAGTTGCCCCCGGCCACTGAATCTCACCCGCTTGCCGAGGAGGAGCTCGGCGTGTTGCTAACAGCAACCAACCCGCTCAGCCGGCAACCGGAGATCGCGGTCGAACAGCTCGCCGGAGTGGAGCTGATCTGGATCCACCGCGAGTCGGCGCCACTGTTCTACGACGACGCCATCGGTCGGCTCGGCGGCTACCCGAAGGTCAGCCAGACCAGCATGAGCCACTCCCAGCTCCGTTCCGCCCTGCTGGTCAGGCGCGACGCGATCAGCCTCGGGACCCGCCGAGCAGCCGACCCCGGCACCGATCCGCAGGTGGTCTGGCGTCCACTCACCGGCAGGCCACTGGTCGCCCGGTACGACGCGGTCTGGCGCACCGGCACCCGCAATCCCGTCCTCCGGGCGATGCTCGTTAGCCCCGGCCTCACGGCCATGAGTAAACGCGTCGTGGACGGTCCCGGCCACTGACTGGTTCGCTCGGGACATGACCTCCGACCACACTCCCGAACGTGTCCTCGTCGTCGGCGGCAGCTCCGGCATGGGGCTGGCGCTCGCCGGAGAACTGCTTGCCCAAGGCACCGAAGTCACCATCGCCGGCCGCTCCCCCGACCGCCTCGCCACCGCCCGCCACCAACTGACCAGCCAGAACCCAGCCGCCCAGAACCCGGACGGCCGGAACCCGGACGGCCAGCACGCAGCCGGCCGTCTGCGCACGGTGGTCGCCGACCTCGGCGACGAGCGGGACGTCGAGCAGCTCTTCGAGGCCGTCGGCGAGCTGGACCACGTCGTCACCACCGCCGCCGACATCGGCGGCGCCTACCAGCCGATCAGCACGTACGACATCGGCACCGCGCGGTCGGCCATCGAATCCAAGTTGCTCGGACCGCTCCTGCTCGCCAAGCACGGCGCGCCCAGGCTCGCGGCCGGCGGTTCGATCGTGTTCACGTCCGGCATCGCGGCGTACCGGCCGGGTCCCAAGGGCGCCATGGTCGCGGCACTCAACGGCGCGCTCGGCTCGCTCGCCGCGGCGCTGGCGGTCGAACTGGCGCCGCTGCGGGTCAACGTCATCTCGCCCGGCTGGGTGGACACGCCGATCTGGCAGTCCGTCGCGGGGGACGCGACGGCGGCCACCCTGGCGGCGATGGCGCGCCGCCTGCCGGCCGGCCGGATCGGCCGGACCCAGGACATCGCGGCCGCCATCATCGCCCTGCTGCGCAATGGCTTCATCACAGGCACCGTCCTGCACGCCGACGGCGGACACCGGCTGGTCTAGTCGTTCACGAACTGGACTGCCTCACCCTGCACTGCCTCATCCTGCACTGCCTCACGCGGCACTGCCTCACCATCACCGCGGGGCGGGTTCCCCTCGGGGCTGGGTTCGAATCACGGCCGGCCGAAGAAGTCCGGGTCCTCCCAGTAGTAGACGCTGTCGATCGTGACCGGGCGGCCGGTCCGCGGCGCGTGCACCATCCGGCCACCGCCCAGGTACATCGCGACGTGGAAGATCGTGCCCGGGTCACCGGCGGTCTCGGCCCAGAAGATCAGGTCGCCCGGCCGCAGCTCGTCCTCGGAGATCCGCTTGGTCTGCTCGTACTGCGCGACGCTGTAGTGCGGCAGCCGGACCCCGGCCCGTCGCCACGCCTGCATCGTCAGCCCGGAGCAGTCCCACGCGTTCGGACCGGCCGCGGCCCAGACGTACGGGTCGCCGATCTGCGCCAGGGCGAAGTCGATGGCGGCTCGGGCGCCGCGCGAGTTGCGCCCGGAGCCACCATCGTCTCGCTTCCCACCGGTACCGGGCCGCTGCTTCTTCGGCGGCTGCTTCTTCACCGGCTTCTTGCTGTCGCCCTTGCCGTTGTTGTTTCTGTTGTTGTTCTTGTGCTCGCGCTCCTCGCGAGCCTTCCGCGCCGCCTCCGCACGAGCTTCCCGGGCCTCCTCGGCAGCCTGCCGGGCCGCCTCCGCCCGGGCCTCGCGGGCTGCTTCCGCACGCTCGGCCGCTTCCCGCGCGGCGATCCGCTTGCGCAGTTCCTCGGCCTTCTTCGCAGCCAGTGCCGCGGCCCGCTGCCGGGCCAGCTCCTCGAGTCCTCGCTGCCGCTGCTCGGCCACCTGCACCGAGGTGTTGCGCAGCGTGGCCAGCTGAGCGATCTGCTGCTTGCGCTGTACGGCGATCGCCGCCACCGCCGACCGCTGCTCGGCTTCGGCGGCTTCCGCGGCTGCCTTGGCCTTGGCCGCCTCTTCGGTCGCGGCCTTCACCTTGGTGACGGCCTGGTCCTTCTGCAGCTTGAACGCGTTGGTGACGACCTGGCTCGCGGTGTACCGCAGGTAGGACCCCTGCATCGCCTGCGACACCGAGCGCGCGGCACCGGCGGAGTCGAGCAGTTGCTGCGGCCCATCGGCGCTGAACAGCGGCCCGAGCTGGGCGAGGTCACCACCACCCTGGTACGACGCGGCCGCGAAGCGACCGATCTGCTGCCGCTGAGCCGCCAGCCTCTTCTCGGCCCGGTCGGCCCGGTCCGCGGCGGCCTTGGCCTCGCTCTGCGCCTGCTGCAGGCGGTACATCGCACCGTTGTAGATCTCGCCGGCCTTGGCGGCCTGCAGCCCGAGCTGCTCCAGCCGGGCGCCGGCGCCGGCCAGCTGCTGCTCGATCGCGGCAACCTGGGCGGCCTTCGCGGCGGCCGCCTTCCGGGCGGCGTCGACGGTGGACTGGGACGGAATGACCGGCGGCTTGGGGTCCGCCTGGGCCGGAACGGTGATCAGGGCCACGGTGCCGGCCAGTGAGACCGCGAGCACCCCGGAGAGCAGAGCTCTACCGGTCTTCCCAGTGCCCGTGTCCCGCTTGCCGGACGTGACCCCTGAGGGCGTCCGCATCGGGTGCTTCCTTCCGCCGGTCGCCAGCCCCTTCCCCAGGATTGGCGATCTTTTGGTCCAACTGGACCTCATACGTGACACTAGTTGCCTGCAGCCACAATGGGAACACCTTTCACACTAATACCTTTATTTCACCTGCGTGTCGGCTTGACAAACTACAAGCTTGTAATTCCCGCGCCCTGGTGGTCTGGCCCAGAATTCCGGGCCGACGGCAACCAGGCCCGGTGGCCGTGGGCAACGAAAACCGGCGCCCACCCCGGGAAGGGATGAGCGCCGGCCGGCAGGACGTAGTACGGGCTAGCTGAGCGTGTAGGTGGCGATCACGGGAAGGTGGTCGGAGGCGTTGGTGGTCAGGACCGCCGCCGACACCGGCTCGACCTTGCGGGTGTGCAGCAGGTAGTCGATCCGGGCCGCCGGGTTTTCCGCCGGGCTGGTGTAGCCCGGGCCGGCGCCGACCTCGGCCCAGGTGTCGCGCCAGACCTTCGTGAGCGTGGTGATCTCCGGCGCCGCCGGCCTGGCGTTGAGATCGCCGACCAGGAGGGTCGGGACCGTCGAGCCGTCCAGCAACTCGACCACCTTCTGGGCCTGCTCCAGCCGCTCCGCATTGTTGTTCGAGGTCAGGTGAGTGTTGGCGAAGCGCAGGTCGACCCCGCGGAGCTTGGTCGTCGCCACCGCCAGCCCACGCTGTTCACCGGTCGGGTACTTCGGCAGCAGCGTGTTCTCGAAGTGCTTGATCGGACTCTTCGACAAGATGGCCGTGCCGTACTGCCGCCGCGGCTCGCCCGGGTTCAGCGGCGGCAGATCCAGGTTGGCCGCGTAGGCGTAGTGCATCTTCAGCCGCGCGGCGAACCAGGCCGGCTGGTTGACCCAGTTGCTGCGGGCGCTCCAGTGCCTGTCGACTTCCTGCAGCCCGACCAAGTCGGCACCGGAGTTCTCGATGATCCGGGCGATCCGCTCGAGATCCAGTACGCCGTCGATCCCGGCGCCGTGGTGGATGTTGTAGGTCATCACCTTCAGCGGACGACCGGGCCGGTCCGACTGGTCGTTGCCGCGCGCGGTGGCGTCGGCGGCCGTCGGCAGCACCATCAGCAGCCCCACGAAAGTGACCAGCAACCTGGTGGGAAGTTTTCGCATGACCCCATCCTGACCGTCAACCGGCGACACCCGCACGACATCCGGGTGTCGCCGGCGTGAATTACCCGAAGGCCGGCTCAGTGGCTGACGGCCAGCCGGGCGACCGCACCCTTCGGACCCGAGGCCCAGCAGGCTGCCCTGAACCCGTGCCCCGCGCACTCGACGCTGTCGTAGTTGCCGTCGTCGAACTGCGTCCAGCTCCGGCCACCGTCGACGCTCACGTCACTCCCCGTCGGACCGACGGCAACAAAGGTCGCCAGCGTCCCAGGCACGTACGCCGACCCGCTGCGGTACATCTTCGGCGCCTTGTCGGCCGGCACCAGCGTCCAGCTACGACCGCCATCGGACGTGTACGACGCGGCCTTCACCGCGCCACCCGTCGTCGCGAAGTCACCGCCGACCGCCACGCCGTGCAGCGGACCGCGGAAGGCAAGAGTGAAGATGCCGGCCGCTTCACCACTGGCCATCGGAGAGTCGGTCACCTTCCAGGACCGGCCACCGTCGAGGGTCCGGAACACCCGCGGCCGGTCACCGCCGCCGGTCGCGAACCAGGCCATCCGCCCCGGTCCCGCCACCAGACAGGTCCCGCTCGCCGCGAAGGCGAACTCGCCCGGCAGCGCCGCCGGCATCCCCTTGGTCGACTGGATCTGCCAGGACTTGCCGCCGTCAGAGGTTTCCGCGATCCGGAACTTGCCGTCCACCGGATCGCTCAACGCCAGGCCGTGCTTTTTGTTGTTGAAGTCCAGGCAGTCGTAGAACGCCACCGGGTCGGTGTTGCGGAACGACTCGGACCAGGTCTTGCCGCCGTCCGCGGTCCGGTAGATCCGGGAGGCGTCGCCAGTGCCGATCGCGAGCACCACGGCCGTGTCGGCGTCGAACGCCTCGACGTCACGGAACAGGAGGGTCTGGCCGGGCGGGCTGACGTTCTGCCACTTCTTACCGCCGTCGACAGTTCGCAGTACCTGGCCCTGACTTCCGGCCACCCACGCCACGTCCGCACTGACCGCGGCCAGCCCCCGGAACTGCGACGCGCTCCCGGTCGGCTTCAGGTCCCACTCGTACTTCGGTCCGTGCTTGCCGGCCGCCTGGGCCGGGACGAGCTGTGTGATGGTCAGCAGAACTCCGGCCGCCAAAGCGGCTATGCGCATGGTCTTCATGCCCGGCAACGTAATACAGAGGGCTAGGTCTTGCCGAGGCCTGCGGGCACTGTCACTCTGAGCATCCGCCATTCCCCGGGGTACCCCAAGAAGGAGCCGCAGTGAACGACTCCGTCCTCACCTCCGTCCTGCTGCCGATCGCCCTGGCGATCATCATGCTCGGCCTCGGCCTGACCCTCACGGTCGCCGACTTCACCCGGGTACTACGGATGCCGCGCGCCGTACTGGTTGCACTGGGCACACAGGTTCTGTTGCTCCCGGCAATCTGCTTCGGCCTGGTCAAGCTCTTCGACCTGGCTCCCGCGCTGGCCGTCGGGATGATGCTGCTGGCCGCGTCCCCTGGCGGCACCACCGCCAACCTGTTCAGCCATCTGGCCGGTGGCGACGTGGCGCTCAACGTCACGCTGACCGCGGTGAACTCGGTGCTCGCCGTGATCACCCTGCCGATCGTGGTCAACCTGTCCCTCGCCCACTTCATGGGCGACGGCGAGATCGGGCTGCAACCGGCGAAGATGCTGCAGGTGTTCGCGATCGTGCTGGTCCCGGTCGCGCTGGGAATGCTGTTGCGCAGCAAGAAGCCAGGCTTCGCCGCACGGATGACCCGGCCGGTCAAGATCGGCTCGATCATCGTCCTGGCCCTGGTGATCTTCGCCGCGATCTACACCGAGCGCGACAACGTGCTCGACTACATCGCCGCCGTCGGCATGGTCGCACTCCTGCTCAACGTGCTCAGCCTCGCCCTCGGGTACGTCGTACCGAAGCTGGCCAAGCTCGGTGAGCGCCAGTCCATCGCCTGCTCGATGGAGATCGGCATCCACAACGCCACCCTGGCGCTCACCATCGCGCTCAGCCCGTCCCTCCTCGGCAACAGCGAGATGTCCATCCCGGTCGCCGTCTACGGCATCGTCATGTTCTTCCCCACCGCAGCCTTCGCCTTCTACCTCAGCCGACGAGCGACGCAGCACCAGCCGGCTCGGCAGTGACTACTCGGCATCCAGTTCTTGGTCGTCGGTGCCCTGCAGGATATGGACGATCTCACTCGGAACCCGGAACGAGGATGCCTTTCCTCCCGATCGATAGAGAGGGACAAGAGCAGTCGGCACACCGTCAGCGACGATCCCTTCCCTCTGCAGGTCGGCGGTCAGCCGCCGGACCGGCTTGGTGAATCCGTTCAGGGTCGTCTTGTCGTCGATGTCACCAAGCTCGTACACCGCCTGACGTTCAACTCGACCGCCCGACTGTGCGGCCAGGCGGATCACCTCGGCTTGAACAGGTCCTTGCGCGTCGAGCCGCCTCAGAAGCTCGTTCACTCCGCTGGCTGTCCAAGTCACTTCGTACTCCGGCCGCGGCCGCTCAGCATCTTCTACAGACTCGCGTCGCACCGTCACAGCCAGCGCCTGCGAGTGCGCCAGCAGATCCTTTGGCCGCAGCATGAACAACCGCTGCCCCGTCAAGCTGAGTAGTTCGGCCGAAAGCTCCGGCCTAGGCCCGAAGAACTCGGAGTGATGGCGCCACCACCAATCCTCCTTTTCGTCGCCAGTGACCAGCACAAGATCCAAGCGTCGAGCCTTGGCCGCCTGGCACGCCTGGAACCAGACCAGGTAGTCGCCGGCCGAGCCTTCAGGCAAGGATGATTCGTCTTTCACCGCATCCAGATAGCCAGGTGGCTCGCCGGCTTCGACCCTGCGTTGCCCTTCGGCCACGCATATGTCCCACGTCTCTTTGTCGAGCTCAGGCGTGACCGAACCGTCGAGAAGCCTTTCCAGCCGAATCAGAATCCCATCGCTGGAAGATGCTCCGATCGCGATGTCGCCGGGGCCTCCGACTGTCACCGCATCTGTCAAGTCATCGTAGAGGCGCTTGACCATCCCGAGAAGCTCGTTACGACGCTCGTCTTCGAGGGCGACGTGCTTCGCCCAGGTGAGCACAGCGCTTTCCGTGGACCTGCAGTTCTTCTCGAAGGCGGAGCGCACATCCTTGATGGCTGTGCTGGGATTTCCCATCGCGGTGATGCGATTTCTCCAGAACTCCTTGAGCGCCTGGTGCGGAACAACCAAGCGGTCGCCAAGTCGCTCAAGGATTTGAAAGAGGTCGTCCCGCGTGCCTGCGTTGTATCGGTAGAGATTCAGAAGAGCATTCGCGTCCAGTGTCACGAGTCCCGTCTGCAGAGCCTTGCCTATCTCCTCCGATGAGCTGAGGCGGTATCCCTCGAAACCGTCGTACAAGCCTTGCATGCTGCCCCCCGGCCGCTTAGTCGCCAATGACAGCTAGATCGTGATCAGCCGGAATCCGTTACGGAAACTTCGCGACCGAAGGCGCCGCGAGGTCGTCAATCGTTGCCCCGAGGCGCCTCCAGCGAAGCCGCCAATCAGCCGACGAGCGCGAACGACTGTGTAGCTGCGTTGGTGCAGGTTTGCTGGACGAGTTGGGTGCTGTCGGCGGTGGAGGCGTTGGGGACCGTCAGGCACTTGTTGCTCAGGCGGCTGACGAAGTGGAAGTAGCCGCCGCCTTCCGGGACTGCCTGCCACTGCTGGTTGTTGCCGCCGCCGTAGGTCCACAGTTGCAGGCCGGCGTTGTCGGCGGATGAAACGCCGGTCACGTCGATCACCTTGGTGGCGTCGTTGCGGTTGTTGACCCGGGTGAAGCCGTCCGAGGTCGGCTGGAACTGGAACTGCTGCGCCTGCGAGCCGTTGCAGCTGTACTGCTGGATCACCGTGCCGTTGGCGGTGCCCGCAGCACGGGCGTCGACGCACTTGCCGTTGCCCTTGTTGGCCACCGCGTACCAGGACGTCGGTACCGGCTGGTCGACCGGCGGGACCGTCCCGCCGCCACCGCCGAGCCACTTCAGCGCGTCCATCAGGAACTGGTTCTGCGCCGGGCTGTCGAAGGTCGACGACAGTCGCGTGTTGGTCTGGTAGTTCATCGCGTTGTGGCCGAAGTTGGCGTAGATCATCTTGTAGTTCTTGTTGGTCCAGATGATCGGGTAGTAGCCGCCGTACCAGCTCTGGTTGGGATCCGTGCCGACCGGGAAGCTGGACGGATCGATCGACGCGAGGATCTGGATGTTCGGGTTGCTGCGCAGGTCGTACTGCCAGCTGTACCACTCGCTGACCGACGAGCGGAACGTCGCACCCGTGTTCACCAGCGACGGGTGTGAGCGGTTCTCGGCCTTCAAGGTGACCGCTGTCGGTCCCCAGGTGTTGGTCGCGAACCGGCCGGTGGCCAGGAAGGTCTGGTTGAACCACGGCCAGTTGCTGTTGGCATCGTTGTACGCGGCAACATGGAAGCCGAAGAACGCGCCGCCGTTCTCCATGTAGCGCTGGAATCCGGCGCGTTGCGCGGCCGAGTGCGGTGAGTCGTCCAGGAACATCACCACCTGGGCCTGAGCGGCGGTCAGGCTGTTCAGCCGGTCCCAGTTGTTCGTCTGCTCATAGGTGAAGCCGTTCTGCGCACCGAACTGGGGGAACCGCTCTCTCGCCTCCTTCTGGAAGTCGATGTGGGCGGCGTCGTAGGTACCGCTGGAGAACGCCAGCACCTTGAAGGTGGCGTCGACGGCGTCGGGCCGGGCGAACGCGCTCCCTGAAGTCAGACTCAGACAGGCGATCAGGAGCAGGGCCAGCAGGCGGGCAATGGCTTTGTGGGCAGGCAAAAGCTTCCGAGTGGGCATTGGGCGGATCCCCTCAGTGCGCGGTACGGCTTGAATTTAAGCCTTAAATTAACCCACAGCCGAAGCCGGGTAAAGACTTCAGCAAGCCTTTTCCGAAAGTCTTTCAGCTTTCGGCGCCGAGCAGCCGCTGACTGCCGAGGACGGAGAGGAGCTCCAGCCGCTCGGCGCTCACACTGCCCGGTGCGGCGGTGAAAACCAGCAACGTCTGTTGCTGCTCCTGGTCGTCGAGCAGCTGGCAGTGCAACTCCAACTCACCCACGGCCTGGTGCCGGAATCGCTTGGTACCGACGTGCCTGATCCCGACCTCGTGCGCGTCCCAGAGCCGGCCGAACTCC
This sequence comes from Kribbella sp. NPDC023855, assembly GCF_040639475.1. Classification (NCBI taxonomy): domain Bacteria; kingdom Bacillati; phylum Actinomycetota; class Actinomycetes; order Propionibacteriales; family Kribbellaceae; genus Kribbella; species Kribbella sp. NPDC023855. Next base: position 701,127 of record NZ_JBFAAA010000003.1, read on the forward strand.
GCGCTGCCGTCCAGCAGTGCCCGCACGATGGTTGCTGCCCGCGACTTGCTCCCGTCGGTGGCGAAGGCGGATCGCAGACCCGACACAAGGACGCGGCTGTGGTTGGCGCGCACCTCGTCGTCGGCATAGCGGTCACGCTCGCCGTCGACCATGAACCACCGGTAGATACCGCTGCGCTCCAGCCCTTCGAAGTTCGTCAGCTCGCCCTCGAAGGCGACATCCGCCGGTGTCTGCACCAGGGTCTCGCCGAGCCGATTCATCACCTGGGCAGGGGTGTCCACGAGGCGATCCATGATCCGCAACAGGCCCGGGTTCACGTGGTCACCGCCGGATGCCCGTGGCGGGATTCCGTGGCCTGCCAGGAGATACAAGTGATCCCGCTCGTCCAGTGTCAGCCGCAGAGCGCGTGCGATGGCCGCGAGCATCTCGGTCGACGGCTGCGGACCACGCCCGCCTTCGAGACGGCTGTAGTAGTCCGTCGACATCACGGCGAGCGAAGCGACCTCCTCGCGCCGCAGGCCCGGAGTACGGCGCCGGCGGCCGCGCGGGAGGCCGATGTCCTCAGGCTGCAAGGCTTCGCGGCGCTTGCGCAGGAAGTGCGACAGTTCCCCGTAGTCCATGGGTCCATTGTTCAGCAGGACCGAGCGTTAACCACTGCTTGTCGAGCAGTGGCTGAACCGAGCCTGGTTGCCGGCTCCGGACCGGCCGAGGCTGAAGCCATGAAAACGACAGGCAACACGATCTTCATCACCGGCGGTACTTCGGGTCTCGGGTTGGGGCTGGCGCTGCGCTGGCAGGAACTCGGCAACACCGTCATCATCGGCGGCCGGCGCAAGGAGCTGCTGGACCAGATCGCGACCGAGCACCCCGGCATCGGCACCGTCCAGCTCGACGTCGCCGACCCCGACTCGATCGACACCGCCTTCGAGGACGTGACGAGCGGGTACCCCGAGCTGAACGCGATCGTCACGATGGCCGGCATCATGCACCCGGAGAACCTGCTCGACCCGGCTCACCTGGCCACGGCGGAGTCGATCATCACCACCAACCTGCTCGGCACGATCCGGACGGTCACCCGCTTCACGCCGTACCTGGCGACGAAGCAGGACGCGACCATCCTGACCGTCTCGTCCGGACTGGCGTTCGTACCGCTCGTGATCACCCCGACGTACAACGCCACCAAGGCCGCCGTCCACAGCTACACCCAAAGTCTGCGCATCCAGCTCGCCGACACCCCGATCCAGGTCATCGAACTGATCCCCCCGGCCGTCCAGACCCCACTGATGAACCAGGAAAACGACCCCCGCGCCATGCCCCTGGACGACTACCTCACCGAGACGATCGCCCTACTCCGCGACCACCCCGCCGCAGACGAGATCACCGTCCAACGAGTCAACTTCCTCCGCAACGCAGACCGCGAAAACCGCTACGCCGAAACCCTCAACACCCTCAACTCCCACTAAGAGAGGGCTTGCTCGATCCGCTCCACCTTTGCGGTCAGCTGCCCGGTGTACCCAGGCCGAATGTCAGCCTTCAACACCAAACTGACCCGAGGCGAAACAGCCGCAACCGCCTCCACCGCCTGTTTAACCACCGCCATCACCTCGTCCCACTCCCCTTCCAAGGTTGTGAACATCGAGTCGGTGCGGTTCGGCAGCCCTGACTCACGCACGACGCGAACTGCGGCAGCGACGGCGTCCGACACGGACCCGTCCTCCGCGGTGGACACCGCAGGAGCGACTGAAAACGCCACGAGCATGTTGTCTCCTTCATCGTCGGGCCTCAGGGCTGTCCGTCCGTGGCGATGAACTGCCCATCAGGAAAGCCGAGCCGCCTCATCTTGTCGGCGGCGAAGACCACCATGATCTCGTCACCGTGAACGAAGGCATCGTCGGGCTCCGACAGCTTCGGGACGGCCGAGACGAACCAGACCGGAAGGGGGCCTGCGGCGAATTCCAGCCGCAAGGCCACCGGCACTTCGACGCTGTCGGCCTCCGAAAGCCGCTCACCGCCGTCGGCGCGGTATGCAGGGCCAACCACGATGCGATCCCAGAACAACAACGCGTTCGAGATCGGAGACTTCATCCGCTCCCGCCAGTGCGGGTGGTCTCCTGCTTCCCACATCTCAGGGCCTTCTGGCCCTAGGACGAGATGATTCGACAATGGCTCGCGGAAGACCTCCACACCGTAGGGGTGAAACGTACTTGTCCAGATGATCGAAGCCGGGCCGGTGCCGAGCATGAACTCGACCCCCATGACTGCGTGGTGCCAGTCGCCGTGGTCCCAGACCCTCAACTCCGGACCGAAGTTGTAGACGTCGGAGTAGCGGATGCCGACGAGGCGCTCGCCCACCAGCCCGGACACGATGCGTTCGAGAGCGGCCCGCGCCTCGTCGGGTGCCACCACCTCAGTCACGTGTCCAGTTTGTCAGCTGCTTCTTCGTGGGCGCGGCGTTCGGTGGCTGAGGTGGTTAGGAGGGGCTTTTCCTTGATGAAGAGGACGGCGATGAGGGCTAGTACTGCGAACGGTACGGACATCATGAATAGGTCGGCTGTTGCTGCGCCGTAGGCGTTTTCGACCGCGACCCGCGCCGCTGGTGGTAGCTCGGCGATGTTTGGCACTGTGTTGGTGCCGGATGAGGCGCCGTCTGGGTTCAGCGTCTCGGTGACCTTGTTGGCGAGGATCGCGCCGAGCACGCTGACGCCGATGGTGCCGCCCATGCTGCGGAAGAAGCTGACCGCCGAGGTGGCCGCGCCGAGCTCGCGGGCCGGTACGTCGTTCTGTGCGGCGAGCACCAGGTTCTGCATCACCAGCCCGATGCCGACGCCGAGCACCACCATGAAGCCCCACAGCGTCATCGAGCTGGTGTGCGCGTCGATCGTGCCGAACAGCGCCAGCCCGATCGGCAGCAGCACACTGCCCACCACCAGGTAGATCTTCCACTTCCCGTACTTCGTGATCAGCCCACCCGCGATCGTGGAGGCGACCATCATGCCGAGGATCAACGGCAGGCTCATCAGACCGGCCTTGGTCGGCGAGTAGCCCTGGGCGATCTGGAAGTACTGCGCCAGGAACACCGAGCCACCGAACATCGCGATCCCGACCAGCGCGCTGGCGACGATCGACAGGGTCACCGTGCGATTGCGGAACAGGTCCATCGGGATGATCGGTTCCGGGTGCCGGCGCTCGACCAGGACGGCCGCGACCAGTGCCACCACGGCGGCACCGACCAGCAGGAAACTCCAGCCGGACGCCCAGTCGAACTTGTTCCCGGCGAATGACGACCAGACCAGCAAGGTGCTCACGCCAGCGGTGATCAGGAACGCGCCCCACCAGTCGATCTTCACCTCGCGGCGCACGGTGGGCAGCTTCAGCGTGCGCTGCAGCAGCACGATCGCGGCGAGCACGAACGGCACACCGACCAGGAAGCAGGCACGCCAGCCCAGCGGCGAGTCGACCAGGAAACCACCGAGCAGCGGTCCCCCGACGGTCGCCGACGCGAAGATCGCACCGAAGATGCCGGAGTACCGGCCGAGTTCGCGCGGCGGGATGATCGCGGCCATCACGATCTGGACCAGCGCGGTCAGGCCGCCGGCCCCCAGACCCTGCAGCACTCGGCTGCCCAGCAGTACTTCGATGTTAGGGGCGAGGCCGGCCACGATCGAGCCGATCACGAAGAACCCGAGCGACAGCTGGACGAGCAACTTGTTGTTGTAGAGGTCGGCGAGCTTGCCCCACAGCGGCACCGTGGCCGTCATCGCGAGCAGCTCGAGCGTGACGACCCACGTGTACGACGACTGGCTCGCCCCCAGGTCGTGAATGATCCTGGGCAGTGCGGTCGACACTACGGTGCCGGCCAGGATCGCCACGAACATTCCCATCATCAGACCGGAGATGGCCTGCACGGTCTGTCGCGGCGTCAGCGCCGCGACAGTACCGGTCCCCTCGGCCGAGGTCGTGGTCATCAAGAGCCTTTCTGTGTGTCCGGATCCGGCGCGAACGCAGGATCGACGCCTTGGGCAAGTAGTTGGAAGGCGCGGTCGAGTACCTCGCCGATTGGGCGATCCGGCGTCTGCTTGTGCAGTTCCATCGCCACCCGGCAGGCGGCGCCGGCCGTGCTGACGATCAGCATCGCCCGGAGTGGATCGCCGATCCGCTCCGCCAGCGCGGCCGACAACTGCCGTTCGTCGTCGAAGCTCGACAGCATCAAGTGGTAGAGCAGGTTCGGATTGCCCATGATCAGCTCGCCGCGGCGTGACAACTCGCCTTCGCTGATCAGCTCCCGCAGGACGTCGTGGATGATCAGCCACATCATGGTGAGCGGCGACTGCTCGGCCGGCGCGGACCGGAACCGCTCCAGCGCCCTGGCGAGATGCTCGGGATTGCGCCCGAGGATGGCGTGTTCCTTGTGCGAGAAGTAGTTGAAGAAGGTGCGGACCGAGACGTCGGCGGCCTCGCTGATCTCCTCGACCGTGACGTTGTCCGGCCCCTTCTCCAGGGCCAGCCGGAGCGCCGCGGCGGTCAGCGCCGCCCGCGTCTCCCGCTTCTTGCGTTCCCGGCGGCCCGGGGGCGCGGCGTTGTCCTCGATCTCCATCACGTCTCCACGGTCGGTCAAACTTGCAGTGCGTGCAACTTATTATTCCTGCAACTTTGCATAGATGCACAAATTCTGTGACGCTGACCACAGAGACTGCTACTCCCCGCAGTCGACCTATTACGGTGCGCCAATGCGCCTTTCCGAGACTGACCCGTCCGTTATGTCCCGTCGCCGGTTCGCCGGCCTGACCGCGTTCACCTCCGCGGCCGCCCTCGGCCTCACCCAGATCAGCACCACCCGCGCCACCGCCGCCGGCAAGCGTGAGTTCGTCCCGGCCATCGTGATCGGCACCGGCGGCTCCGCCGTCACAGCCTTGCGGCTCGGCGAGGCCGGCATCAGAACGACGATGCTGGAGATGGGCCAGCTGTGGAACAAGCCCGGCAGGGACGGAAAGATCTTTTGCTCGACCCTGAACCCGGACTCCCGCTCGATGTGGTTCCACCGCCGCACCAAAGCCCCACTCGACACGTTCCTGTGGCTCGACGTGGTCAACCGCGACATCGGTACGCCGTACGCCGGCGTGCTCGACCGGATCGACTTCCCGAACATGGGCGTGTACGTCGGACGCGGCGTCGGCGGTGGCTCCCTGGTCAACGGCGGGATGGCGCCGACGCCACGCCGCTCGTACTTCGAGAAGGTCCTTCCCCGCGTCGACGCCGACCAGATGTACAAGCGCTACTTCCCGCTGGCCAACCGGATGCTCGGGGTCAACGCGATCGACCCGCGCTACCTCGAAAGGACGCCGGTCTATCGCTACGCCAGAGTGTCCCGCCGGCACGCACACCAGGCCGGCTTCAAGACGACCGTCATCCCGAATGTCTACGATTTCCGTTACCTGCAACGCGAAGAGCGCCGGGAGGTGCCGCGGTCCGCACTGGCCGGCGAGGTGATCTACGGCAACAACCACGGCAAGCAGAGCCTCGACAAGACCTACCTGGCCGACGCGGTCGGCACCGGCCAGGTGACCATCCGGACCCTCACCCGGGTCACCGCGATCCGCCAGGACCGCTCCGGCTACGTCCTGGCGCTCGAGCAGATCGATGCCACCGGCAAGCTCCTCCGCAGGAGCGAACTCGGTTGCCGGTACCTCTTCCTCGGCGCCGGCAGCATCGGCACCACCGAACTGTTGCTCAGAGCCCGCGAAACCGATGCCCTCCCCAACCTTTCCGGTGCGATCGGCAACAACTGGGGACCGAACGGCAACGTGATGACGTCCCGCGCCAACAACCTGTGGGACCCCACCGGCCTGCTCCAGTCGACGATCCCGACACTGGCCATCGACAACTGGAACGACCCGGTCCATCCCGCCTTCGCGGAGATCGCTCCGCTGCCGGTCGGACTGGAGACCTGGGCAAGCCTCTACCTGGCGATCACCGCCAACCCCGAACGCGGCCGCTTCACCTACAACGCTCACACGAACCGGGCCGACCTGCGGTGGAGCCCGACCCAGAGCAACCCGTCCATCGCCGCCGCGCGGGCTTTGTTCGACCGGATCAACCGGGCCACCGGTACGACGTACCGGCGGGATCTGTTCGATGGGAACCGGGAGTTCGCGGCCGACTTCTGCTATCACCCGCTCGGTGGTTGCGTGCTGGGTGAGGCGACCGACGACTACGGGCGGGTGCGCGGCTACCGCAACCTCTACGTGACGGACGGCTCACTCATCCCCGGCTCGATCGGCGTCAACCCGTTCGTCACCATCACCGCCCTTGCCGAGCGCAACATCGCCCGCGTCATCGCCACGGATCTCCGGACCTGACCGGGTTATACGCTCGGGCCTCATGACCTCCCTCTCCACCGACCTGGCCCCGACCGGCGTACTGCGTGCCTCCATCAACCTGGGTAATCCGGTGCTTGCCCAGGGCACGCCCGAGCAGCCGGCCGGGATCACGGTCGACCTCGCCCGGGAGATCGCGGCGCGGCTCGGCGTACCGGTGGAGTTCTTGTGCTTCGACGCGGCGCGGAAGTCGTTCGAGGCGATGACGTCCGGCGCGGCCGACCTCTGCTTCCTCGCGATCGACCCGGCGCGGGAGGCCGAGGTCGCGTTCACCGCGCCGTACGTCGTCATCGAGGGCGTGTACGCCGTACCGAAGGACTCGCCGCTCACCACGGTCGCCGAGGTGGACAGCCCGGGAGTGCGGATCGGGGTGAAGCAGGGTTCGGCCTACGACCTGTTCCTGACCCGGACGCTGCAGAACGCGACGGTCGTGCGCGGACCGGAAGGGACGGACGTCTTTCGCGCCGAAGACCTCGAGGTGGCGGCCGGGATCCGTCAGCCGATCACCAAGTTCGTTGCCGAGAACAACGACGTCCGCTTGGTCGACGAGCGTTTCATGCAGATCCAGCAGGCGGTCGGCACGACCAAGGACCGTCAGCCGGAAACCGTCCAGTTCCTGCGCGACACGGTCGACGAGCTGAAGGCGAACGGCTTCGTGGCCGACGCTCTGCACCGCGCCGGCCAGTTCGACGCTACCGTCGCACCTTAGGGATCCAGGCCGGCACGGACTTGCAGTACTCGTTGTACTGCGAGCCGTAGCGACGTCGCAGTACGGGCTCTTCGTACCAACGCACGAAAGACGCCATCACCGCCCACGCGACCACCGCATACCCGAGCAGCCAGGCGTCGAGAAACAGCAGCGCCTGGCCGAGCACGGTCGCCACCACCCCGACGTACATGGGATTGCGGACGAAGCGATAGTCGCCGCCGATCACCAGCTGCTCTGTCGGCGCGATCGGCGCCGGGGTGCCACGGCCTTCGCGGACGAAGCGGACGAACGCGCGCAGCAGGATCACCACCCCGCCGAGGATCAGCAGCCAGGCCGGCCAGAACCTCACCTCGGACCAGCCGTTGATCCACCACGGGATCACGCCCGCGACCACACAGGGTGCGGCGAAGAAGAACGCCGTGCTGCCGAGCACTGCCTTAAGCATGAGACAGCCTGGCGAGCACGCGGTCGGACAGCTCACAGAAGGTCTTGAGCTCAGCCGGAGTGAGATCACCGAACCAGCCGGCCACGGCCGCATGGTCGCCCTCGTCACGCTGCTTCCAGTACTCGGCACTGTGATTCGTTGCTGCGAGCAACTTCCGGCGTTTGTCGGCAGGATCCGGCTCGACCCGTAGCAGATCCTTGCGGACCAGCGCGGCGACGATCTGCGCCACGTTCTGATGAGTGCTGCCGAGCGCCGCCGCGGCTTCGGCCAGCGACGGCTTGCCGGCCGCGACCACCACCGTGATCAACGCGGCTTGCTGGGTGGTCAGATCGTCCTCCCGCAGCCGCTCGTCCATTGCCTGCCGCAACCTCTGGGCGAGCGTGAGTGTGGTCCGGAACGCCCGGATCGACGGCTCCAGCCCGGACTCCGGCCCGATCCCGAGCAGCTCCGCGGTCTTGTTCTTCGAGGACATAGGCAATATATTACCTATCATCGTCGAAGGGGGCAAGATCATGATCTGCTTACTGCCACACTGCGCCTACCTGTCCGAGACCTCCCGGATGCTGGAGCTCCATCGGGCCCTGACCGACCTCGGGCTCCCGGTCCGCGTCGCCACGCACGGCGGCCCGCACGAACGTTTCCTGGCCGGCATCCCGTACGACGTACTGGGTCCTGGCCTGTCGACGACCCGAGCCGCGCGTTTCGTCGGTTCGGCCGTCGGACTGGGTGACCCACGGCAGAGCATGTACGACGATGACGAGATCCGGTCCTACGTGCAGGCGGAAGCGGAGTACTTCAAGGCACACGGGATCAAGGTCGCGGTGACGGGCTTCACGGTCACCACTCTGCTGTCGACGCGGCTGGCCGGAGTACGGCTGATCACGGAACACGCCGGAAGCTTCGTGCCGCCCGTCTTCGAGAAACGGTTGCTCCCGGCCCCGACTCATCCGGTCGACCCGCGTCTCCGGCGCGCCCCGAAATGGCTCAGCCGGTTCCTGATCAATCGCACCGTCAACCGCACGACGTCGTACTGCGGAGGCTTCAACCGGGTCGCCGAATCGCTCGGTATAGAAGGCGTTCCCAGCCTCGCCGCCCTCTTGCTCGGCGATCTCTCGCTGGTCCCGGAAGTCCCCGAAGTCCTAGGAGTCTCAGCCGCCGAACTCGCCGCTTGGACCCCTAAAGGCAGAGTCGGCTACCGCCCAAGCTCGCGCCTGACCGCAGTCGGCCCACTCTTCGCCCACCTCGACCTTCCGCTGCCGGATCGGGTGCAGAAGTTCCTCGACCACCCAGGCCCGACCATCTACCTGGCCATGACGTCGACTCCGCCCGCCCAGGTGCGCGCCGCGATCGCCTCGCTCGGCACCCTCGACGTGCGCCTTCTCGTCGCCGGCACCATCCACGACCTCGGCGACCTCGCCAGCGACCGCATCATGATCGAAGGCACCCTCCCCAGCCACCTCGTCATGCCCCAGGTCGACCTCGCCATCACCACTGCCGGCCAAGGCAGCACCCAAACAGCCATGGCCAGTGGCACCCCACTCCTCGGCCTCCCCCTGCACCCCGAACAAGACCTCAACATCGCCCTCCTCGAACGCCTCGGCGCTGCTCGCCACGCGACGCCCACCACAAACCTCGCCACCCTCGCGACAGAGATGCTCGAGAGCCCGAGCCACCGCGACGCCGCAGTACAGATCCAGAAGCTCTACGCCGCCGTCGACGGTCCAGCGCAAGCCGCCCAGACAATCGCCGCATATACAGAAGGCAGCTGACCGCCGAAATCGGCCACCCCGTCGGCGACTCGGCTCTTCAGCTTGCCGCTTGCTGTCTGGCTGCGTCCCAGGTCGGGCTGTCGACGAAGTGGACGTCGTACTGGTGGTGGAGTTCGGCTAGTTGGTGGTCCGAGAGTTCACCGCGAAGGATTCTCGGCAGGATCCTGAAGTAGTCGAACCGGTCGATGCCCGGGGTCAAGGTGATGAAGAGGTCCACGCTGTCGTGCGGCGCGGCGCCGAAGGCGTGCGGAAGGCCTGGGGGTACGACCACGTAGCCGCCTTTGCCGACCGAGATCATCCGGTCGTCCACCAGCATCGAGAGCGTGCCGTCCAGCACGTAGAACGCCTCGGACGACTGCTGGTGGTAGTGCGGCTTGGCGCCGGCCATCCCCACGTCGAGTCGCAGGCGGTTCGCGCCCAGTGCGCCCCCGGTGTGACTGCTGTCCGCCAGCATCCACAGCGACAGCTCTTCCACCCGCTCGGCATCTTCTTCGCTGACGACCCACGCGTCAGCTTTTTGATTGAACATATCAATCACTCTATGTCGAGTAGTTGAAGCTTTCAACCGTTAGAATGATCCGGTGACCGAATGGCTCAACCAGCAGGAACAGCAGGACTGGCGCGCCTTCATCGAGGGGTCCGTGCGGTTCATCGACCTGCTCGACAGCGAACTGCGCCGGCTCCACGACCTGACGCTCGCGGACTACGAGATCCTCGTCCGGCTCTCCGAGGCCGACGGCCGGTCGATGCGGATGGCCGAACTGGCCGACCTCGCCTACCACTCGCGGAGCCGGCTGTCCCACCGGATCCGGCGACTGGAAGACCGCGGGCTGATCCGTCGGGACACCACCGCCGACGACCGGCGGGGCGTGCTCGCAGCCCTGACCGACGAAGGCGCGGCGCTGCTGACCCGAGCCGCCCGGGACAACCTCAAGGTGGTGCGTGAAGGCTTCGTCGACGTCATCGACCCCGCCGACCTCCGAGCGGTCGGCCGCGCCTTCCGCGCCGTCACCGCTCAACTAGACCCCTCCTGAAGACCACCGACGCCGGAAACACCAGGGCCATACCAGACGGTATGGTATGTTTTCGGCATGGCGACGACGAAGGAGGACTGGCTTGATGCCGGTCTGAAGGTGCTGGCCGAGGAGGGCTCGCCCGCCCTCACGATCGAGCGGCTGACCACCGAGCTGGGCCTGAGCAAGGGCTCGTACTACCACCACTTCAAAGGCACCGGCGGCTTCCGGACCGCGCTGCTCGAGTACTTCGAGAAGCAGTTCACCACCCGGCTGATCGACACCGTCGAGCGGCGGCCCGAGGCTGACGCCGCCACCAAACTGGCCAAGTTGCTGGACCTGGTCCTGGCCGATTCCGACAGCGTCCAGCTCGAGATCGCAGTACGGGCGTGGGCGTTGCAGGACCCGGAGGCACGGCTGGCGCAGGAGCGCGTCGATCGGGCCAGGACCGCTTATCTGCAAGAGCTTTGCCGTGGCATCAGCTCGGTCAAGGAGCCTGACCAGCTGGCCCGGCTGCTCTACCTGATCCTGATCGGCGCCGAGCAGGTCGTGCCGCCGATGAAGGGCGCCGAACTGCGCGCTCTCTACGCCACCACGCTGACGCTGGCGACCGGCGAACCGTTCCTCACCTGACCAGGAGCCAATCGATGCCGACCCGAACCGATCTCCCTGAACTGGCCGACCTGCTGCCGTCGTCCGACGTCGTCGATGTGAAGACCGCGTCCGGGCCGGTGACGTTGCGCGAGTTCGTCGCCGGTGCCCTGGGCAACGAATCCGTCGTGAGCCGCGCGCTGTTCGCCCTCCGGGTTCCGGTGGCGAAGGTGCTCCGGCTGGAGATGGACGGGATGCCGGCGAAGACGAAGCTGCGTCCCGAGGACGTCACCTTCACACCGGGCGAACCACTGTCGTTCTTCACGGTGGACCGCGGCGAGGAAGAGCACTACCTACTCCTGAAGATCGTCGACAACCACATGGTCGCCTACCTCGCGATCATCGTCGACGACTCCGGCCCGGCGCGTGAGTTCAAGCTGGTCACCCTCGTGCGCTACCTCCGCCCGGCAGGACGCCTGTACTTCGGACTGATCCGGCCGTTCCACCACGTCATCGTCTACTTCATGGGGCGCTCGGGTGCGCGCTACTCACGACCACCCAACAGCGTGATCGGCTGAGGCCTGGTTGCCGCCCAGGCGGTGGCCGCCGCCGTTGATCCGACGACGACGAGCGAGCCGCCGAGGATGAGGGCGAGCAGTCGCCAGGGGATCGCGAGAACCACGACCCCATAGGTGTTCGCAGTACCGGTGGCGACGCCGGCCAGGGCTGCGGCGGCCACGACACAGCCGAGCAGTACGCCGATCAGCACGACGGTCAGCGACTCGATCAGCGCCACGAGCACCACCTGAGCTCTGGTCAGGCCGGCCATCCGGGCCAGGGCGAACTCGCGTCGCCGGTCGGCCGCCGCCATCACGATCGCGTTCACCACGGCGACCGCGGCGTACACACCGGCCAGGCCCATCAGTACTGCGAAGATCCCCGTGTTGCCGCGTTGCTGCGCCTTGCCGCGATCCTCTGCCCAGTCGGCGATCGGCTGCGCGTCACCCAGTCTCCGCGCGACCATTGCCGGGTCGACGCCTTCAGCAACCTTCACCAACGTCTCGGTCCGCCCGCTGGGCGTGAGTGCGCGCGGGACGAAGAAGTTGTCGCCGACATCGAGGGTCTCCGGCAGGATCGCGACCACCTTGAGTTTGACCGGCCGCTTGTCGAAGGTAGCCGACAGCACTGAGCCGAGTTTGTAGCCCTCGGCACTCATCCCCGGACCGATCGCGATGGTTGCTCCGGTCAACTGGTTGAGCGATCCCTTGCGCGGCCGCAGCTTGTGGGTCTGCTGCCATGCCTTGGGATCGATGCCGATCGCTTCGGAGTACACGGTGTGACCCTTGCGTCGCACCGTGACGGGGACGGCTGTCTGCGGCGAGACGGCGGCGATGTCGGCGGCTGGAGGCACCAGGCCGTCGGCCACCAGGTCGGCGGTGACGAGTTGGCGCTGCTCCTCGCCGACGGCCTTGGCGAGGGTGCCGAAGGTTCCCCACAGGCCGACCAAGAGTCCGACCAGCACGATCAACGGAGCCGCCGTGGCAGCGCTTCGCCGTACTGCGTGCAGGACGTTGGCGCGCGCGAGGTCGGCCACCAGGTTGCCGCGCAGGACGAGTGCGGGGAGGCGGCCGGCCCACGGTACGGCGATCGGGCTGAGCTGGCTCAAGGCGACCGAGCCGGTGACCATCACCAGCAGCGCGATCATCAGACCGGCGACGAGATCTCCCGCCGCTTGCGCCACGATGACGAGCAATGCGGTGAACGCCGCGGCCGACAGTCCCCAGAACCAGCGCCAGCCGGTCATCACGGGTTGATTGCCGGGCAGATCCGACAGCGCCTCCAACGCGGTGATACGAGAAGCCCGCCAGGCAGCAGCCAGTACGCCGGTCAGCGCGGTGCTGACGCCGACGATGGCGGCGGCGTACAGGGCACCTAAGTCCCACGGCGCATGAAACCAAGGTGGCAGCATTCCCAAGGAAATAAGGAGTTTCGACTGCGCATAGGTGCCGAGAGCACCGACCGGTACGCCAACCGCGGTCCCCAGTACTCCGAGCAGCAGCGCCTCGCCGAGCAGCATCAGCCGCAAGCTGCCGCGTTGCGCACCGATCAACCGGAGCAGCGCCAGCTCACGTCGCCGCTGCACCACGGTGAAGCCGAACGTCGTACTGACGATGAATACCGTGAGGAAGACGGCAAGCATCACCGTCATCCCGAGCAAGGTGGCGGCACCCGCGTACCCCTCCCGGATGCGCGCACGCTCGATCCCCGAAAGTCCCGCCGGCAACACCACCCGATCCGTGGCAGCCATCACCTGCAACCCGGACTGCACCAGCCCGACCCCAAGGGCCACCGCCACCACAGCCCCCGCAAACAACTGCCACCGATCCCGCAGCGCACCCACAGACAACCTCAGCATGCCCCCAGCCAACCGCCTCGATCGCCTCAACACCCTCCCCCGAACGCCCCACCGAGGTAGCGCGGGCGCTACCAACTCAGCGGAGGTGAGTGAGGAGGGCGGTGAAGTCGTTGTGGTTGTAGGGGCGGGCTCCGATCAGGGACTGGAGCAGGATGCCGTCGAGGGTCGCGACCAGGAGGCTGGCCTTCTGGGGGTCGGTGGTGAAGTTGCGGGCGATCTGGGTGAGCGGTTCGAGCCAGGCGGCGGCCGCCGGGCGGAGAGCCGGGCGTCGCGCAGCCATCAGACACAGCTCGTACTCCGCCAGCGTGCGGCCGCGGCGGTACACCAGACAGTGCTCGACCAGCCGCGCCAGCTCGTCGGCCGGCCGCGCGCCCATCTCGTTGACCCGCTCGTGCAGCTCGGCCGCGAGATCCTCGGCGGCCCAGGTCAGCGCCGCCACCAAGAGGTCATCCAGCGTCGCGAAGTGATAGGTCGTCGACGCCACCGAGACCCCGGCCTCGGCCGCCACGGCCCGATGACTGACCCCGGCCACCCCGTCCCGCTCGATCACCGCCAGCGCCGCCGTCAGCAGTTCCACCCGCCGCAACCGCCCCCGCACCCGCCGTCCATCCGCCATCGGACACCTCCTCGGCCTTTCCCCAAACGGAAGGTATCAGGACAGACGTACTGATTGTTTTTGGTCCCCGGAATCGGCTGGATCCGGTCCGGAGGGCACCTACGCTTCAAGACGTGACTGCTCCTGGACAACCCTCCGCCACTCCCCCGAAGGCCCCGATCAGCACCGCCATGCGGCGTGCGCTGAAGCGGGCCGACGACGGCAAGACGCTCGACCCGGCGGAGGTCGAAGTACTGCTGTCCGCCTCCGGTGACGCTCTCGACCAACTGATGTCGACCGCCGCCCGGGTCCGCGACCAAGGGCTGGCCGACGCCGGTCGGAGCGGGATCATCACCTACTCCAAGAAGGTGTTCATCCCGCTGACCCGGTTGTGCCGGGATCGCTGTCACTACTGCACGTTCGCGACCACGCCCGGCCGCGTGCACTCGCCGTACCTGAGTCCTGACGAGGTGCTGGAGATCGCCCGGCAGGGTGCGGCTCTCGGGTGCAAGGAGGCTCTCTTCACCCTCGGCGATGCTCCTGAGGACCGCTGGGACGCGGCCAAGAAATGGCTCGAGGAAGCCGGCTACGACAGCACGCTGGACTACGTGCGGGCGATGTCGATCCGCGTACTGGAAGAGACCGGGCTGCTCCCACATCTCAACCCCGGCGTGATGTCCTGGCAGGACCTGCAGCGACTGAAGCCGGTCGCGCCGAGCATGGGCATGATGCTGGAGACCACGTCGCGGCGGCTGTTCGAGGAGAAGGGTCAGCCGCACTTCGGCTCGCCCGACAAGGACCCGGCGATCCGGTTGCGGGTGCTGGAGGACGCGGGCCGTTCGAACGTGCCGTTCACCACCGGGCTGCTGATCGGCATCGGGGAGAACCTCACCGAGCGGGCCGACTCGATCTTCGCGCTGCGCAAGATCGCCCGCCAGTACGGCGGAATCCAGGAAGTCATCATCCAGGGCTTCCGGGTGAAGCCGGATACCGCGATGCGCAACGACGCCGACGTACCGCTGGACGAGTGGCTGGCCGCGATCGCCGCCACCCGGATCGTGCTCGGCCCGCGGATGCGCGTCCAGGCCCCGCCGAACCTGGTCGACCTGGCCGAGGCGCGGTTGCTGCTCGACGCGGGTGTCGACGACTTCGGTGGTGTCTCGCCGCTGACCCCGGATCACGTGAACCCCGAGCGCCCCTGGCCGCAGATCGACGACCTGGCCAAGGTCACCGCGGATGCCGGATTCACTCTGCGCGAAAGGCTGACCGCGCACCCGGAGTACCTGCGTGAGCCCTGGCTCGACCCGCGACTGATCTCGCACGTCGAGGCGCTCGTCGATCCCGAGACCGGACTCGCCAACGAGGACGCCTTCCCGAAGGGCCTGCCCTGGCAGGAGCCCGACGGCGGCTGGGACAGCGTCGGCCGCACCGACCTCCACACCGCCATCGACACCGAAGGCCGCCGCACCGAAACCCGCTCCGACTTCGACGCGGCGTACGGCGACTGGGACGTCCTCCGCGAGGACGTCAAGAACCGGGCGGCACCAGAAAGAATTCAAGGAGACGTCAAGGAAGCGCTGGCTGCGGCCGAGCGGGATCCGGCGGGGCTTTCCGACTCGCAGGCGTTGACGTTGATGACGGTGACCGGGCCGGCGTTGGATCAGTTGGCTCGGATTGCGGATGACTTGCGGAAGGCGACGGTCGGGGACGACGTCACCTACGTGGTGAACCGGAACATCAACTTCACCAACGTCTGTTACACCGGCTGCCGGTTCTGCGCGTTCGCTCAGCGGCGGACCGACGCCGACGCCTACTCGCTGTCGATGGACGAGGTCGCCCAGCGGGCCGAGGAGGCCTGGGTGATCGGCGCGACCGAGGTCTGCATGCAAGGCGGCATCCACCCCGACCTGCCCGGTACTGCGTACGCGGACCTCGTCCGCGCCGTGCGCGACCGCGTCCCGGAGATGCACGTCCACGCCTACTCGCCGATGGAGATCGTCAACGGCTCGGTCCGCACCGGCTTGTCGATCGAGGACTTCCTGATCTCGGTCAAGGAGGCCGGCCTGGGCAGCATCCCCGGCACCGCCGCGGAGATTCTCGACGACGACGTGCGCTGGATCCTCACCAAGGGAAAGTTGCCGACGGCAAGCTGGATCGAGGTGATCACGACCGCGCACAAGGTCGGCCTGCCGTCCAGCTCGACGATGATGTACGGCCACGTCGACGCGCCGCACCACTGGGTCCAGCACCTGCGCACGATCGCGGCGGTCCAGGACCAGACCGGCGGCTTCACCGAGTTCGTGCTGCTGCCGTTCATCCACACCAACTCGCCGATCTACCTGGCCGGCGTGGCCCGCCCCGGCCCGACGTACGACGAGAACCGCGCCGTGCACGCGATGTCGCGGATCATGCTGCACGGGCGGATCGACAACATCCAGTGCTCCTGGGTGAAGCTCGGCACCGACGGCTGCGTGGCGGTCCTCAACGGCGGCGTCAACGACATCGGCGGCACCCTGATGGAGGAGACCATCAGCCGGATGGCCGGCTCCAAGCACGGCTCCCGCAAGTCGATCGAGGAGCTCACCCAGATGGCCACCGCCGCGGGCCGCCCGGCCCGGCAACGCACCACGACGTACGGCGAGGTCCCGCAGACCTCGCACACCGCACTCGAACTGGCCTGACCAAAAAGAGACGCCGACCGTGTCAGGTGTCGGTCACCACCTCACTGGCGACCGGCACCCCGGCGACACGGCCGGCGTTCTGCTTTGCCCCGAGAGGGCGTTCGGCCCGAAGGAGGGCGGAGCCGCTGACTCATTCCGTGACCGGCAGGGGAGGAACAGTCCGGTCGCGGACGGGAGTACTGCGGTACCGCCTGGAGCCTGTGTCCGCGACCCGTCCGTCGCCGACAACTGAACGTTGTCACGGCGTGGCTCAGCGCCGCCATGAGAGCGGTCAAACATTTGCATTGATCTAGGACAAAGCGACGCTGTGTATACCGGGCGTCGCTTTCCGTACTCGCCAGTAGACAAGTTGCCTACCGCAACAACAATCCAACTCTCAACCAGTTGCCTCCGGCCCCCAGTTAGGCCCGGCCCTCAGCCGCGTCGCGGTAGCCGGCGGTCCGGACCAGACCGGATTCGTAGGCGGCGATCACCAGCTGCGCCCGGTCGCGGGCATCCAGCTTGGTCAACAACCGGCTCACGTAAGTCTTCGCGGTCAGCGGGCTGATCACCAGTCGATCGGCGAGTTCGCCGTTGCTCAGGCCGCGTCCGATCAGCGTCAGTACTTCGCGTTCGCGCCTGGTCAGCGCAGCCAGTGCGCCGGGCGCCGGCCCGACCGGCTCCGGTTGCGTCAGCACCTTGGCGATCAGTGCCTGGGTCGCGCCGGGCGACAACAGCGCTTCGCCGGCGGCCACAGTACGGATGGCGGCCAGCAACTGCGCGGGTTTCGTGTCCTTGACCAGGAAACCGCTCGCCCCCGCCCGCAACGCCGCCAGCACGTTGTCGTCGCTCTCGAACGTGGTCAGGACCAGCACCCGGACGCCGCTCAGATCCTCGTCGGCCGCGATCCGGCCGGTCGCCGTGATCCCGTCCGTCCCCGGCATCCGGATGTCCATCACGACGACGTCGGCCCGGGTCGACCGAACCAGCTCGACCGCCTCGTCGCCGTCGCCCGCCTCACCGACGACCTCCATGTCCGGTGCGGACCGGACGAGCATCGCGAAGGCACTCCGGACCAGCTCCTGGTCGTCGGCCAGCACCACCCTGATCATCGCGCTCCCGGACTAGGTATGGACACCGCGACCCGGAACCCGCCGGACGGGCCGTCACCGACGACCAGCCGACCACCAACGGATTGAGCCCGCTCGTTCATTCCCACGATGCCGTAGCCGGCCGCGGTGCCGCTGTCGGCCCTCCCCTGGCCGTCATCGGTGACCTCGAGCCGGACCTCCGCCACGTCGTACTCGAGTTCCACGCGGGCCCGTTGGGCGTTTGCGTGCTTCACCACGTTGGTCAGGGCCTCCTGGGCAATCCGGTAAAGAGTGATCTCGACGGCGGCCGGCAGCGGCCGGGTGGCGCCGAGGACGCGCAGCTCGACCTGTACTCCGACCGCTGTGGTGACAGCTGCCAGCCTGGCCAAACCGTCGAGGTCCGGTGTGGGGTGCCGATCCCCGTCGACCTCGTTGCCGCGCAGTACGTCGAGGGTGGTTCTCAGCTCGGCCAGTACGCCGCTGCTCGCGTCCGCGACGGTGTGCAGCGACTGGGAGATGGGGGCGAGGGTCGGATCATCGGTGCGCTCGTCGAGCAGATGAGCGGCCACGCCGGCATGGGAGTTGATCACGACGATGTGGTGGGCCAGGACGTCGTGCAGGTCCCGGGCGATGCGCAGCCGTTCCTCGGCGACCCGGCGCTCGGTCGTCTCCGCGAGCAGTGCGCGGTGCAGACGCATCGCCTGGCCACCGACCGCGGCGACCGCGAACCAGCCAAGAGGGCTGATCACCTCCGCGCCGACCGATTCGTTCTGCGGGATGCTCGCGGCCACCAGGACTCCGGCGACGCTGATTCCGACCATCGCCAGCGTTGAGGCGCGGGAGGTGGTCAGGGAGACCGTGTAGATGAGGACTACCGCTACCGGGAGCATGATTTCGTGCGTGTAGTTCAAGCCGTGGTAGACCATCTGGACTGCTATGCAAAAGAGCAGCGCCTGGATCGGGAAGCGGCGTCTGACGAGAACCGGCAGGGTCGCCAGGACGAGCAGGGTGATCCCGAGAGCGTCCAGTTGCCCGTCGTCGAGCCACTGCCACGGCAGGGCGAGGACGGCGGCCACCGGCAGGACGAGCAGGACGGCGGTCAGCAGCAGGTCGCCCCTGCCGATCCCCCACCGCCTCGCTCCCACCAAGACCACCGTCCCCATCCTCAGCTCCGTTCCTCGCCGACCAGCACCGACTCCTCCGGGACTGCTGCCGGTTGTGGGTCGTCCGTCGAGCGGCTCGGCCACCAGATCCATCGGCGCAGACCCACCATCATCGGCGCCAGCAACGCGGGCGCTACCAGCAGAGTCTGCAGCAGAACCCCGACCGCGACCACCACACCCATCTCCACCATCGGCACGAACGGCAGTGACGCCAGTACGGCGAAAGTTGCCGCCAGCACCAATCCCGCCGAGGCGATCACCGGTGCGGTGGCCGTCACGGCCTGCCGGGTGGCGGCCGTCGTACCGAGCTCCTTGCGGTCCTCCCCGATACGGGCGACCAGGAAGATCGCGTAGTCGACGCCGAACGCCATCAGGAACACGAACACCAGCACCGGCAACGTCGGTTCCACCCCGCCGAACCCGAGCACGTGCTCGAACACCAGCGAGCCAACTCCCAGCGCCGAGAGATACGAGAGCACGACCGCGGCCACGACGAGCAGCGAGGCGACCAAGGACCGGAGCAGCAGGAACAGCACCAGCAACACCACGGCGAGTACGAGCGGAATCACCAGTTTGGTGTCGGCGGCGCTCGCCTCCTGGACGTCGACCCGCTCCGCCCCTTCGCCACCGACCAGCGCAGCGGGCGGCAGATCGGCCCGCAGGCGCTTGATCAGGGCCGCTTCCTCATCGCTGTCCGGCTGAGCCGCCGGTACGACGTCGACCAGCGACCAGCCGTTGCCCTCCCGCTCTGTCTCAGCTGACACCACCTTGTCCGTCGCACGTGCCACAGCCAGCACCTGCGCCACCTGATCGGTAGGACTGGCAACGGTGAAGGGGCGGCCACCTTCGCCCGGATAGGCCCGATCGAGCGTCGCAAACCCCGTCACCGACTCCGGGGTGTTGGTGAACGAGTCGGCCTGCCGCAGGTCCGTCGAGAGGCCGAGCACCCCGAGCCCCAGCAGGCCGAGGGCCAGCACCGAAACTCCGGCCGACCGCAACGGCCGGGCGAAGACCCACCGCCACCAGTCGCGGCCTGCTGGCGCAGTACTGCCCAGCTGGGGGACGCGCGGCCAGAAGACCCTGCGGCCAAGCGCCGTCAGTACTGCGGGGAACAGCGTCAGCATGGTCACCAGAGTCGCCAGGATTCCCAGCGCGCCGATCACCCCAATTCCCGAGATGTCGTTCATGTCGGCCACGACCAGGCACCCCAGGCCGAGGGCGACCGTCGAGCCGGACGCGAGGATCGCCGGTCCTACACCTTTCAGGGCGGCTCGCATGGCGGCATGGACGTCGCGGTGGTGCCGCAGCTGCTCGCGGTACCGCGCGACGATCAGCAGCGCGTAGTCCGTCCCGGCGCCGAACACCATCACGATCATGATCGACGAGCTCTGCGTACTGACCGTCAGGTCGAGCGCACCGGCGACGACCCGGACCAGCGCCATCGACAGGTACGCGGCGGCCCCGACGGTCAGCAGCGGCACCAGCCAGAGGAACGGGCTGCGGTAGGTGATGATCAGCAGGACCGCCACCACGATGACGGTGACGAGCATCAGGGTCGTGTCGATCCCCTCGAACACCGCGTCGACATCCGCCTCGATCGCGGCCGGGCCGGTCACCTCGGCCTGCAGGCCACCGGGCCGGTCGGCGGTTACCGCCCGGACCCGCTCGACGAACTTCGCGACCGCGGCGTCGTCCGCGCCCGCCGGCTGGCCGACGGCGTACATGAGCGCGGTGCCGTCCTTGGAGGGAACGGGCGGCATGTCGACCTTGAACTCTCGCGCGAGGGTGGCGTGCTGCCGCGCCACCGCCTGCTTGTCCCCGTCGGCGAGACCGCCGTCCCGGTGGTAGACGACGATCAGTTCGTCGTCTTCAGAGCCTGGGACGCGGTCCTCGACCTGGTGCACGAGCGTCGACTCCGCACCGCCAGGCAACTGGTCGGTGACGTCGTCACTCTGCACGTCACCCAGCCCCGCCGCCAGCGGGAACACCGCCACCAGCAACAGCACCCAGACCGCGACCACACCCCACTTACCTCGCCGCCCAGTCGGCAACGTGAACATGAAAACCTCCCCTGTCTGTGGACCTCAAACAGTGGCCCAGCAGGGTGAGGTGAAGCGTCCGCCCGGAGTGGACAGTCGGGAGTACTCCCGTGGTTGACATGCCCCCCGGACGGGGTCAGTACGGGTAGGTGTCGTCGCGGCGGGTCGGGTCGAGGTCCCACAGGGAGAACTCGACCACCTTGTGCGACTCCTCGCCGCCGGCCGGGGTGAGGCCGACGGTGTCGTAGTCCTTGGAGCCCAGGCCGTCGAGGTAGCCGAGCAGCTCGAAGGCCGACCGGGCGTCCTCGATGTCGTCGATCACCTCGTCGTTCTGCGCCTCGTCCGCGCGGCTGCGGACATAGGCGACGAACGCCTCAGGATCCGTCACGACGAAGTCGTACCGCGCCTGGTAGCTGAGCCGGATCCCGTTCTCCGGGACCAGCGGCTCGTCCAGGTCGTCCAGCTCACCGCGCTCGACCATCTCGCGGTAGTCGTCGGGGTCGTCGAAGTCGTCCGGTCCGAGCGGCAGGTCGTCCAGCTCGTCGGGGTCGTAGGAGTCGATCCCGAGGAAGATGTCTCCCCAGCCGCGCTCGTGCACGGCGTCGGCGAGCACCCGGGCCTGGACCCGGACGTTCTCGATCGCCGTGGTGGCCCGCAGGTCGTGCAGGTCCAGCGCGTCGGCTTGCTCCAGCAACACCTTCGCCAGTTCGCGGGCGGCCTCGGCGGCCGACGCGGGCTCAATCGGCTCACTCATGCTGCGACGGTACAACCATGGGCACATCGACCGCCGCGCCCGGTACTCCGAAAGCGTCCACCAGCTCCCCGGCGTACGGCCGGACGGTGGCGCAGAGCTCGTTCACCAGCGCGATGATCGCCTTCGACCGGGCCGTCGACAACCGGCCGTGCTCGAGGTACCAAGCCCGCTCCGCCTCGATCGTGGCGAGCGCGTGCAGGTCGTAGAGATCCTTCAGCCGCGCCGACGCAGTACCTTCCGGCGCAGCTTGTACTGCGGCCGCGAACGCCTCCAGCACCACCCGCTCGACGTGCGCCCGGCCGGCCGCGATGACGTGGTCCTGGCAGCGGTTGAACACCTCGAACGGTTCGACGCCGTCGTCGATCCCGCGCTTCAGCCGTCGCGCCACCGCGGCCAGCATGTGCTCCTCACGGAACCGGAGCAGACCCGAGTGGTACGCGTCGTCCCGCAGGCCGGCGTCGGGATCGGTGGTGTCGTTGCGATTCGGTACGGCGTCGCGCAGCCGCTCGATCAGGATCCGCAGGGCCGTTTTCTCGACCGCGATCTCGACCGCCTGCGCCGCGATGAACCGGGCCGTCCCGAGCGGGTCGAGCTTGCCGAACGACTCCCGGTAGTTGGTCAGCAGCCCCTTGGCGACGAGTTGCAGCAACACCGTGTTGTCACCCTCGAAGGTGGTGAACACGTCGGTGTCGGCCTTCAGGGTCGAGAGCCGGTTCTCCGCCAGGTACCCGGCACCGCCGCACGCCTCGCGGCACATCTGGATGGTCTCGGTCGCGTGCCAGGTGCCGAGCGCCTTCGTACCGGCCGCCTGGGCCTCCAACGCGCGCTGGTCGTGTTCTTCGTCGGCAACCTCTTCGCTGCCGAAGATCCGGACGAACTCGTCGACCAGCTCGGCCTGCGCGAAGTGCAGCGCGTAGGTCCGGGCCAGCAGCGGCAACAGGCGACGCTGGTGCATCCGGTAGTCCAGCAGCAACGCCTCGTCCGCGCTGCCTGGCGCGCCGAATTGGCGGCGGCGATCGGCGTACCGGATCGCGATCGTCAGGGCCACCTTGCTGGCGTTGATCGCCGCGCCGCCGACCGAGACGCGGCCTTGGACGAGGGTGCCGAGCATGGTGAAGAAGCGCCGGTCCGGATTCTCGATCTCACTGCTGTAGTTGCCCTCGGCATCGACTTGGGCGTAGCGGTCGAGCAGGGCGGTTCGTGGTACGCGGACCTGGTCGAAGACGATGCGGCCGTTGTCGACGCCGTTGAGGCCGAGCTTGGCGCCGCAGTCGGACAGGGTCACGCCGGGCATCGGGTCGCCGTCCGCAGTACGGATCGGGACGAGTAGGCAGTGCACGCCGTGGGTCTCGCCGCCGACCACGAGTTGCGCGAAGACGGTGGCCATCCGGCCGTGCCGAGCCGCGTTGCCGATGTAGTCCTTGCGCGCGGCCGCGGTCGGCGTGTGGATCACGAACTCCTCGGTCGCCGGGTCGTACGTCGCCGTCGTACCGAGGGCTTGGACGTTGGAGCCGTGGCCGGTCTCGGTCATCGCGAAGCAGCCGAGCAGCCGGCCCTCGATCGCGTCGGTCAGGTACTCCTCGTGGTGCCGGCTGGTGCCCAGGTGCAGGATCGCGCCGGCGAACAAGCCGAACTGCACGCCCGCCTTGACCATCAGCGACAGGTCGCCGAACGCCAGCGTCTCGAACCCGGCGATGAACCCGCCCAGGTCGCCCTGGCCGCCGAACTCCTTCGGGAAACCGCGACCGGTGTGCCCCTGAGCGGTGATCTGCTGCATCACCTCGAGCACCTTGTCCCGGTACTCCCCCCGGCTCAGTTCCTGTCCGGCGTCGAGCAGCCCGGCGTTCGTCGCCAGCCCGTCCCGGACCAGATCCCGTGCCGCCTTGTGCGGACCGTCCAGATACTCGCGCAGCCCCGTCGTACTCATGGACCAAACCTATGCCGCTGCCGGCGGGCGGTCCGTAACGACGCTCACGTTGGTCTGTTGCAGGCGCAGATGCGGCGATAAGCTGGCTCTCGTGCCGAATTTGCGGATCAGTGAGGCGGCCGCGTTGCTCGGGGTCAGCGATGACACCGTGCGTCGCTGGGTCGAGCAGGGGCGGTTGCCCGCAGTACAGGAGGGCGGGCGGATGGCGGTCGAGGGCGCCGAGCTGGCTGCCTTCGCGCAACGGCTGGCCGAGTCGCCCGAGCCGGGCACCACCACGGCCGCGTCGGCGCGCAACCGGCTGCGCGGGATCGTCACGCGCGTGGTCAAGGACGGGGTGATGGCTCAGGTGGAGATGCAGGCCGGGCCGTTCCGGGTCGTCTCGCTGATGAGTCGCGAGGCGGCGGACGAGCTCGGCCTCGAACCGGGCGTGATCGCCGTCGCCTCGATCAAGTCCACTCACGTCGTCGTCGAGATCCCGGAGTCGTGATGTTCCGCCGTACCGTCGCTGCAGTGCTGGCCGCTCTGACCTTGGTGAGCTGCGGCGGCAACGCGCCTGCTGACCCCGCGGGCCTCTCGGGCACCATCAACGTCTTCGCGGCGGCCTCGCTGACGGGGACCTTCACCCAGCTCGGCAAGGACTTCGAGGCCGCGCATCCCGGCGTGAAGGTGGTGTTCAACTTCGCCGGCAGTTCCGCCCTGGCGCAGCAGATCAACCAGGGCGCGCCCGCCGACGTCTTCGCCTCGGCCGCGCCGAAGAACATGGACCAGGTGAAGGACAAGGGCGCCCCGGCAACCTTCGCCCGGAACAAGCTGGAGATCGCCGTGCCGAAGGGCAATCCGGCCGGCGTCAAAGGCTTGACGGACTTCACCGACAAGAACCGCAAACTCGCTCTGTGCGCCGAGCAGGTCCCGTGCGGCGCCGCGGCCAAGAAGGTCTTCGAAGCCGCCAAGCTCACCCCGGAACCCGACAGCCTCGAACAAGACGTGAAGGCCGCGCTCACCAAAGTCACCCTCGGCGAGGTGGACGCCGCCCTCGTCTACAAAACCGACATCCTGGCCGCCAAGGCCAAAGTCGACGGAATCCCTTTCCCAGAAGCAGAGCAGGCCGTCAACGACTACCCCATCACCACCCTCACCACCAGCAAGAACCCCACCACCGCCAACGCCTTCGTCAGCTTCGTTCTCTCTCCGGCTGCCCAGAAGACCCTCACCACCGCAGGCTTCGAAACCCCATGACTGCGGTGACGACGCGGCGGCGGATCGGCGGGCGATTGCCGGTCGTTCTGGTGCTGCCCGCGTTGCTCGGCCTCTGCTTTTTGCTTGTCCCGTTGGCCGGACTGTTGATTCAGGCGCCGTGGGCAACATTGCCGGAGCGGTTGTTCAGTGCTGAGGTCGGGCAGGCGCTCAGGTTGTCGCTGCTGTGTGCCAGCGCGGCGACCTTGCTCTGCCTGTTGCTCGGCGTCCCGCTCGCCTGGTTGCTCGCTCGGGCGGAGCTGCCCGGCCGGGGCGTGATCCGCGCGCTGGTGACCGTGCCGTTGGTGTTGCCGCCCGTGGTCGGTGGGGTGGCGCTGCTGCTGGTGCTCGGGCGGCGTGGACTCATCGGGGAACGGCTCGATCTGTGGTTCGGGTTTTCGTTGCCTTTCACAACTGCCGGCGTGGTGGTCGCGGAGGCGTTCGTGGCGATGCCATTCCTGGTGATCTCGGTGGAGGGTGCCCTGCGCGCTGCCGACCCGCGGTACGAGGAAGCCGCCGCGACACTGGGAGCCGGGCGCTGGCTCACGTTCCGCCGCGTAACCCTCCCGTCGATCGCGCCGGGGATCGTGGCGGGCGCAGTACTGTGCTGGGCTCGTGCGCTCGGCGAGTTCGGGGCGACGATCACCTTCGCGGGCAACCTGCCGGGACGGACGACCACCATGCCGCTGGCGGTCTACCTGGCGTTGGAGACCGACCCGGACGTCGCCGTAGTACTGAGTGTCGTTCTGCTGGCCGTCTCCGTCGCGGTGCTCGCGTGCCTGCGCGAACGCTGGATCAGTGGTCTGCGATGACCCTGTACGCCGACCTGCGGGTGACCCGCGAAGCCTTCCGCCTCGACCTCGCCCTGACCGTCGAACCAGGCGAGGTCGTCGCCTTGCTCGGCCCCAACGGCGCGGGCAAGACCACCGCGCTGCGGGCCATCGCCGGGCTGCTCCCAATCGATGACGGCGAGATCCGGCTGGGCGACGACCGCTGGGACGCGCCGCCCCGCATCTTCCGATCGGCTGACCGACGACCGATCGGGGTCGTGTTCCAGGACTACCTGCTCTTCAACCACCTGAGTGCGTTGGAGAACGTTGCTTTCGGCTTGCGTGCCCGCGGTACGGACAAACACACGGCACGCACCGAGGCGGCTCGCTGGCTCGAGACGGTCGGCTTGTCGGAGTACGCGAAGACCCGCCCGCGCAAACTCTCCGGCGGCCAAGCCCAACGCGTCGCGCTCGTCCGCGCCCTCGCCACCGCCCCGGAACTCCTGCTGCTCGACGAACCACTGGCCGCCCTGGACGCCGGCACCACCCTCTACGTCCGCGCCGAGCTCGGCCAGCACCTGCAGCGGTACGACGGCCGCACGCTGCTCGTCACCCACGACCCGCTCGACGCGATGGTCCTCGCCGACCGCCTGGTGATCGTGGAGAACGGCCAGATCGTCCAGCAAGGCCCACCGACCGAGATCGCCCGCCGCCCGCGCACGGAGTACGTCGCCCAGCTGGTCGGCCTCAATCTCTACCGCGGCACCGCCAACGGCACCACGGTCACCCTCCCCACCGGCGGCAGGATCAACATCGCGTCTCCCGCGACCGGCACAGTGCACGTCGCCTTCCCACCATCAGCAGTCAGCCTGTACGCCGAACCGCCCGCGGGCAGCCCCCGCAATACCTGGCCGGCCGTGGTCGCGGGAATCGAACAGCACGCCCACACCGTCCGGGTCCGCCTGAATGCCTCACCGGCCGGCCCCGCAACCCTCCTCGCCGACATCACCCCAGCCGCGGTCGCCGAACTCCGTCTGACCCCCGGCCAGCACCTTCACACCACTCTGAAGGCCACCGAGATCCAGACCTACCCAGCCTGAGGCCTAGACCCGCCAGCGGTTGGTCAGCTCGTCGGAGCCGGGCGGCGGGCCGGGGAGCTCCGGCTCGCCGCCCGCTTGCTCGCCGGTACGGCGCATCGCCTCCAGCACCAGCGTCAGATACCGATGGCGCAGCCGGTTGGTCCGCGCCTCGTCACCGAGCTTGATCGAGGTGATCTGCTCCAGGATCATCGCGAAGTCCTCCACCACGATGCCCGGGCGCAGGTAGTCCTTGGTCCGCTCGTAGATGGCCACATTCAGCTCACCGGCCCGGCCGGCCGCCTCGAACAGCTCGGGCGTCGGCGTGAAGGTGCCCGCGAGCCGCTGGGTGAGCGAGTTGGTGTCGGCGTCGACGAGGGCGTGCAGGAACGCCTCGAAGGCGGTCCACGGGTCCCGGTCGTCGGCCAGCGCCTTCTCCGACTCCGCGATGTACCGGGCGAGGCCGTCGGCACACAGCTTGCGGAGCAGCTCCTCCTTGCTCGCGTACCGGCGGTAGAGGGCACTGATCCCGACCCCGGCCCGCTCGGCCACCGCCGCGATCGGCGCACCGGGATCGGCGATGAAGACCGCCCGGGCGGCAGCCAGGATCACTTCGTCGTTCCGGGCCGCCTGCGCCTGGCGGCCACTCAAAGTTTTGGTCATGTCATCCAGATTAGCACTTGAACGGAATGATCCGTTCCGCTATCGTTTGGAACAGAACAGTTCGTTCCGTTCGAAACTGGAGCCGAAGATGACCGCAGTCGCAGTACTCCCCCGCACCGAGACCGCCGCCGCCCCGCCGCGCCTCCGCAAGCGCTGGCTCGCCTTCGCCGCCGTGATGACCGCGGCCGTCATGGACCTGCTCGACTCGACCGTGATGAACGTCGCGGCACCGGCCATCCGGGGCGACCTCGGTGGCTCCTACGCCAGCCTGCAGTGGATGGCCGCCGGGTACACGATGGCGCTGGCCGTCCTGCTCCTGGTCGGCGGCCGGCTGGGTGACCTGGTCGGCCGCAAGCGGGCGCTGCTGATCGGAGTCGCCGGCTTCACCGTGACGTCGCTGCTCTGCGGTCTGGCGGTGTCACCCGAGATGCTGATCGGCTCCCGGGTCGCGCAAGGGGCGTTCGCAGCGGTGATGCTGCCGCAGGGGTTCGGTCTGGTCCGGGACCTGTTCGAGCCCGACGAGCGAGCCAAGGCCTTCGGGTTCTTCGGCCCGATCATGGGACTGGCCGCGGTGCTCGGCCCGATCATCGGCGGTAGCGTCCTCGACGCCAACCTGCTCGGCACCGGCTGGCGCGCGATCTTCCTGATCAACCTCCCGATCGGTCTATTCACCTTCGTCGTCGCCGCCAAGCACCTGCCGAACACCAAGCCGGCCGAGCGCCGCGTCTCGCTGGACGTCCCCGGCCTGCTGATCGCGAGCGCCGGACTGTTCGCCCTGGTCTACCCGCTGGTGCAGGGTCACGAGCTCGGCTGGCCGCTGTGGTCGAAGCTGCTGCTGATCGCGTCGCTGCCCGTCCTGGTCGGCTTCGGCATCCACCAGTCCCGCCGCAGCCGTGGCGGTGTCACCCCGCTGATCGAGCCCCGGCTGCTGAAGAGCCGCTCGTACGTCTCCGGTGTCTTCTTCGCGGTCGTCTTCTTCGGAGCGCTGGCCGGAACGTTCGTCCTCGGCATGTTCCTCCAGGTCGGCCTCGGCTACAGCCCGATCCGGGCCAGCCTGGCACTGGCACCCTGGGCCCTCGGCGCGCTGATCGGCTCGGCGATCTCCGGGATGACGATGCAGAAGTACGGTCGCCGGCTGCTGCACATCGGTCTGGCCACGATGGCGGCCGGCCTGGCCGGGACGTACGCCGTACTGGCCGCGACCGGCGTGAGCGTCGGCAGCTGGGACATCGCGGCGCCGACCCTGCTCGGCGGCATCGGGATGGGCATGGTCTTCGTGCCGCTGTTCGACATCGTCCTGAGCGGCGTCCGGGACACCGAGGTCGGCTCCGCGAGCGGAATGCTGGGTTCGTTCGAGCAGGTCGGCATCGCCCTCGGCATCGCGGTGATCGGAACGATCTTCATGGGCAAGGTAGCCCACGCCGACCCGACCGCCCGCGCCGCGGCCGCCCTGGACGGCACCCAAACCGCCCTGCTGGCCACGATCGGAGCCATCGCCCTCGCCTTCGCCGCCGGCTTCCTGATGCCAAAAACCGCCCGAGGCAACATCGAGCACTAACCCACCAAACAGATGTCAGGGCCGAAGGGATCTCCCCTCCGGCCCTGACTCCTGTCGTGCCGGGAGTCTCGCACCCACCCGTACTCACGTCGCGGGCTGAAGCATCGTGCCCACCCGAACCTCTAGAGGTGGACAGCGCAGGCGGCTCGAACCCGCGTCGCTCCGGTCGGGGCCGGGGTCTCGCACCCACCCGTACTCACCTCGCGTGCTGAAGCGTCGTGCCCACCCGAACCTCTTGGGGCGAACCGCGCAGGCGCCACGGACCCGCGTCGCTCCGATCGGGGCCGGGGGTCTCGCACCCACCCGTGCTCACCTCGCGGGCCGGAGCATCGTGCCCACCCGAACCACTGGCGGCGAACCGCGCAAGCGCCACGAACCCGCGTCGCTCTGGTCATGCTCGGGTGTTCACCCACCCGTACGTGTGCCGATGTCCGAAGTCATCCCTGGGACAGGCACTGGGTGTCGCAACCTGACTCGAGGTCAACGGGCCTCGCGACCGGAGTGGCACAGTGGTACTGTGGTTCCATCATGATCAGCCCGGACGCCTAACGGCTCGGGCTGATTTTCTTTTCCCCGGAGGACGAGTCATGGCGGAATACCAGAAGCCGTGGCTGCCGATTCTGGAGCAGATCGAACGACTCGCCGAGCGCGGCGTCGACGTCGGCGATCGAGATGTGACAGCGTCCATCCTCAACGCCGTCGGCTACTACCGGTTGACCGGCTACCTCTATCCGTTCCGAGTCTCCGAGTGGGTGGCTGGGCCAGATGGCCACGATGCCTTGGTCATCCTCGACAGCTATCAGGCAGGCACTTCCATCGCCGCCGCCGCGGCGTTGATCGATTTTGATCGCCAGCTGCGGATGTTGGTGCTGGACGGGACCGAGCGCATCGAGGTGTCACTTCGAACGAGCGTCGGGCACATCTTGGGCGAGGTGTCCGCCTACGCCCATGAAGACCCAGCCAACTTCGGGCCCAGCTTCACGGCGCAGGACACCGACCCACAGACCGGCGATCGCCTGCCGAGCAAGCTTGACCACTGGATCGAACGGGTCGAGCAGCGTCAGAACAGCTCCGACGAAGCGTTCGTCAAGCATTTTCGGGAGCGGTACGACGGCAGGATGCCGATCTGGGCGCTGACCGAAATCATGGAGTTCGGGCACCTCGCCCGGCTGTACAGCGGCCTGAACAACCCGCTCGCGACAAGGATCGCGCAGTGGTACGGCGTACCCTCGAAACGCGTTATGTCGAGCTGGATAGCCAGCCTCAACTACGTGCGAAACGTCGCCGCGCATCACGCACGGCTGTTCAACCGGAAGCTGGTCACAGCACCCAAGCGGTCGCCTCGTGGGGGCATTCCACTGCTCGATCATCTCAGCGAGCACGACAGCGCCAAGGCGCGCTTCGGTGTGTACAACGCCTTGGCGGTGATGGCTTATCTGATCGGTGTCATTGATCCGGACTGCGATTGGCGCGGGAGAGTCGCCGAACTGATCCTCGACTTCCCGTCGTCCGGTCTCCTCAGCACCGAGGCGATGGGTGTGCCTGCCGACTGGAACAAGCTCGACCTCTGGCAGTAGCCACAAGCCGCGGGTGTCCGTAAGAAACGCGCCAGCAGCCGCCAACAAGGATCGCTAGTGGTGTGTCGACCCGTCCACCAGACGACTCCGGCGATGTCGGTTGGTTCGGCCGGCTCGCAGTGCTCGTCGGGGTCGTCCAGGCTCCGACCCGCGTGCCGGATGGCAGCTGACCGCAGGAGATCGATCGCGCGACAGTTGACCGCAGTCATCATCATCGCGAACCAGCTTCGCGGGACTTCGTTGGTCGCCGTTTAAGACGGCCGCGAAGTCCTTCGGGGCGCCCCTGGAGGCATCGCTGCCGTCTACTGCGCCCTCGCTACCGCTGCCGCGGCCGCTCATCCGACGTCCTCGTTTTGCCTCTCGTCCTCAACATGGCTGCGCCTTCACCAAAGGCATGTTTCCTCTCAGATGGATTCGGTGGAGGGCGCGGCACGTTTGGCGCGCCTTCCGCCATCAGCTTGATCAGGTGCATTCCTGTGGGGCCGCAGCGGGCACTGAGCCCCACCGGTACTCACCTCGCCGATCCACCTGCACCTCTGGGGCGTGGCCGCGCAGGCGTGTCAAAGCCGCAGTGCGTTGCAACCCCCACACCCGGCATCACCTACTGTCCCGACATCTCGCCTCGCCACGGCGGCTCGTTGGCTGGCGGTTGCCTGGTGCAACTGTTGGGTGGGCGGATACTGGGGTGTCCGCTGGACTTCGGTGATGGGAGATGTTGTGGCTGAGCCGAGTACTGAGTGGCGTGAAGTGGTTCGGCCCGGGGAGGCTGAGCGGCATGAGCGGCAAGGGGCTGCTTTTGCCGAGATGCAGGGCACGAAGGACGAGAAGTTCGGGGCTGGGCGGGCGTTGCATCGCAAGCAAGTTGCGGCGTTGCGGGCGACTCTTGTTGTGCCGGGTGAGCTTCCGGAGTACGCCAAGCAGGGGATCTTTGCCATCCCGGCGACGTACGACGTGTGGGTCCGGCTCTCCAACGGTGGTTTCAACCGGGCTCCTGACCGCGTCCCGGACATTCGTGGGTTCTCATTGAAGGTGCTCGGCGTCAGTGGGCGGGCGGCGCTCGGGGGTGAGGCGGTCTCGCAGGATTTTGCGCTGATCAACCACGAGCGGTTCAGCTCCGCGACCAGTGACGACTTCACCGACATCGTCACCACCGGCGCCCTTACGCCGGGCAAGATCCTGCTCCGGCTGCTGAAGAAACCCCGGATGCTGTCCCAGCTCAAGACCGTCCAGGGCGCACTCAAAGAGCCGTTCACCGGCTTCGCTACCCAGGACTTCTTCAGTGCCGCCCCGATCGCCTTCGGCCCGTACGCCGTCCGCGTGAAACTGGCCGCCGCCTCCAACGAGGTGAACGAGAACGCCAGTGACGACTGGGCCGCCGACATCTACCAGCGCCTCGAAAACGGCCCGCTGAGCTACGACTTCCAGGTCCAGTTCTTCACCGACGAGCAGCACACCCCGATCGAGGACGCCTCGGTCAACTGGGATGCGCCGTACCTGACCGTCGGCCGGCTCAGCATCCCCCGCCAGCACGCCGACGCCGCCTTCGACGAGGAGATCGAGTCGGCCAAGTTCGACCCCTGGAACGCACTCGTCGACCACCGGCCGTTGGGCGAGGTGATGCGGGCCCGGAAGGTCGCGTACTTCGCCAGCCAACAACACCGCTCAGCCAAGTGACCGCAGACCCCCAAACCGGCCCGAACCAGACCCGAACCCAGGCCTACGAGGCAAATCCGGTGAAGTTACGCCCTGTTACGCCACCGCCACGAATTGACATGGTGTAACAGTGATTTCACCGCTCAAAGTGACCGTGATGTAACAAAGAGTGGTTACTTACCCATCCGTAGGCCATGAGTTCTTCACGGTCTAGTCGTGACGTCCTGCACTACGCGAGCCCTCCTCCGGTTGCCCAAGATGTGCCGGGCACACCGAAAGAGAGGGGGACGAACCGCCATGGAAAGCTACGAGCTGTACTGCCTCGCCGACCGGCGATTCTACGACTCTCCGACCAACCGGGGTGCCGAGCATCCGGACTTCGCCGTCTGTGCGCGACCGGTCCCCGCGGGCTGGAGCCACGTCCCCGGCGAGACCTGGATGCACTACGCGCCGGACGGCCTCGAGCTGCCGGCCCAGGGCTGGAAGATCCACGTCTCCTCCGGGCTCGACGACGCCGAGCAGACGCTCGCCGCGGTGTGGGACTACTGCGTTCCCCGCGGGATCGCGTTCAAGTTCCTGCGCAACGAGCCCGTGATGGTGATGGTCAACTCGAAGTCCGCCCCGCGCGGTTCGAGCGGCAAGCTGGTCACGATCTACCCGGTAGACGAAGCGCAGCTGGAGCTCGTGCTCAAGGATCTCGACGACCTCCTGCAGGGTGTCCGCGGCCCGTACATCCTGAGCGATCTCCGGTACGCCGAAGGCCCGCTCTTCGTCCGGTACGGCGCGTTCGTCAGCCGCTACTGCCTCAACGAGGGCGGCGAGCGCGTGCTGGCCCTGGAGGACGACCGCGGCCGGCTGGTCCCGGACCATCGCGGCCCGACGTTCTCGATGCCGCCGTGGGTGAGCCTGCCGCCGTTCCTGCAGTCCCACCTGGACGCGCGCAACGCGGTCACCACCAACGAGCTGGCGTACACGATCGACGGCGTGATCCAGTTCTCCAACGGCGGCGGCGTCTACCTCGGCCACCACAACGAGACCGGCGCGAAGGTCGTCCTCAAGGAGGGCCGGCCGCTGGCCGGGCTGGACATGAGCGGCCGCGACGCGGTGGCCCGGGTCGGCCATGAGCGCGACATCCTGCAGCGCCTCGAAGGACTCGACGTGGTCCCGAAGGTGCACGACTACTTCGAGCTGGGCGAGCACCACTTCCTGGTCCAGGAGTTCGTCGACGCCAACCCGCTGCAACGCGAACTGGTACGCCGCTACCCGCTCACCCATCCCGACGCGACCGAGGCCGAGCTGGCGGAGTACGCCGAATGGGCCGCGCGCATCGTCACCGACGTACAGGCTGCTGTTGCTCAGTTGCACGATCGCGGAGTCGTCTTCTGCGACCTGCACCCCGACAACGTCCTGCTGGCCAGTGATGACCGCATGGTCCTCATCGACTTCGAGGTCGCAACGCTGGTCGAGGATCAGGCAAGGTCGGCTCTCGCGCACCCCGGGTACGCCGCTCCCGGCGACCGGCAAGGTCCGGATGTCGACCTCTACGCACTCGCCTGTATCACGCTCGGCCTGTTCGCGCCGCAGACGACGATGCTGCTGAATCTCCATCCAGGCAAGGCTTTCCAGCTCGCCGACATGATCGCCGAGACCTTCCCGGTCCCCCGCGAAACACTCGACGCAGCCGTTCGCACCATCGTCGGCCCCGACCTCAAGATCGCTCCCGAGCTGGTTCTGCCCGGCCGGGCGGAGTGGCCCGAGGTCCGCGCGGCGCTGACGAAGGCAATCGTTGCCAGCGCCACGCCCGATCGCGACGATCGCTTGTTCCCCGGCGACATCGCACAGTTCCAGCCCGGCGGCGGCACCAACCTCGCCACCGGCGCGGCAGGAGTCCTCTACGCGCTCGCCAAGACGGGCGCCGGCCGCTTCCCGGAGTACGAGGAGTGGTTGCGCAAGCACGCGCTGACCAGCGAGATCGGCCCCGGCCTGTACGACGGACTGCACGGCATCGCGCACGTCCTGAACGAGCTCGGTCACGAGCAGGACGCCCTCGACCTGGTCGAACGCACGCTCGCCGACCAGCTCGAGACCCGCGAGCTCGGACTGCACAGCGGCCTGGCCGGGATCGGCCTCAACCTGCTGCACTTCACCGGCGAACCCGCGCTCCGGGCCAAGGCGATCCACGTGGTCGACCTGGTGGCGGACCGGCTCGGTGACGTCACCGACGTACCGGAGCTGAGTGGGGACGGGAAGCCGAGGGCCGGGTTGATGTACGGCTCGTCCGGGCCCGCGCTGCTCTTCCTCGAAGCCTACGAGCTGACCGGCGACACCGGGCTGCTGGACCTCGCGGAGATCGCCATCCGGCAAGACCTGCGGCGCTGCGTCCGGACTCCCGACGGGACGCTCCAGGTCAACCAGGGCTGGCGCACGCTGCCTTACCTGGAAGAGGGCTCGATCGGTCTCGCCGTCGTCCTGCAACGCTTCCTGCAGCGCCGGCCGGAGTCCGACCTGGCGACAGAGCTCGAGGCCCTGCGGCGGGTTGCCCGCTGCTCCTACTACGTCCAGCCAGGCCTGTTCATGGGTCGTGCCGGTCTCCTCCTGGCTGCCCCGGCGCTGGGCTTGGAGACCGACGACCTGGTCCGCGGTCTGGGCTGGCACGCGATGCCGTTCGAAGGCGGCCTGGCGTATCCCGGCAACCAGTTGCTCCGTCTCTCGATGGACCTGGCGACCGGATCGGCCGGCGTCCTGCTGGCCCTGGGTGCCGCGCTGCACGAGCAGCCGGTCACCCTCCCGTTCCTCGGATCTCCCCAGTGGTCCGAGTCCCCATCCCTTCTATTTCCTCCCGAGGAGGTGTAAACAAATGGCACTTCTCGACCTTCAGGGTCTGGAGACCCCCGGCTACGGCGGCGGACACCACCACGGTGGCTCGACGCTCACCGTGCTCGGCTGTGGTTCCCAGCGTCCGAGCAACCTGAGCCTTCTGCTCTGCCACTGATCGGACGCTGTGGCACCGCTGTCCGCGATCTGTGCGTGATGATCGTGGACGACGAGGCCGTCAGGTTCCGGGGGCCCTGGGTGGGCAGCATTCCCACCCAGGGCCGAACCTGTTTCCCCCGACGGGAGGATCCGTGCACCACCTCGACCTGAGCTATCCCGACGCCGAGCGGCTGCCGCTCGTCGATCAGCTGCACGGGCACGAGATCCCCGACCCGTACCGCTGGCTGGAAGACGCCACCACACCGCAGACCCGGCAGTGGCAGGCGGCCCAGGACCAGCTCTGGCTGAACCACGCGACCACGCTCCCCGGCCGGTACCAGTTCCGCACCCGGGTCCGAGCACTGTCCAGCGTCGGTTCGGTCTCCACCCCGGTCTGGCGCGGCGACCGCTGTTTCGTCCTCCGCCGCGCCGCCGAGCAGGAACACCCGGTCCTGTACGTCGACGACGCGGTGCTGCTCGATCCGCACCAGCTCGACCCCACCGGCCGGACCACGCTCGACAGCTGGCAGCCCTCCCCCGACGGGACCCTGCTGGCGTACCAGATCTCGCAGGGCGGGACCGAGCAGTCCATCCTGCACGTTCTCGACATCGCCACCGGCCAACTCGTCGACGGCCCCATCGATGGTTGTCGCTACTCTTCCGTCGCCTGGCTCCCCGACGGGAAGTCCTTCTTCTACGTGCGCTGCCGGCGAGTGATGCGCCACGAACTCGGCCGGCCCGGCGACGAGCCGGTGCTCACCGACGAAGCGTCGTACGGGCTGGATCTCAGTGTAGACGGGCGCTGGCTGACCATCTCGGCGGCGCGTGGAGCGGCG
Organism: Kribbella sp. NPDC023855; assembly: GCF_040639475.1. Classification (NCBI taxonomy): domain Bacteria; kingdom Bacillati; phylum Actinomycetota; class Actinomycetes; order Propionibacteriales; family Kribbellaceae; genus Kribbella; species Kribbella sp. NPDC023855. The sequence continues at coordinate 737,012 of NZ_JBFAAA010000003.1, forward strand.
AACGATCTGTGGCTCGCGGATCTCCAGCGCGGTGGCCGGCCGACCATCGTGCAACGTGGCATCGATGCAATCACCGTGATGACGGTCAGCCGCGAAGGACGCCTGTACGTCGTGACGACCCGCGACGCCCCGACCGGCAAGATCTGCGTCGGCGATCCCGAAAAACCGCTGGTCTGGCACGACTACGTCCCGGCCGACCCCGATGCACCGCTGAGCGGCCTGGCGATCCTCGACAAGGTCGTCCTGGTCGGCCGGACCAGGAACGCGGTGGGCGAGATCGCGATCCACGACCTGAGCACCGGCCGGCAGCTCGGCGAGGTCCCGCTGCCCGGCGTCGGCTCGGTCGGCTCGCTGGCCACCCGGCCGGAGGGCGACAACCAGGTCTGGTTCTCCTACACCGACAGCGTCACCCCCACTGCCGTCTATCAGTACGACGCCACCTCGGCCCGTACGACGCTGTGGTCGTCACCACCAGGCGCGATCGGTACTGCGGACGCCGAGTCGCGGCAAATCGACTACACCTCCGCAGACGGCACTCCGTTGCAGATGCTCGTCGTCGCCAAGCCGGGCAAGCCGGGTCCACGGCCCACGATCCTCTACGGCTACGGCGGTTTCGGGCAGTCGCTGACACCGACGTACTCCGCCTTCACGCTCGCCTGGGTCGCGGCCGGCGGCGTCTTCGTCACCGCCACCTTGCGGGGTGGTGGCGAGCGCGGCAACGACTGGCACAAGGCCGGCATGCTCGACCAGAAGCAGAACGTCTTCGACGACTACTTCGCGACCGCCGAGACGCTGATCGCCGAAGGCTGGACGACGCCGGAGCAGCTCGCGCTGTGCGGTGAGTCCAACGGTGGCCTCCTGGTCGGCGCGGCGATCACCCAACGGCCGGAGCTGTTCGCGGCCGCGGTGTGCTCGGCGCCGCTGCTCGACATGGTCCGCTACGAGCAGTTCGGGCTCGGCCCGAGCTGGGTGCCGGAGTTCGGCTCGGCGTCCGACCCTGCGCAACTGGCGACCTTGCTGGCCTACTCGCCGTACCACCGGGTGCGTTCGGGTGAGAAGTATCCGGCTGTGCTGTTCACCGTCTTTGGTGGCGATACGCGCGTAGATCCCTTGCACGCAAGGAAAATGTGCGCCGCGCTGCAACACGCGACCAGCAGCGATCGCCCGGTCCTGCTGCGCTACGAACAGGACACCGGCCACGCCGGCGGCTCCACCAGCAAGGGCATCGGCCTGGCCGCCGACATGCTCGCCTTCCTAGCCCACCACACCGGCCTGACCCGATGACCACCGCTGCGCACCGCACCGGGCTGCCCGCATGACCACCGCCCTCGGTCCGGCCTACCGGCCTGCGCCCACCACGTTCGGCGCAGTGGCCCGGCACGGACGGGCGTGGTTGCCAGTCATCGGAGTGACCGCTCTCGCCAACAGCGCCGTCTCTCTCGCCCTTCCCTCCGTCCTGGGGCACTCGGTCGACGCGATCGTGGCCGGCTCCGGCTACGGCCGGTGGTTCACGATCGCGGCCGTCCTGATCGGGGTCGGCGTCCTCTGCAGCCTGATCGACGCCTTCGCCGGCACCGCCTGTGTCGCCGGCACAACCGCCTGGCTGCGGCATGGGCTCGTCAGCCAGGTCGTCCGAGGAGGCGCCGAGGGCAGCCGCGAGTTCGACAGCGGTGACCTCGTCAGCCGCGTCTCCGGCAACGCCTCCGACGCAGCGCAGGCCGGGCCCGCAGCAGTCACCACCGTCGCCGCCATGGCCCCGCCCATCGGCAGCCTGGTCCTGCTCGCGCTCATCGATCCCTGGCTCGCCGCAGCCTTCTTCGGCGGCGTGATCCTGGTCGTCGGCGTCCTGTTCGTCTTCGCCCGCCGGACCGCCGAGATCAGCCTGGCCTACCAGCAGACCCAGGGCCGGATCTCCGCTCTGCTGACCGAAGCGGTCACCGGTCTTCGCACCATCGCCTCAGCCGGCACCACATCCCGCGAAGAGCGCCGCATCCTCGGTTTCCTCCCTGAGCTCCACCGGCACGGCCTGGAAACCTGGAAGGTGCTGGCCCGCTCAGGCGCCCAGGCCGCGATCGTCGGCCCCCTGGTCCTGGTGGCCGTCCTGGCTGTCGGAGGACTCCAACTCGTCAACGGCCGGATCACCGCGGGCGAACTGTTCGCCGCCAGCCAGTACGCCGTACTGGGGGCAGGCCTCGGCAGTCTCACCGGCGTGATCGGCGAGATCGCGCGAGCACGGGCGGGCATCCAGCGAGCAGCGGAAGTGTTCGCCATCGACAAGGTCGCGCACGGCCTCCTGCCCTTGCCACCCGGGCCGGGCCGACTCACCTTCGACGGCGTGACGGTCGTCGTGGACGACGCAGTACTGCTCGAAAACGTGCACCTCGACCTTCCCGGCGGCGCCACGGTTGCGGTGGTCGGTCCGAGTGGCGCCGGCAAGTCCGTGCTGGCCTCGCTCGCGGCGCGGTTGCGTGACCCTTCGGTCGGCCAGGTGCTGCTCGACGGCGTACCGCTGCCCGCCCTCAACCATCACGCCCTGCGAACCGCTGTCGGTTGTGCCTTCGAACGCCCGACCCTGGTCGGCACCACCGTCGGCGACGCGATCTCGCACGACGCGATCGGGCCGGTCCGGACGCTGGCCGCGGCGCGCGCGACACATGCCCACGACTTCGTCCGCCGGCTGCCCGACGGCTACTTCACACCGTTGCCCAAGGCACCTATGTCCGGTGGCGAGCGGCAACGGCTCGGCCTGGCCCGGGCCTGGCCCGCGAATCGCCTGCTGGTGCTCGACGACGCCACCTCCAGTCTCGACACCGCGACCGAGCTGCAGATCAGCAAGACGCTCACCGAGGACCGGTACCGGCGTACCCGGTTGATCGTCACGCACCGGACCGCGACCGCTGCCCGCGCCGACCTCGTCGTCTGGCTGGACGGCGGCCGGGTGCGCGGCGTGGGTACGCATCAGGACCTCTGGCAGGACGCCTCGTACCGCGAGGTGTTCGGATGAGACGTGAGCTGCGCTACGGCGCCACGGCCCTGCGGAAACGATCCACGCTGAAGCTGGCCCTGTGGTCGATTCCCGACATCCTCCCGACCGCTGTCTACGGTGTGGCCGTCGCCCACGCGACCGACAACTTCCTGGCCGGCCGCGCCTGGCAAGGCATCGCGTGGCTCGGCGGACTGATCGCCGCCGCGTGCCTCGGCGCTGCTGGCTCCCACCAGGTCTACGGCCGCCTCGGCCACCTGGTCGAGCCTCTGAGAGACGACCTCGTACGCCGTGTCGTGGCCGGCGCGCTGCGAACCGGTGACGACGCGGCGGTGGCTCGCTTGAACCGCCAGGTCGAGATCGTCCGGGACACCTTTGCCGGGCTGGTGCTCGTGATCCGCAACTTCGCGGTCACGCTGCTCGGAGTGGTGGTCGGGCTGCTGTCGCTGGCCCCGCTGGTGGCGCTGTTCGTCGTACCGCCTTTCCTTGCTGGGTTCGCGTTGTCGCTGGCGGTGCTCGGGATGGCGGCCGACCGGGTGCGGGCGTCGTTGCAGGCCGATGAGGAGCTGGCGACCGCGGCCGGGATGGTTTTTGGTGGAGTCCGCGACGTCGCGGCGACAGGCGCCGAGGACTTCGCCGAAAAGCTGGTTGGGCGGCCGATCGAGGCCCAGGCGGCCGCGGAACGGTCACTGGCGAAGGTGGCTGCCCTGCGGACGTTGTGCTTCGCCGTGGGCGGCTGGGCACCGCTCCTGATCTTGCTGGCGGCCGGGCCGTGGCTGGTCGGGCGTGGCATCAGCACCGGAACGCTGCTCGGCGGGCTCACGTACGTCCTGATCGGTCTGCAACCCGCGCTGAACACGGTGATGAGTGCCCTCGGCGACAGCGGCCTGCGGTACGTCATCACCCTCGGCCGGATCCTCGACTCGGCCGCGCCGATGCCTGCGCCGCGTCCGGTGACCGAGGTGAACGGGTACCAGTTGCGGCTGCGCGGTCTGACCTTCGCCTATGGGCCGTCCGCGGATCCCGTGCTTGAAGGCTTGGACCTTACCGTCGGCGAAGGCGAGCACTTGGCCGTTGTCGGCCCGAGCGGCATCGGCAAGTCGACTCTCGCGGGACTCGTCTGCGGGATGCTCGCGCCCACGAGTGGCCGGGTGCTGCTTGGCGGCGTACCGCCCAGCGAAGTACCGGTGGAGCGGCTGGCGGAGACGCGGGTGCTGATTCCGCAGGAGGCGTACGTGTTCAGCGGGCCACTGATGGAGAACCTCACCTACCTGCTGCCGGATGCCACGATCTCGGAGGTGACGGAGGCAGTCGACGCGGTCGGCGCGACGCGGCTGGTCGAGCGACTCGGCGGTTTCGGTGCGCGGGTGCGACCGCAGGAGTTGTCGGCCGGTGAACGGCAACTGATCGCGCTGGCCCGGGCCTACCTGTCGCCGGCCTCACTGGTCGTCCTCGACGAGGCGACCTGCTTCCTCGACCCCGAGGCTGAGCGGCGGGCCGAAGAGGCTTTCGCGGCGCGCGGCGGCACCTTGATCGTGATCGCGCACCGGATCAGCTCCGCGCTGCGTGCTCGCCGCATTCTCGTCCTCGACGGCAACAAGGCCGCGATCGGCAACCACCCGACACTGCTGCGGAAATCACCGCTCTACCGCGAACTGCTCGGCCACTGGCAGCCCGAGGGTCAACAGCTCCGGCGGGATCAGATCCAGCCCGCGTCCTGAGCTTTCCGGATCGCCTCGATCCGGCTGCGCGCACCCGTCTTGGACAGAATCCGGGACAGGTAGTTGCGTACCGTGCCGGCACTCAGACTGAGCGTCCGGGCGATCTCCTGCGCGGTCGCACCGGTGGTCACCTGCCGCAGTACTTCGCACTCGCGGTCGGTGAGTGGGTTGTCACCCGCCTTGAGCGCCGCGACCGCGAGCCGGACGTCGACCACCGGCAGCCCTTTCGCGACGTCCCGCACCGCCTCGACCAGGTGGTCGGTCGACGAGTCGGTCGCGATCAGGCCGATCCGGGGCGCCTGTTTGACCAGGGCCATGCTGGTGGCCGCGATCGCCTCGTGGTCGATCAGCACCAGCACGCCGCGGCCGGTCAGCCGGCGGCACAGGTCCTCGATCGCGACCTTGCCCGGCAGCTGGGGATCGAGCAGCACGACGTCCGGCCGCCGGCCGATCACCGCCAGGACGTCGTCCGAGCGATCCACCTCGGCCACCACGTCCAGGTCGTTCTCTCGTGCCAGCACCGCGGCCAGTGCGCCTCGCACCATAGCGCCGCGGTGCCCGAGGACCACTCGGATCACCGCTTGCCCCCATCGTCGATTGCCTCAGCCCGGACGGCCACCCCCGGTGACCAGCCCGTCGCCTGCTCAACGAGCGAACGGCCCCGATGGCACGCACGAATCCGGTCCGATGCCTGAAGCAAGCGCTTGTCCAGCGGGTGGGACGGGCCTCGGGAAACCGCACGGTTCCGGCCCGGAAACCGTTCTGTTGTTGGCTTTCGGCACCTTCGAAGTCTGCGAAATATCGGACTGATCCACCGATGCCTCTTGCGCTCCGGCGATTCGTCCAGCACGATGGGCCGGTCACGTCGTTACCGAGGCGTGACCATTCGGACGCTGTCTCGTGACCTGCCCGGATGCTCGTCCCCTGCACCCCCGAAGGGAGTGGTACCTCACCCAGACTGCGGAGCCCGGTACGGTCACCGATCCCGATGGCCGGCGATCCGAGCCGACGCACCCAGGTGACGTCCACCTTCACCCCACCCCGTCCGCACTTGCGCGGGGTCCGGGTTCTCGGGGCAAGTGCGCACGCGGCTGAATCATCCGGGCTGGAGAAGTATCACCATGCCCACAGCTCATGAGGAGCAGAACTCTGATGTCCAAAGCCCGACATGCCCGTCCCCGGCGAAGTACCCGCCGGGTAGTCCGGACCCTGTCCATTGCCGGCCTCGGTGCCGGCATCACGGCCGCAGGCGCCAGTGGCGCGTTCGCCGCCGACTACAAGGTCAAAGCGGGTGACACCCTCTCCGAGATCGCCCAGGCCAACGGCGCCGACTGGCGCCAGCTGGCGAAGCTGAACGGCCTGGACAACCCGGACCTGATCCTGATCGGTCAGACCCTCAAGCTCGACGGCGTGGCTCCGGCCGCCGTCCCGCGGACCGAGAAGCGGGCCGACCAGAAGGTCCGCACGGTCAAGAAGAAGACGGTCCGCAAGACGGAGCGCAAGACCGAGCGCAGCAGCCGCTCCGACGACCGCCCCTCCAGCGGCAAGGCGAACCTCAGCGGCGCCTGGGCCAAGGTCGCCAACTGCGAGTCCAGCGGCAACCCGCGGGCCGTGAGCGCGAACGGCAAGTACTACGGCCTGTTCCAGTTCGACCGCCAGACCTGGCGCAGCGTCGGCGGCTCCGGCAGCCCGGCCCAGGCCTCGGCAGCCGAGCAGCTCATGCGCGCGAAGAAGCTCTACGCCCAGCGTGGCGCGTCCCCGTGGCCGGTCTGCGGCCGCTACCTGCGCTGATCCCTCATTGCGGCCCGCGGGCGGAATCCCCCCACCGCCCGCGGCCGTACCTCGTCAGCGTTTCAGGACCAGCATCTCGTTCGCGCCGACCTGGAACTCGTACGGCACCTTGCGGATCTCGGAACGCACCGGCCGCAAGTCATCCAGCAACTCCTGCAGATACGGCACCGGCTCGCCCGCCCCTTGCTGCACGAGCGGGAAGATCCGTACTTCGGACCGGCTGACCCGGACGAGTTCCTTCAACGCCGCCAAGTGCCAGTCACGGCCGTACTTGTCGGCCCAGGTGAACAGCAGGTGCGAGCACAGCACCAGGTCGAACCGCCCGTCCTCGAAGGGCAACTCCGGCAAACTGCCCGCGACGTACCGGTCGGGTGCGGCCGAAACGTCCTGCAGGAAGCGATCCGCGGCCTCGATCCGCAACTCGTCCTTCCGCGACGGATCGCCGTACCAGTTCCAGGTGAAGCTGGTCGCGTGCTGGTCGACGATCTGCGCGCCGGCCGGCAGGCTCCGCCGTACGGTGTCGAGCAGTTCGGGGGTCGGCAGCTCGTAGGCCTGGTCGACCGCGACGGCGTCGACGCCCCGGGCGGCGGCCTCGGCGGTGAAGCTCGAGCCGCCGGCGCAGCAGTCGAGCACGGATTCGGGGAGCTCGGTCAGGTCGAACATCGCCTCGTACTCCGGGTACGAGCGAGACGTCACCAGCACGGTGGCACTACCTCTCGACGGTTTGTCTACCGATTCGGCGGTCGAGAAGGGTGGCCCCGGCTGCCAGAGCCAGGAACAGTAGCGCGACCAGCAGACAGTTCAGCAAGGCCCTGCCGTAGCCGAGCTCGCCGACGTCGACGAACGGGTAGGGATAGAAGCCGGTCCCCTCGCCGCGGATCAGCGTGAACGCCAACCACAGCAGCGGAAACGCGAGCGACCAGGCGACGATCTGCCCACTGGTACGCCGCCGCGGCCCGAACAGCAACCACCCCAGTACGCCGAGCAGCGGCGTGGCCGTGTGGACGATGAGGTTCGCGACCGAAGCCCAGCCGGACAACTCATCGGTGCCGGCCAGCACCAGGTGGTACACGATCCCGGTCACCGCGATGCACAGCACGCCGTTGAGCCGCAGCGTCTTGAACCACGTGCTCTCCCGCGCGCCGGCCGCGAGCGCCAGCAGCAGGCAGGTCCCGCCGAGCAACAGGTTGGACTGGATGGTGAAGTAGGCAAAGACGTTGAGCACCCGCTCGGGGTTCTCCTTGTAGAAGCCCTCGCCGCCCGCCGACGTTCCCGACACGAACAACTGCACCACGATGCCGAGCGCGACCACCACTGCCGTCACGCCGAACCAGACCCGCCCCGCCGCCGATGTCATGATCGAAAATGTACGGCGTACGGGCTGGTCTGGCTGGGATGTCAGGCGGGTTGCCTGGTCTGGAGTTCGCTGTCGTGGTCCTCGTCGTCCTTGACGTCAGCGCTGTGGCTGAACGAGACGATCCCATCGATCACGAGCGCCACGGTCCAGCCGGCCGCCGGGCCGAGCAGGGTGTCGTACCCCTGGCCGGAGAGCAGGCCCAGCGCGATCATCACGCCGACGCCCACGCAGTACGCGAGCAGGTGCCGGTACCAGCCCTGACGCTCGCGGCGCGCCTTCTCACGGCTGCCCTTCTTCGGCTTCTGCGGTCGCGGCCCACCGGCGAACCGGTACGCCGCCCAGCCGTCGGCCCACTTCAGGCTCTGGTGGCCGAAGCCGACGCTGACACCGATGAAGATCGCGGCCAGCGAGTGCTTGAACGACGGCTCGCCGCCGGACCGGATGTCGATCACGCTGGCAACCAGCATCACGACGTCGACGAGCGGAACCATCGCGAGCAGCACCAGGCCGGCCCGCGGCAGGCGCAGGACGTACCGGGTCAGCATTCCCGCGGCGAGCAGGACCCAGAATCCGATCTCACATCCGGCGATCACAGCCAGCAGCACGGGATTCACCTCTCCGTTGTTTCAGTACAACCGTGTCAATACGAGAAACCCTAACACGCTCGTGCTAAAAAGGACACATGCCAAAGATCGTCGACCACGACACCCGCCGCGAAGAGATCGCCCAGGCGCTGTGGCGGGTGGTCCGCCGCGACGGCATCCGGGCCGCCTCGGTCCGGACCGTCGCCGCCGAGGCGGGCTGGTCCGCCGGCGCCGTCCGCTACTACTTCCCCGACCAGCAGGGCCTGATCGCGTTCGCGATGGATCTGGTCGCCCGCCGGGTCCGCGAGCGGATCAGCGCCATGGAGCCGGCCGGTACGCCGACCGAGATCGCCCTGCGCTACCTGGAGGAGGTGATCCCGCTCGACACCGAACGGCAGGCCGAGTTCGACATCTGGCTGTCCTTCACCGCCCAGGCCCAGGCCGAGTCGGGCGCCGGCGGCCTGCGCGAACTGCTCACCCCGGTCAACCAGGGACTGCGCGACCTGTGCGAAATGCTCCTCCACAACCTGGCCCAGAGCGGCGCTTTGCGTCCCGACCTGAAGCTCGACCTGGAAACCGAACGCCTCCATGCACTGGTCGACGGACTCTCTTTACACGCGTCCGTGCAGCCGACGAGCAGCACCCCTGATCGCGTCCGCGAAATCCTTCGCGCGCATCTGGAAGAACTAGAGCGTTGAACCTCTTGTCCAGCAGGGAAGAAGGGACACGCGAGGCCTGACCAAAGCCCGTCGTGCATGGCACCATCCCCTACATGGAGACCGAGGGGGTGATCGTCGTCAGCGGAATCATGGCGGCCGGCAAATCCACCGTCTCCCAGCTGCTCGCCGAGCGGTTCCAGTACGGCGTCCATCTGCGCGGCGACGTGTTCCGGCGGATGATCGTCAGCGGCCAGGCCTCGTCGACGGTCGAGGACGGCGAGGAAGCGCAGCGACAACTCAAACTGCGCTACCGGCTGGCCTGCCAGGCCGCCGATGGGTATGCGCAAGGTGGCTTCACCGTCGTACTGGAAGACGTCGTGATCGGCGAACTGCTGCGCGAGTTCCTCGACGGCATCCAGACCCGGCCGCGCTACCTGGTCGTGCTGACTCCCCGGCCGGAGGTGATCCACAACCGGCTGGGCTACGGCCACCCCCACTCGGTCGACGAGCTCGACTACGAGCTGCACGCCTTCAGCCCGCGCCGTGGTCTGTGGCTCGACAACTCCGACCTGTCCCCCGGCGAGACCGTCGACGCCATCCTCGGTCGCCTCGACGAGGCACGGTTCGAGTAGTCGCGATGACTACTCCGGAGTAGTTTGGCTGGATGGCGACCGTACGGCGTACTTCCTGCAACCTCTGCGAGGCCATCTGCGGTGTGCTCGTGACCGTCGAGGGCGGACGCGTCACGGACATCCGTGGTGACGAGGCGGACCCGTTGTCCCGTGGACACATCTGCCCGAAAGCAGTCGCCTTGCGCGACCTCCAGGAAGACCCGGACCGCCTCACCCAACCAGTACGGCGCACTGCCACCGGCTGGCAGGAGCTGGGTTGGGAAGAGGCCTACACCTACGTCGCCGAGCAACTACGGTCGGTCCAGAAGACCCATGGCACGAACTCGATCGGCGTCTACCTCGGCAACCCGAACGTGCACAGCGTCGGCGCGATGACGCATATGCCGACTGTGGTCCGACTGCTGAAGACACGCAATCGGTTCAGCGCGACCTCGGTCGACCAACTGCCGCACATGTTGGCGGTGCATCTGCTCTACGGGCACCAGTTGATGGTTCCGGTGGCGGACATCGACAGGACGTCGTACCTGCTGATGCTCGGCGCGAACCCGCTCGCCTCCAACGGCAGCATGATGACCGCGCCCGGCTTCGGCCGGCGGTTGAAGGAAGTGCAGAAGCGTGGCGGGCGGGTGGTGGTGATCGATCCGCGGCGGACCGAGACGGCCGCGGTCGCGGACGAGCATCATTTCGTCCGGCCGGGCACCGACGCCGCGTTCCTGCTCGCGTTGATCCAGCAGATCATCGCCGACGGTCACGCGAAGCCGGCGGCGTACGTGGATGGTTTCGATCAGGTTGTCTCTGCGACTCGGGTGTGGACGCCGGAGCGAGCTGCGGCGGTGACCGGGATCGACACGGAGACGATCCGGCGGATCGCGCGGGAGTTCGCGGGTGCCGACAAGGCGGCCTGCTACGGGCGGCTCGGGGTGTCGACGCAGCAGTTCGGCGCGTTGTGCCAGTGGGCCGTGCAGGTGCTGAACATCATCACCGGCAATCTCGATCGGCCGGGTGGGTCGATGTTCCCGCGGCCGGCCGTCGACACGTTGCGCGGGATCGGGCGTGGGCATATCGGAGTATGGAAGAGCCGGGTGCGGTCGCTGCCCGAGTTCGGCGGCGAACTGCCGGCGTCCGCGATGGCCGAGGAGATCATGACACCGGGTGACGGGCAGATCCGCGCGATGGTGACGATCGCCGGAAACCCGGTGCTGTCCACCCCGAACGGCCGCCGGCTGGACGAGGCGCTGGAGACGCTGGACTTCATGGTCTGCGTCGACCCCTACATCAACGAGACGACCCGGCATGCCGACGTGATCCTGCCGCCGACACCTCCGTTGGAACGCGAGCACTACGACCTGGCTTTCCACCAACTCGCAGTACGGAACACCGCGCGGTGGAACGACGCAGTACTGCCTCGCCCTTCGGAGGCGCGGCACGACTGGGAGATCTTCCGGGGGCTCGGGTTGGCGTTGTTGCGCAGTACGCCGCGCAGTCGCCGGCGTGCCCTTGCGTCCTTGCGGCTGCGGTTGTCGCCGCGCCGCATCGTCGATCTCGGGCTGCGGATCGGGCCTTATCGGCTGTCGGTGCGCAAGCTGCGGAAGTCTGTCGGCGGAGTGGATCTCGGGCCGTTGCAGCCGGCGTTGCCTGGAGCTCTGCACACCAAGACGAAGCGGATCGATCTCGCGCCGGCGATGATCCTCGCCGACCTGCCGCGTGCCGAGGAGGTGTTGCTCGGCGATCGTGGCGCCGATGACGGCCTGCTGCTGATCGGGCGGCGGCACCTGCGCAGCAACAACTCCTGGATGCACAACTCGGCCCGCCTGGTGAAGGGCAAGCCGCGCCACCAACTGCTGATGAACCCCGACGACCTGAAGTCGCGCGACCTCGCGGACGGTCAACTGGTCGAGATCAGCTCGGCCGCCGGCAGCGTCGCGGTAGAAGTTGCCGCGAGCAACGACATGATGCCTGGCGTGGTCAGCCTCCCGCACGGCTTCGGCCACGGCCGCCCCGGCGCCCACCTCTCGGTCGCCAACCAGGTCGCCGGCGCCAGCGCCAACGACATCACCGACCCGACCCTCACCGACCCCATAGCCGGCACCGCCGCCCTCAACGGCGTCCCAGTCAAGGTCACCGCGGCTCCGACCAGCTAACGCGCGCCCGGAGACCGTCGTGCGGGCCGGGCGCGCTCAGCAGGTCAGCTGGGTGGCGGGCCTGAGCTGCCTCGGACTACCAGGGCGGGGGTGGAGCAGAGGTGCGCCTCCGGGAGCGCGCCCTCGAGCAGGTCGAACAGCCGGTGCGCGACTTCCGCGCCGTAGGTGACGATGTTGTGGCTCATCGCCGTCAGCGTCGGGTGGGTCAACCGGCACAGCGTCGAGTCGTCCCAGGCGACCAGCGTGACGTCATCGGGCGACTTCAATCCCAGACCGTTCACCACCGACAATCCGGCCACGGCCATCAGGTCGTTGTCATAGATGATCGCCGTCGGCCTCCCCTCGGCCGTCATCAGTTCGCGCGTCGCGACGGCACCTTCCTCACCGGAGAAGTCGGTGTGCACCACCCGCGCATCCAGCCCCAACCGCCGGCTGGCCGCCGCGAACGCCTGATCCCGGATCCAGACGTGACCGTGCTCGGGTGGCCCGGCCACTCGGGCGACCGTCCGATGACCGAGCGACGCGACATGCTCCACCGCGGCGTTCATCGCCGTCGTACCGTCGGTCCACACGCACGCCAGCCCCTTCGCGAGCGCCGGATCCCCGACCAGCACCGCGGGCAGCTCCAGCTTGCGCAGCAACGGGATCCGCGGATCGTCGACCCGCAGGTCGACCACCAGCACGCCGTCCACCCGGCGCTCCGCGGCCCACTTCCGGTACGTCGCCATCTCGTCCTCCAGGTCCGGTACGACCTGCAGGGCGAGCGCGTACGACCGCTCACTCAGCACGGACTCCACGCCACCGACGAAGCCCATGTAGAACGGTTCTTCACTCAGGGTCTTGGCCGTCCTGGCCAGGACCAGACCGAAGGTCTCACTCCGGGCGGCCGACAGTTGCCGCGCCGCCCGATTGGGCACCCACTCCAGTTCCTCGGCAACCTTGAGCACCCGGGCCCGGGTGGCCTCGGAGACCCCCGGCTGGTTGTTGAGCGCGTACGAAACCGCGCCTTTGGAGACGCCGGCCCGTCGGGCAATCTCCTTGATCGTGACACGGGGCACGATGGCCTCCTTCGAACGGGCGGTCCGAACCGTGACGGGCGGTTCGGTTACCCCTCATTCTGCGGCCCCTGTGTACTCCGCGTCTTTAGGTAACCGCTCTCCACCACCCACAGCTACCGCTCTTTCCACCACCTGCGGTCCGGACACCCAAAGTAGTTGCCCCTGGCTCCACTTTCTCAGGGCCATGGGCAAGCGCTTGCCTTCAGGCCGTGGAGGCGGCTCGACTGGTGATTGGGGGGTGGTCGAGGGGCGGATGGCTGGGATAGGCTGCCGCGAGTTACTTAACCGGTTCGGCTAGTCCAGTCCGGGGCTTCCTTGGGCAGCGGGTGCCCCGAAGACGAGGAGAGAAAAACATGGTCGCAGTGGACAATCTGTCCCTACAGCTCTACACGGTCCGGTACAAGCTGGAGGAGGACTTCGACGCCACGCTGGCCCGCATCGCCGAGATCGGGTACCGCAAGGTCGAGCCCTTCGGCGTGGTCGGCCTGGCCGACCAGCTGGCCGAGGCGCTGCCCAAGTACGGCCTGTCGGCTCCCACCACGCACGCCGGGCTGCTCAAGGAAGACAGCGCCCCGATCTTCGAGGTGGCCAAGAAGCTCGGCATCAGCACCGTGATCGACCCGTACGTCGACCCGGCGCGCTGGCAGTCCGCCGACGACATCAAGGCGACCGCCGAGGCACTGAACAAGGCGGCCGCCGAGGCGGCCGAGCACGGCATCACGGTCGGCTACCACAACCACCACTTCGAGCTGGAGTCGGTGATCGACGGCGTGCACGGCCTGGAGATCCTGGCCGACAACCTGTCCGACGAGGTCGTCCTCGAGATCGACACCTACTGGGCCGCGGTCGGCGGCGCCGACGTACCGGCTCTGCTCGGCCGGCTCGGTGACCGGGTGAAGGCGCTGCACGTCAAGGACGGCGACGGCACGCTGAACAACAAGGCCCAGGTCGCGGTCGGCGCCGGCACGATCGCCGTCAAGGACATCCTCGCCGCGTCGCCGGGCACCCTGCGGGTGGTGGAGCTCGACGACTTCGAGGGCGACATCTTCGACGCCGTCGCGGGCAGCTTCGCCTACCTCACCGGGGAGGACGTTGCATGAGTGCTGTCGGCGTAGGTGTGATCGGCGCCGGAGTCATCTCCGACGCGTACATCAAGAGCATGCAGAGTTTCCCCGACCTCAAGGTCGTTGCCATCGGCGACCTCCGCCCGGAGGCGGCGGCCGCGAAGGCGGCGGAGTACGGGATCGAGAACCACGGTGGCCCCGAGGCCGTGCTCGGCAACGCCGACGTCGAGATCGTGGTCAACCTGACCATCCCGATCGCGCACGTCGAGGTCGCCCTGGCGGCCGTTGCCGCAGGCAAGCATGTGTGGAGCGAGAAGCCGTTCTCGCTCGACCAGGACAGCGGCCTCAAGCTGCTCGCGACCGCCCAGGACGCGGGCCTGCGGCTGGGTTGCGCCCCGGACACCATCCTCGGACCGGGTCTGCAGGAGTCGCGGCGGATCATCGAGAAGGGTGACATCGGCGAGCCGCTCACCGCGCTCACCCTGATGCAGTCGCCCGGCCCGGAGTCGTGGCACCCGAACCCGGCCTTCCTGTTCCAGGAGGGCGCCGGACCGCTGTGGGACATCGGCCCGTACTACCTGACCTCGCTGGTGCAGCTGTTCGGCCCGGTCGCGGCGGTTGCCGGGATCGGCTCGAAGTCGCGGGCCAAGCGCACGATCGGCTCCGGCCCGTTGCAGGGCACGGACTTCGACGTGACGGTGCCGACCCACGTCAGCGCGATCGCACGGTTCGAGTCGGGACAGTCGTCGCAGAGCATCTTCAGCTTCGACTCACCGCTGCCGCGGCACGGTTTCGTCGAGATCACCGGCTCGGAGGCGACGCTGGCCATCCCGGACCCGAACGGATTCGACGGCGACATCAAGATCCGCCGCCGCGACGCCGACGACTGGGAGACGGTGGCCAGCACCAAGGCGACGGCCCAGCGCGGTACCGGCGTACTGGAGATGGCGCGGGCGATTCGCGAGGACCGGCCGCACCGGGCGACTGGCGCGCTGGCCTTCCACATCGTCGATGTGATGGCCTCCATCACCGAGTCCATCGACACCGGCAGCTTCGTGGATGTCACCAGCACCGTCGAGGTCCCGCCCGTCCTGCCGGACGACTGGGACGTCAGCGCGTCCACGATCTGATGAGCTCAGCCATCCTGGATCCCCGGCGAACCATCGTGTTCGCCGGGGACTCCGTCACCGACTGCGGCCGCCGGAGCGATCCGGCCGGCCTGGGCGACGGCTACGTGAAGAACCTGTACGACGCCCTCGGCCCGGACCGGCCGCGGATCGTCAACGTCGGCATCTCCGGCAACCGCGCGAAGGATCTCGAAGCGCGCTGGCAGACCGATGTCCTCGCGCACGAGCCGGACCTCGTCTCGGTCCTGATCGGCATCAACGACACCTGGCGCCGCTACGACAAAGACGATCCGACCTCGACGGAGTCGTTCGAGCGGTCGTACCGGGCGTTGCTCGACGGCGTCCAGGCCCAGTTCGTCCTGGTCGAGCCGTTCCTCCTTGCGGTGAAGGAGGAGCAGCACGAGTGGCGAGAGGACCTGGACCCGAAGATCGAGGTGGTCCGGCGCCTCGCGGCGGAGTACGGCGCGCTGCTGGTACCGGCCGACGTCGAGCTCAACCGCCAAGCAGCCACCGTCGGCGCCGTCACTCTCGCCGACGACGGCGTCCACCCGAGCCACGCAGGCCACGAGGCCCTCGCCAACCTCTGGCAACAGACAGTGCTCGCACGCTAGAACCTCGAAGCGACCGGGCTGCCCACAGGGTTGCCCGGTCGTTTCACATACGCTTACTTAACCGGTCCAGTACATCGTTTGAAAGAGAGAGCTGCCTGTGACCTCGACGCTCAGGACTGTGCCGTTGACCACCGAGGGCGGGGCCGTCTGGACTTTGCGGGCGGTGGACGGGCCGGTGCCGGATCGGAACAGTGCGCTGCTGGCGGCGCCGGTGGCGGCGACTGTTCCTGGTGAGGTGCACACGGACCTGCTGGCGGCGGGCGTGATCCCCGATCCGTTCGACGGGGACAACGAGAGCAAGCTCGCGTGGATCGGCAAGACGAGTTGGAGCTACCGCACGGTCTTCGACTGGACCCCCGACGAGCACACCGTTCAGGAACTCGTCGCCGACGGGCTCGACACGGCCGCGCGGGTCACCCTCAACGGCACCGAACTCGGCGAGACCTGCAACCAGCACCGGTCGTACCGGTTCGCGATCACCGGCCTGTTGGTTGCAGGACGCAACGAGCTCGTCGTCGAGTTCGCCTCGCCGGTCGGTACGGCGAACCGGCTGCGCGAGCAGTCCGGGCTCTGGCCGCACACGAACCTTCATCCGTACAACGCGATCCGCAAGATGGCCAGCAACTTCGGCTGGGACTGGGGCCCGGATGTCGCCACGGCCGGGATCTGGCGGCCGATCCGGATCGAGTCCTGGACCGGCGTACGGATCGCCTCCGTCCGGCCGCTCGCCGGCCTCGACCGCGATCGCGGTGTCCTGGACAGCCGGGTCACGCTCGCCTGGTCCAGCGACAGCGCCACCGGGGACGCCACCATCACCGTCGAGGTCGGCGGCACCACCACCCAGATGACCGTTGCCGCGGGCACCGAGGAGGTCGGTGTCACGTCGACGATCGACGCGGTCGACAAGTGGTGGCCGCGCGGGTACGGCGACCAGCCCCTGTACGACGTCAGCATCTCCGTGACCGCCGGCGACCACACCGACGGCTGGCAGGGCCGGGTCGGCTTCCGCACCGTCACCATGGACGTTGCCCCCGACAAGTACGGCGGCCCGTTCGTCCTGTCCGTCAACGACAAGCCGGTCTACGTCCGCGGCGCCAACTGGATCCCGGACGACGCCTTCGTCACGCGGCTCGACCGGACGACGTACGAGCGCAGCATCCGCGACGCGATCGATGCGAACATGAACCTGCTCCGCGTCTGGGGCGGCGGCCTCTACGAGAGCGACGACTTCTACGACATCTGCGACGAGCTGGGAGTACTCGTCTGGCAGGACTTCCTGTTCGCCTGCGCGGCGTACTCCGAGGACGAACCGCTCTGGAGCGAGGTCGAGGCGGAGGCCCGCGAGGCCGTCACCCGGCTGAGCTCGCACGCCAGCCTCGCACTGTGGAACGGCAACAACGAGAACATCTGGGGGTACGTCGAATGGGGCTGGCGCGAACCGCTGGCCGGCCGGGCCTGGGGTGAGGGCTACTACCTCGACCTGCTCCCCCGCATCGTCGCCGAGCTCGACCCACGGACGCCGTACTCGGCCGGCAGCCCGTTCTCGTACGACCGCCACATCCACCCGAACGACGAGCGCAACGGCACGATGCATATCTGGGACGTGTGGAACCAGGTCGACTACTCGACCTACCGCAAGTACAAGCCGCGTTTCGTGTCCGAGTTCGGTTTCCAGGGCCCGCCGGCCTGGTCGACGCTGACCTCGGTCGTGCACGACGAACCGCTCGACCCGTACGGCGAGCAGATGCTGGTGCACCAGAAGGCTTTCGAAGGCAACCTGAAGCTGGAGCGTGGCCTCGGCGACCACTTGCCCAAGTGGAAGACGATGGACGACTGGCACTGGACGACGCAACTCAACCAGGCCCGGGCGATTGCCTATGGCATCGAACACTTCCGCAGCCTGTACCCGTTGAACACCGGCGCGATCGTCTGGCAACTCAACGACAACTGGCCGGTCGTCTCCTGGGCCGCAGTCGACGGGCACGGCATCCGGAAACCCTTGTGGCACGCACTGAAGCGCGTGTACGCCGACCGCCTGCTGACCGTCCAGCCACGCGAAGACGGCCTAGTGGTTGCCGCTCACAACGACACGGACCTTGCCTGGAGCACCGAACTGACGGTGACCCGACGCAGTACGACCAAGGGCGGCGAGGTGATCGCCAGCGAGACGTTCGCGTTGGAGGTCCCGGCTCGCCAGGCCACCCTCAACTCACTGCCCGAGTCGGTCGCAACCCCGGCTGATCCCACGACGGAGTACGTCGAGGTACGCGGCGCAGACGACAGTACGGCGTACTGGTACTTCGTCGAAGACACCTCGCTGCAACTCGAGGCCGACGCCTACACCGCCGAGGTCACCCCCACCACCGACGGCTACGACGTAACCGTGACAGCAACCGCCCTCACCAAGGACCTCACACTCTTCCCAGACCGCCTGGACACCAACGCCCGGGTAGACACCTGCCTGATCACCCTGAACGCCAACGAAACCCACACCTTCCACGTCACCGCCGCCAACACCCCCACAACCTCCATCACCAAGCCAGTCCTCCGCTCAGCTAACGACCTGCTGGCCTGAGCGCCTTCAGATGTGACTGCAGGAGATCGAGGAGGCGTTGATGGGGGAACGTGCGGGGGGCGAAGAGGGCTTGTACTACTAGGCCGTGGGTGAAGGCGGCCAGGGAGGCGACCAGGTCGTCGGGGTTGCCTGGTGGGAGGTCGCCTTCTTGCTGGGACTGTTCGACGAGGGGTTTGAGGCGGGCTCGCCAGCGTTGGTAGCGGGCCTTTTCCAAGGTGCGGAGGGCGGGGTCGGCCAGGGCTACGTCCCAGGAGCTGACCCAGACTCGGTTGATCTCGGTTGTCTCTGGGGTCAGGGGCAGCACTCCGGCCAGCGCTTGTTCGAGGGCTGCTAGTCCTCGGAGGCCTTCGATCGACGGGGTCAGTTCCCGGGTGCGGGTTTCCGCGAGCTCCAGAGCGTGCACGACCAGTGCTTGTTTGGAGGGGAAGTAGTGCGTCACCAAACCCGTGGTCGCGCCCAGCTCCGTCGCGACCGCGCGCATGGTCAGGCCGCCGAAACCCTCCGCGGCCAGGATGCGCCACACCGCGGCGGAGACGTCTCGTCGTCGGGCCTCGTGATCCACCTTTGCCGGCATGGTCCTAGAGTAGGTACGGAACACTTGTTATGTACCGCACGGGGAGGCAACGATGTTGTTCAGAACCAAGCTCATCGAGAACGCCGAGCTGAGGCCGTTGGAGCCCTGGCAGGCGGCCGAGTTCCTGGGGCACGTCGATCAGGCCCGGGCCAACATCGAGGCCTACATCCCCTGGGCCGGGATCGTCGTCGACGAGGACAGCGCGCGAAGCTTCCTGCAGCGGTACGCCGATCGCCAGGCGGCGGACGGCGGCCGGATCTACGGCATCTGGCTGGACGGCCGGCTCGTCGGCGGTCTGCTGTTCCGCACCTTCGAGGCGCAGTGGGGCAGCTGCGAGCTCGGCGTCTGGCTGGCCGCCGAGGCCGAGGGGCACGGCCTCATCACCCGCGCGGCCCAGCTGCTGATCGACTGGGCGATCGGCACCCGCGGCCTGAACCGGGTCGAGTGGCGCTGCGTACCGGCCAACACCCGCAGTGCCGCGGTGGCGAAGCGACTGGGGATGTCACACGAAGGCACGCTACGGCAGGCTTTCCCGTACCGCGGCAAGCTCCACGACATCCAGGTCTGGGCGATCGTCCGCGACGAGTGGGAGCAGCGCACCTGGGCCTGACGACCCTCCACGCCGGGCATACTCGGGGCCTGTGACTGTTCACTGGGGGATCAGGATCGCCGCGCTCGCCGCGGCCGCGTCCGTAGTACTGGCTGGCTGTGGAGACACGGAAGCACCGGTGGGGACAGCGGCCGGTACGCCGACGCTGAGCGGACCGGCCAGTGCGCCAAGTCCAAGCGGGCTGGCAAGTACGCCGAGTCGGAGCAGTCCAGCCAGTACGCCGGCCACAAGCGGGCCGACGGCAACGACACCCAGCAAGACGGCCACCCCCAAGCCATCCACGCCCAGCAACACGCCAAGGCCGGGTGAGTCGCGGCAGACCAACCTGATGCCGGTCGTCCAGCACGGGCCGCGGGACAAGAAGCGGGTGGCGTTGACGTTCGATGCGGATCTCACCGCGCTGATGCGGAAACGTCTCCAGCACGGCAAGGTCAAGTCGTACTACAACGACGCTTTGATCACCGAGCTGCGCAAGCAGCATGTGCCGGCCACCCTGTTCCTCACCGGCATGTGGATGGAGCAGTACCCGGAGCGCACACGCGAGCTGGCCGCCGACCCGCTGTTCGAGCTCGGCACCCACTCCTACGACCACAAGGGCTTCACCAAGCACTGCTACACACTCGGCTCGGTCCCCAAGGCCGACATGCTCAACGACGTGCGCGAGGCGGTCACCCTGCTGGACCAGCTCGACGACCACGCCACCAGGTGGTTCCGCTTCCCAGGCGGCTGCTACGACGGCACCGCCCTCCACGAGCTCGCTTCGGCCGGCGTCACCGCGGTCGGGCTCGACGTACCGGGTGCCGACGGTTTCGCCAAGTCGCCGGAGCGGATCGTCCAGCAGGTGCTCTCACACGTGCAGAACGGCTCGATCGTCGTCCTCCACCTGCACGGTGGCGACAACGCGCCGTACACCGACGAGGCGATCACCCCGATCATCACCGGCCTGCGCTCCCGCGGCTTCGAGCTCGTGACGGTGACGGAACTGATGAACGGCTGACGGCGGGCGCCTGCCGGACAGCGGACCGCCCAGGTGGCACCCTGGGGGGACGATGACAACGACAGCTGATTCGCGGTCCCGTGGGCGCAACCTGCGGCGGGACGCGCTGGGCCTGGGCACGTCCACCGCGATCGGGATCTCCTCCTCCGCACCGGCGTACTCGCTGGCTGTGGCGGTCGGGTTGCTCGTCGTGTACGTCGGCGCCGCCACTCCCCTGGTACTCGCGCTCAGCGCGGTGCCGGTCATCCT
Source organism: Kribbella sp. NPDC023855 (assembly GCF_040639475.1). Taxonomy (NCBI): domain Bacteria; kingdom Bacillati; phylum Actinomycetota; class Actinomycetes; order Propionibacteriales; family Kribbellaceae; genus Kribbella; species Kribbella sp. NPDC023855. Next base: position 757,745 of record NZ_JBFAAA010000003.1, read on the forward strand.
GGTCACGCTCTGCTTCCGGGAGCTCAACCGGGCCGAGCCGGACTGCGGTACGACGTTCCCGTGGACGGAGAAGGCGTTCGGGCTGGGTATCGGCCGCATGGTCGGCTGGACCACAGTGATGGCCTGTGTGCTCGTCATGAGCAACCTCGCCCAGGTCGCTGCCGTCTACACCTACGTGCTGTTCGGCCTGGACGACGCCGCCGACTCCCGGGTCGCGCAGGCCGGTCTGGGCTCGGTCTTCATCATCGGGATGGCACTGCTCGCCTACCGTGGCATCCGGATCGCCGCCTGGACGCAGGCGATCCTGCTGACGGTAGAGGTCGTCGCACTGCTCTGGTTCGCGATCAACGCGTTCCTGGACGCCGGTACCTTCAGCATCCCGGTGTTCTCGGCCACCGGCCAGGGTGCGTGGGCAACCGGCGTACTGATCGCCGTGTTCCTCTACTGGGGCTGGGACTCCTCGTTCAGCGTCAACGAGGAGACCCGCGACCCGCGGCGTACTCCGGCCATCGCGGCCCTCATCGCCAACGGCTTCCTCGTCGTCCTGTACGCCGTGGTCGCGTGGTCCGCCATCGCGTACGCCGGCAACGACCCGCTGGCCGCCATCGAGGACGACGACTTCTTCGCAGTACTCAGCAACGACCTGCTCGGTACTGCGGGCGGCAAGCTCCTCGCCGGCGCAGTACTCGTGTCCGCACTGGCCTCGACCCAGACGACCATCCTGCCGACCGCCCGGACGATGCTGTCCATGGCCCGCCGGGATGCGTTCCCGGGACAGTTCGCACGGATCTCCACTCGCTTCCACACACCCAGCGTCTCCACCTGGGTCTTCGCGGGCGCCAGTCTCGCCATCTACGTGACGCTGGTGCTCATCTCCGACTCAGTACTGGCTGACGCCGTCGGCGCCGTCTCGATCCTGGTGTCGATCTACTACCTCGCCACTGCGGTCGCAGTACCGGTGTACTTCAGTGGGGAGATCAGGGGACGAGTGCTGCAGCGGGCGGTCGTTCCTCTGCTCGCGGCAGCGTCCTTCGTCGTAGTACTGGTCCTGGCCGTCTCGGATGTGGGTACCGGTCCGCTGGTTGTCGTGGGTGTCACGATGGTGGTGGGCGCGCTGATCATGTTCTCGATGAAGCCGCCCGCCGAGGGGGAGGGCAGGACATGACTCAATCAGGACGCCGGCGGATGCGCAGTGTCGGCATCACGCTCGGCCTGACCGCGCTGGTCGCCGCATCGCTGACCGGGTGCAGTAGCGACGACGACGATCAGGCCGACTACGCCGCGATCTGTGTCGACCCGCAGACCCAGGAGCGCACCGACGACGACAACTGCAAGGACGAGCGCGAGTACCACGGGTCCGGATCGGGCTTCTTCTGGTTTTACATGGCCACCCGCGGCGGAGCGTTCGTCCCGCCGGTCGGCGGACGCTACAACGTCGCCGACGGCACCTACCGCTCGTCCGGCCTGCGCAACGCCTCTGGCGGTACTGCGACCATCCAGCGCGGTGGCCTGTCCACCAAGGGCGGCAACATCGGCACCATCGCGCGCGGCGGCTTCGGCAAGGCCGGCAAGGGGAGCTCTGGCGGTTGATGTGGCGGCACTCGATCAAACCCCGCCCGGGCTGGAAGGACAAGGTCGTCGAGCAGGGCCTGGTCTTCCCGATGACGGACTGGCCCGACGGCAGTCAGACGCCGTACTGGAACGAGAGCGCCTGGTACGAGGTGACCATGGACGAGGTCCTGCACCTCGAACGCGTCACCGAGGAGCTGTACGAGATGTGCAAGCACGCCGCCTCGGTGATGGCCTCCGGTGACCGCTTCAGCGACGCGCAGCTGGGGCTGGCGTCCGGGACGCTGCCGCTGGTCCGGGAGTCGCTGAAACGCGACGACCCGTCGGTGTACGCGCGGTTCGACCTGGTCTGGAACGGGGCCGAGCCGAAGATGCTGGAGATCAACGGCGACACCCCGACCGGGCTGGTGGAGTCGGCGGTGATCCAGTGGAACTGGCTGGAGGACGTCTTCCCCGACGCCGACCAGTGGAACTCCGTGCACGACCGGCTGGTCAAGTGGTGGGGCGAGCAGCTCGCGGCCGGGCGGTTCCCGGGCAACGAGGCGCACTTCTTCAACTCGGCCGCCGAGACCACCGGCGAAGAGGCGATGACGGTGGCCTACCTGCGCGACACGGCTGCGATGGCCGGGCTGGCGACGTACGGGCACGAGATCGAGGACCTCGGCTGGGAGTCGGAGCAGCGCGCGTTCGTGGACTGGGGCGGGCGGAAGATCCGGACCGCGTTCAAGCTCTACCCGTGGGAGGACATGCTCGACGACGAGTTCGGCCGGTACATCCTGTCCGGGCTGGAGCGTGAGCCGGTGCAGTGGATCGAGCCGATCTGGAAGACGATGCTGTCCACCAAGGCGATCCTGCCGGTGCTGTGGGAGCTCTACCCCGACCACCCGAACCTGCTCCCGGCGTACTTCGGGTCGCCGGGTGACCTGCTCGAATGGGTGGCCAAGCCGCTGCACGGGCGCGAGGGCAGCAACATCCGCATCCACACCATCACCTCCACCGAGGACGACGTCCACGACGGCCCCTACGACACGGACACGATGGTCTACCAGGAGTGGAGCCCGCTGCCGTCGTACGAGGGCAACCGAGCAGTGATCGGCAGCTGGATCGTGGACGGGGTCGCGGCCGGCATGATGGTCCGCGAGTCGGACGGCCCGGTCACCGACTACTACGCGCGCTTCGTCCCGCACGCGATCGGCACCGAGGCCCGCCCGGACCCGGAGACCATCCAGAAGTGGCTCCAGGAGTAGCCCACTCCGCCCTTCGGGGAACTGATCGCCGCCTGCGGACATAAACCTTCTGACGGGGCGGGCGACAGAAGTGGGCGACGATGCGGGCCAAACTGCTGGGCAGGCTGACGGTCGATCTCGGGATGCTGGTGGTGACCTGCGCCGTCCTGCTGGCCGTCCTGGTCGTTCCGGCCGGACGAGACGAGCGAACCGGGCCTGGCTCGTCGGCTGGAGACCCGGTGCCGGTGGCGTCCAACAGCGGGACCGGCGCTGGGTACGGCTCAGGTCACCCGGCTCCGTGGCGGCAGCAGAGCAGGAGCATCTCGCCGGACGAGCACGTCAGGCGGGTGCGCCGCGAGGACGGGATCGTGATGTTCGGCGACAGCATCTCCGTGCAGGACGGCAGGTCGCTGGCGGCGCTGCTGTCGCGCACGACCGGGGACAGTCTCGCGACGCACAACTGGTCCGGCCGGCCGACAGCGCCGGCGGTCGACGCGCTCCAGCAGTGGGCCGACGACTTCGGCCTGCCCCGCCGGATCCTGCTCAGTCTCGGTTCCAACGACATCTTCGACCCGGCAGGCTTCGCGGCCCAGGTCGACCGGGCGATGCGGATCGCCGGCCCGGACCGCACGGTGTTCTGGGTGAACGTCCAGGTCGCCCGCACCAGGCAGACCCCGGCCGCGCGGCTCGCGGATCAACGCAACAGTCAGTGGATCAACCTTCAGCTGGCGGCCGCCCGGCAACGGCACCCGAACCTGCGCATCGTCGGCTGGGCCGAGTTCCTCGCCTCGGATCCACGGCGGCTCACAACTCACCTGCGGGACGGCGTCCACACCTCGGTCCCGGTCGGCCAGCAGGCCCGCAACACGCTCATCGTGGGCGCCGTCCGGGCCGGCTAGTCGACGGCGACCGCGAGGTACTTGACCTCCAGGTACTCGTCGATGCCGACCGTGCCGCCCTCGCGGCCGAGACCGGACTGCTTGACGCCGCCGAAGGGCGCGGCCGGGTTGGAGACGATGCCCTGGTTGAGGCCGACCATGCCGGTCTCGAGCTTCTCGCTGACCCGGAGCGCGCGGCTGATGTCGCGGGTGAACAGGTAGGCGACCAGCCCGAAGTCGGTGTCGTTCGCCATCGCGACGGCCTCGTCCTCGTCCTCGAACGCGGTCAGCGGCGCGACCGGGCCGAAGATCTCCTCCTTCTGCAACCGGGCCGACTTCGGTACGCCGGTCAGCACGGTCGGCGGGTAGAAATATCCGTTGCCTTCAGCAACCTTCCCGCCGGTCAGTACTTCGGCGCCCTGCGCGACCGCGTCGTCGACCAGGTCCTTCACCTTGTCCCGCTGCTTGGCGTCGATCAGCGGACCGAGGTCGACACCGTCCTCGGTACCCCGGCCCACCGTCAGCGCCGCCATCCGCTCGGTCAGCTTCGCGGCGAACTCCTCGAGCACCGAGGAGTGCACGTAGATCCGGTTGGCCGCGGTACAGGCCTCGCCGCCGTTGCGCATCTTGGCCAGCATCGCGCCGTCGACCGCCTTGTCCAGGTCCGCATCGTCGAAGACCAGGAACGGCGCGTTGCCGCCCAGCTCCATACTCGTGCGCAGCACCTTCTCGGCGGCCTGCTCGATCAGCTTCACGCCGACCGGGGTCGAGCCGGTGAAGGACAGCTTGCGGGCGCGACCGTCGCGGATCAGCGGTTCCATCACGCCACCGGAGTCGTGGGTGGTGACGACGTTCAGGACGCCGGGCGGCAAGCCGGCTTCCGTCATCAGCTCGGCCAGCTTCAGCATCGACAGCGGCGTCTGCGCGGCCGGCTTGATCACCATCGTGCAGCCGGCGGCGACGGCCGGGCCGATCTTGCGGGCGCCCATCGCGGCCGGGAAGTTCCACGGGGTGATCAGCAGGCACGGCCCGACCGGTTGGCGCATCACCACCACCCGGCCCTTGCCGTTGGGCGCCACCTGGTAGCCGCCCTCGATCCGGACCGCCTCCTCGGCGAACCACCGGAAGAACTCCGCGGCGTACGCGATCTCGCCCTTGGACTCCGCGACCGGCTTGCCCATCTCCAGCGTCATCAGCAGGGCCAGCTCGTCGGCCCGCTCGGTCATCAGCTCGTAGGTCCGCCGGAGGATCTCCCCGCGCTCCCGGGGAGGAGTCGCAGCCCAGTCGGCCTGCGCCGCGACGGCCGCGTCCAGCGCCGCCATCCCGTCCGCTGGACTCGCGTCCGCCACGTCGCACAACGTCGTACCGGTGGCCGGGTCTTCCACAGCGAGGGTCTTGCCGCCCTCTGCTGGTCGCCACTTGCCTGCGATGAAGAGCTCGGTCGGACAACCCTCGACGACTTCCTGCTCGCGCGACATCAGCTCCGCCTTTCAGTAGACACCCCTACCACCTTAGGCCGGTGGTGCGGAGTGACTAGGCGGTGGCGACGAAGTGAGGGGCGTGGCGAGGGACGCTGCGGATCGCGCGGGTCAGGCCGGCTGCCACCGTGCGGAGGATGGCTGCCCGGACCAGCCCGTCGAAGGCGAGTGGGACCAGCATGACCTCGTCCGCTCCAGTGCTGGCCGCCACCGACGCCAGGCCGGCTGCTACTCCGGCCCGGGTGCCGATGACGTACCCGGGTTCGTCCACCAGCCGCTCTGCCTTGTTGCGCTCACGACTCGTGAGCGGCGGCTCCAGCAGCTCCATGAGCTCGGCAGGCGTTGCCCTGTTGGCAGCAGTCTTCAGCCGCGACTTCAGCCGCACGTACTCCGCCAGCCGCGCCACTGCCTCCTCTTCGGTGCTAGCGGCAACAACTCCCACTGTCACACCGACGTACGGCTTCCCCGTCGGTCCTGTCGCCTTGAAGCTGTCCCGGTACGCCGACGCTGACGCAACCGTGCACGCCGAGGCAACATGGTGAGTCAGGAAGACAGGCAGTCCCCGTACTGCGGCCACGTGCGCACCAGTCGGGTTGTCGGTCATCACGAAGACAGGTGGCGGCATTCCCGCCAGCGCGAGCCGAACGTCGCCAACAGGCGCACGTCCGGGCAGCCCGTCGCGCAGGAAGCGGCAGAGCTCATCCAGTCGCTGGGGAAAGCTGTCCTTGTCGGTCACGCCGAGCGCAGCCGCAGTACTGGGCGGGACAGCCGGCGCCTTGCCGACACCGAGATCGATCCGGCTCGGGTACGCCGCCGCCAGCGCCGCGAACTGCTCCGCGACCACGAGGGACTGGTGGTTCGTCAGCTGCACACTGCCCGAGCCCATCCGGATCCGGTCGGTCCTGGCGGCGAGTACTGCGGCCACGACCGCGGGGCTCGCCCCACCAACTCCGCGGACACCGTGTTGCTCGCCGATCCAGAACCGCCGGTAACCGAGGTCGTCAGCAGCCTGCGCCACCTCGACGGTCTCCCGGAGTGCGGCCGCAGCGGATTGACCCGGCACCTGCGGCACCACGTCGAGCACCGAGTGAGCTGAGACCGGGAGTCCGGGAGCGGATGTGCTGTACACCTGTCTACCGTTGCAGCCGGCGCCGGTTCGCACATGGGGGTTCGTCCCCCATGTTCTGCCTTGTCCGCACCTACGCTCGCAACCAGGTGCGGAGAGCGGAAATTGGGTAGCCCCGGCTCTTGCTGCCAGCTCGGCCGGTCAGGCATCGTTCACGGCACCGGAAGCTCGGCAACTCGCCGAGTGCACCGTGTCGGACGTTCCGTTGCGCTACCGGCGCCCAGGCACGCACCTCGACACCGCTATCGCTAACGGAACGTCCGACACGGTGCACTAGCACCTGGATTCCCGCACCGTACGGCCTTCCACCAGAGGCCGTCCGGCGTGGGCGATGCTGGACCGCGGGGTGCTGTACTCCCCAGTCGACACCCCGCGGTACAGCACCAGGAACCCCACCGCCCTTACGCCGGTCACCGGTCCTGGCAGGAATATGGGGGCTCCGTACCCATGGCAACACCCATGTCGCGATGTCAGCCTGGGCCCGTGCTCAACTCCGCAACCGCCGGGACCGCCCGAACCGACCAGCCGAACGCCTGGTGGTCCGCCGGGATGGGCCCGCATGAGCAGGGCTCCCCGATGCCCGCCTGGGCGGAGTACGTGGAGCGCAGTACGGCCAGGGCTGTTGTCTCTGCGCCGGTGACAGGTGATTGGCAGCAGGCGCTGGTCCGGTGCCTCGAGCCGTTGCTGGCCACTGCGCGGCAGGACCTGAGTGCCGCGGGACATGGCGGAGTACTGGCCGAGCAGTTCATCCAGCGGCTGGGTCTTCGCCTGGTCCGCTTGGCGTCCCGGACCTTGGTGCTGGAACTCGCCCGGGCTCGCGACCGGGGCGAGCTGGCCGGTGACACACCGGCGGAGCGATTTCTCGACTTCACCCACCGGCTCGTCGGAGGGAGCGAGCTGGCGGAATTCCTGGCCGCATACCCAGTGCTGGCCCGGGTCCTGGGCGAGGCGTGCCGGCAGGCCGTCGGGGGGCACCTCGAACTGCTGGACCGCCTCGCCGAGGACCGCGAGCAACTGATCGCGACCCTCCTGGAAGGCACCGACCCCGGCCCCCTGCTGAGCATCACCCCCGGCGGCGACCCTCACCGAGGCGGCCGCTCCACAGCCACCCTCACCTTCACCAACGGCCGCCAACTCATCTACAAACCAAGGCCGCTCGACCTCCACGCCCACTTCAACGACATCGTCAACTGGCTGAACACCAAGACCGGCTTAGGCCTCCAGACCGTCCGGCTACTCCGCCGCCCGGGCTACGGCTGGCTCGAGTACATCGACCACACCCCGTGCAACGACCTAACCGAGGTACGCCGCTTCTACGAGCGCCAAGGCGCCCTGCTTGCGTTGCTCTACGCGCTCGACGGTACCGACATGCACTACGAGAATCTCGTCGCGAGCGGGGATCAGCCAGTCCTGGTCGACGTCGAGACCCTGTTTCATCCGGCCGTTGCCGCCACCGGTCCCCTTGCTCAGGACCCGGCTTACGCCGCCTTCCTCAGCTCAGTCTCCCGGACCTCGCTACTCCCCCTGATGGTGGTCGGGGAGCATGGTGCGGCCGACCTTTCCGGCATCGGCGGCGACGAGGGCGTCAGCCCTCACGAGGTGGTCGACTGGGCAGACGCCGGCCTGGATTCCATGCACCTGGTTCGTCGTGCCGGCCGCACCCGGCATCGCGGCAACCGCCCCACAGTCGACGGTTCAGTGCCGGAGCCCAGGGATCACGAAGTCTCCCTCCTGGCGGGGTTCCGGGCCGCGTACGAGGCGATCGCCTGGCACCGTGCCGAATTGCTGGGCCCGGACGGACTACTGGCGCGCTGCGCGGCGGACGAGATCCGGTATGTGGCACGGCCCTCGCGGGTCTATGCCTTCCTGCTGGACGAGTCGACCCATCCGGACGCGCTCCGCGATGCGATCGGCCACAGTCAACTGCTGGATCTGTTGTGGGACGCCGATGAGAAACTGCGACGGTTGGTGCCCGCGGAGCTCGCCGATCTGTGGTCGGGCAACATCCCGATCTTCACCGCCCGGCCCGACAGCCGTGACGTGTGGGCAGCAGATGGTTCCCGTATACCCGGTCTGCTGGAAACCGAGGGACTCGCCGCCGTCGAGGCCAAGATCGCGGCGATGGGCGAGGTCGACCAGCATCGCCAGCGGTGGGTGATCTCCGCCAGCCTCGCCACCCGTCCCGAGCCGGTGCTGCATTCGGGCACCGTGACCAGAGCCGGCCTCGGCGCCACCGAACCCGATCCGGACCAGCTGCTGGCGGCGGCCACCGACATCGCCGACGAGATCATGGCCCAGGTTCTCGGTGAGTCCGGCGAACGAGCGAACTGGCTCGGCCTCGAACTACTCGACGATCACCATTGGACCGTTCTTCCGATGGGCGCGGGGCTCACCAACGGCTTTCTCGGGACCTCCTTGTTCCTGGCGCAGATCGGAGTTCTGACCGGCGCCGACAAGTACCGCGAACTGGCCCGCGACGCGATCCGCCCGATGCCCCAGATCCTGGAAATCCTGGCAACGAATCCCGAGTTCGTGCAACCCGTCGGCGCCGGTCTGCACGGTCTGGGCGGAATCAGCTACGGCCTCAGCCGGCTGGCGGACCTGCTGGATGACTCGACGCTGTCCAAGTGGCTCGTCCTTGCGCTTCAACTGATGGAGCGCATCCCGTCGACCGAAGAGGGGTTCCCGAGTTACACCGAAGGCGCGGCCGGCGGGCTGACCGCGGTTCAAGGCATCGACGGACATCCGGAGGCCGGCCGACTGGCTGCCCGGTACGCCGACGAACTGGTGGCCGCAGTGGATCTCGGAGTGCGCCCTGGGAACGCCGAACCGCCGGCCGGGTTCGCTCGTGGCTATGCGGGCTTGGCCTGGGCCCTCGGCAACCATGCTTCGAACGGGTCGCGGTACGCCGAGGCGGCTCGTGCCTCGGCCGGTCTCGATCGGCAAGGCGGCGTAGCGGACGCAGGTTGGTGCGCCGGCTACGCCGGCGCTGTACTCGCCACCCTGCGGGCGGGCGAGCCGGCAGATCTGGAAACCTACTTGCGCTACAGCGCTGAACGTCCGGTGCTTGCCGACATGAGTCTGTGTCACGGCGAGCTCGGCGCGGTCGAGCCACTCCTGTGGCTCACCAAACGCGATCACCCAGCCGTCGAGGCGATCCGGCGCCGCCGGGCCGGGCTGGTGCTCGCCGCAGTACAGCAGTACGGGCCGCAGTGCGGAACGCCACGCTCGGTGCCATCGCCAGGTCTGTTGACAGGACTGGCCGGCATTGGCTATGGCTTACTCCGCCTCGGTTTTCACGGGCAGATCCCGTCCGTTCTGCTGCAGGAACCGGCATCCGGCCGGCCCCCATCACAGGGCCTTACCGGCGGCCACCATTCGACAGGGGAAACACCATGACCGTCCACGACCGCAACGACGACCGCGACCCGCGCCCGACCGGGGGCGACCAGATCGATCCGCTCGGCCCCATCAGCCCGCCCAAGCGCAGCAGGATCGGCAGTCGTGCACTGGCGCTGGTCGGCACCGCCAGCGTTGCGACGATGGCCGTCCACACCGTCGTCGACGGCTGCTCGACTTTGACGACCATCAACGATCCCAGTTTGGCCTAGCGGACAAGAGGCGGCCGGAGTGATCACCGCGGCTTCAACCAAACGAGTGATCCACTCCGGCCGACCAGCCGATCCGCCTGCGATCTGGTCGGTCCACCATTAGAGTGCAGGGATGCGGACCCATGCGCCCAGAGTGGTCGGCAGGGATGGGGAGATCGGTCGGCTCGGTGATCTGCTGGCTGCCGCCCGTTCCGGCCGTGGCGATGCTGTCTTCCTGACCGGCGAGCCAGGGATCGGTAAGACCAGGCTCGCCGCGGTAGGCACCAGCCTCGCGCTCGAAAGCGGCATGCTCACCCTTCGCGGGCGCGTCGGAGCGGTCGGGGCGGCGACTGCTTTCCGGCCGTTCACCGAAGCGCTCCTGTCGCTGATCCGTCGCGGCGAAATGCCTGATCCGGAGGCCCTCGGCCCTTATCGGCGGGTGCTGGGACGGCTGGTTCCCGATTGGGACGATCACACCACCGAGACTGCCATCTCAGCAGTGGTGCTCGGCGAAGCCATCCTTCGGCTGCTCGGCATAGCGGGTCGCGGTCGCGGTTGCCTCCTGGTTCTCGAGGACCTCCACGGAGCCGATCCGGAGACGCTGGCCGTCATCGAGTATCTGTTGGACAACCTCGAGGACCAGCCGATAGCCCTGATCGCCACCGTGCGCTCGGAGCCCTGCCCCGCCGGAGAACTCGCCCAACTGGCAAATCAGTGCGGCACGGCCAGTTCGCTGGAGCTCGGCCCACTCACTCGCGACCAGGTCAGGCAACTCGCGGCCGGCCGCCTCGAGGTCGACCCCGCAGCCGTGCCCGAGCAACTCGCGGACCGGTTGTGGGCGGACAGCGCAGGCGTCCCGTTCGTCGCCGAGGAACTGCTGCAGGAAGCGAGCCGGTCGGGCCAGTTGCTGTCCGGGGTGGATGGCGCTGTCCAGGTCGTCGACAACCTGAAGATGACTGTTCCGGCGGCAGTGGTGCACAGCATCAACAGCCGGACGGACCAGCTGGGGCCGCAGTCCCGCGAACTGCTGGCGCTGGCGGCGGTGATCGGGCACCGCTTTCCCCTCAGCGTGGTTCGGCAGGCCAGCGCCGTCGACGAACGACAGCTCCTCGCAACGTTGAGGGCCGGGCTGGCCGCCCAACTGGTCGGCCCGGACGAGCCGGTCCCGGACTGGTACGCGTTTCGGCATCCCCTGACCGCCGAGGCGCTGCTGGCCGGCTACAACCCGACTGAACGCGCGACGCTGGCGCGGCGCTGTGCCGACGCGATCGAGGTCCTGCATCCAGGGCTGCCCGGCGAATGGTCGCTGATGGTCGCGGAGCTGGCGCAGACCGGCGGAGATCCGGCCCGCGCGGCGCGCCTGTTCGCCGAGGCCGGGCGGCGGTCCTTCGACCAAGGTTCGCTGCACAGCGCCGCTCAGCTGCTCGACCGGTCCTATACCTTGCTGGCCGACGATCCTGACATCGGCTACCGCGCCGAGGTGCTCGGTTCACTGCTGCTGGCCCTCGGCGAATCCGGCCAGTTCGAGCACCCGGCTGCTCGGCCGGAGCTCGTCGACGAACTGGCCAGCCGCGGTCTGGACAGCCGTCGGGTCGCCGCGCTGCACGTCCGGCTCGCGGAGTTCGAATACTCTGCCAGTCGCTGGGCGTCCGCGAGTTCACACGTGGGTACAGCTCGAGCCCTCCTCGGTCCGGACGCCGGCGACGCTGACCTGGCTCCGCTGCAGGCGATCGCGGCAGTGCTGGAAATGACCAGGAGCAGTCCCGGACGCCTCAAGTCCGCTGCCAAGCTGGGCATCGAGGCTGCTGAAGCCGCTCAGCGCGCCAAGCTGCCGACAGTCGAAGCCGATGCTTGGCAACTCCTCGGCATCCTGGCCCGCGAGCACGACCTCGAACAGTCGATCAGCTACTTCCAACGCGCGCGGCAGGTAGCCACCGACAACAACATGGGCCTGCAGCGCGTCATCGCCCACATCTTCCAGGCCGGCACGATGTGTCTGGCCGACGGCGACGTCACCGAGTTGGAGACAGCCAGACGGCAGGCACTGAAGATCGGAGCGATCCCCAGCGCCTATGACGTCGACCAGGTACTGGCCCAGCAGGCCGTGCTCCGCGGCGAGTACGACGTGGCGGCGATCAAGATCGCGGAGAATCTGGAGGTCACCCGGCGACTCAGGCTGAGTCGCCGGGCACCCTACTTGCTGGTGACCAAGGCGATGCTCGCAGGCCACCAGGGGCAGCGTGTGGCGATGGAGCAGACGATCGCCGAACTGGCGGAGTACGGGGAGAGAGCCTCCCACGAGCTCCCGGTGTCCTTCGGGTTGGCACGCACGTTTTGCGCCTTACTCGAAGAGAATCGCGAGCTGGCCGAATCGGAGATGGCGCAGGCACTGGCTTACGACGCTCAGAACCCGACCCAGTTCCACTTGGCCGGTAAGAACGGCGCCGCCTTGCTGCTCGGGGTGCTCTCGAGGCGAAACGGGTGGGCTCATTTCGAGGCGGCGACATCGTCCGCGACAAGCCGGATGCGCTGGAACAGACAGTTCGTCCAATTCGCCCACGCGGTGTTGCTCGGTCGCGACGGCCGGTTCGAGGAAGCCTGCACCAAGATCGAGGAGGCACTGAAGAGCGCAGCGATCTATCCGATGGCACGACACATGGGCTTGCGACTGGTGGCCGAGCAGGCTGCGGCTGATGGGTGGGGGGAGCCGGTGGGGTGGTTGCGGCAGGCTGAGGATTATTTTCATAATGCTGAGGTGCCGGCGGTGGCCAGTGCTTGCCGGAGTATGTTGCGGCAGCTCGGGGCTACGGTTTCGCAGCGGCGTACTGGGTCGGACCAGGTGCCGGCGCATCTGCGGCAGCTGGGGATCACGACGCGGGAGTTCGAGGTCGTGCAGCTGCTGGTGGACCGGATCGGGAACAAGTCGATCGCGTCGCGGTTGCACATCTCGCCGCGGACGGTGGAGAAGCACGTCGCCAGCCTGATGACCAAGACCCAGCAGCCGGACCGGGAGGCGCTCAGCAGCTTCGCCCGGACGGTGTTGCAGGACTGATCCCGGATCCCGCGCGTGTGCTGGGCGGCAGGACGGGCTGCGGGTGATACTTGTCGACTCACGGATTTTCCGGGCGACCGCCAGCCCTCCGAGATCCGGCGGCACACGCGCAACTGGCCGGTTCATTTATGAACGCTCGCTTTATATATAGGATGGGCGAGTGGCAGGCAAGGGGTCGGACATGAGCAAGGGAACGGTCGGCGGCGGCGGTACGACGATGCTGCGACGGATCAACGTCGCCGCGGTGCTGGACGCGGTCCGCCGCTCGGCACCGGCACCGTTGCGCGTCGCCGAACTGGTCGAACGCACCGGACTGGCCCGGCCGACCGTGGCCCAGGCAGTCGACGAGTTGCTGGACGCCGGCTGGTTGCAGCAGCACGGCCCCGACTCCGCGGACCGCTCGCTGGGCCGCCCGGCCATCCGGGTCTCCCTGCGCGGGCGCGCGGCCCCCGTGCTCGGGCTGGACGTCGGCCCGCACCGCGTCACCGTCGGCGTCTCCGACCTGGCCGGCCGCAAGCTCTCCCTGGTACGCCGGTCCGGCCCCGGCTGGACCGCCCAGGAGTTGCTCGGGGTCATCAGTGAGGTGATCACCGAGGCGCTCGCCGAGGCGGAGGTCCCGGCCGGGGACATCGCGGCAGCCGTCGCGGCCAGCCCCGGCATCGTGGACGAGCACACCGGCCGGGTCCAGCTGGTCCCGAGCGTTCCGGGCTGGTCCGCGGTCGACCTCACCAAGCACGTCCGCAGCCTGCTCGACTGCCCGGTCATGCTGGACAACGACGCCAACCTGGCTGCTCTGGCCATCGCCGCGGCTCGCGGCGGCACGGGCACGTTGCTGGCTGTCCAGTGGGGTGAGCGGCTCGGTGCCGGCATCGTGATCGACGGCCGGCTCCACCGCGGTACAGGCGCGGCCGGTGAGATCGGCTTCATCGCCACCGCACCGGACGACGTGATCAACCCCGAGGACAGCCGTGGCCCGCTGGAACGTGCGGTCGGCTCCGAGGCGATCGCCGAGCTGGGCCGTCAGGCCGCACTGGCCAACCCCGACTCCCGTCTTGCCGAGCTCGGCCGCGACCAACTCGACACTGCCGACGTCTTCGCGGCCGCCGCCGAGCGCGACCCGGTTGCCCAGGCCGTGGTGCAGCAGGTCGCCCGCGACTTCGCCCGCGCCCTTGCGCCCGCAGTACTGGTGCTGGACCCGACTGCCGTTGTCATCGGTGGCGGTGTGGCCCGGGCCGGAGCGGTGCTGCTGGATGCCATCTCCGACCAGCTCCGGCTGCTCACCCTCAACCACCCGAAGCTGGAGCTGTCAGCACTGGCAGAGGACGCAGTCGTCACCGGCGCCATGCGGATGGCGCTCGACGAGGTCTGGCAGCGCAAGCTCCCCACTCCCGCCCTCACCACCTCGGCCTGACCAACACCTCCCCCGAGCGGCAGGTCCCCTGCCTGACTCACAAGCCTGCCTCGACCGGGCCGTGGATCGTCTTGATCCCTGACCGGCCGCACCAGCAGGTGTAGGTGAGGTGATGAACCACCCGGCCGTCGTCGCCGACGGTCCGGGTCATGCCGTTGACCATCGTCAACGGCAGTAACTGCCGCTTGCCGCAGTGGACGCAGGTGATGACGATCATCGCCGGACCGCCCAGGGGTGCAGGCGATCCAGTTCGCGCTGCCGCAGCCGGCAGGCCGTTCGCAGCCGCTCCCGAGCGACTCGGTGCCGTGGCGTGGCACTCCGTCCGCGATCGACCCGGCCGTCGTCGACGCGCCAGCTCCAGCGCAGCCGGCGGCTGACCAGCGTCTCCAGTTCGTTCACATGCCCCACCTCTGCCACTCTCAGTTACTGACACGAGTGTTTCAGTGGAATGAGCATAGAACTCCCCCGCCAGGACCGGCAAGCCCTTTCAGGCGAGGTTGGTTACGGCCTTTGCGATGGCGTCGGGGCGGTCCAGGTGGACCAGGTGTGCCGAGTCGGGCAGCACCTCGACCGTCGCACGCAGCTGAGCGGCCAGCGCCCGCTGACCCGCGAGCCAACTCTTCGCGGTGAAGCGCGAACTACCACCCGTCGCCACCAGAACGATCGCGGGCGGCAGGCGATCCGGCACCGACTCCAATAGCTTGGCGACCTCAGCGGCGAGCGCCCAGCTACCGGCCAACTCGTCCCAGAACAGCAGCCACGAGTCAGCGGCCCCGAACCGATCGCGAACAGTTGCCCTAGGCAATGAACTGCTCTTCCGGATACTGCCGACCCACACGAAGGCCCGCCACACCGACGTCCCCAGCAGCCCCGGTACGCCGATGCGCCCCAGCACCCGTAGTACCGAGCGGACCAGCCGGTCGCCCCGCGTGCCCGGATAGAGCCAGCGCCAGCCCGTCTCCGACGTGAGGCTGGAGTCGACCAGGACCAGCCTGTCGATCTCGCCGGGATGGGTGAGCGTCCAGCGCAGTGCAGCGAGTCCACCGATCGAGTGGCCGACCAGTCCCACCGGGACCGTCACACCGGAACTCTCGCGCAACGCCTCGACCGGCGCGGTGATCGGCGTACGCCAGGCATCGACCACGTGCAGGTCGTCGTCCGGAAGCAACGACACGACCTCAGCGAACTCCTCGGGCGCCTCAGCGAGACCCGGCAAAACCACCCAGCTGGTACTCATCGGGTGAAAGCCTGCCTCAGACCAGGCAGCAATGTCGCCAGCATTAAGCAGACCAGCCCCACCGACACCCGTTGCAGGATCCCCGGCTGATGCAGATCACCACCGGTCAGGACTTCGAAGCTCATCACGATCATCAGCCACACCTGCGTGAAGATCGCCCCTGCGGCCAGGCCGGCGACCACCTTGCCCCAGAAGCCGCCCCAGCCCGATCGACGCAGCACGAGGATGGCGAAGACGCCGAGGCTGACACTCCCGAACCATGCGATGCTCGAGGTGATCTCGTGCAGAAGGAACGCGGTGCTGGAGTGTCCCGCCGCGGCGTCCCGGCAGGCCTGGCTCACCGACGGCGCGCAACTCAGCGGCAGCAACGCGTCGGACAGTGTCCCGGCGCCGAAGACGGCCGAGCTGATCAGCAGCCCGGCGATGTCGCGGTGCATCCGGGCGGCCGGCCGGCCGAGGATTGCCGCCAGCAACAACAGGACGGCCGAGCCCAGGTCCAGCGCCCGCGCGTACAGGCTGGTCTTCTGGTCGAGCGCGCCCAGCTCGCTGAGGAACGAGGTGTGAACATCCAGGGGGTAGCCGGCCATCAGTTCGAGCAGGAGGCTGCAGTACAGAACTCCCGCGCCGATCAGGACACCCCGCATCAGCCGGTAGGGAAAGCGGGCGGGGACGGCCGTCATGCGGGCCAGAGTGACACACAAGACCAAAGTCACTACCCCGGGATGGGATGATCGCTGGGTGTCGTCGGAACAGGTCATCCCGAAGTGGAAGCAGCGTGCGGCTGTCTGGGTCGGCCGGGTCGTCGTTGTCGCGTCGGTCTGGTCGTTCCTGGCGATCCCGTTGCACCTGGTCGTACCGGAGTACGTGAAGCGGGTCGACCTGGCCTTCGACTTCTTCGGCATCCCGGCCGGTCACACCTTCTTCTCGGCGGTCTACCTCGCCGTGGTCGGCAGCGCACTGCTGCGCGGCAAGCGGGCCGCGCTGCTGTGGGTGCTCTGGGTCTTCGAGGTCCTCTGGCTGCTCTCCGCGGTGGCCGCGGTCGGCCTGACCAGCGTCCGGCTGGCCAATCCGCGCGACCAGAACCTGATCGAGGAGTTCGGCGAGGCCAAGCCGCAGGATCTCGAGCTCGCCATCGCGCAGGTGATCGTGGTCGCCTCGCTGGTGCTGCTGCTCTGGAAGATCCGCGCCGCCTTCCCGGCCCGGCTGGCGCCCGGTACCCGCCGGCAGGCGGTCGCTGCGCTGGTCGGTGGCCTGCTGATCTCGATCGCGGTCAGCATCACGCTGACCCAGATCTTCCCGAAGACCCTGGAGGGCCAGAAGGAGAAGATCGGCTGGGCCGTGATCGCGGCACTCGGCCAGAGCCGCAGCAAGATGGGCGCCGGGCACGAAGGCCACGGTTGGGTCGGCCTGACAGTAGGCGCGATCTCCGCGGCCTGCCTGGTGATCGCCTTCGCGATCTTCCTGCGCTCGGTCCGCCGGGTCCGCTACCTGAGCCAGCCCGAGGAACTGCAGCTGCGCCGGCTGCTGCTCGAGTACGGCGAACGCGACTCGCTCGGCTACTTCGCCACCCGGCGCGACAAGGCCGTGATGTTTGCCCCCGACAACGAAGCGGCGATCGCCTACCGGGTGGTCAACGGCGTCAGCCTGGCCAGCGGCGATCCGATCGGCGATCCGGCCGCCTGGCCCGGCGCGATCCAGCGCTGGCTGGCCGAGGCCCGGACCTACGGCTGGTCCCCCGCCGTCCTGTCGGCCAGCGAGGAGGCCGCGCACGCGTACGTCGACGCCGGCCTGCGAGCGCTCGCGATGGGTGACGAGGCGATCATCGACGTCGCCGACTTCACCCTCGAAGGCCGGACCATGCGCCCGGTCCGGCAGGCCGTCACGCGGGTCCAGCGCGCCGGCTACCACGCGGAAGTGGTCCGGCACGGCGACCTGTCGCCCGAGGCCCTGGCGGAGTACGTGCAACTCGCGGAGAAGTGGCGTGGTGCGCAGACCGAGCGGGGCTTCTCGATGGCGCTCGGCCGGCTCGGCGACCCGGCCGACGCGCGCTGCGTGATGGTGATCGCGCGCGACTCCGACGGCGTCGTACGGGGTCTGCTCTCCTTCGTCCCGTGGGGTGTGCGCGGGGCCTCGCTGGACCTGATGCGGCGCGATCCGGAGTCTGTGAACGGCCTGATGGAGTTCATGGTCAACGGGCTCGTCGAAGCCAGTGGCGACCTCGGCCTGCACCACATCTCGCTCAACTTCGCCATGTTCCGGGAGATCTTCAGCGACGCCGAGCGCGTGGGCGCCGGGCCGGTACTGCGGCTCACCAACGCGCTGCTGACCGCCGCGTCGAGGTTCTGGCAGCTGGAGAGTCTCTACCAGTCCAACGAGAAGTACCTGCCGCGCTGGTCACCCCGGCTGATCTGCTACTCCCGCGGCGCCTCGCTGGCCCAGGTACTGCTGGCCGCCGGTACTGCGGAAGGCTTCCTCCCCGCGCCTCGCCCGTGGACCCGGGTCGACAGCCTGGAGACAGCCGAGCGGCACGCGATCATGGCGGCCGACGGCGGCCAGTTCGCCGCGGCCGTTCGGCAGCAGGAGCAGGAACTGCTGCGGCCGGTGCTGCCGGACCGCAAACTCACCGAGCAGGAGCAGATCCGGCGGGCCAAACTCGGCCAACTCGTTGCCCAGGGCATCGAGCCGTACCCGGTCACGGTGCCGCGCACGGAGACGCTGGAACGGATCCGCGCGCTGTACCGGAACCTCGCGCCCGATCACCACACCGGCCAGGAGGTCTCCGTCACCGGCCGGGTGATGCGGATGCGGAACCACGGAGGCCTCTCCTTCGCGCAACTGCAGGACGGTTCTGCGACGCTGCAGGTGATGCTGTCCGCCGAGACCTGCGGCGCCGAGGCCGTGCAGAACTGGCGGCGCCTGGTCGACATCGGCGACCACGTCAGCGTCACCGGCGAGGTCGTCACCAGCCGCCGCGGCGAACTGTCGATCGCGGGGACCGAGTGGCTGATGGCGGCGAAGTGCCTGCATCCCCTGCCGGACAAGCGCAAGGGCTTCACCGACCCGGAGGCACGGGTCCGTCAGCGGCATCTCGACCTGGTGATGAACCCCGACTCGCTGCAGATGATGCACCATCGCAGTACCGCGGTCCGGGCGTTGCGGAACGGGTTCGAGTCCCGCGGCTTCATCGAGGTCGAGACGCCGATGCTGCAGGCGGTGCACGGTGGCGCGAACGCGCGGCCGTTCGTCACCCACATCAACGCCTACGACACCGACCTGTTTCTGCGGATCGCCCCCGAGCTGTTCCTCAAGCGGCTCAGCGTCGGCGGGCTGGGCAAGGTCTTCGAGCTGAACCGCAACTTCCGCAACGAGGGCGCCGACGCGACGCACAACCCGGAGTTCACCTCGGTCGAGGCCTACCAGCCGTACGCCGACTACACCGTGATGCGCGAACTCACCCGCGAACTGCTGATCGAGGCCGCCACCGCGGTCTTCGGCAAGCCGGTGGTGCAGCGCCCGGACGGTGAGATCGACATCTCGGGCGAGTGGCCGGTGATCACCGTGCACGACGCGGTCAGCCGCGCGGCCGGCGTACCGATCGACTCCGGTACGCCGGTCGAGACGTTGCGCGAGCTGTGCGCCAAGCACGGCGTGCACGCCGGGTTCGGCCTGTCGGCGGGCGAGCTGGTGCTCGAGCTGTACGACGAACTGGTCGAGCCGGCCACCACCCTGCCGACCTTCTACACCGACTTCCCGCTGGAGACGTCACCGCTGACGCGTACTCATCGGACCGACCCACGACTGGCCGAACGCTGGGACCTGGTCGCCTTCGGCGCGGAGATCGGTACGGCGTACTCGGAGCTGGTCGATCCCGTCGAGCAACGGCGGCGGCTCACCGAGCAGTCGCTCAAGGCGGCGGCCGGCGACCCCGAGGCGATGTCGCTGGACGAGGACTTCCTCAGCGCGCTGGAGTACGCGATGCCACCGACCGGCGGGCTCGGCATCGGCGTCGACCGGGTGATGATGATGCTCACCGGGCAGAACATCCGCGCCACCTTGGCGTTCCCGTTCGTCCGTCCGGCGCCCCGCAACTGAAAAACCGGCTTGTTGTCAGCAGGATGGAACCGGGCGGCGAGGTCTCCCGTCTGACACGATGCGGTCATTGGGGATGCTGGAAAGCCCTTTGCCGCATAGGGTTTGCTGACAAGGGGATTCTTCTAGGCGTGGGGGCATTTTCATGCGCAGAGCTCTGTCCATCACGACCGGTGTCGCCGTGCTGGCGCTGCTGGCCGGCTGCGGCGGTTCGGACGACAAGAAGACGTTGACGAGTGAGGACCCGGCGACCAGTACGCCGACGACCGCACCCACCAGCGCGCCGACCTCGGCACCGACTTCGGCGCCCACCTCGGCACCGACCACGACAACACCGTCGGTACCGGCCGGGCCGCTGACGCAGGCGCAGTACCAGACGGCGTTGATCCGGCTCGACCAGCGGCTGGCGGGTGACATCAACGCGCTCGCGACGGTGAAGACCGAGAGCAGCCTGAGCGCCGCGATGGAAAACCTGACCCAGACGCTGAACGCGGAGTCGCGCGCGCTCGGATCGATCAAGCCACCGGCCCGCGCGGTCGCCGCCAACCGCGTGCTGCAGCTGCGCCTGAAGGCCGCCGCGAACGCACTGTCGGCCGGTGACACCAGCGACGTCGGTTGCGGCGGACTCGCGTACGTCTCCCAGTCGCTGCAGCGCCAACTCACCACCACGATGTCCACCGCCGTCGCCCAGCTGCGGACCCTCGGCCTGATCTTCGGCCGGACCCTGCCGGACCTCGGCCCCGAGCCGACCGACACCCGGCCGGCCAACGGCGACGTCATCGTCCGCACCGGCGCCGGCGGCAACGGCGCGCTGCGGGTGAAGAACGGCTCCGCCCTGGACGTCGCGGTCTCGATCGTCACCCCCGGAAAGCCACCGAGCAAGCCGCACATCATGCTGTACGTCCAGTCGAAGAAGACCGCGACCGTCTACCGGATCGGCGGCGCGTACAACCTGTACGTGAAGAGCGGCAAGGACTGGAACCCGAAGCGTCGCCAGTTCAGCTCCGACTGCTCCTTCAAGCGGTTCGACCAGGGCTTCAGCAAGAACCAGGGCTGGGAAGTCCAGCTCAAGCCGTCAGTCCTGGGCAACGCCAGCTCGAGCAGCGTCGACCCGTACTGACCACCTCAGCCGAAGGTTTGAGGTGGGGCTCAGCGGCGGAGTTTGCCGAGTAGGACCAGCAGGGTGTCCGCGAGGGTGGGCGGCTTGGGCTGGTCCGGCGGTCCAGTCGGCGTAGCGGTGGGCGTGACCGTCGGCGGCGGGCTCGGCGTACCGGGTGTGCTGGGCGGCTGACCCGGGTCGGTCGGCCGCGGGACGGGCGGGGTTTTAGTTGCTGGAGGCATTGAAGGGTTGCGGCGCTCGACCACTCCCGGTGTCGGCTCCGGAGTCGGTGGCTCTGAAAGTAGCGAGGTGGTCGCCGACGGACGCCCGTCGCCCGGCCCACTCGTCGCCGGCGGCTGCCCCGGCTGCCCGTTCTCGTCCAGCGGCCCGGTGGACAGCGGCGGTGACGACGGCGTCGGCGTCCTCTCCTGAGGAATCGCGGGCAACGTCTCCGCGGCCTCACTTGGTGGAGGCGGCCCAGTCACCGGCTTGGCAGCCTCGACCCCAGCACCACCCGGCAAGGGAATCACCGGCGCCCGTGGCCCACCCACCAAGGCGACCACCAGCAAAACGGCACACACCCCCACCGGCACGACGACGGCAACAACAACACGGCGGGACATCCTCACAAGACCCGAACCGTACCGTTCAAAGGGCTGTTTGAAACACCCCTTCGACACATCTTTCTCGCCAGTACCGGAGATTTCTGGCACCCTGACCGCCATGTCATCTCTGGTGTTGCTGCATGGGCTTGGCGGGACCGGGCGGGTCTGGGACGAGTGGGCTCAGCCTCGGGTGGCGCCGGACTTGCCGGGGCACGGGCGGGCGGGGGCGTTGTCGCGGTACACGTTCGAGTCGATGGCGGCCGCGGTTGCCGAGGTTCTGCCGGTACGCCGGGAGCTGGTCGTCGTCGGACACTCGTTGGGTGGAGTGATCGCACTCGAGCTGGCCAGTGGCCGGTACGGCGTACAGGTGGACCGGGTGATTGCCCTCGGGGTGAAGGTTTCGTGGTCGGTCGACGAGCTCGCCAAGGCGGCCGCTTTGGCGCAGAAACCGATCGCGTGGTTCGAGACCAGGGACGAAGCGGCTGCGCGGTACCTCAAGGTCTCAGGGCTGCAAGGGCTGGTCGATCCCGCGAGTGAGGCGGTGGACAGCGGGCTGCTGGAGGTCGGCGGACGCTGGCGGCTCGCGATGGATCCGGCCACCTTCGGGGTCGGTGCGCCGAAGATGGCCGAGCTGATCGCGGCGAGCCAGGCGGACGTCGTACTGGCGCGGGGCGAGCTCGACCCGATGAACACCGACGCCGAGCTGGCCGCGCTGCACGATCAGGTCGTCACGCTGCCCGGCCTCGGCCACAGCGCGCACGTGGAGGATCCGTCAGCACTCGATCACGTTCACGGCCAAGCCGCCTCGTGACGTCTCCTTGTACTTGATCTTCATGTCCGCACCGGTCTCGCGCATCGTCTTGATCACCTTGTCCAGCGAGACGACGTGCACGCCGTCGCCGTGCATCGCCATCCGGGCCGCGTTGATCGCCTTCATCGACGCCATCGCGTTGCGCTCGATACACGGAATCTGAACCAGTCCGCCGACCGGGTCGCAGGTCAGCCCGAGGTTGTGCTCCATCGCGATCTCGGCCGCGTTCTCGACCTGTTCCGGCGTACCACCCAGTACTTCGCACAGCCCGGCGGCGGCCATCGAGCAGGCCGAGCCGACCTCGCCCTGGCAACCGACCTCGGCGCCCGAGATGGACGCGTTCTCCTTGTACAGAACGCCGATCGCCGCGGCCGCGAGCAGGAACCGGACCACACCGTCTTCCGTTGCCCCGGGCACGAATCGACGGTAGTACAGCAGCACCGCGGGAATGATGCCCGCGGCACCATTCGTCGGCGCGGTGACGATCCGGCCGCCGGACGCGTTCTGTTCGTTGACCGCGAGCGCGAACAGGTTGACCCAGTCCATCACCTTCAGCGGATCGACCGACCACTTGTCGCCGCTCAGCTTCTGGTGCAGCGCGTGGGCGCGCCGCGGGACCTTCAGCCCGCCGGGCAGCGTCCCCTCGGTCTCGCAGCCCTCCTCGACGCAGTCCTGCATCACCTGCCAGATGTGCAGCAGGCCGGCGCGGATCTCGTCCTCGGTCCGCCAGGCCAGCTCGTTGGCGAGCATCACCTCGCTGATCGGCAGGCCCGACTCACGGCACCGGTCGAGCAGCTCGGCGCCGGACAGGAACGGGTACTTGAGCGGCGTACGGTCCGCGACGATCCGGTCACCGGCCGCCGCGTTCTCGTCCACGACGAACCCGCCGCCGACGGAGTAGTAGGTGCGCTCCCGCAGTACGGCGCCGTCGGCCGCGCGGGCCAGGAACGTCATCCCGTTCGGGTGGTAGGGCAGCGCCTTGCGGCGGTGCATGACGAGCTGGCTGTTCTCGTCGAACGGGATCTCCCGCTGCCCGGCGAGCCGCAGTACGCCGGCCGCGCGGATCGCGGCGACCCGGCTCTCGACGGAGCGGGTGTCGACGGTCTCGGGGTCCTCACCCTCCAGACCGAGGATGACCGCCTTGTTGCTGCCGTGCCCGTGGCCGGTCGCCCCGAGCGAACCGAACAGTTGCGACTCGACGGCCGCCGTACGGTCGAGCAGTCCGTCCTCGGCCAGGCCGAGAGCGAACGTCCGGGCGGCTCGCATCGGTCCCACGGTGTGGGAGCTCGACGGACCGATCCCGATACTGAACAGGTCGAACACGCTGATCGCCATGCTGGAGGCCTCCTGGTCGCCATTGACCGATTGGTATGCCTCCCCGCTCTGTCAGGCAGGTCTGCCTTCCAGAGGTGCCTCGCCCGCACGGTGAAGGTGCCTGAGAGATTCTTGGGGAGAGTTGCTCCTACGGCGCCCGGGTCCAGCCCGGGTCTCTCCCGCACGGGTTCATGCGGCTGTTTCTTTGCTCGCCGCGACGGTACGGCGCCCCCACCACACACGTCAATCCGACGGTGGACCCAACTCCCCCATCCGATGGATCTGTTCCGTCCCGCACCGGACAACTGTTGAGCCATGACACGAACCACGCCCGCGGCCGCCGCGGAGGCTCGCCGCGCAGCCGCTACCACGGAGCTTCGCCTGATCCCGTGGTGGATGGGGTGGGTGGGGTGGGGGGCGGTTGGGTGGGGTGTGGGGTATGGGGTGGTTCGGGTTTGGTTTGTGGTGGGGCATGCGCCGGTGTGGGAGTTGCCGTCGGATTTGCTGGTGCCGGGGTGGGTTTCGGTGGCGGGGTGTTTGGTGAGTGTGGCTGCGGCTGTTGGTCTGATGCTCCGGCCGAGGTCGCGGATGGGGATTGGGGTGGCGTGGGCGCTGGCTGCCGGGTGGGTTGCCAGTTGCGCGCTCGTGCTGCTCGACGTCGTTGGCGGGTTGCTGCCCGGGCTGGGCATTCCGTTCGACGTCGCCGGGATGATGAGCCGGCTGGGTGGCTTGACCGGCGCGGTCCTGCTGGCCGGTACTGCGCTGGCCAAGCAGCGACAACTCAATCCCGAGTGCCTGAGGTGCATCGGGCTGCCCAAGCTGCTCACCACACCACGCTGGACCGTGATCGCCGGGTGGGTGGCCGTCGGAGGTTGCACAGTACGGCTGGCTGCTCAAGCTGCGGTCGGGCTCGACGCCACGCCGTACCGGACCGGCGTCTCGATGGTCCTCTTCGAAGGCGGCTTCCTGCTCGCCGGTACTGCGCTCCCGCTCCTGCTGGTGACCCGCTTCGGACGAGTCTTTCCGCGCTGGATGCTGCTCCTGCCCGGCGCGGCCCTCGGCACCGGCATCACGGCGTACTTCGGAGTCGGGCTGGTCCAGATGATCGTCGCCGGCATCCAGGGCGAAGCCGTATACGCCGGAACCTCGCTGCCCGCCAGCTTCTTCTGGATCGCCGTCCCCGCATACCTCGTCTGGGGCGCGGGGCTGGCCGTCGCGACCGCCGGCTACTTCCTCCGCACTCGCAAGCCCTGCAAAGGCTGCGAGCGTTAGGACAGCCGGCCGGTGCGCTTCGCCCAGATCTCGAAGAACCAGGTGAACAGGGGTGGGATGCTCGCGGCGAGGGCTGCCAGCGTGACCGGGATGTTCCAGCGCAGCGGCTTGCGCACGACGGCGACCGTGATCACGTAGGCGATAAAGATGCCGCCGTGGATCGGGCCGAAGATCTGCACGCCGATCTCGTTGTCGGACAGCACGTACTTGAACAGCATCCCGATCAGCAGGCCGGTCCACGAGATCGCCTCGGCGATCGCCACGGCGCGGAACACCGTTGCGTACTTCGATCCGGCCGGAGCTTCTACAGCGACAGTCGTCTCAGTCATCAGACCAGTGACCCTAACAAGTCCCCCAAACCCGCCGGGGGTTCGGTCAAGGGTTGCCCCGGATGTGCCTGGGAAGCCGTTTACCGAGGATCAGAAGGGTCCCCAACGGCAAAGGATCCCTTGTGACTACCAGACCTGGACGACCGCTCACGACCACCGCGTTAGGTGTGGTCGCGGGCGTCGCGCTGGCCGGCTTGGCCGCAGTACCGGCGAGCGCAGTACCGGCAGGCGCAGTACCGGCGGCTCGACCGACCGCCAAGACACCGGCTGCCCTCCAGTGGACCGACTGCGAGGTGAAGCCCAAAGAGGACCCCGCGCTCGTGGCGGGCTCGAAGTGCGCCACCCTGCAACTCCCGGTGGACTGGAACCGGCCCGACGGACCTACGTTCGGCCTGGCCATTGCCCGCCGTACTGCGCAAGACCCGGCCGCTCGCGTCGGCACCCTCTTCTTCGGTCCCGGCGGTCCCGGCGACTCGGGCGTCGACCGGATCCGGACCGGGATGGATCGCTTCAGCGACACGATCCAGGACCGCTTCGACATCGTCAGCTTCGATCCGCGCGGGATCGCGCGCAGCAACCCGATCGTCTGCTCGGCCCCGCTGCTGGTGAAGCAGCCCTCGCCGCTGATCACCAGCCGGGCGCAGTTCGCGGAAACGATCCGCTACAACCGTGAACTGGCGAAGGACTGCCGCGCCCACACCGGACCCTTGTACGACCACGTCGACACCCTGCAGACCGTGCGGGACGTCGACGCGATCCGCGCGGCGCTGGGTGAGTCGAAGCTGACTTTCCACGGCAGCTCGTACGGCACCCTGCTGGGTCAGCAGTACGCCGAGCGGTACCCACATCGCCTGCGCGCCCTGGTCCTGGAGAGCGTCTTCGACCACGGCGACACGACGACCGGTGACTGGCTCGACAAGCAGGCCGCGACGGTTCAGGACTCGTTCACCGAGTTCGTGAAGTGGTGCAACGAGACGACCACCTGCTCGCTGCACGGGCGCGACATTCAAGCGCTGTGGGCCGACCTGGTCGCAAGGGCCGGTCGCGGTGAGCTACCGGATCCGCGGCAGCCGAAGCTGACGGCGACGCCGTTCACCCTGACGTTCGGTGCGTTCCGGATGCTGTACGGCCCGAGGTGGCCGGACCTCGCCGACATGCTGAAGCAACTCGAAGTGAGCGAGCCGCCGACCGCTGAGCCGCCGGTACCGACCGGGCTGGCCCAGAACCCGCTGGTCCCGTTCTGCCGCGACTTCAGCCTGCCGGTCCGCACGTACGACGAATACGCCGCTCACCTGCGCCGGATCGCCCGGAACACCCCAGACGTGAAGATCCCGCCGACGTTGATCGCCGTGACCAACTGCCTGGGCCTGCCGAAGGCGCCGAACCCGCAGCAGGACGTGCGGGTGCACCTGAAGACACCGGCGCTGCTGCTGAACTCGCTGCACGACCCCGCCACCGGCTACAGCTCGGCCCAGAGCGTGGCCCGCCAGCTCGGGCGGCACGGCGTACTGGTGACTTACGAAGGCTGGGGCCATGGCAGCTACGACGCAAGCCCCTGCACCCTGCAGACGGTCGACGACTACCTGGTCGCGCTGAAGGTGCCCGCCCGCGGCACCACCTGCGCCGCCGTCCCACCGACCGACTGACCCGCCGACTGGCTGAGGCTGAGCTGGTTCAGACGGAGACGAGGTTGGCTTCCTGGACGCGTTTCAGGGAGCTACCTCGGTAGGCCTCGGCCGAGAGCTCGGGCAGTCGCGCGCAGGCGAGCTCGAGTGCTTCGGCCTGGGTCCGGCAGCCGTCGACGAACCAGTAGGGATCGTCGGGCTGCGGATCTTCCGCGTCATCGATGTCGGCGTACCAGGAGCGGTCCCCGGCGCACATGCAGCGCACCACCCGCACTCGCAGGTTCATCGAAATCCCCCCGTGCTGTTGTGCCCTGGGATCCCCCCCGGGTTCCCAGTCGGGGCCAGCTCGGCCGGTGCGCAGCCGCGGCCCCCCACTACCGCGCACCGGGCCGAGATTGACCCTCCCCCGCTCGTTACATCGTGCTGGGCCGACGAATGTTACTGCTTGTGACCAGCTTATTTTAAGTGGTTGCTTGACTACTCTGAGTGGCTGTTGAGAAGTCTCTTCAGCTCGGGAGCTGGGCGCGGGTCCAGGCCTCGAGTCCGTCGGTGGTGATCGGCAACGCCTCGGTGAGGATCTCGAGCCGATCGGAGTGCACCACGACGTTGTCCTCGATCCGGATGCCGATACCGCGCAACTCCGGCGGGACCGTCTCGTCGTGCGGGTGGAAGTAAAGGCCCGGCTCGACAGCCAGCGCCATCCCGGCCTCCAGATCCCCGGCGAGGTACCGCTCCGGACGCGCTGCGTCACAGTCGTGGACGTCGAGCCCGATGTAGTGGCCGAGCCCGCAGACGACGTACCGGCGGTGCTGCTGCCCGTCCGGCCCGAGCGCCTCGTCCAGCGACACGTCGAGCACGCCCCAGTCCCGCAGCCCCTCGATCAGCACCCGCATCGCTTCGTACTGGAAGGCCCGGTACGGCGCGCCGGCGCGAACCTCCGCGAGCGCGGCGACCTGAGCCTTGTGCACCAGGTCGTGCACCTGCCGCTGCGCCGGGGTGTACTCGCCCGTCACCGGGAAGGTCCGGGTCACGTCGGCGGTGTAGAGCGTGCGGGTCTCCACACCGGCGTCGAGCAGGATGACATCCCCCTCGCGCACGGCTCCGTCGTTGCGAACCCAGTGCAGCACCGGTCCGTGGTTGCCAGCAGCAACGATCGAGGCGTACCCCGGCCCGTTGCCCGCAGTACGGGCGCGTCGGTCGAAGGTGCCCTCCAGCCAGCGCTCGCCGCCACCACGGACCGCCTCGGGAAGTTCCCGTGCCACATCGGCGAAGGCGAGCACGCTCCCAGCGACGGCTTCGCGCAACTGGTCGAGCTCCCAGTCGTCCTTGATCCGGCGGAGCTCGGACAGCACCTGCCGCAGCTCCTGCGTGTTCGACGGGCTGCCACCCACCAACGCGTCCAGCAACGGCTCCACGCCGTACGTCGTCATCATCGCCGGTACTGCGCCGCGCACGGCGGCCGGCAGCTCCTCGATCGGACGGCACGGCAACTGCAGCGCCTCGGACCAGTCCTTCAGTCCGGGGACCGGCCCGATCCACAGCTCACCGTCCCGCGCGTTCGCGAAGAAGTCGGCTTCGCCCGGACCGGCGGTCTCGCGCAGGTAGAGCGTCGCGTCGCCGTCACCCGAGATGACCAGGACCGAACCCTCGGCCTGACAACCGGTGAGCCAGACGAAGTCACTGTCCGCGCGGAACCGGTAGTCGGTGTCGTTCGACCGGACCGGCGCACGCCCGGCGGCGACCGCGATCCGGCGGCCGGGCAACGCGGCACTCAGCTTGCGCCGGTGCTCCGCCGCCGCATCGGCCAGCCCGTCGGGCAACACCACCGACCGGTCGACCGGCCCCCAGTCCCGCGCGATCGACGCCCGGAACCCGGCCGCGTCGATCGGCCGATAGGACTTGCGCTGCTCTTCGGTCCGGTCTTCACTCATCTGCTGCTCCCCCTAAGAAGCGTCGCCGTCAGGGCCAATCCAGGGCTTTGGTCCATCAACTCAGTTAGGGGTGGCACTCCGCAAGCCAATAGCTGGGGTCAGCGGGACTTGAAGGCGTCGAGGAGGCCTTGTTCGGAGTCGAGGAGATACTGCTGGAGCTGGTCGGCGGCTTGCTCGTACCTGCGCTCCGCGAGCAGCTCGAAGATGCCCCGGTTGCGCTTGATGTAGGGCTCGTGGAGCTCCTGCGGCCTCGCGATGACGTGGAAGAGCAGGCGCAGCTCCGCGAGCAGGCGGCCGGTGATGTCGTCGAGGCGACGGCTGTCGGCCAGGCCGATGAGGTGCCGGTGGAAGCGCATGTTCGCCGTACCGACCGCCGGCCAGCGACCGGCGAGTGCGGCGGCTTCGGCTGCTTCGACGTCGTCCTGCAGTGGTTCCAGCCGTCCTTCCGGCAACTCGGGAACGCGCTTCTCGAGGCCGCGGACGACGTCGACCTCGAGGACCCGGCGAAGGCGGTAGAGGTCGACCACGTCCTGCTCGTCCAGCTCGGGGACGAACACCCCGCGGTGCAGCTTGTAGACCAGCAGTCCTTCGTGAGTGAGCAGCCGGAAGGCCTCACGCAGCGTGTTCCGGCTGACGTCGAGGACCTCGGTGAGCTCGATCTCCGACAGCTGGGCGCCAGGCCTCAGCGCACCCTCGGTGATGCTGCGGCGAAGGATGTTCGCCGCGCGCTCGGCCGAGCTGCTGCGGTCCTGCCGGGCCACGTCCGCGGCGACACTGCGCAGCCAGGCCCGCCGGCCTTCGTCGTCGCCGTCGCCGCGCTGACTGATGGACATGCCTGCATCATCGCTCACCGCACGGCGCGGTGGGAAGTTCGATTGAACAAGACTCTTGCAGGATTGTTGAACAATCTCTACGCTCGAAGTCACTCAAGGCGTTCAGACACCTACCGACCGTCTGCAGGAGACCGACCCGAAAGCTTTCTGAAGACCCAGGAGCACCGCCATGTCGAAGCCACCCACGAAACCGACGTCCAAGCCGACCCGACGCCCCGCGACCCGCAGTACCGGAGCAGCCAGGCCGCTGCCACCCGCGGCGGGCAAGAAGACGCCCGAGACCGCGATGAAGGCGAGCACCAAGTCGACACTGCTCGGCGCGATGTTCCTGATGGCGACCTCGGCCATCGGTCCCGGGTTCATCACCCAGACGACGACCTTCACGGTCAGCCTCGGTGCCGCCTTCGCGTTCGCGATCGCCGCCTCGATCCTGGTCGACATCGCGCTGCAGCTGAACGTCTGGCGGGTGATCGGCGTCTCCGGCCGGCGCGCCCAGGAGCTCGGCAACCTGGTCTTCCCCGGCCTCGGCTACGTGATGGCCACGCTGCTGTTCGTCGGCGGACTGGTCTTCAACATCGGCAACGTCTCCGGCACCGGCCTCGGCCTGGACGCGATGCTCGGGCTGGATCCCAAGCTGGGCGGCGCACTGTCCGCACTGGTTGCCATCGGCATCTTCCTGTCCAAGCGGGCCGGTGTCGCGATGGACCGGGTGGTCCTGGTCCTCGGTGCGCTGATGATCCTGCTGACCACGTACATCGCGATCACCTCCGGCCCACCGGTCGGTACGGCGCTGAAGAACGTGGTCCTGCCCGACCAGGTCGAGTTCCTGGCGATCACCACCCTGATCGGCGGCACCATCGGCGGCTACATCGTGTACGCCGGTGCGCACCGGCTGCTCGACTCGGGCGTCTCCGGGCCGCAGCACGTCCACGACATCACCCGCGGCTCCGTCACCGGCATCCTGATCACCGGCGTGATGCGGATCGTGCTCTTCCTGGCGATCCTCGGCGTCGTCGCGGGCGGTCAGGCCCTCGACCCGAAGAACCCGGCGGCGTCCGCCTTCCAGCACGCGGCCGGCGAGTTCGGCCTGCGCGCCTTCGGGGTGGTGCTCTGGGCGGCCGCGATCACCAGCGTGATCGGCGCGTCGTACACGACCGTCACCTTCGTGACGTCGCGGACGCAGACGTCGGACCGCACCCGGACCGCCCTCGTGGTCGCGTTCATCGCCGTCAGCACGGTGATCTTCCTGTCCGTCGGCACCGCGCCGACCCAGCTGCTGGTGTTCGCCGGCGCCTTCAACGGGCTGCTGCTGCCGGTCGGGATCGGTGTGCTTCTCTGGGTGGCATGGCAGCGCAAGGACCTGCTGCGCGGGTACCGGTACCCCAAGTGGTTGCTGCTGCTCGGCGGCGCGGCCTGGCTGCTGACCATCTACCTGGCCATCCGTTCGGTCAAGCCCGTGTTCGAGCTCTTCGGCTAGTCGGTTAGGAGCGGTCTGATGGATCTCAATGCCGATCTCGGTGAGGGCTTCGGCTCGTGGACGATGGGCGACGACACCGCGTTGCTCGACGTCGTCACCAGCGCCAACGTCGCCTGCGGCTTCCACGCCGGTGATCCCTCGATCATGCGCCGGGTCACCGGCCAGGCGGTCGAGCGCGGCGTCGCGATCGGCGCGCACGTCGGGTACGACGACAAGCCCGGTTTCGGCCGCCGCTTCCTCGACGTCGAACCCGCCGTACTGCGCGACGAGGTCGTCTACCAGCTCGGTGCGCTGGACGCGTTCGCCCGGATCGCGGGCGACCGGGTCCGGTACGTGAAACCGCACGGGGCGCTCTACAACACGATCGGCACGCACGAGGAGCAAGCAGCGGCCGTGGTCGGCGCGATCGTCGACTACGACGCCGGCTTGCCGGTGCTCGGTCTGCCCGGCTCGGCTTGGCTCCGGCTCGCCGCCGAAGCGGGGCTGACCGTCGTTCACGAGGCGTTCGCCGACCGGGCCTACACGCCGGAGGGCACGTTGGTGTCCAGGCGTGAGGCCGGGTCGGTGCTGCACGACGGCGCGGAGATCGCGGCCCGCTGTACTGCGATGGCGACCGGCGGGGCGATCCGGGACAGCTCGGGTGGGTCGCTGACGTTGCGGCCGAACTCGATCTGCGTCCACGGCGACACCCCGGGCGCTGTCGAGATCGCCCAACAGGTCCGCAAGGCACTGGAGGGAGCGGGCGTCACACTGACCCCGTTCGCCCGCTGATGCGCATCCTGCCCGCCGGCGACCACGCCGTACTGGTGGAACTCGAGGATCTCGACCAGGTCCTCGGGTACTACGCCGCGCTGTCCGCTGCACCACCCGCCGGTGTCGTCGACATCGTCCCGGCGGCACGGACCGTCCTGGTCACGACCGACGACTCCAACCTGGATGCGTTGACTCGGGCGTTGCGCGCAGTACGGCCGGTCGCCGGTGAGCAGGCTGCTGGCGAGCTGATCGAGATATCGGTGATCTATGACGGCGAGGACCTCCCCGACCTGGCCGAACTCCTCGGCTGCTCGGTCGACGAGGTGATCGAACGCCACACCAGCGAGCACTGGACGGTAGCCTTCTGCGGCTTCGCCCCCGGCTTCGGCTACCTCACCGGCACCGGCACCTGGGACATCCCCCGCCGCAAAACTCCCCGCACCAAGGTCCCGCCCGGCTCGGTAGCCCTGGCCGGCGAATTCAGCGGCGTCTACCCCCGCGAATCCCCGGGCGGCTGGCAACTCCTAGGCCACACAACCCTCCAGATCTTCGACCAAAACCGCGACCCCGCAGCCCTCCTCCAACCCGGCCGCCGCGTCCGCTTCGTGAGCAGCTGATGACGAAACTGACTGTGCTGGAGACGGGGCCGTTGGCGACTGTTCAGGATCGGGGGCGAGTTGGGCAGGCGGCGTTGGGGGTGCCGCGGTCCGGGGCGTGTGATCAGCGGTCCTACGAGTTGGCGAATCGGCTTGTGGGTAACGCTGACGGGGTAGCTGCGATCGAGGTGACCTTCGGCGGATTGGTGTTGCGGGCGGAGGCGGACGTGGTGATTGCCGTGACCGGCGCGCCCTGTGCGGGTGTGCCGCTCAACGCGCCGACCACGGTACGAGCAGGCGGCGTACTGCGGCTCGGTCCGCCGCGAAGTGGGTTGCGGACGTACGTCGCAGTACGGGGTGGTTTTGCTGTTCCGCCAGTGCTCGGATCGCGGTCGACCGATCTGTTGTCGGGGTTGGGTCCGGCGCCATTGCAAGCCGGCGACGTGTTGCCCGTCGGCTGCGAGCACGGACCGATGCCAGGCGTCGACCTCGCTCCGGTGGCCGACCCGGCAGCGGGCGAGGTCGTAGTACGGGTGACTCCTGGGCCGCGGCAGGACTGGTTCCCCGAAGGCGCGCTGCTCGGCCAGACCTACACCGTCAGCAGCAACAGCAACCGAATCGGCGTACGACTCGAAGGCACGCCCCTGCAACGCCTCCGCGAAGGCGAACTCCCCAGCGAAGGCATGGCCCTAGGCGCCCTCCAAATCCCACCCTCCGGCCTCCCCGTCCTGTTCCTCGCCGACCACCCTGTCACCGGCGGCTACCCCGTCATCGCCTACGTAGCCGGCGCAGACCTCGACGCCTGCGCCCAACTCCGCCCCGGCCAGCAACTCCGCTTCGTCTAGAGCACGAAGCCGGTCGGGAAAGGATCGGTGGGGTCGAGGAGGTACTGGCCCATTCCGGTGATCCAGGCGCGGCCGGTGACGGTTGGTACTACGGCCGTGTGGTCGCCGACTGTGGTTTCCTCGAGGAGCCGGCCGGTGAAGCGGGTGCCGATGAAGGACTCGTTGACGAAGTCCTCGTTGAGGCCGAGCTCGCCCCGGGCATGCAGCTGGGCCATCCGGGCGCACGTCCCGGTACCGCAGGGCGACCGGTCGAACCAGCCGGGATGGATCGCCATCGCGTTGCGCGAGTGCGCCCCGCCCGCGCCGGGTGCGGTGAACTGGACGTGCTTGCACTCGTTGATCGACGGGTCCAGCGGGTGGATCGGCCGGTCGGTGGCGTTGATCGCGTCCATGATGTCCAGCCCGGCCCGCAGGATCCGGTCCTTCTCCGACCGGTCGAACGGAATTCCGAGCTGCTCCAACGGCAGGATCGCGTAGAAGTTTCCGCCGTACGCCATGTCGTAGGTGACCTCACCGAGCCCGTCCACCTTGACCGTGGCATCCAGAGCATGCGAGTACGCCGGTACGTTGCGGATCGTCACGTGCTCGGCCCGGCCGTTGCTGACGGCAACATCTGCCACGACCAGGCCGGCCGGGGTGTCCAGCCGGACCTGGGTGAGCGGCTCGGTCACCGTGACCATGCCCGACTCGACCAGCACGGTGGCGACGCCGATCGTGCCGTGCCCGCACATCGGCAGGCAGCCGGAGACCTCGATGTAGAGCACACCCCAGTCGGCGTCCGGCCGGGTCGGCGGCTGCAGGATCGCGCCGCTCATCGCCGAGTGACCGCGCGGCTCGTTCATCAGGAACAGCCGCAGGTCGTCGTCGTGGGCCAGGAAGTACTCGCGCCGCTCGGCCATCGTCGCGCCGGGGATGACGCCGACCCCACCGGTGATCACCCGGGTCGGCATCCCCTCGGTGTGCGAGTCGATCGCGCTCAGGGTCCGGATCGACCTCATCGCAACGACTCCACTGCCTTCTTCATGTCCTGCTCCAGCTGGGCCAGGTGCTCCGGCACGAGCGGTCCGCGCGGCGGACGGCACGGGCCGCCGTACCGGCCGACGTAGTCCATGCCGTACTTGATCGCCTGCACGAACTCGACCCGCGAGTCCCACCGGAACGATGCGACGAGCGGCTCGTACAGCGCGCGTGCCTCCTGCAGCTTGCCTTCGAGGGCGAGGTTGTAGAGCCGGACCGACTCGGCCGGGAAGACGTTCGGGAAGCCGGCGAACCAGCCGGTCGCGCCCATCAGCAGCGCTTCCAGGGTGAGGTCGTCGGCGCCGGCCACGACGGTCAGGTTCGGTGCCAGCTCACGGATCTCGAGGATGCGCCGGACGTCACCGGTGAACTCCTTGACCGCGACGATGTTGTCGATCTCCGCGATCTCGGCGAGCAGATCGGGCGTCAGGTCGACCTTGGTGTCGTGCGGGTTGTTGTAGACCATCACCGGCAGCCCCACCTTGGCGACCTCGGTGAAGTGGTGGATCACCTCGCCGCGGTTGGCGCGGTACATGGTCGGCGGCAGGCACAGTACGCCGTGCGCCCCGTCCTCCGCTGCCTTCTCCGCCCAGGAGCGCGCCTGGTGCGCACCGGCGCCGTGTACGCCGACCACCACGATCCCGTCGTTGCCAACAGCCTCGATCGCGGTGCGGGCGACCTGACGCCGCTCGTCGTCGGTGAGCGACGAGTACTCGCCCAGCGACCCGTTCGGGCCGACGCCGCGGCAGCCGTTCTCGATCAGCCAGCGGCAGTGCTCGGCGTACCGGTCGTAGTCAGGCCGCAGGCCCGCCGGCGCAGCCGCATCCTCGGCATACGGCAGCGCGGTCGCCACGATCACACCATCAAGCTTCTCAGTCACAAGTCCTCCAGAATTTCCGCTGCGGCCAAATCCATCAAACGCACAGGCTGCGCGACCGGCCGCCCGTACTCACTACGCACTCCACTGATCGCGGCCACACTCCGGCCACAAACCCGCCCCTGACACATCCCCAACCCAGCCCGGCAACTCAACTTCAAACTCCGACTTCCACCTACATCGCGGGCCTCAACCGCCTCCTCCACTTCCCCCTTGGAAATCCCCTCACACCGACAAACCACGGTGTCGGGGCCACTCCACCCCACCCACCCATCCCGCACCGGATAAGCAGCCGCCAGCACCTCGGCAAACCGCTTGCCCTTAGCAACAGATCGCCGTACCGAGGTTGATGCAGGCGACGAGGCGGCGGCTGTGCCGGCTAGCCAGCCTTCGGCGGCTGCGAGGGCGGCTCCGCCTATGCCGGTTAGTTCGCCGGCGGCGTAGATGCCGGGGGTGGTGGTTTGTTGGTGTTCGTCTACTTGTACTGCGGGGCCGCCGTCCGGGCCCTCGGTGAGGGAGCAGCGGGCGGAGACGGCGAGTTCCAGGTTGGCGGTGAAGCCGAAACCTAGGCAGACGGCGTCGACCTCGACGCGTTCTTCTGTGCCGGGGATCGGCTTCCACCCGCGGTCGAGGCGGGCGATGGTGACAGCCTCAACCCGCTCGGTCCCGTGGGCGGCGACCACCGTGCGGCCGTGTCTGAGCGGAATCCGGTGGCGCGCGAGCAGACGCGCATAGCTAACAGCCTCCGAGAGCTTTCCCGAGCCAGCAAGGGGATCTGACAACATGCCCTTCGCCACGGTCGCCAGGTGGTTGGCCTCCAGGAGCGCGACGACCTCGGCCCCGACTCCGACCAGCGACTCCGCCACCGGCAACAGGAACGGCCCGGTCCCCGCGACCACAACCCGCTGGCCAACAGAGATCCGCTGCCCCTTCGCCAACGCCTGCGCGGCTCCTGCGCTGTAAACGCCCGGCAGATCCCACCCAGGGAAAGGCAACACCCGGTCATACGCCCCGGTCGCCAGCACCAGCGCCGGCGTCTCCACCGCCGACACCTGCCGCCCGGCCGCATCAGCCGCGCCGGTCTGCAACCAAAGTCTCGAAACCACTCCACCAGAAGACGAAGGGCGCTCAAGCGCCCAAACGCTAGTACCAGTCAGATGCGTGATCCTCGGATCAGTCGCAATCCGGTCCCGCAGTCGCGCAAAGGCCTTCCAGTCATGCTGAAGCTTCTCCGGCCGTTCGGCCCGGAACTCCTCCGGCAACTGCCGATTGAACTGCCCACCAACCCGCTCAGCAGCATCAACCAGCAACACAGCCTTCCCAGCATCAGCCGCCGCCACCGCCGCACTCATCCCAGCGGGCCCAGCCCCCACCACAACAACAGGCACCTGCCGTACGCCGGTCGCCGCCCCCACCCGCGCCCCACCAGAAGCAGGCAGCTCAGCACCCCGCTGCGTAGTGACCTCGTCACCATCCCGAACCACCCGCTGACACGCCCGCACGTCCGGCAGCCCGTTGACCACCACCAAGCAGTCAAAGCAAGCCCCGATCCCACAGAACACACCCCGCGCACGCCCGCCATCGCGCGTAGTACGCCAGGAATCCCGCCCAGTAGCCATCAACGCCGCCGCAACACTCTGCCCCGGCACCGCCTCCACCGGCTCACCGTCGACCGTGATCGCAATGCCCTCGCCAGGACGCGGCTCAGCCGGATCGCCCTCAACCGGGCGCAAGTACGGACTCATGCCACCCCCTCCGCAGCCAGCAGAGCAGGCCGGTCGACCCGGAACGGCGTCGGATCAACATGCGGTTCAAGTCCAACAAAGAGCTCAGTGATCAACCGCCCAGTCGAGGCAGCCAACCCAATCCCCGCACCCTCATGCCCAGTCGCATGCCAAAGCCCCTCGACCCGCGGATCGGCCCCGATCACCGGCAGATGATCCGGCGCATAAGGCCGGAACCCGCCGTACGCCCGCATCACCGGCACCTCACCCAAAAACGGGAAGAGTCCAACAGCCTTGCGCGCCAACTCCCGCAGTACCTTCACCCGTACCGCGTCGTCGAACCCGATACGCTCGCGGCTCGACCCAATCAGGACCGTGCCGGCTCGCGTCGACTCCACCACCGTCGACGTCTGCAGCTCCGCCTCGCCACTGCCCACAGCACCAACGTAATCCGCGTCGTAAACCTTGTGCCGAACGCATTCCGGCAACGGCGCAGTCACCAGGATCATCCCCCGGCGCGGCAGGATCTGGATCGGCGCACCCGCCAGCGAACTGAACGCCCCCGCCCACGGCCCACACGCATTGACCACGGCCCCACAAGCAACAACCCCGGCGTCCGTCTCGACCCCAGTCACCCGCCCGCCGGCGGATCGCAGTACGGACAAGGCGGTGACACCACCGCGAACCGAACCACCACGGGCCCGTACTGCGGCCAGCAGAGCCGTCGCCGCGAGCACCGGTTGGAGCTGGGCGTCATCCGGGTAGTGCACGGCAACAGTCACGGCGCGGGTCAGCAACGGCTCCAACTCAAAGGCGTCCACGGGCTTGATCACCCGGGCATCGACCCCAGCACCTCGTTGCGCCGCGGCGAAATCCTCCAGCGGTCCAGGCTCGCCGGTCGCAACGACCAGCCCGCCTTTCGGCTCCCACTCCACGTCAGCGACCCGCTCAGGCAACCGGTCCAGTAGTGCGAGCCACTCCGCCCGCGACGCGATCGCCAGGTCGAGCTCGGGCCCGGGCCCCTTGTCGGAGACGAGGATGTTGCCCTCACCGGCGGCCGTGGTCCCGCTCGCCGGGGCGCCGCGATCGAGCACGAGCACCCGGACGCCGGCAGCCGACAGGGCCTCGGCGCACGCCGCACCGACGATCCCTGCCCCGACCACCACGACGTCGACCTCAGCCATCCGGACCTCTCACTGGACCGTTCAGTAAAATGAACGATTCGAGCGTACGTCCGTCAACCGCTGAGGTCAACGCCGGGTCTCAGCTGAGGTGGAGCCCGTCGATCGGCGCCGGCTGGACGTCCGGCGGGTACTCGAGCAGCAAAACCGACCGGACCAGCCCGCCCATTGCCTCGTACTCGTGCGCGCTGTTCGCCCGGAAGGCCAGATAGTCACCGGCGTTCAACTCGAACTGCTGCCCTTGCGCCCCGATCCGCAACCGCCCGGCCAGTACTACGTGATGCTCGGTCCCCGGGTGCCCGGCGGAGTGCTGCACCGCCCCCGGCCGGATCTGCTGGTCGTAGATCTCCAGCAGCGACCCCGGCTGTTCCAGGCGCCGCAGCATCCGCAGATCCACCGCGTCACCGGCCAGTACTTCGACGTCGGCCGACCGCACGTGGACCAGGTCCGAGGCCGGCGGCTCACTCAGCAGTGACGAGACCGGGACGCCCAGAGCGTTCGACAAGCTGAACACTGTCTCTAGCGTCGGGTTCCCCGCGCCCGACTCCAGCTGCGACAACGTGCCCTTGGCGATCCCCGACCGCCGCGCCAGCTCGGACAGTGAGATCGCCTGCTCGTCCCGTCGCAACCGCAGGTTGGACGCCAGCACGCGCCCCGCACTCTGACCCGACACCTGACCTGATCCCTGAGCCGACACAGCCCGGAGCATGCCACACCTGGTGCGGATCAGGGGATGATGCGCTCGCGGCGAAGGGTCTCGAAGATGCCGATGAACATCGCCTCGGTGTCGACGTACTCGTGGAACCCGGCCCGCCGCGCCTTCGACCCGTCGGCGAAGAAGTCGTAGTCCCAGCCGAAGACGAAGTCGGCGAACGGCCACGACGAGACCTCGGCGTACGACGTGGCGGCCAAGCCGTGGGCCGCCTGGAGCTCCTTCCAGAGTGGTTCCTTGTCAGCCATCACGGTCTCCAGCGACATCTGCAACGGCGGCGCGACCTCCAGGCCGAACCACGCGGCCAGCTTCGGCCAGAGCTCGTTCCACCGGAACAGGTCGCCGTTCGTGATGTTGAACGCCTGATTCGCCGCGGCCGGCGAGGTTGCCGCCCAGACGGTTGCCTTGGCCAACAAACCCGCATCGGTCATTTCGAGCAGGGTGTTGTAGGCGCCAGGCTTGCCAGGGAAGCGCAGCGGGACGCCCGAAGCCTTCGAAATCGACGCGTAGACAGCGATTCCGACCGCCAAGTTCATCGGGTTGCCCAGGGCAACTCCGCCGACGACGGACGGCCGCAGGGCTGACCAATCCCAGTCCGCGCCGGCCGCGCGCTCCTCCAGGAACCGCTGCTGGTCGACGTTGAACTCCGGCGGCAGGTGCGGCGGATCGTCCTCGCGAGCGGGCGTCTTGAACGGCCCGAGATGTGCGCCGTACACCTTGTACCCCTGCATCAGGCTGACGTGGCGCAGCCCGCGGGCGACCGGCTCGATCGCGTCGACGACGTTCACCAGCATGGCCAGGTTCGGCGGGACCAGTTCGGCCCAGGTCGGGCGATCCTGGTAGGCGACGTAGAAGACGTGCGTCACGTCCGTCAGCCCGGACAACTTGGCGCGGGTGTCGTCGGGATCCAGCAGATCAACTGCGACGTGCCGAACCCTGGCGCTGTCCACGCCGCCTCGCCGGGACAGGCCGACCACCCGCCAGTCCGGCAGCGACTCCAAGTACTCGACCAGATTGGTCCCGATCACTCCGCGCGCGCCGACGACCAGCGCGAGCTTCATCTGTTCCATACCCACAGCCTGTGGGTTGTCCTGTGGATAAGTCCAAGACATACTTTTCACTCTTCCCATAAGCTGCGTTCATGACGACGCTGCGACAGCTCGAATATCTGGTCGCCGTCGTCGACCTGGGCTCGTTCACCAAGGCGGCCGAGCTCCTGCACGTCACCCAGCCGGCCCTCTCTCACCAGATCCGGGCGCTGGAGCGATCCGCGGGCGGCCCGCTGCTGGAGCGCCTCCCGCGCGCAGTACGGCTCACCCCGACCGGCCGCGCGATGCTCCCGCACGCTCGGGCCGCTCTCGCCGACGCCGAACGGGCCGGCTGCGCCGCGCGCCAGGCGGCCGGGCTGGAGGTCGGTGAGCTGCAGATCGCGACGCTGTACTCGATCAGCCTCGGCATCCTCCCGACCGCTCTGAAGGCTTGGCGCCGGACTCATCCAGAGGTCGGCATCCGGCTCTTCGAGCATCGGCACACCGACGAGCTGGCCGACGCCATGCGTGCAGGTCAGGCGGATCTCGCGGTCGGCCCCGAGCCGGCGAACTGGCCGGGCACCACCCAGGTCCTGGGTGAGGAGGAGCTGGTCGTGGTCGTCGGCTCCGACGATCCCGCCGCAAAAGGGACGAGCATCCGCCTCAGCGACTTGGCCGACCGCAGCTGGGTGCACTACACGCCGGGTCACGGACTGGCCGACGTACTGAACCAAGCCTGTGCGAAAGCCGGGTTCGAGCCCCGAGCCGCGGTCCACATCGAGCAGACGGCCGCCGCCCCCGCCCTGGCCGCCGCCGGTCTCGGTCCGGCCCTGGTCCCCGCCAACATCCTCCCGCCCGGCTTCGACGGCCACGTACTACGAACCGACCCACCCACCACTCGCCCCCTCACCGCCTACACCCGTGGCACCCCCGACCCGCTCGCCACCGCGTTCATCGAAGTACTGACCACCGTCTGGCCGAAGCTGACCGGGCGCTGACCACCTGTGGAAAACCTGGCGTCCCGGCGCCGCTTAGACTCCGCCCCATGTCACTCGAGGTCGATGCCCGTGCGGTCAAGACAGCGGTAGGTCTGGCCCGGGCCGGGCTGGTCGATCGGGAACTGATCGCCGAAGTGGTGGTGCTGTGCGCGGTCGCGGGCGAGCACCTGCTGGTGATCGGAGCTCCCGGTACGGCGAAGTCCGAGGCCGTCCGCCGGGTCGCGACCGAACTCGGCGGCCGCTACTTCGAGTACCTGCTCGGTCGCTTCACCGAGCCGAACGAGATCTTCGGGCCGGTCGACCTGCGGCGGCTGCGCGAGGGTGTCGTCGAGATCGAGACCACCGGGATGCTGCCGGAGGCGGAGATCGCCTTCCTGGACGAGGTCTTCCTCGGCTCGACCGCCATCCTGAACACCCTGCTCGGCGTACTCAACGAGCGGACCTTCCGCCGCGGCAGCACCGCCCGCACGGTTCCGCTACGGGTCTGCGTGGGCGCTGCCAACACCCTGCCCGAGGATCACACGCTGGCCGCCTTCGCGGACCGGTTCCTGGCCCGGATCTTCGTCGAACCGGTCGCGGACGCCCGCCTGGAAGAGCTCCTCGAGGTCGGCTGGCAGTCGCGCCCAAGTTCGGCAACACCGGCCGGAGACCTGCTGGCCTCCGTAGACCGGTTGTCCGCCGAGGCTCTGGCGGTCGACATGACCGGCGTTCGCCCGCTCCTCGGTACTGCGATCCGCCGGTTGCGCGGAGCCGGTATCGCGCTGAGCGACCGCCGTGCGGTCCGGGCCCAGCGGTTGATCGCGGCTGCCGCGGTCCTGGATGGACGGCCGGTCGCCTCCGAGGCCGACCTCTGGGTCCTGCCTTTGATCGCGCCGACCGCTGACACGCAGGTGCTAGCTCGGGAGACTCTCGCGGATCTGCTGACGGGGTCCCGCAACGCGAGCCTGGTGCATTCCGCGGAGGAGCTCTCCCGCGGTCCCGCGGCTCGGGCGGAACGCCTCTGCCAGACAGGTTCCGAGCTGCTCACCCTTCTCGACGGTCAGCCCGCCGACCCTGACACCCGGCTGCGTCTGGAGGCCACGCTGCGGGAAATCGACGCCGGCTTCGCGCACTCCGACCTCTCGCCTGCCCTGGCGGATCTGCGTGACAAACTGCTCACCAAGCTCCAGCCGTGACGCTCCCGATGCAGCTGGAATGGGTACGACGCGAACCGCCACTTGCCCCGGCCGCGGTGGTGGCCACCGGCGCGGCACTCGCTCCGTTGCGCAAAGCAACTGCTGCGCGACTGTCAGGCCAAGACCTGCGAGCCGTTGCCGGCGACGACTGGTTGGTTGTGCTGGGCAACGATCTGCCGTGGGCCGATGGTGCGATCTATCTCGGCTGGGACAGCGGCGTACTCGTTCCGACCATCTCGATGCCGAGGCCTCCGCTTGGTTTGCTCCGTGCCGCTTTGCCCGCGGCTGAGTTGACGGTGCTCCTGCCGGATCGGCTGCTGATGTCGCAGGCTCCGCGTCGTCCGGCCGACCCTGCCCTGCTGGGCGGTTGACGTGCAGCTACCTCCGGGCCTGCAGCCGTGGGGCGAAGCGTTAGCTCCACTCGATCCCGAGCTCGCCATCGCGCTCGGCCCTCTCGTCCGCCAGCTCGACCAGCTGATCACCCGGCAGGACGTGGGGTCCGGCACGCACGGGCCGCTCGACGGGTACGACGGGATCACCCGGCACGGCTCACCGGCCAGGTTGCTCATATCCGAGTGGGCGCTGGCTGACGCAGTACCGGATGAGTTTCTCCGGC
Source organism: Kribbella sp. NPDC023855 (assembly GCF_040639475.1). NCBI lineage: Bacteria > Bacillati > Actinomycetota > Actinomycetes > Propionibacteriales > Kribbellaceae > Kribbella > Kribbella sp. NPDC023855. The sequence continues at coordinate 800,219 of NZ_JBFAAA010000003.1, forward strand.
GTGCGGCGAATGCTGAGCTGCTGTACCTGGAGCCGGCGTACCAGCAGGACCGGCAGCGGGCCGGCGTCGCAGTACTGATTGACTGCGGGCCCGACCAGCTCGGGGCTGGGCGGTTGGTGCAGTTGGCGGCGCTCATCGTGCTGTTGCGGCGGGCCACTGCGCGAGGACATGAGTTGTCGATCGGGATTCTTGGTGATGAGCCTGGGGCGTGGCAGGGCGGCGAGCCCACCGCCGTACTGGCGAACTGGGTCACTGCCAGGCGTGCCGAGGAGCCTGATCCGGCCGAGATCGAGCACTGGGAAGGCGGCGACGAGGAGCTCTGGGTGCTGGCCGGGCCACGGCTGGCCAAGCAGCTCCCCGGGCGACGTCGGCTGCTGGTGAGCCGCGAGGCGGCATGGGGCGACGACGGGCCTACGGCTGCCGAAGTACGGCTGGGCGGTGATCGGATCGAGCTCGCGCTGCCGCGGCGTGACCTGGCCATCCGGGCTTTGCGGGGCGCCGCACTACAAGCTGGTCCTGCGGTCGCCACCGCCTCCGGTGGCGGTAGAACGCGGTTCGCGGCCTTCACCGGCGCACCTCGCCGCCTACTTGCCCGAGGCAACGACTTGGCCGAGCTGGTTGCCCTTACCGTGGAGAGCGAATCGGCCAAGCCGCGGCACTACCGACTCGGTGGAACGGTGGTTGCCGCCGCCGTCTTCAGCAGGCGTGTCGTCGCGCTGGTGCTGATCGGCCAGAGCCTGCAGGTCGAGGTGATCGGCAAGGTCCTGGGCAGACTGGACCGGCTCTCCGTCCAAGTCTCCGAGCTGCGCCTGACCGTTGCCGACCTCAACGACCTCGCAGCGCGCGATCTTCCACCGCTGTACTTCTCCGCCGGTGCACTGATCTGCCCGCTCGGCGACCGCTGGTGGCGACTGCATCCCACCGAACCACCCGAGGAACTGCCCGTCGTCGCAGTGGCCGCCGGCCACAAGCTGGACGAGCCCCGGACGTCCACCGAACCGGTGATCTTCGGACAGAACGACCTCATCGCCCGCCACGACGGCGATGCGTGGCTGATCTCTCCCCAAGACCAACGGGCCGACATCCCGATCCACGTTCCCCCCGGCGCGAAACCCTTCGGTCTGCTCACCCTCGAACGTTCGCCCACCCTGCTGTGCTTCACCCCGGCCGACGGCACGATCCAGCTCTGCACCCTGACCGACGACCGTGCGCTGCCCCACTTTTCCGGCGTACTGCGCACCCCGTCCCTGCACCCGTTCGCCCCACTCCTGGCCATCGAACTCGAGCACCGCGTCGACGTCGTCGACCTGACCGACAACACCCTCGTGGCCACCCTGCGCGGTGACGAGTGACTGCCCACGTCCCCTTCCGCGGTACGACGCTCGCCGCCGCGCTGCTCTTCGACGTACCGACGATCGGTCCGGCCGAGGCCCGCCGCCGAGTACTCACTCATTGGCAGCCCGGCTCGACCTTGCGTGCGCTCCCCGACGGCAGCTGGCTGCTGACGCTTCCCGAGCCGGTTCCGGTACGCGCAGAACGGGCGCCGGGCCTGCCGCTCACCAGAACCCCGACCGGCTGGTCCACGCAGCACTCCCACGCCACCACCACCGACTCCCCGGCATCCTCCGAGTCCCGAGGCGGCTCCGCAGCTGCCTCTGGCGGCACGGACACCATCACGCTGCCGATCGCCGGTGAGACCGTCTCGATCGCCTGGGCGGCGACGCAGTCGGTCGACACCAGCACCTGGGTCGATCTCAGCAGCCTCACCATCCACCACCTGAAACCTCTCGACCGAGCCCCCGAGACCGCCGAGGTCCCGGTCGAGGCGATCACCACCCCGCCACCAGACCTCAGAGGCGCCGCCCACGTCGGCCGCCCCACCAAGACCGCCGAAGACTTCCGCGACACCCTCGACCAACCACCCCACCACGGCCGCTTCGGCTTCACGGCCAGCCGCGGTTGGCCGGGTCTCGCGGCCCGTCGCGGTTGGCGCAACCCCGCGTCCGCCCGCGCCGGGTGGGCCACAGGTTCTCCCGAAGGCACTCCGCCGTCCGTCATCCGGCTGCTCTGGATCCTTGCCTCCCTCGCCGGTCTGGTGCTGGTCGTCTGCGTCGTGATGCTCGGCACCGCCGACGATCTTCTGCACACGGTGCGCACGGTGGCGCTGATCATCGTCCTGGGCGTCTTGATCAGACGGTTCAAAGGAAGCTCCGGCGCGGCCGGTCGGCCGGAAGCAGGCGCCGGCGCATCACCAACCGGCCAACCCAGCGGTCCCGGGCTGCTCCGGAGGCTGTGGTCGACGATGATCCGGCGCTCGCCGGCCGGGCACTTCGTCAACCGCGCTCAGCAGCGCTACCTCGAGGAGCTGACCCGCCGGTTCGAGCAGCGGGACTTCGACCAGGCGCTGCGGGACGCGATCGGCCTCAACGGTCCGTCCATCGGCCGGCTCAGGACCCTCCGGCTCCCCCAGCCCCGAACCTCCCTCACCCCCGGCAGCACCTCCCGCGGCATCGCTGCGGAGTTCGGCGATTTCCCCACCACCTACGAACGGCTCGAGAAGCTCTACCTCGACGCCGCCCGCGAACTCGAACGCACCGGCCGGCCCGACCAGGCAGCCTTCGTCTACGCCGACCTCCTGAACGACACCCGCGCCGCCGTCGACGTACTGGAACGGCACGATCGTCTCCGTCTCGCCGCCCAACTGGCCGAGAACCAGGAACTTGAAGCCGCCCTGGTCATCAGGCTGTGGTGGCGCGCGGGCGATCGCGATCGAGCCGTCGACTTCGCCCGGCGTACGGGAGCGTTCGCGACCGGTATCGAGCGTCTCCACCGAGTCGACGCGGAGCAGGCCCAGGAGCTACGCCGGGCCTGGATCCAGTACTGCCGCGACGCGGGAGATCCCGTTGCCGCAGTGGAGGCCGCCTGGCCCGATGCCGACCTTCGATCGAGCGTCGTGCCCGACATCGCCGCCGGTATGGCGATGGGTGGGCCGCGAGCCGCCCAGCTCTTCGCCTACCTGGCGACGGAGTACCCGACGCCCGAGAACATCGACCGTGCGGTGGCCCTGCTCGAATCCGACGACGCGGAGGCGCGGCAACGATTCACGTTCGCGCTGGTCGCCTTGCGTAGTACGGATCGGGCCCAGGACAAGCGGCTGGCCAGCGCCGCCCTTCGATCGCTCCTGCGAGCTGGCGCCACCGACGACAACACCGCCCGCCGCGCCATCGCAGTACTGCGCGACCGCTGCGACCCCCTGCTCCGGGCCGACCTGCCTCGCGTACCGATGAGGTCGTCGAGTCGGGGCAAGTCAATGCGCTTCACGCTCGACGACGGGCCCGGCGGACTCCCCGTGCACGACGCGGCAGCGCTGCGCGGGGGCGCAGTACTGGTCGCGCATGGCGATCACGGAGTCCGGTTGCTCACCCACGACGGCCGCACGCGAGCCAGCTGGGACCTGCCGGTGCACTCGCTGGTGGTCGCGGACCATGGTGGCACCGCGCTGCTCGTCACCAGAAGCGATTCGCTCCAGACGATCCACCGGCTCGACCTGGCCACTAGAACGATCCGGCGCTGGACCACGCTGCCACCTTGGCATCTGCTTCCCTCGTACGACGGTGGGCTGGTCACCGTGATCGACGAGACCGGTCTCGCGTTCGTCGACACCCTGTCGAGCCGGCCGCGGACCGTGTGGCGCGAGCTGGATCCCCAGCACGGAGTCGTGGCGATCAACCGCACCCCAGACCTGCTGACCGCGGTCGTCACGGTGATGCCCGCGAACTCCACCCAGGAACCGCAACTCCAGCTGCTCCGCTGGCAGCTGCCCTCGATGACGCTTCGGGTGCGTCGCAACCTGCCGCGAGACATCCTGACGGAGTCGCAAGCACTCCTGCCAGACCGGTTCGTGGTCGCCGACGGGGACAGCCTCACGTCGTACGACCGCAACGGACACCCGACCAAGCGCGAACTGCTGACCCGTTGGCTGGCCAGCAGCGGTAAGGCACTCGCGTACCTCGGCCAAGTCGAGGGCGATCCACTGACCATCGAGTACGACGGCCGCCAGGTCGCCCGTGTCGACCAGGCCACTTCCCCGCACCTCCGCGACCATGACGGGCTGCTCGCGCTCGGGACCCTGGACGGCCGGATCGCCGTCATCGACCCGGCCGGCCCGCAAGTCCTGGCGAACTTCCGCACCCGCCACTGACTGATCAGGCCAGTGGTTGAGTTAGACCTTTGCGGGCACCGCGGTGGGAAGGGCGAGTTTGGCGAGCGCGTCGACCAAGGGAGCCAACTCCGGGAACTCTGCGGCCTTCTGCAGGGCGTCGGTCAGTACTTCGTTGTGCGTGGGCTCGGCCTCGGCGAGTAGGGCGCGGCCGGCCTCGGTGACCTCGGTGTAGATGCCGCGGCGGTCCGTGGGGCAGAGGTAGCGCTCCAGCAGCTTGCGGTCTTCGAGCCGGTTCACCAGGCGAGTTGTCGCCGACTGGCTGAGCACCACGGCGTTCGACAGCTGGTTCATCCGCAGGTGGTGCTCGTCCTGCCGGGCGAGGACGTCCAGGACGGAGTACTCGCTGACCGACAGCCCGTGCTGCTTCTGCAGGGCGCGCTCCAGCTCGTCCTCGATCCGGGCGTGCAGCGCGGCCAGCGTCCGCCATCCCTGAGCGCGCGCCTCAGCAGCGTCATCTGGTAGCCCCACGGCCCCTCCTCGGCTTCTCGCTTGAACAATACCCTTGCATGAGGCAGTATGAAGCTCATGCAATAGCCCGCGTCTGCAACTATCGCGGACGCCGGTAACAGTCACAAGACTACATTCGAGGAGAAACCCCGTCATGCCTGCCGCGTTGTTGGCACTGGCCATCGGTGCCTTCGGGATCGGCACCACCGAATTCGTCATCATGGGCCTGCTGCCGGAGGTCGCCACCGACTTCGGGGTCAGCATCCCGTCGGCCGGCCTGCTGATCTCCGGTTACGCCCTCGGCGTCGTGGTCGGTGCTCCTTTGCTGACCGCGATCGGGTCCAAGATCTCCCGCAAGACCGTGCTCGTCGCACTGATGGGCGTGTTCATCGCGGGCAACCTGATCTCCGCGCTCGCCCCGACGTACGGCGTCCTGATGACCGGGCGGATCGTGGCGGCGCTGTCGCACGGCGCCTTCTTCGGCGTCGGCTCGGTCGTCGCCGCGTCGCTGGTTCCGAAGGCCAAGCAGGCCAGTGCGATCGCGCTGATGTTCACCGGCCTGACGGTGGCGAACGTCTTCGGAGTACCGGGTGGTACTGCGCTCGGTCAGCAGTTCGGCTGGCGATCCACCTTCTGGGCGGTCACCGTGCTCGGGGTGGTCGGGTTGCTCGGCATCGTGTTCCTCGTTCCCCGGCAGAGCGTGAGCGAAGGGCCCGGGCTGCGCCGCGAACTGGCAGTCTTCCGCAATCTGCAGGTCTGGCTGGCGCTGGCGATGACCGCGCTCGGGTTCGCCGGAGTGTTCGCGTCCTTCACCTACATCGCGCCGATGATGACCGAGGTGGCCGGCTTCTCGTCCGGTGCCGTCACCTGGTTGCTGGTGCTGTTCGGCGGCGGCCTGGTGGTCGGCAACCTGCTCGGCGGCAAGGCAGCCGATCGCTCGTTGATGCCCAGCCTGTACGCGATCCTGGCGTTGCTCGCCGTCGTACTGCTGGCCTTCGTCTTCTCTGCGCATGGACGAGTGTCGTCGGCACTCACGATCGCGCTGTTCGGCGCGGCCGGCTTCGCGACGGTGGCACCACTGCAGAAGCGAGTGATGGACAAGGCGGCCGGCGCACCGGCTCTCGCGTCCGCGGCGAACATCGCCGCCTTCAACCTCGGCAATGCGGTCGGCGCCTACCTCGGCGGCCTCACCATCGAGCACGGCCTCGGCTACACCGCCCCCAACTGGGTCGGCGCCGCCCTAGCCACCGCCGGCCTCACAGCAGCCATCACCTCCGGCCTCCTGGACCGCCACCGCCGCACCGCAAGCTCCCGCGAACCGGTCCTGACCACCGTCTGATTCAGCAGGTGGCGTAGAAGCGGCTGACCGCGTGGAAGGACTTCTTCGGCTCCCAGCGGTACTTCGAGGCTGGGTCCGAGGAGGTCTGCCGGATCACCTTGCAGAGACTGAACGCGGCGATGTCCTCGTCGTACCGGCGCTCCTTGCGGTGCGGCGCGTCGGGCGAGATGAACGTGTACGGCGCGGCGCCCAGGAAACCCTCCTCGGTGAAGACCTCGAGCATGGTGCGGAGGTGGTCGGCCTGCTCCTGCTCGTCGCGGTAGTAGCCAGGCTTGATCTCCGGCGGATCCTTCTCGAAGTCGACGATCTCCCAGCCCATCCCGCCCATCTCCGGTGCGCCGGTGAAGGTGCAGCAGCCGAACTCCAGGATCATGATCGGCTTGTTCCACCGCCGGAACGGTGCCAGCTCCTGGGCGTGAGCGGCCCGATCGGCGTGGTAGGAGTAGTAGTCCAGGCCGACGATGTCGAACAGCGACCAGTCGATCCGCTCCAGGTCCGCGGCGGCGCCGTACGTGATCCGTCCCGTGAAGTTGCTGCGGGCAACCTTGACCGCTGTCGCGACGTAGGTGCTGAGTTTCCGCTGCAGCTCGGCCATGTCGAACTCGCCCTTGGTCAGGTACTCGACCCGCTCGAAGAAGTTCGCCCCCGGCACGATCCCCGGCGTGAACAACATGAACTCGCAGCCGATCACCAGGATCACTTCAGGCTTGTACCGCCGGCGCAGCTTCTCAGCCTCCACCGCGGTCTGCCGCAACTGCTCCAGCGCATCCTCCTGCGGCCGATCAAACGCCCGAGGCTGCACCGAAACCGTCAACCCGATCCTGAGCGCCTCCTCAGCCGTCTCCCGCAGCCGACCGACGTCGCTGCCGTAAACACTCACCCAGTTGGCATGCAACTGCTCCCGGATCGCCCGAATCTCACCGCGCATCAAACCCCGGCTCCACCGCACCCGACTGTCATCCCCCAAGAACCCAGTCCCAACGTCATACGCCACCCCTTTGAATGCCAGCCCCTGCAAACCAGCACCCGAACCTGCCCCACCCCCACCACCGGCTCCACCCCTCAAGGCGTAGTTGCCACCAGCACCCCCCACAGAAGACCCTGCGTCTCCCACCGCGCCGGCAGCCCCTGCGCCGACCCCCGCAGCTCCCGGGACGGCTGCCGCTCCCCCCGGCGCGCCAGCGGCGGAGCTCGCCCCCGCCCCCGTCGCGTTAGCGGCGGGTGTCGTACCGGCTGCCAGCAGAGCAAGGGCGGCGGCTCGGGTTAGGAACTGGGCTCGGTTGATTTCTGTCATGGGAGCTTAGTTTTCGGCGTCGGGGCGGGGGTTTCGTCGGTCCGAGGTCTCTGGGTGGGCGACTTAAGTCGGTGACACAGGACTGCAGCGTCACCGATGTGCCCAAACAATCGCTTGCGCTACGCACCGTGTTCGGACAACTCTTCTCCGCAGACGGCCGCCCCGCCCAACCGCGGCCCGAGATGAATCTGGAGTGTGAGGCATGACCGGAAAGCTCAAGTTCCGCGCGGTACTCGCGGCGGCTGTTGTGGCCGTCGCTTCGGCCGGCGCGCTCGCGCAGGCCGAGGCCCGGACGCCCCCGCCCGGCACCAACATCGTCGGCGGCACCACCGCTGGCACCGCCCAGGTTCCGTGGATGATTGCCCTGAACAACAGCCGCTCGTCGTCCCCGGTCGGCCAGTACTGCGGCGCCACCCTGGTCAAGGCGAACAAGATCGTCACCGCCGCGCACTGCATGAACCAGTCGATGAGCACCTACACAGCGATCCAGGGCCGCGACAACCTCAACTCGACCACCGGCGGCAGGACCTCGAAGATCTCCAAGATCTGGAAGGACCCGCTGTACGGGCAGGCGGCCGGCCACGACGTCGCTGTGCTGACCCTGGCCACGCCGTTCACCGGCGTCCCGACCCTCCCGCTGGAGACCAGCCGCACCGCGGACGCCGTCGGCGCCCAGCCGACCGTCTACGGGTACGGCGAGACCGAGGGCACCGGCCCGGCGAACCGCCTGCAGAAGGTCGTCGTCCCGGTCCTCGGCGACGCGTACTGCGGAAACGTCTACGCCAGCGAAGGCTATGTCGCGAACGGCGAGATCTGCGCCGGCTACAAGGCCGGTGGCAAGGACTCCTGCCAGGGCGACTCCGGCGGCCCGCTGGTCCTCAACGGCCGCCTGTTCGGTGTCGTCTCCTGGGGTATCGGCTGCGCCGACGCCAACAACCCGGGCGTGTACGCCGAGGTCGCGTCGTACGCCTCAGCCCTGACCACCCAGATCAACAACTAGTCCGACCACCCACCGATGGCCGGTCCCCCACGGGCCCGGCCATCGGCCTGCCCGGACCGGCCCCACTCACAAACCTCCCCTCCGCAGCACCAGCCAGGCGCAGCGACGCCTGACGAGGGCTGCTCGGACGGGTTGGTGAGTGGGGGCGGCGGTCCGGGGCTTCTTGCCTGGAGCAAGTTTCCTGGGGTTCTTGCCCAGAGCAAGTTCAGGAAACTGGCTGGGCGATAACGACGGCGTTGCTCAGGTACTTCGTGCCGTCCCAGTCCTCGCAGGTGACCAGGACCAGCCGACCGGCCACGCCTTGGTCGAACAACCGAGCGGCCTGCTTGGCCAGAGCGCCCTTGCGATACACCGCGACGCCCACGACGGAGTACTTGATCGTGCCCTTGCCGGTCGTCACCGTGACCGCGTCGCCCGTCCGCAACTCCTCGAGATCGTCGAAGGCGCCGCCACCGTTGTGGACGGTGTGCCCGGTGATGATCGCCGAGCCTTTCGCCGCACCCGGGCGAGCACCGTCGGACCACCAGCCGACGAGCCGGGGGTTGGACGGCGGGATCAACGCGCCACCACGGGCGCGGATGCCGAGCACCCGGGCGGAGACACCGAGACTCGGGACGGATACGCGGACCGGCGTACCCGGCTTCGCGCGACTGGCCGGGGGCGTGGTCGTGGTAGAGGTCGTTGCCGACTGCCCCGGTTTGGTGGGGGTTCGGGCCGGCGTACGGGTGGCGGATGCCGACGGCTTGGCCGTTGGAGCCGGCTTTGGACGCCGGGAACTGCTGGGTGCCGGACTCTGCTGAGTCGGGCCACCCTGGGTGGCCGGACCCTGCTCGGCGGACGAAGGATCACCCCTGAACTGGAGGTATCCGCCGAACAGGACCAATGCGGCGCCGGCCGCCAGGATCACTGCCGTCCACTTGCGTGAACGGGAGCGAGCCTGGAGCCGGCGCTCAGCAGGAGTGTCAGGCGGCGTGGGCACCGCGACGCTTCAGGGACTTCAGCACACCTGCGGACAGCAGGATCGCACCGAAGGCCAGCAGTAGTCCGCCCCAGATGCCCTGGTTGCTACCGGAGCTCGAGGAGGTGTTCGACAGTGCCGGGCCGGACAGACCAGCGTCGACCTCGGTCGGTACGACGACCGGGGTGCTCGGCGAGGAGGTCGGCACCGTGGTCGGCGTGTCGCTCGGAGTCGGCGTGTCACCCGGAGTCGAAGGCGTGTCCGACGGCGTCGGCGTCTCAGACACAGTCGGGGTCGGAGTCGGAGTGTCAGACACCGTCGGCGTCGGCGTGGGGGTCGGCGTCGGCGTGGGGGTCGGCGTCGGCGTGGGGGTCGGCGTCGGGGTCGGCGTCGGCGTGTCAGACACCGTCGGCGTCGGCGTCGGCGTGGGAGTCGGCGTCGGGGTCGGCGTCGTCTTCTCGACGAAGCAGAAGGAGACGTGGCTCAGCCCGTAGAACTTGTCCTTGTTCACCGGGGCGTGCAGGGCCGTTCCGGCCAGCGCACCGGCCGGGCTGTAGTCGTAGAAGTTCGCGGTCGGACCACCCTTGACGATGACGCCCTGAACGGTGCCACCGAGGACGGTGAAGCTGAAGACCTCGCTGCCGGTCTGGTCACCGGGGTGAGCCGGGTCGTCGACCGCGAGCGTGCTGACCACGATCGTCGCGGTGTAGGGGCCTTCGGTCTTCGAGCCCGACTTGACCGGCTCGATCTTGAGTTCCGTCGACCCGGGAACCAGTTCCGCACAGGTCGGGTTGCCGGGCTTCTCGATCCCGTCGGCCGAGGCACCGGGCGCGAACGCCACGGTCAGGCCGCCGATGGCCAGCGCCAGTGCGCCGGCGCCGCCGAGCAGCGCGGTGCTCTTGGAGCTGATGGCCTTGAGCGCACCAGAGCGCTCCGACTTTGCTTCCTCGTTCACAGGTTCTGTTTCCCCACTTGTCATGCCGATCCAGGCGGACGGGCGATGTCATCTTCCGACACCGGAGCGATTCTCCAGGCCGGACAGGTGGGCCCCGCCCCAGTGCGGGCCGGGATCCGGCGGTGTGTCGTCGCGCGCCCTACCGGTCCGGCCGAATTGCACCAGGACCAACCCCGAAGGGACACGCCCTCGGCATTCTGGTGTGCTTGCCATAGCAGATGCAAGTCATCGGGCTGCGCCACGCCGAGCCCTTACATAACGAAACGCTTTCGGCTCCGGCGAGCGCGCTGCGTAGTCAAAACAGGGGAATCAAGCAACTGACCTGAACGTGACTACCAGATGATCGAGGCAACTAATACGCCGTATTTCGCGCTGGAACGCCGTATCAGTAGGATTCCGCGAATGGCACGCGAAGCGGATGAGAAGACAGTGCTCGGGTCGGTCTGGTTGCGGACCGAGCCGGGTGAGACCCGCGCGCCGCTCAGCCGCGACGACATCGTCGAGACCGCGATCAAGCTGCTCGACCGCGACGGGCTGGAGAAACTGTCGATGCGGCGGATGGCCGCCGAGCTCGGAACCGCTGCCACCTCGGCGCTCTACTGGCGGGTGGCGAACAAGAACGACCTGCTCGAACTCGCCGTCGACACGGTGCTGGCGGAGGCGCTGGTGCCGGCCGACGAAGGCGACTGGCGCGACCAACTGACGGTGCTGGCGCGCGCCGCGTACGCAGTACTGGCTGAGCATCCGTGGGCGGCGCAGCTGATGGCGAGTCATGCCGGGCTCGGACCGCACTACCAGGCTTATGCCGAGCGGATCCAGGCGATCCTCAGCACGGCGGGTTTCAAGGGCGTCCATCTCGACGCGGCGGTGTCGGCGGTCTTCCACTACGTCGTCGGGGCGGCGGTGACCGACGCGGCGTGGGTGGCGACCGTACGCCGGAGCGGGCTGGCCGAGCGCGAATGGGCCTCCGCGGCGGGCGATCAGCTGGGGATCGGCGCCGCCACGCTGTCGGCGTACCTCAGTCGCGAGGACCTGGCTGGTCCCGAAGCACGCTTCCAGACCGGTCTCCGCGCGATTCTCATCGGCCTCCGCCCGCGCCAGCTCTCCTGAGATTCAGCTCGGCCGGCTCAGAGGTCGGCCAGGATCGAGGCCGGGGACTCGAAGGCGTCGGCGACGAAGCGGAGGAAGCCCGCCGCGGTGCCGCCGTCGCAGACTCGATGGTCGAAGACGAGCGACAACTGGGTCAGCTTGCGGACCGCCAACTGGCCGTCGACGACCCACGGACGGTCGATGATCCGGCCGACGCCGAGGATCGCGACCTGCGGGTGGTTGATGATCGCCGCACTGCCGTCGACGCCGAAACTGCCGTAGTTGTTCAGCGTGAACGACCCACACGCCAACTCGCGCGCGGTCAGCCGTCCGTCTCGTGCTGACGCGGTCAGACGGCGGATCTCCGCGTCAAGCCCGCGGGCGGTCAGCAGGTGCGCGTCGGCAATAGCCGGTACTACGAGACCGCGCTCGGTCTGAGCAGCCAGACCGAGGTTGACGCCGTCGTACTGCACCAGCTCTTCGCGCTCGGTGTCGACGAACCCGTTGAGCTCGGGGTACTTCTTCAACCCTGCGACGACGAATCGCGCCATCAGCGCAAGCAGTCCAGGACCCGGATCGGTTGCCGTCCGCAACGACTCGCGCAACTCGAGCAGAGCGGTCGCATCCACGTCCACCCAGGTCGTCGCCTCCGGAATCTCCCGCCGGCTTCGACTCAAAGTCGCCGCCACAGCCTTCCGGAACCCACTCACCGGAACCCGCCGCAACTCCCCCAACCCGGTCCGCGCATCCACCTCGGCAGGCACCTCGTCAGCCACAGCAGGCGACGCAACAGCCGAGGCAGCCGAGCCGGCAGCAATCGCCCGCTCAACATCCCGCCGCACGATCAACCCACCCGCGCCAGACCCCTCGACCTCCCGCAGATCCACCCCCGCATCCTTGGCCATCCGCCGAACCAACGGCGAAACCACCAAAGGCACCTTCCGCGCCCGCGGCGCGGAAGCGGCGGGTGCCGGGTCGGCTGAAGCCGAAGCGCCGCGATGTGCTTCGGAGGAGCGCGCGGCCGCGCCACCGACCTGCGACTCGGCCGGCGCAGCCGGACGAGGAGCTGCCGCGGTGGAGTGCGGTGCGCCCTCGACGTTCTTCGCAGTAACCGCTGTGGGCGTTGTACTGCGGGGGCGTCGGCGCCGGCCGGATGCGGCGGATTCTGGGGTGCCGTAGCCGATGAGGACGTTGCCGGAGCCGGCTTTTTCTTCCTGGCGGTAGGTTTCGGCGGCTTGGTCGAGGGTGCCGATGGTGATGAGTGGCTTGCCGACGTCGATGGTCGTGCCTACGGGGCCGTGCAGCTCGGCGACCACGCCGGCGTACGGCGACGGGACCTCGACGATCGACTTGGCCGTCTCGAGTTCGGCGACCGGCGCGTCGACCGCGACCACGTCACCCACCTCGACCAGCCAGCGAACGATCTCCGCCTCCGTCAGCCCTTCACCGAGATCCGGCAGCAGGAACGTCCGGGTGCCGCTCATGAGTCCTCCCACTGCAGGGAGTCGACAGCGTCCAGGATCCGGTCCACGCCGGGCAGTTGGTGCCGCTCCAGCTTCGGCGGCGGGTACGGGATGTCGAACCCGGTCACCCGCCGGATCGGCGCCGCCAGCGAGTGGAAGCACCGTTCGGTGACCCGGGCAACGATCTCCGACGAGACACTCGCAAACCCGCTCGCCTCGGCCACCACGACAGCCCGACCAGTACTACGAACCGCCGCGCACACCGTCTCGTCGTCGAACGGCACCAGCGACCGCAGATCCACCACCTGCAACTGACGCCCCTCGGCAGCAGCCGCTTCGGCCGCCTCCATCGCGATCGGCACCGACGGCCCGTACGCGATCAGCGTCGCGTCCGCACCCTCTCGCCGTACGACGGCCGTCCCGATCCCCGGTCCTTCGACACTCAGGTCGACCTCTTCCTTGGCCCAGTACAGCTTCTTGGGCTCCATGAAGATCACCGGGTCGGGGAACTCGATTGCCTTGCGCAACAAGGTGTACGCGTCGGAAACGGTGGCCGGGGCAACGACCGTCAGCCCCGGCGTGTGCGCGTAGTACGACTCGGAGGAGTCGCAGTGGTGCTCGACGCCGCCGATGCCACCGGCGTACGGCATCCGGATCACCAGCGGCAGCGTGATCTTGCCGCGGGTCCGGTTTCGCATCTTCGCCACGTGGCTGACCACCTGCTCGAACGCCGGGTAGCCGAACGCGTCGAACTGCATCTCGACGACCGGCCGCATCCCGTTCATCGCCAGCCCGACCGCCATCCCGACGATGCCGGACTCGGCCAACGGGGTGTCGAAGCAACGATCCTCGCCGAACTCGGCGGTCAGCCCGTCGGTGATCCGGAAGACCCCGCCGAGCGCGCCGACGTCCTCGCCGAACATCAGCACCGTGTCGTCGGCCCGCATCGCGTCCCGCAGCGCCTGGTTCAGCGCCTGGGCCATGGAGAGCTTTTCGTGCGCCATGGTCAGGCCTCCTCTCGCGACAGCTCGTCCTGCAGGAACGCGGCTTGCTCCCGCAACTGCGGCGTCGGCGTCGTGTACAGATGCGCGAACAGCTCCGCCGGATCGGTCGACGGCTCCTGCATCAGCCCCACCCGCAACTCCTCGGCGACCTTTTCGGCAGCAGCCGCCGCCTCACCTCGCCGTACGTCGTCAAGCAGTCCTTCGGCCGTCAGGTAGGCATCCAGTCGCTTCAGCGGGTCGCGTTCCAGCCAAGGAGCGACCTCCGCGTCGTTGCGGTAGCGAGTCGCGTCGTCGGCGTTGGTGTGCGCCTGGACGCGATACGTGTGCGCCTCGACGAGCTGCGGCCCTTCCCCAGCGCGCGCCTTGTCAACAGCGGAGCCCAGTACTGCGAGCAGTCCGGCCAGATCGTTGCCGTCGACCCGCTCCCCCGGTACGCCGTACCCGATGCCCTTGTGCGCAAGGGAGGGCGCGACGGTCTGCCGAGCGAGCGGCACGGAGATCGCGTACTCGTTGTTCTGGATGAAGAACACCACCGGCGCCTTGAACACGGCCGCGAAGTTCAGCGCCTCGTGGAAGTCACCCTCGCTGGTCGCCCCGTCGCCGCAGAGCGCCATCACGACGGTGTCCTCACCCTTGAGCCGCGCGGCGTGCGCGACCCCGACGGCGTGGATCAGTTGCGTCGCCAAGGGCGTCGCCTGAGGCGCCACGTTGCGGTCGTACGGGTCGTAGCCGGAGTGCCAGTCGCCGCGCAGCAGCGTCAGCGTCTCGATCGGGTCGACACCGCGGCTGACGATCGACACGGTGTCCCGGTACGTCGGGAACAGCCAGTCCTGCTCGCCGAGCACCATCGTGGCGGCCACCTGGCACGCCTCCTGGCCGTGCGACGACGGGTAGACGGCGAGCCGGCCCTGCCGGACGAGCGCGCTGGCCTGGTCGTTGATCCTGCGGCCCACGACCAACTGTGCGTAGCCGTCGACCAGGGCTTCCGGCGACGGCATCCCGTACTGCGGGTTGTCGTGCCGCGTGCCGTTCTGGTCGACCAGCTGAACTGGCTCAGCGGAGGGGAGCAAACGCTCCTCGACGAACCTCATCGACGTCCTCGCTTCGCTCCGGGCGCCGATGAGGCACGAGGCAGGCTCTGCTTGATGATGAACTCGCTTCGCTCGTTCATGAAAACCCTCCTGCGCAGGGAAGACGTACGGATGTCTCATCGTCATACTTCTGGCCATTCGGATCCATAGCTGGGAGAATCCTGGGACGTTCGGTTACATCCGACCATCCTGAGGAGCAGAATGTCCGAGGACGTAGCGGTCGGCACGGCCGAACCTGGACAGATGGCCGCCGCCCCAGCGCTCGACGAGCTCGACCGGCAGATCGTGGCCGCGCTCAGCCGCGACGGCAGGCTCTCCATCCGGGCTCTGGCCGACCAGGTGCACATCTCCCGAGCGAACGCCTACGCCCGGGTCGAACGCCTCACCACGACCGGCGTGATCACGGGTTTCACCGCTACCGTCGATCCGCTGAAACTCGGGCTGGCGACCTCGGCGTACGTCACCCTGAGTCTCCGCCAGAGCTCCTGGCGAACCCTGCGCGAACAACTCCAGGCGATCCCCGAGGTCAAGCACATGGCCCTGGTCGGCGGCGACTTCGACGCCATCCTCCTGGTCCGCGCCGCCGACAACGAAGGTCTCCGCCGAGTCGTCCTGGAAAAGCTCCAAGCCATCCCCGAAGTCCTCGCCACCAGAACAGCCCTCATCTTCGAAGACCTCGGCACGCTTTAAGGCTTACTCTCGAAAGATGGGGCGGCGTCGGTGGGTGGTTTTGGGTGGGGCTGCCGTCTGGGTGGCGGTGGTGGGGGCCGCGTGTGAGCCGGGGACCTCTGAGGCTGCTGTGGGGATGTCTGTCGATGGGGCGGGGAATCCGGTCATCGTGTTGCAGAACTGCCGGGCCGACATCACTCAGCTGGTGCTCTACGACAAGACCAAGCCGTCGGTGCGGGTTTCCTACGAGAACGAGCAGCCGGTCCAGGAGGTCGTCGAGATTCCGTTGCTGACCGGTACGGACGGGTGGCGGCCGGACGGGACCGTGCCGAAGCCGCACGCGGGTGGCAAGTTCGTGGTCGAGGCCTGGAGCGACGGCCGGAAGTGGCTGGGGCGGGGTACCGAGTTCACCCTTGCCGACCTCAAGACCCTCAAACCGGGGCAGGTCCGGCACGACTGGCTCCGCCGCGACGAGGTCCCGTCGTACGGCGCGTCGCCCGCCACCCCGCAGTACAGAATCACCTCGCTCGAGGACTTCATCACCGACGACTGCCCCTGAGCACGCCCTACGCTCTGACGCATGAGCCGGGGGAAACTGGTGTGGGTCGGGGTGGTCGCCTGTACTGCGGCCATGCTGACCGCGTGCAGCCCGACCGAGTCCGGCGTCATCGGGGTGACCGTGGACGAGGCCGGCAAGGTCATCGTCGTGCTCCAGGACTGCAAGGGCGATATCGACAAACTGAAGTTGCTGGACCACGTGCAGACCGAGACGACCGCCGATGACGTGGTGCTGGCCGAGTGGTCCAACCCGCGCTCCCCGAAGGGCATCGTGCAGTTCCCGCTGGTCGAGGGCGCCAAGGGCTGGAAGTCGCAGGCGCCGGTACCGGAGCTCGATCCCACCCATCGCTACTCCCTGAAGGGCCGGAAGAAGGACGGCTCGTCGAACGCGGCGGCCATCGCGTTCACCCCGACGATGCTGAACGACCTCCAGCCGGGCCAGATCCTGATCACGAAGGTGTTGCCGCGGGCCAACTCCACGGAGACCGTCAGCCTTGACGAGTTCACCCCCGAGGACTGCGGCTGATGAGCTGGCGGAAGGTCGCGTGGGTGAGCGTCATCGGCTGTCTGGTGATGTCCCTGGCCGGCTGCGGGCCGCGGCGATCACCCGCTTCGGTGGGCGTGACGGTGGACGACGCCGGCAAGCCTGTCCTCGTACTGCGGGACTGCGACGCCCACATCACGAGAATCAAGGTCTCGCACCGACCGCCCAACCTGCCCACCACGGTCGTGCCGCCGTCCGTCGAGTACAACAACGCCGACCCGGCCAAGGGTGTCGTCCAGTTCTCGTTGCTGACCGGCGGCAGCGGCTGGCAACTGTCAGGGGAGCTCCCGCAGGCAACAGGTGCGTACTCCGTGCAACTCTGGGGCGACAACTGGGCGGCCAGAGGAACCGAGTTCACCTTCTCCGACCTCAAGTTGCTGGAGCCCGGTCTGGTCAGGCATCAGGCTGCTACGGCCGGTACTGCGGTCGGGCCGGGGCCGGACGACAAGATCTCCACGGTCGAGGAGTTCTCCACACCCGCTTGCGACTGAGGCTCAGGCGCCGCGGCGGCGGTGGCGGTCGGCGTACGAGCGGAGGGCGCGGAGGAAGTCGACCTCGCGGAAGGCCGGCCAGTACGCCTCGCAGAAGTAGAGCTCGGAGTACGCGCTCTGCCAGAGCAGGAAGTTCGACATCCGCTGCTCGCCGCTGGTCCGGATGATCAGGTCGGGGTCCGGCTGGCCGACGTTGTAGAGGTGCTTGGTGATGTCGTCGGCCGAGAGCGTCTCGGCCAGGCCTCTGAGATCGTTGCCCGCCTCCGCCTCCGACTCCATCAGCGAGCGGACCGCCTCGACGACTTCCTGCCGTCCGCCGTACCCGATCGCGAGGGTGATGTGGTTGCCGGTGGTGCAGTCCTTGGTCGCGTCGACCGCGTTCTTCAGGGCGTGCGCCGTGCTGTCCGGGAGCAGGTCGAGCAGGCCGGCGATGTGTACCTGCCAGCGGCCGCCGGGTTGCGCGAGCCGGCCCGCGACGATCTCCTCGACGACCTCCATCAGGTACGCGACCTCGGCGTCGTCGCGCTTGGCGAGGTTCTCCGTGGAGCACAGGAAGACGGTGACGTGCGGTACGCCGGCGGTCTCGCACCAGCCGAGCAGGTTCTCGATGTGCTCGGCTCCGCGGCGGTGGCCGACGCTCGGGTTGCTGTGCCCCTTGCCGCGCGCCCACCGCCGGTTCCCGTCCGTCACCACCCCGATGTGCTCGGGCAGTTCCCGGCCGGCGAGCTGAGACCGAAGGCGGCGGACGTACAACGCATACAGCGGACCGAGAGCGGGCATGCGGAGTAACCTACTCGTCTCAGGGCGTAACAAGAAAGCCCTTCGCCCACCGTACGAAACGCCACCTGCCCCCTCAGCAAACCCCGTTGCAGTCCAGCGATCCAGCCGATGTCTACTCGGTTTCCCCAAGATGGCCGTTGTCCTCCAGCAACAGGGGCCGGCCTCCTCGCTCCGGGCGGCGGTTGGCTGGCCGGAGAGCCGTCAGGCCTCCTCACCGGCCGGGGAGCTGTCAGGCTTCTTCGGTCCAGTTGGCGGTGGGTTGGCCGGGGATGTGAGTGCCGAAGGTCCATTCGTAGCCTTCTGGGTCGGCGACGCGGCAGCGGTAGTTGCCCCACTCGGTGTTGTCCGGTGCCCACACGGTCTCGGCGCCGTGCTTGGTCGCGCTGGCGTACACCTCGTCCACCTCGGCCTGCGAGCCGAGCGCGAGGTACAGCCCGTGCCCGACGCTGTCACCCTTGCGCGGCAGCTTCTCGTAGCCCTCTTCGTCGGTGAAGAGAGTGATGGCCGCATCTCCACGCCGCAGCTCGGCGTGCATGATCCCGCCCTTGTCGTCGGGGTACTGCATGGTCGTCTCGAACCCGAACGCGTCCTCCAGCCATCGCAACGCGGCGACCGCGTCCCGGTATCCGAAGTACGCGTGCAAGCTGGCAGCTCTGTTCTCCGTCATGCGCAGCACCCTGCCGGGAGTAGCGGCCAGCTGGCGGCCGCTACTCGAACTCCTAGGTCGGCCCGTTCGCGCTGCAGGCCGGCGGAATAGGGTTGGGAGACCCTCGACCCCTGGGAGTTGCGATGTCACGTCCCACCGTTCTGCTGCCCGGTCCGATGAACGAGACGGTGCTGGCCGGGACCGCGGAACACTTCGACGTGATCCGGCTGTGGGAGTCGGACGACCCGGACGCAGTACTGGCCGAGCGGGCCCAGGACATCACCGCGGTCGCGACTGGCGGTACTGCGATCGACGGCGCGTTCCTCGACCGGTTGCCCGCGGTGCGGCTGGTCGCGAGCTTCGGCGTCGGCTACGACAAGATCGACGCGCAAGCGGCCGCCGAGCGGGGGGTCATCGTCACCAACACTCCCGGCGTACTGGACGACGAGGTCGCCGACACGGCTCTCGGGCTCCTGCTGATGACGGCTCGTGAACTGTCCCGCGCCGAGCGCTACCTGCGGGCCGCGTCGTGGACCGAGGGCGCCTACCCGTTGACGAAGGCAACGCTGAACGGCCGCACGATGGGCATCCTCGGCCTCGGCCGGATCGGCGAGGCGATCGCCCAGCGGGCGGAGGCGTTCGGCATCTCCATCGCCTACCACAACCGCCATCGCAAAGACGTTGCCTACCGCTACTATCCGACGCTTTCCGAGCTGGCGGCCGCCGTCGACATCCTGATGATCGTGGTTCCGGGCGGCGACGAGACCCGGCACCTGGTCGACGCCGAGATCCTGAAAGCACTCGGTCCCGACGGCATCCTCATCAACGTCGCCCGCGGCACCGTCGTCGACGAGGAGGCACTGGTCGAAGCCCTCCGCTCGGGAACGATCCTGAGCGCCGGCCTCGACGTGTTCGAGAACGAACCCGAAGTCCACCCGGGCCTGCTCGAGCTGGACAACGCAGTCCTCCTCCCCCACGTCGGCTCCGCCACCATCCCCACCCGCAACGCCATGGGCCAACTAGTAGTCGACAACCTCACCCACTACTTCACCCACGGCAAACCCCTGACCCCAGTCAAAGAATCCGAACCCCTCGTCCAAAACCCCTGAAGCACGCATACTCAGCCAGTGCACACCGACAACTGCGCGACCTGCGGACGCTCCGTCGGCGCGCACAACCGCCACCTCCGCTTCCAGCTCCCGACCCCGCTGGTCGAGCTCCCCGACTGGGAACAACTGCCGGGCCTCTGGATGAGCCACGACACTCCCACCGAGTCGGTGATGCTGCAGGCTGACGGCTACGGCGCGTTCGTCCGGGCTCTGCTGCCGATCCACTTGAAGGGTGACCACACGCTGACGTACGGCGTCTGGATCGGCGTCCACCCCGCACAGCTGCAGGAAGCCTTCGCCGTCTGGTGGGGCGACAACCCCGCCTACCTCGACCTACGCCTCGACGGCAGACTCGCCAACCGGATCGACCCGTGGGACCTCCTGGGCAGCCCGGTGGTCGCGGCTGTGCGCAGCGCGGAGGAGACGCCGTACTGCGTGTCTTCCGAGGACCCGGTCCTCGCCCGGGTCCTCACCCACACTTGGCCCCACGACGAGGTTCTTCCTTAGCCCGTACTCCGGACCGCCGCGGGCAGCGCGGCTCTGGCGCCGGACCCGCGGGCCCGGCGGACGCAGTACCGGCTGGGATCAGCTCTGGGGTTGGGTGATGTTGATCATCCAGGAGACGCCGAACTGGTCGGTGACCATGCCGAACTCGTCGCCCCACATCTGTTTCTCCAGCGGCATCGTCACCGTGCCGGCATCGGCCAGCTTGGCGAAGGTCTCGCGGAGGGACTCGTCGTCGCCGCTCAGGCTGACCGCGATGTTGGTGCCGGACTGGAACTCACTGTCGCTCGGCGTGTCCGAGCCCATCAGCGTGTAGCCCTGTGGCGTCTCGAGCATCGCGTGCATGATCTTGTCGCTGTCCTCGGTGTCCGGCGCGCCGAACTCGCCGAACGTGTTCACAGCCAGTTCCCCACCGAACACCTGCTGGTAGAACTCGAACGCCTGCCGTGCGTTCCCGTCGAAACCGATGTACGGGTTGAGCCTCGATGCCATCACTTGCTCCTCTCCCCATCTACCCCTGATGCTTCGCACCCTAGACCCGCCCCCGGACACTTTCGAGCCCTCACCACCCCTGCAAATTCAGCGGCGCCAAGGCAACCATCCGTTCTAGATTGACCGGCATGATCCTGAGGCACGTAACCCTGGACTGCGCCCACCCGTACGAGCTCGCCACCTTCTGGAGCAAGGTCACCGGCTGGCCGGTCTCCGCCGAGGACGAGCCCGGCGACACCGAAGTACTGGTGGAGGCGCCGGCTCCGGTGCCCGGTCTGCTCTTCATCGCCGTCCCCGAAGGCAAGACGGTCAAGAACCGCATCCACTTCGACCTGCAACCGACCGAACGCACCCGTGACGAGGAACTCCCGCGCCTCCTCGCGCTGGGTGCCACCGTGCACGAGGACCATCGCAAACCGAACGGCCGCGGCTGGGTCACGCTCCAGGATCCCGAAGGCAACGAGTTCTGTCTGGAGATGAGCCCAGCCGAGGTCTGACCGATCGGGTTACGCGACGCGGTACACCGAGCCGCCGGTGGTGATGCCGAAGGAGACTTTCTTGCCACCGACAACGAGGTCGACGACGTACGTCGTACCGGACCAGCGACCCTTGTACTGCACGGATCCGGTGGCGTGGACGGGTGCGACGACGGACAGGATCGACGCGCTGTAACCCGATCGCGCGAACAAGAGCGTGGGTGCTGAGTTCCGGCGGAAGATGGTCGGGTAGTGCCAGCCCTGGATCGGGCTGGTCTGCGCCTGCTTCAGCAGGATCGCGCCCCGCGGCAGCACCTGCCGGAACGGGATCTGGAAGAGGATCGTCCGGCTGGTGTCGCCGGTCTTCATCCCGATCGCCGTGGTGCGCGAGTACACCGTTGCCTTCTGGTCCGACGGCAGGTGCCACAGCGTCTGGAACTGCTGCGCCTTCGTGGAGCTCCCACTGTCGAGGGTGACGAGCAGATCGGGATCCTTGAGCACCAGTACTGCGCGCTTACGGCTGATCCCCGCTCCCGGCGCATCCGCGAACTCGTAGAACTCCGAGGTCGGGTAGACCCCCGACCTGAGCAGCCTGGTGACCGGATAGGTCTCGGCGGCCAACGGAGTCGTCATCGCACTGGCGGCGAACTGTCCCTTCGCCCACGTCCGCCAGGCGTCGTTCTGATAGCCCGCGTGACCGCCGTTGATCAGGATGTCGCGACCGCGAGACGTGTAGGTGATGGCCGTGTGGTCACTGTGACCGTGCACGGCCCGCGCTGCGCCGTACCGGATGCTGTACGTCGACTCCTGCGCGAAGGGTCGCGTCTGACCCCACCCGGTACGGCCGAAGACGTAGCCGGCGGAGTACGCGGCGACGCGGCTCGGCGGGGCGATCCCGTTGACACCGCGCGAGCCCGCGTATTCGAGCGGCGTGCCGGCGACCGGAGTGGTGGCGACGACCTCGGAGTCACCGATCTGGTGCAGCTTGCCGAGCGAGTTCGTGGCCAGGCTGAGCCACTTGGCGAGCAGGGCCCGCCGGGTGGTGATCGTCGTACCGGGGTCGGCTCCACACTGCTGCAGTACGGCGGCAGCGCGTCCCCAGAGCGCGTAGTTGAACTGTGCGTAGGCGGTCGACTGCTCGTTGGTCGAACCCTGCGCGTCGATCGAGGTGGTGATCCCGGCGGCCAGCCGGTTCTGCGCGGTGGTCTTGTAGGCGGACCGATTCAGAGTGCACCCGATACCAAAGAGTGCGATGCTCTCGTCCGTGCCATGGTTCCAGGCGCCGCTCCAGTACGCGGTCAAGAACGCCCCATGATTGACCAGCGCGGCGTCGATCCAGCTGTACTGCGCCGGCAACTGACTCACGGCGAGTCCGGAGAGTACCGCCTGGCGCAGGCAGATCAGCACGTTCGCCCGGTGCTTCGTGGACTCGTCCGCACCGATGTCGGCCTTCCACGAGTACGGGTTGTCGGCCACCCAGTCCTTGGTGATCGCGGCGACCCGGGTCATCGCGGCCGTGTTGCCCTGCCCGGCCGCCATGATTCCTTGCCCTAGCCAACGAAGCGAGTGGAACCACATGTACCAGCTGGGATTCTTGTACGGGTTGAGCCGCCAGTTGATGTTCCCGCTGCCGTTGCCGACCTTGTACGCCGCGTACGGCCCCCAGGCGAAGAGATCGTTCTGGAGCATCGCCACCGTGGTCGCGTCGTCCACCGTGCTGAAACCGGGACACGTATAAGTCCCGGCAGCCGTCGCACTGCCCGCCAACGTCCGGGGAGCAGCGCTCTGCACATCAGTCGCGGCAGCCTTGGTCGCCGGTACTACGTTGCTCTTGGCCGGGTCGAACTGTGCGAACCCCGGCTCAGGCAGATCCGGCAACACAGTGATCCCCGGACCCGGTGGCGCCGCAACCGCCCCCGGCGGTCCGGCCACCAGTCCCCCCATCGCGAGTGCGAACCCCACCGCCGCACTCGTCCATCCCCGACTCTTCACGATCTCCCCCCTCGTTTGCTCCTCCCCCTACACGGAGCACGATGAGGAAACTCAGGAGAAAGTTGCGCAGGGCATTTTTTCGTCCGGTGCGACGCGAGCTTTCCGGGCCCGGAGTACGAAGGGCACGGCCAGGAGTTGGATGCCGGCGCTGATCAGGTACGCCGTGCCGTAACTCCATGCGTCAGCCGCTCGGCCCAGCGTCGGCTGGATGGCCGCACCACCCACCGAAGCGAGCAAGTTGTCCGACGAGAGCACCGTCGCTCGCTGCGCCGAGGGGATCAGCCTGTTGAGCAGCGCCTGCCGGACCGGTACGGCGGTCGAGAACATGATGGCCCAGGCGGCCAGCAGGATCATGGCCAGCCAGAAGTTCGTCACCAGGCCGATCAGCAACAACATGACCGCTGTGACAGTCGCGGTGAGGAGCAATACCGACGTACCGTGCCGGAACGCTTTGCTCACGGCCGTTGCGGACAGGCCGCCGACGATCTGGGCCACGGCGACGAGCGAGGCGGAGATCCCTGCAATTGCGTACGAATCGGTGTTGCCGTAGAGCTCCAGCAGGTACGGCTGCGTCGCGTAGAAGCCGTAGATGCTGACGCCCATGGTGATAGGTGCCGAGAGCATCAACCAGCGAACCGGCGGGTTGCGCAGCCCGTGGTCGAGTGAGGCCCGCAAGATGGCGCGCATCTCCCCCACGACCGAGACTCGCGGCTTCGGCGCGAACCCGATGTCGTGCATCGCCCGCCACGCCACCACGAAGGTCAGGACCAGCAAGCCGGCCCGGACCAGGTACGGCGTACCGAGGTTGGTCAGTTGAGCCAGTACTCCGCCGGCGACCGTGCCGCCGACCATCGCGATACCGCTCGCGACCTGCCCTTTGGCAAAGGCCGATTCCAGCGAGCCTTCGTACCCGCTTGCTGCCAGCCCGTCGACCAGCCACGCCTCGGTGGCGCCGCTGAAGAAGGTGAACCCGAGCCCGAGCAGCGCGGAGGCCAGTGCCCAGGGCAAGAACCCCGCCTCGAGATGCCAGAGCAGCACGTAGAGCAGCGTCGACACGGTCAGCGTCGCCGCCCCCAGCAGGTACGACGCCCGCCGGCCGACGGTGTCGGCGATGACACCGGTCGGTACCTCGAACAGCACCTGTCCCACGGTGAAGAACGCGTTGGCCGCGAACGCCTGGGTCACGCTCAGCCCGGCGTCCAGCAGGAACAACGTGTTGATCCCCCAGATCATCGACGAGGCACCCGTCGCGACGACCATGAGCGTCAAGTAGGTCCGCAGCAGACGATCCGCTGTCGTACGCATCGGAGTCCCCTTCCGTAGGCGATGGTCACCTGGTACGTCGGAGCGGGCCCGGCCGTCCTCGACACGTCCCGTCAGCGCGCGGAATATGGCACGATCGGTCCCATGGGGAGCAGGACGGACAGCGAGCAGCACCTGCGCGATCTGGTGCTGCTGCGGCGGGTCCGCGACCGGATCGACCGGGAGTACGCGCTGCCGCTCGACGTCGAGGCGCTCGCCCGCGGGGTGAACATGTCCGGCGGTCATCTGAGCCGCCAGTTCCGCATCGCTTACGGAGAGTCACCGTACTCGTATCTGATGACGCGCCGGATCGAGCGTGCGATGTCCCTGCTGCGCCGTGGCGACCTGAGCGTCACCGAGGTGTGCTTCGAGGTCGGCTGCTCCTCGCTGGGCACGTTCAGCACCCGCTTCACCGAGCTGGTCGGCGTACCGCCGAGTGTCTACCGGCGGGACGCGGCGGGCGCGCTGGCCGGGATGCCGTCGTTCTTCTCGAAACAGGTGAGCAGACCGATCAGGAATCGAGAAGCACCGGCCGCCGCCGCGCCGTTAGCGTGATCGCTATGGACATCACGATCAACGCCAGCTTCCTGCCCCACAACGACGCGGACGCCGCGCTCGCCTTCTACCGCGACGCGCTCGGCTTCGAACTGCGCAACGACGTCGGCTACGACGGCATGCGGTGGCTGACCGTCGGCCCGCCCGGCCAGCCGGACACCAGCATCGTGCTGCACCCACCGGCGGCCGACCCCGGGATCACCGAGGAGGAGCGCAAGGTGATCACCGAGATGATGGCCAAGGGCACGTACGGCGGCATCCTGCTGGCCACGCCGGACGTCGATGCCGCGTTCGCGAAGCTGCAGGCCAGTGACATCGAGATCGTCCAGGAGCCGATCGACCAGCCGTACGGCGTCCGCGACTGCGCCTTCCGCGATCCGGCCGGCAACATGGTCCGGCTCCAGGAAGTGCGCTGAGCGGTCCGCCTTCCCTGCCAGGTGCCGTCGGGGACGGCGCGCGCCCGATGAGATGGAGAACTGATGAGCAAGCGCACCACGACCCGTACGCCGTCGACCGGACCCCACGCTGCCGACAGCCACGAGCTGATCCGGGTCCAGGGCGCGCGGGTGAACAACCTCAAGGACATCAGCATCGAGATCCCGAAACGCCGGCTGACGGTGTTCACCGGCGTCTCCGGCTCGGGCAAGAGCTCACTGGTGTTCGGCACCATCGCGGCCGAGTCGCAGCGGATGATCAACGAGACGTACAGCACCTTCGTCCAGGGCTTCATGCCGACGCTGGCCCGGCCCGACGTCGACGTACTGGAAGGCCTGACCACCGCGATCATCGTCGACCAGGAGCGGATGGGCTCCGACCCGCGCTCGACCGTCGGTACGGCGACCGACGCCAACGCGATGCTGCGGATCCTGTTCAGCCGGCTCGGCAAACCGCACATCGGCTCGGCCCAGGCGTTCTCCTTCAACGTCGCCTCGATCAGCGGAGCGGGCGCGGTCACCCTGTCGAAGGGCGGCCAGCAGACCAAGGAGCGGCGCGAGTTCAGCATCACCGGCGGCATGTGCCCGCGCTGTGAAGGGCGCGGATCGGTCACCGACTTCGACCTGACCGCCCTGTACGACGCGAGCAAGACGATCAACGAGGGCGCGCTCACCATCCCCGGCTACAGCATGGACGGCTGGCAGGGCCGGATCCTGCGCGGCTGCGGGTTCTTCGACTGCGACAAGCCGATCAGCAAGTTCACCAAGAAGGAGCTGCAGGCGCTGCTCTACAAGGAGCCGACCAAGATCAAGGTCGAGGGCATCAACCTGACCTACCAGGGCCTGATCCCGCAGATCCAGAAGTCGTTCCTGGCCAAGGACGTCGAGGCGATGCAGCCGCACATCCGCGCCTTCGTGGAGCGGGCGATCACCTTCGCCACCTGCCCCGAGTGCGACGGGACCCGGCTGAACGAGGGTGCCCGGTCGTCGAAGATCGACGGGATCAGCATCGCCGACGCCTGCAAGATGCAGATCAGCGACCTGGCCGAGTGGGTGCGCGGGGTGGACGACAAGTCCGTCGCCCCGCTGCTGGACAAGCTGGAGCACACGCTCGACTCGTTCGTCGAGATCGGCCTGGGCTACCTGTCACTGGACCGGTCGGCCGGCACGCTGTCCGGTGGTGAGGCGCAGCGGGTCAAGATGATCCGCCACCTCGGCTCCTCGCTCACCGACGTCACCTACGTCTTCGACGAGCCGACCATCGGGCTGCACCCGCACGACATCCAGCGGATGAACGAACTGCTGCTGCGGCTGCGCGACAAGGGCAACACGGTACTCGTGGTCGAGCACAAGCCGGAGGCGATCGCGATCGCCGACCACGTCGTCGACCTCGGCCCCGGCGCGGGCACCGGCGGCGGCACGATCTGCTACGAGGGCACCATCGAGGGTCTCCGCGGCAGCGACACGCTCACCGGCCGGCACCTCGACGACCGGGCCACCCTGAAGCCGGAGCCGCGTTCCGCGACCGGCAAGCTGGAGATCCGCGGCGCCTCCACGCACAACCTGCAGGACGTCGACGTGGACATCCCGCTCGGCGTGCTGACCGTCATCACGGGTGTCGCCGGTTCGGGCAAGAGCTCGTTGATCCACGGTTCGCTGCCGCCGTCGGCCGACGTCGTGTCGATCGACCAGACCGGGATCCGGGGATCGCGGCGCAGCAACCCCGCGACGTACACGGGTCTGCTCGAGCCGATCCGCAAGGCGTTCGCGAAGGCGAACGGGGTGAAGCCGGCGCTGTTCAGCGCGAACTCCGAGGGCGCCTGCCCGAACTGCAACGGCGCGGGTGTCATCTTCACCGACCTGGCGATGATGGCGGGCGTCGCGACTCCCTGCGAGGTGTGCGAGGGGAAGCGGTTCAAGGAAGAGGTGCTGGAGTACCAGTTCGGCGGGCGCGACATCAGCGAAGTACTGGCGATGCCGGTATCGGAGGCAACGGAGTTCTTCGGGGACGGGGATGCCAAGACACCGGCGGCGCACAAGATCCTGTCCCACCTCGCCGACGTCGGACTCGGCTACCTGAGCCTCGGCCAGCCGCTCACCACGCTGTCCGGCGGCGAACGCCAGCGCCTCAAGCTGGCCACCCACATGGGCGAGAAGGGCGGCATCTACGTCCTCGACGAGCCCACCACCGGCCTGCACCTGGCCGACGTGGAACAACTCCTCGCCCTCCTCGACCGCCTGGTCGACGCCGGCAAGTCGGTCATCGTCATCGAGCACCATCAGGCCGTGATGGCCCACGCCGACTGGATCATCGACCTCGGCCCGGGCGCCGGCCACGACGGCGGCCAGATCGTCTTCGAAGGCACCCCAGCCGACCTGGTAGCCAAACAACCCACCCTCACCGGCAAACACCTCGCGGCCTACGTCGCCCGCTAGCGTCGGGGGCGGGGCCTCCGGGTCCCGCCCCCCGGAGACCTCCTGGCCATGCGAGCATCGACACCATGGGCACCACGGGGTACTTGCTCCTGCTGTTGCTGGCGGTCGTCCTGAGCGCCCAAACCTTCCTGCTGATGGGCCGCCGCAAGCCCCTCGACAAACGCCTCAGAGACCTTGGCAACGACTCGTTCGGCCTGCTCAGCATCGTCCTGCTCCTCGGCGGCACCCTCGGCGCTCTCCTCGGCCATCTCGCCAACCACGTCCCAGCCGGCACGGCCGCCGGTCTCGCCACAGGCTTCCTGACCTGGATCGTCGCGGTCATCCGCGCCCACACCAAACCCAGCCCTCCACCTCGCCACCGCGAGAACGTCTGAACCGGGGTTTGTCGGAGGGGTCTGGGATCGTGTTGCGTGTGCCGATTCCGAGGGCTGTGGCTGTGGTTGTTGATGGTGGGCGGGCGCTGGTGATCAAGCGGTACCTGCGGCTTGACGCCGCGGGCGACTGCGCTATGTGTGTAGGCGGCGATCTGGCTGGGCCGGAGTGTCCTGGGCACCACTATGCGGTCCTGCCCGGTGGGCACGTCGAGGAAGGCGAGAGCGCCGAAGTGGCCGCAGTACGGGAGTTGACCGAGGAGACGACACTCACGGCTCGCATCGACCGCCTGCTGTGGACCAGCACCCACAACGGCCGGCCCGCGTCGTACTTCCTGATGACCGACGTCGCCGGTACGCCGACCCTGTCCGGCCCCGAAGCAGAAGCCCACAACCCCAACAACACCTTCGAACTCCTCTGGGCCACCCCAGACGCTTTCGACAACCTCGGCCTCTACCCACCGACGTCAGAGCCCTATTAGCCGAACACCTCGGCGCATAGGTCAGCGCAGTGGATGTTCTTCGGCGGTGGGCGGGCGGACGTGCGCGACATGCCGTTCCGAGCAAGCTCCGAACTTCGCGAAGTTGAGGCGGGCCTGGGTCAGGCTGAGCGGACCGTTGGGTCCACCACGCACCACGTCGGCATCGTGCGTGTCCTGGCCGTCATCCTCCCAGAAGCACACATCGCAGATCTCGAACCCTCCCCGCTCCCCCAGGGTCAGGTAGCCGCAGCAAGGACAGCCGTACGGACCGTCGCCGGCCGGCTTGAAGACGTTGACGAAGGAGCTCATCCGGCCGCTCAGTCGAGGCAGAACTCGTTGCCTTCGACATCTTTCATGACGAGGCAGGACTCGTTGTAACCGTCGGCGACGAGGAGTTCGTAGCGTTCCGCGCCGAGCGCGACGAGTCGGGCGCATTCGGCTTCGAGTACGGCGAGACGCTCCTCGCCCACGAGTCCGGTGGCAACCCGTACGTCGAGGTGCACCCGGTTCTTGACGACCTTGCCCTCGGGGACCCGCTGGAAGAACAGCCGCGGGCCAATCCCCTCGGGATCAACACACGCAAAGGCGGAGTCCTGCCGCTCAGCGGGGAGGGACAGATTGAACTCCTCCCAACTACCAAAGCCGGGTGGCGGCGGAGGCACGACGTACCCGAGCACCTCACACCAGAACCGGGCAACCCGCTCCGGTTCCGCACAGTCGAACGTAACCTGAACCTGCCTGACCGACGCCATCGCCCCACCATAGCCGCGGACCACCCCCACCTCCACCCACCATTCTTGCGATAGAGTTCCCGATAGGAACTTACTAGGCGGAGGGGTGCGAATGACTGTCATCAGCAGGGTTGTGGGGCGGGAGATTGTTGACAGTCGGGGGAATCCGACGGTTGAGGTGGATGTCGTGTTGGCCGATGGGAGCTTGGGGCGGGCGGCGGTGCCGTCGGGGGCTTCGACCGGGGCTCGGGAAGCGGTGGAGCTGCGGGACGGCGACCCCGATCGCTATCACGGGAAGGGAGTTCAGGGTGCTGTCGCGGCCGTCTCGACGGAGATCGCCGCCGCGATCCAGGGGCTCGATGCCGAGGATCAAGCCGGTGTGGACGAGACGCTGATCCAGCTGGACGGTACGCCGAACAAGGCGCGCCTGGGCGCGAACGCAGTACTGGGTGTCGCGCTGGCAACGGCAAAAGCTGCAGCCGCGGCTCATCGATTGCCGCTCTATCGGTATGTGGGCGGCGCGAACGCGCGAACCCTGCCGGTCCCGATGATGAACATCATCAACGGTGGCGCGCACGCCGACAACCCGCTGGACTTCCAGGAGTTCATGATCGCGCCGATCAGCGCCGCGACGTTCGCCGAGGCGGTCCGGATGGGCTCGGAGGTCTTCCACACCCTGCGCCGCGATTTGATTGCCGCCGGCCACAACACGGGCGTGGGCGACGAGGGCGGGTTCGCCCCGCAGCTGCGGACCGCGGACGAGGCGCTCGAGTTCGTCCTCAAGGCGATCGAGCGGACCGGGTACAAGCCGGGCACCGATATCACCTTGGTGATGGACCCGGCTTCCTCGGAGTTCTTCCGCGACGGCATTTACGACTACACCGGCGAGGGGGTACGCCGTACCGTCGCCGAGCACGTCGACTACCTGACCGGGCTCGTTGCCCGGTACCCGATCGCCTCGATCGAGGACCCGATGGCCGAGAACGACGCGGACGGCTGGCGATCGCTGACCACCAAGCTCGGCCACCGCATCCAGCTCACCGGCGACGACGTCTTCTGTACGAACGAGACGCTCCTTCGCGAGGGCATCAACGACGGCATCGCCAACTCCATCCTGGTCAAGGTGAACCAGATCGGCACGCTGACCGAAACTCTCGACACGGTCGCCACCGCCCACCAGGCCGGCTACACCGTCGTCATGTCGCACCGCTCCGGCGAAACCGAGGACACCACCATCGCCGACCTCGCCGTGGCCACCGGCTGCGGCCAAATCAAGACTGGCTCGCTGTCCCGCTCCGACCGCACCGCGAAGTACAACCAACTGATCCGCATCGAGGAAGAACTCGGAACCTCAGCCCGGTACGCCGGTGCGGCTGCCCTCGGATTGCGAAGTTGACCCGGCCGCCCGTTGGGTAAGGTGCGGTGATGAACTGGCTGGCGCTCCTCGGATTCGGCCTGGCCGTCCTGCCGATCTGCCTGACCCCAGGAGTGAGCCTCACTCTCGTCACCGAGCGCGTGCTCGGCACCGGTCTCCGTGCCGGCGCCGGAGTGATTGCCGGTACGTCGTTCGGCTTGGTGACCCACGCCTTGCTCGCCGGCGCCGGGCTCTCCGCCTTGGTCATGAAGTCGTCGACCGCGTTCACTGTGGTGAAGCTGGTCGGCGCGGCGTACCTCATCGTGATCGGAGTCCAGGCAATCTGGGCATCCCGCTCAGCCGCGACCCGCGCCGCGTCACCCAAGCCTCGCTCCCTGCCCTGGAACGGCCGCGGCGACATCGTCCAGGGCTACCTCGGCAACGTCCTCAACCCGAAGGCCGCCGCGGTCTACCTGACCATCGCACCCCAGTTCCTCGATCGCGACCACGCGTTACTGCCGCAGATCATGCTCCTCTGCGCAGTCCACGTGATGGTCGCCGCCGGCTGGCTCTTCATCTGGGCCGGCACGGTGCACCTCTCGCGGCGCGCGTTCCAATCCCCGACTCTCCGTACTGCGATGTCGAGGATCTCCGGCGCCGTCCTGATCGCCCTGGGCATCCGGACAGCCCTCGCCACCAGATGAGTCTCAAGGGTCACCAGTTGCGGGTGCGGCCGAACCACACGTTGCGGGCCCGGAAGTAGGTGTCGCCGGAAGGGCCGGGTTGCTGGGCCCAACCGGGTCCGCCCGGTTCGATACCGGAGGCCCACGAACCCATCTGGAGGTTGATGATGAGGCGCTGCGGTACGCCGACCCAGCCGACACCGCGATGGGTGGCCTTCCAGACGTCGTCGAAGTAGTAGTCGATCAGTACGTCGCCGGTGCTGCCGTCGCGTTCGATCCAGATGCGGTACTTGTGCCAGGCGTTCGGATCGTGCCCGCTGATCGGGGTGCGCTCGACGTCCGGATCAGTGCCGGGATCGGAGCCGTCGCGGTTCCAGGTGTTGAACAGGTTCGTCGCGTCGCCGACGTACTCCAGGATGTCACTCTCCGGCGGCCAGGCGTCACCGGTCCCGGTGGTCCAGAAGGCAGGCCAGATCCCGGTTCCGGTCTGGGTCCGGAACTCGCCCTCGATGCTGTACGCCGGGAACTGGTCGTCGACCGTGATCAGTTCCTTGGCGTGGACGGCGCCGGAGCGGTACCACAGCGGCGCCTTCGGGTCGTGCGGGCTCGTGCCGGCCGGCTGCGCCAGGCGGGTGGCCTTCAGCGTCAGGATCCCGCCCGACAGCGAGATCTGGCTGCTGACCATCTTGGCCGCGCCGTTGTGGGTGTCACCCCACGGATAGAGGTAGTTCCACTCGGCCTCGAAGGCGGTGCGGCTGCTGAACGAGGTCTTCTCGACGACGTTCTCCCAACTGGCGGCCGGAGCCGCCGGCCGCGCGTGGGCGGGTGGAGCGGCTGTGACCGGAACCAGGGCGGCCGCGCCGAACATTCCCAGCGCGGAGCGGCGGCTGATGTTCTTCATGCGGAAAGGAAAGGCCATGTTCCAGCGGAACACAACCCCCGGTCCAAGTGGCCGAAACCCGTTCATTCCAAGGCGAAATCAGGCAAGAGGCAAACCGGATTTCCGCTGAGCAAACACTGAGCAAAACCGTCACCCATCTCACCAGCCGAGACGTGAGGTTGCGCATCCCGAACGGCGGGCACTATGCGCGGCAGGTTCGTTAGCGGGCTCGAGACCACTGGCGCACCAGGTCGCACGCGTTGAGACACCAGCGCGCGCGGCTGTCCCCTTCGCTGGTTCCCTACCCGTCTCAAGGCGTCGACGCACGGTTCCACAGCTGTTCTGATCCGACAACTGGACCTCTGCTGGGTCCAGAACTGCCACAGCCTGTCCGCGCAAGGAGAAACACGGATGACCGACCAAGCCGGCGATTTCGGCGACCTGGCGATGAGCCTGCACAACCAGAGCAACGTTCTGGGCGCGGTGGACGCTGTCCTGCAGTTCGCGGTCGAAGCACTGCACTACGACCACGCTTCGGTCCTGCTGATGCAGCGCAAACACGCTCATACCTTTGCCGCGACCGACGAGTCGATCACCAAGGCTGACCAGCTCCAGATCGACCTCGGCGAGGGGCCGAGCCTGCAGGTCATCACCGATCACGACGACGTACTGGTCGCAGACACCGCCACCGACACTCGCTGGCCCCAATGGGCGCCGACCGCCGCCGCCAACGGGATCCGCAGCGTGCTGGCGATCCGGCTGTTCACCACGCATGCCACCAGCGGCGCCCTGAACCTGATCTCCTCGGAACCGTTCGTCTTCAACGACGGCGACCGCGAGGCTGCCCACTTGCTCGCACTGCACGCCTCCATCGCGATCTGCTCGGCCCGGATGGAGACTTCCCTGCATCAAGCCGTCGACTCGGGCAAGGAAGTCGGCCAGGCGGTCGGGCGACTGATGGAGCGCTACGGCCTCGACGCCGTCCAGGCCTTCGGCGTACTCCGCCGCTACTCCCAAGCCCGCAACGAGCGCCTCCGCGAGGTGGCCCGCTACGTCATCACCACCGGCGGTCTTCCCAACTGATTCGTCAGCGTAGTTCCGTCTCGCCGTGGGGGCCGGCTATCCGGGCCACCAGGGCGGGGTGAGGTGCTTGGCGGATCTCGACGTCGGCTCCCATCGCAGCCAGTGCTGTCTCGATCTCGGCCGGCCTAGGATGCTCGATCGACAGAGAGCGCAGGGTGAGACCGGCTGGCGCATCGATCGCGGGGTGGCGGGTGTCTCCCCAGTCGATCAGGAACGGAATCACACCAGCGACCTGGGCGTTGGCGGTCAGCCGCCAATGCAACAGCCTGCCGTTTGAGTCCTCCCGGTGCCCGTCGATCACTGGACCTGGGTCGAACCCGTGCGAGCGCGCGTACGCCCGCGCCGCCTCGATGTCCTCGACCGCGATAACCCACCCGACCAGACCGCCCTGCGTGACGCCGTCGACTCCGTAAGGCCGCGGCGTCGCCGGTTCTGGCTGGCTGGGGTCCGGCGCGATGAGCTCCAGGTAGGTCCGCTCCCCCAACCCAAGCAGCTTGTTATGCGTACCCCGCCCCGGATGGCTGCCACCCCCACCAGCCTCGACCCCAAAGCGACGCTGGATCGCGGCCACAGCAGCATCGAGGTCAGGATGCGCATAGACGAGGTGGTCAATCAGCATGCACCCTCCCAACCGGCCGGAACCCACGACGCTCAGCATCGCATCCTCCCGCTACCAGCGAATTGAACTGGATCTGGGTGGAACCGGCCGCGAACTCCTGTCGTCAGAAGGTGGACCAGACCGGAACTGACAGAAGGAGAGCCACCATGGGTTGGGGCAAAGGCACCTCGGACAAGAAGGCCAAGAAGGAAGCAAAGAACGACAAGAAGCTCGACAAGATCGAAGCGAAGGTCAACACGGGCAAGGCCGTGTCCTACAAGAAGGCCAAAAAGCTCACCCAGGAGCGCTACTAGACCGACTAGCGGGTTCGAGGTCGGCGCGCGGCCGGACGACCCGCACCACGAGTGCTTGCACGAAGAAACCCCCGGGCGGAGGAACTGGCCTCTGACCTGGGGGTTCGTGTGGAGCCGCCGGTCGGAATCGAACCGACGACCTTCTCACGAGGAGGACGCTCAGCGTCGCATCCTTTACCTAGCAGCGCTCTAGCAACACGAATGCCCGCACCGCACTCGAATTCCACCATACGTTTCGAGGAGTTCGCACCACATCCTGCACCACGTCCGCGGCCTACGAGTTGACCTGGATCCCCGGTGTGATGTCCGGTACTCGAAGGTGGACTGCGGGCTCAGCTCCATTGCCAGCGGCGTTCCGTGACTGTCATCTCCCAGCTGCCAGCCAGACTGTTGTAGTCCCAACCGCCGTACGCTGTCCAAGGTGGACCGGGCTGGCCTCGCGGCGGGCTAGCATCCGCCGCATGGCCAAACTTGTCGCGAGCGTGCCGATCGAGCGGCCCGAGGCACCACTGGTGGTGGCCGCGATCCCCCGGCTCCTGCAGCGGGCCCGGGCCTTGTCGTTCGGCGACGGCGGGTTCCTGGTTCACGACGGTCGACGCATCGAAGGCCTGCACCTGGACGCCGGGGAGCATCCGCGCGTCGGCGCCCGGTACACGATGGTCTCGGCGATCGACGCCGACCAGCCCGTCAAGGAGCCGGTGGCGATCGAGCTCACCGCGGACGACAGCACGCAGTTCGCGATCCGCCTCCGTCAGGCGGCGGTGGACGGTTCGCTGGCGGTGACGCGGCCGATGGATCCGCAACAGCTCCGGGTCGAGTTCCGGGTGATGCTTCCGGACATCGTCAAGCTGCTCAGTGGACCCATCGACGGCGGGGCAACCGTCGCGTTCGACGGGCTGCCGCCCGCACCGGGCACGGCGCCCCAGGTGGTTGGCACCGTGCTGCACAAGTTCGCCCGGGCCGAGCTGGTCGTGCGGATCGACGATCAGGACTCCCGCACCTCCCTGCTGACCGCGTCATTGACGGTCCGCGGCCGGGGATTGCTGCGACCGGTGCTCGGTCCCGCAGCCCAGCTCTTCCTCCGCTCGCACTGGCAGCAAGCCGTACGCCGTGTGCCTGCCGAGCTCGCCAAGTTCCAGCAGGAGTTGCGGAACGCCGGCGGCCCCGACGAGCTTGCCGCAGCACTCCTTCAGGAGCTGATCGACGACCTGGCCCCCGAACTACCGGCCCACAGTGCCTGATGACGGCAGCTCCGGCCGCAGGTCACCTCTCCGAGGGCATATGCGCAGGTCAGGGCGATCTGGCCTGCAGACCGCATGGACTTCGCCTTCTCCTTGCCCATGCGGTGGATGATAGGGCCCACTCGCACCACGACCCTCACCACGGCTGCTGGAATGAAGAAACCCCCGGGCGGAGGAACTGGCCTCTGACCTGGGGGTTCGTGTGGAGCCGCCTGTCGGAATCGAACCGACGACCTTCTCATTACGAGTGAGACGCTCTGCCGACTGAGCTAAGGCGGCGTGGCCCGAGGGCCGATGCAAGAGTGTAGCGGGAGGGCGGGCTGATTCCGAATCGGATACCGAATCGGGGTCCGGAACCGGGCTACTGGCGCAGGCGGGCGCGAGGTGGGAGCGCCTGCACCGGGTCAGCGGTGGAGGAGGCCGGTGGCTTGGAGGTGGGCGAAGATCAGGTGGTCGACCGGGGCGATGCGGGCTGTGTCGGCGGCTGAGAGCCAGACGATTTCGGCGATCTCGCTGGCGGCGGCGAGCGTGCCGGAGTACTGGGCGGTGTAGCAAGTCATGCGGACGGTGACGCCGGTCGGGTGACCGTGGGCCTGGGCCTCGAAGGTGCCGAGGTGTACTGCGGTCGCCGGGTCGAGCTGGACGGACAGTTCCTCGGAGATCTCGCGGACCAGCGTCTCGACGTCGGACTCGCCGGGTTCGCGTTTGCCGCCGGGGAGGTAGTACGTGTCCTTGCCCTTGGATCTCGTGCTGAGCACACGGCCGTCCACGAGTTCGATCCAGGCCACCTTGTCGATCATTCCGCCATCTTCGCACCGGACGGAAAGGGCGGAACCGGCGGGCAGGCGGCGCGCGTCGTACCGGCGTACCAGCGCGGCGGAAATGCCGGGGAATAGAAGTTTTGAGAAATGCATTGACTTAGGGAACGTCGGCGGGTGAAACTAATGCCCGCAAGGACCAACAGACTAGGAGAGCACCGTGACCGGCAAGCAAGAGTTCGGGATGGAGTGGCGCGAAGAGCGCTTCGTCCTGCCTGCTTGCTCGCGATCCGTGCGCCAGTACGCCGATCTGCACCAGTTCGCG
Source organism: Kribbella sp. NPDC023855 (assembly GCF_040639475.1). Taxonomy (NCBI): domain Bacteria; kingdom Bacillati; phylum Actinomycetota; class Actinomycetes; order Propionibacteriales; family Kribbellaceae; genus Kribbella; species Kribbella sp. NPDC023855. Next base: position 836,889 of record NZ_JBFAAA010000003.1, read on the forward strand.
GGCAAGCCCAGCCCGGCGTCCGGCGGTCCATCTGACTGATCATCCAGATCAGCAGGAGCCGCCAGAGCCGGGAGAGCCCGGATCAGGCGGCTCTTTTGTTTTTACCGTCATGTCGGTGCGCAATGGTTGCGAGCCGGATTCCAAACCCGTGCTGCGAGGGTTCGATTCCTTCCACCGATGCTTTTTGCTGTCCACGGACCGCAATGCGAAGAATTGACAACTGGATATGCCATTGCAATACCCCGGCACCCACCAAGGGCGCCGGGGGGAACGAGCTGTGGGCCAGCGGCCAGGCCACCTCATTTGGGATGAGGGGAACGGGAGTTCGAATCTCCCCAGCTCGACCAGGCGCACGCAGGATGCTCTGCTACCGGCCGAGCGAGCGCCAAACCAAGGGTCGACGCGCAGCGGTCAGGGGAGGCTCTGACCAGCCGCCGTCACCCACGCACGCGCCCTGCGCCGGAAATCCGAACATCCGGCGCAGGGCCGGTGAACGCCCGTGGCTCAACTGGAGAGAGTGCCTGCCTACGAAGCAGGAGGGTGCAGGTTCGAATCCTGCCGGGCGTGCTGTGTCCGAGGCTGAAGCGGTCGAGGCACCGGGTGGTGGACCCGGAGGAAGCGGGTTCGAGTCCCGCCGGACACCCTGAGTAAACCGCGCAAGCCGCACCGGAAAAGCCGACCCGGCAACTACCTGTCGGGCACACTGGAGGAGAGGAGGTACCACGCATGAGCGGTGTCATCGTGCTCAACGCCTCATATGAGCAGCTTCACGTCGTGTCGGTGCAGCACGCCATCCGGATGCTCGTCCGGGAGGTCGCTGTCGTCGAGGAGGCGCATGACGGCGCCAGCATCGGTCCCTTCCCCTTCCCCCGGGTACTCCGCCTGGTCCGGTACGTCGTGACCAAGTGGCGCTACGCGTCCGGCCGGCTGCAGTACACGCGGCTCGGCGTACTGAAGCGTGACAAGTACCGCTGTGCGTACTGCGGTCAAACGGGCGCCACCACGATGGACCACGTCGTACCCCGGTCCCGTGGCGGGCGCGGCGAGTGGCTGAACGCCGTCGCCGCCCACGCGTCCTGCAACGAGAAGAAGGGCTGCCGCACGCCCGAGGAAGCCGGGATGCCACTGCTGTGGCAACCGTGGATCCCCTCGCGTGCCGAGTTAGCACTCTGACGTCGTACCCACCGGTGCCGCGTCAGAGCGATGCCAGGTGGGTGACGGAATCCCACCCTCGGTTCTGACCCGAGGTCCCGCAGGTTCGAGCCCTGCCCTGGCAGCTGGTACTGCGTAAGCGCGGGAACCGGTACTGCGGACAACTCGCAGCAGCCGGTACTGCGCACGCCAACCGCAGTACGGGGATCGCGTCGGCACGCGGGTGACCCTTGCAAGGTCGCTTCACCGGGTTCGACACCCGGGATCTCCACGCCAGGTGAGCTAAGCCGAGCGTAGGCCTACCGGCAGCCGTCTCGAAAACGGCCGATCCTTCACAGGATGTCTGGGTTCAAGTCCCAGGCTCACCGCAACCAACCAGAGGAGTGGGGAGATGAACGTTCAGTACCCGGTCGAGCTGAGTGGGGCCAAGAGCTCCACTCTGATGTGGGCTCAGGAGCATGAGGTGGGCGCGCCGGCGCTGCAGCAACTGCGGAACATTGCTGCGCTGCCGTGGGTGCACGGCGTCCGGGTGATGCCGGACGTGCACCTGGGCAAGGGGGCGACCGTCGGTTCGGTGATCGCGATGTACCAGGCGGTGTCGCCGGCCGCGGTCGGGGTCGACATCGGGTGTGGCATGGAGGGCGTGCTCACCTCGCTGACCGCATCGGATCTGCCCGACGACCTGGCCGGGATCCGGTCGCGGATCGAGGCCGCAGTACCGGTCGGTTTCCGGGCGCACGAGAACCCGGTCAGCGTGCGGAAGCTCGGGCTCGACCGCGGGTGGGACCGGTTCTGGGGTTCGTTCACCAGCCTGCACGACGGAGTACAGGACCGGGAGAAGAAGGCGCACCAGCAGATGGGTTCGCTGGGTGGCGGCAACCACTTCATCGAGGTCTGCCTCGACGACGAGGACCGGGTCTGGCTGATGCTGCACTCCGGTTCGCGCAACATCGGCAAGGAACTGGCGGAGCGGCACATGCGGATCGCGAAGGCGCTGCCGCACAACGCCGACCTGCCGGACCGCGACCTGGCGGTCTTCCTGGCCGGTACGCCGGAGATGGACGCGTATCGCCAGGACCTCACCTGGGCGCAGGAGTACGCCTCGCGGAACCGCGCGGTCATGCTCGCCCTGGTGATGCAGGCGGTCCGGGAGTCGTTCGACCAGCCGATCACCTTCGAGAAGCCGATCTCGTGCCACCACAACTACGTGGCCGAGGAGACGATCGACGGCCTCGACCTGCTGGTCACCCGCAAGGGCGCGATCCGGGCGGGTGCCGGTGACCTCGGGCTGATCCCGGGATCGATGGGGACCGGCTCGTACGTCGTCCGCGGACTCGGCTCGGAGCAGTCCTTCTACTCGGCCTCACACGGGGCAGGCCGGCGGATGAGCCGCAACGAGGCGAAGCGCCGCTACACGGTCGACGACCTGATCGCCCAGACCGCCGGAGTGGAGTCCCGCAAGGACGCCGGCGTACTGGACGAACTGCCGGCGGCGTACAAGGACATCGACTCGGTCATCGCCGCCCAGTCCGACCTGGTCGAGGTAGTCGCCCACCTCAAACAGGTCATCTGCGTCAAGGGCTGATACGTGAACAGCCGCCGTACACAGGGGATACGGCGGCCGTGAACGCTGCAGGTACCTGCAAAACGCTGGCCCACAAAGGAATGCCAGCCGTAGCTTCGGCGCTCCAGGCAACTTTCCGCCCACTGGAGGAAGTCATGTCCTATCAGCGCGCCACCACCGCATTCGCCTTCGTGGCAACGCTTCTCCTCGGCTCAGTGACTGCTGTGCCAGCCTCCGTCGCCTCACCACAAAGCGACCCGACCAATGTCAGTAGCGTTCATGTCGAATCCGATGCTGCGAAGCAGTACCGTTCGACGATCGATCTGAAGTTCGACAAGCCGGTCTCCAGCAAACTCGCCGACACCTACGCCAAGAAGCTGGCCAGCGAAATCGCACCCGCGCAACTCGGCCCGGAGTACATCTCGTGCGGTGGCAACGGGCGATGGTCCGATACGAACGGAAGCCTGACCCTTCAGTACACGTGCTCCACCACAGACCGCCTCGCGTGGAGCTACGCGATCTCCTCGGCCGTCAAAGCGATCATCGTCAGCAATGTCACCGAGCAAGGTCTGGACTGGTGGGTGAACGGCACGAAGATGCCGCGCAACGCCCCCCATGTGGTCCCGAAGGACTACCTCTTGCACGGAACCATGAGCGGTGCGAAGCGGAACTCCACCGTCGACTACCAGGACTACCTGACCTTCCGTCACAACCTCGGCGGAGGTGGAACCGGCTCCATCACCTGGGCGGGGCGTGTCCACACACTGGCAGACTGATTCGGGTGAAGACACCTCTTGGGAACGCGCTGGACGCTGTCGTGCGGGATCTTCGGAACACCGGTGGGATCGAGCTGGACATCTTGGATGAGCCGGCGACCGACGACCCGGCGTACGAGTCGGTCTGGCTTTTGGCTGGGCGGCAGTGGCGGACTGGGGTGCTTGCGCCGATTGACATGGACCAGCCTCGGCGGCTGGTGCACGTTGCCGAGCAGGTGCAGGAGTTCGTACTGGAGGAATTGCCGGGGCGTGGGCTTCCCGCGACCTGGCCGGAGTGCCCGGACCATCCCGCTTCCCATCCGCTGACGCCGAAGCTGACGAAGGCAGGGCCCAGCTGGTGCTGCCCGAAGTCGGACGCCACGATCAGCGCCATCGGAGAACTCCAGCAGTAGCCGGTACTACGAAAGCCCAGTCTCCCGGAGTCGCCGGGGGCAATGGAGAGCCTGGCCGTCGTGGGGGCACGGCGGCCGGGCCGGGTGAGGTCCGCCTGATGGCAGGGGCAGCGGTTTGCTAAACCGTCGATCGGCCGCTGGCTGGTCCGCGAGTTCGAATCTCGCCCTCACCGCGAAAATTCTTAAGTTGAGGTGGGTTATACCTGCGCGCCGGCGGCTGGTTCGAAGCTGGCGAGCATTTCCTCCAAGGCTCGTTGGTCGGGGCCGATGAAGGGGTCGGAGGACGGGGCGGTGGCGAGCATGTCGAGGAACTCTGACAGCTGGCCGGCGGCTGGTGGTAGGTGGGTGCTGAGGATGACGTCAGGATCCATGGCACGGATGGGTTCGGCGGTGCCGAGGAACTTCGTCTGGTCCACGTTGTGCACCCACGGACTGTCGAGGGTTGCCCAGAGCAACTGACCGGCACGGAGCGCGTCGCGCGGTACGTCCCTGACCTCGTTGCCACCGGCAAGTTCGCTGGTCGGCATCGGAGCGCCGAAACAGTCGGAGCTGAAGCAGATCCTCGACCGGTCGTCGTAGAAGCCGACCGTCGCGGGACTGTCGTACAGCGGCGGACGGAAACCGGTGAGCGTGCGGTCGCCGACGTCCAGTGACTGGCCGGGATTGAGCAGGTAGACCCGGTCCAACGGCAACGGACGCTCGGTCGAGAGGATGCCCGCGCCGATGTAGGTGGTGATCACCCGCGCCTGGGGAGCAGCCTCGAGCAGGTCGAAGAGCCCGCCGGTGTGGTCGCGATCCGGGTGCGTCAGCCAGATCCAGCGCACGTCGGCCGGATCGATGACGGAACCGAGCGCTTCCACGAAGTTCCGGTCGGGAAGGCTCAACCCGGTGTCGACGACCACCGGCTCGGCCGCCTTCAGGACATAGGCGTTGACCGCCAGAAAGCCGATCCCCGGCACTTCGAGCTGGTCGTTCAGAACAACTGCGTCGCGTCCGATCCGATGGATTTCCATAATTTTCCCCCTTCTTTCGGATGGTGTGCCTGCCTAGGGCAACGAGTCAACCCCCGGGAGATCTCAACCACCGAACGTGTCCGGAGGCCTACGGTGCGCCGGATCGCACGCACAACCGAAACATCGAGCAGGAGCGCCATCGTGGGAGAGGTGGGGCGGGTTGTAAGCCCGTTGCTTTGCGCTGAGCAGGTTCGAATCCTGTCTCCTGCACTTCGTTCAAATCAGTCAGTGAGAGAGGAGGACCGGCCATGGCCGATCTCAGAAACAAGCGGAAGAAGGTTCCTGGTGGTAGGACCGGTGCTCCGGTCCGGCAGGGGCATGCCCTGCGGCGGGTGCGGCTTGCCTGTGGGCAGGTGCAGCGTGATCGGATCGCGCGCGCCGGCGATCACGTCTGGTGCGAAGGCGACTGCTCCGACTGGGTGCGCGTCGTCTCGGTCGAGGAATAGAAACCTCCGGGTACGCCGAACCGGCGTACCCGGAAAGCTCTCTGGTGACGGATGCACGCCCGGCCCTCCGAAGGCCGGGTCCCTGGTTCGACTCCAGGCAGGGAGACTCTCAGCTCGCTCGATCGACCTTGCCGAGCAGGACCTTGCCGGGGTTGAGGAGGTTGGTCGGGTCGAAGACGTGTTTGAGTTTGCGGTGCAGGTCGAGGCTGACTGGGCCGAGTTCTTGTTCGAGCCAGCGGGCCTTCAACGTGCCGATGCCGTGTTCGCCGGTGATGGTGCCGCCGAGGGCGAGACCGAGTTCCATCACTGCGCCGAAGGCCTCCAAGGCGCGAGCCTCGGCGGCCGGGTCGTCGCGGTCGAAGACGACCGTCGGATGCATGTTGCCGTCGCCAACATGCCCAGGGCAACAAATCAGTACGTCGTACTTCGCGCCAATCTCCGCAACCCCGTCGAGCAACGCGACGAGCTTGCTGCGCGGTACTGCGACGTCGTCCACGAGCGTCACGCCGAGTGGCTCCAGCGCGGCGTTCACCAGACGCCGAGCCTCCAGCAACATCCGCGACTCCTCCGCATCGGAGGCAACCGCCACGTCGACTGCGCCGAACTCCGTGCAGATGCGGGCGATCTCAGCCACATCCTCAGCAGCCCGCGGGCCGCGATCCGACTGCGCGATCAACAGCGAACCCACATCAGCAGGCAGCCCCATGTCGCGATAGTTCTGGATCGCCCGAGCGGTCGGCCCATCGAGAAACTCCAGCAGCGAAGGCCGCAGGCCAGACGCCATCACCGCGGCCGCAGCGGCGATCCCGGCCTCGATGGAAAGGAACGTCGCAGCCGCGGTCAGTGCGGCCTCAGGAGTAGGTCGCAGGGCGAGCGTCGCCTCCGTGACGATCCCCAGCGTTCCCTCCGAGCCGACCATCAGCCGCGTCAGGTCGTACCCCGCGACCCCCTTCACCGACCGTCGACCAGTGCGCACGACCTCGCCAGACGCGAGCACCACCTCGAGCCCGCGCACGAAGTCAGCCGTCACGCCGTACTTCACGCAGCACAACCCACCCGCATTGGTGGCGATGTTGCCGCCGATCGTCGACATCTCCCACGACGACGGATCCGGCGGATAGAACAGCCCTTGCTCCAGCACGGCTCGCGACAGCTCGGAGTTCACCACACCCGGTTGGACGACCGCGACCTGATCCTCCGCCGAGATCTCGAGGATCCGGTTCAGCCGCGAGGTCGACAGCAGCAGACACCCGTCGATCGCGTTAGCGGCACCGGACAGCCCGGTCCGCGCGCCCTGAGTCACCACCGGTACGCCGTACTCCCCTGCCGCGCGCACCACCTCTTGCACCTCGGCGGTCGACGACGGTCGCACCAGCATGAGCGGCACCCCGGCCACGCAGAAGCTCGCGTGGTCATTGCGATGGCTGTCCAGTACGTCGGGATCGGTGACGACCGCCTTCTCCCCCAGCGAGGCGCGCAGCCGGTCGATCAGCGCAGCGCTCATACGTCGTCCTGCTCATCCTGTTCGGCCAGCAGCCGCAGGATCAGCGCGGCTCGGCGTACCCGCTCGCGCCCGAGCGCCTCGGCCGTCGCGGCCAGGTGCTCGCCGGCCGGGTAGATGTTCGGCGCGTTCCGCAGTCCCATCTTCAGGTAGACCGGCGCCGCCACCCGCACCACGTCCGGTACGTCGTAGAACCGCACGTGCCCGCCCTGATCGTCCGGGACCTCGATGTACATGTCGATCGGGACGCTCGTCACCGAACGGATCTCGGCCAGCACGCTGATCGGGAGATCGGTCGACACGTTCAGACTGGTCGCGCCAAGCCGCTCGTAAAGCGCCGCGGTCGATGCGTTGGGCAACGGCATCAGCACGGATGTCTTCAGCACCAGGTCGGCCGGCAGCTCGCCTTCCTTCTTCAACAGGCCGAGCAGCTCCAGTACGCCGATGTCCCCCACCAGGAGACTGCGGACGCCGAGCTCCACCGCGCGGTAGGCATCACACAGCGACGCGGCAACCATGTCGTTGCCACGCGCAACCCCACCGACAGCCGCCGAGACCTTCGCCTGACCGCCCGTGTCCCAGGCGCCGCGCGGACCGAGGAAGAGACAAACCTCGACATCGTGAGCGGCACCGAGCGTGAGCATCTCGTCGATCTCTTCGTCGGTCAGCATCATCACGCCACTGCCCTGCGAGACCCGGTCGATCGTGACGCCGCGCGCCGTCGCTTCGTCGAGCACAGTCCGCATCACCGCGGGCCCCTCGCAACTCGGGATCTCCACCTTGTACTGCGCTCCGTCGCCGAACCGCCGCGTCGAGGCGAAGTCCTGGGCCGGTGTGATCAGGCCACGATCGGCCAGCAGCGCGTGGGCTTCCCGCAGGTTCATCCTTCTCCCCAGCCAGTCAGCGATCCGGTCGCGTCGGTCAGGTCCCGCGCGGTCCCGGTGATCTCCAGATCGAACCGTTCGGCCACCTCGTCCAGCAGGGCGGGCGACACCATCAACTCGTTCGGCGACAACGTGTCGGCGATCCGCGCCAGCCGCAGCTCACTCCAGTCCCGCCGCCCGCTCATCGTCACCGCGGCCAGTACTGCGGCCGCGTCGTCCTCCAGCACCATCGGCATCCGTGATCGCCGCGCTCCCCCGGCACCCGAGGTCAGCGCGTTCACGTAGCTGGTCCGCAGGTCGAGCTGATCGAGCATCGAGGCCGGGATCACGTCGGCAAGCCCGAGCCCCGAAGCGTTGCCGTGGGACGCCTCTGACAGCCGATGCACGCTGATCGCCGCGATCGACGGCGACTCGAACTCGGGGATGCCGTGCACCCAGCACCGCCCGATCACGTTCGTGTCCATCCCCGTGCCGGACTTGTCCTTGCCCATCTCGTCCACCACGAGCACGTCGAGCGTGTCGAACGGCAACCGGGCCATCAGACTTCCGGCCAACTGCAGCAGGGCATTCTCTGCCGGCCCGGCGATGCCTTCGGCAACCACCAGTTCAACCGATGCAGTTTTCTCGTAGGCGTTCTCGATGATCGCGAGACCGCCGAGGATCTTGCCAGCGGCAACCACCAGGTGAGCCGCCGACTCGATCGCGGACCCGAGCGCCGGGATCCCGCCCGCATGCAAGGCGGCCGCGCCCTGATGGTTGCCCAGGCCAATTGCCAGGATCTTGCCCAGCCCACTCTCGACCGGACCGTGGAAGTCGGTATGCGGCTTCACCCGATTGATCAGCAACACCCCGTCGGCCGCGGCCGCCAGCGCGTCGTGGTGAACCGGAGTCCCGTCCTCCAAGTGGCCCAGAACGACCGTTTCCATGGTCGCCTCGATCGGGCAGCCGACGGACTCGGGTGTCACCCCGAGACCCGCCAGCATCTCGCGCTGCCCGTCCGCCGTCGCGCCACCGTGCGAGCCCATCGCCGGTACGACGAACGGCTCGGCGCCGGCCGCACGCAACCAGTCCACTGCGGCCCGGACGACCGTCACCAGATCGTGGATGCCCCGGCTCCCTGCGGTCACCGCGATCCGCGCCCCTGGCCTGACCGACCCGGCCAACGGAGCCAGCGCGGCCTGCGCAGCGGAGTACGGGTCGGCCTCGGTGGGGACGTCGGGGAGCAGGCGGCGGACCGGTGTGACCTGCGGGAGTACCCCGGCGGGACGCAGGCCACGGATCGCCTCGAACGGGCCCCAGGACATCAGTGGCTCTGGCGGGCTACGGCCGAGCCGGTGCGGCCGACGAGGAAGTCGAGGTCGCAACCGAGGTTGGCCTGGGTGACGTGATCGACGTACAGGCGAGCCCAGCCGCGATCGGTCGGTGCGGGTGGCGGCTGCCAGTCCGCGCGGCGCTTGGCCAGCTCCTCCTCGGAGACGTCCAGGTGCAACCTCCGCGCCGGGACGTCCAGCTCGATCCAGTCGCCGGTCCGGACCAGTGCCAGCGGACCGCCGACAGCTGCCTCGGGCGTGACGTGCAGGACCACCGTCCCGTACGCCGTACCGCTCATCCGGGCGTCCGAGATGCGAACCATGTCCTCGACGCCTTGTTCGGCGAGCTTGCGCGGGATGGTGAGGTTGCCGACCTCGGGCATACCCGGGTAGCCGCGCGGCCCGGCGTTCTGGAGGACGAGCACGGTGTCCTCGTCGACATCGAGATCCGGGTCGTCGACGGCCAGGTCGTACTCCTCGATGCTGCTGAAGACGAGCGCCTTACCGCGATGCTGCAACAATCTCTCCGACGCTGCCGATTGCTTGACCACGGCACCGTCCGGAGCCAGATTCCCTTTCAGTACTGCGGTTCCGGCGCCGCTACCGAGAGGGTTGCCGACGGCACGGATGACATCGGTGTCGACAGTTCGCTCGGTGTTCGCGACGTTCTCGCCGATGGTCTTGCCGGTCACCGTGATCGCGTCGGCCTTCAACAGCGGCAGGATCTCGCGCATCACCGCGGGCAGGCCGCCGGCGTAGTAGAAGTCCTCCATCAGGTACTTGCCCGACGGCTGCAGGTCGACGAGCCACGGTACGCCGCGAGCCCACTCGTCCATGTCGTCCAGCGTCAGGTCGACGCCGACCCGGCCGGCGATCGCGAGCAGGTGGATCACTGCGTTGGTCGAACCGCCGATCGCGGCATTCGCCCGTACTGCGTTCGCGAACGCGTCGCGGGTCAGGATGTCGCTCGGCTTGAGGTCTTCCTCGACCATCTGGACGATGCGCTGGCCGGCCTGCTGGGCGATCGCATAGCGGCGGGAGTCGACGGCTGGGATTGCGGCCGAGCCGGTCAGCTGAAGGCCGAGCGCCTCGGCCATGCAAGCCATCGTGGACGCCGTACCCATCGTCATGCAGTGGCCGTTGCTGCGGGACATGCCCGACTCGGCGGCGGCGTAGTCCTCCTGCGTCATACGGCCGGCGTTGACGTCCTGGGTGAACCGCCAGACCGCAGTACCGGAGCCGATGTCGCAGCCGCGGAACTTGCCGTTCAGCATCGGGCCGCCGGTCACCACCAGGGTCGGCAGGTCGACACTCGCCGCACCCATGATCGATCCCGGGGTGGTCTTGTCGCAGCCGGTCAGCAGGATGGTGCCGTCGATCGGGTTGCCGCGGAGGGACTCCTCGACATCCATGCTGAGCAGGTTGCGGAAGAGCATCGCGGTCGGGCGCAACATCGTCTCGCCGAGCGACATCACCGGGAACTCGAGCGGGAACCCGCCGGCCTGCCACACACCCCGCTTGACCGACTCGGCCAGGCGGCGCAGGTGAGCGTTGCACGGCGTCAACTCGGACCAGGTGTTGCAGATCCCGATCACAGGACGCCCGTCGAACACCTCGTCGGAGAACCCCTGAGCCCGCATCCACGACCGGTGGATGAACCCGTTCCGATCCTTCTCCCCAAACCAGTGATCGAAGCTCCGGCGACCCGTGCCGCCGCCTGCGGCGGCGGGAGAGGAAGGCGAGGTGCCGCTGGGCGCCGATGCACCGGTGGTGCTCGGGGGTGCGCCCTCCGGGCGACCAGTCTTCTCCGGCGTCGGCTCGCCGCCTCCGGCGGAGGCAGCCGGGCGGCCCGCCTTCTCCTGCAGTTCACCACCACTGGTGGTGGGGGTGGGGTCGTTGGGGTCGGCTACTGCGGGGTAGTTCGGGTCGTTCGGGTCGGTCATGGGGAAAGCCTCCGCGGTGGGGTGGGCCGGGGTTATCGGGGGACTTCGGTGGTGGTGACGGTGCCGTTGATGCGGCGTGGGATGCCGGTTGGGTTGGCGTTGCGGAGTACCTCGGGGAGGACTGTGTCCGGGAGGTCCTGGTACGCGACCGGGCGCTGGAAGCGGCGGGCCGCGGTGACGCCGACGCTGGTGTGGATCGAGCCGACCGTCGACGGGAACGGGCCGCCGTGGTGCTGGGCCCAGGCGACCGCGACACCGGTCGGCCAGCCGTTCCACAGGACCCGGCCGGCGCGCTCGGTCAGCTTCGGGAGCAGCGTGCGGGCCAGGTCGGCGTCCGCCGACTCCTCGCCGTGCAGGGTCGCCGTGAGGTTGCCCTCGAAGGCTTCGACCGCCGCCGTCAGTTCCTCGACCGAGGAGTACTCGACGACGATCGACACCGGGCCGAAGCACTCCTCCAGGATCTCCTCGCGACGCTCCAGCAGCTCGGCGACCGTCGTACCGAGCAGGGTCGCGCCGCCGTCAGCGATCACCCGGAGACCGTCGACCTTGCGCAGCCGGTCGAGGCCGGACGAGAAGCCCGACGCGATCCGGTCGTTCAGCATCGGCGCCTCGGCGACCTGACCGGTTGCGTCAGCCAACTTCTCCTCGAGCCCGTGACCGGCCGGCAGGAACAGCAGTCCCGGCTTGGTGCAGAACTGCCCGACGCCCAGCGTGAACGATCCGACATAGCCGGAAGCGATCTCGTTGCCGCGAGCATCGATCGCCGCCTGGGTGACGAAGACCGGGTTGAGGCTGCCGAGCTCACCGTAGAACGGGATCGGCTCCGGCCGCGTCACCGCGATCTCGTGCAGCGCCTTCCCGGCCGGTACCGACCCGGTGAACCCGGCCGCCGTGATCCGCGGATCCTTCAGCGCGGTCACGCCGACGTCGTACCCCTGGATCAGGCCGAGCGTGCCGGCAGGCGCACCAGCCGCACGCAGCGCTTCGATCATCACCTCAGCGGTCCGCACCGACAGCTCAGGGTGACCGGGGTGGGCCTTGACGACCACCGGGCAGCCGGCCGCGAGCGCGGATGCGGTGTCACCGCCGCAGACACTGAAAGCGAACGGGAAGTTGCTGGCAGCAAACACCAAAACGGGTCCGAGCGGAACGAGCACCCGCCGGAGATCGGGCCGCGGTACCGGCTTGGCCTGCGGGTCGGCGGTGTCGATGATGATGTCGAGCAACGATCCCTCGGCGAGCGCGTCGGCGAACATCCGCAGCTGACCGCTGCTCCGGGCAACCTCTCCGCGCAACCGGGCCTCGGGCAACGACGACTCACGCATCGCGATCGGTACCAGCTCGTCGGCAGCGGCATCCAGCGCATCGGCCACCGCACGGATCCACCCGGCCCGTACTGCGGGCTCGGAGGCGGCGAGCGGCTTGGCGGCCTCCGCGGCGTCGCTGAGAGCCTGCTCGAGCTCGGCGGGAGTGGTGTCGGGGGTCATCGGGTCTCCTCCAGGTTCTGTGCTGCCAGGAAGGCGAAAGGTTCCCGGCCGACTGCCACCGTATTCGTCAGCGTGCCGACCTCGCTGATCGAGATCGCCACCTCGTCGCCGGCGGCCAGCGCGAAGTCCAGTTCGGGCACGATCCCGGTGCCGGTTGCGAGCACGACACCGTCGGGGAAGTCGTTGCCTGCGAACAGCACGTCGATCAGGTCCTGCAGCTCGCGGATCAGCTGTTTGGTCGACGTCGTACCGGTGAACACGTCAGCGCCGTCGCGCCGGATCGCGAGGTCGATGGTGAGGTTCTTGGGGTCCGCGACCTCCCAGACCGGCCGGATCCCGGTCGCCAGCGCGCAGCCGCCGGCGAACACCTTCGCCTGCGGGATGTAGAGCGGGTTCTCGCCCTCGATCGAGCGGGAGCTGACGTCGTTGCAGATGGTGAAGCCGACAATCTCGCCACGGCTGTTCGCGACGATCGCCAGCTCGGGTTCCGGTACGTCGTGGCCGGAGTCCTCGCGGATGCCGATCTGCTCGCCGTCGGTGACGAGCCGCCACGCGGGCGACTTCGGAAACAGCTCAGGACGCGGCGCGGAGTACACGCGGTCGTAGACGGACTGCTCGGTGCTCTCCTCCATCCGCGCGCCACGCGACCGCTCGTACGTGACACCGGCGCACCACACCTCGCCCCGCCCGTCGAGCGGCGGCAGCAGGGTCACCTCAGCCACCGGTACGCCGTCCCCGCGTCGGTCGGTCGCGTCGCGAAACTCGTCCGCGCTCAGGCGGAGGAGCTCCGCCATGGTGGCGACCCCGCTGACCGGTGCCACCGTGTCACCGGTTCGGACACCGACCTGGGGTCGCTGTCCCGGGAGTAGGTACCGGACCAAGTGCATGTGGTTCCACCTTTCGAGAGACGTCACATCGAGGTGCCGAGCAGACCGCGGGTGATCTGGAAGCCGACGTTGCCGGACGCAACGGCCTTCGGAATCTGTTGGCGGCTGGCCACTGCGGCCAGGGTTTCCAGCGCGACCGCTGCCTGCTCCTGTGCGTTGCCTGAGGCAACTGCGTCGAGATCGTCGCCGTACTGCACGACCGTCTCGGGGTCGGTGCTGAACTCGACGACCGGGACGAATCGCTGGGCCGACAAGGTGCCACCGGCAACGTGTGCGAGCACTTGCTGGACTCCGCCGGCGCCGAAGCCGGTGACGGTCTCCATCCAGTCGGTTCCTGGCATCCGCATCACGTGCCAGCCGTTGGCGGTGAACCGCTGACCGTGGGCGATGGTCGGTTCGACCGCGGCGGGAGAGCCGAAGGCGGCGTACCGGAAAGTCTCGTTGGCCAGGAGGGCGCCGCGGGAGGAGAGGACGGCTGAGCCGCCGGCGGCGACTATTTCGCGGCCGACTCTGGCCATTGCTTCAGCTGTCTCGGGGGTTAGTTGGCCGCGGGCTTCGAGGGCGACGGTCAGGGCGCCGAGGGTGCCGGTGACCTCTTCGGGGGCGGGGAGGTCGAAGCTGCTGAACCAGTCGCGGACGCGGGTGGTGACGGCGTCGATGCCGCCATCCGCCTGGATGCTGGCCCAGCCGAATCGCGACGGATCCGCGCCGGCTTCGACGAGACGGGATCGGAAATAGTCGTTGTGCGTCTTCTCGCAACCGTGCTCGAGGAGAAGCGCCATCCGGGTGTTCGGGTGCAGCAGGTAGCCGAGCATCGTGCGGGCAAACGTCTCCTCAGACGCCCCACCGCTAGACCCACACCCCTCCGTATGAGGCAACGCCACCATCCGCGTCACCGCCTCCCCAGCCCACCCCTCCAACTCCCCCTGCCCAGCCAGTCGCAAAGCAATCTGCCCAGAACACAAACTCGTCGGCAGAATGAGCCCGACAGGCTCGGGCACCAGCCGGTCATCAACCCGCAAGAGCCGAAGCGCGCTGGAGGAGCCGGGAAGCACGGCGCCGGAGGCGGCGGCGGAAGCAGGCGCGGCGGGGGCGGAGGCTCCTACTGCCCCGCCCACCGGGGAGCCGGCGTAGCCGGCGATCGTGAGTGGGGTGCCGGGGAGCGGGGCGTCTCGGTCTTCTGGGGGGAGGTCGGTCAGCGAGCGGGTTTGGCGGCCGTTGGGGGTTATGGAGATGTTCTTGCGGGGGGCGGTTTGGCGCCAGTTGCGCCAGATGGAGACTTGGCTGTGGCCGGCTCGTTCGCCGGCGGTGGGTTCGCCGGAGGCTACTCGGACGGTGAGGTCGAGGGTCTCGGCGGTTAGGTCATCCATGGGGGTGCCGGTTAGGTAGCGGCCGGCGTCTACGTCCATTTCGGCTTGTAGCAGCTCGTACCGCGCCGAAGTGGTGACGAACTTGATCGTGGGCACGAACGGGAAGTTGGTGATCGAGCCGTTCCCGGTGGTGAAGAAGATCAGGTTGCAGCCGCTGGCGACCTGTCCGGCGACCGACTCCAGATCGTTGCCGGGGCTGTCCATGAAGACGAACCCGTGCCCGGGCATCCGCTCCGCGTAGTCGATCACGTGGTCCAGCCGTACGTCGCGATCCAGCTTTCGCGCCGCCCCAACCGACTTGAGCACGATGTTGTAGAGACCGCGATACACGTTCCCACCGGACGGATTGCCCTCAGCCGTGTGCCCGTGCCACCCAACACGCTCCTTGAACGACTGCACGGTCCGCAAGAACCGCTTGGCCGTCGGCAAGTCCCGGACGTTCTTCAGAACGTAGCCCTCGGCACCGATCAACTCATCGGTCTCCGCCAGTACTGCGATCCCGCCGTGCCGGATCACCTCGCGCCCGACCGCACCGGCCAGCGGATTCGCGCTGACCCCGGAGAACGCGTCGGATCCCCCACACTGCAAGCCGATCCAGAGATCCGCGAGCGGGACCTCCTGCCGTTCCTGCGCGGCGACCACCGGCAACCATGGCTCGACCAGCCGGCCCGCCGCGGTGAGATCAGCCTCGAAACCCGCACTCCTGGTGAAGTACGCATGCGGCACCCGGATCTCCGGATAGCCGTGCTCGGCCATGAAGTCCTTGATCGCCTGCCCGGAGACCAACTCCCCCTCGGTGTCGACGATCAGGACCGCGCCGACGTTCGGGTTCAGGGCGAACCCAGCCAACGTGGCCAGCAGGAAGTGGAGGTTGTTCGGCGTACCGTCCTCGCCGCCTTCGGTGTGCGCGACCGGTACGACGCCGTCGAACCCTTCAGCGCCATCGAACCGCCGTGCGAGCTCCGTGACGAACCCGCTGCTCCGCGAACTCGTCGCCATCAGTACGACGTGGTTGCGGGTACCCGCGGGCCCTTGCTCACGGGGGTAGCCGAGGAACGTCCCGGGCTGCTCCACCGACGTGACCTGGCGGCCGAAGTTGAGGGCCGACTCGTCGAGTTCGTACGGGTCGAGGGGCTCGTTCTCGGCGCTCGGCTCGGCGGGGAGTCCTTCGACCCCTCTGGCCGACACGGCGGCCAGGCTGGTCGGCGTACAGACGTAGTCGCCGATGTCGAGGTCGCGCAGGGCGCGGGCGAACGGGGTGTTCCAGGACAGCAGCGGCTCGCCGGTCGCGATCGGGCTCGCCACGAAGCGGTGGCCTTCGAGCACGGTGTGCGGCAGCGTCACCGGCGTACCGGCGAAGTCGATCACGGTGCCGGCTGGGAGGCGGCGCGAGGAGATGGCGACGTTGTCCCCGGGCTCGGGCAGGACGCCGACCTCGTCGAACCTCAGCATCGTGATTTCCGCCTCCGGGTGGCTGGTTCGGATGGAATCGTGCATGATGCATGATTACCGATGCCACCCTGCCGAACTGGGCGGGCTGGGTCAAGGGCATGACCAGTCCCTGGAGAAGAGGGCCCGATGACAGTGGAGCCGCAGGACCGGCGGCTGCTGCGCCGGCAGATGCTCGCCGACGACGTGTACGAGGCGATCAAGACGATGCTGATGGACCACGCGATCCGGCCGGGCGCGCGGATCTCCATCGACGGGCTGGCGCGCGACTTCCAGGTCTCGTCCACGCCGGTCCGGGAGGCGCTGGCTAGGCTCGAGTCGGAGGGCCTGGCGGACAAGGAGCCGCTCAAGGGCTACCGGGCCACCCCGCTGCTGAGCCGCGAGGAGTTCGACGACCTGTACCGGTTCCGGCTGCTGCTGGAGCCTTGGGCGGCGCGGCGGGCCGCCGAACTCGTCGACGACACCGGCCGCGACCGCCTCCGCGCCGAGCTCGCGACCGCGGTCGAGCCGACATCAGCGGACTACGCCGGGTACAAGTCGCTCACGGCGCACGACAATCGGTTCCACTCGCTGATCACCGCACTGTCCGGCAGCGAGCAGGTGCGGCTGGCTTTCCAGCGCACCCACTGCCACCTGCACATCTTCCGCCTCCACTACGACCGGGACACCGGCCCCGAGGTGCTGGTCGAACACCGCCAGATTGTCGAGGCGATCACCTCCGGCGACCCCGCCGCAGCCGAGGCCGCGATGACCAAACACCTGGACAACTCGATGTCCTTACGGCTGCGAAAGGTCTACGAACAGTAGAAGCCGGTACTACGCGGGCGCGTCGCCGTGATCTGGGATTTCCAGCTGGACGCCGCCTTGCAGGGCGGACTGGTGGGCGTAGATGCCGGGCAGTGTGTAGCGGGCGGAGACCCAGGCGTTGATCGGCGGGAGGGTCTTGTCGGCCACCGCGCGGACGAAGTCGTCGGCGAGGAAGTGGTGGGAACCCTCGTGGCCGTTGTGCAGGCCGGCGAACTCCGCCGGCAGGCGGTCACGGTCGTGGACCGGCGACAGACCGGAGCGGAACGCGTCGCGCAGCGCCGGGTCGACGTTCGCCAGGTCGTCGTCGTCCAGTGAGCTGCTCGGCTTGGTCTCCATCAGGTGGCTGACGTCCTCGACGCCTTCCTTGGTCTGCCAGAGCGTGGTCGTGGCGAGCTGCTCGAAGCTGCCCTCGGTCCCGAACACACGCAGCCGCGACTCGCGCAGGTGCGACGGGTAGCCGACGCGGCGCATCTCGTTGGTCCGCATGATGCCGCCGTCGGCGAGCTTGAACAGCGCCGTCGCGTTGCTGAAGTCGTTGTCGAAGGCACTGATCTCCTTGTCGAAGACGCCGTCGCCGCGGTCGTCCTGCACGCCGATGCAGGAGACGTGGGTGGCGTGCTGGCCGGTCACCGACAAGACGTTGCCGACGGCATGCGTCGGGTACAGCATGGGCGGGAACGAGGCGGTCTTCTTCCAGTCCTCGCCACCGCTGTACTGGTACGCCGCGTAGAACCCGAGATCCATGTCGTGGACGTAGTCGCCTTCGCTGTAGAAGACGCGGCCGAAGTCACCGGCGGCCAGGCGCTGGCGGCAGTAGACCGAGGACGGGTAGTAGAAACTGGTCTCGCCCATCATGTAGGTCAGGCCGGTCGCCTTGACCAGCTCGATGATGCGGGCGATCTGGTCGGCCTCGATCGCCATCGGGACGGTGGAGTAGACGTGCTTGCCGGCTTCGAGCGCCTGGATCGCCATCTCGCCGTGCAGCCAGCGCTGGGTGAAGATCGCCACCGCGTCGACGTCGGAGGCGAGCATCTCCTCGAACGACTGGTAGGTGATCGAGACGCCCTGCTTGGCGGCCATCTCGGCCAGCCGGTCGGGCAGCACGTCGGTCAGCCGCACGTCGGTGACGTCGGGATGGGCGGACCACAACCGCAGGAACGAGGGGGCGAACTGGCCGGCTCCGACCACGCCGATACTGATGCTCATGCCTCCAGGCAATCACACATTCTTCACCCATGTAAGAACAATTTTGAACACTGAGATGTGAAGGTGTGTCAGGGGCGGGTGAGGGGGAGACGGTCGGGGTGGTCGGTGGTGATGCCGTCTACGGAGAGGGCGACGGCGCGCTCGTAGGTCCGGGGGTCGGGGACGGGCCACGCAGTGACGGAAAGGCCGTGGGAGTGGAGAGTGGTGACCGTCTCGGGGGTCAGGTCGGTGATGCCACAGAGCGCCCAGGTGGCGGCGGCCGCCTCAACACGAGCGAGGATCTCGTCGACCGGAGGTGTGCGCGCGAGGATCAGGCCGGTTTCGACCGACGGAAGCAGGTCGCGGATGGCCAGCAGGATGTCCGCCGCAGAAGACGTCACCAGAGTGCGATCCGCCAACGCGCTGTCCTTCAAGGACTCGGCCAGCAACGGAAGAGCTTCGACAGCTTTGACCTCCGCCTGGAAGCGCACCGAGATCTCCTCAGTTGTCTCCGCCCAGGTCGGGACGACTTCGCCGAGGCCCGCGTCCAGCGAACGCAGTACGGCGAAAGGCAGGTCGGCGACGGCGCCGGTGCCGTTTGTAGTGCGGTCGACGGTGGCGTCGTGGAGGACGACGAGTTCGCCGTCGGCGGTGACGCGGAGGTCCAGCTCGATCTCGTCGCACCCGTCGGCGACGGCTCGGTGGAACGACCGCAGGGTGTTCTCCGGTTCGGAGCCGAGCGCCCCGCGATGGCCGGTGATGATCACAGCACCTTCTCCTCGTACTGGCGACGGACCTCGTCGGCGATCGCGTCGAGCCGGCGGGCCACCGACTTGAACACCTCGCGGGGTGCCGCGTTGTCGGCATAGATCTGCTGCAGGCCGGTGTAGATCGCGACGTTCGAGTTCCGCCCGTAGAGCCGGATCGCGTCCTGCTGCCGCGCGTTCGCGAGCTGCGCGATCGCGACGCCGTAGTTCGGCTGCTCGGCGATGAGCTTCTTCAGCTCGGGGTCTTCGCGGGCCGCGTTCACCACTGGGAGATAGCCGGTCTGGGCCGTCCACCAGGCCGAGTTCTCCGGCCGCGCCAGGAAGGTCAGGAACGTCGCGGCGGCCTGCTTGCGCTCGTCGGAGATGTTCCGCAGCATCCCGATCCCGCCGCCGCCGGTCGCGATCCCGGCCGCGACCTCCGACGGGATGAAGCCGGCGCCGACCTTGAACTTCGCCTTGCCGGTGATCGACTTCATCCCACCGGTCGACTCCTGGATGACACCCACCAGCCCGTTGGCGAAGTCGGTGCTCGGGCTGCTGGACATGTACGCCAGACCGAGCTTGTGGACCATCTCGCGCTGCCACTCCCCCGCGGCCACCGCGCCGTCCTGGTCGATCTTCACGTCGAGCCCATCGGAGTACGCGCCGCCGAACTGCCACACGTTGCCCTGGAACTGCCAGTCGCCGTCGACCTTCGCGTATGCGATCGTCCGCAACGACCGGCCGCCCGACTGCACCTTGGCCAATTCCGGCGCCCACGACCGCAGCTCGCTCCAGGTCCGCGGGGCCCGATCCGGCAACCCGACCTTGGCGAACGCCTCCCGGTTGTAGTAGAGGATCGGCGTACTGCGGGCGAACGGCACTGCCCAGCTCTGTCCCTTCACGACGTACTCGCCGAACAGCTTGGACTGGAAGACGGCCGGGCCGAACCCGTCGGTGAAGTAGCCGTTCAGCGGCTCCAGTGCGTCGTTGAGGAAGAACCGTTCCCAGGTGACGTCGGACAGGATGGCCAGATCCGGCGCCTGCTTGGCGACCAGAGCGGCCGCGACCTTCTGGGCCACGTCGTCGTAGCTGCCCTGGAACTGCACCTCGACGTACACGTCGTCCTGGGCATCGTTGAACTTGGCAACGAGTCCGTCGACCGCCTTGCCGTTCACCCCGCCGTACGACGACCAGAAGACGACCCGGACCCGGTTCGCGTACTGCTTCGGCACACTGCCGGCCGGTTGGGAGTAGATCGCGTCGACGGAGCGGTAGCCGCAGCCCGCCAGCGCCGTACCGGCCGCGAGGCCCAGGAACATCCTGCGTCGCATCGTCATCCCTTCAGCGCTCCCTGGGTGATGCCGCCGACGATGTAGCGCTGGGCTACGAGGAAGATCAGCAGCATCGGCGCGAGCACGAGCAACGTGCCGGCCATGATCGTTCCCCAGTTGGCCAGGCCCTCTTCGTCCTTGAGGATCAGCAGGCCGACCGGCAGCGTGCGCATCTCGGCGGTGTTGGTGACGATCAGCGGCCAGACGAAGTTGTTCCACTCCTCGACCGCGGTGATCACCACGACCGTGATCAGCATCGGCTGCGACATCGGCAGCACCACCCGCCACAGCGTGCGCAGGTGTCCGGCGCCGTCGACGGCGGCCGCATCGGTCACCTCCGACGGCAGGGTGAGGAACTGCTGGCGCATCAGGAAGGTCGCGAACGCGGAGCCGATGCCCGGGATGATCAACCCGGCGTACGTGTTGATCCAGCCCAGCGACGCGACGGTCAGGTAGTTCGGCAGCAACGTCACGTGACCCGGCACCATCATCGCGCCGAGGATCAGCAGGAACAGCACCTTCTTGAACGGAAACCTCAAGTACGCAAAGGCATAAGCCGTCAGTACTGCGTTAGCCACCTTCAGCGCCGTCCCCGCGACGGTGATGATCGCCGAGTTGAGGAAGAACCGGTCGAACGGTGCCGCCTTCCAGGCCAGCGAGAAGTTCTCCCAGGTCAGGTTGTCCGGCCACCACATGGGCGGCCACTGGTAGATGTCGGCCGGCTGCTTGAACGCCGTACTGAGCAACCAGTACAGCGGTCCGAGGAAGATGGCTGCGACGCCGAGCAGGGCGACGTACTGGAGGGGTCTGGTCTTCATCGGTAGTGCACCCGCCTTTCCATCACGCGGGCCTGGACGGTGGTGACGATCAGCAGGATGACGAACATGATGATCGACAGCGTCGCGGCCCGGCCGGCGTTGAAGGCCTGGAAGCCCTCGTTGTAGATCGACCAGCTGAGCGTGGTGGTGGCGTCGCCCGGACCGCCACCGGTCATCACCGCGATCACGTCGAAGGCCTGAAAGGTGCCGATCACTGTGGTGATCAGCAAGAAGAAGGTGATCGGCGCGAGCAGCGGCAACTTGATCGCCCAGAACCGGGTCCAGGTGCTCGCGCCGTCGATCGCCGCGGCCTCGTCGAGCTCCTTCGGCAGGCCTTGCAGACCGGCCAGGTAGATCAGCGCGGTGAAACCCGCGTTCTTCCACAGGTAGACGATGACGAGGCCGGGCAGCGCCCAGTCGGAGTTGTTCATCCAGTCCGGTGGCTCGGCACCGAACGGTTCGATCAGCGCGCGCAGCAGGCCGTAGCCGGGGTCGAAGATGAACAGCCAGATCGTCGCGACGGCCGCCCCGGACAGGATGTGCGGCGCGAACGAGATGGTCCGGACGACACCGCGGCCCTTCAGCGGTAGGTTGAACAGCAACGCCAGCGCGAGCCCGATCACCAGGCTGCCGGCCACGATCAGGCCGGTGAAGACGATCGTGATCCCCAGCGTCTGGTGGAAGGCGGGGTCGGTGAGCGTCCGGCCGTAGTTGCTCAGGCCAACGAAGGTCGGGCGGGCCGCGATCATGTTCCAGTCGGTCAGACTGAGGAACGCGTTGTAGACGATCGGCCAGTACGCGAACAGCGCGATCACCAGCAGATTGGGTGCCACCAGCAACGCGAACAACCCGTACTCGCGCCGCCGTACGGACAAGGCGCTCACACCGGCCTCCTCGGGGTCAGCAATTCGGCAAGGGCAGCGGCGAGCTCCGGCGCAGCGGCCAGGACGCCGTCCGACAGCGCGGTCACCTCGGCACCGGCCTCCCGCGCGATGAGACCACCCGCGGCGACATCCCATCGCTGGATCAGATGTTCGTAGTACGCGTCAACGGTGCCGTCGGCAACCGAGCAGAGATCAAGCGCCGCAGACCCGCCTCGACGAATGTCTCGTACTACGGGCAGCAGGCGGCTGAGGTGGTCTGCCTGCTCGGCACGGCGTTCAGGCAAGTATGAAAAGCCGGTGCTCACCAAGGCGGTCGCCAGCCCGACCGCGTTGACGGGACCGAGACGCCGACCGTCGCGAAACGCGCCTTCTCCACGAGTGGCCGACCAAGTGATCCCCGTCGTCGGCTGGTGAACGACCCCGACGACTGCACCGGCTTCGTCCTCCACCGCGATACTCACACACCAGTCCGGCCGGCCGTAGAGGTAGTTCACGGTCCCATCGAGCGGATCGATCACCCAGGTATAACCTGTGCTCGAAGCCTTCGAGGCGCCTTCTTCTCCCAGCAGCCCATCCCCGGGCCGCGCCGCGGCGAGCCCGTCGACGATCAACTGCTCCGACGCGCGATCAGCCGCCGTCACCGGATCACTGACGGAAGACTTGGTCTCAACCTCGCCCCCACCGACCAACCCAGCCTGCCGCTTCAGCAGTTCCTCACCCGCAGCTTCAGCCAGCCGAACCGCCAGCTGTTGTGCAAAGCTCACGCTGAAACCAGCCCCAGCGGGTCGCGGCCGGAGAGGTAGGCGGCGACGGCTTCGGCTGCGATTGACGCAGCTCGGTGGGCGGTTTGTTTGGTGGCGCCGGCTAGGTGCGGGGTCATCACGACATTAGGTGCCGTCAGCAACCTTGAGTCCGTCGGCACTGGCTCGACCGGGAAGACATCGAAAGCGGCCGCGCCCAACTGTCCGGACTCCAACGCGTCCACGGTCGCGTCGTAGTCGAGTAGGCCGCCTCGGGCGGTGTTGACCAGTACTGCGCCTCGGCGCATCGTCGCGATCTCGGGAGCGCCGATCATGCCGCGGGTCTGGTCGGTCAGGCGGGCGTGCAGGCTGACCACGTCGGACTGACGCAGCAACTCGTCCAGTTCGACGACCTCGGTCCCGTCCGGGGGTGAGGTGGGGTCGACGGCCGGGTCCACTACGAGTACTCGCGCGCCGAAGGCAACCATCACGCGGGCGACCCGGCGGCCGATCGCGCCGTAGCCGACCAGGCCGACCGTCGCGCCATCGAGTTCCGCGCCGCAGTCGTCGTACGCGTAGAGATCGCTACGCCATTGGCCTTGCTCAAGAGTCTTCTGCAGGTGGGGAAGCTTGCGTAGGGCACCCAACATCAGTGTGACGGCGTGCTCGGCCGCGGCGCCCGCGTTGCGGCCAGGCGTGGACGACACGATGACACCGCGCTTGGTTGCCGCAGGCACGTTCACGTTGACGGGGCCGCCACGGCAGCAGACCAGGAAGCGCAGGTCCGGCGCGGAGTCCAGGACGCGTTCGGTGAACGGGCCCATCTGGGTGATCGCCAGTTCGATTCCGGGCAGCGCGGCGATCAGCTGGTCCTCGGCGTCGCTGGCTTCGTCGACCTCGGCGACCCGGCCGAACGGCGTCAGCGGCCAGGGCAGCGTGACCCGCTCGAACTCGAAAGCGACGTCCGGCAACGCCGACGTCAGCGCCGCCTCGAGCAGGTCGTTGCCGACGAAGTGGTCGCCGGCGAGCAGGGTGCGGACGGTTCTCATCAAGCTCCAGAAGGTCGGGCGGTGGGGGCCGGGTCGGCCCAGCGGGGACGGGCCGCTTCGCTGCGGCGCAGGTAGTGGGCGAAACCCTCGTCATAGAAGGCCGCACGGGACGGGTCGGGATCGATCTGCCGGGTCTCGGCGATCCACTCCGGACCGGCTGCCTGCCCAGCGGCGAGCCTCGCGCCGATCACCGCCCCGCGAGCGGCGACCTGGGACGCCTCGGTCGTGTGCAGAGGGCTGTTCAGGACATCGGCGAGGATCTGCGTCCACTCGCGACTGTTGGCGCCACCGCCGCAGACGGTCACCTTGCCGGTCCAACCGGCCGCTTCGAGACAGTGCCGGGCGGCGTACGCGATGCCTTCGCAGGTCGCCCGCACGACGTCCGCCTGGGTCGTCGACAGCGAAATCCCGTCGATCGTGCCGCGTGCGCCGGTGTCCACGAACGGCGCCCGCTCGCCGGCTTCGGACAGGTAAGGCAGCACGGTCACGCCGTTGGCACCGGCCGGACTTTCGGCCAGCAGCGCCGGCAACTGGGCGACACCGACCCCAAGCAGCGACAGCACCCGATCGAGAGCAGCCGTGCCAACCATGGCGGGCATCGCACGTAACCAGACGCCTGGCGTCCAGGTGCCGAGGAACAGTCCCGCAGGCTCCTCATCAACCGGCAACTCCCGGGTCACCACCTGACAGGCCAGCGTCGTACCGACCGTCAGAAGCGCATCGCCGACCTCGCTCACACCTGCGCCCAGAGCCGCAGCCGGTAGGTCATAGGGTCCTGCAGAGATGCGAGTTCCCAGCGGAAGACCGAGTGAAGGATCGCGAAGTTCACCAACAGGACCGTCCGGCGCGACCGGTGCAAGCAAGTGCTGCCAGTCGGTCAGCCCACACGCCTCCAACGCCTTGGCGTCATAGCTGTTCGTGCGCGGGTCAAGGAACGGCGCGGACCCATCGGACACATCGGTCGCCCGTACGCCGGTCAACCGCTGCATCACCACGTCTTTGCAGTACGCCGCAGTCGCCGCGCGACGCAGTACGTCAGGCTCCTCAGCCAGTACTGCGGCCAGCAGCGGCCCTGAGGCGCCCGGAAACATCCGGTTGCCGGAGCGCCGGAACACCTGCTCGGCAACCCCGTCGACGGTCCAGCGCTCGAGGATCTCGTTGCTGCGAGCATCCAGCCACGAGATCGCCGGCCGGACCGGTCGGCCGCCCGCATCCACCAACCAGAGACCGTCGCCCTGGGCCGTGATCGCCACCAGCCCCGCTTCCGGCAAAGCCAGCTCCGCGACCACCTCGTTGACTGAGGCAACGACCTCGTCGGTGTCGTGCTCGAACCGGCCGGGACCGGGACGGACCAGGCGGGTCGGCCGCGAGGTTTCCGCCACCTGACGGCCGGCCTCGTCGAAGGCCACCGCCTTCGTGACGGTGGTGCCGACGTCCACTCCCACATCCATCCCGGACTCCCCTCACCGATGAAGCTCTTAAAGTGGCGCGACCTCGACCGTGCTGCCGTGGTCGCGAAGCGCCGCGATCAGGTCGGCCGGCGTCTTCTCGTCCACCACGACCACGTCGAAACCTGTCAGCGGTGCCAGCCGGTGCAACGCGGTCCGCTGCAGCTTGCCGTGGTCGACGAGCAGCACCTTGGTGCGGGCGGACCGCATCATGGCCTGCTTGACCAGCACGATCTCTTCTTCCTGGTGGAACGCGTGTGTCGCCGACACCGCGGACACACTGCAGAACAGCAGATCCGTGTGCAGCGCCTCGACGGCTTGCGCGCACGGCATGCCACCGAACGAGTCGTGCGTCGACGAGTAGATTCCGCCCAACGCCAGCAGCGTGACGTCGCGCAGCTGGGTCAGCCGGGTGATGGCGGGCAGGAAGTTCGTTGCCACCGTCAACGGAGTGATGTCCTCGAAGAGGTCGACCAGGGCGAGCGCGCTGGTCGAGTCGTCGAGCATCACCGACATCCCGGGCTCGATCATTGCGCGGGCGTGCCGGGCCAATGCAGCCTTCTCGGCCTGCGCGGTGTTGAGCCGGTACGCCACGTTGCTCTCGAACACACTGGTCGGCTGGGCCGTCACGCCACCGCGGTACTTGCGGACCACGCCCTGCCGCTCCAGCTCGTCCAGGTCGCGATGCACCGTCATCACGCTGACCCCGAACGCCTCGACCAGATCGTTCGCCGAGACCGAGCCGTGCTCGACGACGTACGCCGCGATCTCGGCCTGGCGCCGGGCGGGCCGGCTCAGCTCGGAGGTGTCGGCCGTGTCAGAACTCATCCCGGAATCTCCATTCGCACAGCGGGGGTGTTGAACGCTTCGAGTCCCACTGTGCCGTCCTGCCAGCGCAAACGCACCAACGCCGCGGGACCGAGGGCCGGCAGAAGTCTGCGATAGTCCTTGAGTTCCAGGCCGAGCACCCGGCAGACCAGCAACCGGATCAGCGTGTTGTGCGCGACCACGAGCACCTTGCGGCCCTGGTGCTCGCGGCCGATCTTGTGGAAGACCTCCTCGACGCGGTCCGCCGCGGCGGCTGGGTCCTCGCCGCCCGGGAAGTGTGCGCCGACCGGGTCGAGCTCGAACGCCTTGGCCACCGACGGGGGCAGCTCGCTGAGACTGAGTCCCTCGGCCGAACCGAAGTCGACCTCGCGCAACCGGTCGTCCAGCACCGGCGTCAGCCCGAGCGCCTGTGCCGTCGGCGTCATGGTCTGCCGCGCTCGCAACATCGGCGACGACCACAGTGCGTCCGGGCTGAAGTCCAGGGCCCATTCCTTCAGGTACTGCGCCTGCACGTGGCCGACCCCGTCGATCGGCAGATCCGTCGACCCGGTGTACCGGTTGCCGTGGTGCCACTCGGTCCGCCCGTGCCGGGCCAGGACGACGATCGTCTTCATCCGCGATACCCCCGCCGGTCCAGTTCCGCCACGAATTCGCCGTACAAGGTGGTCAGTCGTTCTTGCGGTCGCGGCTCGAGTACGCGCTCGACGCGGACCATGCGCGCCGCCGTCTCGGTCACCGAGGCGCCGCCGGACGCCGCGAGCACAGCCATCCCGTACGCCGGGTCCGCGGCCGCGGGCAGCTCGACCGGTACGCCGAGGACGTCGGCGCGGAGCTGGTTCCAGTAGCCGCTGCGAGTCGCGCCGCCGGTGAGCGAGACCGAGCGGACCGGTTCTGCGCCGAGGCTTTCCAGGTGCTCGAAGGCGAGTCGCTCGATGAAGGCGACGCCTTGCAGGACACCGCAGTACCGGTGCAGGTCGTCGGGGAGGTTGCCGAGTTCGAAGCGTTCGGCGGTCGGTGCGACGAAGGGGAAGCGCTCGCCTCGCCCGGTGATCGGGTAGATGGCCGCGTCGATCGGGCCGAGTGCGCGGGCTGCCTGGTCGAGCGCGTCGAGGTCCGCGCCCGGCAGCATCGCGGTGAGTGCGCCGGCGCCGGTGTTGGAGGCGCCACCGGGAAGCCAGCCGCCGTCGGGATGGCGGTGGCTGTAAACAGCTCCGGTCGGGTCGTTGAGCAGGTCCTTGCTGACGCCCTTGAGGACGAGAGTCGTGCCAAGGACCGAGTTCCAGGCTCCCGGCGACAGCGCCCCCGCGGCGATCTGGGCCGCACAGCCGTCAGTCATGCCCGCGTAGACCGGCGTACCGGCAGGGACCCCGGTGACCTGGGCTTTTGCTGTGTAGACGCGCCCGAGTTCGGTGCCCGGGAGGACGACCTCGGGGAGAAGTTCGGCCGGGAGACCGAGGCTGCCGAAGGCTTGGACCGGCCAGCTGTCGGCTTCCAGGTCATAGCCAGTCTTGAGCGCGTGACTGGTGTCGGTGGCGACCGGGCCGCCGATCAGGTGGGCGGCGACGACGTCCGCGCTGTGCGCGATGCGGCCGGCTTCCGGGTGCTGGTCGAGCAACCAGAGGATCTTGGGCAAGGCCCAGGTCGGCTGCATCGCGGTCCACCACCGCGCGGGGTCCGCCTGAACGACCCGGTCGAGATAGTCGGCGGCTCGCGCATCGTCGTACATGAGCGCGGGTGTGGTCGGCGCACCGGCGTTATCGGTGAGCAGGACCGTTCCGGAGGTCGAGCAGATGGCGACACCCTGTACTGCGGGCGTTGCGACTTCGGCGAGCGTGGCGTCGACCGCGTCCAGCCATTCGCGTGGGTCCTGCTCGTGGCGGACGCCGTCGCGGTTGCTGGTCAGGGGGCGGGAGGCACGAGCCAGGACATCACCGGCAGCGCTGACCAGGACGGAGCGGACGCTCTGCGTCCCGAGATCGACCCCGATCCAAGCAGGCTCAGGCACAACCGCACACCCCTAGCGACGACGCTGATGTTAGCTACGTTGATAACATAACATCAGATCGCGGTAAGAGCGTGGGATGAGTTCAGTTCTGCATCAGGAGGAGCGAGCGGTCCGCGGTGGCGAGTTCGATCCGGCCGGCGTCGACGGCGCCGTACGCACCGATCGGTCCACTGGCCTTGCGGCCGTGCCGGTTGAGCCAGAAACCCCAGCCCGCCGGAGCATCCGGCCACTCGGGGTCGGGCTCCCAGCCGATCGGCGGACGCCAGGTGGCGGTCGGCGGCTCGGGCCAGCTGGGCGGTGGGTTGAATCGGTGCACGGGCAGCCTTTCCCCAGAGATTCGGTGACGATCTCCAGGAGTCCGAGAGTGGTCAACAGGTTGTCTGACAGATCAACGACCAGTCGATGTGAACGTCACGCCTAAATCTTGGTAAAGATTATTGGCTTGAGTACCACCGCGGCTACCGCCGTGACCCTTGACATCTCCCCCGGACTGGCGGACGTTGAAGGCAGTCGATCGGCATCGTGGGGGGAACCATGGATTCTGATCTGTGGAGCAGGTCCTGTACGCCGCGCGAAGTCGCGACCGAGGACTTCCGGAGATTGAGCGCGCAGGGACTGATCCGCGTCCGGCTGGACCTGGCGGGGATCGCCGGCGACCCGGCCCGGCTGCGCGAGCTCCTGGTCGCAGTACAGACCCTGCGGCGGATCGGCATCCTGGTCGAGTACGAGCTGGACCTGTTCGCCGGGTCGCCGCGGTTCGCGACCGTCCGGGAGAACGTGGCACTGCTGCGCGCGATCGTCGCCGACGGGACGACACCGGCCACCTTCACGATCAGCCCGGGGAGCGGGATCAGCTCCCCCTGGCTCGACGACTATCGCGAACGCGTCGGCGCCGCGGTGCAACCCTGGCTGACCGGACTGTCCCTTCAACTCGCGGACGCGTGGTCCGAGCTCGTCCTGGGCGAGCGACTCAAGCGCAGGCAGGACGGGGTCGCGGCGTACCGGATCGCGTTGCAACGGCTGACCCTGCGCAGCAACACCGAGCTGCTGAACCTGGTCGCCGACAGCGCCCGCGAGTACGAGCTGACCGGCGACACCCAGTTGCTCGAGCACGACCTGGTCGCGCCACGGGCCGGACTGCTGACCGAAACGTTGCTTGCCTTAAGCAACAAGTTCCGGCTGAACAATCTCACCGCTCAGGCGGCCAAACCGCTTTCGCTCAAGCGGGTCGGGTAGGCGCCGGCCGCGATCGCCTGGTCGAGGGCGGCCAACTGGGTGCAGGCGGCGGACAGCGCCTCGGCCTGCGTGCGGCAGCCGTCGACGTACCAGAACGGGTCGTCGGGCTGGCGGTCGTCGGCGTCGTCGATATCGGCGTACCAGCAGTCCACGCCGCCGCGGCAGTAGTAGTGCACCACGCGAACCTTGAGCTTCATGCGGGCTAGGACGTTGCCCATCCCTCTGACGGTTCCCCGTGCGGTGGAAGATAACCAACTATTCGATCCTGGTGTGAACTGTTTACGGATCAGGTTCCATCGTTGTAAACAGGTATATGAGATCCATCCGCCCCGCTGTGCTCACGCTGGCCGCTCTCGCCGCCGCCGTGCTGATGACTGGACTGCCGGCCGCCTCCGCGCCGGCGCTGGAGAAGCCCGTGCAGAACGCGGTACTCGCGCAGACCTTCCGCAACCCCGTCAACCCGGGTGCCGACCCGTCGCTGTTCTACTACGGCGGTCAGTACCACGTGGCAACCACGACCGGCGACCACATCGGCATCTGGTCGTCCCCGAGCCTGGCGACGCTACTGGTCGCACCGGAGAAGGTGGTCTGGCGCGACAGCGACCCGAGCCGCAACACCCAGATGTGGGCGCCGGCGTTCCGGCACGTCGGCAATCGCTGGTACATCTACTACACCGCGTCCGACGGGGTGGACGCGAACCACAGGATGTACGTCCTCGAGTCGGCCGGTGACGATCCGACCGGGCCGTACAGCTTCAAGGCGAAGATCGCCGACTTCGGTGAGTACGCCATCGACGGCGAACCGATCACGCACAACGGCCAGCAGTACTTCGTCTGGACAGGCCCCGGCCGCGGCCAGGGTGGACCGGCGCAGCTCTACATCGTGCGGATGAGCAACCCGTGGACGGCGACCGGCTCCCGGGTCGCGATCCCCGCCAGCGGGGGTTGTACCGAAGTACGGGAAGGGCCGACGCCGCTGTACCGGAACGGGCGGACGTTCCTCACCTACTCCACCTGCGACACCGGCAAGCCGGACTACCAGTTGTGGATGAAGAGCATCGCGAACGGCGCCGACCCGATGGTCGCTGCGAACTGGGTCCAGCACGCCGGGCCGATCTTCGCCCGCAACAACACGACCGGCGTCTGGGGACCGGGCCACCACTCCTTCTTCCAGTCCCCCGACGGGACGCAGGACTGGATCGCGTACCACGGCAAGAACACCAGCGCCTACACGTATGCCTTCCGCACCGCACGCGTCCAGAAGATCAGCTGGAACGCCGACGGCACCCCGAAGCTCGGCAGCCCCCTGGCCGCCGGAGCCACCCAGACACTGCCCTCGGGCGACCCCGGCGCGACCACCTCGGTCATCAACGACACCGACGTCGGCACCGGCCAGAACCAGATCGAGTACGCCGGTGCGTGGTCGTCCGGCTCGGGTTGCGGCAACCAGTGCTTCTGGGGCAACGACCACTGGAGCAACCAACTCAACGCCTCGGCCACCATCCGGTTCACCGGTACGAAAGTCGCCCTGCTCAGCGTCCTGGACACCGGCAACGGCATCGCCGGCATCTCCATCGACGGCGGCCCCGAACAACGCATCGACTACTACAGCTCCCTGCGAGTGGGCGAGCAACTCACCTACATCAGCCCAACCCTGCCCGCCGGCCCCCACACGCTGAAGCTCCGAGTCACCGGCACCAAGAACCCGTCATCGTCCAACACCGTCATCAGCCTGGACCGCATCGAGGTCTACTGATAGACCTCCAGCTCGACGATCCGCGAGTACGTGAGGCCCTCGTTGCTGGACAACGTGAGGATTCGGATGGCGGTTGCTGTTAGTGGGGGGAAGGTGGAGGTGGTGAGAGGGGCTGTGTTGTTGCGGACTTGGGTGACGGTTTGCCAGGAGCCGTTGACGAGTGCCTGCACGTCCCAGTCCTTCAGGCCGTAGTTCGCGGCTGGGTATTGCTTGGAGTTGAGGGTGTAGAGGTCCACTCGGCCGACGGTCTGGGGCTGGTCGAAGGTGACTTGTAGCCAGTCTGGGAAGTTGCCTCGGGTGGAGTCGTTCCAGCCGGTGGTCTTGCCCCAGTGCTCCGAGTCGCGGTCGCCGTCGACCGCGCCGCAGGCCGGGTAGTTGGGCAGGTGCTCACTAGATGCGGTCACCGGGACGTAGCGGGCGAGGTTGCCGGTGGTGTCGACCGGCGCCACGCCGACCTCGACCGGAAGGGTCAGCGTCTGGTCCCCGGCCTTCACCGTGATCGAGTACTTGCCGGGCGCTGTCCCGCGAGGGGCGTTGACAGCGATCTGCACCTTGAGCGTGTAGCCGGGTGGCAGGTAGCTCGACACCAGGCGGCGCGACAGCGTCAGTGGTGCCGGCGCATCGAGGAACGCGTCGGCGTACACGGCGGTCCTGCCGGTGTTGCCGAAGCGGAGCTCGAAGCCTTGTTTGGCGCACGGCACCGGGGTGACGGCAATTTGCGCGACATCGGCCGACAGCGTCAGACCTCGTTGCACAGCACGGTCCGCGACGGCCGGGCCGGTGGTGGCGATCCCGGCGACCACGGCGACGATCAGTGCGAGGGTGCGGGCTCTCATAGCTCCTCCAGACCGGGGTTGCCGGCTTCCACCACGAACGAGCGGACGGTCGAGATCGGCGCTCCCGGTTTGTCGACGTAGGGCACCATCCGGCAATCGACGCGGAGCTGCGCGTTGTCGAAGCGGAGTACGGAGTAGCCGCGACGTTCGTCGACGAACTTGAGGTGCGGGTTGCCGGACAGGAACTTCTGTCCGTTGGCCGACACCGGTACGCCGTTGCCGCCGCTGCTGAACGACGTCGGCACGATCTCCACGCCATAGGTC
This sequence comes from Kribbella sp. NPDC023855, assembly GCF_040639475.1. NCBI lineage: Bacteria > Bacillati > Actinomycetota > Actinomycetes > Propionibacteriales > Kribbellaceae > Kribbella > Kribbella sp. NPDC023855. The sequence goes on from NZ_JBFAAA010000003.1 coordinate 868,999, forward strand.
TGCGAGTCGGGATCGGCGAAGTCACGCTTCATGTCGAGCGCATAGCCCGCATGCACGTCGCCGGTCAGCACCACCGGGTTGCGATGGCGATTGGCCGCGAGCCCATCGAGCATCAGCTTCTGTTCGGCGCCATACCCGTCCCAGGCGTCCATGTTGTAAAGGTCCACCGGCGTCGGGTCGAGGTCCATCCGGCTCATGATCACCTGGTTGGCCAGCACGTTCCAGGTGGTCCGGGAGCGGTTGAGGCCCTGCAGGAACCACTGCGTCTGCTGTTGACCGGCCAGCACTCGGGCCGGGTCGCGACGCGCCTCCGAGTCGACCTTCCAGCCATCACCGGCTGCCTGGTCCGACCTGTACTGCCGGGTGTCCAGCACGCTCAGCTGTGCGACCTGCCCGAAGGTGAAACGCCGGTAGAGCAGGTAGTTCGGCCCTTGTGGGGCTGGGCCGCGCAGGGGCAGGTGTTCCCAGTACGCGCGGTACGCGTTGGCCCGGCGTACCAGGAAGTCTTCTACTGGAGCATTCGCCTTGGAGATCGAGCCGGCGTAGTTGTCCTGTACTTCGTGGTCGTCCCAGGTCGTGATCCAGGGAGCACTCTGGTGGGCCGCCTGCAGATCGGGGTCGGACTTGTAGAGCGCGTACTGGAGTCGGTAGCGGTCCAGCGTGTCCGCCTCGGTGCGGAACTGGCTGGGGACCGGTGTAGTCACGTTGCGGAGCCCGCCGGCGGTGGAGATGCCGAACTCGTAGATGTAGTCGCCGAGGAACACCACAGCGTCGACATCCTCGTTGGCCAGGTGCCGCTGAGCCGTGTAGTAGCCGTCGGTCCACGCCTGGCAAGAGCTGACACCCAACGTGAGTTGGCCGCCTCGCTGGCCGGGCGCGGGCGCAGTACGGGTCCTGCCTGTCGGGCTGAGGTAGCGGTCGACCTTGAAGCGGTACCAGTAGTGCCGACCGGGTTCCAGACCCCGTACGTCGACGTGCACGCTGTGGGCGAACTCCGGTCGCGCAGTAGCTCGCCCGGATCGCACCACCCGCCGGAAGTGCTCGTCACTGGCCACCTGCCAGTCGACTCCCACCTCCTTGTACGGCGCTCCGCCGAGCGGCTCATACGGCTGTGGCGCGAGGCGGGTCCAGATGACGACCGCATCCGGTAGTGGGTCACCGGAGGCGACGCCGAGAGTGAACGGGTTGCCGGTGAGCCCACCGGCGTTCCCACTGCCGAGCGCGGTGCCCGGCAGGTTGGTCCCGAACGCCACCGCGGTGGCGGCGCCGGTGAGGGTGAGGAACCGGCGCCGGGCCAGCCTCACCGCTGGGCGGAGATCTTCGGTCACGTGATCAACCCTTCAGTCCACTGGAGAAACCGCGGATGACGTAGCGCTGGAGGACCAGGAAGACGAGCAGGATGGGCAACGCGGCCAGCACCAGGCCCGCGGCGACCAGCCCGTAGTCCGACGTGTACTCGTTGACGAAGGCAAAGACCCGGACCGGGACGGTCTCCCGGCCCGAACCGCCCAGGTAGAGCAGCGGGGTGAAGAAGTCGTTCCAGATGTGCACCGCGTTCAGGATCAGCACGGTGCCGGTGATCGGCCGCAGCAGCGGGAAGATCACGTGCACGAAGGCCTGCAGGTGCGAGGCTCCGTCGATCAGCGCCGCGTTGGTGTAGTCGGCGGGCAGCGACCGGATGAAGCCGGTGTAGAGGAACACCGTGAACGGCAGCTGGATCCCGGTGTAGAAGAGAATCATGCCCTGGTACGTGCCGAGCAGGCCGAGGTCGTTGACCAGCTGGTAGAGCGGGATCATGCCCAGCTGGAACGGCAGGATGATGCCGACGAGGAACAGGATGTAGAGGCTGTAACTCAGCCGCCCGGCCTGCCTGGCCAGGAAGTACGCCGCCAGCGAGCCGAGCACGATCAGCAGGACCACGCTGGAGACGGTGATCAGCGTGCTGTTGAGCAAGGCCGATCCGAGTGAGGCCGACTGCCACGCAGTACCGAAGCTCTCGGTCGAGGGTGGGTTCGGCGGGGACAGCGGTTTGTTGGCGATCTGGCCCGGGTCTTTGAAGGCCAGCGTCACCAGGGCGTAGACCGGGAAGAGGAAGGCGACGGCAGTCGCGATCATGACGACTTCGAGGACGAAGGTGCGGGGACGGTACGCGGTTCTCATGCTGTCGTCTCCCGGGATCGCAGGTAGGCGATCTGGATGAACGAGACGGCCGCGACGAAGATCGCCAGCACGAGGGCGACCGCGGTGCTGTAGCCGAACTTCCCGAACACGAAGGCCTGTTTGTAGAGCACCGTCGACAAGGTGTCGGTCGCGTACCCGGGGCCGCCGTTGGTCATCGCGATGATTTGGGTGAACAACGTCAGGCCGCCGACGGTCGACAGCATCACGTTGATCGTCACGGCGGGTGCCAGCAGCGGCCAGGTGATGTGCCGGAACCGCGCGACGGTGCCCGCCCCGTCGACCATCGCCGACTCGTGCAGTTCCTTCGGCACGCCTTCCAGACCGGCCAGGAAGATCACCATCGAGTAGCCGGCGCACTGCCAGATCACGGTGAAGGCGACCGACCAGATGGCCAGTGACGGGTTGCCGAGCCAGTCCTGCCGCAGCGAGCCCAGCCCGACCGCGTCGAGTGCCGCGTTGAGGCCCGCCTCCGGCGCCGGGTTGTAGACGTACTTCCAGAGGAAGGACACCATCACCGGGCTGACCACAACCGGCGCGAAGAAGATCACCCGGAGCGCCATCCGGCTCTTGATGGTGGTGTGCACCCCGAGCGCGAGCAGCAGCCCGAGGCCGTTCTGGACCACCACGATCGCGAGCGTCAGGGACAGCGTGTTGCGGAGCGCGCCGAGCGCCTGGTCGTCATGGACCAGCTGCTGGAAGTTGTCCAGGCCGACGAAGGAGCGCTGCTCCCCCACCCCCGACCAGTCCGTGAAGGCCGACCCCGCGCCGACGATGCTCGGGTAGAGCATCACCAGCGCGTAGACGACCAGCGCGGGCGCCGCGAACAGCCAGGGCGGCGCGATGCCGCCCCGGCGACCCGGTCGTTTCACCGGTGTCCGGTGCTTCGCGGCGTCCGGCGGGGTGATGACTGCCGTCATGTGGTCTTCCGGTAGGCCGCGTCCATCTTCTTGAGCGCACCGTCGACCGTGGTCTTCCCGCCCAGCAGCTCCTGTACGACGGCGAAGTGCGTCGGCTGCACCTCCGCGTTCGGCCAGCGCTGGTCCATGAACGGGACCGCCTTGTCACCCGACAGGAACGGCAGGAACGGTTTGAGCACGGGGTCGACCTTCGGTTCGCCCTCGGAGTACAGGGGAACGCAGGCGACGGCTTCGGCCCAGGCGTTGACCATCGCGGGCTGGCCGCAGTACTCGAGGAACTTGCGGGCCTCGTCGGCCTTCTTGCTCTTCGCGCTGACCGCGAGGCCGACCACGATGCCGCCGGGGATCCAGTTGTCGGCCACCGTGTCGGTGGCCGGCAGCGGGAACATGCCGAGGTCGTCGGGTGACGGCGCGGCCGCCCGGTACGCCTGCAGGACGGCGGAGACCTGGACGGCCATCGCGGCCTTGCCGGTGCCGACCATCGAGGTCGCCTGCTCGTACGTCGTCCCGTTCGGGTTGTCGTTGAAGAAGCCGCGCTTCTGCAGTTCGAGGTACTTGTTCATCGCGTCGGCCCAGCCGGAGCCGGCGAAGGTGGCGGAACCGTCGGCCATCTTGTCGTCGAAGTCGGGCTGCTTGGAGTAGACCGTGCCCGGCACGAGGGCGTAGTTGATCAGCTGGGTGACCCAGGGCGTCTGGGCACCGAGGGCGAGCGGGATGATGCCCTTCTTCTTGAGGGTTTCGCACACTGTGAGCAACTCGCTCCAGGTGGTGGGGATCTCCACCCCGGCCTTGGCGAACGCCTTCTTGTTGTAGATCGCGCCCAGCACGCTGGTGCCCGGCGAGAAGATGAAGGTCTTGCCGTCCTGCTGGTAGGCGCCCTTGAAGCCGGTCGGGATCTTCTGGGTCCAGGCCTGCTCGCTGAGGTCCGCGAGCAGATTCGCCTTGCTGAGCTGGACCATCGACATCGCGCTGCCGTTGCCGGGGTAGACGGCGTGCAGGTCGGGAGCATTACCCGCCGCGAGCTGGGCCCGGAGTGCGGTCTGCAACTGGTCCGCCGGCGAGAACGAGAGGTTGAACTCGAAGGAGCCGTTCTGCTTCTTGTACTCCTCCAGCGCCTTGCGCAGGCCGGCCTCCTGGCTGCCGGCGCCGATCACCTTCAGAGCGCCACCACTGCTACCGCCGGAGCCGCCACCGCCACAGCCGGCCAGGGCGCCCGCTGCCGCGGCGCCGCCCAGCAGTTGCAGGAGTCGCCGCCGGCTGACCGGCGTACGGATGATCTCGGATGCCACGGTTCCTCCTGAGCCCGGGGCGCCGAAGCCCCGCGGGAAATATCACCGTTGAATGTGAACAGAACGTGAAGAACTGTTATATTCCCCACTCGGCGTAAGCTACGAAGACCGGTGAGGGCCTGTCAAGGGTTCGGCGGTGACCGCTTGAAAGGATTCAGTAGGGGCCGTCTGGCAGTTGCCTGAGAAGATGGCGGCGTGCCCGAGACCACCCGTGCCCTGCTGACCGCGCAGGCAGCCGCCTGGCAGCGGATCCTGGACCACCCGTTCGTCTCCCGGACCTCCGCCGGTTCGTTGCCCAAGGCCACCTTCGATCGCTGGATCGCGGAGGACTACTTCTTCGTCCGCTCGTTCCAGCGCTACCTCGAAGCGCTGTCCGAGGTCGCGCCCGACGACGAGGCCAGGAAAGTGCTCGCGGGCGGTTTGGCCGCGTTGGTGCCGGAGCTCGCACTGTTCGAGCAGGCGGCCACGGAGCGTGGTGTCGACCTCACCGTCGAGCCTTCGCTGCTCAACCTGGGCTACTCGTCGTACCTGTTCACCTCGGTCGACGAGGGCTGGCCAGTCGGCATCACGGTCCTCTACGCCGTCGAGAAGGCGTACTACGACGCGTGGGCCTCCGTGCGCGACACGACCGGCCCGGAGACGCAGTACGCCGGTTTCATCGCGAACTGGTCGTCGCCGGAGTTCGCGGCGTACGTCGACCAGCTGGCCGGGCTGGTCGACCGGGAACCGCTGACGCCGGCAATGACGCTGGCCTTCGACCGGGTGGTCCGCTTCGAACTCGCCTTCTGGGACCTGGTGCACGCGTGAAGACGCCGGTCCTGGTCATCGGCATCGCCTTGCTCGCCATCGCCGGCGGCGCCGCCGGGTACTACGGTGGCGAGCTGGCCGAGCCCGGTCCGACGCCGTACGGCGTGGCGGCCGGTCCGCTGGCAGGTACCAAGGTCGCCCCGTCCACCCCGTCCACCCCGTCCACCCCGCTGTCGCGCAAGACGCCCAAGCCGAGCAAGGTGCCGCCGCTGCTGCCCGGTGACCTGGAGTTCAAGACCCGCAACTTCAGCGTCGAGAGCACGACCGGCGAGCAGGTCCGGCTCTCGATCCGGACGCCGGCCAGCTGGAAGCTGATCGACAATCCGAAGGCACCCACCGAGGTCAAGTTCGTCGGCGCGCAGGGCGAACGCGCGATCCGGGTGGAGTCGGGGTTCCCGCCGGACAAGTCGGTGATGCAGTCGCGCGAGGAGATCGTCACGGGCCTCGCGGAGAGCCAGCCGTACGAGAACGACGTGCAGATCAAGTCCCCGGACGTGAAGGTGAGCCAGGTCGAGGGAGACGACGGCCGGCTGCGGACGGTCTCCACGCTGGTCTACACCTACATCCCCGACGAGGTGGTCCGGTACGTGATCGTCCGCTGGGTGGCGACCGGTGACGACGACAAGGCGACCGTCGAGATGAGCATCGCCGGATTACCCCAGGACGTGAAGGCGTTGAACGAGATACTGGACCAGGCGACCAGATCGGTGAAGTTCCGGGACTGACCCGAACCGAAGCACGGTTTACGGTGTCCAAAACGTAGCGGGACGGACCGGAAGGAGGGGTGGGCGTGGCCGGCAGGAGACTCGGGCGCGCGCTGCTCGGTTCCGGCCTGCTCGGAGTGACCCTGCTGGGGGGAGCAGGGGGCTACGGGCTGGGGTTGCTGACCACGGGCGAGCAGGCTTCGGCCGGGACCGCGGCGGCACCGCTGGCCGGTTCACCCTCCGCTCCGGCGACCGCCACACCGTCGCCCAAGACGATTCTGCCCGACGACAGCGAACCGCTGCAGGCGAAGGACATCCGGTACAAGGTCCGCAGCTTCACCGTGCGGGGCGCTCTGCAGTCCGCGGTCAGCCTGCGCGTTCCGGGCGACTGGGAGCTCAGCCTTCCCCCGGACACCAAGAAGTACGTGCGCTACAACGAGCCGGCCCACAAGCGCTGGATCCGGATCGAGGCGGGTTTCACCGTCCAGCGGTCGCCCGCGCTGTCGATGGCCGCCAGGATCGACTTGCTGCAGGACCTACCGGCCTCCCAGATGCTGACCATCAGGTCGCACTCCGTCGATCCGAAGACGCAGGACGCGACGCTGCTCTACAGCTACGTACCGGAGCACACCCTCCGGTACGTGATCGTGCGCTGGGTGGCGAACCCCGCTGGGTTGTGCCACTTCGAGATCGCGGTCACCGGGCTTCCGCAGGACAAGGCGGCGCTCGAGGACGTCCTCGACCACGCGGCCGAGTCGGCCACTCGCTCGGACTCGCGGCTCAACTGATCCCGAGCAGTCCGGTGAGCTCCCGCTCGCCGGTGGCAGTCAGGGCGACCGCCCGGGGATAGTTGCGGCGCTCGAGCCAGTCGCGCTCGAGCAGGCTGCTGGTGACCGCAGCGCCCAGACGGCCGGCCAGGTGATGCTTCTGCTCGCTCCAGTCGACACAGCAGCGCAGCAGCCGGCGGGACGACGTACCGGCGCTCAGGTCGATGCCTAGGGCATCGAATACCTCGGGCGCTGCTGGGCCCAGGGCATAGGGGCAGTCGGGGAGTTGCTGGGCCAGGGGGTCTTCCGGGCGTCGCTCGGCCCCGTCACCGTCGTCTGTGCGGATCAGGGCGGTACGGCGTACCAGGGCTTCGAGCAGGGCGACACCGAGGCGGCCGGCCAGGTGGTCGTAGCAGGTGCGCGCTTCCCGGAGGGCGGCGGCACGCGTGCTCTGGCGGAGGGACTTGACCGGCTCCGGCTTCGCGATCCTGGCTACCGCCTCCACTGCGGCCGCTACCTCTGGGCCGGCGAGGCGGTAGTAGCGGTGGCGGCCCGAGCGCTCGACCTCGAGCAGCCCACCGGCGACCAGCTTGCCCAGGTGAGAGCTCACCGTTTGAGGCTTCACACCAGCCTCGGTCGCGAGGAGGGACGCCGGCAGCGCGCGTCCGTCGGCCAGGGCCATCAGGACCTTGGCACGGGCGGGCTCGGCCAGCAGGGCGGCTGCCTGGGCCACGTCGGCGTCTCCGGAGTACTCCATGAAATCCATGGTGGCACCGGCACAGTTCGGGCCGGCTCGAAGTGTTTCGCCGCAAGGCTGGACGCATGGTGCTCGCGTTGCTCTGTGCCGGGATCTTCCTGATCCAACTCGACGTGACGGTGGTCAACGTCGCCCTGCCGTCGCTGCGAGTGGACCTGCACACCAGCCTCGCCGGACAGCAGTTGGTCGTGGACAGCTACATGGTGACGCTGGCCTGTCTCCTGCTGCTCTGCGGTGTCGCAGGCGATCGCATCGGCCACCGGAAGGTGGTCCTGGCCGGGCTGACCGTCTTCGGCCTCGCCTCGCTGGGCTGCGGTCTCGCTCCGTCCATCCACGCCCTGGTCCTGGCCCGCGCAATCCAGGGCATCGGCGCCGCCCTCCTACTCCCCGGCACACTGGCCCTCATCACCAGCCTGTACTCCGATGCTGCCGCGCGTACGCGGGCCATGGGTCTGTGGGCGGGCGCTGGGGCCTTGGCTCTACCGTCTGGGCCGCTACTGGGTGGTGCTCTGGTCAGTGCCTTCAGCTGGCGAGCAGTGTTCCTCGTCAACCTTCCGGTGATCGCGGTGGCGCTTCCTGTCGGCTACCGGCTGATCCCGGCGACCAGGCCCGCCGTGGGTGGACTACGGCGGCCTCCGCTTACCCAGGCGTTCGTGGGGAGCAACCTGGTGGCAGGGCTGATGAATCTGGTCGGGCTGGGGACTGTGCTCGTGGTGACGCTCTACCTGCAGGAGCGGCTGGGCCACAGCGCGCTGCGGGCTGGACTGGAGCTGGTGCCGCTGTTCGTTCCGCTTGCGGTGCTCGGGCCCGTGTCAGGACGGGTGACGGCGCGGTACGGGCCACGGCTCCCGATGAGCGCCGGGCTGCTCCTGGGCGCCGCCGGGTCAGCCTGTCTGCTGTTGGTGGCTCCGGACAGTGGGTATGCGGCCGTAGTACCGGCTGAGCTCGGGATCGGGCTGGGCATGGGGCTGCTGACGGCTGCTGTGGTCAGCGCCGCTGTCGGGTCGCTGCCGTCGCAGTACGCGGGGCTGGCCAGCGGGGTGAACAACACAGCACGGCAGGCCGTCGGAGCGGTGGGCATCGCTCTCTACGGCGCTGTGGTGGGCGGCCATGCGACTGGGGACGCGTTCGTCCGTGGGCTGCACGAGCTCGCCTGGATCGGTGCCGCGCTGTGGTTGTTCGCGCTGGCCGTCACCTGGCTGACGATCGGTCAGCGCGGCCAGATGGTGCGGAAGATGACCGAGCGCAGCCGGTAGAACCGGCGACGGCTCGCCTGAACCAGTGCGGGGGACGGACGGAGCCGTTCGGCGACAACTCTCACGGTGATCCTTCAGCTGGAGAAGGTGACCGAATTCGCCACCTCTATGGCCTTGTCACTCTCGGATCCAGGCACCTGGACCTGGATCAGCATCGACTCGCCAGCCCCCGTGCTGGCTACTTTCTGCAGCAGCGTAGTGCCATTTCTGCAATTACTCGAAATCTGGGTGTCCTCGCTCGACTGCGGGATCTCCGTGCAGCCGTACTGCTTCGGGTCGGGCATGGCCTTCGCCGGGGGGATGTTGGATCCGAGCAGGCCGACGAAGACGCCGGGGGTGTCGCTGCCGGGCTCGGTCCAGCGGTTGTCCTTGCTGACCCGCAGGGCCGGCTGCTCCGTCGTCGCGCCGGGCGGACGCCAGTTCGTGGTGGCGACCACCGAGGCCCACTCGTGCGGCAGCTTCACGGAGAAGTTGCCCTCGGTGACCTTGGTGAACTGCGTCTCCTGCAGGTACCGCTGCACGCCGAAGCCGCCGCCTGCTCCCAGCACCAACGCCAGCACGGCCGCCAACACCCAGCGCCCACGCCGACGCCGCGGCGGCGCCGCCGGTACTGCGCCCGTGGCCGGTACTGCGCCCGTTGCTGCCGCCGCGCTCCCCGCTGCCTGTCCCCCGCCTGATGCCTGCCCTTCGCCCGATGCCGCTCCCAGTCCCTGGCCCGCAACCTGCCGGGGGCCCGCAGCTTGTCCCGGGCCTCCTGCGTGGCCCGACGCCGCTGCAGCATCGCCGTCCGTTGTCTTGCTCGTCTCCCCCGCTGGCTCCGCCTTGCCGGTCGCATCCGCGGGGACAGTCGTGGTGCCGGTCTTGACCACGGTCGGCGCGTTCGACTCGCTCAGGGCGGTCTTCTCACCGACCTCGGTCTCCTTCGCGGTGGTCGAGGCCGCCGCGAGCGTCAGGGGCGCGGTGAGCGGGACCGGAGTACCGGCGGGTGAGCCGACCAGGAAGCTCTGGGTGGTGGCGTCGAGACCGCCGACCAACTCGCGGGTGAAGGACTCGATGTCGGGCCAGCGCTTCTCGCGGTCCGGGTCGAGTGCGCGGACGATCGCCGCATCGACCCGCTCCGGGATCTCGAAACCCAGCGAACTGGGTGGCGGCGCTGCCTTGACCCGCCCGGCGGCGCCCAGGCCGTCCACCTGATGCGGCGATCGGCCGGTCAACGCTGCGTAGGCGACCGCACCCAGGGAGTACTGGTCGGCGCGCTGGTCGAGCCGCTCCCCCAACGCTTGCTCAGGAGCCACGTACGACGGAGTCCCGCCGGGCATGGTGATTCTCGACACTTCGTCGAGCGACTTGCCCAGACCGAGGTCGGACAGCACGGCCCGCTCGCCGTCGTCGTCGATACTGCGGAACAGCACGTTGGCGGGCTTCACGTCGCGGTGCAGCAGCCCGCGCCGGTGCAGCGCCTGCAGGCCGCGCCCGACCTGGACGATCACGCCGATGGCGGGCTCCAACGACAGCGGGTCCTTCTTCAGCCGGTCCGCGAGCGTGCCGCGGTCGGCGTACGTGAGCACCAGGAACGGCCTACCGTCTTCCAGCTCGCCCACGTCGTGGACCTGGACTACATGCTCGGACTCGACCCGGCGAAGGAACCGCCCCTCCTCGAGGAAGCGGCGCCGGACCGAGTCGTCGTGGGCCCAGTTGTCGGCCAGCACCTTGACCGCGACCTCGGCGTCGAGCTGTTCGTCGTACGCCAGCCACACCGTCGCGAAACCGCCTGAGCCCAGGCGGCGGCGCACGACGTACCGGCCTAGTCTGGTAGGGACCCCCATACAAGGCATTATGGTGCACGCGGAGTCCTACGCCCTGGGGACCGATACAACGAAGGCGCAGATGAGCGACAGCAGCAGTCCGACCGACGACCTGGCCGTCCTGGCCGAGCGTGCCGCCGGTGGTGACAAGAACGCGATGGACGACCTGCTCCGGCTGGTGCATCCCCGCGTCCTGCGGATCTGCCGCAGTGTGCTGCCGTACTCCGCCGACGCCGAGGACGCCGCCCAGGAAGCACTGCTCAACATCGCCACCAAGATCCACACGTACTCCGGCCGGAGCAGCTTCTCAACCTGGGTGCACTCGGTCGCGGCGAACTCGGCCCGGTCGACGTACCGCAAGCTGAAGCGGACCGCGCAGGCGGCGCACAACCCCGAGCAGATGGACAAGCCGGACCCGCGCACCACCAGCGTCATCGCCGGCACCCGCCTGGACCTGCTCGAAGCCCTGGAGACGCTGGAACGCGACCGCCCGCAGATGGTGACGCCACTGGTCCTGCGCGACGTCTACGGCCTCTCGTACGAAGAGATCGCCGCCGAGGTCGGAGCCCCCCTCGGCACCATCAAGTCCCGCATCCACGACGCCCGCGAGGTAGTCCGCCCGCTCCTGCGCCCGAAGGACTGAGACTTTGGGGGCTCCCGCGGGGGCTCGGGGTGTGCTCAGATGGGGGGCATGAAGAAGCTCATCAACGACCCTGCCGATGTTGTGAGTGAAGCGCTGGCCGGGATGGCGGCGGCGCATCCGGATCGCCTGCGGGTGGATCTGGAGAATCGGATCGTCTATCGCAAGGACGCGCCCCGGGCCGGGAAGGTCGGGCTGATCTCCGGCGGTGGGTCCGGGCACGAGCCGTTGCACGGTGGGTTCGTCGGGCTGGGCATGCTCGACGCCGCGTGCGCGGGTGAGGTGTTCACCTCGCCGGTGCCGGACCAGATGATGGCCGCGACCAAGGCCGTCGACGCGGGCGCCGGCGTCCTGCACATCGTGAAGAACTACACCGGCGACGTGATGAACTTCGAGATGGCCGCCGAACTGGCCGCCGCCGACGCCGGGACCGAAGTCCTGTCCGTCGTCACCGACGACGACGTCGCGGTCCAGGACAGCCTCTACACGGCCGGACGCCGGGGTGTCGGCGTGACCGTGCTGCTGGAGAAGATCGTCGGCGCCGCCGCGGAGGAGGGGCGGCCGCTGCAGGAGGTCGCCGACCTGGCCAAGCGGGTGAACGAAAACGGCCGCAGCATGGGGATGGCGCTGACCTCATGCACCGTGCCGGCTGCGGGCAAACCCACCTTCGAGCTGGCCGAGAACGAGATGGAGGTCGGCATCGGCATCCACGGCGAGCCCGGCCGGAAACGGTTGCCGCTGGCATCGGCAAAGGAGATCGCCGCACTGCTGGTCGATCCGGTCCTCGGTGATCTGCCTTACCAGCAAGGCGATTCGGTGATTGCCTTCGTCAACGGGATGGGCGGCACTCCACTGCTCGAGCTGTACCTGATGTACAACGAGGTACAGCAACTGCTGGACCGCGCGGGCATCACGGTCGTCCGCTCACTGGTCGGCAACTACATCACCTCACTCGAGATGGCCGGCTGCTCGGTCACCCTCCTGAAGGCGGACGACGAACTGGTACGCCTCTGGGACGCCCCGGTAAACACCCCCGGCCTACGCTGGGGCGCGTGAGCATGGGAGTGGAGAAGTTCAGCAACTGGTTGCGGGATGCGGCTAGTACGTTTCATGAGAACGCGGCGTATCTGACTGAGCTCGACTCGGCGATCGGGGACGCGGACCATGGCAGCAACATGGATCGTGGGTTCGCGGCCGTTGTGGCGGTGCTGGACGAGACGAGTTTCGAGTCCGTCGACGAGCTGCTGAAAAAAGCCGGGATGACGCTGGTCAGCAAGGTCGGCGGGGCGAGTGGGCCGCTGTACGGGACGTTCTTCCTGCGCTTCGGCACGGCGCTGGCCGGCGCGGAGATCACGCCGGCGACGGTCGGCGAGGCGTTGAAGGCGGGCGTCGGCGGCATCCTCGCGCGTGGCAAGGCCGAGCTCGAGGACAAGACCATGTACGACGCTTGGGCACCGGCTCTCGACGCGTACGACGCTGCTGTCGCGGGCGGGGCCGATCTCGGTGCGGCTCTCGCGGCTGCGGCCGAGGCAGCGGCCAAGGGTCGGGACGCGACGACTCCGCTGGTTGCACGCAAGGGCCGAGCCAGCTATCTCGGTGAGCGCAGCGCGGGCCATCTGGACCCTGGAGCAACCAGCACAACACTGCTGCTGGAGTCGGCCGCACGCACGCTGGCATGATGCCGAGCAGGTCGGCGAGCCGCAGGCCCGATGCGGTGACGGCGTGATCGGGATCGTGGTCGTCTCGCACAGCCGGGCGCTGGCGGAGGCGGCGGTCGGGCTGGCGTCCGAGATGGTTGCCGAGGGCGACCGTCCGGTGATCGCGGTCGCGGCGGGGCTGGACGAAACGACGTTCGGGACGGACGCGGCCGCGGTGGCGGAGGCGGTCGGGGTTGCCGACAGTCCTGATGGCGTGTTGGTGCTGCTCGATCTGGGTAGCGCGGTGCTGAGTGCGGAGATGGCACTGGAGTTCGTCGATCCGGAGCTCGCCGAGCGGGTGAAGTTGTCCAGCGCGCCTTTGGTGGAAGGGCTCGTCGCAGCCGTGGTCACCGCGTCGACGGGAGCCGGCCTGGACGCAGTACTGGCGGAGGCTTCGCGGGGGTTGGCGGGGAAGCAGGATCATCTCGGGGACGCGGTTGTTGCCGGCTCGCCGCTTGAAGTTGCCTCTGACCACTTTCTTGAGATTGCCGTTGGCAACGAGCATGGCTTGCACGCGCGACCGGCGGCGAAGGTGGTCGGGCTGGTGCAACGGTTCGACGCGAAGGTGACACTGACGAATCTCACCACCGGGAAAGGCCCGGTCGAGGCAGGCAGTCTGAGCATGGTGGCCACACTCAATGCTCAGCAGGGGCATCGTTTGCGGGTCGGCGCGAGTGGGCCGGAGGCCGCCGAGGCATTGGCTGCTCTCGGTGCGCTCGCTGATCGCGGGTTCGACGACGTACCGGCGCAGGCGCCTCCGACGACAGCCGTCGGCAAAAGCGGGTCAGGGCTGGATGTGGCGATCGGGCCGGCGATTCTGGCTGACCAAGAGGTTGACCTGAGCAACTACCAGGCCGGAGATGTCGATGTCGAGCGGCAGCGGGCTCATGACGCGCGCGAGGTCGCCGAAGCTCAGTTGACAGCGCTCCGGGACGAGACGGCCAGGACGGTCGGGGCCGCGGAGGCTTCGATTTTCGATGCCCAGCTGGCTTTGCTGGGTGACGTCCTGGTGCTCGACGCCGTCTTCCGGCCCATCACGCAGGGCGAGGACAAGAGTGCGCCGGAAGCTTGGCAGGCGGCGCTGGATGCCGTCGCGGCCAGCTTCGAGGCGTTGGACGATCCCTACCAGCGGGAGCGGGCTCAGGACGTCCGGAGCGTCCGCGATCGCGTACTGCGTGCTCTGGTTGGCGCGAGCGACATGGGTCCGGCCGAAGACGGGCTGCTCGTAGTACGGGAGCTTGATGCGGCTACCGCGGCCGGGATTGATGCCGAGCGGATCGTGGGGGTCGCCGTCCGGGCCGCCGGGACGACCGGGCACGGGGTGATCGTGGCGCGGTCGCGCGGCATCCCGGTGATGACCGGGATCGGCGAAGTGGCCGTGCCCGCGGGGGCGCTGGTGGGCTTCGACGCGCGAGCCGGCAAGTTCGTGGTCGACCCAGCTGACGGCGGTGAAAGCCTCCGTACTGCGTTGCGCGAACGCGCGGCTGAGCGGGAAGCGGCGTTGGCGGAAGCCGAGCAGCCGGCGGTGACCGTGGACGGCCGGACGATCGCAGTACTCGCGAACGTCGGGTCGGTGCAGGATGCGCTGGATGCACGTGGAGCCGATGGGTCCGGGCTGGTGCGGACGGAGGTGCTGTTCGGCGAGCGGCGGGTGGCACCGAGTGTTGAGGAGCAGGTCGAGGCGTTCCGGGCGATCGCGGCGGCGTTCGGTGGGAAGCCGATCACGATTCGGACCTGGGACATCGGGGGCGACAAGCCGCTCGCGTTCCTGCCCCAGGAGCGGGAGGCGAACCCGTTCCTTGGTGAGCGTGGGATCAGGGTGTTCCGGCGCCGGCCGGAGTTGCTGCGGGATCAGTTGACGGCGATCTGCCGGGTGGCGGCGGAGACGCCCGTGCACGTGATGTTCCCGATGGTCACGACGGCCGAGGAAGTCGCGTGGGCGCTGGAAGAGCTGGCGGCGATCGGGCGGCCCGCGGAGCTCAAGGTGGGCATCATGGTCGAGGTACCGGCCGCGGCCTTGCGGATCAGCACGCTCGCCGCGGGGCTCGACTTCGTGAGTATCGGGACCAACGACCTCACGCAGTACACGACGGCCGCTGATCGCGGGAACAGCGCGGTCGCGGGCTTGGCCGATGGGCTCGACCCGGCGGTGCTTCAGCTGATTGATCGCGTGGTGCGCGGAGTACCGGAAGGCCTTGAGGTAGCCGTCTGCGGCGACCTGGCCAGCGACCCCGACGCCGCAGTACTGCTAGCCGGCCTCGGCGTCCACGAGCTGAGCGCCGTAGGCCCGCAAGTCCCAACCGTCAAAGCCCGGCTGCGCCGAACCAACCTCGCAGCCGCCACCGCGCTCGCCACCAAGGCGCTGACGCTCGGGAGCGCCACCGCAGTCCGCAACACCATCGCCTGAGCGCTCCGCGCCCTGCCGGCGCGCAGCGCGGGTTCAGCTGTAGTAGCGGAGTTCTACGAGGTTGAAGCCGTTGGTTTGGGTGGTTTTGGCTGGTAGGTCGTAGGACTCGCCGGGCTGGAGGTAGGTGACGTCTGGGGTGTTCAGGTCGAGGTCGGCGATCAGGGTGGGGTGCTCGCCGGCGATCCAGGTGTAGCTCTCGCCTGGTTCGGGAGTGACGTGCAGGACCTGGACGTCCGGGTCGTCGATGACCACCTTCGCCGGGACCTCGCCGATGCTGGCGAAGCTGCCCTCGCCCATGGCGGCGTTGGTGTAGGGCTCGCCGGAGGCTTCCTCGCCCAGGTCGAGCAGCTCGATCAGGCGGTTCAGGTACGGCGAGTCGCCGTCGTTGGTGAGCATGTGCACCGGGGAGACCGGGCGATAGACCGAGCCGCCGACCGTCTCGCTCAGCTGGCGAGCCGGGCTGCCGTCCAGCCAGTCCATGTGACACGGCGAGGTTGCCAGGCACAGGACGACGTACGGGTTGTGGTGGAGGTGCCAGCCCTGCGCCTCGCCCGGTGCGAGGGAGACCTCCCAGACGCGGACGCGGGAGTTCTCCAGCAGCACGCGGGTGCCGATCTCGCCGAGCACGACCTCGGTGCCGTCGGGTGCCTGGACGGTGGTGCCTGCGGTCATCGTTGGTCTCCGTTCAGATCGACTGCGCGTTCCATTGCGACCGCGCCCAGGACGACGCCGTCGGGCATCGTCAGCTCGGCGGTCTCGACCTCGGTGAAGCCGAAGGACTTGTACAGCGGTACGCCGGGCAGTGTCGCCATCAGCGCGAGCCGGGTGAACCCCTCGGCGCGGGCGGCGTCCACACAGGCATTCAGGATGGCCCGCCCGAGCCCGCGCCGGGTCCAGTCGCCGCGGACGAACATCGCGCGGACCCGAGCCGGTTCGGTGGCCGGGTCGAGCAGCCGCTCGTCGGCACCCGCGACCGACGCGTTGAACAGCTTGTTGCGCCGGCTCCAGCCACCACACGCGACGATCTCGCCGCCGGCCTCGTGCACGTAGTACGTGCCGTCGTCGATCAGGGCCTGGTCCAGTACGGCGATGTGGCGCACTGCGCTCGCGGTCTGCGCCTGGTCGTAGTACGCCGGGAAGAGGCTGAGCACGGAGGACTGCATCAGCTCCGCGACGGCGGGCGCGTCAGTGGGTACGGCAAGACGCAGCAAGGGCTCCACGCAGCCCAGGCTAATTCAGCCGCGCGGCGCGTACATGATCAGCCCCACACCGGCCAGACAGACCAGCGCCCCGGCGAGATCCCACCGATCCGGGCGGAACCCGTCGAGCAGCACTCCCCAGGCGAGCGACCCGGCCACGAACACACCGCCGTACGCCGCCAGGATGCGGCCGAAGTTCGGGTCGGGCTGAAGCGTGGCGACGAACCCATAGGCGCCCAGGGCAACAATCCCGCCCAGCACCCATAGCAACCCCCGCTGCTCCCGGACCCCCTGCCACACCAGCCACGCCCCACCAATCTCAGCCACCGCCGCCACCCCGAACAACCCCATCGAACGCACCACGGTCATACCAGCAGGCTAAGCGCCCACCCCCGCGTCGAGGAGAAACCTGCGGGTGGTTGCAATGTGGGTGGGGTGAAATGGGTGGGCGGGGTGCCGGACATGTGTGGGGTATGACGCAGACACCGACGAGGGCCCGGCCGGGGCCAGTGAGCGAGGCAGGCGTGGGCGACGGGCCGCGGGACCGCCGGCGGGAGAGGTTCGAGGAGCTCTTCGCGGCGAACCGCGAGGCAGTGCTCGGCTACCTGCTCCGCCGGACCGGGAACCGGCACGACGCCGCCGACCTGCTCGCCGACACGTTCCTGGTCGCCTGGCGCCGGCTGGACGACGTGCCGGCCGGGGACGAGACCAGACCCTGGCTGTACGGCGTGGCACGGCGAGTGCTCGCCAACCACCAGCGCGGGGAGGGCCGCCGGCACGCGCTGGCCGACCGCCTCCGCAACGAGCTGGCCGAGACCGACGAGCCGGCCCGGACGCTGACCGACAACTCCCCCGCCGCGATCGCCTTCCGGTGCCTCCCCGAGCAGGACCGCGAACTGCTGTCGCTGGTGGCCTGGGAAGAGCTCGACACCGCCCAGATCGCGATCGCCCTCGGCATCACCCGCAACGCAGTACGGATCAGGTTGCACCGGGCCCGGAAACGGTTCGCCAAGCTGCTGACCGCTCCGCTGGCCAACCGGTCCCTGGTACCGCTCAAGAAGGAGGTCTCCCATGAAGACGCCTGACATCGACGCCGTGACCCGCGGCCTCAACCCCTCCCCCAACACCTCAGCCAGCGAGGCCGCCTGGGCCGACCTCTCCAACGGCATCACCACCGCCGCCGAGGACACCGAAACCCGAGTCGTCCACCTCACACCCCGCCGTACGCCGAACCGCCCCCGCCTGGCCCTGGTGGCCGCCAGCATGCTGGTCATCGGTGGAGTAGCCGCCGCGGCCGTGGTGAACCGGCCGGGCCAGGACCTGCCGCAAGCGCTGTCCGTGACGGACCAGGGCGAGCGGTTGATCGTCCGGGTGGTCGACGAGAACGCCGACCCGAAGGCCTACAACCAGCAGTTCAAGAAGCTCGGGCTGGACATCAAGGTGAGGATGGTCCCGGTCGCGCCGTCGGCCGTCGACAAGTACGCGACCTTCGGGTACCAGGTGGGCAGCGACGAGAACAAGATCGGCCTGCTCAAGCCGGGTGAGAACTGCGCGGCCACGCTGAACGCGACCGACCCCGGCTGCCAGTACGGCGTCGAGGTGGTGAAGACCTTCAAGGGCAAGGCCGAGATCATGTTCGGCCGGGCCGCCAGGCCAGGTGAGCAGTACCAGTACATGCCGGCCCAGGCCAACGGTCGCGGCGAGGAGCTGGCCGGTCTGTCGTACCAGAACAAGCGGGTGGCCGAGGTGCAGAAGCTCGTCGCCGCGCGGGGTGTGCGGATCGGCGGCTACCTCAACTCGAAGACTACGATGGTCGACGGCGTCAACACCGCCAAGGAGGTCGACCCGGCGCCGGGCGACTGGTACGTCCACGAGATCTGGCCGCGGTCCCCGGGCGTCGTCGAGGCCTGGATCGGCCCGGAACCGGAGAAGTAGACCCGTGCTCTCCCGCCGGGCCTCAGCTCCGGCGGGACTTGCGCGCCGGCGCCTTGGCCCAGCGCCAGGTGACGGCGACCCAGGCCAGAGCCGGGAGGCCGAAGATGGCGGCGGCGATCTCGCGGCCGAAGACCAGGAAGACCAAGCCGGTCAGGAAGAACGGCAGCGCCATCCAGACCGCGCCCACGAATGCCGCCCAGCGCCAGCGGCCGACCGGGCGCGGTTTGGGCGTGTAGAGCGCGGGCGTCGGAAGCCCTTCGAAGGCGGCCTGGAGATGGCCGTGCGTGACGGCTTCGTTGACGATGTCGACCCGGCGATGCAGCTCGTCCTCGTCGAGGCGGCCGATCGCGAACTGCTCGGACAGCTCGTCGATGCCCAGCCTGCGCTCTTCGTCGGTGAGCCGGACCGGCTGCATCCGGCGCCGCGCGGCGACCACGCGCGCTTCCTGGCTCGCGGCTGCGGCATAGCCCGCCAGCCTGGCCAAGTCAGCTTTCGGCCGGTCGTTGTACCGATCGCTCATCCGAACACCCCACTCCCTCTTCCCGAGTGTGCCAGCCGGCAGGGCGAGACCCAACCGGCTCAGCTCGTCAGGCGGGCCCGCAACCGGTCCAGCTGCTCGAAGGTGAGGCCGCTGTTGGTGAGATACCCCGCGACATCGGTCGATCCGAGGAAGGCGACCATCGCCAGGCAGGCGTCCGCACAGTGCGACTCCAACTCGTCCTCGGTCATCGCCGGTTCGCCGGCGCCGGGGTGCTCCTCGTAGTACGCGTTCATCGTGCGGACGGCCAGCTCGTAGTCGTCCAGGATGTGCGCGACCGGGGTGCCGACCAGGGAGAGCAGCATCGCGATGACCATCCCGGTGCGGTCGCGGCCGGCCTTGCAGTGCACGAGTACGCCGCCCGGCGGGGCGTCGGCGATCCGCGCGAACACCGACGTGATCAGCCCGGGCCAACGGCGGAGCGCCTCCCCGTAGTACGCCGGACTGTCGAGCCGCTCACCCCACACGGCCATGAACTCGGCATCCTGCTGATCCTCGACCGGATGGTGGTGCACGACATCAAGCACCCGTACTTCGAGCCGCTCGTCGTCGTTCCGCAGGTCGATGACCGTGCTGACCCCGGCCTCGGCAAGCTGCTCCCAGCCGGTATCGGTCAGCAGGTCGGGCCGGGCCGACCGATAGATCCGCCCCGGCTGGATCGTCCCCGATCCAGCCGGTAACCCACCCAGGTCCCGCGCGTTCACCGCGCCGTCCCAGTCCAGCTCACGGCTCATCTCAGCCGAGGGCGTTGGGCAGGGTGGCGGTCCAGGTGCTGTGGAGCTCGGTGAGCGGGATCTCGAACTGGTCCTGGACGTCGAGGGACTCGCCGGTGACGACGCCGATCTTGGTGTGCGGGAAGCGGCGGGCGGTGCACATGTCGGTGAACCGGACCTCTTCGGTGCGCGGTACGGCGACCACGGCGCGGCCGGCGGACTCGGCGAAGAGGAACAGGAACGGGTCGAGACCGTCCGGTGCCCAGACCCGGGCGCCGGTGCCGCCGCGCAGGGTGGACTCGACCAGGACCTGGGCGACACCGCCGTCACTGACGTCGTGGGCGGCGTCGATCAGACCGTCGCGGGAGGCGTTGATCAGGATGTCGGCCAGCTGCTGCTCGGCCGCCAGGTCGACCGCCGGCGGGCGTCCGCCGAGGTGACCGTGGATGACGTGCGCCCACTCCGAACCCGACAGCTCCTCCTCGGTCTCGCCGAGCAGGTAGAGCTGGTGACCCTCCATCTCGGCGGTGAAACCGATCGGGGTCCGCCGGGTCACGTCGTCGATCACACCGAGGACGCCGACCACCGGCGTCGGCAGGATCGGCGTCTCGCCGGTCTGGTTGTAGAACGACACGTTGCCACCGGTGACCGGGATGCCGAGCTCGATGCAGCCGTCCACGAGGCCGCGGATGGCCTCGCTGAACTGCCACATCACGCCCGGGTCCTCGGGCGAACCGAAGTTCAGGCAGTCCGTCACCGCGGCCGGCCGGGCACCGGTGGTGGCGACGTTGCGGTACGACTCGGCCAGCGCGAGCTTCGCGCCGGTGTACGGGTCGAGCTTCGCGAACCGGCCGTTGCAGTCGGTAGAGACCGCGACACCGAGGCCGCTGGTCTCGTCGACGCGGATCATCCCGCTGTCCTCGGGCTGCGCGAGCACGGAGTTGCCGAGCACGTACCGGTCGTACTGGTCAGTGACCCAGGACTTGTCGCACAGGTTGGGCGACGCGACCAGCTTGAGCAGGGTGTCCCGCAGCTCCTCGCCGGTGGTTGCCCGCGGCAACCTCTCGGCGCCGTCGGCCTGCAGCTCGTCCTGCCAGGCCGGCCGCGCCATCGGGCGCTCGTAGACCGGTCCGTCGTGCGCGACGGTCCGCGGCGGCACGTCGACCACGCGCTCACCGTGCCAGTCGATCTGCAGCAGCCCGATGTCGGTGACCTCACCGATCACATCGGCCTGCACGTCCCACTTCTCGCAGATCTTCAGGAACTTCTCGACGTTGGCCGGCGTGACGACCGCCATCATCCGCTCCTGCGACTCGCTCATCAGAATCTCTTCCGGAGCCAGCGAAGCGTCCCGCAGCGGCACCTTGTCGAGCGACACGTGCATGCCACCGTCGCCGGCACTGGCCAGCTCCGAGGTCGCGCACGAAAGCCCCGCGCCACCGAGGTCCTGGATGCCCTCGACGACCCCCGCCGCGAACAGCTCGAGCGTGCACTCGATCAGCAGCTTCTCCATGAACGGGTCACCGACCTGGACCGCGGGCCGCTTGGTCGGGCCGCCGTCGGCGAACGTCTCGCTGGCCAGCACGGAGACGCCGCCGATGCCGTCGCCACCGGTCTTGGCGCCGTACAGGATGATCTGGTTGCCGACGCCGGTCGCGTTTGCCAGGTGCAGGTCCTCGTGCCGCATGACGCCGACGCAGAGGGCGTTCACCAGCGGGTTGCCCAGGTACGTCGCGTCGAAGACGACCTCGCCGCCGATGTTCGGCAGCCCCAGGCTGTTGCCGTAGCCGCCGACGCCGGACACGATGCCGGGCAGGACGCGCTTGGTGTCGGGCGCGTCGAGCGGGCCGAACCGCAGCGGGTCCATCACCGCGACCGGGCGGGCACCCATCGCCAGGATGTCGCGGACGATGCCGCCGACCCCGGTCGCCGCGCCCTGGTACGGCTCGACGTACGACGGGTGGTTGTGCGACTCGACCTTGAAGGTGACCGCGTAGCCCTCGCCGATGTCGATCACGCCGGCGTTCTCGCCGATCCCGGCGAGCATCTTGCCGGCCGGGGTCTCCTGCGGGATGTCACCGAACTTCTTCAGGTGCACCTTGGAGGACTTGTACGAGCAGTGCTCGCTCCACATCACCGAGTACATCGCCAGCTCGCAGCTGGTCGGCCGCCGCTTCAGGATGTCGCGGATCCGCTGGTACTCGTCCGGCTTCAGCCCGAGCTCCGCCCACGGCTGCTCCACGTCCGGCGTACTGGTCGCGTTACTGACGGTGTCGGTCGACACTTGATGACTCCTGAACTAGGTGGGACTCGGGAAGAACGTTAGCCGCCAGCAGGTGGGCCACCAGCAGCGGAAGGGTGAAGCCGGTCATGATCGCGGGCAGCGCGACCCCGGCGTCGTTGAGCAGCATGCCGACCAGACCGCAGATCGACAGGGCCAGCAGCGTCGGCCGGACCATGGGCCGGCTGACGTAGAAACGGCGGTAAGCCTCGAAGGGGACCTTGTCCGGCCGGACGGTCGCGATCATCGCCAGCACGACACCGGCGAGCATGAACCAGCCGGCGGGTGTCTGGAAGAAGCCCAGCGACATCTGCAGCTTCCGGATCAGCACATCGGCCACGTCACCGTCGAGCACTGTCTCCACGAAGGTGCCGAAGTGGCTGCGCTGGTCCTCCGGCCGCAGGTAGTCCAGCACGGCGACAGCGGAGACCGCGAGTACTCCGGCCAGCCCAACGCCGACCAGGGCCTTCAGCGAGATGCTGCCTCGCCAGGTCAACCAGGCCATCAGCAGTACTGCGGGCGTCAGCGCGATGATCCCGCCGAAGTCGGTCCCCCAGCCGGGCTTGCCGTCCACGATGATCGCCAGACCGCCGATAACCAGTACTGCGAGAGCCGCCTTGACGCGACTCTGGTCGATCAGCTTTTGCGCGACCCAGCCGGCCGTGACGAGCGCAGCAACCGCCAGGGTGGCGAAGGTGGAGTTCCCGAAGCCGTAGAACCGACCACCGATCACAGGGCCGTCAGTGAACATGCTGCCGAACTGCAGCGGCGTCCCCAGCACTCCATCGACCAACAGGATCAGGTACGCCGCCAGCAGGATGCCCAGCCCGGCCCATTGCTTCAGCACCGCTCTGGTCAGCCCGGCAAAGGCCGCGCTGATCGCCAGCACCACGCAGTACAGGGAGAAGCCTGGCTCCGGCCAGCGCCACCAGACGGTTGCCGTGGACAAGAAGACGGCGATGAAGAACGCGCCCTGAGCCAGCATGGTGAATTCACTCGTACTCCGCGCCCGCCGGCTCCGGGTCTTCAGGAACCAGCCGAGTGCGGCCAACTGCGCCACCAGCAAGGTCATCGCGACAGCGACGAGCATGGGACGCGGATGCTCGAACCGCTCGTTGGTGTCGAGCCGGTCCTCGATCACGGCGGCTGCGTTCGTGTGGCGGTCGCCGGTGAAGTGGATCTCGTTGCCGCCCAGCGGGCCGGCCTTCTCCTCACCGGCTGGGTCCAGAGGCTTGCTCTCGCCGCGGAGGACGGTCGCCGTGATGTCGGTCAGTTGGATGAGCCCTGGACGGCGGGTGGAGTCGCTGGTCAGCCAGCGCGGGCCGTTGTCCGGCGGGAGCTGCATCGCGACCAAGGGCTCTTGATGGGCGTTGGCGGTCAGCTGGCTGATGCCGACCAGCAGGACCCACCCGTCGGCGGCACGTGCCTGCGCGACCAGGTCGGCGACCTTCTTGCGCGCCTCGTCGCGACCTTCACGGAGCGGCAGAGGGCCGGCGTCGATGATCGCGTCGCTACAGGCCGGGCTCGCCAGCAGGGCCTGGTCCAGCTGCGGCTGCCAGTTGCCGACTGTGCCGTCGCGCCTGGCGAGGGCGATGGCGGCACCCGGGCCGAACCCGCAGAGCCGCTCTCTGCTCTCCGCTAGGCGGCCGAGCGGCGCGCCGGTGTGGTGTTCAGCCTGGCGGTCGACGTACGTCTGCCAGCCCTGCACCCTGCCGTTGACCACACCGGGCAGGTCACCACACTGCTGGTCAGGGACGCTGCCCCAAGCGCGGGTGCCGGCACTGATCGTCAGCCAGCCGTCGACCGGGCAGGTATGCGGCCCGGCGGTCTTTACGGTGATCGAGCCGACATGCGACTGGTCCACCAAGGCGGTCAGCTCGGGCGACGCCTTCACGTCGTACCAGCTCAGGCCGGGGACGCCGATCACCACAACCTTCGCCAGCAGGTCCTGCGGCTCCTGCGGCAACGCGGCCGCCGCAGTACCGGCTGAGACGGCGCTGGCTGCTACGAGGGCGACGGCTGACAACAGCAGCCGCCGGACCCCACGAGAGTTCATCAGGAGGAGACGACGGCCTTCAGGACCGAGGTGAAGAAGCCGAGGCCGTCCGTGCTCGGGCCGGTCAGGGTCTCGACGCAGTGCTCCGGGTGCGGCATCAGGCCGACCACGTTGCCGCGCTCGTTGCTGATGCCGGCGATGTCGCGGTAGGAACCGTTCGGGTTCTCGTCCAGGTAGCGGGCGACCACCAGGCCCTCACCCTCGAGCCGGTCGAGCGTCGCCTCGTCGGCGACGTACGAGCCGTCCTGGTTCTTCAGCACGATGGTGATCTCGTGGTTCGCGTCGTAGTCGCTGGTCCACGCGGTGCGGTTGTTCTCGATCCGCAGCGGCTGGGCCTTGCAGATGAACTTGCGGTGGTGGTTCTTGATCAGCGCGCCCGGCAGCAGGTGCGACTCGCAGAGCACCTGGAAGCCGTTGCAGATCCCCAGCACCGGCAGGCCCTCGCCGGCCTTCTTGATGATGGTGTCCATCACCGGCGCGAACCGGGAGATGGCACCGGCGCGCAGGTAGTCGCCGTACGAGAAACCGCCCGGCAGGACGACCGCGTCGACTCCGTGCAGGTCGGCGTCGCCGTGCCAGAGCGCGACCGCCTCGGCGCCCGCGACGGCCGCTGCCCGGCGGGCGTCGACGTCGTCGAGCGAGCCCGGGAAGGTGACGACCCCGATCTTCACTGGTCGCCCTCGACGTGCAGGGTGTAGTCCTCGATCACCGGGTTGGCCAGCAGCGTGTCGGCCGCCTTGCGGATCTCGGCGACCCGTTCCTCGGTCGCCTCACCGTCCAGGGTGATCTCGAAGCGCTTGCCCTGACGCACATCGGCCACGCCGTCGAAGCCGAGCCGGCCGAACGCGCCGTGCACCGCCTTGCCCTGCGGGTCGAGGATCTCGGGCTTGAGCATGACGTCGACGACAACGCGAGCCACTGAAACTCCTGGTTCGGACCGGGGATGACGCCTGAATCCTACCGACCACCACCCGGACTCCCCGCATCGCTCGACTATTCACTGAGTACATACATCGTGTGTATAGTCCAGGCCATGGCCACTGCTGAGCTCGTTCTGGGCCTGCTGCACCGCGGCCCGGCCCACGGGTACGACGTGAAACGCGGCCACGACGCGTGGTTCCCCGACAGTCGCCCGCTGGCCTTCGGGCAGGTGTACACGACGCTGTCCCGGCTGGAACGCGACGAACTCGTCGAGGTGGTGGACCGCGGCTCGGAGGGCGGACCCGAGCGGACCGTCTACGGACTCACCCCCAAGGGCCGCGAGCACCTGGCCGCCTGGCTGGCCGAGCCGATCGAGCCCGCGGTGGGAGCCGTGGACGAGATGGTCCGCAAGGTGATCGCGTCCCTGCACACCGGCGAGGACGCGACCGAGTTCCTGGCCAGCCAGCGGGCCAGCCACCTGCGCCGGATCCGCGAACTCCGCAGTACTCCGCCCGGCCCGGAAGACGACGCTCCCGCCCGGCTGGCGCGCGACTTCGTGGCCATCCACCTGGACGCCGACCTCCGCTGGCTCGACAGCGCGGCGGAGAATCTGCGGTCCACCTAGGGGTGGTGCTGGCTTCTCCCTGAAGTGGTGCTGGCCTCCCTGATTTGTCAGGGAGCGCCACATAGCCTCTAGACCATGTGGGCGTGGGAGCTGGTGCTGGCGGTGGGATTCGGGATCGGGTCTGCCGTCATCCCAGTGTTGAACGCCGAGGTGTACGTGCTCGGCGTGGGCGCCTCAGGTGCTCTGGATCCGGTAGTGGCGGCGATCGGGGTGTCGGTCGGGCAGACCATCGGCAAGGTGGCGATGTTCCTTGCGGTCCGCTACCGGCCCGGGTACGCCGCCAAGAAGGGCAAGGAACCCAAGCCGGTCGACCTCGGCACCCGGCGCGGCCGCTTCGTCCAGTGGAACCGCGATGTCAGCAAGCGCCTCCTCGACGCCCTCAGCGACCGCCGCTGGGGCATCCCGGTCACCCTGCTGAGCTCCACGGTCGGCATCCCACCCCTGTACGGCGTGGCGCTGATCGCGGGCGCGAGCCGGATGGGCATCGTCACCTTCTCGCTGTCCGTCCTGGCCGGCCGCCTGGCCCGCTTCATCACCCTCGCCCTCGGCGTGAGCCTGTTCTGAGCCCGGCTCCAGCGGTCAGCTGGTGAAGGTCTGGCCGGTGAGGCTTTCGTAGGCGTCGATGTACGCCGCGCGCGTCCGCTCGACCACCTCGGCCGTCATCGCCGGCGGCGCGTCGCCGGAGTGGCGGTCCCAGCCCGACTCGAACTGCAGCCAGTCGCGCACGATCTGCTTGTCGTACGACGGCTGCTGCTTGCCGGGATCCCATTCGCTGGCCGGCCAGAAGCGGCTCGAGTCGGGGGTGAGCACCTCGTCGGCGAGCACGAGCGTGCCGTCCGGACGGCGGCCGAACTCGAACTTGGTGTCGGCCAGGATGATCCCGTGCTGCTCGGCGATCGCGTGCGCCCGCGAGTACAGGTCCAGCGTCAGGGTGCGCAGCGCCTCGGCCGTCTCCGCGCCGACGGTCGCCACCACAGCGTCGTACGAGACGTTCTCGTCGTGTTCGCCGAGGTCGGCCTTGGTCGCGGGGGTGAAGATCGGCTCGTCCAGCCGGGAGCCCTCGACCAGTCCGGGGCGCAGCGGGATGCCGCAGACCTCGCCGGTGGCGTTGTAGTCGACCAGGCCGGTGCCGCTCAGGTAGCCGCGCGCGACGCACTCGACCGGCAGCATCTCGAGCCGCTCGCAGACCACCGCGCGGCCGGCCAGCTCGGCCGGGACGTCGGTGGAGATGATGTGGTTCGGCACGTCGAGCTGCTCGAACCACCACAGGCTCATCGCGGTCAGCACCTTGCCCTTGTCCGGGATCGGCGGCTCCAGGATCCAGTCGAACGCGCTCATCCGGTCGCTGGCGACCATCAGCAGCTCACCCGACTCCAGCTCGTACAGGTCCCGGACCTTGCCGGAGTGGAGGTGCTTCGCACCAGGGATCTCGGCAGCCTGCGGAGGTGTGATCACACCCGTGATTGTTCCACCCGCCGCCTCCGGGCGAGCAATCCGGCCGCTTTGCCGCCCAACCCGAGCAGGCCGTCACGCGCTGTGCTGAGGAACGGGTTGTCCAACTGACCCATCACCCCGATCGCTCTGGACCGCTTGACCAGCTTGGTCGTCGCGGGCCGGCGCTCGGCGTCGTACGCGGCCAGATCGCGGGAGTCCCGCAGTACGCGGGCGAGCGCGCCGGCGTCCTCGATCGCCGAGCAGGCGCCACGACCCATGTTGGGCGTCATCGCGTGGGCGGCATCACCGAGCAGCGCCACGCGACCCTGCACGAACGGGACGAGCGGGGTGCGCAGGTCGTAGATGTCGTTCTGCAGTACTTCGGAGGTGGCCGCGAGCAACGCGGGAATCGGCTCGTGCCAGCGGGCGAACCGCTCACGGACGTCGGACTCCGGATCGCCTGTCGGGCTGTCCGCGGGGCGATTGGCGGTCGCGTACCAGTAGTAGCGGCCGTCGATCAGCTGGGCGAACCCGAATCGTTGCCCTCGGCCCCAAGTTTCGCCGCCGCCGTCGGTCAGCTCCGCCTCGGCAATCCCCCGGTACGCCGTATAGCCGGAGTACCGCGGTCCGTCGTACTCCGGATGAAGCAGCCCGCGGATGACACTGCGGAGCCCGTCGGCGGCGACCACCAGATCCGCGCGGTACTCCTGATCGCCCGCCTGCACGGTGACGCCGTCGGCGTCCTGCGTGAGACCGGTGACAGTGGTGCCGGTGTGGATGGTCGCCGCTGGACCGAGACGGTCGGTGATCAGCGAGTGCAACTGCGCGCGATGGATCATCACCGGCAACTCGACACCGAGATCGGCCGCCTCGACGATCCAGCGGCCGTCCCATCGCCGCATCCCGGCGGACTCGCCGGGTCTCGCGACCTGCTCGACTCCCTTGATCCCGAGCTCCTCCAGTACGGCGACGGCTCCGGGCCAGACCGAGATGCCCGCGCCGATCTCGCCCAGTTCCGGCGCTCGCTCCAGCACCGTGACCTGCCAGCCGCACTGCTCCAGCGCGACGGCCGCCGTCACCCCACCGATCCCCGCCCCCACCACGATCGCCGTTCTCATGGTGCGGACTCTACGCCTGTAGAGTCTCGCTGGGTAGAGTAGGCGCTGTGACGAAAAAGGCCCGGCCGGTACCGGCGGCTCAACGGTCGGCGGCGCCGCTCGGCGAGGACCGGCGGGCCGCCATCGCCGACGCGGCCATCCACCTGGTGGCGACCCGCGGTCTGCGGGGGCTCACCCATCGCGCGGTCGATGAGGAAGCCGGGCTGCCGCCGGGCTCCACGTCGTACTACCTGCGCACCCGGGACGCTCTGCTGAGCGCCTGCGTCGACCGCATGCTCGAGCGAGACCTCGCCCGCGGCTCCGCAGGCACGGCACGGCCGCCCGGCCTCGATCTGGAGGAGTTCCTGGTCAACATGCTGCTGCAGCTCGTCCGCGATCGCCCGGACGACCTGGTCGCCCGCTATGAGCTGTCCTTGGAGGCGAGCCGCCGGCCTGACCTCCGCAACGCGATCATCGAGGGGGGCCGTCGGCTCCGCGAGAACCTCGCGACTTTTCTTGCCGCTCTGGATGTTCCCGATCCGGACCAAGCCGCCTGGCCAGTCGCCGCGCTGATGGACGGCCTCATGTACGACCGAGTCGCCGGTGCGGGGAGCTCGCTGTCGGAGGAGGCCTTCGAACACGCAGTACGGACAAGCCTGTCGGCAATGCTGACCGGTTTGCGACAGGCGAAGTACAGCGAGTGACTCATCGCTCACCTAGAGTTGAGGCTCACCGTCGATGCAGCCTGGGGGGCCGCGGATGACCGAGTCAGTAACTCAACGCTTTGCCCGCATCAGTACTGCGGAACGCCCGGCCGACACCAGGATCCTGATGCGGCGCGCCATTGTGCTCGGCGCGAGTATGGCCGGTCTGCTGGCCGCGCGGGTGCTGAGTGACCATGCCGACGAGGTGCTCGTGATCGAGCGGGACCCGTCCGGCGAAACGGCCTCGCCGCGGCCCGGCGTACCGCAAGGGACTCAGGTGCACGCATTGCTCCCGGGCGGGCAGGCGCAGCTCGACCGCTGGTTCCCTGGTTTCACGGCCGAGGCGATCGCCGCGGGAGCGCTGGACCCGCCGCCGGAGGAGATCGACAACTTCGTGAACGGCGTACTGCGCCCGAAGGTCTCGCGGGAGTTGTTCGGCCCGTCGCTGGTGAGCACGCGTCCTTTCCTGGAGTCCCACGTCCGGCGGCGGACGCTGGAGCTCGCGAACGTCACCCTCGTTCCCGGCCGGGTCGACGGGATCGAGTTCAGCGGCGATCGGGTCAGCGCGGTCCGGTACCAGCCCGCCGATGCGGACGACCCTGTGGTCGAGCCGGCCGAGCTGGTGGTCGACGCGATGGGACGGTCGAGCCGGCTCAGCGACTGGCTCGGGGCGGCCGGCTGGCCGCAGCCGCCACTGCGCCGGATGCCGATCAAGCTCAACTACGCGACCGCCTTGTTCCGGCGCGACCCGGAGATCAGCGACGTCCAGGTCTCGGTCGCCCAGCATCAGCCCGGCAGCGGGGAGACACCACGGATGGGCGGTGTCCTGGCCGTCGAGGACGACCGCTGGCTGGTGCTGGTCGCCGGGTACGGCGACGACCGGCCGAGTCGCGACATCGAAGACTTCCGCCGGCGGTGCCGCGAGGACTTCCCGCCCGCGTTCGGGCAGGTCGCCGAGCGGGCCGAGCTGATCGGTGACGTCCTCACCTACCACCAGGCAGACAGCCGGCGGCGCGACTACGACCAATTGGAACGGTTCCCGGCCGGTCTGGTCGTGGCGGGTGACGCGGTGGCGTCGTTCAACCCGATCTACGGCCAAGGCATGACCTCGGCCGCGCTGCACGCCTCGTGTCTGTCGGCGTACCTGCGCTCCGGACCTTCGCTCGACGAGCCGGCTCATGCGTACTTCGAGCAGGTGCGCGTGGTCGTCGACGCGGCCTGGCAGGTCTCGACCTTCGCCGACCTCGCACTCCCGCACGTCAACGGGCCGTTCCCGCGGGGATACCGGTTGGTGAAATGGATCTCCGGGCTGATCTTCCAGGGCGCGGCGGTGGATGCCAAGCTCAACGAGCAGTTCAACCAGGTGACGACGATGCTCGCGCATCCGAACTCACTGGCCCGGCCGCAGACCGTACTGCGCGCCGCGGTGCAGGCTGCTGCCTTCCGCCTGAGCGGTCAGAGGCGGTCGGTGAAGGCAACGTAGGTGAAGTAGACGACGCCCACGACCATGCCGACATGACCGAGCAGGGAAAGGCCGGCACCGGAGCCCCAGGCGTCGGTCGCCTTGTCCTTGGCGTGTTTGCTCGCACTCGGCAACCAACGGGCCAGCAGCAACAATCCGACGACCGAGAGCACCCACCACCCGACCAACGCCCCCAGCGCGACCTCCCGCCGACCGGTGACCAGGGCAACCACCCAGGCGACCAACGTGACAAAGCCGACGGTCGTATGAATCCGCACCAACGCACCCGAGAAGCTAGCCACACCACTGGCCCGCCGCGTCTCAGCCTTGTCACCACCCAGCCGAACATGCGTCAACAGCACAACAACCGCCCCAAGCGCGGTCAAGAACCAGGTGACGTTCGCCCATTCCACGCCCGATCCATACCCCACAACCCCCTCCCCCGAACCCCCCAACCCTTGTAGCCCATCTCTCAGCCGGTTCTGGTTTGGCCGGTGGGTTTCGGGCCAGGGGTGGTGTTTTGGGGGAGTTGGCCAGGTTGGGCGCCTTGGCCTGGGGCGAAGCGGCCTGGGCCGTTGAATTGTGTGGGGGTTGAGCTCTCGGAGCCGTTCCAGGCGTGGCCTACTGCGGTGCCGCCTAGGAAGGCTAGTACTGCGAGGAGTGAGCCTGCTCCGGCCAGGGCTAGGCCGCTCGGGCGGCGCTCATCAGCCTTAAGCTGCTCCGCCGTGCTGGTCGCCGCCCTGGCGGCTCCGGGGAGTGGCGAGCCTGCCGGCGGGACGCCGTGGTGTGGGGCGGCGGTTGGGTGATCGTTGGCTTGGCTTGGAGTGGGGGCGCCTGCGATCCACTGGGGTGTGGGGTTCGTCATCGGTTGCTCCTGTGGTTAGTTGGTGAGGTCGTAGATGGTGGTGTTGCCGATGGTTTGGGGTTGGTAGTTGGCGGCTACCCAGGTGCTGATCTCGTTCGAGGTGCCGCCGCGGCCGCCGAAGCCGCCGGTGCCGCCGATGAAGTAGTGGACTTTGCCCTGGGCAACCAATTGCTGGAACTCGGCCAGCGACGGCGCCGGGTCCGTGCCGTTGAAGCCGCCCAGTGCCATCACCGGGACCCCGGCAGCGATCTGCACCGGCGCGGCCCCGTTCGCCGTGACCGCCGCGGCCGCCCACGTGTAGCCTTTCGCGCCCTGCTGCAGCAGCGAGACCAGCTCACTGGACACTCCACTGATCCCACCCCCACCAAGGAATCCACCCATCCCGCCGCCACGCTGCACGCGACCAGGGGTACCACCCTGCGCAGTACCGCGTGGCTGTGCAGGCGCCGCGCCCATGCGGCCGCCTCCGCCCATCAGGCCGCCGCGGCCAGCGACACCGGCAGGCCCGGCCGACGGCAGTGCGCCGGCGTGTGCGGTGCTGATCGTCTGCGCCGAGTACGCCGCAGGCCCAGCGAGCGCCGTCAACGCCAACAGAGTCGCCGCAAACACCCCAGTACGCCGTACCGCCGCCCGATCCAGCTTCAACTCCGGAAGCACCAGCACCAACCCAGCAGCCAGCACCCCGACGATCAGCACCGCCCACCGCAACCACGGCATCCAAGTAGGTACTGCGTTCAGCAGAGAGAAGCTCCACCCAGCAGTCAGCAAAGCCCCACCAGCAAGCGCCGCTCGCGCCAACCACTCGGTACGACGCCGCCACAACACCGTCGCAGCGGCACCCACCAGCGCACCAACCGCCGGCGCCAGCGCGACCATGTAATAGCTGTGGATGATCCCCTGCATGTAGCTGAAGACGAGCCCAGTCACAACCAGCCATCCACCCCACAACACCGCAAACGCTCGCGTTCGATCAGTCCGAGGAGCCTTGCCCGCAGCAACAACCAGTACGACGGTCGCCAGCAACGCCGCCGGCAGCAACCACGCGATCTGACTCGCGAACTCACCACCGAACAACCGCTGCACCCCGGTCGCGCCACCCCAGCCGGGATTCCCGGTGCCGCCGCCGACGGAGCCGGTCTCATTGCCTGTCAGCCGCCCAAGTCCGTTGTAACCAAGGGTCAACTCGAGAATGCTGTTCGTCGACGACCCACCGATATAGGGCCGAGCCGAGGCGGGCACCAGTTCGACGATCGCGATCCACCAACCCGCGCTGACGATCAGAGCACCGAGCGCGACCAGACTGTGCACCAACCGCTTGCCCAACGCCGGCTTGCCAGCGATCAAGTACGCCAACCCGAAAGCCGGCAGCACCAAGAACGCCTGCAGCATCTTCGTCAAGAACCCGAACCCGACGAACACCCCGGCCAACGCCATCCACCGCCACGCGTACTTCTCCGAGTCAATCGCCCGGGTCACCGCCCACGCACCCGCCACCAGCAGCAGAACCAGCAACGCATCAGGATTGTTGAACCGGAACATCAACACGGCCACCGGCGACAACGCCAGTACTGCGCCCGCCAGCAACCCAGCACCAGCCGAGAACCACCGACGCACCGACACGTAGACGAAGCCGACGCTCGCAACGCCCATCAGCGCCTGCGGGACCAGCATGCTCCACACGCCGAACCCGAAGATCCGCCCGGACAACCCCATCACCCACAGCGAGGCGGGCGTCTTGTCCACCGTGATGAAGCTCGACGAGTCGAAAGCCCCGAAGAACCAGGCCTTCCAGCTGGTCGAACCGGCCTGCACCGCCGCCGCGTAGTACTCGTTGGCGTAGCCGTTCTTCGACAGCCCCCACACGTAGGCAACCGCGGTGAGCACCAGTAGACCGCCGTACAGGACCTGGTCGCGGCTGATCGCGTACGCCGTGAGACGGGTCGTCGGTCTGGCGCGCGACGGCGCCGCGGTAGTGGTGGGTTCGGTGAGAGTGCTCATCAGTTGCTCCGGGTCGTGTCGAGAACCGCCGGGGGTTCGAAGGTGGGAAGGGTGGGCGCGTCGTCGTCGAAGACCCAGGCCTGGAAGAGGGTGAACCGGACCACCGTCGCGGCCAGGTTGGCGGCCGTCAGGACGGTGAGCTCGAGGCCGTGCGCCGGTACGGCGACCGCCGCGTGCAGCAACCACAGCGAGGACGCGGTCAGACTCCAGCCGATCCCGAAGGTGACGAGGCCGCGCAGCTGATGCCGGCCACGGTTCTCGACACCCCGTACGCCGAACGTGACGCGGCGGTTGAGTGCAGTGTTCCCGATGGCGGTGATCAGCAGTGCCACCACGTTGGCCGCTTGGGCAGGCATCGCGTGCCGCAGGCCCAGGTAGAACAGGACGTACGCGAGCGTACTGAGCACACCGACCCCCGCGAAGCGCAGTACCCGAGCAGCCAGAGCCGTCCGCGGATCGGCGATCGAAGGTCGGCCGAACTCCTCACGCACCGGCTCCAACGGGATGCGCCCGCGGCCGAGATCCCTGCTCAGCCTGGCGATTCCGCGCAGGTCCTCGACCACCGTCTTGGCGATCGCGACCCGCGAGTCGAGGTCGTCGATCCAGTCCACCGGTACTTCGTGGATCCGCAGCCCGGTCCGCTCGGCCAGCACCAGCAACTCGGTGTCGAAGAACCAGCTGGTATCCCGCACCAACGGCAGCAACTCGACCGCCACGTCCCGGCGGATCGCCTTGAACCCACACTGCGCGTCCGAGAACCCGGTCCCTAAAGTTGCTCTGAGCAACAGGTTGTAGCCGCGCGAGATCGCCTCCCGCTTCGGTCGCCGGACCACCCGGGACCCGCGGGCCAGCCGCGACCCGATCGCCACGTCGCTGTGCCCGGCCAGCAGTGGCGCGACCAGGGGCAACAGCGCGTTGAGATTGGTCGACAGGTCGACATCCATGTAGGCAAGGACTTCCGCCTCACTCGACGACCAGACCTGCTTCAGCGCGCGACCGCGACCGGGCTCCTCGATCCGGACCACCCGGACCCCGGGCAGCTCGGTCGCCAGCAGGCGGCCGAGCTCCCAGGTGGCGTCGGTACTGCCGTTGTCGGCGATGCAGACCTCGGCCGGAAACGGGAACGCACTGTCCAGGAACGCGCGCAGCCGCCGGATGTTCGGACCGAGGTCGTACTCCTCATTGCGAACGGGTACGACGATCTCGACCCGGGGAGGACCTGATTTCTGCATGTCACCGATGCTGTCCGGTGAACCTGAACCACTCCCTCTGCGCGGCTGGGAGTTCCCTGGGAGTCAGTCCTTCGCGGTACGACGCAGCCAGAGCAGGCCGAGCACGGGCAGCACCAAGGGCACGTACCCGTACCCCTGCCCGAAGTGGGACCAGACGGTGGCGTCGGGGAAGTCCTCGGGGGCGGTGTAGCTGAAAGCGCCGATGGCAATGACGCCGACGAGTTCGACGACGATCGCCGCCGTCGCCACCCGCCGGGAGAAACTCGTTGCCTTCGCCAACGCGAAGGTCGCCGCGCAGTAGATGACCGCGGCAACGGCCGACAGCACGTAGGCGATCGGCGCGACCGAGAACTGGGTAGCGATCTGTACTGCGGCCCGCGACGTCGCCGCCAGCGCGAAGACCCCGTACACGGCGATCAGGATGCGACCCGGCCCGTGCTTGACCGCGGACGCGTCGGCCATGTCAGGCGGCCCAGAGAGTGTGCAGCCGCAACTCGACGACCGGGATCACGACGCACGCGATCGCCAGCGCGCCCGCGCCCCACCGGCTGCTGTCAGCGAGGGCCCACAGCGCACCGATCGGCAGCACCAGCAGCCCCCCGACCAGGTAGCCGACGAAGAACGGCCCGGAGACGTCGCGCTCGGTCCCGGCAAGCTGCACGATGCCGACCACCAACTGGGCCACCAGCGCGACCTCGACCACGCCGATCAGCCCGAGCAACCACCAGTTGATCCGGCGGTCCAGCCCGGCCAGGACCAGCGCGAAGACCGTTGCTGCCAGCGAAAGGGCGACCAGGACCCAGGTCAGCGGTTCGAACACGAGCTAGAGAATGTCACCCGGCGTGTAGGCGGCGGCCTCCGGGTAGCGCTTGGCCAGCTGCTCGATCTCGGCGACCACCGAGTTCACCTGCGCGACGGCCGCTCCGGTGAACGACAGCGGCTCGCCGACGATGCCGACGATCTGGTCCTCGGTCAGCCCCAGCCGGCCGTCCGTGCCAAGCCGGCGGAACAGGTCGTTCTCCGTCGTGCCCTTGCGCAGGTCGAGCGCCATCGCGACGGCATGCTCCTTGATCACCTCGTGCGCGGTCTCCCGGCCGACCCCGTTCTTGACCGCGGCCATCAGCACCTTCGTAGTGGTCAGGAACGGCAGGTACCGCTCCAGCTCGCGCGCCACCACCGCCGGGTAGACACCGAACTCGTCCAGCACGGTCAGGAACGTCTCGAACAACCCGTCCAGCGCGAAAAACGCGTCCGGCAGGGCGACCCGGCGTACGACGGAGCAGAAGACGTCGCCCTCGTTCCACTGGTTGCCGGCCAGCTCGCCGGTCATCGACGCGTAGCCGCGCAGGATGACGGCCAGCCCGTTGACCCGCTCGCAGGACCGGGTGTTCATCTTGTGCGGCATCGCCGACGAGCCGACCTGGCCCTCCTTGAAGCCTTCGGTGACCAACTCGTGCCCGGCCATCAACCGGATCGTGGTGGCCAGGCTGGACGGCCCGGCCGCGAGCTGGACCAGCGCCGAGACGACGTCGTAGTCGAGTGAGCGCGGGTAGACCTGGCCGACACTGGTCAGCACGCGGCGGAAGCCCAGGTGCTGCGCGACCTCCGACTCCAGTCCGGCCAGCAGCCGCTCCTGGCCGCCGAACAGGTCGAGCATGTCCTGCGACGTACCGACCGGGCCCTTGATGCCACGCAGCGGGTACCGCTCGATCAGGTCTTCCAGCCGGGCGATCGCGACCAGCAGCTCGTCGGCCGCCGAGGCGAACCGCTTGCCGAGCGTGGTCGCCTGGGCCGCGACGTTGTGCGACCGGCCGGTCATCACCAGCGCGGCGTGGTCGGCCGCCTTCTGCCCGAGCTGGACGACGGCCGCCACCGCGCGATCGCGGACCAGCTCCAGACCGGCCCGGATCTGGAGCTGCTCGACGTTCTCGGTCAGGTCCCGGCTCGTCATGCCCTTGTGCACGTGCTCGTGCCCGGCGAGCGCGTTGAACTCCTCGATCCGCGCCTTCACGTCGTGCCGGGTGACCCGCTCCCGGGCCGCGATCGACTCCAGGTCGACCTGGTCGATCACCGCCCGGTAGTCCTCGATCACCCCGTCCGGGACGTCCACCCCGAAGTCCTTCTGCGCCCCCAGGACAGCCAGCCACAGCTGCCGCTCGAGCACGATCTTGTACTCCGGCGACCACAGCTGCGCCATCGACGGGCTGGCGTAGCGGGCGGCGAGAACGTTCGGGATCCGGGGCTTGCTGGGAGTCGGCACGTACCCCATTCTCTCCCAGCCTCACCGAGCCACGGTCAGCAGGGCGCAGGCCTTGTCGCTGGCGTTCGAAGTACAGAGCAGGTAGGTGCCATCCGCGGCGGTGTCCGGTACGACAAGTCGGTCCGGTCCGGGACCTTGGATGCCGATATCGGGGATGACGAGCCCTTCGGCGTTCGCCACGCTGCGCCAGGTCGGCTTCTTCGCCCCGCGCCCGGCAATCAGGTAGTAGAGCGGCTTGCCGTCGCCCGGCTGGGCGAGCTCGAAGCCGATCCCGCGTCCGTAACCGGCGGGGTAGGTGAGAGCGATCTCCGCTCCCGGCGCCGCCGTGGCAGGGGTGATTGTCATCGTGCCCTGGAACTTCGGGTCCAGGGTCGGCTTGGGCGTCGGTGTCGACGCGACCGGCACCTCGGTGTCGTTCTGCCACGGCGAGAGCGTGGCGATCGCACCGACCGCCAGTACTGCGCACGCGACGGCCGAGATACCCGCGACGCGGCGACGGCGGCGACCGGTCGCAGTACGGAGGACAGTGTCGAAGTCGCCGCCCGCCTGGTTCGCGTGCCGGTCGGCGATCGACTGGAGGTCGTGTTTCAGGTCATTCATGGTCGGCACCTCGGAGAATCGGCGACTGGGACAGTGCCGTCCTGGCCCTGGACAGCCGCGACTTGACGGTGCCCTCGGCGATCCCGAGCGTGCTCGCGATCTCGGGCACGGGCAGGTCGCAGACGTAGTACAGGACGGCGGCGTGGCGGGCGGGCATCGGCAGTTGCGCGAGCGCCCGCTCGAGGTCGACCTCCTGCCCATCGGCCGGATCCCGTACGTCGGACGCCGGCACCCTGCGCAGGAGTGAGGCGAAGCGGGTCGCGTTGCGGTGCCGGTTGCCCGCCAGCCGGATCGCGACCAGGCGCAGCCAGCCCTCGGGCGACTCGTACCGGGAGACTTTCGCCCACCGCGGTACCAGCCGGACGAAGGCCTCCTGAACGATGTCCTCGGCCTCGGCCCGGGACCCGGTCAGCAGCGCAACCACGCCGACGAGCCGTGGCTGCTGTGCCGAGTAGAACTCGCGCAGCGCCGCCTCGTCCGCTTCCGTCAGCCTCATACCGACCTACACCCCCGACCTGCCCTGGCGGTTCCCTCACCGCGAGAACCACTGAAGTTACAGGCGCGGCGACGCCTCAGGAGACAGTGACCGCGAGCTTGCCGCTGATCCGGCCCGCCTCCAGGTCGGACAGTGCCTGCTGGACCTTGTCCAGCGGTACGACGCTGTCGATGCTCGGCGTCACCTTGCCTGCCTCGACCAGCTCCCTCAGGACCTCGAGGTCGGCGGCCTTCTCCTGCGAGAGCAGACCGGTCAGCCGCTGTCCGATGAACGGTGACAGCAGTTGGGCCCGGAGCTGCCGATCGATCCCGCCGCCCAGCGAGCCGCCGCCTTCACCGCCCGCGATGACCGCCGTACCGGTCTTGGTGAGGGCGCGGCGCAGGCGGGAGATCGACGGATTGCCCGCGAGATCGATGATCAGGTCGTACTGCGTACCGTCCGCGAAGTCATCCCGGGTGTAGTCGATGACGTGGTCGGCACCGAGGCGCTGCACCAGCGCGAGTTTCGCAGTACTGGCTGTGCCGGTGACTTCGGCGCCGAACGCTTTGGCGAGTTGCACGGCGAAGCTGCCGACGCCGCCAGACGCCCCCGTGATCAGAACCTTCTGACCGGCCTTGATCTTGCCGCTGTCGCGGAGCGCCTGCAGCGCCGTGAGGCCGGAGATCCCCAGCACGGCAGCCTCGGTGAAGCCAAGGCCGGCCGGCTTGAGGGCGAGCTTGTCCGCCCGCGCGACGGCGTACTCCGCGAAGGTGCCCTCGCCGATCCCGAACACCTCGTCACCCTCGGCGAACCCGGTCACGCCGGGTCCGACGCCGACCACGCGGCCGGCCAGGTCACCGCCGAGTACGGGGTTGCGCGGGCGCCGGAGTCCGAAGACCAGGCGGAGCAGATAAGGCTTGCCGGTCATCAGGTGCCAGGCGCCGCGATCGAGCCCCGCCGCCTCGACCTGCACCAGCACCTTGCCTTTGCCCGGTGTGGGCCGCGCGATCTCCGCCACCCGTAGTACATCGGCCGAGCCGTACCTGTCCCGTACGACTGCACGCATCTTGCTGTCCACCGCGATCCCCTCCCTGGCCGACGGGGACGTTGGCCCGTCGTACTTAGTACGGACGGTACCGTACTTAGTACGAAACTGCTATCGTCCGATCGATGCCACGATCAGCGAAAGCCCCGGACCGGACCCAGCTCAGCCGCGATGCGGTACTGCGGGCCGCCGTCGCGGTGGCGGACGGCGGCGGCTTGGGCGGGCTGACGATCCGGTCACTGGCGGTTCAGCTGGACGTCAAGCCGATGTCGGTCTACCACTACGTCGCGAACAAGAACGAGATCCTCGACGGCATCGTCGACCTGGTCTTCGCCGAGATCGACCTGCCGTCCCCGGACGGCGAGTGGCGCGCGGAGATCACCAAGCGCGCCCACTCCGCCCGGCAGGTCCTGCGGCGGCATCCGTGGGCGATCGCGTTGATGGAGTCACGGACCAGCCCCGGACCGGCGACGTTGCGTCATCACGACGCCAACATCGGGACCCTGCGCGGCGCCGGCTTCTCGGTGGCGATGACCGCGCACGCGTATGCGCTGATCGATGCGTATGTGTACGGCTTCGCACTGCAGGAGACGTCGCTGCCGTTCGAAGGCACCGACGGCGCCGCCGAGGTTGCCGGGGCGATGATGGAGCAGTTCACATCGGGGCAGTACCCGCACCTGACCGAACTGGCGACCGAGCACGTGCTCCAGCCCGGGTACGACTTCGGCGACGAGTTCGACTTCGGGCTCGGCCTGATCCTCGACGGCCTAGCCGGCTCGCTACCGGCCGCCCGCTGAGCAACGGCCGACTCACCTCGGCCAGCTCACCTCGGCCACCCGCCTCGGTCGGCCGACTTCGGCTAGCCGACCGGAAGCAGCTCGATCTCGCCGCGGGCTGCCTTGAGGGCGATGTCGGTGCGGTGCTGCGAGCCCTTGATGCGGATCTGCCCGACACCCGCATAGGCGCGCTGGCGGGCCTCGTCGAGATCCTTGCCGGTGGCACTGACCGCGAGTACCCGGCCGCCCGCCGTGACGACCTCGCCGTCCTCGATCGTCGTACCGGCGTGGAAGACCCGGACACCACCGGCCTCGGCCTGGTCGATCCCGCTGATGACGTCACCGCTGCGTGGCTTGGCCGGGTACTTCTTCGCGGCCACCACGACGGCGACGGACGCGCCCGACTTCCAGCTCAGCGGCTGGACATCGGCGAGCTTGCCCGTCGCGGCGGCGTACAGGAGACCGCCGAGCGGGGTCTTCAGCAACGGGAGCAGGGCCTGCGTCTCCGGGTCGCCGAAGCGGCAGTTGAACTCGATCACCCGGACACCGCGGGACGTCAGCGCCAGTCCGGCGTACAGGAGTCCGGTGAAGGGGATGCCGCGCCGACGCATCTCGTCGACGGTCGGCTGGAGCACCTTCTCGGTGATCTCCTCGACCAGCTTTTCCGGTGCCCAGGGCAACGGAGTGTAGGCGCCCATGCCGCCGGTGTTCGGGCCTTCGTCGTTGTCCGCAAGGCGTTTGAAGTCCTGCGCCGGCTGCATCGGCAGCACGGTGACGCCGTCGGTGATCGCGAACAGCGAGACCTCGGGACCGTCCAGGAACTCCTCGATCAGCACCTGCTCGCAGCCGGCCGCGTGCTCGAGCGCCTCGACCCGGTCGGAGGTGACCACGACGCCCTTGCCGGCGGCGAGGCCGTCGTCCTTGACCACATAAGGAGGGCCGAACGCATCGATCGCCTCGGCGGCCTCTTCCGGCGTCGTACAGACGTAAGCCCGGCCGGTCGGCACGCTCGCGGCGGCCATCACGTCCTTGGCGAAGGCCTTCGAGCCCTCGAGCTGGGCCGCGTCCTTCGACGGCCCGAAGACCGCGATCCCGGCCGCGCGCAGCGGATCAGCCAGCCCGGCAACCAGCGGCGCCTCGGGACCGACCACAACCAGGTCAGCACCCACCTCGGTGGCCAGCGCGACGACCGCGTCGTGGTCCGAGACGTCCACGTCGCGACAAACGACCGTTTGCCCGTCGTACGCCGGCTGCAACGCGGCGATCCCAGGGTTCCCCGGCGCCGCAACAACCTGCTCGACCTCAGGATCCCGGCTCAACGCCCAGACCAGTGCGTGCTCACGACCGCCGGTACCAACAACTAAAACCTTCACGAGCCACGAGCCTAGTGCACCGTCGTTTCCCACGCGCCCTGCACTTCCGCTCCTCCGTCGCTCCAGTTCCGGGACGCTCCCGCCCGCCCAGTTCACAAGAGCCGCTCCTACGTCGCGCGGAGGACGCGCGGCGCGCGCGTGTACCGCCGTGCGCGAGCCCCGCTCCTTCGTCGCGCCTGCGATTGCGCTCCGCGCCGCATGTGCGCTCCGCGCGGGAATGCGCTCCGCGCGGGATGTGCGCGCTCTGCGTGGGCTTGCCCCCGTTGGGTGGACACCTTGTCTGGCGAGATGTTGATCTCGTGGGAAGGATGTCGTTATGGGAAAGGCGAGGAAGTACACGCCGGAGTTTCGTCGGGAGGCGGCTCGGTTGGTGATCGAGTCGGATCGGCCGATTGCTCAGGTTGCTCGGGAGATCGGGGTGGGGCCGCAGTTGTTGTCGCGGTGGGTGCTGCTGGACAAGGCCGGGCAGTTGGAGCCGGGCGGGGCGAGTCCTCCAACGGTGCCGGCTGGTGAGTCTGGGGGTGGGTTGGATGAGGGTGAGCGGGCGGAGTTGGAGCGGCTGCGGCGGGAGAACGCGCAGCTGAAGATGGATCGGGAGTTCCTGAAAAAAGCAGCGGCCTTCTTCGCCTCCGACAAGAACCGGTAGATGCCTTCCAGGTCATCAGTCATGTCGTTGAGTCGCAGAAGGCCGGTCCCGGGATCGCTCGGATGTGTGTGTTGCTGGGGGTGTCCAGGTCGGGTTACTACGCGTGGCGGCGGCGCAGTACGGCCGGTCCTGGTCCACGTCAGACCCGGCGTGAGCAGCTCGCGGCCCGGGTCGCTCAGGCGCACGCGGCCTCTGACGGTGTCTACGGGGCACCGCGGATCACCGCCGAGCTCCGCGCGGCCCAGGTCATGGTGACCCGCAAGACCGTCGCGAAAACCATGGCGTCACTGGGGCTGCGAGGTGTCTCACCGCGCCCGTTCACCATCACCACCCGGCGCGACGACCACGCGCCGCCGCGCCCGGATCTGGTGAACCGGGTCTTCGACACCGGGACACTGGACCGGGTCTGGATCTCCGACATCACCTACCTGCACACCCACCAAGGCTGGCTCTACCTGGCCGTCGTGCGCGATGCCTGCTCACGCCGGGTGCTGGGCTGGGCCATCGATGA
>NZ_JBFAAA010000004.1:0-810323 GCF_040639475.1 Kribbella sp. NPDC023855
TTGGTCGGTCGGGTGCCGGTTTCGCCCTTGCTCCCCGCCAAGCCGAATACGACGACCAATCACCTGGCGGATCATTGCTCACCCACGGTCACATTATGTGCCCGTTAGACCCACTATGAACCGAAATTGTCACAATGGGTAGTGGTGGAGCGTTTGAGCTTCCGCACTACGCTCAGGTCGGCTCCATGATGAGGCCCGTCACGCAGAGAGTCGTTGATCCCTGAGGGCAGCGGCTCTCAGACAGATCTCTGTCGATCTAGCTTCGGGATCGGCCGGCTTTGAGGCCAGCGGCGACGGAGCCGGTTGACAGCTCGTGATTCGCGCTCGGCAGGGGCGAGGTTGCAAAGCACCGTCTGTCTGTGTCTAGGCACCACGGCCTAGCTCCGTCACTGCTCCGTGGGACGTTGGCAAACGATGATCGCCCTTGAGAACAGGTGACGACAAAACCGCAGGTCAGAGGGCAGATCGGCGGTTGGTGGCCGTCTGCCCTCGCCTGTACCGGGAAGATCCTCGACATCTTCGAAGGCACCCAACAAATCCAGCAACTCATCATCGCCCGCAAGTTGCTGGGGAAGACCTCCGCCGAACTCAAGTAGCCAAGGGAAGTCCCCACGCTGCCTCGCCGCTCGCTCCTCCGTCGCTCACCACTCGACGCTCCCACCCACCCGGCATTGCGCTCCTGCGTCGCGCGGACCAAGAGTAGGCACCCATGGCCCCGAGCCGAACGCCTCGCGTCGCCCTCCGCCGGTCCCGCCCAGTCGTGGGCCTTCGGCTAAGCCGCTTGGGCTGCGGCGAGGGCTTGGACGATGAGTTCGGTGCGGGCGTTCTGGCCGAAGGGGACCGTGGTGTGGACGCCTTCGCGGAGGTACTGAGTCAAGGGCGTTGGTTTGGCGGCCTTGTGCTCGGCCCAGCGGACGATGCGCAGGTTGGGGTGCTTCTTCTGGGCGTCGGACTGAGAGTTGACCCAGGCGCTGTTGCGCTGGTCCGCGAGCTGGACGGATGCAGGCTGGCCCGGTCCGGGCGATCTGGGTGTTGACCCAGATCACGGTGCGCGTCGGGCCGACGATTTTCATGGTGCGGTCGACCTGGGCGGCGAAGACCGGCGGGTTGAAGACGTCGTTGGCGCGGCGGCGGAAACAACTGGTTCAGAGCGGAGCGTGAGATGAAGATCGTCGGCGACTCGGTCCTCAGAGGGTATCGGGATTGGAGTAGTATTACCTTCCTACCGCGAGGGCAATGCGGTTGATATCCCGCTCCCGGGCTCCCTCCGAAGGATGAGATGGAAATATATATTGCGTGGGCGCGGGAATTTCGCCTCTGGCACTATGCCGTGAGCTACTCCCAACTGCTCTTTAGGAGCATTGATGCTAGCGGCAGTCCTAAGCGAATCGACCTGCTGTTTAGCAATGTCGAATGGACGCAGATCGCTGTCCACTACGGCAATTTCTCTGTTG
Source organism: Kribbella sp. NPDC023855 (assembly GCF_040639475.1). Classification (NCBI taxonomy): domain Bacteria; kingdom Bacillati; phylum Actinomycetota; class Actinomycetes; order Propionibacteriales; family Kribbellaceae; genus Kribbella; species Kribbella sp. NPDC023855. The sequence continues at coordinate 1,455 of NZ_JBFAAA010000004.1, forward strand.
AAGAAATCGTGGCCGTCACCGATCCAAGAGTGGCCGAATTCGGTCTTCGGGTTCCGGTTCACGGAAATATTTTCCTGATCAATGGTGGCCCGGATCATGTGACGGCGACCCATTGTCAATGGCATGAAGATGACGGTGACGTGCGTTCATCTTCGAAGTTCGGGCCATTGCGAGGGATGGACTAGGAAGGAATCGAACCAGGTCGCCGCCAAGGTTAGCTGCGGAGGGAGCGGCGAAGACCGCCGCCGCGGCTCGCGCGCGCTGCGGGGCGTATTGCCCGGGGTCGTCGGCCTGCTCTTCCTTCTCAGTGGCGACTCGGTACAGAACGAGCTGCTCGAGGTGGGCGCAACATGAGCGACATGAAAGAGGTGGAGAATAATATCTCCCGTCGCCTCGCGGCAGGACAGGCAATTTACTACGGGGTGTCTTCGGTCTACGATCCATAGTCGCGACGCCGCAGTACCAAGGGCGTCCAGATATATTGGCGGAGCAGTAACGGTGAATCCGGAGACCCGTATGTTTCCGACTCTCCGTGATCTATCTATGTGGGCCAGGGAAGGTAAACCGTGACAGGTTATGATTTTCCGTTTCGCGCGGGAGACCGGTACGCTTGGTCAAGCGGATCGCAAAGTGAAACAGAGATCATTTCTGCGGGTGAGGTGCATTTTCCAACCGGCAGGGTTGTCGCTGCCGATCCTGCTTGGTCGGTCAATCCGCTGGAGGAATCGGATGCTGTAGCGGCGACTGTACCGCCCGGCAGCTACCCGGTTTCTCTCCTGGTGTCGGTCTGGCGTCAGCCGCCCGCTTCCGGTGTTATTCCGCGGAGCAAGGTGTGCGCCTCCAAGGTTCGTATCACGAATGATCCGATTACTCAATGGAGGCCCGCTTTTCCGTCGGAGTCCGATCAAGGTGTGGCGCTCGGCTTCGCGGTGGACAGTGGAACGGCGAGCTTCTTCGACTTTTCCGCGAAAGAGTGGCTTACCGCGCGGCAGGATAATGACGACTGGTGGGACGAGGTTTCCGATGTAATCCTGCGCGATCTTTATGTTTTGATCGAAGATCAAGCCACCGGGGCTAATGCCATCATCTACGAATGCGGCATGGGCGACGGAGCCTATGAAGTCTGGCTCGGGCTAAATGCCGATGGGCAGGTCGCGGAGATCTTCGTCGATTTGGAGTTACTGTCCCACAGTATCGGCACTGTGTCCTGAGATTCTGAGGTTGGACCGTGGGGGCCTGGCTGAGCAGTTATCGAACGATCGACGAAGCGGTGTGCAGGGCCTCGGAGATGCTGATTGAGAACTCATTGCGACCGTTACCGTAGGGCGCGTTCGTGGACGGACGTGAGACGGGGGCAGTTGCTGACCGGCCGTTTCGCTATCGTGTCGTGTCTTTGCGGGGCCGGACTTCGTCCCAGGACGAGGCTAACCAGCCCGGTGGTGTCGCGGAACTTGGCGTACCGGCCCCTGTGCCGGTGTCTCGTGCCCAGGCTTCGATGTGGCCTTCGGACCAGGTTGCGCGGCGTACCGGTTGCGGGGCTGCGAGGTGTCTGACCGCACTGGCGGGCGGGGCCGTGGGCGTCGTACTGGATCTCGAATTCGACTGCCTGCTTGGCTGCGGTGAGTTCGTCGTGGAGTTTACTGGCGCAGAGGACTTGTTCCGGTTATGTCGTATTCCCGGGGCAACCACTCACGCTTCGTCGGCCGGAACCGCAGCGCCCAACGACCGAACTGCCCTCCAACCAATCGCGATCCGCCATCTGGTCACTCGGCGAGCGGCGATACACAGATCAAGCGCATCGCCGCGCTGAAGGCGATCGGTTGCTCCGAGAGCTTGGCCAGTCAGTTCCGACCCCGCCGGCGGTCTTGGAAAGCCACTGGCCGGGTGGAAGGCGATCGAGCCGTCCGACTGTTCCACGGCCTTCACCCCGGTCGGCTTCAAGCTGAACCGGTACGTCGGACCAGCCGGCGCCGACTCCAGAGCGATGCTCTCCTTCAGCTGATCCGGCCCGACCTGATAGACCAGATCCGCATCACCGAACATATCCGGACAGGTGACCGTGTCCCCGGCCGCCGACGGCGTCAGCGCCTTCGTGGTCGCCATGCCCAGGGTCATCCCGTGACCGCCCAGGTCGAACTTCACCAGTTCGTCGACGCGGGTCCCGAAGAAGCTCCGGAAGCTGTTGGACTCGTTGGCGAGGCTGAATCCCGACGCCCGGCTCGCCTTCACCGTGGTGTCGATCGGCCGCAGCGTGCCGTTGGAGGCCTGGAAGTGGATCGGGTCGCTGGACAGCTCGGCCTCCGTCCGGCCATCTGCCAGCTGGAAGACCTTGCTGGTCGGCGTACGGCGGCCAGGGAGTTCCTTCACACGCCGACCGTCCCGCTTGATCCGCGGCGGAGGCTGCTCGTTGCTGGCGACTCCCGCGGGCAGGACGTTGTTCAGCTGCGGAGCTGACTGACCTGACTGGCTACGCCAGCCCTTGAGGCCGGCAGCGGCCGAAGGCGCTGACGATTGGCCGAGTCCGCAAGGCCTGCGCCTGCAGACCGGACACGAGCAAGGCGACGGTGACGGAGCCCCGACCTTTTCGAGACGTTGAGAGACGCCGTCGGCAAGGGCCGGCTCAAACTCGGGATGACCGTCAGGTACTCCTGGAGGTGAGCCCACAGAACGAAGTTGGCGCTTGCCGGGCTGTCGACGGCAGCTGAAAACTGATCAGTGGGCGGCAACTGACGATTGACCAGCTTCCCGGAGAGATCCTGGCTTGAACCGAGCCGGGGAGCGAGCAGGTGTTAGGCGTGGAGGACTGGGCTGAGATCCGGCGGTTGTATCGGTCGGAGGGTGTGTCGATCTCGGAGATCGCGCGGGTGCTGGCGATCTCGAGGAACACGGTGAAGGCTGCGTTGGCCAGCGATGAGCCGCCGCGGTATCGGCGTCGGCCGGCGGGTTCGGTGGTGGATGGGTTCGAGCCGCGGATCCGGGAGTTGCTGCGAGCGTCCCCGACGATGCCGGCGACGGTGATCGGCGAGCGGATCGGATGGCCGTACTCGATCCGGACGTTGAGTGGCCGGGTGGCGCAGTTGCGGCCGGTATATCTGCCGCCGGACCCGGCGTCGCGGACCAGCTATGTCGCCGGTGAGATCGCGCAGTGTGATTTCTGGTTCCCCGACATCGAGGTGCCGGTCGGGTTCGGTCAGACCCGCTGTTGCGCTGGTCCGCGAGCTGGACCGAGGCGGGCCTGGCCGGTCCGGGTGATCTGGGTGTTGACCCAGATCACGGTGCGTGTCGGGCCGACGATTTTCATGGTGCGGTCCACTTGGGCGGCGAACCGGTTCCTGTCTCGCGACAACTACGACGGCGCCCTGAAAGACATGGCCCTCGGCACGGACCCGTGGACTGTAAACCGGTACTCCTTCGCCGGCGGCAACCCCATCACCGGCATCGAGCTCGACGGCTACTGTGTCCTCCCGGTCCTGCCTGTACCGCCGCCGAACCTCTAGCGAAGGCTCCCCCTCGAGCTGCAGCAACACGTCGAGAGCCCCCGGCGGCACCCCTCGAATCCCCCACTCACGCCCACCACCCTAACCACCACCGCACCCGGCGTAGTTCCCTTGCGTGCGGGAGGTGGCCGGGTGCCGTCAGCCGACGAAAGCGGTCATCCGGATCGAGACGAGCAGGCCGGGCAGGTCGACACCAAGCTTGGCGACGTACCGAGTCGGCGGGTTGGACGGAAACCACCGCGCATACTCCTCGTTCATGCCGGCGAAGTCGGCGGGATGTGTGAGCAGTACACCGACCTCGACGACGTCGTCCAGACTTGCGCCGCCGGCTTGGAGAACAGCCTGGCAGTTGGCCATCGCCTGCCTTGTCTGGTCTTGAATCGCAGCTCCGACGAGGCTGCCCGTGCCCGGGTCGATGCCGACCGTGCCCGAGACGAACACGTGAGGTCCGGCCTTGATTCCCTGACTGTACAGCGGGGACGTGGGCGCATTCGCAGTACTGATGATCTCCCGGGCCATGACGATCCTCCATGCTGTTCGCTAGGACGCGAACTCGGTGAGCACAGTTCGGAGTCACCTGTCGCACGCGCCACAACAGAGACTGCCCGGCACTACCAGGAAGGACAACCACCAGAGGCAATCGGGATCGCCACCGCGGCCTCCCGGCGGATCCGGGGTGGGGATCGTCCGGTGGGGGCGTGAGAACCTTGGGGCGGCGGTTGGACGCTGTGCAGCGGCGGCCCCGGCGGCTCGGGTTTCCGCTGGCCGTGGTGTACAAGGGACGACCAGGGCAGCTATCTCGCGGTGATCGTCACGTACTACGCCTTCGCGGCGATTGTCAGGTGGGTCGCCGGGCGCGACGGGTGCTGCGGGCCTGCGGTGGTGGTGTGATGGTGGGGCTGGCTGGGCCGGTGGACTTCGAGCTGGCTCAAGCGGTGGAGGCGTTGCCTGGGAAGAAGGCGCTCCCGGGTGGCACCGAGTCACGTGGCACCGGGTCACGGGGTCCGGTGAGACGGTGCGACCGTGTCTCGGCGAAAAGTAATTAAGAGGGCAACCTTTCTGCTCTGGGTGGCAACTGAGGGGTGACCGACGAGGGCGAGCCGTGGTCAGCGGCGCTACGCCCTCGGCATCAACACCCGATCGGAGCAGTACGTGTCACCAGACAACCCGAGATCCGCCGAGCAGCCGATGTTTTGGGATGGCGCGCCCCGCCGTGGCCGGATGCTCCGGCATTTCGTCGTGGGGACGGCGGCGGTGCTCGCCGCCTCGGCCGGTGTCGGCGCCCTGGCGCCCAGCGCAGGCGCCGGACCGACCGTCGGCATCAGTGTGGATGCCGGTACCTCCCTGGGCACGATGCCCAGCAGTGGTGTCGGCCTCAACACGGGCTACGGCGACGAGCACATGGGGAACGCCAAGGCGATATCTCTGATGAAGGCCGCGGGAGTTCGCCAGCTGCGCTATCCCGGCGGCTCCGGCGCGGACGACTACCACTGGAAGACCCACACCTACGGCGACGGCTCCGGCTGGATCCCGTCCAACACCGACTTCGACCACTTCATGGCCATCGCGAAGAGGGTCGGCGCCCAGCCGATCCTGACCGCGAACTACGGTTCCGGCACCCCCCAGGAGGCTGCCGACTGGGTCAAGTACGCCAACGTCGACAAAGGTTACGGCGTGAAGTACTGGGAGATCGGCAACGAGGTCTACGGCAACGGGCACTACGGCAACGGCAAGGGCTGGGAAACTGACACGCACGCCGACAAGAGCCCGAAGGAGTACGCGAAGAACCTGATCGCCTACGCGAAGGCGATGAAGGCCGTGGACCCGAAGGTGAAGATCGGAGCGGTGCTCACCACCCCCGGCTACTGGCCAGATGCGGAAAAGGCTCCCGGCGACAGCGCCGACTGGAACCACACGGTGCTCTCCATCGCGGCAAAGTCGATCGACTTCGTCATCGTCCACTGGTATCCGGGCGGTACCACCACGGCCGACCTGCTGAAGACCCCCTCCCGGATCGCCGGTGTCACGTCCTCGCTGCGCTCGCTGATCTCCACCTACGCGGGCTCGCGCGCCGCTTCGGTGGAGATCGCCGTCACCGAGACCGACGCTGTCGGCTCGCCCGCGTTGACCAGCCAGGCCGCAGCTCTGTTTGCGCCGGACACCTACATGACCTGGTTCGAGCAGGGCGCCACCCACGTGGACTGGTGGAACCTGCACAACGGCTCGGGCGAAGCACCCACCACCGTCAACGGCGAGACCGACTACCGGGACGGGGGTGTGCTGTCCGCTGGAACCTGCGCTGGTGGGAAGTGCGAACCGCCGCGCGAGACGCCCTTCCCCACCTACTGGGGCATCCGCTCGCTGACCGCACTGGCGAAGCCTGGCGACACCATGGTCAAGTCGTCCTCGGGCAACTCGTCGGTTGCTGTGCACGCGGTGCGGAGCAGCACCGGCGGTCTGAACGTCATGCTGATCAACAAGAGCCCGCGGAACGCGGCGTCGGTGTCGCTCTCGTACGCCGGATTCACCCCGGCCGCAGGGGAGGTCACGACCGTTTCGTATGCCAAGGGAGACACCGCCCTGACGACGGCGAAGCGGGGCACGGCGGCCGCACAGACGCTGCCGCCGTACTCGATCACGACTCTTCAGCTGAAGCCCGCGTCGGGTACCGCTGGCCCTGACAAGCCGACGCCCGCCCCCACGACGCCCGCCCCCACGACGCCCGCCCCCATGACTCCTGCCTCCACGACTCCTGCCTCCACAACACCCGCCTCCACAACTCCCGCCTCCACGACGCCCGCCTCCCCGCCGGTTGTCTCCGCCTCCGGCACGACCGGCACCCGTGCGCAGGCGGAGGTCGGCGCACCCGTCGGCCGCCTGCCCGCCAGCAGCACGTCCGGCGACCTGGCTCCCACCGGGGCGAGCAACGCTGTCACGTACGGCGCCCTCGGTGGCCTGCTGTTCATCGCTGCCGGCGGCGTACTGGTATTTCGCGGACGTCGCCGCAGGGCTTTGCACGGGAAGTGAGACCGCGTGAGTGACTGACGGCCCGGCAGCAACGCCACCACCCGTGGCGTGCCCGCCGGGCCGTCGGCCGCCGGGCAGCCAAGGCGTTCCGGCTGGAGCTTTGATGACGGGCTGGGCTGCCGTGTTGGTCGCGGCAGGCCAGGGTGTGGGTGTTACCAGGTGTGGGCGACGTCGACCACGACTCGGGTGTTGGAGCCGGGGCCTGGGAGAGTGTAGATGCGGTACGGGAGGCGGGCGCGGAGCCCGATTCCGACCCAGGCGGCGCCCTCGGTGCTTCCGGCGTACGCGATCTGGCGGAGGGTGCGGTAGCCGGTCACGTTCGCCAGTTCGTTTTCATTCGGCGGCTGGTACGCCCAGTGGCCGTCGTCGTCGAACTCGCGGACGCCGAGCAGGATCTCCAGCTTTGCTCCGCCTCGCAGCGGGAGAAGATGGCCGGCTCCTGCGCGGTAGACCTCCGGCACGTACCGCGCACCGTAGCCGGGCGACTTGCCGGCGATGTCGAACACGACCCGGTCGAAACAGGCGTGGCGCCCGGTCCGAACCGCGGCCAGAATCCCGCCGGTGACGAATGTATTTGCCTTCGGCAATGATCCCCAGCCAGTGGGACAGGTCGTGCTGGACGCGGCCACAGTGTGGGCTCCTGCAGCGCTGGGGACAGCGACCGCGCCCACCGGCAGGGCAGCGACGGCCAACACGGTCAACGCGGTACGGACAGGTCTTCGGATGGTGTGGATGGTTCGGATGAATTTCACTTGGTCCCCCCTTAGAGACACTTCTTAGATGCTTGGCCGAGCACCAAAGTTGCGCAAGGGTGTTGCCGCCGCCGAGTCCGAAGGTCCACGAGTGCGGTGTGGGCGGGGTCGAGGACCTATGCGTGGGACGTTGGCAGACGATGATCAGCGTTGAGACGGGATGAGGACCAAGGTGCAGGTCGGTGGGCAGATCTGCGGTGGGGCCGATCTGACCTCGTCTTTCAAGGTGGACGTCGCGCGACCTCATCCGGAGGTTGTGCGGTCGCGGTCGTCGCACGGCAGTCGCAGTAGTTCAGCGCGGCAGACCTGGGGCGAGGTCGCGGCGGAAGAGGGAGGAGGTGGGGGCTTGGTTGGTGTAGCCGTTGCTTTGGTAGAAGCTGTGGGCGGCTTCGCGGTGGTTCGAGCTGGTGAGCTCTACGCGGACGCATCCTTGGCTGGCGGCGAAGGACTCGGCTGATGCGACGAGTTGGGAGCCGATTCCTTGTCCGCGGACGCGGTCTGAGACGACCAGGGCGGTGATTCGCGCTGAGGCGCCCTCGCGTTCGAAGAACGGGTAGACGTGGACGGCCACGAGGCCGAGGAGCTGACCTTCGGCTTCCGCTACATAGGCGGCACTGGCCGGGTTGTCGGCCCAGGTCTGGATCCGGGCCGCCGTCTTCGCGCGGCCGTCCTGTAGGTAGCCCAATTGCTCGAGCAGTTCGTTGACAGAGTCGGCGTCGGTGGTGCGCGCCAGTCGAATCTCCATCCCCAGCCTCTGACGTAGTTTTCGAAATCTGTGTCCTTGCAACACGTGCCGCCAGTCAACGCATCGCGGTGTTGCTGCTGTGTATGCCGTTCTCGATACGCCGGCGATATGTTCCAAGTTGCTGTGAGAGGGCTGTGAGAAGTACGCAGGTGGGTGTGAGAGGTCTGCGAGAAGGCTGCTGACGGGGGAGTGGACGGTGTGCAGTGGTCCCATGAGCTCTTTTGTTGAGGGTTGGGGCCGGTCATGAAGGATGTTGTGTACCTCGCTCTGTGTGTAGCCACGTTCGCGGCCGTCTGGTTCGTGTTGCGAGGGGTGGAGAAGCTGTGAGCGCCGAGAACATTGCCGGGCTCGTGGTGGCAGCGGCGCTGGTGCTCTACCTGGTCGCAGCGCTGGTCTTCCCCGAGAGGTTCTGATGTCCGACACCTCCGCCGGCCTGCTGCAGGTCGGCCTTCTCGTCGCGCTCCTGGCCGTCGCGTACCGGCCGCTGGGTGGCTACCTGGCGCATGTCTTCACCACGGACAAGGACTCCCGGATCGAGCGCGGCACCTACAGACTGCTCGGCGTCGACTCCAAGGCAGACCAGACCTGGTCGGTGTATGCACGCTCGGTGCTCGCGTTCTCCGCAGTCGGCCTGATCTTGCTGTACCTGCTTCAGCGGTTACAGAGCCACTTGCCGTTCTCCAACGCCCTGCCGAACGTCGAGCAAGGGCTGGCCTTCAACACCGCAGCCTCGTTCGTCGCGAACACCAACTGGCAGTCCTACTCGCCCGAGGTGACGATGGGCCACCTGGTCCAGTTCGCCGGTCTCGCAGTGCAGAACTTCGTCTCGGCGGCCGTCGGCATCACCGTGGCGATCGCGCTGATCCGCGGCTTCACCCGATCGAAGACGGACCGGCTCGGCAACTTCTGGGTCGACCTGATCCGGACCCTGCTCCGGATCTTGTTGCCGATAGCCATCATCGGCGGCTTGGCGCTGGTCGCGATGGGCGTCGTCCAGAACCTGTCCGGTGGTCACGAAGTCACCTCGGTCGTCGGCCAGACGCAGACGATCCCGGGTGGCCCAGTGGCCAGCCAGGAGGTGATCAAAGAACTCGGTACCAACGGTGGCGGCTTCTACAACGCCAACTCCGCGCACCCGTTCGAGAACCCCAACGGACTGTCCAACCTGTTCGAGATCTTCCTGCTGCTGGTGATCCCGGTCTGCCTGACCCGCACCTTCGGCCTGATGGTCAAGGACAAGCGGCAGGGCTCCGCGATCCTCGGCGTGATGGCGACCCTTTGGACCGCCTTCACCGTCGCCGCGACGTACTTCGAAACCCAAGGCGCCGGTACTGCGACCCGCGCGGCCGGCGCAGCCATGGAGGGCAAGGAGACCCGCTTCGGCGAATGGGCCTCAGCTCTCTTCGCCTCCTCCACCACCGGTACTTCGACCGGAGCGGTCAACTCGGCCCACGACTCCTTCACCCCGTTGGGTGGTGGCGCCGCGCTCTTCCACATGATGTTGGGCGAGGTCTCGCCGGGCGGCACCGGTTCGGGGCTGTACGGGATGCTCGTGCTCGCAGTACTGGCCGTGTTCGTCGCCGGGTTGATGGTCGGCCGGACGCCGGAGTACCTGGGGAAGAAGATCACCGCGCGGGAGATGAAGCTCGTCTCGCTGTACATCCTGGCGACGCCGACGCTCGTCCTGGTCGGCACATCTTTGGCGATGGGTCTGGAGACGGCGAGGGCGTCGATCTTCAACACCGGCAGCCCGCACGGCTTCTCCGAGGTGCTGTACGCGTTCACTTCGGCCGGTAACAACAACGGCAGCGCCTTCGGCGGCCTGAGCGCCAACACATCCTTCTACAACACGATCCTGGGGATCGTGATGCTGCTCGGCCGGTTCGTGCCGATGGTCCTGGTCCTCGCGCTGGCTGGATCGTTCGCGCGGCAGACACCTGTCCCGGTGAACGAGGGCACGCTGCCCACCCACAAGGCCTTGTTCGTAGCCCTGCTCGTCGGCGTCGTACTGATCGTCACCGGCCTGACCTACTTCCCTGCACTCACACTCGGCCCACTCGCGGAGGGACTGTGACTGTGCACATGGCCACGCTCCGCGCGGCGGGTCCTGAGGCCTGGCTCCCTTTCTTCCCTCGTCGCTCCAGTCGCTTCGCTCCCTCCGCTCCTCAGTCCAGAAAGGGGGCCTCATGACCACCCTGACCAAGCCGCCCGCCACCACGGCGGCGGTAACGTCCAAGAAGACGACCTCGGGGCTGTTCGACCCGAGGATGCTGCTGACCTCTCTGCCGGACGCGGTGCGCAAGCTCGATCCGCGGGTGATGGTGAAGAACCCGGTGATGTTCGTGGTCGAGGTCGGCGCGGTCGCGTCGACGATCCTCGCCGTCACCGACTCCAGCGTGTTCGTCTGGTGGATTGTGGTCTGGCTCTGGCTGACCGTGATCTTCGCGAACCTGGCTGAAGCGGTGGCCGAGGGCCGGGGCAAGGCGCAGGCCGCCACGCTGCGCCGGGCGAAGACCGAGACCACCGCCCGCCGGCTGACTGCAGACCGCGAGGAAGAGGTCCCGGCGACTGCCCTGCAGTTGGGCGACCTGGTGGTTGTCGAAGCAGGGCAGATCATCCCCGGCGATGGTGATGTCGTCGAGGGTGTGGCGAGTGTGGACGAGTCGGCCATCACTGGTGAGTCGGCGCCGGTCATTCGGGAGTCCGGTGGTGACCGGAGCGCTGTCACCGGCGGTACGAAGGTGCTGTCGGATCGGATCGTCGTGAAGATCACCACCAGGCCGGGGGAGAGCTTCATCGACCGGATGATCGCCCTGGTCGAGGGCGCCTCGCGGCAGAAGACACCCAACGAGATCGCGCTGAACATCCTGCTCGCGAGTCTGACCATCGTGTTCTTGATCGCCACGGTGACGCTGCCGACCTTCGCGGCCTATGCCAAGGCCGACCTGAGCATTGTGGTCCTGGTGGCGTTACTGGTCTGCCTGATCCCGACCACGATCGGCGCGTTGCTGTCGGCCATCGGGATTGCGGGAATGGACAGGCTGGTGCAGCGCAACGTGCTGGCGATGTCGGGCCGGGCAGTCGAGGCGGCCGGCGATGTGAACACGTTGCTGCTCGACAAGACCGGCACGATCACGTTGGGCAACCGGCAGGCAGCGGAGTTCATCCCGCTCGCCGGGGTGACCGAGACCGACCTGGCCGACGCGGCTCAGTTGTCCAGTCTTGCCGACGAGACACCCGAGGGCCGTTCGATCGTGGTGCTGGCGAAGACGAAGTACGGGCTGCGGGAGCGGCACACTGGTGAGTTGCCGCACGCAACCTTTGTCGAGTTCACCGCGCAAACGCGGATGAGCGGCGTCGACGTTGACGGCCGCCAGGTGCGCAAGGGAGCCGCGGGTGCGGTGAACAACTGGATCACGATGCAGGGTGGTCGGAGCGATCGCGCGCTGGGCGAGATCGTCGATGGCATCTCAGCTTCTGGTGGTACTCCGCTGGTGGTTGCTGACAGCAACAACGGAACCGCGCGCGCGTTGGGTGTCATCCATCTGAAGGATGTGGTCAAGCCGGGGATGCGCGAGCGGTTCGACCAGATGCGGGCGATGGGCATCCGGACGGTGATGATCACCGGCGACAATCCGTTGACGGCGAAAGCGATCGCCGAGGAGGCCGGCGTCGACGACTTCCTGGCCGAGGCGACGCCCGAAGACAAGATGGCCTTGATCAAGAAGGAGCAGGAGGGTGGCCGCCTGGTTGCGATGACCGGCGACGGGACCAACGACGCTCCGGCGCTCGCGCAGGCCGACGTCGGGGTGGCGATGAACAGCGGTACGTCGGCCGCGAAGGAGGCCGGCAACATGGTCGACCTCGACTCCAACCCGACGAAACTGATCGAGATCGTTGAAATCGGCAAGCAACTGCTGATCACCCGCGGATCGCTGACCACGTTCTCGATCGCGAACGACGTGGCCAAGTACTTCGCGATCCTGCCGGCCCTGTTCGCGACCGCCTATCCGGGGCTGGACAAGCTCAACATCATGCAGCTGCACTCGCCGGAGTCGGCGATCGTGTCGGCCATCGTGTTCAACGCGCTGGTGATCGTGGCCCTGGTGCCGCTGGCTCTGCGTGGGGTCCGGTACCGGCCGTCGTCCGCCTCGGCGATGCTGCGGCGCAATCTGCTGATCTACGGCGTCGGCGGACTGATCACGCCCTTCGTCGGTATCAAACTCCTGGATCTGCTGATCTCCCTGCTCCCCGGAATCCGCTGACCGCCATGACGACCAGAAAGGCTCACGACAATGGCTAGCAATCTCCCCGGCTCCGTGCGGCAGTTCGGGGTGGCGATCCGGGCCATGGTGGTGCTGACCATCGGGCTGGGAGTCGTCTACCCGCTGGCGATGACCGGTGCGGCGCAGGCACTGTTCCACGACAACGCCAACGGTTCCATCGTCCAGGTGAACGGCAAGGACGTCGGGTCCGCGCTGATCGGCCAGGGGTACACGAAGCAGGCGGTCAAGGACGGCAACCCCGAGGTCGGCTTTGACGGCAAGCCGGTGATGGTGGCGGACCCGTTGTGGTTCCAGACCAGGCCGTCGGCGATCGACTACGACGCCATGGGTAGTGCGGCGTCGCAGTACGGGCCGAACAACGCCGATCTGCTGGCGTTGATCGAGGAACGTCGTCAGGCGGTAGCGACGCTGGAGGGCGTCGATCCGTCCCAGGTCCCGGCGGACGCGTTGACCGCCAGCGGCAGCGGGCTCGACCCGCACATCAGCCCGGCGTACGCCGAACTGCAGGTCGAGCGGGTGGCGCGGGAGCGCGGCCTCGAGGTGGCGAAGGTGCGTCAGTTGGTCGCGGACAATACCGAAGGCCGGACGCTCGGGTTCCTCGGCGAGCCGACGGTCAACTTGGTGAAGCTCAACAGCGCGCTGGCCGCGCTCAGTTGAGCCTTGATGGGACGATCATGAGCATGAGCGGTCGCGGCCTTCTGCGGATCTACCTCGGTGCGGCACCGGGAGTCGGTAAGACGTACAGGATGCTCGGTGAGGGGCAGCGGCGAGTAGCCCGTGGAACGGATGTGGTGGTCGGCTTCGTGGAGACCCACGGGCGGCCCCAGACCGAAGCCATGCTCGCAGGCCTCGACGTGATGCCGAGACGCATCCTGGACCATCGCGGCGCGAGTTTCACCGAGCTGGATCTGGACGCGCTGCTGGCTCGCCGGCCGGAGGTCGCCCTGGTCGACGAGCTTGCGCACACGAACATCCCGGGCAGCCGCAACGAGAAGCGCTGGCAGGACATCGACGAACTGCTCGGCGCGGGCATCGACGTCATCTCCACGGTGAACATCCAGCACCTGGAGTCGATCAACGACGTCGTCGAGAAGATCACCGGAGTACCGCAGCGCGAGACCGTGCCCGACCGGGTGGTCCGGGCGGCGGACCAGATCGAGCTGGTCGACATGACCCCGGAGGCGCTACGCCGCCGGATGGCCCACGGCAACGTTTATGCGGCCGACAAGATCGACGCTGCCCTGGGCAACTACTTCCGCGTCGGCAACCTCTCTGCCCTGCGGGAACTCGCGCTGCTCTGGCTCGCCGACCGGGTCGATGCGGGTCTGCAGCAGTACCGTGCGCAACATGACATCGACTCAACCTGGGAGGCGCGCGAGCGGGTTGTCGTCGCGCTCACCGGCGGACCCGAAGGCGAGACCCTGATCCGGCGTGCCGCCCGCATCGCCGCCCGCTCCTCAGCAGGGGATCTGCTCGCCGTGCACATCACCCGCTCGGACGGACTCACGGGGGCGAACCCGACCGCCCTGGCCCAACAGCGCCAGCTCGTGGAGAGCCTTGGCGGCAGCTATCACCAGGTTGTCGGCGATAACATCCCGGACGCGCTGCTGTCGTTCGCCCGAGCGGAGAACGCCACCCAGTTGGTGCTCGGCGGCAGCAGGAGGTCCCGGCTGCTCGCCTTGCTCACCGGTCCCGGCATCGGCGCGACCACCATCCGCGACTCCGGCGACATCGACGTCCACATCGTCACCCACTCGGAGATCGGCCGCGGCCGCCTGCCACGGCGGCAGGGGAGCCTGTCGCGCCGGCGGCTCGCCTACGGCTTTGCGCTCGCCGTGGTCCTCCCGCCCTTGCTGGCCGTACTCCTGGATCTCGGCGGGGACACTCTCAACCTGACCAGCAACGTGCTCGCGTTCCTCTTCGCGGTCGTCGTCGTTGCCCTGGTCGGCGGTCTCTGGCCGGCCCTGCTGATGGCGATCGCGGGCACCCTGGTGCTGAACTACTTCTTCACTCCGCCGACCAGGACGTTCGCGATCGCCGGGCCGAACAACGCACTTGCCCTCGGCATCTTCGTCGGCGTCGCGGCCCTGGTCTCGTCAGTGGTCGACCGCGCGGCCCGGCGTACCAGGCAGGCGGCCAGGTCCACGGCGGAATCGGAGACCCTGGCCACGCTGGCCGGCTCCGTACTGCGCGGCGAGACCGCCTTGCCCGCGTTGCTCGAGCGCGTACGGGAGGCCTTCGGGATGACGAGCGCATGCCTGATGGAGCGGGTCGACGACGAAATGACCGAGATCTGGCGCCCGCTGGCCTCGGCCGGTACGCCGACCTGCCGGCGGCCGGAGGACGGTGACGCGGAGATCCCGGCGCGAGACGATCTCGTGCTGGTCCTGCAAGGGCGTCAGCTCGCCGCGGACGAACGCAGGCTGGTCGGTGCCTTCGCGGCCCACGCGGCCGCCCTGGTCGACAAGGCCCGCCTGAGCGAAGCCGCCGCCGAGGCCAAACCGCTCGCCGAAGCCGACAAGCTCCGTACTGCGCTACTCCGAGCGGTGGGACACGACCTGCGCTCGCCGCTCGCGTCGGCCAAGGCGTCGGTGACCAGTCTGCGCAGCTCGGACGTCGAGTGGACCGATGACGAGCGCGACGAGCTACTCGAAACGGCTGACGAGTCGCTGGACCGGCTGACGCGACTGGTGGACAACCTGCTCGACCTGAGTCGCCTGCAGGCCGGAGTACTGCCCGTCTTTCCCCGGCCGGTGGCGCTCGAGGAGATCATGCCCGGTGCGCTGGCCGAGTTGGGTGATGCCACTGGTGAGGTCACTGTGGACATTCCACCGGAGCTGCCGCTGGTACAGGCCGATCCGGCGTTGCTCGATCGCGTTCTGGTGAATCTGGTCGCCAATGCCCTGCGGTACTCCCCGCCTGGCCGGCCGCCGCTCGTGACGGCGAGCGCGCTGGGAGACCTGGTGGAGATCAGGGTGGTCGACCGCGGACCGGGGATCCCGAAGCCCGACCGGGACCGGGTCTTCGCGCCGTTCCAACGACTGGGCGACACCGACAACACGACGGGGGTCGGGCTCGGCCTGGCGCTGGCGCGGGGGCTGACCGAGGCGATGGAGGGCACGGTGCAGCCGGAGGACACGCCGGGCGGAGGACTCACGATGGTCGTCTCGATCCCGACGGCATCGAGCCGGACAGATGACGATCCCGTCCCCGGTAGCCGGGAGCGGACCGAACTGGCAACGGAGGAGGGCGAATGACCCGGGTCCTGGTGGTCGACGACGAGCCACAGATCGTCCGTGCCCTGGAGATCAACCTGAAGGCGCGAGGGTACGAGGTCCACACTGCGGCGCGCGGCTCGGCCGCACTGTCGACGGCCGGTCAGTACCCGCCGGACGTGGTCATCCTCGATCTGGGGCTACCCGACCTCGACGGGATCGACGTGATCCGCGGGCTGCGCGGCTGGAGTCAGGCACCGATCCTGGTCCTGTCCGGACGCACCGACAGTACGGACAAGGTCGAGGCGCTCGATGCGGGTGCGGACGACTATGTGACCAAGCCGTTCGGCATCGACGAGCTGCTGGCGCGGCTGCGCGCAGTACTGCGGCGCAGCAACGCGGTGCCCGATCAGCCAGTCTTCTCTATTGGTGACTTCCAGATCGACCTGTCCGCCAAGAGGGTGCGGCAGGCAACTGGCGGCGACGTCCACCTGACCCCGACCGAGTGGCACCTGCTGGAGGTGTTCGCCCGGTATCCGGGCAAGCTGCTGTCCCAAAACCAGTTGCTGGCCGAAGTCTGGGGCCCCGGCTACGAGACAGCCAGCGGCAATCTGCGGTTCTACATGGCACAGCTCCGCCGGAAGCTCGAAGCCGACCCTGCCCGCCCCCAGCACCTACTGACCGAACCAGGCATGGGCTACCGCTTCGAACCATGAGTCGCCGCGGCATCCTAGGGAAGCTGCTCGCTGGCCCAGATGCCGAGGCCCAGCCCGCCACAGAGGAGTACCACGCTCAGGATGAGCTTGTAGCGGAGGGCCGACGCCAAGGCGGCGAGCACCAGGGTGAGGGCCAGCGCCCATAATCCGATTCCCATGATCAGCCGACGTGGATGCCGGGGCGGTGGGCGGGGTCTGGTTCGTGCTGGCGGATGATTTCGCGGACGACGGGGGCAGTGTCGCCATGGCCGAGGATGAGGTAGCGGAGCAAATGGGTCAGCGGGTTGCCCTCGGACCACTCGAAGTGGCAGTGCGGCCGTACGCCGGTGGTGTCGCGCAGGGTCAGCAGGATCGCGGCGATCGCGTTGGGGGCGGCCGGGCTCTGCGCTCGGAGGATGCGGTAGCCGTCCACGTCGACGCCTTCGACGCGCAGTACGTCGCTGAAGGTGGAGGGGTCGACCACGTCGATCTCCAGGAACATCACGTCGGCGTGCCCGGGCACGGGGTCCATCGCGCGGACCTCGGCCTCCTTGGCGGAGTACTCGGCCGCGTCTCCGCCTTGCCGGCGGTTGGCGATCAGGTTGAGCGCTCCGTCGTTGCGGATCGAGTCGGTGATGAACCGGCGGGCGGTGTCGTCGAACTCGATCCGGTCGGCGCGCAGTTCGGTGGTGCGGGCGACGCGCGAGATCAGTGAGACCACGATGATGCCGGCGATGAACAGGCCGGAGATGGCGATGCCGTCGGGCTTCTCGCGAATGTTCTCGACCAGGGCATAGAGCAGGACGAGGGTGAGCACGGTGAAGGCGATCGTCTGGCGCCGCTGCCGGCGGTGTCCGGCGGAGATGGTGACCGCGACGGCTCCGGAGACCATCATGGCCAGGATTCCGGTCGCGTACGCGCCCGCTTGCGCATCGACGTCCGCACCGAAGGCAATGGTGATCGCCACGCTGATCGCGGTGTAGACGAGCACGACCGGCCGTACTGCGCGGCCCCATTCCGGCGCCATGCCGTAGGTCGGGAGGTAGCGCGGGACGATGTTGATCAGTCCGGCCATCGCCGAAGCACCGGCGAACCACAGGATCAGGATGCTGCTGATGTCGTAGGCGGTGCCGAAGAACTCACCGAGGTGCTCGTGGGCGAGGTAGGCCATCGCGCGGCCGTTGGCCTCTCCGCCCGGCTTGAACTCGTCGGCCGGGATGAGCACGGTCGTGAGGAAGCTGGTGGCCAGCAGGTAGACGCTCATGATCAGCGCGGCCACGGTGAGCAACTTCTTGGTGTTACGGATCCGATCGGCAAGCCGCTGCTCCGCGTCCTCACCCTCGGAGGCGACCAGCGGCATCATGCTCACACCGGTCTCGAATCCGGACAACCCGAGGACGAGGAGCGGGAACGCGATGATCGCCGGTCCGACGACTCCACCGAACCCGCCACCGCCCTCGGTCAGCGCGTCGATCCACTGGGAGAACGCGCCGGCGCCCGTGACGACGTCGTACAGGCCGACGACCACGACGGCGGCGTTGAGGATGAGGAAGATGCCCACGAGGGGGATGGCGACGCCGACGGCCTCGCTGAAGCCGAGCAGGAAGACTCCGCCGAGGATCAGCAGCAGCACAACTGTGACTACGACCTCTTGACCATGCAGAAACCCTGGCGCGTAAGGGTTTTCGAGCAGGTGGACGGTCGCGTCGGCCGAAGAGAGCGTGATGGTGATGATCCAGGAGGTCGCCACGAAGCCCAGCAGGACAAGGACGAACAGCTTCCCGCGCCAGAACGGCAGCAGGTTCTCGAGCATGGCGATCGAGCCCTGACCGTGTGGGCTCTCCTTCGCCACCCGCCGGTACATCGGCAGCATGCCAAGCAGAGTCAGTGCGACGATGAGCAGGGTCGCGAGGGGCGAGAGAGCGCCGGCGGCAAGGGCTGCGATCCCTGGCAGGTACGAGAGCGTCGAGAAGTAGTCGACCCCGGTCAGGCACATCACCTTCCACCAGGCCTGCTGCGGAGCGTGTCCCTCGCTCGCCTCGGGCCCGACCGGCTGTACCCGGTGCTGCAACAGCCATCCGCCGACCCCGCGAGACGGCCGATCCGGGCCACCTGGGCCGTCGACAGTTGCCGGTACTGCGTATTCGTCTGCGGTCGTCACGCGAGACAGAATGCATGACCTTCGGGCCAACTCCGAATCGGTGTTAGAACCCTGTGAGAAGACCGCAAACCAGCCCGAACAACAGCTATCCTCCGCCTTTGTTGTGTGTGAGGAGGGGGCGGGCGGTGTCGTTGGAGGTGCTGCTGCTCGGTGGGGTTGTGCTGGTGGGCGCATTGGTGCAGTGGCTCACGGGGATGGGGTTTGCGCTGGTTGCGGTGCCTGCATTGGTGATTGTGTTGGGGCCGGTGGACGGCGTGACGTTTGCGAACTGTGCCGCCGGTGTCGTGTGTGTCCTGGGGTTGTCGCAGGGGTGGCGACGGGTGCGGTTGCGGGCGATGGGACCGTTGCTCGTCGCGGCAGCCTGTACGGCGCCTGTCGGCGCGTGGTTCTCCCGGGCGCTTCCTGGGCCGGTGTTGCTCGTGGTGATGGGCGGTCTGGTGACAGTGACGGCCGCGCTGCTGATGAGCGGGCTGCGGGTACCGGCCCTCAAGGGGCTCGCCGGCGCCCTGACGGCCGGCGCGACCGGTGGGTTCATGAACACGGCGGCCGGGCTGGGCGGTCCGCCGATGTCGCTGTACGCCGTCAACGCGAACTGGACGATCCGCGAATTCGTTCCGAACGCGCTGTTCTATGGTGCCGTCGTCAATGTCTTCTCGCTCGTCACCCGCGGCGTCCCTCCACTCGCGGACGGCGAATGGCTGGCCGCCGGTTTGGGTTGCTGGCCGGGGCGGGGATCGGGGCGCTGCTGGCCGGCCGGATCCCAGACCGGACGGCTCGTTTCCTGGTGCTGCTGCTGGCCATCGGCGGCGGTATCGCCACCGGGCTCAAAGGGTTGTTCGCACTGTAGGAACCGGTCCAGTGCGTGCGTCGGGCACCAGCGGGGTACTGGTGCCAAAGGCAACCGTCTGGCGCCGCGAGAGGAGCAGCGCGATGACTGAGGCGAAAACGACCCGTGGCAGCGGCCGGGAATGGACCGATGACGACGTGCAACAACTGCGGGAGTTGGCCGCGGGTAATACCCCGGTCGGGGTGATGAGCGTGCGTCTGAGGCGCAGCGAGGAAGCCGTCAGGTCAAAGGCAGAAGCCGAAGGCATCTCGCTCCCGCCGGCGAAGCGGCCGCCGTACTACGACGCGTCGTAGTACCGGCATATCCTCATGGTCGGCCAGTGGCGGTGCGCGAAGTGCGACGGGGCCGACGTGCCCGCGCATTCGCGACACTGCCACCTGTACGACGAGGACGAGAGTCTGAGCCTGATCGACTGGTCAGAACTCCATCAGTTGCGACGCCGACCGGACCCGCCAGACGACGACGCCTCGCCGCTCGTGAGTTAGACCGGGATCGAGTCGTAGCGCGACGACACTGCCTTGCGGGCGGCTGGATCGGTCACCGCGTGGGGCTCGAGTTCGCCGAGTTCGATGAACATCTCCTCGAGCCCGCCGGGGACCATCAGGGTCAGGAAGCGCCCGCCACCGGGTCCCGCGCTGATCGTGTGCGCGGTTTCGCGGGGCACCAGGATGTAGGTCCCCGGCCCGGCGACCACTGGCTCGCCGCCGACGGTGAAGGTGAACTCGCCGTCCAGCACGAAGAACGACTCCTCGAAACCGTGGTGCAGATGGGGCACCGTCCAGGCGCCCTCGGCCGTCCCGGCGAACTCGGTCAAGGAGAACGCCCCGGCAACGGTGCTGTCCGCCAGTACTCGCATTCGCGCCACGCCGAGGTCCACCGAACGGCCCTCACCGGGCGTCACCACATGTGCTTGTCCCGTCATCGTCCCCACCGCCTTCGTTGAGATTGCTCCTGCTTTCACGGTGGGCGCCACAGACCGGTCCGGCAATATCAGATTCTGAAGTTGCCATCGGCATTCTCCGGGCGGACTCTGAAGACGTGCGCGACTACGGCCAGTTCTGCCCGATCGCCAGGAGCTCCGAGCTGCTGGCCGAGCGCTGGACGCCGATCATCGTGCGCAACCTGCTGAACGGCTGCCGCACGTTCAACGAGATCCGCCAGGGGGCGCCCGGCATCTCCACCGCCCTGCTGACCCAGCGTCTCGACGTCCTGGAGCGGCACGGCGTGCTGCGTCGTACGGTCAAAGGGCGCGGCGTGACGTACGAGCTGACCGAGATGGGTCAGGCGCTGCGGGCCGTGCTCGACGCGATGGGGCAGTGGGGCGCGCACTGGCTGGAGATCGAACCGCACCACCTCGACCCGGCGTACGTGCTCTGGGCAACGATGAAGCTGGTCGACCCGGACCGGATTCCAGCGGGTACGACGGTCGTCCGGTTCGAGCTGCGCGATCGGCCGGCCGACAACCACTGGATGCTCCTGCAGCGGCCGCGATCCGAATTGTGCACCCGGTCGAGCGGGTACGACGAGGACCTGGTGTGCCGCACGGACTCCGCGACCCTGGTCGACCTGCACCTGAAGCGACTCAGCTACCCTGCCGCACTCCGCACCGGCCGCGTCGAACTGCTCGGCCCACCGGCACTCACCCGCCAGTTCCGAAGCTGGTTCCGAACCAGCCCTTTCGCCGACTATGTGGCGTAGCTCGTGGTCCGTCAGACACGGGGAAACTGTTCGTGGTCGAGGGGCTTGCCGATTGGTAGGCCGAGTCCGTCGGTGACCACGTGTTCGCCCCCGGAGTACGTGGTGTTGGCGTCGATGTAGATCGCGACGTGGGCGAACCGGGGATCGTCGGTCAGGTTGGGCGTCGCTGAGTGTGCCAGGTAGGCGTTGTGGAAGGTGCAGTCGCCGGCCTGCAGCGGGATCGTCAGCCGCTCTGCCCAGCGCAGGTCAGGCGCGGCCCGGAACATGTCGTCGCGGTCGGACAGATCCTGGCTGCGGAGGCCCTGGTGATGCTGCGAGCCGGGGATGAACGTCATGCAGCCACGCTCGACCGGTACGTCGACCAAGGCGACCCAGGCCGACAACGAGGCGCGCGACCCGGCATGTGGCCAGTACGGCGCGTCCTGGTGGAACTCGGTGGCGGCGCCGTTGTGGGGTGGCTTGATCAGCAGTTGGTCGTGCCAGATCCGCAGCGGTACTCCGGCGAGCGCGGTGGCAGCCGCGGCGAGTCGCGGGTCGAGCGTGAGCTCGCGTAGTACGTCGTTCTGCCGCCACACGTTGACGTACTGGTTGAAGATCTTGGACCCTTCGAACAGGTCATCGGCGGTCGCGGTCCACTCAGCCGCGGCGTCGCGGAACCGGGCGGCCTCGTCGCGGCTGATGATGTTCCGGATCCGGACCACGCCGTCGCGGCGGTAGGCGGAAATGATCTCTTCGTCCAGCGGGACAGCTGTCGTAGGGTCGGTAGTGGTCATCGGCCGGCTCCTCGCGATCCTGTGGGTAGGGGCCTCCAGCCTCACGCGTCCGGTTGTTCGGCGACAGGCAGACATTGACCAGTACTTGACTGATCTTGACCTCTGGGAGGCCGGACGTGCACAAAGTCCTCAGCAGCGAGGTCTTCCCCGACCAGCGGCTCCCGATCGCGGGCGAACAGGTCGAACTGGGGGCCGACGTCATCCCGCACAGCCATGCGTTCTTCGAGATCGCGGTCGTGGTCGAAGGCCAGGGCATCCACCTGTCGGCCGCCGGCGAGACGCCGCTCCAGCGTGACTCGGTCGTCGTACTGCGGCCAGGGGAGTGGCACGGCTACGTCGAGTGCGAAGGCCTCGTACTGCGCAACGCCTATCTCGGTGCCGACGTCTTCGGCATGCTGTCCGGTGCTCTGATTCCGGGCGCCAAAGCGCCGTACCCGGGTGATCAACCGCCGCACCCGACCGTCCAGCACGCCATGCGGTTGCTAGAGGCAAGTATCGACGACCGGTGGACGCTGACCCGGCTGGCCTCCGAGGTGAACCTGGCGCCGAGCTATCTAGTCCGCTTGTTCGGCCGTACGGCGGGGGTGTCCCCGATGGCCTACCTGAACCGAATCCGCGCAGAACGCGCCGCAGGCCTCCTGATCGAGACCGACCTACCGATCGCCACCATCGGCGCGATGGTCGGCTGGCACGACCCCAGCCACGCCACCCGCCGCTTCCAAGCCGCCTTCGGCTACAGCCCCACCCACTACCGCACAACCTTCCGCCCCTAACCCCACGCAGCCTCGCCGCTCGCTCCTCCGTCGCTCACCGCTCGACGCTCCCACCCACCCGCCAACCCGCTCCTCCGTCGCGCGAACCGAGAGTAGGCACCCACGCCGCCAAGTCCGGATGCCGTGTGCGGTCGCCCAGCTTTCGCGCGGCAGTTCGCTATCCGACCGGATAAAGAACTGGGGGCTTCAGGAGGTGTTGGTGCGGGTACTGGCGGGGCCTAGCAAGGCAACCATGCGGCTTCGCGTCGGGTTTGCGCCCGGCCAGGCCGAGTGCAGCCAAGTTCGAGGGCCGGGTCTCGTCTGGTTCCAAGGGTTGGCGCTCGGCGCGGAGCATCGAATCATCGGGACCGGGTCGATCAGGGCCTGGCCCGATGCCAGGCGGCTGGCGGCTTCGGTGCTCGCTCCCCCTCCGGGCCCCGGAGCCGGCCAGCCACGGGGACCTGTCTGGTGCGTCGCGTTCGGCGCCGGCTTTGCAACAAGCTGCAATCTGACGCGGGTCGGTGCCTGGGCGGGGTAGTGGGAGGCCATGCGTGGATCTTTGCGGAACACTCCAACCTGGGTCGCTGGTCTACTGAGTGCTTTCCTCTTCGGTCTTGGGATGGGGATCTTCACCAAGTACGACGGGGCGAGTACGAGGTTCGCCGTCGTTGGCGGGCTGATCTCCGGCCTGGTCTTCGGCGTCGCGATGACGCTTCTCCTCCGCAGGATCCACTACCTCACGAAGCAGGCGTTGGGGGAGACCCCGGTGGCCGTGCGACGAGCGGCGTACCGGGCGCTTCGGCACGGCGCACGGAGGCCCACTGATCCAGAGGTTCGGGCCGCTGCGATCAAGCTGGCCCAACATCAGCTAGCCATGCTCCTTCGCTGGCGCATCGCTGCCCTACTCCTCTGGGGATTTCTGCTCGCCATCAACGTCTTCCTCCTGACCCAAGAGGTTTCTCTCTGGCGCATCCTCCAGCTGGCGCTGAACCTGTTCTTGATCGGCCAGCAGCTCTACCGCCCCAAGTTCCTCCGCTCCCGGATAGCGCTCCTCCAATCCGCCTAAGGCAAACGGAAGGGCATCCGAGGTGGCCATCGCCGATCGTGCTTGCGGTGGGTTCGCTCCAGTCGACAGCGGTTGAGCTGTTCAGCTATTGTGCTAGGTGTCTAGTTATATGAATGATTCGGGGAACTGCACCCGCCGGGTTGTTCCGACCAGGGAGAGTCTGATGATCAGCCGTCGAAGCACGCTCAAGGCCGGGGTTGCCGCGTTGACTGTCGGAGGGAGTGGGCTGGTCCGGTCGGGCTCACTTGCTGCCCACGCCGTACAGGTGACGTCGGGGCCCGATGCCGCTGGGCTGCAGGAGGTTTTGGACGACATCGCCGGCTCGGCCGCGTCTGCTGTGTTGGCCGAGGTGCGCGACTCCGGGCAGGTATGGCGGGGGAGCAGCGGGGTTGCCGAGCTCGGGTCGGTGAAGCCGGTTGCCGTCGACGGACGGTTCCGGGCGGGCAGTATCACCAAGACGTTTGTGGCCACAGTCGTTCTCCAGTTGGCCGGCGAGCGGCGGCTTCGGCTCGACGACACGGTTGAGCGCTGGCTACCGGGCGTCGTCGCAGAGGGCGGCCGCATCACGCTGCACCACCTGCTGCAGCACACCAGCGGCATAGCCAACTACACGAACACCCGCGAGTTCCGCACTCTCTACGGCACTGCCGACCAGGTGCTCGGGCTCCGCGAGCGGACCTGGACCCCGCAGGAACTGCTGGAGTTCACCGCCGGGCAGCCGCTGCTCTTCGAGCCGGGCACCTCCTGGATGTACTCGAACACCAACTACATCCTGCTCGGTTTGGTGATTCAACGGGTGACCGGCAACCACTACGCCAAGGAGGCCGAGCGCCGGCTCCTGCATCGCCTAGGGCTGCATGGGACGAACTTCCCCGGCCGCCGCTCGGTCATCGCGGGACGTCATGCCCACGGCTACCTGCCGCGAGAGGTAGGCGACCAGCTCGAGCCGGTGGACATCACCAGGTTCAACCCGTCGGTCACGGGCGCGTCGGGTGAACTCGTGTCCACGGCGGTCGACCTCAACCGCTTCTACCGTGCCTTGCTCACCGGCAGGCTCCTCCGTGGGGAGCAGCAGAGCCAGTTGCTGCAGATCCGGAGTACAGGCCGCAGCTACGACTACGGCCTTGGGTTGCAGACCAGGATGGTCAACGGCGTCAGGCTGTGGGGCCACGAGGGCGACATCTTCGGCTACCAAGCCGCCTCCTGGACCACCGCCGACGGCCGCAGACAACTGACCATCAGTTGCAACCCGTGGGGCACTGGTGACCTGAAGCCCTTGACGGAGCGACTACTCGCCGTCGCCTTCCAGTCACCGGGTACTACGGAGACTCCTTGAGGAAGCGGGCAGCGAAGGCGGAGAGCTCTTCGCGCTGCTTGCCTGGGTCTGCTGTGGAGGTGCTCACGACGAGGCGGGTCACCCCCTGTGCCGCGTAGGTTTCGACCATGTCGGTAGGCATGTCGATGGACCCCCAGCGGGTGTACTCCAGTGCCTCGGGATCGCGGCCGGCCTCCACGGCACTGGCCCGGACGAGTTCGTACTGCGCGCGCCGCTCCTCATCGCTGAGGGCACCACCGGGGAAGTAGCCGTCCCCTCGGCGCCCCGCACGGCGAGCTGCGGCCTTGCTCGACCCGCCGACATGGATCGGCAGGTGGGCAACTCCGAGCGGCTTGGGATAACTGCAGATCTTCTCGAAGTTGAAGAACTCCCCGTCAAAGCTCACGCCGTCCTCTTCGCCCGCCCAGAGCAGGCGCAGTACGTCGATCGCCTCGTCGGTACGCCGTCCCCGCGTGCTGAAGTCGACTCCCATGGCTTGAGCTTCCCCCGGCAGGTTCCCGATGCCGACGGTCAGCAGGCGCATCCGGCCCTTGGACAGTACGTCGATGGTCGCCAGCCGTTTCGCCAGCACGACCGGGTGGTGATACGGCAGCAGCAACACTCCCGTCCCGAGCAGGATCCGCTCGGTCGCCGCGGCCACAAAGGTCAGACAGTCCAACGGATCCGGATACGGCAGGTTCGGCGGGAGCTCCATCTGGCCGACCCGCGCGCCCGGATAGAGCGCCACATGCTCCGGCAGGTAGATGGCCTCGAAGCCCGATTCCTCGGCCAGTTTCGCGAATCCCACCAGCTTGTCCGGATCCGCTCCGAAGAACGGCACGCTGTAACTGATCGCAAATTTCACACCGGCACCGTAAAACCTTGCCCTTGGGGTCAAGGCAAGCGCAGCGTCATGATGCTGTCCGAAGCGATGCGATTACGGCGCGGAGGCGGCGGGGACCTCAAGGCCGTGAGTTGCGACTGGTTGGGCGGTGCCGTCGGCCAGGCGGTAGCAGAGGCCGACGACGGCGGTCTGGCCGGTTTCGACTCGTTCGGCGAGTGCGCGCGAGCGGTCCAGGAGCAGGTCGACCGTGTGCCGCACGTGCTCGGCCAGGATCTCGTCGGGCTCGGTGTGACCGGCGGCCCGCGCCGCGAGCACGCTGGGGGTGACCCGCTCGATCACGTCGCGGATGTAGCCGGCCGGCGGCACACCTTCCTCCAGCGCGGTGCACGCGGCGGCCACTGCGCCGCACGAATCGTGGCCGAGGACAACTACCAGTGGGCAACTCAAGACGTCCACGCCGTACTCGATGCTGCCCAGCACCTCGGCGCCGATCACGTGCCCTGCGGTGCGTACGACGAACAGGTCGCCCAGCCCACGATCGAAGATGATCTCGGCGGCCAGCCGCGAGTCGGAGCAGCCGAACAGTACTGCGAACGGACGCTGGCCCGGCGCGATCTCGGCCCGGCGGGCCGCGTCCTGGTTCGGGTGTTCGGGGCCTCCGGCAACAAAACGCCGGTTGCCCGCGAGCAACAACTCGAAGGCTTCCTGGGGCGACGGGGACTCGATCTCAGCCATGCCCGCAGCTTAAATCAGGGCTGTTGTCCCCATGTCCGGTAGTCCGGCTGAAAGCAATCCCGGTGTTTCAGACGGACGGCAGTTTGCGATCGGCGATGAGTTGGGCGGCGACGTCGCGGAGCTTGGTGTTGGTGTCCTGGGAGTGACGCTTGAGTACTTCGAAGGCGCGGTCACCGTCGATGTCGAAGCGCTCCATCAGGATGCCCATCGCCTGGCCGACCAGCTTTCGTGCGTCGACCGCCTTGGCCAGGGACTCCTCCTGGCGAGCCGTGGCCACGGCGACCGACGCGTGCCGGGCCAGGATGTGCGCGATCGCCTCATCGTCGGTGTTGAAGCCGTCACGTTCGGTGCTGTACAGGCCGAGTACGCCGACGGTTCCGTTTCCGGTGGCCAGCGGCACGTCCAGCACGCTGCGTACGCCGAGGGAGAGGACCTTGGCCGCCCACTCCGGCCAGCGTTCTTCAGTGGCGGTGTCGCGGATCAGTAGCGTGCTGTGATCGCGCATCGATTCGACCAGCGGTCCGTCGCCGGCCGTCATCTGGAACTGGAAGATCTCGGCGACGACGGGGTCGGTCGCTGCTGGAACCTCGGGAAGTTGACCGCGGACGGCGAGCGCCACACCGGCGTACGAGCAGTTCAAAGCGTCCAGCGCGAACTCGACCACGGCTTCTACGGTCTCCTCGACGCCGTCGGAGTCGTGGAACTCGACGGCGAGCCGGGCGAAGGTGGCCGCGGGTTCGTTCGCTGCGCCGTCGAGGGCGAGCTTGCCGGGCTCTGCCCGCTCGACGCTGTCCTGGTCAACACGATCCATGTGGGCAATGATGCCGCAGCAGGAAGCGGGCGAAACCGAAGCGGGAGAGCGAGTCTCAGAGGCGTTCGACAGCGAAGGCCGTGATGAATCCGACGGTGGCGATCAGGCCGGTGTAGAGGTGGGTGCGCTCGAAGGCCTCGGGGATCATGGTGTCGGCGATCATCGCCAAGATCGCGCCGGCGGCCACTGCGGTGATGAGCGCGATCGTCTGCGGTGAGGCTCCTTGCAGGAACACCACCCCGAGCAGGCCGGCTGCTCCACTGGCCAAGGCGATTCCTCCCCAGACGCCGAACACATAGCCCGCACTGCGGCCGCTGCGTTTCATACCGGCGGCGCTGGACAGTCCCTCGGGGAGGTTCGAGATGGCGATCGCCACCAGGACCGGTACGCCGACCCCGCCACCGCCGAGCAGAGACAGTCCCAGTACTACGGATTCGGGGATGCCGTCGAGCAGCGCCCCGATCGCGATGGCCGCGCCGCTGCCTTGCTGCTGGGCCTCCGAGGGCTGCTGCCCCTCGGACCGTTTGCGGTGGCGTGCTCCGCGCCGGGCCAGGATCACGTTGGCGGCGACGTACGCCGTCGCACCGGCGAGAAAGCCGATGATGGTCGGCCGCAGCCCACCCGTCGTCTCCGCTTCGTCGACCAGGTCGAACGCCAACGCGGAGATGAGCACGCCGGCGCCGAAAGCCATGATGCTGGCCACGACCCGCCGCGGTACGGGGATGAACCACGCGATCGCAGCACCTACGACCAAGGCTCCGCCGGCCAGCAACCCCCAGAATCCCGCTTGGAGCCAGATCGGCATCTAGGACGACCCCTTCAGGTCTCGCATGGATGGGGCTGTACCCAGCCGGGGCATTGTCATGAGCATCGGTGCCCGGAGGGGCTTGATGGGCAGGGCTGTCATCGATACGATGACAGATGGGAATGTCATCGGAAAGATGACGGTCTGTAGGAGGTGAGTAGCAATGGAACTCTCCGTTCGCCGACGTAACCATGAGAAGTCTGGCGGCAACGGTGCCCAGCCGGTGCGGTGGCTGCCGACGGATCCGTTCGCTGACCTCGAGGACATCTACCGGCGGATGGACCAGATGATGCGTTCCTTCCCGACGGTGGACCGCGGCCAGTGGCCGGCCTTCGGAGTGGACATCGAGGAGACCGACGACAGCTACCTCGTCGAGATCGACCTGCCTGGCGTGTCGTCCAGCGATGTCAGCCTGGAATGGGGCAACCGGGAGCTCACGGTTCACGGCGAGATCAAGGAACGCGAGCGCACGGGCTTCCTGCGGAAGCAGACCCGCCGGGTCGGCCAGTTCCACCACTCGGTCTCGCTACCGGGCGAGGTGGACGGTGACGGGATCACCGCCTCGCTGGAGGACGGCGTACTGGTGATCCGAGCCCCGAAGGCCGCGACCGCCAGATCCCGCCGGATCCAGATCGGGACCCACAAGACTCAGGAGGTGAGCGACAATGCTGGTTCGGACTGATCCGTTCCAGCCGTTCGACCGACTTGCCGAGCAGCTGGCCGGCGCGAGCGGCAGGCCCGCGGTGGTGCCGATGGATGCCTACCGGTCGGGAGATGAGTTCGTGGTCGTCTTCGACCTGCCCGGTGTGAACCCGGAGGCGATCGACGTGAGCGTTGAGCGCAACGTACTGACCGTAAGGGCGGAGCGGCAGCCGCTGCAGGTGGGCGATGACGTCCAGTTGCAGATCGCAGAGCGGCCGATCGGTGTGTTCTCCCGGCAGTTGTTCCTGGATGACAGCCTTGACACCGACAACGTCGAGGCCGGCTACGAGGCCGGCGTACTGCGGCTGCGGATCCCGGTGGCGCCGAAGCCCACGTCACGCAAGATCGAGATCGGCGGCAGTCAAAAGAATCAGCTGAACAGCTGACGGGCGCGGACCCTGGGCTTCGCGGTGCCGCCGCAGGCGGGGCGGCACCGCGAGCCGTGCAGGTGGCCCGCGCTAGCTGCTCAACGTCGGACCGTCCCGGCATCTGATCGACCAAGCGTCAGACGCCTGTACCGCCCTCCGTACCCGCCCGGCTGAAAGTTAGTACTTGACCGGCGTGTGGTCGTCTTCACGAT
This sequence comes from Kribbella sp. NPDC023855, assembly GCF_040639475.1. Lineage (NCBI taxonomy): Bacteria > Bacillati > Actinomycetota > Actinomycetes > Propionibacteriales > Kribbellaceae > Kribbella > Kribbella sp. NPDC023855. Next base: position 30,761 of record NZ_JBFAAA010000004.1, read on the forward strand.
GTCGCCTCGGCTGCTGAGTGGTGCGCCGGCGGGTGGGGGTGGGTACCGGGGCGCTGGGTCGCGGCGGCCGCTGGGGCCAGGACTTGGGGCGGGTGGATGCGATGGCTGGTGAGTACGACGAGCCCGTGGGCGAGCTGGCGGCGCCGCGTCTCACTGGTCAGGAGTCGCAGCCCGCCGAAGCGCAGATCGAGCAATCCCAGGACGACATCGCGCCGGAAGTCGCACCGGTTCCGGTCGATGACGAGCCGTCAACGGCCCGAGTTGAGCCGGTGGTGGTGCCGCGGTGGGTGCAGGCGGTCGTGGTCGCTGTCGCGCTGTTCGCGGTGACGCTGCTGGCTCGGGCGGCCGCGCCGGTGCTGGTGATCTTCCTGGTCGCCGCCATCCTGGCGCTGATCATCAATCCGATGGTGGCACTGCTGGAGCGGGGCCGGGTGCCGCGGGGGATCGCGATCGGTTTCGTATTCGTCGCGTTCTTCGCCGTACTGGCCGGTGCGATCGCGTTACTGGTCCGGCCGGTCGCCGCGCAGGTCTCGGAGTTCCAGTCCGATCTGCCCCGGCTGATCGGTTCGGCGAACGCGTCGCTGGCGGATCTGCAGCGCTGGCTGGACGAGCGCGGTATCGGCATCCAGGTCAAACGGCCGGGCGAGACGGCGCTGGAAACCCTGCAGGCGTCGATCCTGCGGGGTTCCGGTGATGTGGTCGCGTTCACCCGGGACCTGGTCACGACGATCGTCGAGGCCGGCTTCAAGTTGATCCTGATCCTGGTGATCGCGATCTACATGCTGCTGTACGGCCAGCAGATCGGTGCCCAGGCCCGCAACCTGATGCCAACCGGTGACGGCAGCGTCGAGGACGACTACCCGACCCGGATCCAGCGCGCGGTGTCCGGTTATGTCCGCGGCCAGCTCACCTTCAGCTTCATCATGGGGCTGTCCGCCGGCATCTCGCTGTGGCTGTTCGGGGTGTTCGGGATCTTCCCGGCCGGTAAGACCTACGCGGTGTTCTTCGGGGTGTTCTACGGACTGATGGAACTGATCCCGTACCTCGGGCCTGTCCTCGGCGCGACACCGGCGCTGCTGGTCGCGCTGTTCCAGGGTGAACCGCTGACCGCGCTGTGGCTGCTGATCCTGTTCATCGTGCTGCAGCAACTCGAGGGCCACATCGTGGCGCCGCAGGTCTTCAGCCACACCCTGCGGATCAACCCGTTGGTCGTGCTGTTCTCGCTCCTGCTCGGCGGCCACCTGCACGGCATCACCGGCGCCCTCATCGCGCTACCGCTGGCAGCGATCGCCCGCGAAACCGTGCTCTACCTGCGACGCCACCTGATGATGGAACCCTGGGGGACTCCCACCGCCGCAGTACTGCGCGCCCAGCCATCCGGGGCTACTGCTTCTACCTCGCAGAGGCCCGGCGCGGGCGCTAGTCCGCGCGCCATCGCCTGGCTTGGCAGGCGGGTACGACGCTGGTTGCCCACTCGGTCCCGAACCACCGAGCCAGAAAACCCGGCCGGCGACACAGCTGAGGAACGTGGAGAAACCTGAGTCCTGGGTTCTCCGGTGCCGAACGATAGCTCGGGATGTCGTATTGTCGCGGTCGTGGCGCCATCGGCTTTTCCTCCGCTCCCGTGGGAGCTCCCTCCGGCGGCGGAGCGGCTGGTCGACACGTTTCGTCGTACCGGGTCGGTCGAACTGGTGACGTCCCGCAAGGCGATCGCCGGAATCGTGGCGTGCGCCTTGCCGTTCGTCGCGATGATCGGCTACTCCTTCACCAGTCCGAACCCGAGGATGCCGATCGCGATCGGTGCGGTCTTCGCGGGTCCGCTGCTCGGTGTCGCGATCTGGATCACGCGGCTGCTCGTCCCGCGCGTCCGGGTCGTCGTCGACGGCAACGGATTGGTTGTCCGGGGCAAGCGAGTGCTGTGGGCCGAGATCTCGGAGTTCCGCGTCGGCATCGTGCAAAGCCGCGCGACGTACACCTTCGTTGTCGCCGAACGCACCGGCCCCGACGGCCACCCGATCCCCCCGCTGAACCTGCCGCTCCTGCTCAGCCCCAACGCAACCCAACTGAAGGCAGCCCTCGACGTCCTGCTCGCGGAGCGGCACGCCGCTGCGCGCGGCATCCCGGGAAGAATTCAGCGCTGGCCGCAGCAACCGTGAGGCAGGTTCAGGCACCGAGACGGACGCCCGGCTTCAGGTCGAGCTAGGTGTCCCGCGGCGGGATCGTCGGGCACGGCGTACGACGATGATCGCGATGATCAGCAGTAGGGCGAAGAGCGCGGCAACGGTCGCGGTGCCGAGTCGGCCGACGCCGTTCGCGATCCAGTGTTGGATCCGGCCCGCGGTATCGATGACCGGATCGGTGGTCGTGGTGCCGCGGAACACCCGGATCTCGTACCACCCGTAGTACGCGACGTAAGAGCCCGCAACCAGAAGCAGCCCGCCGCCGAGCCGGGACGCGATACCACCGAAGCGGCGGATCCGATGGGCGGTGCCAGCCTGAGCCAGCGCTACCGCCAGCGCGGCCGCGCCCACCAGCAGGCCCATGCCGGCGGCGTAGGCGGTGAACAGCGCTATCCCGGTCATGGTCGAGTCCGTGCGGAAGGCGGACACCACGATCGCCAGGAACGGCCCGATGGTGCAGCCGAGCGATGCGATCGCGTAGGCGCCACCGAACAACGTCATCGACAGGGCGGACCGGGTGACGGCTGGACCACGACGCGACTTCGGCACGAGGGCGGGCAGCTCCCGGCCGGCCAGCAACCAGCCGCCCGCGACGGCCAGCACCAACCCCAATCCGATGGTGAACCAGGGCAGGTGCTGCTGGAGCTGGCCGGCAACGGGCGCGACAGCCAGCCCGAAGAGTCCGAAGACCGCCGCGAACCCAGCCGTCATTGCCGCGGTCGCCGCCAGCGCTCGCCCGATCGCCACCCGCCGCGACGGCGAATCGTCGCCGATCACCAGCAGCGACAGGTACGCCGGCAACATGGCGAAGCCGCACGGGTTGACCGCGGCCAGCATGCCTGCCGCGAGGGCGAGCGCGAACGGAATCTCACTCATCCGAGCAGCCGGATCAGCCGACGAGTTCCGCGAGCTTGTCGGACAGACCGGCGCCCGCGGGGAGATTGCCGGTGAACACCTTGTTGCCCTTGGCATCGAGGATCACATAGACGCTCTGCTCGGTGATCTCGAACCGCTTCCAGACGGCGCCTGCCTCGTCCGACAGGTGGGGGAAGCCGGCAACCTTCTGCTCGGTGACAAAACCGCGCATCGCGTCTGCCTTGTCCAAACCCGCAACCCCGACGACGTTGACTCTGCCCTGGTAGTCGCCGGCAACCTTGGCCGTCGCCGCGGCCTGCGCCCGGCACCTCGGACACCACGGTGCCCAGAACCACAGCACCGCCGGCTTCCCGGCCAGCGCGGCGCCGTCGAAGGCTTTCCCGTCCAGTGTGGTGCCGGTGAACTTCAAGGACTCCGGCACCGCGACCGACGGCGAAGCGTTCGTAGTGCGGGGAACTGGCGACGTGACCGTGGGAGAAGGCGTGCCGGCAGATCCGTCGGTTGCGGGGCCGGCGCTCGGTGGGGAGTCCGTCTCACCACAACCGGAGAGCGCGAACAAGGCGACCGCCAGCGCGGCGGGGGCGAATCGTCGTACGAGCATCAAAACTCCAGGACCGCAGGGACTGATCCACCCAAACCTAGAGCGGCCGTGGACCGAACCGGGGCCTCGCCTCCTTACGGCTCGATGACCTTTGCAACGGCGGTCAACGGTTCAGGTGCCAGATGGCTGCGTTGAGTGCGGCGGCGTAGGTCGTCCAGGCCCAGTAGGGGATCAGGAGTGCTGTCGCTGCCGTGCTGATCAGTCGGAAGGTCAGGACGGTCCAGCCGATCATGATCCACAGGGCGATGATGTCGATCAGGGCGAGGCCGCGGGTGCCGGCACCGAAGAAGAGTGGCGTCCAGACAGCGTTGAGGGCCAGTTGTACGCCGTACGGAACCAGTTCGCGCGACCAGCCGACGCGGCGCCACACGAGCCAGCCGCTAGCCGCGATCGCGGCGTACAGGATGGTCCACACCGGGCCGAACACGCTGCTGGATGGCGCCCAGGCGGGTTGGTCGAGCGTCTGGTACTCCGCTGAGGTTCCGGTGACGCCGAGCGCTCCGATCAGCGCGGTGACCACCACCGCGGCGGCGAAGACGGCCAACGCCGAGAGCATTCGGACCGGGCGGCGTTCGATGATGGCTTCCACAGGTGTTCTCCTCGGGCGGTCGTCAGATGCCGGCTACGCATGCGAAGTACCCCGGACTGAATCGCCTGTACGCCGATGGTGGATCAGGGCCAGATTGTCGGGGGCGGTCGTTAGGGTCGGGGCATGGCGTACGACGAGGAGTTGGCCGACCGGGTCCGGGAGTTGCTGGCGCCGGAGAGCGGATTGAGCGAGCGCCGGATGTTCGGCGGGCTGGCGTTCCTGCTGGACGGGAACATGGCGGTCGCGGTCAGCCCGGGCGGCCTGCTGGTCAGGGTTGATCCGGACGAGATGGAGAAGTTGCTGACGAACACGGACGCAGAGGTTGCAGTGATGGGCAGTCGTGAGATGCACGGGTGGTTGCGGGTTGATGCCGAGCATCTTCGGACTGCCCGGCAGCTGCGGCCGTGGGTGGAGCGTGGAGTCGCGCGGTCGAGGTCGTACCCGCCGAAGGGCTGATCAGGCGGCCGAGACGCTAGCCCTCGTCGCGGGTCGGATGGTCGGTCAGTCGGCCTGTCGGTCGGATGGTCGGTTGGTCGGTTGGTCGGTTGGTCGGTCGGGGTTAGAGGTTGCGGAGTCGTGGTTCGACGCGGCCGTCGAGCCAGGCGAGGATCATGGCGTCGAACAGGTCCGGGTCCTCGATGTTCCAGATGTGGTGCATTCCGGGCGCGAGTCGGGTCAGGGCGTGCGGGACCGCGGTGGCAGCTGCGGTGAGCGAGCGATGGGCGATCTTGGCCTCTCGTTCGCCGGCCACGAGAAGCATCGGGCCGTCGTACTGGTCGAGGCCGTCCGGGATCTGGCCGGCCAGGACGTCGTCGTACATGCGTCGCGCTGTTTCCGGTCGTACTGAGAGTCCGTGGCTGACGTACAGGTCGCGGGCATCGGGCGGGAGGCGGAACGCCGCCGCTTGGGCCTTCCAGAACCAGGCCTTCTCCAGCAGCGCCAGCTGTAGCCCGGATATGAGCCGATGCGTACGGCCGAGCGGTTGGAGCGGCGCGCCGGTGGCGAGGACAGATGCCACGGCGGCGGGGGAGCGGGCCGCGAGGTGGAGGGCGACGACAGCACCGAGCGAGAGCCCGACGACATGGAAGCGTCGCCGTCCGGTCAGCGCGGCGACGCGATCGGCGACGTCGTCGGCCGCGCCGGCGAGTCCGGGCCAGGACTCGGCGGTCCGCGAACCGAAGCCGGGCAGGTGAGGCGTGACGACGGTGCGGTGCCGCAGTGCTGCGAGCTGCGGTTCCCACATCCAGCCGGCGACGTTCCCGCCGTGCAACAGGACGACGGGATGGTCGTCGTGAGCTGACGGCTGCTCGTCGGTCGCCGGATGGAGCTCGGGAAACGTCGTGGTCACGGCAACTCCTCGATGAGGCTGTCGAGCCAGTCCAGCTCGGTGCGAGTGTGCCGGAGGCCGTTGTCCAACGTGGCAAGCCGAAGACGCCCGGCGCGGTCGTGGGGTGCGGGGGCGCTGTCGCGGACGAGCTCGAGCGCGGCGAGAGTGGCCCGCACCGCCGAGCGCCGCTGCTCCAACAGCTCGGCGATTTCCGCAGGCGACAGGTCGTCGGCGAAGAAAACCCTGGCCAGAAAGGCGTTGCGCTCGGGCGTTTGGTCCAAGTCGGAGGTCAACCACTCGTGCAACGCCGCCCGCCCGGCAGCCGTGATGCGATGCTCCTGCCGACTGGGTCCACCCACCCCCGGCACCGTCCGCACCTCAGCCAGCCCTTCACTCACCAGCGCAGCCAGCGTCCGATAAATCTGCGCCTTATCAGCCGACCAGAAGTAGTCAACAGTCGAGTCAAAATGCCGCTTGAGGTCATAACCGCTCAACGGCCCCATCGCCAAAAACCCCAAGATGATGCGCTGCAAGATCACCCCAGTAGTAGACAACACACCTAGCTGATTTGTCGACTAGCTGGGTGCGATCGTTCGCTGGCGTTATCAGCTTCGTCATCGCGCGGGTGATCTTCGCCTTGGTCGGCGACTGCTCGCTCAGGTGGCATTACCTGGGACGTCATCGATTTTGGTGAGGGTTGGCGGCAGAGTCTTCGTCAAGAGCTACTACTGAAGGAGACACAAATGAGCACTCAGGCGATCGGCGCCGCTCGTACTACGACTACCGTGCGCAGCCGGTTTCTCTCCCAGGTACTGCGGTTTGATGCCATCGCATCGGGTGGTCTCGGGGTTTTGTTGCTAGGGGCAAGTGGTGTGCTGGATGGCGTGCTTGGGCTGCCTAGGGGACTGAGCCTTTCAGCTGGCGCGTTCTTGCTGGTCTGGACCGCGGCACTGCTCCTGATCGCCCGTCGGCCCGAGCTGAACCGGACGGCGGTGAGCGAGGTGGTCATCATCAACCTCGCGTGGGTGGTCGCCAGTATCGCGGCGGTCTTCACCGTCGACCTGACCGGTCTCGGCGTCGCCTTCGTCCTCGTCCAGGCCGGAGCTGTTGCACTGTTCGCCGAACTGCAACTCACCGCCCTCCGCAAAACCACCTGAAGGGCCCCGCGCTGCCTCGCCGTTCGCTCCTCCGTCCCTCACCACTCGGCGTTCCCACCCATCCAGTGATGCGCTCCTCCGTCGCGCGGAGCCGAGAGTAGGCACCCACGTTGCAAGTGCTGGACGATGTGCCGATGTTCGGATCGCGGCTGGGCGATCCGGGCCTGCCGCCGCAGCTGCGGAAGCCGGGTTGGTCGCGCGACCTCGACCGGAGGTTGTGCGGCCCCACGCGTGGCACCGCAGGCGCGATGCTCCGGCCGTGCTCTGTCAGCCGCAGAGCAAGCCGTTCCAGCCGACGGTTTTGAGAGGGTTCTGACACCGACGCGGTTCTGCGGACTGTTCTGGCGAGCGGCCTCTCGCCGTGGCATCCTCAGCGGTCGGCGGGGTGGTGGCGTTCTAGGAACTCTTTGACTGTTGTTACGCGGCCCAGTAGTCTCACGGTTTCCATCGGGTCGGCGGCTACTGGGTTGGCTGCCAGCCAGCGCCACATTGTGGTGAGGTCTTTGCCGGTGAAGCGTTCGAAGAGCCATAGGGGCATCGGGAAGCTGCGGGGTGGTCGGCCTGTTGCTGCGGTCCAGGCCTGGCGGAGTTCGGCGATGGTGCGGAACTCCGCTGCCAGTGGGAGCTCTGCGCCGATGAATTCGGCCGGGTTGGCGAAGGCCCGCGCGGCGATTGCGCCGAGGTCGTCGACTGCCAGCCAGGGCACCGGGGTCTGTTCGCCGGCAAGCTTGGGCATCAGGCGCCAGACCGCGACAGGCGGGTAGAGGTCCTTGTCGGTCATCAGTTCCATGAACGCTGTTGGTCGCAGTACCGTCAGTGGAACGCCGAGCTCGCGCAGGTAGTCGGCGATGATCAGCTTCGACTCCCAGGAGTCGACACCGGTGCCGCGCACACCCGGCCCGGCCGATCCGTAGACCACGTGCTGTACGCCGGCGGCCTTCGCTGCGTCTGCGACATTCTTGCCCTGCTGTACCTCGCCGTCGTGGCCGGCGATCATCGGGTTCTGCACGCTGTACACGCCGTACGCACCCCCGAAGACACGCAGCACCGAGTCGGGGTCCGCCATGTCGCAGCCAACAACCTCGGCACCAGCCGACCGCAAGGCATCACTGGCCGGGGAGTCCGGCTTGCGCGTCAGGGCGCGCACGCGCCAGCCGTCCGCCAGCACATGCCGGGCGACCGCCCCACCCTGCCGACCTGTTGCCCCCAGCACCGCAATAAGCCCGTTGTTCTCCATGCCACGCCCCCTGCTGCCAGGGTAGGCCTGCCAGCACTTCCCGACCAGAGCTAAACCTCCGGTCGGCCCGATAGAGCGATCCAGCAACAAAGCGGCGCGGGAAACCAGGCGGGCCGGCCGCACCTATCACTCGCACGTCACCTCGCGGTACGGGCGGCGGCGCGATGCACTACTCGCGGTACGTTGCCTCGTGCTCGGTCATGCCGGCCCCTTCGCCGACCGGCGCAGTGCTGACGGCTTGTGTACCGCGGTACGGCCCGACTTGTCGCTGCGCACCAGGTACTGCGGTTCGTCCGGTGACGCGTCGACTGTCCGCCCGCCCGCTTCGGTCCGCTCGGTGAGGTGCCGGTGGGTCACCGGTACCCACCGCGGAGGGGGCGACGCGGGCACTCAGGCCGGCAGGGTGCCGCGGATGATGCTGTCCAGCGAGTGCACCGGGTTACCGTCGTCGGGCTCGAGGGACACGTCGACGATCCGGTATCCCTGGGCCGTCAGATCCGGCGGTACCTGGAAGGTGCCTCCGGTCTGCGGGTTGAGCACGCCCAGCGAGACCATCCGCTTGCCGTCGACGTTGATCAGCCAGACCTCGTAGTACCCGTTGGCTGCGGCCAACCCTGCCGCATCGACCTTCAGCCGGGTTCCGGACGGCTCCCGGATCAGGTCTGCGCTGCCGCCGCCGGTCTTGCCGGTCAGGGGGGCGAGCTTGACCATCACTTCGGCGACTGGTTGGTCGGGCTCGCCGTCGCGGGTGACCAGCAGGGTGCCGATGATGCCCGCACCGACGCCAAGGAGTGCCGCGATACAGGCGGCAAGCGCGAGCGTCGGGCGGCGGAACCGCCGGTTGGTGCCGGCCGAGCTGGGTGCTTTCTCGTCGGTCAACGGATGGTCGGGACCTTCTGGAGACCGCTGGTCCAGGACCACCTGTTCGGAGGAGGGCGGTGTGCTGACCTCTTCGACGATGCGTTGCCAGACTGAGTCGTCCGGTTGCTCCAGCGAGGGCAGCGTCTTGCTGACGGCCACGAGGGATCGCAGCTCACCGAGGCTGGTCCGGCAGCGGTCGCACAGCTGAAGATGATCGGCGGCAGCGGCGTCATCGGGCTGACCGTCGAGGGCCCATTGCGCGAGCAGTTCGTCATCGAGATGCCTCGTCACCTGTCACCTCCTTCAATCGGTCTCGCAGATGGAGCAGGCCGCGCCGTACGTGGCTTTTCACTGTTCCGATCGGGAGCTCGAGCCGTTCGGCGATCTGCGGGTACGTCTGGTCTTCGTAGAAGGCGAGCCGGAGGATCGTTCGCCGGGGATCACCGATGCGTGCGATTTCGTCGGCCAGGACGACTCGTTGGACTGTGAGGTTGTCAATTGTCTCAGTCACGTCGCTCGTGCGATCCAGGGTGGTGGCGGCCGTGTCGAGGGCGCGACTGCGTTCTTTCAGGCAGTCGGCGATGCGATGGCGGGTGATGCCGGCCAGCCAGGATCCGAGCTGTCCGGTCGAGGGGTCGAAGGTTGCTCTTCCCCGCCAGGCGGCGACGAAGACCTGCTGGGTCACGTCTTCGGCGTCGCTGCGATTGCCGAGTGCCCGCACGGCCAAGGTGAAGACCAAGCCGGACCACTGACGGTAGGCATCAGCCAAACTGTCGTCGCGCCCTTCCGCGAAGCGTTTGGAGATCTCGGCCGGCGAGGGTCCGCCGACGTCGTCGGTGGTCACGTCGCGACCATAGCGAATCTCACCGTCAAGAGCATCGCCGAAGCGTGCGGTCCCGGTGGTCAACCGGTGGCCGCAACTGCGGTGATGACCACGTTGTCGCGGTACCCACCGCGGTCCCGGTCATAGCGGCCGCCACAGGTGACGATGCGCAGCTTGCGATCACCCGCACGGTCGAACAGGTCCTCGACGGCCAGTTGTGTCTTGGGTACTTCGCGGACCAGCTGGACCCGGTACTTCGCCGTCGACCCGTCGGACGACCGGACTCTGACATCGTCGCCAGGGCGGAGCTTGCGGAGTCTGACCAGAGGTCCGCTCCCGAACTCCTTGCTGTCCAGGTGCCCGCCCAGGACGGCCGATCCCTGCGGGTCGGACGGTGTTGGTCCGAACTTGTACCAGCCGACCACCGCTGGGTTCGGTGGTAGCTCCATCTGTCCGTCGGCGCCGACACCGACGGCCTGGATGGCCAAGTCGAGGTTCACCGACTCGATCTGGAGCCGGCTCGGCTGTCCGACGATGATGACGGGTGGAAGTTCGGCGTCGCGAGTCCGGACGGCCGGCCGGGGTCCGGTGGCCGAGGGCTGTGCCCCCGGCGTTGTGGCTGTCGGCCGTGGAGAGCTGACGGCAGGCTCAGCGCTCTTGCGAGCACCAGCCGTCGTACTGGAGTTGCCGCACCCGGTCAGTAGACCGAGGCAGGCGAGTGCGGTCGTCACCAGGACGACCGCACCACGCCGCGTGATCACGGTTGGGTGCGCGACCGGACGGCTACCGTGCCGAAGCCGACCACTGCAAGGCCGGCCGCGGCGAGGAGGCCGCCAAGCCACAGCGGTACGTCGGAGCCCGCGGCCTGCCCGCCGGTGCCGCCGGGGATGCCGGTGGGGCTGTGGTGCAGGCCGGTGATGGTCTGGACGGCGAGCTTGAGGTTCTTACCGCCGGCGCTGCCCCAGGCGTAGACGATCGTGTTCGTTCCTTCCTTGAGGTTCACGTCAGCTGGGCCGATGGCGACCGTCGAGGTGCCGGCCAGGGCCACGTCGGCTTTCACGACGCCGGCCGGCAGGTCTGCCTTGCCTTCCTTGGGGTTGGTCACCCCCTTGAACACGGGTGTTCCGCCGGCCCGGATGTCGACAGCGGGTGCGGCGGCGGCGTGGCGAACGGTGATCCGCGCCTTGCCCGCGGCGACCTTCGACACGTCGTTGACATAGGGCGTCAGGACGGGCTTTCCGCCCGCGTTCAGGTGTGCGACGACGGTGATGTTCGCGCCGCCGGGCACCGTGACGTCGTTGGCCTGGATGACCGCGGCGCCGCCCGCGCCCGCACCGGCAGCCGTCACCTTGAGGTCGTAGGTTCCTTCCGGGAGCTTGACCGGGTCGGTCAGGGTGCCGGGTTTGAAGTTGGTCAGCAGGGCCTTGCCGTTGGCGTAGACGTCGACGGTCGGGCCGGGCACGGCGTGCAGGACCGAAACGGTCGCGTTTGCGGTCGGCCCGGCTTGAGCTGAGGTCGCAGCGGCTGCCGGCAGGCTTGCTGCGAGCAGACCGGTGGCCGACAAGGCGATGACACGGCGAACAGACATGGAAACTCTCCTCGGAGTCGGGGTTGCTTGACATGTCTTCGGTCCGGCAGCGCCCAACGGATGCACTGGGAGACAAACTTATGCAAATCTGGTGCACACTCCGCACCGAGCGGTCACTCGGGTCGTCGGGCCGGCAGCTCGTCGTGGTCGAGTTCGGCCCCGGTCGGCTTGGGGACTGTATCGGCGTAGTAGAAGCGCGACAGTGCTGCCCGGACCCTTGCGCGCCGGCGTCGTGGGGTGGGAATCCCGTTGGCGTCGGTGTCCGGGTCGACGGACTGGGGGAGTTGCCGTTCGTGGGCGGTCAGGGTGTAGGCCTCGTACTTCGAGATCGGGGTGTGCTTCTCGTAGTACGCGCCCTCGGGGGAGCGGACGATGATGCCGGACTCGAGGCCGTGCAGTACCCGGTCGCGATCCGCGCGTTGCAGTGAGATCGCGATTCGCCGGGTGATCCAGAAGGCGAGGATCGGGCCGATGACGATGAGGACCCGGCAGACCCAGGTGATGGTGTTGATCGAGGAGTTGAAGTGGGTGGCGATCAGGTCGTTGCCGCTGTTGAGCCAGAGCACACCGTAGAAGACGATGACGGCGACGCCGATCCCGGTGCGCGTTGGCTGGTTACGTGGCCGGTCCAGCAGGTGGTGCTCCCGCGTGTCGCGGGTGACCCAGGCTTCGATGAACGGGTAGAGCGCGACGAACCCGATGAACAGCGGTGGCATCAGCAGTGCGGGTACGACGACGTTCCAGCTGATCGTGACGCCCCAGAACGACGACTCGATGCCGGGCATCAACCGGACGGCGCCGTCGAGCCACGCCATGTACCAGTCGGGTTGTGAGCCGGCGGTGACTTCGGCCGGGTTGTAGGGCCCGTACAGCCAGACCGGGTTGATCTGCAGCAGGGCCCCCATCAGGGCCAGCACCCCGAAGACGACGAAGAAGAAGCCGCCCGCCTTGGCGAGGTAGACCGGCAGCAACGGGTAGCCGACGACGTTCTTCTCGGTCCGGCCGGGACCGGCGAACTGGGTGTGCTTGTGGTAGACGACCAGGAAGAGGTGCGCGGTGATCAAGGCCAGCAGGATGCCGGGAATCAGCAGGACGTGAACGGTGTAGAACCGCGAGACGAACTCGTCGCCGGGGAACTCGCCGCCGAAGATGAAGAACGACAGGTAGGTGCCGACGACAGGGGAGGCCAGGACCAGACCCTCGGTGATCCGCAGCCCGGTACCGGACAGCAGGTCGTCGGGCAGGCCGTAGCCGATGAACCCTTCGACGATGCCCAGGAACAGCATCACGATGCCGATCAGCCAGTTCAGCTCGCGCGGTTTGCGGAACGCGCCGGTGAAGAAGATCCGGAGCAGATGCACGCTCATCGCGGCGACGAACAAGACCGCGGCCCAGTGGTGGATCTGCCGCATCAGCGGGCCGCCGCGGATGTCGAACGAGATCCGCAGCGTCGACTCGTAGGCCTCCGACATGTGCAGGCCCTTGAGCAGGCTGTATGAGCCCTGGTACTCGACCTCCGCCATCGACGGCCGGAACCACAGGGTGAGGAACACGCCGGTCAGCAGCAGGATGACGAAGCTGTAGAGCGCGATCTCACCGAGCATGAAGGACCAGTGATCGGGGAACACCTTCCGCAGGTTCTTCCGGCCGAGCTTGCCGATCCCCACTCGGTCGTCGAGCCAGCCGACCGGTCCGGGCAGTTCTGTTCGGGTCACTTGTCACCTCAACTGGTGCCGACGGTCGGTGCGCGACGTTTCGACTCGGCGGTGCCTGGACACCGCTTCACCAAACTTAGGCACAAGTGATGCGTAACGGCGATGGCTGCACAAGTTCGGCAGGAAGTTGGGAGGCGGGTGCATCCGACGGCCGCAGTGCGGCGGAAGAGGGTGTGACCAGTCTGTTCGTCTGTGGAGGTCGACTGGCTCAGTGACGTCGGGCCCTGGTGATCAGCCGCTCGGCGGCCTGCTCCAGGTCAGTGAGTGTTCGTACCGATCGCGGCCACCCGGGACCGGCGGATTCGACGGCGAATCCCTGTCTCAGCAACCGAGTCCGCAGGGCGGCCTGGCCCGCCTGCCGGCGAAGCGACCACAAGACGACGACCCGAGGAGCGGTCCTTTGTGCTGCCGACATGAGGGCCACCTCCCCGGCGTCAGGACCGATGAGCACCACGGGCTGGGCCCGCTCCGCGAGCACTGCTTCGAGCACGGTCATCGGCATCGTGTGCCGCTCGTTCGGGCAGACTGCCAGCAGCACCGGGGCGACACCATTTCGACGTAGACGGCGGTCGTTGAGGTACCGCTCGACTGCGCCCTCGAACGACCGAGCCAGCACGACCTCGATATCGGTGCAGTCACCATCGCGCTGGAATCGCTGCCCCAGCTGGCGAAACGCCGGCGCAACCAAGTCGGTCCAGGTTCGTCGCACACCGGATCGAGCCAGCGAACCGTCCAGCAACTCGTCGAGCGCCGGCAGCCGCAGTACCTCGGCTTCCCGCAGCAGTGTGTCGAGCTCGGCCGAGGCTGGATCGCGCGGAGCCGGAACCTGGAGACGGCTCAGCCGAGCCGCGTCCACCGGCGAGGTGCCCTGCTGAATCAGGAGCTGCATGCGTCGTAACCGATCGACATCGGCCTGTGTGTAGCGACGATGCTGACCCTGACTGCGCTGCGACGGCCCGATCCCGTACCGCCTTTCCCAGCTGCGCAGCGTCATCGCCGAGATCCCCAGCATGGCCGCGACCCGGCCAACCGGCCACACCGCGCGCGACAAGTCGGCGCCCGGCCCAGCTCCCGCGTCGGTCACGTCCCTACGATGACACGATCGCCGCCACCTCACGACCTCGACGTCAGACGCGGACAGAACTTGTGCGCGCCGGCGGTTGGCCAGGACTTGTGGCTCTGCCACTGGCTGTCCGCGCCGAGGAGCGCGCGCACCGACGCGGCTGTGGGGTTCCGCGGGTGCGCTGGAACAGCGCGTTCACGGGGTGTCCTGGTTGGTGGGGCGGAGGTCGGCTTGGGGGACCCAGGCGATGTTGCCGTTGCGGTCGCGGACTCGGCCTAGCCATTGGCCGCCTTCGCGGATCCAGGCGTCCAGTTCGCCGGACTCCCACGCGACGAGCTGTTCGACGGGTTGGGGTGGGTCGACGGTGCGGATGTCGTCGGGCGGCCGGGTTCCCTGGGCGTTGAACTGCAGGTCGAGGTCAGTTTTCATCTGTTCGGCCGCGGCCCGGTCGAGGTTGGTCACACGCCAGCCGTTGACCGCGCTGTCCCACACCCCGAAGGTGCCGCTGCCGTCGTCTGAGAGACGCACTGTGAACCGTCCTAACATGCCTCCACGGTAGCTCACTCTCGAACATATGTTCTAGTGTTCGCAATCCGGATGTTTGGCAGCTGCCCGCATCCGTCCGGCAGGTTCACTGGGCGGCACCGCACACGGCACCGGGTTCGTCGACCAGCGGCTTCAGCGAGACACGGAGAGGAACTCTGTCTTGATCTGTTGCAGCGCGTGACTCGGCTTTGCAGCTTCTCTGGTCTTGTTACTGGCCGGCGAGGGTTTGGTGGACGAAGACTGCTAGTTGGGTGCGGTCGCGGAGGTTGAGTTGGGCGAGGATGCTGGAGATGTGGGTCTTCACGGTTCCTTCGGAGATGATCAGTTCCTGGGCGATCTCGCGGTTGTTGGCGCCGGCGGCTACCAGGCGGACGACTTCGCGTTCCCGGTCGGTCAGCCGGGACAGTTCGGTCGGCAGCTTCCCCTCAGATGGTTTCAGCGGGGTTGAGGCGAGGAGGGCGACGACCTTGGCGGCAGCCGCCGGTGCCAACTGAACCACCCCGCGCCGTGCCAGGCGGATGGCCCGGGCCAGATCTCGGGCGGGCAGGTTCTTCAGCAAGTAGCCGGTTGCGCCCGCTTGGAGCGCCTGGTGCACGTGTTCGTCGTCGTCGAACGTCGACAACACGAGCACCGTGGTGGACGGTTCGCTACGCAGGATTTCTGCTGTCGCGCGGACCCCATCGAGAACGGGCATCCGGACATCCATCAGTACTACGTCAGGTTTCAGCTCCTCGACCAGGCGCAGCGCTTCGGCGCCATCGGCCGCGCTGCCGATCACCTCGATACCGGATTGCTGTCCCAGGATGGCAGTGAGCCCGTCCCGCATCAGCTCCTGGTCGTCCACGACCAGCAGCCGGATCGTCTCACTCGGCTCCATCCCGGTCACCGCTTTCCCGTCGTCGTCCGCGGAACACTGACAGACAACCTTGTACCGCCGCCGGGTGCGACCGACAGCTGGAGCCGGCCGCTGACCAGCTCCAGCCGCTCGCGAATGCCACGCAAACCGTTGCCAGGGTCGATCGGTGGACCGATGCCGTCATCGTCCAAGGTCAGCGAGGCCGCGTCGGTGCCAAGGTCCACCTCCAGCCTCACCCGGCTGGCCCGAGCGTGCCGCTGCACATTGGTCAGACCCTCTTGAGCAGCGCGGTACAGCGCCAGCAACTGCTGTCCCGAATAACGTTGCTCGTCTCCGGTGAGCTTGAGGTCCAGTTCGAACGGCAGCACCTGGAGATCCGCAACGAGCGACTCGAGCGCCGGCCCCAGCACGAACGGCGCTTCATCTTTGCGGAGAGCACGGACCGAGTCCCGTACGTCGGACAACGCTTGGTCGGCGAGCCGTTTTGCGTTGCCAACGGCAACAGCCGCGGCTCCCTGGTCGGCTTCCACCAGTAGTTGGGCCTTCTCCAGTTGGACGCTGATCACGGTGAGGTGCTGCCCGAGGCTGTCGTGGATGTCGCGGGCGAGACGGTTGCGCTCCTCGATCGTGGCCAGCTCTGCTACCCGGCTCTGGGACTCGATGAGCTGGCGGTGCGAGGCGCCGAGATCGTGGAGCAGGGTTTCTGCCCTTTGGCGGCTGGCTTGCTCACGCCGGATCAGCAGAGCGGTGGCCGTGACCAGGACGACGGCGATCACGAACAGCGTGAACGCGTTCATGCTGGCTGGGTCGGTGAGCCAGGCAGGCTTGTGCCAGGTGAACCTCAGGGTGAACCAGGCGAGGATCGCCGCGCCTGCCCAAACACCGGCCCGTCCGCCCACCCAGAACACGACTGGGAATGGCAGGGCCAGGTACATGATCGAGGCCACGCTGAGCCCGTCGGTCAGGGTCAGCGCCTCGACCAGTACCGCCTGAGCGGCCAGCGCCGTCCCGGCGGTCAGCGCCGGCGGCGCATCGCCGTACCGACGGCTGACCAGGATCTGCAAAGTCAGCAAGACGGCCACGGTGATCAGTGCGAGTCCAGAGGTGCCGGCGGATGGGCCGGACTCACGAACGTCGCGGCTGATCACGGCGAGGAGGCAGCTGAAGCCGACGACTCCGGTCACGCCGACTGAAACAGGGATCGGGCGTGCCGCCCGCCCTGCAACTTGCGTCTCGGTCGCCATATCGCCCTTCGACATTCGGGTCAGGACGGTAGTAGTCCAGCACACGCCAGGCGCATCGGCATCGTCCAACCGGCTGGGCCGGGTCTGTCCAACGACCTATGCCGAAGGTCGCGCCGGCTGACGCCGACCGACGGATCAGGTCACGCCATCTTGCCGATGCTCCGGTCCGTCCCGGCTTCCTACGCTGCAGGCACAGATTGCCCGAGCGAAAGGTACGAGCAAGATGACCGAACAGCAGGATGCTGGTGAAAGCACCCAGTCAGAGCGCCGGCTGGGACGGCGAGCAGTGGTGGCCGGGGCCGCCGTTGCCACGGCGGTGGCGGCTGGGGCGGCCGGAGTAGCCGGCGGAAGGCTGACCGCGGCTCCCGGCCCGCGAATGAGTGCAGCGCCGGCGGACGGGCAACGTTTCGCGGGCAAAGTGGTGCTAATTACGGGTGCGACGTCGGGGATCGGTCGCGCCACCGCTGAGGCCTTCGCCGCGGAGGGAGCGAAGGTCGGTTTCTGCGGGCGGCGAGAGGATCGCGGCCGCCAGGTCGAGCAGCAGATTCGCGCTCGGGGGCACGAAGCGACGTACCTGCGGGCTGATGTCAGGGTGGAGGACCAGGTGGTCAAGTTCGCCGACGGGGTGGCGTCGCGGTACGGGCGACTGGACATCGTCTTCAGCAACGCCGGCGTCCATCACATCAGCCCTGTGCACAAGATCAGCACGGCACAGTGGGACGACGTACTGAACACCAATCTGCGGGGCGCGTACTTCACCCTGAAACATACGATCCCGCACTTGCTCAGCGCGGGTGGCGGGAACATCGTTCTCACCGCCTCGATCAACGCGCTGGCGGTGCGGCAGGGCTTTTCGGCGTACGGCGCCAGCAAGCACGCCCTCCTCGGACTCATGCAGGCAGCGGCCCTCGACTACGGTGCCCAGGGAATCCGCGTGAACGCAGTACTGCCCGGTCTGGTCGACACCGAGATGGCCCGCAGGGTCTCGGGAAACGAGCGGACCCCCGACGCCCTCTACAACGCCGGCCTCGCTGTCACCGCCCGATCGCGGGCCCCAGCAGTCGGCCGCACCGGCCGACCCGAGGAAATCGCTGCGTTCGTCCTCGACATCGCGTCCGACCGCTATCCGTTCATGACCGGCTCGGCCCAGGTGATCGACGGCGGCGCCACGGCATCACTCCCGTAGCGTCACCCGACCCAGCGCCACTCAGGTGCCGTCGGCAATGAACGGGTGATCGCGGGTAGAGTTCGGTCATCATTCGTCGCCGTCGAGGAGCCATGACCGACATCGCGCCACAGCGCGGCAAACGCCCGCCGACCATCCACGACGTCGCCGCGCAGGCGGGCGTCTCTCGCGGTACGGTATCGCGCGTCCTGCAGGGCGGGCGCAATGTCAGCCCGGCCAGCCATCGAGCGGTGGACGCCGCCATCCGCAAGCTCGGCTACGTGGTGAACCAGGCGGCCCGCAGCCTGGTGACCCGGCGTGCGGGATCGGTCGCGTTCCTGCTCTCGGAGACGCAAGACCGGTTGTTCCTCGATCCCAACCTGGCCACCATGTTGCGTGGCTGCACCACCGCGCTTGCGGCGCACGACATCCCGCTCGTACTGGTCGCGGCGGGCACCGAGGCGGAACGCCGTCGTATCGCTCCCTACCTGGCCGCCCAGGTCGACGGAGCGTTGCTGTTCACCTGGGACCGCGGTACGCCGATGTTCGACCTGCTCCAGGAGACCGAGCTGCCGTTCGTGTGCTGCGGTAAGCCACATGACCAGAATGCCGCGGTCTCCTACGTGGTTGCGGACGACCGCGAGGGCGCTCGGACCATGGTGCGCTACTTGCTCGAGACGGGCCGCAAGCGCATCGCGCATATCGCGGGGCCTGCCGACGGACCTGGTGGGTCTGAGAGGCTGGAGGGCTACCGGGAGATGCTTGCTGAGCACCGGATCCGTTTCAGTAAACGGCTCGTGGCGACGGGCGACTACAGCCGGGCAAGTGGTGAGGCGTGTATGCAGCAGTTGCTGACCCGGGTGCCGGATCTTGACGCCGTATTCGTCGCGTCGGACCTGATGGCTGAGGGTGCTTTGGCTGCGATCGAGCGGGCGGGGCTCAGCGTCCCCGGCGATATCGCCGTGGGTGGCTTCGACGACTCATCAGTTGCCGCTGGCACCAACCCGCCGCTGACCACGATGCGGCAGCCGTGGGAGCGGATCAGCGAGATGATGGTGCGCCAGTTGCTGGCTCAGATCGACGGCGACGGCCCGGCCAGCGTCATCCTTCCGACAGAACTGGTCATCCGCGAGTCGGCCTGAGTCCCACACTGCCTCGCCGCTCACCACCCGGCGCCGGCCATCGTGGCCGGCCCCGGGGGATGTGCTCAGCTCAAAAGCGTCAGCTCAGCTCAAAGGCGAGAGCTCAGCTCAAAGCGGGGTGCTCAGGTCAAGAGCGCTTCCCACCGGGTGGTGCTGGAGGTGGCGTCGGTGCGAAGGCGGTCGCGGGCGACGGTATCGGCGTACAGGCTCCAGCGCATCCAGTCCACGAACGTGTTGCGGGCCCGGGAGTCGCTGAAGTAGCTGCTGTGACTCCCGCCGACGAAGGTGAGGAAGGCCTTCGGCGTGGGCAGTTCGCGGTAGGCCTGGCGGGCGGAGGAGTAGGGGCAGGTGCTGTCCCGATCCCCGTGGATGAACAGGACTTTGGCCCGCACCGAGGACGACGGGTTGCCCATGTCCACACAGGCCCACGGCGCAGCTGCGACGATCCGCGAGTCCGGCGCGATGGTCAGCAGGCCGTGGGTGGTCATGCCGCCCATCGAGTAGCCAGACACGCCGACACCCACCGTGGTGTTGATGTGGCCCCGCAACGGGTCGTTGGCCGACGTGTTCAACCCGAGAGTGCCGGTGATTGCCACGGAGGCGTCCTTGGACAGGTTGCCGTTGTACGCGTCGCCGATGGAGGCGCTGGTGAAGACCGGGGCGGGGACGATGAATCCGGCCGCGGCCAGTGGACGGATGTGACCCAGCGCGCCTTGGGGGCTGGCGCCGGAGCCGTGCGTGTACTGGCAGATGGGGAACACGCCGTCGGCAACCGGAGCGTTGGTGGTCGGACCCGAACCGGGCGTGCCTTTGGCGGGGTAGTAGACGTAGGTGTTCACGCGGCGACTGCCGCGCCACCAGGTGTATTGGCGGACGCCGACCGCGAACGGTGTGGTCGGCGCGCCGGCTAGTGGGGTGGCTGTCCCGAGGGCTTGGCCGGCGCCGAGCGCGGTCAGGCCTGCGCCGGCGGCTCCGGCGGCGGTCAGGCTGAGGAAGGTACGACGTTGCATGGTCATGAGCACTCCAAGGGGGCGGAAGTGGTGGGGCCTGGCGGTCTTGCATGAGGGATGGGCCGTCAAGGCGGCTCGGTGTGGGGTGGGCTACTGGCCGGCGTAGATGGTTGCTTCCTTCGAGGTTTGCCGGATGCCGTTGGTGCCGTTGATGATTCGCTGACCCCAGGGGGTCAGGCGGGTGGGGTCGAAGGAGTAGACCATGTCGAGGTACTCGACGCCGCCGCCGTTGCCGCTCCAGGACCAGCCGAGATAACCGAGGCCTATGGCCTGCGCCTGAGCCAGGATGGTGTTCTCGTCGGGATCGCCGTCACTGTGGGAGTGGCCGAACTCGCCGACCACCAAGGGCAGCCCGGCGTTGCGGAAGGCATCGAAGTACGCGGTGATCTTGGCCGCGGTGTTGTAGACGCCGTACATGTGGATGGAGAACACGGTGTTGCGCTGTGGATCGGCGGCCAGTACTGCGGCCGCGTTGTTGCGCATGATGTTCTGCCAGTCCTGGCCCCACATCGGTGCGTCGGCCATCAGGAGATGCTGCAGTCCGGCACCGCGCAGTCGCTTGATCGCGTTGCTGGTCGCGGTTGTCCAGGTCGCGCTCACCTGCTGGTTGTTGCCGAACGGTTCGTTCCCCAGGTTGATCACGACGTAGTTCTCCTGGCCACGGAGTACGCCGGCGATGCTGATCCAGTAACCCGCCGCCTGGTCCAGAGTCGCGGCCCCGCTCTCGTCGCCGTACCCGGTCGTGTCGTGCACCTCGAGGACGCAGATCAGCCGTGACCGCTTGCACAGGGAGATGATGGTGGTGACTTCACCTGCTGTGGTTGGCGCCGCTCGATGGCCGCTGCTGAGCACCACGCGGACGGTGTTGGCGCCGGTCGCCTTGATGTTGGCGAAGGAACTGTTCTGCGTCTTGTACCAGGCGTACGGGTGGTTCACGCCGCGCATCACCAAGGTGGCGCCGTTCGCCTCGACGACGCGGGTGCCGTTGACGCGCAGACCGACCGCGGCTGGCGTATCCGCGGACAGAGCCGCCACGACCGCGGGGTACCAGCGCTGCTCCATCTTCTGGATGCCAGAGTTGTTGGGGTGTACTCCGTCGTAGGTGTCTGTGGCGGTGTTGAACCCCGACCACTGGTCGACAACTGTGATGGGTGAAGCCGCGGTGGTGTTCGCTTGGGCCCAGCCGGGGATGACGTTGTTCAGGGCAACGACTCGCTGAGAGCAGGCGGAGCAGTTGGCGGGGTTCATCGGGATGATCCGGGCGACGACGAGTTTCATCCGGGGGTTGCTGGCTCTCATCTGGCTGAGCAGCGTGGTGTAGGCGTTCAGGATCGAGCCGGCCGGAATGTTGCTCCAGGCATCGTTGGTGCCGAGATGCATCATCACGATGTCGGGGCGGGTGGCGGACAGCCAGCCGGGGAGCTGGTTGTTGCGGGCGATGTTGGTCGCCAGGAACCCACCGTGCCCTTCGTTCTCCCCGTCGTGGCTGAATCCACAGCCCTGGGCCGGCAGCGTGCCGACGAAGTCGATGTTCGTGTGGCCGGTATCTCGTAGGTGCCGCCACAGCAGGGCGCGCCAGCAACCGAGCGATCCGGTGATCGAGTCGCCCAGCGGCATGATGCGGGTCGCCGCGGTGGGCGCTGCTGCCGCTGTCGTCGTGACGGGCGCCGCGGCGGCCTGGGGCAGGGTGAACAACAGGGACGCCAGCAGGGTCAGCAAACTTGCGAGGCTGAATCGTCGGGTCATTCTTCCTCCAGTTGCGGTTGGGTCAGAGCGGCGGTCAGGACTGGGACGTAGAAGGTGGAGATACCGGCGAGGTTGGGGTGGGTGCCGGTGCCGCCGGTTCCGGGGAAGCCGTTGACGAGGTCGTTGAAGGTGTAGGCCACCCGCTGGCTGTCGACGCGGGTGTCCAGGGGCGTCCCGTTGAAGAGATCGGCGACCGAGACCTTCCACTTGCTGCAGATCTGCAAGGTCACCGCGCGGATGGCGAGTTGGGTGTTCCAGTCGCGGGAGCCGAGTTTGTGGACGGCGACGTAGACGATCCGCGCGGTCGGCCACTTGGTACGCATGGCCGACAGGGCGGTCTCGAGCGAGCCCGCGTAGGTGGACTTGTCGAACCTGGTGGGATCGAAGCCGTCAGCCATCACGCCGACGCCGTACTGGTGACCGTAGATGCGTTCGGCGTCGTTGGTGCCGCCGTCGAACACGACGTAGTCGGGAGAGCGGGTCGAGGCGTTCCGCACCTGGGTGATGAGCTGGTTGCTGCTGGGGCCGACCGTGGCGCCGTTGACGGCGTACTTGGACAGGTTCATCAGTTCGCGTTCCGCGGTGAGGTTCACGAAGCTTCGCGGATAGCTGTGGCCGTAGACGATGCTGTCGCCGAGGGCGTACATCGTTGTGCCCTTCAGGCTGCCGTATGCGGCGTTCGCCGGGACGGTGAGCCGGAAGTTGTCGATCGACTGCACACCGGTGCCGTAGTAGTTGGCGGCGACAAACTTCGCGAGATTTCTGCCGGTCACGGTCGCGGTACCCGAGGCCATCACCCGCGCGGCAGTCTCTCTGGTGGCGATCGTGTACTGCACTCGCTGCAGGGTGAAGTCGAGGTGCAGATTCACCGTGTACCACCTGCTGCGGTCGTAGCCGATCCTGATCCAGGCCGGGTTGAGTGAATCCGGGGCAGTCGTGGAGTCGGACACCGGGCCGGTCAGTCCGTACCGGAGTTCGGTCGTCGTACCGGCGAGTGAGAACACGAGATTGCCTTGGCTGTCACGGAGTTCGACACCCGTCTTGTTTCCGCTGGTGGCGACGGCGGTTTCCCAGTCGAAGGCGAGATCGAGGGTCTTCTCCTGGACGACGGCGGGGTCGAACGGCTTGACCGAGGTGGTGTAGTTGCGCATCTGCCTGGTCAGGTTGAGGACGCCGCCGGCCACGTCGGCTCCGATCGGGAAGCCGAAGTTCGGCGGCGTCGTCTGGACACTGAACGATTGGTTGATGAGGACACCTTCGGCCGCAGAGGCAGGTGCTGCGGGGAGGGCGAGAAGGGCGAGAACAGGACAGGACGCGACGAATTTCCTCACTGTGGGACTCCACGGGGCGGTAGGTCGAGGAGCTCCGGCCGGGCCACGGGGGAGGAGGCGATCGAAGCGCTTCGATGTGGGGTGTAAGCAGAGGGTTACATCCTGCGACTACCGCGGTCAAGACTTCGGGATCGATCCCAGTCTGTTTTGAGTCCGCTCGCATTGGGAGCGTTCACATCCTTGAATTGCTCCACTCGAAGGGATTTCTGGCCAGAATTGTCCCTCGCCGCCCTCAGATACGTGCACGTTCCCAGCAGGCCGCCGGTTCAGGCCGTGGTAGAGGCTCGGATCACCAGTTCGGTCGGGACGGTGAGGTGGCGCGGGTTGGCGCCGTCGATTCGCTCGGTCAGGAGTTCGACGGCGGCCTTGCAGATCAGGTCGAAGTCCTGGCGCATCGTGGTGATCGCCGGTACGACGGACGTCGCCGCCGTACTGTCGTCGAAACCGGCCACGGCGACGTCTTCGGGGACTCGTCGTCCGGCCCGTTGGAGGGCCTCGATCGCACCGGCAGCCATCACGTCGTTCGCGGCGAACACCCCGTCGAGATCCGGCACCCGGTCCAGCAGTGCCAGCATCGCGCGCGCTCCACCTGCGCGCGAGTAGTCCCCGGTTTCGATCCAGTCCGGGTTTACCTCGCCGCCGAGTGCTTTCGTATAACCGGCCAGGCGCTGGTCGCCGGTGGGGCCGCGCTTCGGACCCGCGATGGTGACGACGCGTCGCCGGCCCAGTGAGCGGAGATGCCGCGTCGCAGTACCGGCGCCGTCCTCGTCGTCGGCGGCTACCCAGCTCAGTCCGGCTGTCGATGGTGGTTCGCCAGCGCTGACCACCGGGATCCCGGTACTCACGACGCGTGAGACGAAGTCCGGGTCCTGGTTCCAGGAGGTGATGAACACGCCGTCGACGACGCCGTCCTCGATGAACTCGATGGCCTGGTCGCGCTCCGCGCTGTTGCCGGCCATCAGCAGGACGATCGACGACCCGCGCTCACGAAGTGCGTCCGAGCTGCCCTGGATCAGTACGGCGAAGTTGGGGTCGGCGAACAAGCGGTCGACACCCTCGTTGATCAGGAACGCCACCCGGCGGCTGCGGTGCCCGCGGAGGCTCCTCGCCATGCTGTTGGCGCGATAGCCGGTCTCTGCGATGGCGCGATCGACGGCGGCGCGCGCGGACGCGCTGACCCACCGTTCGTTGTTGAGAACTCGCGAGACGGTACCTCGGGACACCCCGGCGGCCGTCGCGATGTCATTGATCGTCGGACGCTTGCCCGGCTGCCGGTCCGTAGGTCCTGCCACCCTGCTCCGTCCGCTCGCTGTGGGCCACTGCGGCCTTCCACGGTCAACCGTAGAACAAGCGCAACGTGGCCGGGGTGCTCGCGTGGCCGATTCCGGTCACGCGCCACGGGGAGACGATTCGCGGGGCAGCACATGGTGGACGGCATACTCGCGAAGATGGACTTCGCATTCGAGAACCGATGAGCGGTCACCGGATCAGAGTGGCGCCGTGGCCGGACGAGGCGCGGCGGCCGCGGATGGCCAACTCCGATGATCGGCGGCCCGGGATTGGGCTGTCCAACCGTGGGCTGGAGCGGGACGGCGTTCCGGTCATCCCGATCTCCGGGGAACTGCACTACAGCCGGATGCCACGAGATCGCTGGGAGGACCGGCTACGGGCGACGGTGGCGGGTGGCGTGACCGCGGTGTCGACGTACGTGCCGTGGTTGCACCACGTTTCGGAGCGCGGCGAGCCGCGGTTCGATGGCAATCTGGATGTGGGCGCGTTTATTGATGCCTGTGGCAACCATGGGCTCGATGTGGTGTTGCGGATCGGGCCGTGGTGTCACGGCGAGTTGCGCAACGGTGGCTTCCCGGACTGGGTCGCGGCCGCGAACGTCGCGCATCGGACCGATGATCCGCAGTACCTCGAACTGGTCGAGGAGTGGTTCGGTCAGCTGTCCGGACATCTCGGACGGCGGGCCGGGCCCGACGGTGTCCTGCTGGCGATTCAGCTCGACAACGAGTTGTACGACCAGCCCGGTCATCTCGTCACGCTCAAGGCGCTGGCTCGGCGCGCAGGGCTGGCCGCTCCGCTCTGGACGGCGACGGCTTGGGGTGGAGCGAAGCTGCCCGACGAGGAGGTGTTCCCTGTCTACGGTGGGTACGCCGAGGGGTTCTGGGTCGACTCCGAGGCGGGCTGGGATCCGTCGTTCCGGGAGCACTTCTTCTTCAGCCACCGGTGGGACGACCCCGGGATCGGCGCGGATCTGCGGCACCACGAGCCGTCCGTCCCGGCTGATCCCACCGCGTCCGGTTTCCCGCCGGCGACCTGTGAGCTCGGCGGTGGGATGGCGACGGCGTACCATCGCCGCCCGCTCCTGGAGCCGCTCGACGTGGCGACGGTGGCGTGGTGCAAGATCGGCAACGGCTCGGCCTGGCAGGGGTACTACATGTTCGCCGGCGGGACGAATCCGGCCGGCGGCCCGGACGGCTGGCAGGAGTCGCATGCGACCGGATACCCCAATGATCTGCCCAGGCTGGGGTACGACTTTCATGCGCCGATCGGGGAGGCTGGGGAGATCACCGGCTCGCACGCCGAGCTTCGGCGCCAGCACGCATTCTTGACCGCCTTCGGCGCCGGGCTGTCGGAGTTGCCGTCGTGGCTACCCGAGGTCAGGCCGGCCGGGGTGGGGGACAGGACGACACCTCGGTGGGCGGTGCGGTCGGACGGCGACAAAGGATATCTCTTCGTGGCCTGGCATCAGGCTTATGAGCAGCTGGATCCCTTGCGTGACGTGCAGTTCGAGATCGCTGCGGCCGATGGGAATGGCGCGTTCACGGTGCCGGCGGAACCGGTCACCATCGAACCCGGGCTGCTGGCGTGCTGGCCGCTGTTCCAGGAGTACGGCGGAATGGTGATCGAGTGGATCACGGCCACGCCGGTCACGTTGCTCGAGGGGACCGAAGCGCCGGTCCTGGTGTTGCTGGCGGATCGGTCTCTGCCGGTCGAGCTGCGGCTGCCTCGTGGCGTGGCGGTTTGGTCGGAGAGTGGTTCGGTCGACAGCGCGGGCGACGGGACGACGTACAGGTTGGTGGCTTCGGAGGTGCCGGTCAGGTTGGTGTCGGCCACCGGATCGCTCGATCTGCTCGTCCTGCCGCCGGATCTTGGGGCCGAGCTTTGGGTGCGTGAGCAACCCGAACGGACACTGCTTCTGTCTGACTGCGAGGTTTCGTGGGGTGTTGAGGGGCCGGTGCGGGTGGTGTCCGCGGGAAGGGTGCCGCGGTTGCGCCGCTATGAGCCTGATGCCGGGCACTTTGTGTCGGTGCCGTTGGGCCCGTCGCCGGTCAGTGGCCGGACTGCGACGGCGCAGGTGGAGGTCATCCGGCCCGCGGGCGAGGTGCCGGCTGCCTATGGAGAGCGGGAAAGCCGCGCCTCCAGTCCTCAGCCGTCGGACCTCGACCGGCTCGCGAGTCTGTATCGCGTCACCTTGCCGGACTGGGCCGGCGACGTCGAGGCACGGCTGCACATCACGTGGGCCGGCGATGTCGCCGAGCTGGTGGTGGACGGCGTGACGGTCGGCGATCGCTTCTGGGACGGGAGCGTCTGGACGATCGACGTGCGGGACGCGGGGCTTCACGCAGCAACTGACGTCGTACTGCGAATCCTCCCGCTGGCGGCCGAGAGCCCGGTTTGGCTACCACCCGAAGCCCAGGCAATCCGAGCTAGCCAGCCGGGTCAGCTGATTCGCACACCGACCATCGTCGTCGAAGAACTGGTGACCTGCGAGGAGTAGCCAACAAACCCCCACGCTGCCTCGCCGCTCGCTCCTCCGTCGCTCACCACTCGGCGCTCCCACCCAGCCCATGCGCTCCTACGTCGCGCGAACCGAGAGTAGGCACCGTCTCGCTGAGCTGAGCGCATTGTGGTGATCCCAGCGATTGCGTGCTTTTCCGCATGGCAGGCCGATGCCGTCGGCAACATGTGATTGCCGACGGCATCGGTTTCCTCTGCTTCCGGCACCTGGCCGGGAAGGTTAGTACGGGAAGATGAACCAGTAGAAGGTGGCTGAGGCTGTTGCGCCCGAGGTGTCGGTGACTCTTACCGTCGGGCGGTAGTTGGTTGCGACGGTTGGGGTGCCGGTGATCAGGCCGGTGGACTGGTTGATGGACAGGCCTGCGGGTAGGCCGGTGGCGGTGAAGCGGTTGCCTCCGGTGCCTCCGGATGCCTTGAGTTGCAGGGTGACCGGTCGGCCTCGGACCGATGTCTGTACGCCGGGATCGGTGAGCGTGAGGGTGGTTGTTCCACCGTTGACTGTGAGGCGGTAGGTCGTTTGGCGGCTGACTGCGTCGCGGGTGCCGTTGACGGTGATGGTGTAGTCCCCGGCCGGGGTGGAGGCCGAGGTGGTGATGGTTAGTTGTGAGCTGCCGCCAACCGCGATCTTCGTCGGGCTGAACGACGCGATGGTGCCACTTGGTAGACCGCCGGCGGTCAGGTTGACCTCACCGGTCGGCGGCTCGGTGGTGCCTAGTTGCTCGTTGGCCCAGTCGCCCATCACGCCCCACAGCTTGCCGTGCGCTTGGTAGGTGGCGCAGTCGGTGCGCAGCCAGGAGAAGACGCCGTAGATCTTGCCGTTGTAGAGGTAGGGCCCACCGCTGTCGCCCTGGCAGAGGCTCGGGCCGCCGCTGGCGTAGCCGCTGCACATCATGTACCGGTCGTCGAAGTGCCCGGAGTACGAGCCGCAGTTCTGACCGTCGACGGTCGGCAGCACGGCCTCGTACAGCTTGGTGTTGCGTTGGGCATCTTGTGAGTCGCTCTTGCCGTAGCCGATCGCGGTGCCACGGGTGCCGAGGGCAAGCGTGTCACCGGATTTGGCGACCGCCGGATAGGCCATGCCGGCCGGGGTCGGGATGTCGCTGATGGTGGTGATCACCGCGACGTCGTAGCCGGTGCGCCAGCCGTCGTTGGCGTTGTAGTTGGGGTGGGTCAGGTACTCCTGGATCGCGATCCGGACGCCCTTGCTGGTGTCGGCCAGGTCGTCGCGGCCGTAGATCAGGTACTTCTCGCCCTCGGCGAACTTGCAGTGGGCCGCGATCAACACCTTGCGCGGAGCAACCACCGAGCCGGTGCAGGACTGCTCTGTCGGACGCGCACCACCGGTGCGGTGCTGCGAGATGATGAACGGGTACTTGCTGACGGTCGTCAACGTTCCACCGACGACTCCCACACCGGAGCCCGGCCCGGCGCTGCTCTCCTCCCGCATCGCGGTCTTGGACTGGCCAGTGTTCGCTGGGGCAACGCTCGTCGCCGTCGCCCGCACGGTGGTGGTTACCGAGTTGCCTGCGGTCACGGTTCCGGATGACGGGTCGGTGCTCAGCGAGAAGTCGTCGGGGACGTCACCGTTCACGGTGAGCCCGACGTTCGTAGTACGGGTGACTGCTGTGCCCTTGCCGGTGACGGTGACTGTCGCTCGGGCCGGACTGGCCGCAGCGGCCGCGGTGAGGGTGAGCCGCGACGAGTTGCCCGCGGTGACCGACGCCGGATCGAACGATGCGGTGACACCGGACGGCAGGTCGCCGGCCGACAGCTGCACGGTCTGCGCCGCGCCGCGAGTCACCGTGGTCGCGATGGTGGTGGTCACCGAGCTACCAGGGTCGACACTGACCGCGGTGGGGTTGGCGGCCAGCGAGAAGTCGTCCGTCGCCGGCGGGGTGTTCGGTACGTAGACGAGCTTGTTCGGCGCATCCGACGGGATCCCCGACATCTTCCCGGTACTGGCGTTGTCCATCACCCATTGGTGCAGCTGGGCCGGAGTACTGCTCGGCGCGTCGTGCAGCCGCAAGGCCATCGCCCCGGCGACGTGGGGTGCCGCCATCGACGTACCGCTCAGAGTCCCGTACGCCGAATCGCTGCCGCGGAACGCCGAGTTGATCCCGGAGCCGGGTGCCCACAGGTCCATGCAGCTGCCCGCGTTCGAGTCGGACGCCCGGGTGTCCTGGTTGGTCGAGTTGCCGACTGTCAGGGCCTCGGTCATCTGACCACCAGGGCCGTATTTGCAGGCGTTGCCGCCGTTGTTGCCGGTGATCAGCGACCACTGGACGCCGGCGTTGACGATCGAACCGCGGATCGCGCTCACGGCGATGTCCGGGTCGTCGGTGTACACGCTGAGGTTCGCCACGGCCGGCTTGACCGCGTTCTGCGCGATCCACTCGGCCGCCTCGACGAGGTCGGCGTCCACCCCGAACCCGTCGCAGCCCAGGATGCGAACCGAGACTAGGTTCGCCTTTTTCGCCACGCCACGGGTGCTGCCGGCGACGATGCCGGCCACGTGTGTGCCGTGGTTGTGGCAGTCGTTGCCTTGGTTAGGAGTCGCGTGGAAGTCCGCGCCGAACTTGGCCCGGCCCTCGAACTCCTGGTGGGTGTAGCGGATCCCGGTGTCGACGATGTACGCCGTCACGCCGGCGCCGTCGTTGGGATAGGTGTACTTGCTGTCCAGCGGCCGGTCCCGCTGGTCGATCCGGTCCAGGCCCCAGTTCGGCGGGTTGTTCTGGGTGCCGCCCGGCCCGGTGGCATCTCCGATCCGAGCCGTTCCACTCTGCCGTACCTCGGCGACATCCGGGTGGGCCGCGAGCCGACGCGCCTGCTGCTCGGACAGGTCCCGTACGACGAAGCCGCGCATCGTCTTGGTCAGTACTGCGCCCAGCCGGCCGTCGTACCGGTCGGCCAATGCGCTGGCGGCTCGCTCGGTCGCAGCGGCTGTGGCCACCGCTTGGCGGCCGGGCGCCAGGGTGACCAGATACGTCCCGGCGACGGGTTTCTTGGCGACGCTGACCACGTGTCCTTCGGGCTCTGGCACGGCTGACCCGGCCGATGCTGTCGCCGCGGTGACGGCGAACGCGGCCAGCGCCGCAACCACGAGTGGTGCGGTTCTTCGCAATAGGCGCATGCGAGCTACCTCCTTGGGGCGGAGGGGTCCCGACTTCGGCCGGCACCCACGAACAGCAGGAAGGTAGCGACGCGAATGCGCCTGGTGAGGGGAATTCCGGCGTTCCCAAGCGAATGCTTCCGCGACCGCGTTTGCGCAGGTCAGCGGGCGTTTCTGTTCACAGTTTTACCGGGTATTCGCGGTGCTGTTGACAGCTTGGTTGGCTGTCACCACACCCAGCGGACGCCGACCGTGCCGGCCTGCACCTGCGGGACGACCAGCGAAGTGGTGCCCGCGCTGCCCAGCCACAGGTCCTCGACGTGCCGGTCAACCTCGTCGGTCCCGGAGCGATCGTAGCGGCGTACCCATGCGGGCCGGCGGCCGACGAACCTGAGTTGCAGGGTGTAGAGCGCACCTGGCCGGGTGAAGCGCCGGTAGAAGTTGTCCATCGGCACACTGAGTGGCAGCTTCACCTCGTACTCGACGATGGCCCGCTCGCCGGCCATCAGTGGCCGGTCGAAGAGGAACTCGGCGACGAACTGGCGAGTGGCCAGGTCGCAGCGGACCCGGCCGCGTCGCGCGAACGCCACCCCCACGAGCTCAGGCACCAAGTCCGACGGGTCGTCGACGATCTCGTGGTACACCATGCACCGGTCGACCCGTTCGGTCAGTGCCTCGGCGACCAGCCGGACGCGTTGACGGCGTACGTCGCTGTCCTCGTCCACGACGAGCAGGTCGCTCACGCTGAGGAAGGCGAGTTGCCCGTCGGGCGGTGCGTGCATGGCAGCGAGCAGTGGCTCGGACGACGGCCACAGCTTCCACCGGTCGACCGAACCCGCAGGGTGCCCGACCCAGCGGCCTCGGGGTCGACGGGTGCCGAGCAAAGCGAGCAGTGCCGACGAGGGTAGGCCGAGGATCTCTTCCAGCCTGGCCACTGCCTTCAGGGACTCGCTGCGTTCCGGCCGGCTGCGGCCGTTGCGCCAGTACGACAACGCCGTACGGCTCACCGAGACGCCGTCGGCCGCCAGCCGGTCGCACAACGCGCCCAGCGACAGGCCGGACGCCGCGATCGCCGAGTCGAGCGCGGCCTCGAACGGACCGGTCCGTAGCAGCCGTGCCAGCTCCCGGTTCTTTCGCGCCACAGCCATCCGGCAATGGTCACGCGGCAGCCCGCCGCCGTCCAGGCCAACTGCCTGGGTCAAATATTTAACCCAGTAAGGATTTCAGTTGTGCCGCCGCCGACGGATCGAGTTCGCGAAGGATCGCCTCGGCCCGTCGGCGTGCCACCGCGTCGTCCACCAAGGCGGCGAGGTGCGCGCAAGTGCTCGCTTCGCCGTACCGGTCTCCCAGTTGGACGAACACCAGCACGGCTTCCCGGTACGCCGATTCTGCCGCTGCCACGTCGTCGTTGCGTGCGTACATCTCCGCTAAGCAGGACAGGGTGTGTGCCTCGTACGCGCGATTACCCACCTGGCGGTGCAACTCCAACGCCCGCTTGCCATCAGCAAGCGCCGCCTCATGCGCCCCGAGCCGGCCCGAGTACCAAGCGACATCGCTGAGCGCCATCGCCTCACCCGCGACGTCCCCAGCAGCCCGGAACAGCTCCAACGCCGATCGCGCCGCCTCCAGCGCAGCCACCTCGTTGCCCTGTACTCCGAAAGTCAGGTCGCGGTAGTGCTCGGTCCACGCCCGGTCGACAGGAGTCGGGGCCAACGCCAGCGCCCGGTCCAGGTGCACGTGTGCATCGGCGAACCGACCCAGGTCCGCGTACGCGAACCCCAGGAACCGGCGCGAACGCGACTCCGCTGCCTCCGACCCCAGCCGACCTGCAGCGTCCACCGCCGCGTGCTGTGCAGGCACGCGATCGTGCCAGTGTCCCTGCCGGTGTAGGTAGACATGGGTCGCCCACGCCAACTGGCAGACGTACGCCGGTTCGTCGACGCGGAGCAACGCGAGCAGGGCCGACCGCTCGGTCTCGAACCAGGCCAACGCATCGTCCTGCGACTCCAGCGCCGACACCACCACGCCGGCCGCCGGCTCGTCGACCGGGATCGTCTCGCCGTGACTGAACAGCAGCCGATCCGCTGCCCGGGCAGTGTGCACGTAGTGGTCGAGCAACCGCGTCAGCGCCGTCTCATCGCCTGCACCCAGCTCCCGGGCGTAAGCGCGCAGCAGGTCGTGGAACGCGTACCGCCCCGGCGTCGGCTCCATCACCAAATGCGCCCGAGCCAGCTCGGCCAGCTCGCGTCGTACGTCCTTGCCCGCCAATGAGGCCGCGGCATCCAGCCCGACGTCAGGTCCAGGATGCAGCGCCAGCAAGCGAAACACCCGCGCCGCTGACTCCGATAGCGACCTGTACGACCACGAGAACACTGCGCGCGCATTGCTCGTCGCATCGCCCGCGTCGAACCCGTCCAGTCCCGCCTCGGACAACTCCGCGCCAAGCGCAGCCAACTCGTATCCCGGTCGCAGGACCGCACGCGCTGCCACGATCGCCAATGCCAGCGGCAGCCCCGCGCATCGCTTCGCCAACTCGGCCACGTCGCCAGGCGAAGCCTCTGCCCGTACTGCGCCGAGTCGCGTGGCCAGCAGTCTCTGAGCCCCCTCTGCGTCGAGCAGGTCCAACGCGACCACGTGTGCGTCGGCGCCGGTCACCAGACCCGGCAGCTGGTTGCGGCAGGTCACCACTGCGAGGCAACCAGGCGCTCCCGGCAGCAGTGGCGCAACCTGGCCCGCGTCTCGCGCGTTGTCCAGCACTACCAGCGTGCGGGTGTTCGCGACGAGGCTGCGATACAGCGCGGCTTGTGCCGACGGGCTCGCCGGTACCTGTCGCCGTGGTACCCGCAGTGCTTCCAGGAACCCGCGCAGCGCCTCACTCGGGGCCAGCGGTGGCTCCGACGGGTCGAAGCCACGCAGGTCGACGTACAGCTGACCGTCCGGGAACCGCTCGGCGACCCGATGAGCCCAGTGCACCGCCAGGGTCGTCTTGCCGACGCCCGCCGTACCTGAGATCACCACTGGTCCGGCTGGTAGCGCGTCGAGCGCTGCGAGCTCCGTCTCCCGGCCACTGAACGACGCCGGATCGGCCGGCAGTTGCCGCGGTACCGCCTGCGTGGCTGGCTCCCCGGAGAGCAGTGAGGCGTGCAGGTTCCGCAGTTCCGCGCTGGGATCCACACCGAGCTCGTCTGCGAGTCGGCGCCGCAGCTGCTCGTACCGCGCGAGCGCCTCCGCGTCTCGGCCCTCCGACCGCAGTGCTTCGAGCAACCGCGCCCACAGCGACTCCCTGAGCGGGTACCGGTCAGCGAGTTCGACAAGGGCCGTCACGTCGCCACTGCGTTCCACAGCGTCGAGGTACCGCTCCCACAGCCGCACCCCGTAGGTCTGGTCCAGCCAGTCCGAGCGGAGCCCATCGAACGGGTCGCCGCGCCACAGCGCGAGCGCCTCAGCGAGTCGACCGCCATCCAACAGGGCAGCGAACCGCAGCGCGTCTACAGCATCGGGGGAGACCGCGAGGGCGTACCCAGCGCCGTGCGTCTGCACAACAGAATCGCCCAGCAGCCGCCGGAGCCGCCGTACGTTGCTCTGCACGTTTGTCCGCGCATCCACGCCGCTGTCCACGCCCCAGACCGCGGCAGCGATCCGCTCGGCCGGCACCATCTGACCCGCCGACAGAGCCAGTACTGCGAGGAGAACGGGCAGCCGCTCACCGGGCACTGCAAGCGCCTGGCCGTCGACAACCACGCGCAGCGGACCGAGCAAGCCGATCTCCACCTGCGTCACGGGCGCCATCCTAGGCGCGAGTTGCCGCCCCTGGCGGAGGTCTGGGCCTTGAGCAGCGGTTTTAGCGCCGTGTCAGCGCCGGCTGATTCGCTTCCCGGCATGACCAACTACGTGACCTCCACCGACGGAACATCCATCGCCTACGACCGCCAGGGCTCCGGGCCGAACGTCATCATGGTCGGCGGCGGGCTCGACGACGGCCGTGAGAACGAGCCGCTCGCCGCCTGGCTCGCCACCGACTTCACCGTGTACAACTACGCGCGCCGCGGCCGCGGCAAGAGCGGCAACACCCAGCCGTACGCAGTGGAACGCGAACTCGAGGACCTGGAGGCGCTGCTCGCCGAGGCCGGCGGGACCGCCCATCTGTTCGGGGCCTCTTCGGGAGGCGGCCTGGTGTTCAGTGCCGCCATGGCCGGTCTGCCGATCGACCGGCTCGCCGTCTACGACGTTCCGTACTGCATGGACGACGAGACCTACCGGCGGGCGCAGGAGTACGTCGCGAAGGTCGGTCCCGCCGTTGCCGAGGGCCGGCTCGACGACGCGCTCGAGCTGTTCCTGTGGTTGGCGGGCTCGGCGCCCGAGGAGATCAGCGGGATGAAGGCCGGGCCGTACTGGTCTGCCATGCGCGAGGTCGCCCACACGCTCGCGGCCGAGGCCGCCTGCCTCGGCGACTTCCGCCCGCCGAAGGAGCTGGCCGGCATCACCCAGCCCGCTCTGGTCATCGACAGCGGCCAGAGCGCGGGCGCCCAGGGGATGAGTGGCCTGCCCAAGGACTTCTTCGCCAGCGCCGCAGACGCCATCGCCAACCTGATTCCCCACGCCGACCGCCGCACCCTCCACGACCAGGGCCACGTCGGCGCCCCCGACGCCGTAGGACCGTTGCTCAAGGCATTCTTTCGCTAACCGCAGCGGGTCAACGTGGGATTGCGGGTGGCGGGTGGTTCTACGGCTTGTGCTGCGCGGTGCAGGGTTCGCGCCAGCGCCGATCGCAGGTGCGTCGCACGGGCCGGTCGGGTCGTGCGCTTCAGGTCGGGAACGACCGGGGCGTTCGGGCGGGCGCTGTTCACGTCGCGGTTCACTGCGCCGATTGCCATCAGCATCGCTGAGTCAAAGTCTCCGTGCATCGTCGTCAGGCCTCCGTCGGGTGATGCCGTTACCGTTCACGTTACCGTTAACGGCGACTAGTCTGGCCCACCCGCCGGGGCTTCGTCAACGAATTTCCGGGCGGCCGATCGGCGGGGTGGTTGACTTGCGCACAGCGACTGACAGCGCGGGGAATGAGCGGAGAGCATGGCCGAGCGAGGCAACGACGAGCCGAACCACCGCAGCGGTAAAGCGCGGAGCGTCAATCGGGTGACCCTGCGGGACGTGGCGAAAGTGGCCGGCGTCTCGCACCAGACCGTCTCCCGGGCGATCAACGGCAAGGGGGAGATCGACCCGGAGACCCAGCGCCGGGTGCTCGAGGTCGCCCGGGAACTGCGCTACCGGCCGAGCAGGTTCGGCCGCGGCCTGGTCCGCCCCGACGTCACCAGCGTCGGAGTCATCGTCCCCGACGTGGTCAATCCGTTCTTCCCCGAATTCATCGCCGGGGTGATCCGGGCCGCGGACAGCCGCAACTGGCGGGTGGTGGTGACCAGCACCGAGAACGATCCGTCCCGGGAACAGGAGATCGTTCGCTCGCTCGGCCAGCAGGTCGACGCGATCGTCGGCTACTTCAGCCACACCGACGAGGAGCTCGACCCGTACGTCGGAGGGGTTCCCCTCGTCATCGTCGATCGCGGCATCGACTCCTCGACGTACGGGCTGGTGAAGGTCGACACCGCGGCCGGAATCCGGGACGGGTTGCGGCATCTCATCGATCGCGGGCACCGCAAGATCGCCTTGATCGACTGGGAGTCGTCCTGTGATCCGGTGGTGCGGGGCAACACCTTCCGTGAAGTCGTGGGCGAGTACGACCTACCTGTCGACGACGACTGGATCATCGTGGGGGAGCAGTCCATCGCGGGTGGCGATGCGGCCTTCCTGAGACTGCGAGAGGCGCACCCGGACGCCACCGCCACGCTGGCCGCCAATGACCTGATGGCAATCGGCGCGCTCCAAGCGGCCCGCCGCCTCGGGGTGCGAGTCCCCGATGATCTCGCGCTGGTCGGCTACGACGGGCTGAGCATCGGAGAGCTCGTCGAGCCGCCGTTGACCACCGTCCATCTCGACAAGGGACGGCTCGGCGAACTGGCAATCGGCCAGGTCGACCGACTCCTGTCCGACGAACTGCCGCCCCCCGCCGTACTGACGCCCCACCTGATCGTCCGCAGTACGACGTGACCGTGCTCAGAGCTCGTTGAATGCGGTAAGTGCGGCAAGGGTTGTCTTGGTCAACTGGTCCGCCTCGGCTGAGCCGATGGTGTTGCGGAGCCGCTCGTCGACCTCATTCAGGACGGCGCGACAGCGGTTGCAAATTGACCGGCTGATGTCAGGCCGGCGAGCGCGACGCTGGGGTTGGGTCAGGGGGATGGACGGGGGTTCGGGGAAGATGTTCGGGTGAATGAGGATGAGGACTTCCGGGCCGACCAGGCGCGGTTGGCGAAGGCCGAAGCGGAGGCTGAGGCGAAGGCGCGGGCTGAAGCGGAGGCTGCGCAGATCTGGCAGGAAGTGGATGCGGCGGCCGCGGATCCGGCGGTGCAGACGGAGTGGATCCGGCAGTCCAACCTGGCGTACGGCGGTTTGGTGGCTGCCGGGCTGGTGATGGTGCAGCCGTTCCTGACCGAGACTTCACTCGACCCGTCGGCGATGGTGTGTGTGATCGCGTTTGCGGTGTCGATCCCGCTGCTGGCCGCGCTCCTGGTCCTCAACCGGCAGGAGGAGTTCCGGCGCCAGATGACCAGGTCGAGGGTGGTCGGGATGGCCAAGGCGGTCGCACAGGGCTCAGCGTTCGTCGGCATCACCGCGGGCTTCTGGCACATGACGATGGTCGCGGGAATCGTGTTCCTGGCCGTCGGGTGCGTCGCGCTGGGCGTGCACTCGTCCGGCTTCGTGCAGTTGGAGTACGACGGCAGGTTCCGCTCGCGGTTCCGTTCGGGCAAGCCGCGCTCGTAGCTCGAAGGTGGCGGAGTCAGGCCTGGACCGAGTGGTTCACGCGGCGAGGTGCGCGGGCGATCAGCCAGCGCCAGAGGGTTCGGTGGATCAGGAGGGTGGCGATGCCGGCGATCGTCATGCCGGCGAGGTTGATGGCCAGTTGGGTGGCCGAGCCGCCGATCTGGTGGGGTGCCCAGAGGGCGATGGACAGGGCGAGGTCGCCTGCGGCGGGGACGGTGGTGACCGAGATGAAGACGCCGACCAGGGCGTTCGAGCGTCCGGCGGTTTGGGACAGGACGCCTGCGCAGCCGGCCAGTACGGCGACAACGGCGGACCACCTGTCGGGGCGCCAGATGAATCCGGTGAGCGGTCGGGCGGCGGTCACGTCGCCGACGTCGATCCAGCCGACGGCACGTGCTGCGAGGGCGGCGATGATGGTGAGCAGGATCGCCACCAGGAATCCCTTGGCGAGCAGGAGCAGCGATCGGCCGGCCAGTCCGGGTCTACCGAGCGCCAGGCCGACCGCCAATGCGGCCACTGCGCCGAACTCCGGTCCGACCACCATCGCGCCGACGACGAGGATGGCCGAGTCGTTGATGACGGCGACCGCGGCGATCAAGGTCGCCAGGGTGAGGAACGCGTAGAACGCCCAGGAGTCGCGGGCTTCGGCGTACGCCTGGTCGACGACCGCATCCCAGACCACGGCGTCCTCCGGCGCTCCGGGCGCGGCCTGCTCGGCGTCGCGGGCGTTCCGCGACGGTGCGGAGTCGACGGAGGTGAGCGCCACTGCTCCGTGGTCGTAGACGCCTCGATCCCGCAACATGGCGAGGATGTCCGAGGTGGCCTCGCGAGCGACGTCGCAGTACACGACATCGCCCGCCGGGCGCTTGGCGGCGGCAGCCAGTACGACGACGTTGGTGACCCGGTCGTCGGCGACGAGCGAATCGACGATGGCATCGGTGCAGCCGGCCGGGAGGATCAGTCGAAGATGGATCACGCGCCCATGATGACCGACCCGGCGACAGCGGCCGCCTGCTCCCCTCGAAGGAGTCCCAGCAAGGTCAGGAAGCGTCGACCTCGGTGGGCTGGCGATAACAGTTCTTCTCCGCGACCGTCCCGTCGGAATCCCTGATGATGTGGTCCACCCCGTACCAGCGAGCAACGATCGAGCCCTGCTCGATCATGCGCTCCCGGTCAGGTCCGGTGGCAAAGGGCGCCCGGCGACCGCCGGCCCAGCGGCACTTCCACGAGCCGTCCTCGTAGAAGGTCTCGATGTCCTGCATGATCGTCACACCTCCCATCGCCCGCGCGATCACAGCCGTGCCGTGATGACGGAGCCGTGCCTTTCCGGTACCCACCAACCTCACCCGGACACCCGCAGCCTGGCGCGGGGTCAGCTGCCTGCTCGGGCCGTTCGGTAGCGCCCTGGGGTGGTGCCGACGAGGTAGGTGAAGGCTGCGATGAAGCTGCTGGGGTTGGACCAGCCACAGGCGTGGGCGGTGTGGGTGGTGTCGTGGCCGTCGGCGAGGAGGATGAGGGCGTGGTAGATGCGGAGCTGCGTTCGCCACTCGTAGAAGGTCATGCCCAGCTCGTTGCGGAACAGCCGACTGAGGGTGCGGGTGCTGGCTCCGATCGTCCTGCCGAGTTCGGCCAGTGAGGCGTTGTCCGCCGGGTTCTCGTAGAGGAGCCGGGCGATCGCTTGCAGGCGGTCGTCTTGGGGCTCCGGCAGGTGCAGAGGTTGTTCGTGGGCTTCGCGGAGTTCGTCGACGAGGACTCGGAGGAGACGAGCGCGCGCGGACCGGCTGTAGGCGGGCGCGTTCTCGTCGTAGTTCCGGGGTCCGGTTAGTGCGAGCAGGACCTCGCGGGCGAGGTCGGAGACTCCGAACACCGCCGGACGATCTGGGATCAGCCGAGCGAGGGACGGCGCGAGGAAGACGATCCGCATATCGGTCTCACCGTGGGCGCGGTGGTAGTGCGTGAAACCGCCAGGGGTCCACGCGACGCGGTTGGCGGGGACGATCGACGTACCGCGCTCGGTGTGAACTGCCAGTACGCCGCTGGCCGCGTAGACCAAGTGCCCGCGTTCGTGCGACTGAAGTGCGCTGGCTTCGCCGGACGGCCAGAGGTGACGCCCGCCGGACGGCCACAGCTGTGACGTCACACCGGCGAGTTCACGAGGTTGGCGGCGAAGAGGCATCAGTTGGCACTTTAGCGCTACCAAGCCACGGCTGAAGCTGGTGAGACTGGCTCCATGACTACCTTCGTCCTCGTGCCCGGCGGTTGGCACGGCTCCTGGTCGTTCGAGACGGTGGTGCCACTGCTGCGACGCGCAGGTCATGCCGTTCACGCCCTGACTCTGACGGGTCTGCGGCCCGACGACGACCCCGCGACCGTGGCGGCCGCCAACCTCGACACCCACGCCGACGACGTACTACGGGTCCTCGACCGCGCCCACCTCACCGACGTGACGCTGGTCGGCCACAGTTACGGCGGGATGGTGATCGCGGCTGCTGCCGATCGCGCCGACGGCCGGGTCTCGCGACTGGTGCATCTCGATGCCTACGTGCCGCTAGATGGCGAATCGTGCTGGTCGTCCACCACCGAGCGCTACCGCGAAGTGTTCGCGGCCGGCGCTGCGACCACCGGCTACGCCGTACAACCGCCGGAGGGTGGCGATCCCCGCCGCCGTCCCCACCCTCTCGCCTCGTTCGTGCAAACCATCCGGCTCACCGGCGCGTCCGCCCAGGTGCCCCGTCGCGAGTTCATCTACTGCTCAGGCTGGGAGGACCGTACGCCGTTCGCCGGCCTCCGCACCCGACTCCAAGCCGACCCCGAGTGGCAGGTCCACGACCTGCCGACCGCCCACAACGCAATGCGCGAAGCCCCGGAAGCGGTAGCCGCGCTCCTGATCGGCGACCCCACCGCGGGTTAAGCGTTTGGCTTCAACTTGTCGAAGCGGGCGGTGGCGTTCTGTCACACTCTCGGCACTCATCAGCACGAACAGAAGGGTCGCCGCCCATGCCCTCGAACCTGTCACTGAGAATCTCCGCCACTGCTCTCGCCGCCGTCACCGTCTTCGCCGTGGCACCCACGGCCACCGCGGGACCACCCGATGCCGCCGCAAATGATGTGGTGCTGAAGATGCCCACCACAGTCGCCGAAACGCTCGGTGCTTCCCGGCAGTCGTTGGTGGACGCGGTCGCCGCCGACGCGCTGGGCAGGTCCACCGCCGGCCGGGGCCTCACCAAGTCCGTTGCCCTCGGCAAGCTTGCCGCCGAGGGCCGCAAGGTCGTCGTCGATGTCCGGTCGGCCGCTGACGGCTGGGCGCGGGGTGTCGCGTACGTCGAGGCGCCGGCCACTTCCGAAGCGCATCCCGAAGGATGGCTGTACATCGCTCGCTACACCAACGGCCGCTGGGTCAGCGGCGTCGAAGGTGACGGGGAGTTCGCCGAGTACGTCGCATCGTCCCCGCTCGTCGGCGCGACCGAGCGCCGGACCATGTCGGCGTACGCGAAGCACGAGAGCGCGACCAGCACCATGGGAGTCACGGCCAACACCGGCGGGATGTTGCTGCCGTGGATGCCCGACTACTACATGACAGTCACCGGTGGGCCGCACGCCAGTGACGGGGTGAACGGCTACTGGAGCAGCCTCGACCTCGCCGGCGGCAACGCCAGCGGGCGGGTCCGGTCATCGCGGGAGGGCACGGCCACCTCCATGTGCGGTGCCGGCGGCGGTTGGACGCGCGTGATCCATCCGAACGGCTTCTCCACGGACTACTACCACATGTGGAACGCGACCTACTACAACGGAACGGCGGTCGGCAGCAGCGCCCTCCTGGGCAACATCGGCACCGATGTCTGCGCCGGAGGTTCGGCGAGCGGCGCACACGTCCACTGGAGTCTGCGGACGTACGACGCCAACTACAACGGCGCCTACACCTGGTTGCACGGCCGCACCATCGGTGGCTGGACCTGGTGGAACGGCTCACAGCAGTACTCAGGCTGCGCGACCCGTCTCGGCGTCACCGCCTGCCCGGGCACCGCGATCTACAACCGCACCAGCTGAGCCACCCGTACTCCGCACCCGGCGGATTCCGTCGGGTGCGGAGCTACGGGACCCGCTGGAAGGGGGTCCTCCGCAGCTGATCGGTGCCCTCGACATCGATGCTGACTCGAACCCCTCCCGAGCCGTCGGAACTGCCGCCGATCGCGGCCAGGAAGGCGAGGGGCATCAGCAGAGTGCGGATCAGCATCGCCCAGCCCGCCTTGGCGAGTCCGACCCGGCTTCCGTCCTTCACCCGCACCAGCTGAGTCCCGGTGAGCAGCGCCCCGACTCCCCGGCCGTTGCCGTAGAACCAGCCGTACAACAGCGGCAGGACGAAGAGCAGGGTCAGCGCGATCACCCCG
The DNA here is from genome assembly GCF_040639475.1 of Kribbella sp. NPDC023855. Lineage (NCBI taxonomy): Bacteria > Bacillati > Actinomycetota > Actinomycetes > Propionibacteriales > Kribbellaceae > Kribbella > Kribbella sp. NPDC023855. Next base: position 71,995 of record NZ_JBFAAA010000004.1, read on the forward strand.
GCGCCGGCGCCCTTGTTCGGGTCGGTCGAGCGGACGTAGTACAGGATGCCGAGCCCGACCGCGGTGCCGTTCACCAGGACGGTGTCGACGAACCAGGCCGCGAGGGCAGACGACAAGGTCGCCTCGACGAACAGCGTGCCGTCCTTGTAGGCCTTGACGCGACTGGCCAGGCTGGGTCCCAGCACCGGCTTCAGCTGATCCCGGACCTGCTGAACGGCATCCAAGCGGTCTTGCTCGTATTTCATCCCCATCGGACGGCCCACCCCAAAGCCTGGTTCCTGCTTACAATCGGTTGTGGCGCGTTATCTGCTGGAGGCGGGCGACTACGGGCTGGCGCGCTTCGCTGTCTCGCCGCTGACCGAGCTCGGCAGTTCGCTGCGCGCGTTGCGGTCGCCGGCCAGCTATCCGCTGCAGGCGCCATGGTACGCGGCGGTGTGCCGGGTCCGTGACCAGCTCCCGCTCGACGTCCTGAGCGGGCTGATCGGGCCGAACTTCGACACGCCGGACCTGTTCAACCCCCGCGTGGGCGTGCCGCTGACCATCGAGGCGCAGCTCGCCTACCTGCGCGACCAGGACCTACGGGTGCTCGCGTCGGACATCGAATCCGCGGTCGGCGCGATCCCGCGCAGCCTCGGATCGCGCCGGCTCGGTGCGCACGGCCGGTCGTTCGGCGACCGGCTGGCGGATGCGCTGGCGGCGTACTGGCGGACCGCCTTTCAGCCCCATTGGCCGCGGATGCGCGCGATCCTGGACGCCGACGTCGCTCGCCGGGCCCGGTCGCTGGCCGCGAACGGAGTGATCGACACCCTGAACGGCTGTGGCCCGGGCATCCGTGCGGACAGCACGTCGATCACGGCGCACATCCTGGGGAGAGGTGACGACGAGCTCACCCTGTACACCCGGGGGCGGCCGTTGTTCGTCGTACCGTCGCTGTTTACGCTGAGCAGCTCGACGCCGCTCGGCGACTCGGATCCGCTGGTCATGTACCAGGCGACCGACCAGCGCTCGATGTGGACCGACACGGTCGGCCGCCCGGGCGAGGCCGGCCCGCTCAGCCCGCACCGGCTGCGCTATCTCCGCGCTCTCGGGCAAGGACAGTCGACGACTGCGCTCGCCGCGCGGTTCGGGGTGTCCCCGTCGGCTGCGAACCAGTCCCTGCGCGCGATGGCTGCGCAGGGACTGGTTCGCGCGCGTCGTGACGGCAGAACCGTCATGTACGAACGCACCCCACTCGGAGACCAGCTCTCCGATCCAGCCTGAGTTGGGCTACTTCGGCATCTTGTCGTACGCCGTCTGCTGGATCTCGAGGTAGCGCTTGAGGCCGAGACCCTCGAGGCCCTTCACGTAGGCGTCCCAGTCGCTGTCGATGTTCTTCGAGCCGGTGATGAACTGCAGGGCGTTCTGCTGGATGTAGTTCTCGATGTTCGTCTGCAGGGTGGCGATCTCACTGCCGAGCGACGGGTCGATCCAGACCTTCCAGTACGGATAGATCGCCGACTTGTCCTCCTTGCCCTCGTAGAGCTTGGTTGCCTCGAACAACCGCCGCTCGAAGCCGGCCTGGGAGTAGATGTCGGTCGCGATCGCCTCGGAGTTCCGGTACCGCTCGGTGTTGTTGTACTGCGCCAGCGCCTGCCACCCGGAGTTCGGCGGAGTCGCGCCGGGCTTCTGCTGGATCTGCGCGTACAGCGGCTTCAGCGACTTGTCGAGCGCGACGTCCCCGGCCTGCGGCTTCCGCCAGGTCTTGCCCTCCTTGCCCCAGAAGGCGTTGATCTGACCTTCGTCGGTGAACATGTAGTCGAGCAGCTTGATCGCCTGGATCTGCTCCTCGGGGGTGGCCTTGTTCGTCAGCACGAAGGTCGCACCCGGCGCGCTCGGGAAGTTGTACCCGGTGTGGTTCACGCCCTGCGGTCCGGTGAGCGGCGGTACGGCGTCGTACTGCTTGTCGCGACCGTCGGCCCTGCCGATGCTGACCGCGATGCCCAGGTGCAGGACGGTCGCCGAGCCGAGGATCGGTACCTTGCCGCTGTCTCCCTGCTGCTGCAGCGCGTCCGGATTCTGGGTGAAGGCGCCCTTGTCGATCAGGCCTTCCTTGTACAGCGAGCTCAGGTACTTGAGGCCCTCCCGCCAGCCGTCCTTGTTGGCCTGCGTGTCGACCTTGCCGTCCTTCAGCACCAGGGTCGAGTTGTTGTTGCCGCTGGTGCCCTGCGGGTCGTAGATGAAGGCGTTCATGAAGTACGGGATCAGCGCGTCCCGCACGCTCGCGCTGAGCGGGATCTCGTCGGCCTTCCCGTTCCCGTTCGGGTCCTGGGTCTTGAAGGCCCGCAGGACCTTGACCATGTCCTCGGTGGTCTTCGGCTGCTGGAGCCCGAGCTTCTTCAGCCAGGCCGAGTTCATCCACAGCTTGCCCTGGTACGAGCAGTGGTAGCAGTCGACCCACTGCGGCAGGCCGTAGATCTTGCCGTCCGGCGCGGTCGCCATCGCCTTCCACTCGGGTTCCGCGTCGAGGGCCTTCTTGATGTTCGGCCCGTACTGGTCGATCAGCTGGTTCAGCGGTACGACGACGCCCTGGTTCGACAACCTGAGCAGATCGGCCTGGGTGAACTGGTCCACCCAGGGGATCAACAGGTACAGGTCCGGATAGTCACCGCTGGCCAAAGAGATCTGGCGCTTCTCCTTGGCCGGTCCACCGTCGAACGTGGTGTTCTGCCACTTGAAGGACAGGTTGAACTTCTCCTTCACCAGCTTCGTGAAGTCGTTGGTCGCCAGGTTCCAGTCGGCCGCCTGTGGGGCGAACACGTCGATGGTGACGGCGGGATTCCCGGTGATGGTCGGCAACGGCTTGCTCTGGGGGTCTTCCGAGTCGCCACCGGTACAGGCCGCGAGCACGAGTGCCAGGGCGGTCACACCGGCGAGCGCGGCGTACCTGGTCTTTCTGAGCTGTACAGACATAGTCCCTCACAGGGGTCGAGGTGATGCGGAAGATCAGCCCTTCACGGCGCCGATCATGATTCCCTTGGTGAAGTAGCGCGCGACGAACGGATAGATGAGCAGCACGGGCACGCTGGCGACGACGATCAGCGAGTACTTGAGCAGATCGGCCAGTTGCTGGCGCTGCAGGACGACCGACGCGTCGACGGCACCGCCGCCGGTCGTGTTGAGGATCAGGATGTTGCGCAGGACCAGCTGCAGCGGGAAGAGATCGGGGCTCTTCAGGTAGATCAGCGCGTCGAAGTACGAGTTCCACTGCATGATCGCGTACATCAGCGCGACCACCGCGATCATCGGTTTGGCCAGCGGGATCACCACCGACCAGAGGAACCGCAGGTCGCCGCAGCCGTCGAGCTGGGCGGCCTCGACCAGTTCCTCGGGGATCGCGGTCCGCAGGTAGGTGCGGGCGATGATGACCTGCCAGACACCGATCGCCTGCGGGATGATCAGCGCCCACCGGGTGTCGAGCAGACCGGCCGACTGAACCACCAGGTACGTCGGGATCAGGCCGCCGGTGAACAGCATCGTGAACAGGATCACGGTCATCACCACGTTGCGGCCGACCAGCGTCCGGCGCGACATCGGGTAGGCGATCGCGAGCGTCATCGTGACGCTGACGATCGTGCCGACGACGGTGTAGAACAACGAGTTCAGGTACCCCTGCACGATCTGCGGGTTCTGGAACACGGCGTGGTACCCGCGCAGCGAGAACTCCACCGGCCAGAACAGCACCCGCCCGGACGAGACTGCCTCGGGACTGCTGAACGAGCTGGCCAGGATGTACAGCAGCGGCGCCAGGACCACCACCAGGAACACCGTCAGCAGCAGATACACACAGAACAGGAAGATCCGGTCGGTCCGCGGCTCGCGGATCCGGCGAGCCCGCTCGGCGCGGCGCTCGGCCCGCTTGCCCAGCATCGTGGCACTACTGGAAGCGCTCATGACCACAATCCGTTTCCGGTGATCCGCTTGGCCACGGCGTTGACGGCCAGCAGCAGCACCAGGTTGATCACCGAGTTGAAGAGCCCCACCGCGGTGGCCATGCTGAAGTCGGCGTTCAGCAGACCCGTCTTGTACACGTAGGTCGCGATGATCTCCGACTGGCTCAGGTTCAGCGGGTTCTGGAACAGGAAGGCCTTCTCGAAGCCGATCGCCATGATGTTGCCGACAGCAAGCACCAGGATGATCACCGCCGTCGGCATGATGCCCGGCAGGTCGACGTGCCGGATCCGCTGCAACCGGCTGGCCCCGTCGATCCTGGCCGACTCGTGCAGCGCCGGATCGATTCCGGAGAGCGCGGCCAAGTAGATGACCGCGGAGTACCCGGTGGTCTGCCAGACGTCGGACCAGACGTAGATGTGGCGGAAGTAGTTGGGATCACCGAGGAAGTCGATCGCCGGTACGCCGAAGAATCCCAGCCCCTCGTTGACGATGCCGAGCCGCGGCGACAGCACCAGGATCGTCATCGACACGACCACGACCGTGGAGATGAAGTACGGCGCGTACGTCACCAGTTGCACGCTCCGCTTGAACAGCCCGTTGCGGATCTCGTTGAGGGCCAGCGCGAGGATGATCGCGATCGGGAAGCTGGCCGCCACGGTGTAGACCGAGAGCAGGAAGGTGTTCTTCACCAGGGTCCAGAACACCGGGTTCTGGAAGAACAGGTCGAAGTTCTTCCAGCCGATCCACGGGCTGCCCCAGATGCCCTTGGTCACGTTGAAGTTCTTGAACGCCAGCACGGCGTTGGCCATCGGGATGTACTTGAAGACGCCGAACCAGATCAGCGGCACGACCATCAGCAGGTACAGCGTCCAGTGCCGTTGCAGGCTGCGCCGCAGCCCTTTGACACCAGGGCGTTCGCGTCGCCGCCGTCGTTTCGGCCGGGTGGTTTCACCCGCCGGTGGCGGGACGGTTGTCAGGACTGCCATCAGACCTCCTCGTCAGGGCCGGCTGTCACGTCAGGCTCACCCGCTGACCGACCCCAGCCGTCAGTCGCACCGGAGCCCGTACGCCGTCCTGGCGGACGAACCGCTCCTGGTCGCGATCAGCGGTCAGGACCGCCTCGACCCCTTGCGGCGTCCACTCGATGTCGACGGTGACTCCGCCGCGTGCTCTGAGACCGGTCACCCGGCCACTGGCCCATTCCGCCGGAAGAGCCGGCAGCAACTCGATGTCGCCGGTGTGACTCTGCAGCAGCATCTCGGCGATGCCCGCGGTCGCGCCGAAGTTGCCGTCGATCTGGAACGGCGGGTGCGCGCAGAACAGGTTCGGATAGACGCCCGCGCCACTGCCGGCGTACCCGACGGCGGTGTCGTCCGCTGGTCGGAGAAACGCCCGGACCAGGCGATGCGCCGCTGCCGCGTCACGGAGCCGTGCCCGCAGACAGATCTTCCACGCCAAGGACCAGCCCGTTGCCTCGTCGCCGCGCAGATCAAGTGTTCGCGTGGCCGCCGCGGCGAGGTCCGGCGTACCGTCGGGCGTGATCGCGTCACCCGGATGCAGACCGACCAGGTGGGACATGTGGCGGTGGTGCGGATCTTCCTCCGGGAGGTCGACGGCCCATTCCTGCAGCTGGCCTTGCGCGCCGATGGACGGGTCGGGCACGCGCTTCCGGGCCGTCGACAGCTCGTCGACAATCGGGTCCACGAGGTCCAGCAGTTGGGCCGCCCGCTCCACCCGGTCGAACAGGTCCGAGATCAAAGCCAGGTCCATCGTCGACGACACGGTGACAGAGGCCGGTTGCCCGTCGGGTGCGAGGTAGTCGTTCTCGGGTGAGGTCGACGGCGCCGTACCGAGACTGCCGTCCGGCAGTTCGACCAGCCAGTCGAGGCAGAACTCGGCCGCTCCGCGCAGCGCCTCCCACGACTCACCGAGGAACTCCAGATCGCCGGTGAACTCGTAGTGGTCCCACAGATGACGGACCAGCCAGGCGCCGGCCATCGGCCAGTTCGACCAGCGCGGATCGCCTTCGACCGGGAAGGTCCAGCACCAGGCGTCCGTGTTGTGGTGAGCCGTCCAGCCGCCGCACCCGTAGCGCTCTTGCGCCGTACTGCGTCCTGCCTGGGCGAGCTGACCGATGAACCTGAGCAGCGGCTCGTGGCATTCGGAGAGGTTGGTGGTCTCCGCCGGCCAGTAGTTCATCTCGGTGTTGATGTTCACCGTGAAGTTCGAGCTCCACGGCGGTCGCAGGATGTCGTTCCAGATTCCCTGCAGGTTGGTGGGAAGCCCGCCCGGCCGTGAGCTCGCGATCATCAGGTAGCGGCCGTAGTTGAACACCAATGCGGCCAGCGCGGGATCGTCGGTGCCTCTCGCCACTCGCTGATCGGTCGGCAGCTCAGCTTCCTCGGCAAGCCCGGTCAGTTCCAGCGATGAACGACGGAACAGCCGCCGGTGATCCTCCTGGTGAGCTTCCAGCAGTACTGCGTAGTCGCGGTCGATCGCAGCACGGACGGTCTCGTCCGCAGCGGTCCAGCACTCAGCTGCTGTTCGGGTCGGAGCCGTCGACGGCCCGGCGTACCCGGTGGCGGTGGAGAGGACGAGGACGATCTCCGTTGCGTTGTCGATGGTGAGTTCGGTCGCGGCCGCCTGGAGCTCGCCGTCGCTGGTTGCCCGCAGTGCGATCGCCGCGGCCATCCCGCGATCCGCGCCCTCGGAGTACCGGATCGGCTCCGGCACGTCGCGATGTGGGGGAGCGACATCGGCAGGAGCCTGCAGCAACAAGCCGAGCCCGCCTTGTACTGCGTGCGCCTGCGACTGCAACTGCGAAGCGAGCCGACAGGTGAGTGACAACTGGGGTTCAGAAGCTGTCAGTCGCACGACCAGTACGCCGTCGGGTGCGCTGACGAACGCCTCCTGCCGAATGCTCACCCCACTGACCTCGTACTGCGTGACGGCCACCGCGGCGTCGAGATCAAGCGTCCGGCTGTACTGCGCTACGTCGTCGGCCACCGGGGACGAGCCATCGACTCGGATGTCGATCAGTAAGTCACCGAGCGGCAGATACGCCTGCGAGTAGCCGGAGTGGAAACCACCAGCCAGGTCGTGCGCCCGACGGAGGTCGCCTGTCCACAACGCCTCGCGGACCGCGTCGACGGCGGCTGCGCCGGTCGCTCCGAGCGGGGTCGACAGTTGCCGCGCGGTCTCCGGGCTGCCGGACCACAAGGTCTCGTCGTTCAGTCCGATGCGATCGGTTCCGGTACCGCCGAAGCACATCGCTCCGATGCGGCCGTTGCCGAGCGGCAACGCCTCCAGCCAGGTCGCGGCCGGCCGGTCGTAGTACAGCCGCCGGGCACCGGACCGGTCTGGGCTCCCCAGGTCGCTCATCAAGCAGCCTTCCGTCGAGACGACGATTAATCCCATGAATTTCCGGGATCGTAGCGCTGGCGTTCGGCTTGGTCCATACTGAACGCCATTAATCCCGGAGAAACATCCCATCTATCGCGAACAGGGGCCCGCCATGCCACGCATCACGTCGGTGGAGGTTGTCGACGTCCGCTTCCCGACGTCGCTCACGCGCGACGGGTCGGACGCGATGAACAAGGACGGTGACTACTCGGCGGCCTACGTCGTGCTGCACACCGACGAGGCAGGGCTGTCCGGTCACGGCTTCACGTTCACGATCGGTCGTGGCAACGACCTGTGCGTCATGGCGGCCTCCCAGCGCGCCGAGCCGCTGCTGGGGCGCGACGTCGACGCGCTCTGCGACGATCTCGGTGCCGTCTACCGGGAGTTGCAGTCGGACACCCAGTTGCGCTGGCTCGGGCCGGACAAGGGTGTGATCCACCTTGCGCTGGCCGCGGTGATGAACGCGGTGTGGGACCTGGCCGCCCGCCGGGCCGGCGTACCACTGTGGCGACTGCTGTCCGAGATGTCACCCGAAAAGCTGGTCGCGGCGGCCGACCTGCGGTACCTGAGCGACGTCCTCACCGCGGAGCAGGCGGTGACGCTGCTCAGATCCCGCGAAAGTGGCCGTGAGCAACGAATCGCCGAGCTGGAGGCGTCCGGCTACCCCTGCTACACGACGTCGGCCGGCTGGCTCGGGTACTCCGATGCCAAGCTGCGCAGGCTTTGCGAGGAAGCCGTTGCCGCCGGCTACCGGCACGTCAAGCTCAAGGTCGGTGCGGACCTCGACGACGACATCCGGCGCTGCCGGATCGCCCGGGAGGTGCTCGGTCCAGGCGGAAACCTGATGATCGACGCGAACCAGGTCTGGGAGGTGCCGGAGGCGATCGAGTGGGTCAAGGCGCTGGCCGAGTTCGAGCCGCTGTGGATCGAGGAGCCGACCAGTCCGGACGACATCCTCGGTCATGCGGCGATCCGCAAGGCGGTGGCGCCGATCGGGGTCGCCTCCGGTGAGCACGGCATGAACCGGGTGCTCTTCAAGCAGATGTTCCAGGCCGGCGCGCTCGACTACTGCCAACTCGACGCGGCCCGCCTCGGCAGTGTCAACGAAGTACTCGCTGTCTACCTGCTCGCCGCGTGGTTCGACGTACCGGTCTGTCCTCATGCCGGCGGTGTCGGGCTGTGCGAGCTCGTCCAGCACCTGGCGATCTTCGACTACGTGGCCGTCTCCGCCAATCTCGATCGCCGGGTCACGGAGTACGTCGATCACCTGCACGAACACTTCGTGGATCCGTGCGCCGTCCGGAACGGGGCGTACGTGTTGCCACAGGCGCGCGGCTACAGTGCCGAGATGTACAGGGAGTCGCTAGAGACCTACAGCTTTCCGGATGGCAGCTACTGGGCGGCCCGCACCGCCGGTGAGCAGTCATGAGCCCGGCGAAGGCCGCCGTGCAGCCACGGCCCGCCGGCGCGTCCCAGACCGACGTGGTGGTGCAGAGCATCCGGCAGATGATCATCGACGGCCGGCTCAAACCGGGGGACCGGCTGCCGATCGAGAAGGACCTCGCCGTGGCGCTAGGGGTCTCCCGGAACCCACTGCGCGAGGGCGTCCGGGCGCTGTCGATCATGGGCGTGCTCGAGACCCGGCAGGGCGACGGCACCTACGTCACCAAGCTCGACCCGTCCATGCTGCTCGCCCCGATGGGTTTCGTCGTGGACCTGCAGGACGGCACCGGCACCCACCACCTGCACGTCGTACGGCGGATCCTGGAGACCGAGGGTGCGGCGCTGGCAGCGCGCGACATCGCCGCCGACAAGCTGGCCGCGGCGGAGGAGCTGCTGCGCCGCAACGAGGCCCAGCTCGCGCTGCCGGAACCCGATCACGAGGCCGTCATCGAGAACGACATCGCCTTCCACCGGATCATCGCCGACGCGGCCGGCAACCCGGTGCTGTCCGCGCTGATCGACGCGCTCGGCGGACGCACGATGCGGGACCGGCTGCGTCGCTCCATCGCCGAGCCCGGCGCCGACGAGACCGCGCACCGCGAACACCTCTCGATCCTCGCGGCGCTCCGCAGCCACGACCCCGATCGCGCCCGGAACCGGATGGCCGCGCACCTGTTCACCGTCGAGGACTACCTCCTCGAGCACCGCCCTTGACGAACTGAGGACCTATGACCGATTTGCTGCGCTGGAGTACGCCGGAACTGACGCTGACCTTCGCCCTCGACGACGGTCCGGTCCGACTGATCGCGGTCCGCGAGGCCGCACAGCCGAGCGGTGACGAGCCTGATCCGAGCCAGCCCTTGGTCGAGGTCGCTGCCGTCGGGCACGGTCATTCCAGGCATCGTCAGGCCAGCACGGTCCTCGGACAGCAGTTGCGGTACGTCCGGCACGACGAGACCGAGACCACGCTGCGCATCGTCCAGGAGGAGCCGGCCACGGGTCTCCGCGTCACCAGCGTCTTCGAAGCGGGAGCCGGCGTCCGCGCCTGGACCGAAGCCTCGATGATCGGGCCGGGCTCGCTGGAACTCACCTTCCTGTCGTCCCTTGCGGTCGGCCTCGCCTCGATCGACGCCGAACTGTACTCCGCGGTCAACAGCTGGATGGCTGAGAACCGGTGGTCGAAGCGCGTACTCCGGGATGCGCTAGCCGACATCGTCACCGAGTCCCACCACCACGTCGCCCACAGCCGGGTCGCGATGACCAGCACGAACTCCTGGTCCAGCGGCGAACGACTGCCGATCGGCGTTCTGGTCGACCGCAGTACGCCGTACGCGCTGGGCTGGCAGATCGAGCACAACGGACCGTGGCACTACGAGCTCGGTGAGAACCGGCGCGGCGGCTATCTCCTGCTGAGTGGGCCGAATGACCAGGAGCACCAGTGGAGCGTCGAGGTGACGGCCGGCAGGCCGTTCACGACGGTCCCGGTTTCGCTGGTCGTCGGAACCGACGTCGACAGTGTGTTCGCGGCGCTCACCCGTCAGCGCCGCGCGATCCGTCACCGGCGCCCGATCGACGACCGGATGCCGGTCGTCTTCAACGACTTCATGAACACGCTGCTGGGTGATCCGACCACGGACAAGCTGCTGCCGCTGATCGATGCCGCGGCCGGGGTCGGGGCGGACTACTTCTGTATCGACGCCGGTTGGTACGCCGAAGGTGACTGGTGGAACACAGTAGGCGCCTGGCAACCGTCGACGACCAGGTTCCCTCAGGGTCTCGGTGAAGTGATCGAGCGGATCCATCAGCACGGCATGGTGCCCGGACTCTGGCTGGAACCCGAGGTCATCGGGGTCCGGTCACCGATCGCCGGCGAACTGCCTGACGACGCGTTCCTGACCCGTCGCGGCCGGCGAGTCATCGAGAGCGGTCGCTACCTGCTCGATCTGCGGAATGTTGCTGCCCGCAAGCATCTCGACGCCACGATCGACCGGCTGGTCGACGAGTTCGGCGTGGGCTTCTTCAAGTTCGACAACAACACCATGACCGGGCCCGGTACCGACAAGGACGGGACGTCGCTCGGGCATGGGCTGCTGGAGCACAACCGCGCACTGCTGAGCTGGCTGGACGGTATCCACGAGCGCCATCCGGACCTGCTGGTCGAGAACTGCGCCTCGGGTGCGATGCGAATGGACTACGGCATGCTGTCCCGCCTCCCTCTGCAGTCGACCTCGGACCAGGAGCACCCGTTGCTCTACGCAACGATCGCCGCGGCCGCGCCGGCCGCCGTACTCCCGGAACAGGCCGGCAACTGGGCTTATCCGATCGCCGGTTCGACGCGCGAGGAGTTCACCTTCGCACTCGTCAACGGCATCCCCGGACGCCTCTACCTCTCGGGTCACCTCAACAAGATGACACCGACGGAACTGGAGTTGGTTCGCTCCGCACTCGCCGCTCATCGCGCCGTACTCGCTGATCTGGACACGCTCGTCCCTGCCTGGCCGCTGGGACTCCCGAGGTGGACCGACGACTGGGTCGCCCTTGCTCTCAACGGCGCAGACATCTCCTACCTGACTCTCTGGCACCGCACCGCCGGGCCGTCGACCATCACCCTGCCGATCCCGCGCTCGAAGATCACTCCGCACTTCCCTGAAGACCTCGGCGACTGGACCTACACCTGGACAGACGACGGCCTTGCCGTCACCGCCAACACCCCCGCCCCCTCAGCCCGCGTCCTCCGCCTGCAAGCCCTATGAACTACGCCGGTTGCCTCTATGTGCATTCAAGCGCGAGTCGATTTAGGCAACGACCCGCTGCACTTCGATGACCTCAACGGCGGCAAGCCGATCCTGTACTCCGCCCTGGGTGAAGGCGGCGTCGGCGATCCGCACATCGTGCGTTCTCCGAAGGCGGCCGGTTCTACCTGATCGCCACCGACCTGCGCGGGGTACGAGAGACTTCGCGCCGCCTGGAGTCGAGGGTTACGGCCGGGCTGGTTCGAGGCGGACGCAGCAGTGGCCGGGGTGGGGTTTGAGGTGGGCCTGGAGTTTGGTGCCGAGGCCGGAGAGCAGGCCGCCGATCAGGCACAGATTCATCTGGCAGACCAGGTCGGTGTGCTGCTTTGCGAGGGTGTGGAACGGGCAGTTGCCCAGGACTATCGCGTCCTCGTCGGCGCGGGGTTCGAAGCCTTGCGCCTCGAGGATGCGCATGACGGTCCCGGCTTCCGTAGTACCGGCTGCCGCGGTACTGGCTTCCGTGGTGCCATTGGCTTGTGCTGTCGCTGCGAGTTCGGTGCCGAGTTGGCGGGCGTGCCGGTCAAGCGCTTCGCGCGGGGACTCTCCGGTGGTTTCGGCGTCTTCGATCGCTGCGGCGAGTAGCCGGCCGGCCAGGTCGTAGCGGTGTTCCGGGAGGGATACGTCCACGTGTTGCTCGGAGCGGCGGTACAGCTTGGACGGCCGCCCGGCGCCGGGGCCGGTGCGGCCGGTACGGCGCTCGTAGATGACGTCCAGCAGCCCCTCGTCGGCGAGCCGGTCGAGGTGGAACGCCGCGGTAGCGCGCGGCACGCCCAACGCCTTGGCCGCTTCCTCCCGGGTCACCGCGGCAGGTTGCCGTACGACGTGGTCGTAGAGCCGCCGCCGCGTCGGTTCGTCCAACGAGGCGACCGCCAAGATCCGCGCTTCCCTGCTGGGGTCCACGGCAGCAGTCTAAAGCTAACTCCCATTGACTAAAACCTGGCCCGGCTTCTAAAGTCGAAACATATCTACTTTAGAAGGAGTGGGAGCCATGACAACCGAGATGCCGAGCAAGCGCACTACAGGCCGAGCGGCGCTGTCCGACCCGGCGTACCAGGCTTTCCTGGTCTTGCGAACGGTGTTCACGGTGGCACCGATCGCGTTCGGCCTGGACAAGTTCACCAACCTGCTCACCGAGTGGCCCGGCTACCTGGCCCCGTGGATCAACGACCTCGTCCCCGGCTCCGGGCAGGACGCGATGTACGCCGTCGGAGTGATCGAGATCGTCGCCGGCGTCGCGGTCGCCGTGATCCCGCGGTACGGCGCGCTCCTCGTCGCCGCCTGGCTCGCCGGCATCATCCTCAACCTGCTCACCCTGTCCGGCTTCTACGACGTAGCCCTCCGCGACTTCGGCCTCCTGATCGCCGCGGTAGCCCTCTCCCGCCTCGCGGTCCAGTACGCCCCCGCCCGCCACAGCTCCTAGCGCCACCTCGTTGGAGCCTGGACGGCGCCCGAGGAGTCAGCCTGCAACGAGAAGACAGATCCCGAGCGCCGCCAGGACCAGCACCTTGGCCGCCTCGAGACCGATGTAGTACAGGTGCATGGTCGATCGAGGCAGGTCCTCACCAGCGAGAACGCGGTCGGTACGCCGATTGAGTCGCAGGCGAACGACAACGAGCTGCCCAGCCAAGATGACCAGCGCAACCGCCGTGAGAGCCGCCACCGATCCAGTCGGCTCTCCCACGACGACTGCCACGAGCACGACCAGCGCCCAGCCGATCTCGACGAGGTTGAGTGCCCGAAAGACGATCCGACCGATCCCGAGCCCAACGCGCAGGTCGACACCAGGAGCTCGAAACTTGAGCGGCGCCTCCAGGAACGAAATCCCAAGCACCATGCCAAGCCAGATGAAGACAACGGCGGTTGCCAGGGCAGCTGGTACGGCGTTCACAGGTGCTCCTTCTGGATCACGCGCGATTGCTTGCGATCTTGCCTCACGAGGACTTCCATCGCCGGTCCTCCGGGGATGGGTGCCCGGCGCCGTGGCGTGGTACCGATCCTGGTGAGGTGCATCAGGCGCTCCTGTTGGCGGTCTGGGGTGGATGGGCGCGGGTGGGGGAGAGGTGGGCGATGCAGGCGTCGCGTTCTGCGAAGGGCTCGAGGCTGGTTGCTGTGATGGGTGCGCGGATTGCCGTGAGTGCACCTCGCATCAGCCCGAGGTGTAGCGGACACAGGGTGGACGAGTATTCCTCCGCGAGTTCCAGGAAGGGGCAGTGTCGCAGTCTGATGCGCTCGGCCGGGTCGCCCTCGGGTTCGGGGGCGAACCCGAGGTCGGTCATCATCGCGGTCAACCGGTGGGTGGCCTCGGCGACGCCGGGCTGACGGGTCGGTGCGACCTGGTCGACCAGATGGCCACCCCAGGTGCGTCCGGCGGCTTCGGCTGCGCCACCCGCATCGGGGTCCGTGGACAACTGGCCGAGCAGGATCTTGGCCAGCAGGTGGTACTGGCGCTGGCCGCCTCGGTCCATCCCGGGATGTGGTGTGTACACGGTCCGAGGCCGGCCGGGCCCAGTTGGCTGCTCGAGCCGGCGGTCGATCAGGGCGTCCCTCACCAGCGCGTCGAGGTGGAAGCGCACCGTGTTGGGGTGGATCCTGAGCCGATCGGCGAGCTGGGTGACACCCAGCGGGGTGTCGGAGGTTCGCAGTACTTCGAGCAGCGCCTGCCGTCTTGGCTGCTCGCCGGCCGTCTGGTCAGTCCTGGTCATGGCGACCAGCTCGCGTTCGCAGGGTGGCGCGGTCCGTGAGGTCGACGCACGGTAACGCGATCACAGAGGTCACAACCACTCCTCCCAGCAGGTACTTGTAATTACTACAAATATCACATGTAATAATCATTGAAAATGGTGACGTGAGGAGAGTGCGGCATGGCGGCTTCGGACATCTTCATCCAGGCGACCGAGACTGATCCCGACGTCATCGCTCGAGATGTGGTGGCCGAGGCCCACCGGCGGCTGCGGTCCGGACTTGTGGCGTTGACCGCCCCACAGCAAGTGGGCGAGGGCCCCGAGCCGCGGTCAGCCGAGCTGGTGGACTTCTGCCTCAATGAGGTGCGCCGCTACCTCGTCATCGCGGACCAGAACCTGTACGCGCCCGCCTCCGAGGACGACGAGACCCGGCTCCTGGTCGACGCTCTCCGCATCGGAGCCGCAGCGCTCAATGCACTGATCGACGAACTCGTTGCCGCCGAGCCGATCGACGCGGCGAGGCTCGGCGTACTGGTCGCAGCGGCCTTGAGTCTTCACCTCCAGATCGAGGGGTCGGTGTTGCTGCCCGCCCTCGCCGGCCTGCCCGGCGTGGATCCGTCGCTGCTGGCCGCCGATATGCGAGCCCACCTCGCCAGGGGACAGATCGAGCAGCCGACGGTCATCGACGTACGACGAGTCGCGCGCGGCGGGCGCCATCCACGGGTCTTCGCCCGGTACGCCCGGCTGGCCCCGGGAGAGGCGTTCATCCTGGTCCACAGCCACGACCCCAAACCGTTGCGCCGGGAGTTCGAGGCCATCTACGCCGGCGCGTTCAGCTGGGACTATCTGCAGGCGGGTCCCGAGGAATGGCGAGTCCGTATCGGCAGGGTCACCGCTGATGCCTGACGAGGCGGCGGCAGCCGGCGCCCGGCCCGAGCACCCGGCGCTGCGGGTGCTGGCCG
Organism: Kribbella sp. NPDC023855; assembly: GCF_040639475.1. Taxonomy (NCBI): domain Bacteria; kingdom Bacillati; phylum Actinomycetota; class Actinomycetes; order Propionibacteriales; family Kribbellaceae; genus Kribbella; species Kribbella sp. NPDC023855. The sequence goes on from NZ_JBFAAA010000004.1 coordinate 87,205, forward strand.
ACGTACACGAACTCGTCGACGATTCGACGGTGCCGTCGGGCGCTCGGTGGACGCTCGCCGAACCGGGTCGCCAGCTTGACGCGAATCTCGTCCATCTACCGGCCGGGCAGCGCGTGGACACCCACACCGAGCCCGATCTTGATGTCGTACTCATCGTCGTCGCGGGTGGCGGCACCGCCGGTACACCCGACGGCGAGCTGACACTTGCCGACGGCAACATCGTCTGGTTGCCCCACGGCTCGACCCGCAACATCACCGCCGGCAACAACGGCCTGTCCTACCTGACCGTCCACCGCCGCCGTCCCGGTCTGCAGATCAGCAAGCGCCGGGATACGTCAGCCGCCCGTCTGCGCTGATCCGCGTCCTGGCGCCCCACTTACCCAGTTCGTGAACCCGTGGTTCACCGGCGCCGACGATGTGCCGTACCGTCCAGCCGCGGGCGGTGAGGGTGTTGGCGATCAGCAGCCGGTGACAGCGCCAGGGCATCGGTTCCCCGCACATGATGGCGACCCGGCTGTCGGCTGCGAGCTCCGTCAAGCGGGAGATACCGTGCTCATACGCCGGAAGCAAGGTGTAGTCGGCGTAGTTCTTGAAGCTTGTGTTCTGCCAGCCGGCGTTGGCGGTCGGGTCGACGTCCTGCTTCGGCCGACGGCCGCCGAGCTCTTCGAGGTACTGATAGCTGATACCGGCGCGCTCCAACCACTCGCGCATCGCTTCCTGCTTGTACTGCGGGCTCCTGCGCGAGCCGGGATGAGCCCGGACGTCCACCAGGAGATCGATCGACCACGTGTCCAGTCGGGCGATGAACGTCGCTTCCGGGCACGTCCAGTGCCCGATCGTCCAGATCTCGCCCATCTTCGCCTCCCCGAAGGGCAGCCTGCCGCAACTCCAGTGTCCGTAGTTGCGCGATCTCGCCTACTACGGTTGCCACGCCGGGTCGGCACAACCGGCGGGGAGTCCGCCCCACTGAGGTTGTGCCGACCCGGCCGTTTCGGGAACCGGCAGTGCGGTTGGTTTTGCGGTCACCGCGGAGGATGTCGTCAACGAGTCGAGTGAGATCTGTCCGTTGGCACGCAGGGACTGCGCGATCTCGCGGATCGGTGAAGTTCCGGACGCCGGCGAGCCGTTCCCCGCGGCCGGGGCTGGACTCGGCGCCGGCGCCGCTTGATCGGCACTGGTCGCCTTCGCGGACTCCGGCGGTGTCGATCGTTCCAGGAATCGGAGTAGTTCGACCGGGAAGGGCAGTACCAGGGTGGAGTTCTTCTCGGCGGCGACTTCGACGACGGTCTGCAGCAGCCGCAACTGCAGGGCTGCTGGGTGTTCGGACATCACCTCGGCGGCTTGGCCCAGTTTCTCCGAGGCCTGAAGTTCGCCGTCCGCGGTGATGATGCGAGCGCGGCGTTCCCGTTCGGCCTCGGCCTGGCGTGACATCGACCGCTTCATCGTCTCGGGCAAGGCAACGTCCTTGATCTCGACCCGGTCGATGTGGACGCCCCAGTCCAGCGCCGGGCTGTCGATCATCAGCGCCATGCCCTGATTGAGGCGTTCGCGGTTGGACAGCAGGTCGTCCAGGTCGCTCTTGCCGATGATCGAGCGCAGCGAGGTTTGGGCGACCTGGCCGATGGCCGAGACGTAGTCCTCGACGTCGACGGCCGCCCGGACCGGGTCGACGACGTTGAAGTAGACGACCGCGTCGACGCGGACCGTCACGTTGTCGCGGGTGATGCCGTCCTGTGCGGGAACCGGCATCGTGATGATCTGCATGTTGACCTTGTGCATCCGATCAGCGATCGGCACCAGCACGGCAAGCCCCGGCTTCCGGATCACCGGCCGCACCCGGCCGAACCGGAAGACGACACCGCGTTCGAACTGCCTGACCACACGGAAGCACGCGGCCGATCCGATCAGACCCACCACGAACGCCAGGACCAGAAGATAAAAGATGATCATTTCTCCTCCGTTGAGACGTCGTCGCGGTCTCGTCGATGTACTTCAATGCTCGCCCGACGGCCACGGACTGGCACTGGTACTGGTCGGCTGACTTAGATCCCTTGCGGTTGCCGGTGATCGGCAACATGCGGATCCTGCCGAGCTGGGTAGGTCGTTCTGGCCAACCGCGGTATTGATTCGTCCAGCTCGCCGCACTCGGCCAGCTGCTGCAGCGTGCGCTGGACGATTGATTGCGGATCGATTCCGAAGTGACGGCGCAGTGCGGTGCGGGTATCGGAGTGGCCGAAGCCGTCGGTTCCCAGGGAGGTCCAGGGCCGGTGGACGAACGGTGCGATCTGGTCGGGTACTGCGCGCATCCAGTCCGAGACGGCCAGGACTGGGCCCGCGGTTTCTCCTAGTCGCCTTGTGACGTACGGGATTCGGGGAGGCTGGTCTGGGTGGGTCTGGTTCCATTCGTCGGCGGCGAGCGCGTCACGGCGTAGTTGGGTCCATGACGTCACCGACCACACGTCGGCGAGGACTCCCCAGTCTGCTTGGAGGAGGCGTTGTGCCTCCAGTGCCCAGGGCATCGCGATGCCCGAGGCAAGGATCTGCGCCTTCGGACCGTCGCCGGCCGGGGCTGGGGAGTAGCGGTGCATCCCGGTCAGGATCCCCGCGATGTCGACGTCATCGGGTTCGGCCGGCTGGCTGATCGGTTCGTTGTAGAGGGTGAGGTAGTAGAAGACGTTCTGGTCCTCACCGGGGCGCGGTTCGCCGTACATCCGGCGCAGTGCGTCGGCGGTGATGTGGCCGAGCTCGAACGCGTACGCGGCGTCGTACGCGATGCATGCGGGGTTGGTCGATGCCAGCAGCAACGAATGGCCGTCTTGGTGCTGCAGGCCTTCGCCGTTCAAGGTGGTGCGGCCGGCCGTGGCGCCGAGCAGGAATCCTCGGGTCAGCTGGTCTGCCGCGGCCCAGAGTTGGTCGCCGGTGCGCTGGAAGCCGAACATCGAGTAGAAGATGTACAGCGGGATCATCGGTTCGCCGTGAGTAGCGTACGACGTACCGGCAGCCGTCCAGGATGCCGCGGAGCCGGCCTCGGTGATGCCTTCGTGCAGGAGAACACCGCTGGTGTCTTCTTGGTAGCTGAGCATCTGGTCCCGGTCGACCGACAGGTAGTTCTGTCCGTGCGGGGAGTAGATCTTCTTGGACGCGAACAGCGAATCCAGCCCGAAGGTGCGGGCTTCGTCGGGGATGATCGGAACGAACCGGTGACCCAGCTGTGGGTCCTTCATCAGGTCCTTGAGCAGCCTGACGAACGCCATCGTGGTGGCGACCTTCTGCCGGCCGGAGCCGCGCCGGACGATCTCGTACGCCGCCGTGCCGGGCAGCGCAAGAGGCGTGCTGCGGACCCTGCGCGCGGGCAGGTAGCCGCCCAGGGCGCGCCGCCGCTCGTGCAGGTACTCGAGTTCCGGTGAACCCTCCGGCGGTCGGAAGTAGGGTGGCTTGACCTCGTCGAGGGCTGAGTCGGGGATGTCCAGGAACAGCCGGTCCCGGAATCCCTTGAGGTCCTCGGGAGTCAGCTTCTTCATCTGGTGGGTGGAGTTGCGGCCTTCGAAGTGGGATCCGAGCGTCCATCCCTTGATGGTCTGCGCCAAGATCACCGTCGGCTGTCCTGGGTGCTCGGTTGCCGCTCGATAGGCGGCGTACAGCTTGCGGTAGTCGTGACCGCCGCGTTTCAGGTTCCAGATCTCGTTGTCGGACAGGTGCTCGACCATGGCAGCGGTGCGAGGGTCGCGGCCGAAGAAGTGCTCGCGGACGAACGCGCCGGACTCGGCCTTGAAGGTCTGGAAGTCGCCGTCCGGTGTGGTGTTCATCAGGTTGAGCAGCGCGCCGTCGGTGTCGGCGGCCAGCAGCGGGTCCCATTCGCGGCCCCAGATCACCTTGATGACGTTCCAGCCGGCACCGCGGAAGTACGACTCCAGCTCCTGGATGATCTTGCCGTTGCCACGGACCGGTCCGTCGAGGCGCTGCAGGTTGCAGTTGACGACGAAGGTCAGGTTGTCGAGTTCCTCGCGGGCTGCGATGCCGATCGCGCCCAGCGACTCGGGTTCGTCCATCTCGCCGTCGCCGAGGAACGCCCAGACCCGCTGCCGGCTGGTGTCTTTGAGGTCCCGATTGTGCAGGTACCGGTTGAAGCGGGCCTGGTAGATCGCGTTGATCGCACCCAGCCCCATCGAGACGGTAGGGAACTCCCAGAAGTCCGGCATCAACCGCGGGTGTGGGTACGACGGCAACCCGCCGCCTTGGCCTGCGTGGGAGAACTCCTGCCGGAAGCCATCCAGCTGATCACTGGTCAGCCGGCCTTCCAGGAACGCGCGTGCGTAGATGCCGGGGGAGGCGTGGCCCTGGAAGTAGATCTGGTCGCCTCCGCCGGGCGCATCGTGGCCGCGGAAGAAGTGGTTGAACCCGACCTCGTAGAGGGCCGCAGCGGAGGCATAGGTGGAGATGTGCCCGCCCACGCCGATGCCTGGCCGCTGGGCGCGGTGGACCATGACGGCCGCGTTCCAGCGGTTGTAGGCACGGATACGTCGCTCGATGTGCTCATCGCCTGGGAACACCGGCTCGGCGTCGGGGGCGATCGTGTTGAGATAGTCGGTACTGCGCAGATTCGCCACACCCACGCGCCGGTCACGGGCCCGCTGCAGCACGCTCAGCATCAGGTACCGCGCCCGGTTACGTCCCGCGTGGTCAACCACCTGGTCCAGCGATTCCAGCCATTCCTGAGTCTCTGAGGGGTCCAGGTCGAGAAGCTGGGAGTTCAAGCCGAGGCTGTCCGGTAGGCCTTGCGACGCGGACGTCATGACAGCTCCTTCAGGTCCGTGGAGAGGTTCGGTGCCGTGAGTTGGAGTCTGCGGTAGTTCGCCGGCAGGGGTTTGATGACCTTGGTTTGTTGCGGATGAACCACGGCGACCGGGCAGGCAGCGTGATGCAGCACGGCCTGGCTCACCGAGCCCAGCAACATCCCGGCGAAGCCTCCGCGCCCCCGGGAACCGACCACGACCAGTGCGGCGCCCTCGGATTCATCGACCAGCGCCTGTGCTTGATGACCGTGCACGACCTTTGCTTCCAGGTCGATGCCGGGGAAGAGCGCTCGCTGGCTGTCCATCGCTTCGGTGAACAGGTGGTGCTCGATGATCTCCGCCGGGACGACGAGAGAGGGCTGCCGGACAGGCATTGCTGCGTGCACGGCAGTGACTCCGACCCGGCGACGTGCCGCCTCCTGAAAGGCGAACCGGATCGCCGCGCCCGACACCTCCGAACCGTCGACGCCGACCACGACCCGGCCGGACGGAACGGTCGGAAACGCCGTACCGTCTCGCTGTGGGTGGATGACGATCACCGGGCACGGCGCATGTGCGGCTACTGCGGCGCTCACCGATCCCACCAGCAGGCCGCGGAAGCCGCCGAGGCCACGGCTTCCCACGACCACCAGGGCGGCGCCCTGAGCCTGGCTCAGCAACGTCGGCGCAGCTCCGCCGACGAACAACTCGCTACTGATTCTGATACCGGGGGCGACGTGGCGCGCGTGCGCCTCGGCTTCGGCCAGCACCCACTCAGCCGCTGACTGAAGCCCGTTGGTCATCTCGCCGGAAAAGCTCAGGTCGAGCGCGTTGCCGATGATCGGCCAGCTGAAGGTGTGAACGATGCGCAGCGGGCAGCGCCGCGACGATGCTGCTGCGGCGGCCCAGACCAGCGCACCCCGCGCCGAGACCGAACCATCGACGCCGACCAGGACCGGAGGCCGGCCGCTGTTCCTCACCGCAGCTGTCTTCGTCATGTCACCGCTCCGCTTCGCTCTGAATGCCCCTGACGGCTTCGACTCTGCCCTCTGGGTGACGCAATGAGTACGGCAACGATCGGCGAACCTGTGACCGGCCTGATGGCCGACGCTCGGCAACGATGCTCTACTGGGACAGCACCGCACACCTGCGTCGAACCCCGCGGAGGGAGTGAGATGAGCGACTTCGTCGACCTTCCAGGCCTTAGCGACAGCGCTCCGAGCAATGCCGACGAGGCCTGGCTGACGGCCATCGCCCAGGCGGCCGCCGGGGATTCGCAGGCGCCGCTGGAGCTGTTGGTCGAATACCTCACCCTGCTCGCGGACGCTGCCATCTCCGGGCGGCGCCCGGGCGAGCACGAGCTGGCGATCGTGCGCGAACTCGGGCGTCGCGCCGCGGAACAGGGCATCCCCGCCGGCCGAGTCGCCGATCTGTACCTGTCCGCTGCCTGGCGGATGTGGCGAGACCTCCCCGACGTCGTGCCCTACCGCGACCGCGACACAGTCCGCGCCTCGGCCCAGGCGGTACTGCGCGCTGTCGGCGAAGCGATCGCCGTCCTCGTCGACAGCTACCAGGCAGCGAGCAAGGACCTGATCCGCCAGGAGGAGTCACTGCGGCGCGAACTGGTTGACGACTTGCTTCGTGGTGACCCCGACGTCTCCCGGATGGTGGAGCGCGCCGAACCGTTCGGGCTCGACCTCGGCCGCCCCCACCTGGTGGTCCTCGCCGCTCCGGTTGACGGGCTGTCCGACGGCGACCCGACAGCAGGCATGCTGGAACGGTTCATCCTCGACCAGTTCGGCGACCGTGAAGTGCTGGTGGCCACCAAGGAAGGCCTTCTGGTGATGTTGCTCCCGGCAACCACCCCCAAGGCGGCCCGCGATGCTGACAAAGAGGTTGGGGAACTCGTCCACGACGCGTTGATCCGGCACCGGGCCGGCCGCGTCTGGCGGGTGGCCGCCGGCCGCGCCTATCCCGGCACCTACGGCATCGCCCGCTCCTACGAGGAGGCACGAGAGGCGCTGACGCTGGCCGAGCGGTTGCAACTCGACTCGCCCGTGGTCGATGCCCGGGACATGCTCGTTTACCGGGTTCTGATCCGCGACCAAGCCGCTATCGCCGATCTCATCCAGGCCGTCCTCGGACCGCTCACCCAGGCCCGCGGCGGCGCTGAGCCCCTGCTGCAGACCCTCGAGGCGTACTTCGCGACCGGCGAGGTCGCCACCGAGGCGGCTCGGCGCCTGAACATGTCGGTCCGTACCGTCACCTACCGGCTGGACAAGATCAAAACCCTGACTGGACACGACCCGGGCGACCCAGCACAGCGGTTCACGCTGCACATCGCCGTCCTCGGCGCACGCCTCCTCGACTGGCCTGCCCGGGACATCCACTCAGGCACAGAGACCCGCGCTTAGCCGACGGTCGGTCCACCGAAGGCGCCATCTTTGCCGGACGTCGGCCAACAAGCCGTCCCCAGGTTCGCCGATCGTTGCAGTACCTTCATCGTCTCGCCGCGGCCATGGTGGATGCCATGAGGATCTATCGAATCTTCTGGCTGTTCTTCTGTGGTGTCCTCGGTGCCCTGGGCACCGTCGTCGCCCTCACCTGGTCCGTGTCGATCGTCCTCATGCTGTTTGCGGCCGCGGCCCTGACGGGCGGCGTCGTCGCCATGGTCATGCTGGACCCGGACGACGGCTCCCGGCTCCCGCGGGAAAGCCGGCAAACAGTCGCCAGGGGCTCGGTTCTGGCAGGAGCCGGGACGGTGGCCTTCGTCGGTATCGGCGTGATGGTCGGTGGTCCGACGACGGTCCTGCTGCTGGCGATCACGGCCGGCGGGTCGCCGTACGCGATCGCCTTTTGTCTCCGCTGGCTCAGGGAACACGGCCACCTCCCCAGCCCTTCACCGCAGCCCACCGAACCGGCCCTTGACGAGCCCTCGTCAGGGGCCGCGGCGGCGGTGTCTTCTTCCTGGACCGAGCAGAGCCGGCCCTCCGAGCCGTACGTCGAACCGGCATCGCTGAGCGACGACGCCCTGTGCATGGCGTGGCGGGCCAGCTTCTCGGCTCTGCAAAGGGCCAGTACGCCGGCGCAACGGTTGCGCATCGTCGACGAGCGCCGGGCTTATCTCGACGAGATCGAACGCCGCAGTGCCCACGGCATGGCAGCGTGGCTGGCGTCAGGAGCCAGAGCAGCGGGAGATCCCAGCCGATTCGTCATCGGAGACAGCGCGGCCGGCCGCGCCCGCATCGACTGGGACCGCCTGCTCCACGACACAGACAACTGAACAATCACCGCTGCTGGCAGCTGCCAGGGAAACCAGGAACGCGATGGCCAAGCTCGAACACCTCTACAGCTACTACGGTCAGAGCCCGTGGCTGGACAATCTCACCCGGGCCTCCCTGCGAAACGGAACCCTGGCGCGCATGGTCGACGACGGGGTCCGCGGCGTCACCGCGAATCCGTCGATCTTCGCCCGGAGCATCTCGGGTTCGGACGACTACGACGAACAGTTCTCGGCGCTGATGGCGACCGGAAAGTCGGTGGAAGAGGCCTACTGGGAGTTGGTCATCTCCGACGCCTGCCAAGTCCTCGACATACTGCGTCCGGTCTTCGACGGTGGCGACTGCGTCGATGGGTTCGTGTCCGTGGAGGTATCTCCCGAGCTGGCTCACGATGCGGCCGCCACGATCGCGGCCGCGCGGTGGCTGCGCCGCCGGATCAAGCGGCCGAACCTGCTCGTGAAGATTCCGGCCACCTCCGAAGGCGTCACCGCGGTCGAGGCTCTGACAGCCGAGGGCTGCAGCATCAACGTCACGCTGTTGTTCTCGCTGCCCCGCTACGCCGAGATCATCGATGCCTACCTGTCCGGCTTGGAGGCCTTCACCTCCAACGGAGGAGACCCTTCGACGATCTCCAGCGTCGCTTCGTTCTTCGTCAGCCGGGTCGATGTCGAGGTCGACCAGCGACTCGAGGCGCTCGGCACCGATGCGGCGCTCGCTCTGCGCGGCCAAGCCGCGGTCGCGCAGGCCAAGCTGGCCTACCGGTTGTTCACCCAGCAGTTCGCCACTGACCGCTGGCACCGGCTCGCCCGCCTGGGTGCAGATATCCAGCGGCCGCTGTGGGCCTCGACGTCAACCAAGAACCCCGAGGACCGCGACACCCGCTATGTCGAGGAGCTCATCGGCCCCGACACGGTCACGACATTGCCTGAAGCAACCATCGCTGCGTTCGAGGATCACGGCACGATGGCGCGGACTGTCGACAGCGGTGTGCCGCAGGCCGCCCAGTTCCTGGACCGCTTGGCGGCAGCCGGCGTTGACATGAATGCCGTGGGTCGCACCCTGGAGGAGAACGGCATAGCCACCTTCGAGAAGGCCTACCAAGACGTGCTGACGAACCTCACGGACAAGACGGAAGCCCTGCGCTGACCGACCGCACCCGCGATAAGGGTTAGCCGACGAGTTTCAGCCTGGCAGAGCTTTGCCGAGCTGGAGTCACTCGGTGGGATCGCCGTCGTGGCCGGGTGCCTTGGGGTGTTGTTGTTCGACGTCCTCTTCCAGGTTTTCCAATCGGCCCTGGTCTTCGCCGGCGTCGACTAGGTTGTCGCGGGGTGCGCCGCTGTCCGGGTACTCCGCCATCGCGACGTCCGGGTGGTGCAGGTCGAAAGCAGGGCTCTCGGACCGGATCCGGGGCAGTTCGATGAAGTTGTGTCGCGGTGGCGGCGAACTGGTCGCCCACTCCAGCGAGCGTCCCCAGCCCCAGGGCTCGTCGACGCCGACCAGCGGCGACTTGCGCGACTTGTAGACGTTGTAGAGGAACGGCAGCGTTGAGGCGCCGAGGATGAAGGCGCCGATGCTGGACACCTGGTTCAGGGTGGTGAAGCCTTCGTTTGCCCCGTACGACGCGTAGCGCCGCGGCATGCCCTCGACACCCAGCCAGTGCTGGACCAGGAAGGTGGTGTGGAAGCCGAGGAACAGCAGCCAGAAGTGCAGCTTGCCGAGCTTCTCGTCGAGCATCCGGCCGGTCATCTTGGGCCACCAGAAGTAGAAGCCGGCGAACATCGCGAACACGACCGTGCCGAAGACGACGTAGTGGAAGTGCGCGACCACGAAGTACGTGTCGGTGACGTGGTAGTCCAGAACGGGCGAGGCGAGGATCACCCCAGTCAGGCCGCCGAACAGGAACGTGGTGAGGAAGCCAACCGACCACAGCATAGGGGTGTCGAAGGAGATGGATCCGCCCCACATGGTGCCGATCCAGTTGAAGAACTTCACCCCTGTCGGCACGGCGATCATGAAGGACATGAAGGAGAAGAACGGCAGGCTGACCGCGCCGGTGGCGAACATGTGGTGTGCCCACACGGTGGCGGACAGTGCAGCGATCGCGAGCGTCGCGCCGACGAGTCCGATGTAGCCGAAGACGGGCTTGCGGCTGAAGACCGGGAGGATCTCGGTGATGATGCCGAAGAACGGCAGCGCGATGATGTAGACCTCGGGATGGCCGAAGAACCAGAACAGGTGCTGCCACAGCAGGGGCCCGCCATTAGCCGCGTCGAAGACGTGCGCCCCGAGGAGTCTGTCCGCCTCCAGCATCAGCAGCGCGCCGGCCAGGATCGGGAACGCGATCAGGACCAGGATCGACGTGACCAGGATGTTCCAGGTGAAGATCGGCATCCGGAACATCGTCATGCCCGGTGCCCGGAGGCAGATGATGGTGGTGATGAAGTTGACCGCGCCCAAGATGGTGCCCAGGCCGGCCATCCACAGACCCATGATCCACAGGTCACCGCCGACGCCCGGTGAGCGGATCGCGTCGGACAGCGGCGCGTAGCCAGTCCAGCCGAAGTCGGCGGCGCCACCGGGCGTCAGAAACCCGCTGAACGCGATCAGCCCCCCGAACAGGAAGAGCCAGTAGCTGAACATGTTGAGGCGGGGGAACGCGACGTCCGGTGCGCCGATCTGGACCGGCATGATCACGTTGGCGAAGCCGACGAACAGCGGTGTCGCGAAGAGCAGCAGCATGATGGTGCCGTGCATGGTGAAGAGTTGGTTGTAGACCTCTTCGTTGACGATCTGCAGGCCCGGTTTGGCCAGCTCGGCGCGGATCAGCAGCGCCATCAGGCCGCCGATCAGGAAGAACGCGAACGAGGTGATCAGGTACAAGTCACCGATCAGCTTGTGATCCGTGCTGGTCAGCCACTTCACCACGACCTTACCCAGCGGACGGCGTCCTTCTGCAAGTGCCGCCCTCGGCTGGCCACGCCCGGTCTGTGACCGTATCCGCTCTCTGTGAGTGGTGATATGTGTCAGCTGGTCCGTGAGTGAGTCAGCATCGTCGGTTCCGTGCATCCGGGTGATGCCACGTTGCCGCTTCACCAGTTCGCCGGTGGGTCGCTAGCTGGGAATGAGCCATAGCCCCAAACGTCAACGATATCCGCAGGCAGCGGGCCTCTCATCTCCTTCGCATACTGGCAGTCCATGCACAGGCTGGCCATGGGCAACGCAGTCAGACGGTCCAGAGCGATGACCTCACCGCATTGCTGGCAAATCCCGAAACATCCATCCTCGATGCGATGCAACGCCGCGACGATGTCCTGCAAGGCAGCCGAGGCTGCCGTCACCAGATCCGAGGTCACGGCGTCGGTGGCGTCGTTGCCGGCCAACCTGTCGCCCTCGAGGCCTTTGAGTTGCTCGATCCGAAACCGTCGATGTTGTTCCAGCCTTGCGCGAAAGGCATCCCCACTGCGGACTCGCTGTTCGTGCTGGTCGTTCGGCGAGACAACCTGTCCGAGATGCGTCACTAAGACCTCCTTGCCTACCTGTGGGCAGTACGACCGGTCCGTGTGGTGGCCATCGCTGCCCCATCCGAAACCACCATGTCCCTCGGAGTCGTCGCTGGCCAGGGCCGCTACCGGCACCGGCAACCGGCCATGTTTGCCGGGCATCGGCAAGCGCTCCGCTGTCCCGAGTAATCACCGACAGCGGCCACGCAGGCCTCGGTGGACCGCTCACTGGGGTGTCTCGATGACGTAGTGGCAGCGCATGCAGTAGCGGCTCGGCGGATGGATCCGTAGGCGCTGATCTCTATGGCGGAGCCGCACCGATGGATACAGATGAGGACTGTCGACCGGAGAGAGCTGATCGATCATGGTCATGCCTCCTCGAGGACATAGTCTCCGGCGATCCATCCGACCGCCATCGTCGGTGCGGCGGTGTTGCCGGACACCTGGACAGGCAGGACCGAAGCGTCGGCGATCCGCAGACCGTCGACCCCGCGGACCCGGAGTCGCGAATCAACGACATCCTCTTCGTCTGGGCCCATGGCTGCCGATCCGACCGCGTGGAAGATGCCTGCGCCGGTGTCGAGGGAGTACCGGAGCACCTGCTCTGGGGTGGAGACCGCAGGCCCGGGGTACTCCTCGTCCAGGATGTAGTCAGCGATCGGGCCCTGGCTGAAGACGCTGCGTGCGGTGTTCAAGATCGTGGCGGTCGCCTTGCGATCGCCTTCATCCTCGAGGAAACGTGCGTCGATGATCGGTGCGTTTTCGGGAAGCTTGCCGGACAGGTGGATGGACCCGGTGGTGGTGGGGCGGGTCTGGTAGCCCATGAACATGATCCCGGAATGCTTTGCGAGCTTCATGGTGGCGCTGGGTCACTGCTTCAGGGTTCGATCAGGCCGGCTCGGATGGCGTAGCGGGTGAGGTCCAGCCGGTCGCGGAGGCCTAGTTTTTGGAGCATGTTGGCGCGGTGGCGTTCGACGGTTTTGACGCTGATGAAGAGGAGTTCGCCGATTTCTTTGGAGGAGTGGCCTTCGGCGACGAGTTTGAGCACCTCCTCCTCGCGGGCGGTCAAGACCTGTTCCGGCACGCCTTCGCCGCGGCGTACGCGGTCGAGGTAGTCGCGGATGAGGGCGGTGACCGCGCCGGGGTAGAGGAACGGTTCGCCGCGCATCGCGGCTCGGCAGGCTGCTACCAGGTCGCGGTCGGCGACCGACTTCAAGACGTAGCCGGATGCTCCGGATCGGAGGGCCTGGAAGAAGTACTGCAGGTCGTCGTACATCGAGAGCATGAGGATGCGCAGTTCGGGGCGGAGGACGGACAGTTCGCGGGCGGCTTGCAGGCCGGTCATTCGGGGCATCGCGACGTCGAGAATGGCCAGGTCGAAGTCCTGGGTGCGGGCCGCGGCGATCGCTTCCGCGCCGTCGCCGACCTCGGCGACCACGGTCAGGTCGGGTTCGCTGTCGAGGATGAGGCGGACTCCGCGGCGTACCAGCGCGTGGTCGTCGGCGAGCAGGATCCGGATCGGTGTGGTCATCGGCTGTTGCGGGACAGAGGGACGGACAGGCTCACTTGGACGCCACCTTGGGGCGATGGCTCGAGTTCCAGTTTCGCGCCGATCAGCAGGGCGCGTTCGCGCATGCCGCGGATGCCGGCGCCCTCGTGGGCGAGCCCGATCCCGTGGCCGTTGTCGCTGATGACCAACCGGAGGTGGTCGCCGTCGCGGAAGAGGCTCACCGCGACCTCGGTGGCCTCGGCATGCCGGGCGACGTTGGTCAGTCCTTCTTGGGTGACGCGGTAGAGCACTAGTTCTGCTTGCTGATCCAGCTTCGGCAGGTCGGAGTCGAAGCGGCGATCGACGGCCAGTCCGGTGTGTGTGGACAGATCAGTGGTAAGGGTCGTCAGCGCACTGATCAGCCCGAGATCTTCCAGTACGCCGGGCCGCAGCCGCCGCGCGAGTCGGCGTACGTCGTCCAGGCTCCCGCGAGTCGTCTCCTGGGCATGCTGCAGGTCGGCTCGCAGAGCCGGATCGGTCGTGTGGTCGGCGGCCCGTTTCAGCTCGAGCAGGACTGCGGTCATGCTTTGGCCGACCTCGTCGTGGAGCTCCTGCGCGATGCGGCGCCGCTCGCTCTCCTGTGCCGACAGGGCTCGCGCGCTGCTGGTGGCTCGCTCATCCTCCAGCCGGCCGAGCATGTCGTTGAACGCCCGGACCAGATCCGGAACACCTCCGTGGCCGGCCACTGACAGCCGCTGTCCCGGGCGAAGCAGATCAACCGTGGCCATCCGCCGGGTCACGCGCTCCAACGGTGCCAGGCCCACGCGCAGCAAGACGGCGTTGGCCACCAGCATCACCCCTAGGCCGACGATCAGGACCACAGCCTCAGCCAGGGCAACCGGTACTGACACCGTCACCGGCGCCCACAGCAGTAACGCCGTGGCCGCGCCGAGCACGAGCGCATTGAGCCCGAAGATCCGCCAGAACAACGCCATCGATACCGTCGCCTTCCTCGATCACACCTCTGCCCACTATCCGCCCTTGGCCCCGCCGGGGTGCCGCCGGGCAGCGCCCAGGACGAGGCCGGCGCCGCGGAGAGCGGCGACCTGTGGGGCGGCAGCCGGCCGCACCGAGGCGTGCAACTGTTTGGACAACCGGTACGTGATCTCAGGTCGCAGCGCACCACCTCCGGTGAGCAGCACCCCACGGTCCAGAGCATCGACGACCTGTACTCCGCAGTCGAGGCGCAGCAGGTCGGTCACCGCTCCCACGATCGACTCCACCAGCCCGGCAATGCTCGTACCAGCGCCAAGATCGGAAGTGCCCAGTTCGAGCCGGCAGCCCTGCGCTACCTGACCGTCCACCAGCAGACCCACCTCGGTCAGCCCGGCCCCGACGTCCACCACCAGCAAAGGCCGAATCAGGTCGGCGCGAGCTCCGAGCGCGGCGGCCTTCACGCTCGCGATGGTCACGATGCTGCGCGCGTCGAGCACCTCCAGAGTCGCGATGGCCGTACTGCGGTGCGGGTCGGCGCAGAGAAGCGGAGTGATCAGGACGACCGTCGAGTACCGACCGAGACCTGCTCGGCGACCGAGAAGATGATCGAGGCATCGGCTGGCTCCGGGCAGGTCGACGACGACACCGCGCTGCACCGGACGTCGGATGCCGCTCATGCCCGCAGGGGCGGCCGTGGCTGCGTCGACGGTCAGCCCTGTGTCGGGCATCCATGCTCGAGTGCGGGCGCTGCCCAGGTCGATCGCGATGCCGCTCGACCGCTGGGTGGCCCACCAGGTGCCGCGTCGCCGTTGCGGAATCGCCCGGCCCAGTGACGTCACGAGATCCCTTCTTTGAGTTGGTGGCAGGGGCCGCAGTAGCGGGCGTGGGGGAGGATGCGCAACCGGCGTACGGGGATCGGGCGGTCGCAGAGGTGGCAGTTGCCGTAGTGGCCGGTTTCGACCCGCCTGAGGGCGGCGTCGACTTCGACGAGGACTGCTTGGGCGGCGGTCGCGAGCGCGGTCAGCACCTCTTCGCGGGCCAGCGTGTCCTGGTCGCGGGAGAGACTGCGGTGAAGCGGCAGGAGCTCGGCGAGGCCGTCGAGTTGCTCGCGACGGAACTTGCGCTCGTCCTGGAGGGCGGCCCGCAGCGCGGTCACGTCCCCGGGAGTCAGGCGCCCTTCGTCGACGGTGGCGAACGTGTAGCTCAACACATCACCTCTCCAAGACGGGCAGAACCCTCAGGACTTCTGCTGGCAACCGACGCAGTACCGGGTGTAGGGCAGGATCTCGAGCCGTTCGACCGGGATGCCGGTGCCACAGCTCTGGCAGGCGCCGTAGGTGCCGTCGGCAACACGGCCCTCGGCTGCGTCGATCTCGGTCAGAACTCGCCGGATAGCGGCCGCCTGAGCCGAGCTGAGTTCCTTGTCGGCAAGGGCCGCGCCGGCTTCGATGGCACTCAGCTGGGTCAGCCGGGAGTTGCGTTCATGGGCCAGCCGGCGCCGGGCCTCGGGCGCGGTCAGGTTGGGGGAGCGAGCCACGGTGGTCACAGAAATCCGTCCTCTCAGGGGGTCCTGTCTTCAACCATGGCCGACGGGACCGGCCGGGACCATCGGTGCCAGCACCCATCTTGCGGAGGGTCTAGTGATCGGCTGAGGGGATCGAGTTGATCGGAGATCATCGCTTTTCTCGATCCAAGGATGGCCATAGCGTCGTGGCATGACGACCTTGGAGCCGACTCCGGAGCCGCTGTCCAGTCCGCGCGCCACGCCCTTCACAGACCTGGGCTGGGTGGACGTCCAGACGCGGGTGGCCGAGGCGGGCGACTACCTGGTGGCGACCACCGACCCGGACGGACGGCCGCACGTGGTCGAGCCGGCCCAGGTGTTTGCCTTCGGCAAAGAAGACGGATTCACCGCCACTTGCTGGCGTTTCACACGAGGAGATGGGCGATGAGCACCTTTGTGTTGATCCACGGCGGTGGCGACGTCGGTTGGTCGTGGCACCTGGTGGAGGCCGAACTCCGGGCCCGTGGGCACGAGGTGCTGGCTCCCGATCTTCCGGGCGACGACGAGTCGCACACCCTGACGGACTACGCCGACGCCGTGGTCGATGCCGTCGACGGAAGGCAGGACCTGGTCGTCGTGGGTCAGTCGTTCGGTGCGTTCACCGCGTCGCTGGTCGCCGATCGGCTGTCTGCCGACGTACTGGTCCTGCTGGCCGGCATGATCCCGGCACCGGGCGAGTCGCCGGACGACTGGTGGGCCAACACCGGTTACCAGGCGGCAGTGGCCGAGCAGTCCGCACGCGACGGGGGCCTAACGGGCAACAAGGATCCCTACGTGAGCTTCTACCACGACGTACCGCGGCAGCTGGCCAAGGAAGCGTTGAGCCGGGAGCGCGCGCATCCGTCCAGTACGGCGTCCGCAGCGCCGTGGCCGTTGGACGCGTGGCCCGACGTACCGACGAAGTTCATCCTCTGCAGCGAGGACCGCTTCTTCCCACCCGACTTCTTCCGCCGGCTGGTCCCCGACCGCCTTGGCATCGTCCCGGACGAAATCCCCGGCAGCCACTGCGTCGCCCTCAGCCACCCGACCGAACTCGCCAATCTCTTGGAGAGCTACGCGACGGGCGCAAAACTCGAGCGGTAAAACGAGGCCGTCACCCCGAAGATCGGAGCCGTCAGAGGATCATGCAGGTGGTGGTGGCGTGGGCGATCAGCTTTCCCTGGTCGTCGAGGACTCTGCCCTCGGCCGTTGCGGTACGACGGCCCGCGTGGATGACCGTACCCGTCGCGGTGAGGGTTTGGCCGTCGGTGCGGGCGGTGCGGATGTAGTTCACCTTGAGTTCCAAGGTGGTGAAGCCGACACCGGCCGGCAGAGTCGTGTGCACCGCGCAACCGAGAGCGGAGTCGAGGAGGGTCGCCGCGATCCCGCCGTGGACCGCGCCCAGCGGATTGGCGAAGTCCGGCCGGGTGTCGAGGGAGATGACGATGCGGCCGTGCTCGACCTCGTCGAAGCGCATCCCGAGCAGGCGGCCAATGGACGGGAAGTCGGTGGGGCTGTGCTTCTGCACCCACTGCATCACTTCCAGGCCGGACATCTGGGTGAAGTCTGCGGTCGTCACGATGGTTCCCCTCGGCTCGGCGTGCCGGAGGAACACTACGTTGCCGTTCAGGGGCTGGGATCCAGTGGGTTGTCCTGGTGCTGTTCGAGCAGGTGAAGGACCGGTACGCCGAGGTGGCGGCGGGCCTGGGCGGACCAGTCGATGTGGAGCAGTTCGGTGACGACGTGGGGGCGGGTGAGGACAACGACCTCCTGGCCGTTCACCAGTTTGATGTGGTCGACGAGCTCGTCCACAGGATGCCGGTGAGTGATCCACCCGTCCGCTTCCGGACCCAACGAGCGCAAGCGGTCAAGGCTGCGATCGAGCGCGGCGGTGGCCTGGGCGTCGATGGCGTGTTGCGCTTGCTGGGAGGCCTTGCGCGCCTCTTCGTCCGACTGGAGCGAGTAGCGTTCGGCCGCGATCCCGGTCAGTTCCGTACTGGCGAGGCTGGCCAGCGAGGCCTCGACCCGGGCGCTCGCGTCTTCGCACGGAACGATCAGGTGAAACTTGACCGGCTCCGGCGCGCTCGCGTAGAGCTCCACCAACCGGTCGGCGTCCGGCACGCTGACCTCTTGTTCCACCAGCACGACAACGTCGTACATCAGAACCACCTTCTTTCGACGCCGTACCAGTACCCAGAGGGCGGCGCGGCGACGCCGATGAGGTCAGAGGACCAGCCAGGCGGTGAGGGTGGCGAGTCCGAAGACGGCCAGGGCCGCGGTCCACACCAACGGAGCCGGCCAATCGGATGGTTGTGGGGGAGCGGCAGCGTCGTTTGCCGCGAGCAACTCGCGAGCGAAGGTCTGGGCGTCCTGGGGCCGCGTGTCGGGATCGGGGTCGAGCGCCGTCGTCAGTACGTCGACCACGCGCGGGCTGACGCCGTCGATCTCGGCAACAGGACGGCGCTGTGGCCGCCAATTCGCGCTGCGCCCGCTCGACGTACTCAGGTCCGGCGCCGGCCGGTCACCGGTCAGCAGCTCCCAGGTGACCACGGCGAGGGAGTACACGTCGGCGCGACCGTCGAACGTACCGATCCCGCCGGTCTGCTCCGGCGCCATGTAGGCAGGGGTGCCGGTGTTGACGGTGTACCCGGTGGCGTCCGCGAGCCGCTTGACGCTGCCCAGGTCGGCGACCAGCACTCGGGCGGGCTCGCTGGTCTTGTCCAGCAGAAGGTTGCTGGGCTTGATGTCGCGGTGGATGAAGCCGGCTTCGTGCAGCACCTGCACCGCTTCCGCCGCTTCGGCCGCGAGACGCAACGCCTCGGCTGGTTCCACCTGGCCCACGCACTCGGCCAGCGTCCCGCCGTTGACGTAGTCCATGACGAAGTACGGCCGGTTGTCGTCCACTCCGACGTCGTGGACCCGGACCACCCGCCGGCTCTCGATCCGGCGCAGCAGCCGCGCTTCGCTGAGGAATCGCTCCCGGACATCGGCGTGCAGCACCCAGTTGTCGGCGAGGACCTTCACCGCCACGGCCGTGTCGAGTTCGGGGTCGTATCCTTTCCAGACCGTGGCGAACGCCCCGGAGCCGACCCGGTGGTCGAGTCGGTAGCGGCCGATATGTTTCATCCTGCTCATTGTGACGTATCGCGGGGTGCTCCCAGGTCATCCTGGGGAGCCCGTGACCGGGGGATCGAGGGAGGACGACGGGCGTGCTGGATGACGACGGTGCACTGGACGAGCTGGTCGAGGCGGCCAGGCAGGGCGACCGGGAGGCCCTCGACGAGGTGCTGCTCCGGATCCGCCCGATGGTGGTGCGCCGGTGCACCCGGTTCCTGCCCCATCACGCCGACGCCGAGGACGCCGCTCAGGAAGCACTCCTGATCATCAGCCGCAAGATCACGTCGTACGCCGGACGTGGCTCCTTCCTGGGCTGGGTCACCGTGATCACCTCCAACGCCGCCCGGGCCACCTACCGATCGCTGCGGGACCGGGCGGACGCTCTCAGCGGGGTGGGAGCCGTGCCGGACGCGCCCGACCCGCGCACCACCAGCGTGATCGCCGGGACCCGCCTCGACTTGCTCGACGCCCTGGACGAGCTGGAGCAGTCGCATCCCGTGCTGGTCGAGTCGTTCATCCTGCGCGACCTGGGTGAGATGAGCTACAACGAGATCGCCGAACTGACCGAGACCAAGCTGGGCACAGTCAAAGACCGGATCCACCAGGCCCGCAAGTTCATGGAGCCGCGGCTGCGGCTCCGCGGCGTGCGCTAGCCATGCGATCGCGTACTGCGGGGTTGGTGCTCGGCGTCGCCGCGACGCTCGGGACGCTGGTGGGCGCGGTCGTCCTGCCTGATCGCGGGGCCGGCGGGGGCAACGACAACCAGACAACCGGGAAAACCCCGATCACCACGGCTACCAGCAAGTCAGCGTCACCGCGCCCGACACCGGCCCCCAGTACTCCGGACGGCGGACCGGTCACCGCTGCGAACATGCTGGACGTGGCCGATTTCCGCAAGGTCGGCCTGACCCTGACCGCGCAAGCTTCGGACGTCCGCCTGGAGATCGTGGGCTGTCAGAAGAACGAGACGCTGGACGCCATCGCGCTGAGCGGGCCGCCGGTCCAGCGGGTCTGGGAAGGCGGCACCGTCGTCGCCTACGAGCAGGCGATCGCCGCCCGCGACGAGGATGAGGCCGCGCAGGTCGCCAGGAAGGTGCTGCGCAAGCTCGAGGCCTGTCAGAAGGCCGCCGCCGGTCAGTGGGTCTACGGGCCGACTCACAGCGAACAGCTCGATCCGGCCACCGCCGCCAGTTGGCTCGGACAGGTCTCCGGCGAACTGAACACCACCGGACGCGCTCCCAAGGGCGAGAAGATCAACGGCGGAATGGCGGTACTGCGGCGCGGCACCCATGTCGGCGTACTGGCCATCAACTGGTGTTCGAGCGAAGGCGACGAGCCGGCCTGTGTGGTCGCCGGCAAGGGGGCGTACCAGCAGCTGGTAGCCCTGAGTCGTGCGGCGGCACTCCGCCTCGGCTGACGCCCGAAAAAGTCGTACCCAACAAAACCGCGCACCTGCCCCTCTCTGGTGGTGACAAAGCAACCGCCGTGCTCACCAGGAGCACGACCAGAGAGGAAATCTCATGCCCAGCGCGACCGGAACCACCAGCACGAAGATCGCCCGGCGTCCGATCCGTACCCTCGTCCTAGTCACGGTCGCCGGCGCGGCAGCGACCGCGGCCTCGGCGGGTCTGGGACTGGGCTCGGGTCCCACCAAGACCGCGCAGGCCGACCCGGGAGACACCGTGCTCCCGATCGGATCGAGCCAGTTGCTGCAGAGCGAGGACCTGGTCTCGATCGAGGTACCGCTGGACACCGCGAAGGTGGTCCTGAACCGCAACGACGACTTCTCCTCGTGCCTGGGTGAAGGCAACCCGTGGACCGCCGTTCTGCAGGGCTCCGCCAAGCCGGTCACGGTCTCCTGGTCGAGTCGGCGCAACGCCAACCAGGGGCTGTCCGAGTCGATCGCCCAGGCGAAGACGCCGGCCGAGGCCAAGGGCTACGCCAAGACGCTGGTCGACGAGGCGATCGGGCAGTGCCAGGGCAGCAAGTCCGACTGGGACTTCCACTACGGCAAGACCACGTCCTCGCCGGTCGGCACCGGTACTGCGACCTGGGCGTTGTCCTACACCGGCGACTCCAAGCGCGCGGACGGCGGCGTGATCGTCTTCTCGAAGGGCAACAACTTCGGCATCATGCACGTCACCGGCACCTGGGGCCCGGCCGGCCAGACGATGGAGTCGCTGGCGAAGGTCGCCGTCAGCCGGCTGGCCTGAGACGAGGCTCTGAAACGACGAGTGGCAAGGAGTTGATCTCCTTGCCACTACTAACGTATAGCAGCACAGGGGGCTTGCCGCAAGGCCCCGTTGGTGCTGGAGAATCCTCCACCGAAGCCATTGCCGACACGGTGGGGAAGTAGCGAATGCTTGAAGAAGGCAACAATCTGGCCCGGTCCGCGGAATCCGGCTACGTGCTGGATTTCGCGGAGATCGACCGGACGCAGGTCGCGGTGGTGGGAGGCAAAGGCGCGAACCTGGGAGAGCTTGCCCGGCTGGAAGGTGTCGACGTACCGGCGGGGTACTGCGTGACGACGGAGGCCTTCCGCCGGGTGCTGGCCGAGGAGCCGTCGATCGACGATCAGCTCGATCGACTGGCCCTGCTGGCCCCGGACGACCGGGAAGCGATCCGGACCCTCAGCGCGGAGCTCCGCGAAAGCATCGAGAAGATTGTTATCCCTGACGAGGTGGCGGCGGCGATCATCGGACCGCTCGCGCGGATCGGCGAGGACGCCGCGTACGCCGTCCGGTCGAGCGCGACGGCCGAGGACTTGCCGACCGCCTCCTTCGCGGGCCAGCAGGACACATACCTGAACGTCGTGGGGCCGAAGGCCGTGCTCGAGCACGTCAGCCGTTGCTGGGCCTCACTGTTCACCGAGCGAGCCGTGACGTATCGCCTGCGGAACGGCTTCGACCATCGCCGGGTTCAGATGGCCGTCGTCGTCCAGCGGATGGTCTCGTCGGAGGTCGCCGGCATCTTGTTCACCGCCGACCCGGTCACGTCGAACCGCAAGATCACCACGGTGGAGGCGAGTTTCGGCCTGGGGGAGGCGTTGGTCTCCGGTCTGGTGAACGCGGACGTCTACAAGGTGCGCGACGGCGAAGTCGTGGACAAGACGATCGGCACCAAGCAACTGGCAATCCTGGCGTCGCCGGAAGGCGGGACGCGGGAACAGGCGATCGAGCCCGAGTCGCGGGGCCGGGCCGCGCTGACGGATGCGCAGGTGCTCCGGCTTGCCCGGTTGGGCCGGGAGATCGAGGCGTACTTCGGCCAGCCGCAGGACATCGAGTGGTGCCTGGCCGACGACGGCTTCCAGATCGTCCAGAGCCGCCCGATCACGACGTTGTTCCCGCTCCCGGAGATCGGGGACCAAGGCAACCATGTCTACGTCTCGGTCGGCCATCAGCAGATGATGACCGACCCGATGAAGCCGCTGGGACTGTCCGTGTGGCGGTTGACGTCACCCGCACCGATGACCGAGGCCGGCGGCAGACTGTTCGTCGATGTCACCAAGATGCTGGCCTCGCCGGCCAGCCGGGACGGACTGGTGGCGACGCTGGGGAAGTCCGATCCGCTGATCGGGGACGCGTTGCGATCCGTCCTGGACCGCGGCGACTTCGTCCCGACGCTGCCGGACGAGGGACCCGCCTGGACGCCACCGGGCGGCGACTCGGACTCGATCGCCACCGACCCGGCCATCGTCACCGAGCTGGTCGCGAACATCCAGAGCTCCATCGAGGCCGCCCGGCGTGACCTCGCGACCATGTCCGGCCCCGAGGTCTTCGACGCCATCGTTGCCAACATCAAGCAGATGTGGGGCATCCCCCGGAGCCTGGAGGTGGTGATGGCGGGGATGAAGGCCTCGTGGTGGCTCAACGAGCACCTGCTCGAGTGGCTGGGCGAGAAGAACGCGGCCGACACGCTCACCCAGTCCGTCCCGCACAACGTTACCTCGGAGATGGGACTGGCCCTTCTCGATGTGGCGGACGCGATCCGTCCGCACCCCGCGGTGGTGGCCTTTCTCGAACAGGTCGAGGGCGATTCTCTGGACGGTCTGACCGAGGTCGAGGGCGGGCCGGAAGCGCTGGCTGCCATCCAGGCGTTCCTCGCCAAGTACGGCATGCGCTGCGTCGGCGAGATCGACATCACCAGGCCGCGCTGGAGTGAGCGGCCCACCACGCTGGTACCGCTGCTCCTGGGCAACGTCCGGAACTTCGAGCACGGCGCTGCGGAGCGTCGTTTCGAGCAGGGGCGGCAGGAGGCGTTGAAGAAGGAACAGGACGTCCTGGCGCGCCTGCGGGATTTGCCGGACGGCGAGCAGAAGGCCGAAGAGACCAAGCGGATGATCGACCGGGCCCGGACCTTCACCGGGTACCGCGAGTATCCGAAGTACGCGATGATCAGCCGGTACTTCGTGTACAAGCTAGCCTTGCTAGGAGAAGCGGACCGCCTGGTGGGTGCTGGGGTGCTCCGCGAGAGGGACGATGTCTTCTTTCTCCGGTTCGAGGAGTTCCGCGAGGCGGTGCGCACGCATGAGGTCGACTACGGGCTCATCCAGGAGCGGAAGGACGCGTTCGAGTCCTACCAAGCGCTCACTCCGCCGCGCGTGCTCACCTCGGACGGCGAGTCCGTCACCGGGACATATCGCCGCGACGACCTCCCAGCCGATGCGCTGGTGGGCCTTCCTGTGTCGGCCGGGACCATCGAGGGGCGCGCCCGCGTCATCCTCGACATGGCCGAGGCTGACATCGAACCGGGCGACATCCTGGTCACCGCCTACACGGACCCGAGTTGGTCGCCCCTGTTCGTCGCGATCGAAGGTCTGGTGACGGAGGTCGGTGGCCAGATGACCCATGGAGCAGTGGTGGCCCGGGAGTACGGCCTGCCGGCCGTCGTCGGGGTGGAGAACGCCACCCGCCTGATCCAGGACGGGCAGCGCATCCGGGTCAACGGAACGGACGGTTACATCGAGATCCTGCCCTGATCTCAGGCCGAGACCCCGTCGTGGACGATGGCGACCGGGCACCGGGCGTAGTGCAGAACGCCGCGGGAGACGGAGCCGAGGCGTAGCGGCGTGAACTGGGATCTGCCGAGACCGCCGACGACGAGCAGATCGGCGTACTGGGATTCTTTGGCGAGGACCTGGACGGGGTGGCCGGGGCGGTAGTGCGTCCTGAACACCACGTCCGGGTACTTGTCGCCCCAGCCGGCCAGTGCCTCGGTCACCATGACGCGAGCGTCGTGCCGCCAGGGCGCGTCGGCGGGGTCGAGCCAGAGGTCGGGTGACGGGAAGCTCTCCGGTATGTCGGGCACGTGGACGAGGGAGAGTTCGGCGCCACGTTCCGCGGCCGACTCGAAGGCGAACCTGATCGCGCCCTGACAGGCGTGCGAGCCGTCGACCCCGACGACGATCTGGCCCCGCGGACCGTGCACGGGCTGCCAACTGTCTGGTACGACGACCAGCGTGGTGCGAGCCAGTGCCGCGCAGACCTGTGAGGTCGAGCCCATCACCAGTTCGGCAAAGCCACCCAGGCCACGCCGGCCGACCACCAGGACCGGTTCGTCGGACGACAGCTTGAGCAGCACCTCGGCGGGATTCCCGGTCTCGAGTTCGAACGTGGCGTCGGTGCAGCCGAGCCGGCGGAGCTCCTCGACGGCCTCGTCGAGGACGCCGGCACCGGTCGTTTGCGTCTCCTCGTCGACAACGTGCACCGCTCTGACCCCCCAGCCGCGCCGCGCGGCAAGGTCGGCGGCCCAGGCGAGGGCGAGCAGGCCGTCGGCGGATCCGTCGATACCAACCACGATCGAGGGGCAGGGGTGCGGTAACACGAGGTCACCTCTCGCTGGGCGCGGTATGGACGAAGGTCGAGATGGGACGCCGGGGCGTCGTGGCCTGGCCGGTGGAGTGACCGAAACGGATCACCATGTGGGCGTAGCCCGGCTTTCCGGTGATGCGCTGGACGGTGCGGCGCAGGTCGTCGTACTCGAGCAACTGGTTGAGGAAGGCGGCCTTCAGTCCGTCGCGGGTGGCAGCGAGCAGGGTGTGCTGCAGCGCGAGGCCGGCCGTGAGCTGGTCGGTCAGCGAGTCGCCGACGGTGGAGAGAATCGCCAACGTGGGTTCGGCTTCGAAGGTCGCTTGCATCCGAGTCTGGTCGGTCGGCCGGGTGCCGAGGTCACGGACGGGAGACGGGTAGGCCGCCGAGCGCGGTCCCAGGACGGAGCTGGGAATACCGTCGGTACTGCGTTCGCCGCCGACCCAGTGGGAGCGCTCGGCGCGGCGGTGCCAGTCGCCGATCTCGCGCAGGTCGGTGTCGATCAGCAGCCTGAGCACTTCGTCGACCTTGTCGGCCGGCAGCCAGGTGAGCTCGGCGCCGTCGGCCATCGCGGCCTGGCTGAGCGCCATCCGCTCCTCGACCAGCACGCGCACCGGCCGGGCCGGCTCGCGGTTGGTGTGCCGGCGCGGGATCTGCTGGGCGAGTTCCTTGAGGGCATGGTCGGGGTTGTCGGTGGGCTCGACGACGACGCGGGCGACCAGGTCCGGCCGCGCCGGATCCGGTACCAGCCCGAACCAGCTGCTGTAACTCAGCGAGGCCGCGGCGCAGCGCAGGTTGAAGGTCGCGGCGCCGGCCGCGATGCGCATCGCCCGGCCGGTCGGGTCCTCGGCGGGGAGCGCGCGGGAACCGTCCAGGAAGACGTCGATCACGTTGCCGCTCACCTCGAACCGCCAGGGCTGGGTGTTGTGCATGCTCGGCGCGGCGACCGCGGCGATGAGCAGGGTGTCGATCTGCTCCATGGACAGCTGGGCTTCGGACATCAGGACCCTCCTCGACAGAACGGGCGGCGCTCGCTGCCCGCAGTACCAGCCTCGGTCCGGAGCCACCGGTTGCGCTGCGGGCAAGGGTCCCCTCTGGTCGGGCCCTTTGGCACCAGCGATCGTGACCAGGTGCTCTGCCGTGACCGGCCGGCCGGCCGCGACGATCAAGGTGTCCCGATGAAAGGAACAGACCATGACCACCACCTCGCACCGGCCGCACAGTCCCGCACCTGCGGTGAAGTCCGATCCCGTACCGACCCGGACCACGGCCACAGCCCGGGTTTTCGCCGTACTGCGGATCGCGTTCGGCCTGACGTTCCTGTGGGCCTTCGTCGACAAGGTCTTCGGCCTCGGCTACGCCACCCCGGCCGGCAAGGGCTGGATCGACGGCGGCGACCCGACCGCGGGGTTCCTGGGCAAGGGCGCCAGCGGACCGTTCGAGAACTTCTACCACTCGCTGGTCGGCGACTTCTGGGTCACGCCGCTGTTCATGCTCGCTCTCGCGGGGATCGGTCTGGCCCTCACCCTGGGTATCGGGATGCGGATCGCCGCGATCTCCGGCACGCTGCTCTACCTGATGATGTGGACCGCCGTGCTGCCCCCGGACAACAACCCGGTCATCGACGACCACATCCTCGGCGCCATCACCCTGGTCGCCCTCGCCATGGTTGCCGCAGGCAACGTCTGGGGCCTCGGCCGGAAGTGGTCCCAGCTGCCCATCGTCCAGCGCTACTCCTGGCTGCGGTGAACGAACTGTTCAGCTGGGGGTGGCGTTGAGGGGCGCGCGTAACTCCAGCACGGTGCCGTGGGGCTGGTTCGAATCCAGCCGCACGGCACCACCCAGTGCGGTGGCGCGTTCCTCGAGGTTGCGCAGGCCGCTGCGGCGATCGGTCGAGGTGATGCCGATGCCGTCGTCGGAGATCCGCGCGGTGACGTCGCTTCCGCTGACGATGATCTCGACCGTGACGCTGCCGGCCTCGGCATGACGGACGACGTTGGACAGGGATTCGCGGACGGCGGCGATGATCTGGGGCCGGACCGAGGCCGGTACGGCGGTGTCGATCGGGCCGGTGACGATCAGCTTGGGGCGGAAGCCCAGCGGACCGGCGTACTCGTCGACGAGGGTCTGCAGGTCGGTGCGCAGGGAGGGTTTGCCGGGCTGGCTCTGCAGCTCGAAGATCGCGCCGCGCAGGTCCCGGATGGTGGCGTCGATGTCCTCGACCGCGCGGGTGATGCGTTCCTGGACGTCAGGCTGGACCATCCGGTGCATGCCCTGCAGTTGCAGGCCGGTGGCGAACAGTCGCTGGATGACCAGGTCGTGGAGGTCTCGGGCGATCCGGTCGCGGTCTTCGAGGACGGCGAGAACCGAACGATTGCGCTGGGCCTGGGCCCGGTCGAGGGCCAGCGTCGCCTGGTTGGCGAACATCCGGACCAGGTCGGTACCGACCGACACCGCGAAGACGGCGCTGTGCTCGGCCGCGACCATCAGGATCCCGCCGGCCGTCGCGGCACCCGCGGGGAGCGGCGCGAAGATGGTGCGGCCCAGGTCGCCGATCTCGGGGAAGCCGGCCAGCTCACCGGTCTCCTTGGCGAGGGCGGACAGATCCTCGACCACGACCTGCTCGTCACCATTGAGTACGTCGGTGATGGCCGGCCGGCCCGCCGGCAGCCGCCGGCCGAGATAGCTGGTGAATTCCGCCGGCCCGTCGATCGCCTCGACGACCAGGTCACCCTCGTCGAGCAGCAGCACCGCTCCGAGTACCGATCCCGAGACCTCCCGGGCGCGAGTGGCGATCAATTGCAACGCCTGCTGGGAGTCGAACTCGCCGAGCATCAACTGGGTGATCTCGGCGGTGATCTCGTGCCACCGGCGGCGGCGTTCGGTGTCGGCGTACAGGCGGGCGTTGTCGATCACGACCCCGGCGGCGGCCGCCAGTGCGCTGACGGCCCGCTCGTCGTCCTCGGTGAAGTCGGCGTCCTCGGCCTTCTCGGTGAGGTAGAGATTGCCGAAGGCGTGCTCGCGGGTCCGGATCGGTACGCCGAGGAAGCTGCGCATCGGCGGGTGGTTGGCGGGGAACCCGAACGAGCGGGGGTGTTCGGCCAGGTCGGTCAGCCGCAGGGGCGTGGGGTGGTCGATCAGCAGGCCGAGGATGCCGTGCCCCTCGGGGTATGGGCCGATGGCGGCGATCTCCTCGGCGCTGACGCCGTGGGTGATGAAGCGGACCAGCCGTTTGCCGTCGGGGCCGACCACGCCGAGGGCGCCGTACCGGGCCCCGACGAGTTCGCAGGCGGCGGTGACGATTCGGTCCAGGGTGCTGTTCAGGTCGAGATCGGCGCCGATGCCGACGACGGCGTCCAGCAGCGCGCGGAGCCGTTCCTGGGAGTCCATGATCTCGTCGACCCGCCCAAGCAACTCCTGCAGCAGGGCATCGAGACGGACCCGGGACAGTTCGGCGAACTCCAGCGCGCCGTCGTCCCAGGACCCCGACCGCTTGTCCTCTCGCCCACCCATGCCGCCACCGTACGGAACTGCTGCCGGATTGGGAACCTGCCTGCGTACGCAGCGTCATCACAAGAGGAACCGGTCTACGCTGGGCAGCGAGAGCGTGTGGAGAGGCGGGACATGGCGATCAAGGTCTTCTTGCTCGACGATCACGAGGTGGTCCGGCTCGGGCTGCGGCAGCTGCTGGAGGCTGAGGACGATATCGAGGTGATCGGCGAGGCGGGGACGGCGGCGCAGGCGATCGCCCGGGTGCCCGCGTTGCGCCCGGATGTCGCCGTCCTGGACGTGCGGCTGCCGGACGGTGACGGGATCGCGGTGTGCCGGGAGATCCGGTCGGCGATGGACGTTCCGCCGGCCTGCCTGATGCTGACGTCGTACTCCGACGACGAGGCGCTGTTCACCGCGATCATGGCCGGTGCGGCCGGTTACCTGCTCAAGCAGGTGAGCGGGACCGACCTGGTCGGCGCCGTACGCCGGTTGGCGGCGGGCGAGTCGCTGCTGGACCCGGCGATGACCACGGCCGTGCTGGAGCGGTTGCGGCATCCCGCCGACGAGGACGACGACCCGCGGTACAAGTCGCTGACCGAGCAGGAGCGCAAGATCCTCGACCTGATCGCCGAGGGCAAGACCAACCGGCAGATCGCGGAGGCGATGTTCCTGGCCGAGAAGACGGTGAAGAACTACGTCTCCGGCCTGCTCCGCAAGCTGGGCATGGAACGCCGGACCGAGGCCGCCGTCTACGCCGTGGAACGCGCCAGGAACAGCCCGCCGAAGTGATGGCCGGGCAAGGTCAGTTGTCGTGGAGGCGTTGGGCCCAGGCGAGGAGTCGGCGGCCTTGGAGGGACTCGATCTCCAGCCGGATCAGATGACCGTCGTGGTGCGGTGCCCACGGGCGGAGTGGGAGCGCCTCGCCGAGTGGCGGGTCCTCCTCGGTGTCGGCGACGGACAGATGCCCGATCGCGGTCACTGTCCAGCCCAGGTGCCGGTCCTGGTCGATCTCGTCCACCTCGAACGCCACCACGTCGCCTCGCTGGGCGGCGCGCAGCTTGTCGCCGTCCGAGGTTCTGAACAGGATGGCGCCGTCGGCGACCAGGAAGTTCACCAGCCGGACCGCGGGCAGCGCGCCCTGGGTGAAGACGAGCCGGCCGACCGGCACGGATCGCAGCAACCGGTGGCAGTCGGTGTGGCTGAGAATTTCCAGACCGGAATGGTCGAACTGTCGGCCCGGCATACTCATCGTTCACTCCCAGCTGGCTTGGTCTATCCAGCATCGCCGGACCGGGAGACAGCACACCAGGGCCGAAGGTCCCGACCGAGCCGGTCCGTTCAGCGTCGCATCCGTGGGTCGTGGGACGGGTCGGGGTACATCGGCGGGCAACCGTCGGTGATCGCCTGGGGGCGGAGTTCATAGTGCCAGGGCTCGTTGGCGTAGATCTGGCACAAGCCGTACCGCGCGCCG
Source organism: Kribbella sp. NPDC023855 (assembly GCF_040639475.1). Taxonomy (NCBI): domain Bacteria; kingdom Bacillati; phylum Actinomycetota; class Actinomycetes; order Propionibacteriales; family Kribbellaceae; genus Kribbella; species Kribbella sp. NPDC023855. The sequence continues at coordinate 116,673 of NZ_JBFAAA010000004.1, forward strand.
TTCTCGGACAGCCACGCGGTGGCGTCGGACCGCCCGATGTCGACCGCGTTCCCGGACACGTGCGGAGACGTTTCCGGAGTGGCGACCCAGCGAGCAGCCTCCTTCTCCGAGCCGTACTTCGCCACCGCGTCGCGCAGCAGCTTCCGCTGGTACTCCGGGGAGCGCCATCCGCTGTTGACGTAGAACCGCACCCCGTCGTCAGCCGCGTCCGTCGCGGCCTGGCGCAGCGCCTTGAGCAACTCGGGCTCGAGGTTCGCCACGCCGGGGTACTGGTCGTCGAAGACGGTCACCTGGCCGGGGAGCGAGCCGCCCTTCTCGGCTGTCGTCAGGCGGTGGTCGCCGCGAAGGACCTCGCCGACCGAGAACACCGAGGTCTGGTGGACGATTCCGGCCACGGCGGCCGTGATCACCAGCAGGCCGAGGGTCCGGCGAGTCGTTGTTCGTGTCGATGCCCTGTGCTTCATGCTGCCCAGTCAAGGCAGTGCGATGTTGCCGGTTCGTATGGGCTTTTCGATATACGGACGATATGTTCCGCCTCGTAGCATGTGGCCATGCGTGTGTTGGTCGTAGAAGACGAGCCGTTGATGGCCGAGGCGATCCGGGACGGGTTGCGGCTGGAGGCGATCGCGGCCGACCTCGCGGGCGACGGGGACACCGCGCTGGAGCTGCTCAGCATCAACTCCTACGACATCGCCGTGCTCGACCGCGACGTGCCCGGGCCGTCCGGTGACGAGATCGCCAAGAGCATCGTTGCCTCCGGCACCGGCATGCCGATCCTGATGCTCACCGCCGCGGACCGGCTGGACGACAAGGCCTCCGGGTTCGAGCTCGGCGCCGACGACTACCTGACCAAGCCCTTCGAGCTGCAGGAGCTGGTACTCCGGCTCCGGGCTCTCGACCGCAGGCGCAGCCTCAACCGGCCGCCGGTGCGGGAGATCGCGGGTCTGCGGCTGGACCCGTTCCGCCGCGAGGTCTACCGGGACGGCCGCTATGTGGCGCTGACCCGCAAGCAGTTCGCAGTACTGGAGGTTCTCGTCGCTGCCGAGGGCGGTGTGGTCAGCGCCGAAGAGTTGCTGGAACGGGCCTGGGACGAGAACGCCGACCCCTTCACCAACGCGGTCCGCATCACCGTATCGGCGCTGCGCAAACGGCTCGGCGAGCCCTGGATCATCGCCACCGTGCTCGGGGTCGGCTACCGCATCGACACAGGCTCCGGCGCCGGAGACGGGGACCGTGGCTAGGGAGCCTGGCTGGAGTGTCCGGCTCAAACTGACACTGAGCTATGCCGGCGTGATCGTGATCTCGGGTGCCGTGCTGCTCCTGGCGGTGTGGGTCTTCCTGTTGCGCTACGTCCCGGACGTCGGCATCAGAGGCCAACCGGGCGCCGGCAATCTGTGGCCGAACTTCCCCGACCGCAGCGATCTGGTGGTCGCGTTCCTGCCCAGGGTGGCCGTCATGCTGGCCGCGCTGCTGGTCTTCGGCCTGGTGGGTGGATGGCTCCTGGCCGGCAGCATGCTCGCGCCGCTGACCCGGATCACGAATGCGACTCGGCTGGCCGCGAACGGATCGCTGTCGCACCGGATCCTGCTGGAGGGCCGGAACGACGAGTTCCGTGAACTCGCGGACTCCTTCGACACCATGCTCGCGCAGCTCGAGGCCCACGACGCCGAACAGAAGAGATTCGCGGCCAACGCCTCTCACGAACTGCGCACCCCACTGGCGATCACGCAGACCCTGCTGGAGGTGGCCCGGAACGATCCGGGGCGCGACACCAAGGACCTCGTCGACCGCCTCCACTACGTCAACACCCGGGCGATCGACCTCACCGAGGCTCTCCTGCTGCTCAGCCGGGCCAACCAGCGCGCTTTCACCCGTGAGGACGTCGACCTGTCGCTCGCGGCGGAGGAAGCGACGGAAACGTTGCTGCCACTCGCAGAGAAACACGGCGTCACCATCGAGACCTCCGGCGACAAAGCCACGACCGTCGGCTCCCACGCGTTGCTGTTGCAGCTGACAACGAACCTCGTGCACAACGCGATCGTCCACAACCTGCCGGAACACGGCACGGTCTGGGTCAGGACCAGCGCTCGCTCCGGTTTCGTGGTGCTCGAGGTCGAGAACACCGGCCAGAAGCTGTCCCCGCAGGTGGTCTCGACCCTCACCGAGCCTTTTCAGCGCGGCACCCAACGCGTCCGCACCGACCACGCCGGCGTGGGCCTCGGCTTGGCGATCGTCAAGAGCATCGCCCAGGCCCACGACGGAACCGTCAAGCTCACTCCCCGTCCCGGTGGCGGCCTTCGCATCAAGGTCCGACTGCCCGCCGGGGGTTGATGGCGGCGAGCACGTGCCGGGCCAGGACGACGTCCGCGTCGAGGGCACCGCTCGCCGACGCCCGGGCCGACATCGCCGCGATCCGAGCAGGATCGGTGAGGATCGGGAGCAGAGTCGTCTCGATCCAGGCACAGTCGAGCTCGGCGTTGTCGACGAGCAGTGCGCCGCCCGCCCCGACGACCGGCTCGGCGTTCAGTCGCTGCTCACCGCCGCGCAGCGGCAGCGGGACGTACGCGGCGGGCAGGCCGACAGCGGTGAGCTCGGCACACGTCATCGCGCCCGAGCGGCAGATCACGAAGTCGGCCGCGGCGTACGCGTACTGCATCTCGTCCACATAGGGCAACGCCACATAGGGCGGTTCACCAGCCGGTACTTCGATCGTGTGCTGCGGCCCGGTGATGTGCAGCACCTGTACGCCGTTCGCCCCCAACGCCCCAGCCGTGCCGGCTACCGCGGTGTTGATCGTCCGAGCGCCCTGCGAGCCGCCGGTGACCAGCAGGACCGGACCCTCGGGTCGCAGCCCGAACCGCTGCCGGGCGGCTTCGCGTTGCGCGGGCCGGTTGAGCCCAGTGATCGACGGCCGCAGTGGGATCCCGATGGCTGTGGCGTGAGCCAGCCGGACACTCGGCGACGCGGTGTACACATGCGTTGTCATCCGGGCGGCCAGCCGGTTCGCCACTCCCGGCCGCGCGTTCGCCTCGTGCACGACGATCGGTATGCCTCGCCTGTGGGCGGCGAGGTAGGCCGGTGCTGCCACGTAGCCGCCGAAGCCCACCACTACCTCGGCCTGCACGCGATCGAGCACTTCCCCGGCCGCCAGTACCGAGTCGCGCAACTTGCCTGGCGTCTGCAGCAGCTCCCTGTTCAGTTTCCGCTGCAGCGGTACCGGCGGGATGAGTTCGAGTGGGTAGCCGCGCGCCGGGATGAGGGTGGTGTCCAGGCCGCGGACGGTGCCGAGGGCAACGACCTCGGCGGTGGGCTCGAGCCGGCGCAGCGCATCGGCGAAGTTCATCATGGGCTCGATGTGGCCGGCCGAATGGCCACCGGCGACAACGACGCGTGGTCCCGTCACTCCGCGCCCCCGACGGGGAAGTCGAAGTACAGGTCCGGGTAGGGCTCATCGGTGAGGGTGTAGTGCCACCACTCGCTGTCGTACCGGCGGAAGCCGCAGTCCTCCATGATCGAGCAGAGCAGCTGACGGTTCTGCGCCTCGGCCGGCGTGATGCTTTCCGCGTCGTGATGGGAGATCGGGTCCATCAAGTCATGACCACCGCCCATAGCAGCGAGTTCACCGGTGTGCAGGTGATAGAGCGTCAGGTCGACGGCACTGCCCCGGGTGTGGCCCGACTTGGCTGCCACGTAGCCCTTGCCGACCATCTCGCTGCGGTCGATGTTCGGATAGTGGCGTTGTTTCGTCACGCCGTCCTCCGGCTGCGTCGACCAGCGCAGGAAGCAGTCGACCGCACGTTGTGGCCGGTAGCCGTCCCAGATGAGCAGGCCCATGCCGACGGACTCGGCCTTGCCCTGCGCACTGTCCAGCGCCGCGCACAGGGCCGTCGTACCGACGATGCGATTGGCCAGGTAGCCGTCCACCGGGCGACCGGTGAAGTTGTCCCAGGTGGCGTACTTCGCATCCCAGCGGATACCGGGCACGACTTCGTCCACGTAGACGAAGTCCGCATTCACTGGATCTTCCCCGTCACCGCCAGCGAAACCACCCGGTCGAGCACTTCGGTCAGCGACAGGCCGGCGGCGGCCATCATCCTCGGATAGCGGCTGTAGGAGGTCAGGCCGGGCAGCGTGTTGACCTCGTTGAGGATCACCTTCCCGTCGGCGGTGAGGAACAGGTCCACCCGGGCAAGTCCGCGGCAGCCCAGCGCGCGATAGACCACCTTCGCGGTCTCCTGGACGAGCGAGCGCGACGCCGCCGAGATGTCGGCGGGCACGATGATCGTCGAGTTCTCCGACCCGCTTTCGGGATCGTCTTCCAGATGGATCTTGAAGAAGCCGTGCGTCAACGAGATCTGGTCCACCTCACCCGCGATCAGGTGCTGCTCGTTGCCGAGGATGGCGCAGCCGATCTCGCTGCCGGCCACGGCTTCCTCGATCACGATCTTCGCGTCGTACTGCCGGGCGGTCTCCACCGCGGCCGGCAACTCCGCTTCCGACGAGACCTTGCTGACCCCGAACGACGATCCCGAGCGGGCCGGCTTCACGAACACCGGATAGTTCAGCCGGCCGGCGTCGATCTTCTCGTCCGGGGTGAACGTCCAGAAGTTCGGGGTGGCGACGCCCGCGCTCCTGGCGACCAGGTAGGTGAGGGATTTGTCCATGGCCAACGCCGAGCTCTGGATGTCGCAGCCGACGTACGGGATGCCGGACAGTTCCAGCAGGCCCTGGATCGCGCCGTCCTCGCCTTGTTTGCCGTGCAGGACGGACAGCACCGCGTCCAGCCGGATCTCTTCGTAGCCGCCCTGCTCCAGGACGAGCAGGCCGTGGACGCTGCGGTCCGGGGACAGTACGGCCGGCCGGCAGTTGCCCTCTTCCCAGTTCCCTTCGGGCCCATCACAGAGCTTCCAGGCGCCGCTCTTGGTGATCCCGAGGTAGAACGGTTCGAACTTGTCGGTGTCGAGACTCTTCGCGACCTCCCGGGCGGACTTGACGGAGACGTCGTGTTCCTCGGAGCTGCCCCCGAAGATGATGCCGATCTTCATATCCATTGCTGCTTTCTGCGTTCGAACCTCAGGCAGTTGGCCAGAGAGTTCTCGACGGTGTCGGTCAGGGCGCGGTCGGTGTAGTAGGCGGTGTGCGGGCTGATGATCACGTTCGGCAGTTCCTGCAGCCGCACCAGTGCCTTGCTGTCCAGGGGTTGGTCCCGGCAGTCGGCGTAGAAGATTCCTTCCTCTCCTTCGAGCACGTCCAGCGCGGCGCCGCCGAGCCTTCCGTTCTCCAGAGCAGGCACCATGGCCTCGGTGTCCAGCAGGGCGCCACGGCCGGTGTTCACGACGAAGGCCCCCGGTTTCATTCGCTCGATCCGCTGGGCGTTCAGGAGGTGGTGAGTCTCAGCGGTCAGCGGAGTGTGCAGTGTGACGAGGTCGCTCAGCTGGAGCAGCTCGTCGAGCGGGACGTAGTCGGCGGAGGTCGCGGGGTGGTTGTCATAGGCAAGCACTTGGCAGCCGAAGCCCTGCAACCTCTCCATCACCGCCGCGCCGATGCGTCCGGTTCCGACCACCCCGACGGTCAGGTCGCGCAGTTCCTTCCCGCGAGCCTCGTTCAGCCGGTAGTCGTGAACGTCCGTCCGGCGAATGATCGACTTGGCCTGCCGGAGCAGCATCAGCATCAACATGAGCGTGTAGTCGGCCACGCCGTCGGGCGAGTACGGGGCGTTCTCGATCTGAAGGCCGATGCTCTCCGCGTAGTCGACGTCGAGGTGGTTGTAGCCGATGCTCCGGGTGGAGATGTACTGCACGCCGGCCTGGCTCAGCGCCCGCAACGTGGCGTTGGTGATCTGGGTCTTGTGACCGACGCTGATGCAGCGGCTCCCGGCGGCCAAGTCGGCCGTGGCTTCGGACACGGGTTCCTCGGTGATGGCCGGTACCACGCCGTGCCGAAGAGCAAGCTCCCGGAACAGAGCGGCCTCGTCCGGCTCGCAGTTGTAGACGGTGATTCTTGTTGTCAGCAAAGCCGAGCTGCACCAGGATGCCAGCGATCCGGTGCGGGGGGCCGCAGTGGGTACTGGTTCGCTGAAGATCATGGCTGCCAGTCAAGCCAGCGGGGTGTATCGCCCGCGTATCCAAAACTCCATACGTACCGAGAACATCGCGCTCGCTTCACTGGACAACGTGACCCTCACTCTCTGCCTCGTCGCCCTGGCCGTCGTGTTCGTGAGCCGGGTCCTGTCCATCTGCGCACGCCAGCGGCGCGAGCGACTGAGTGAACGCTCCGACGGCTGAGGGTCGGTGGCCGGATCTTCAGGGACGTTTTCTCCTGGACTCGCGGCGTTTCATGTAGAGGTCGAAGGCGCGGTAGGTGATCGATCGGAGCGGGAGGTCCCACTCGCCGGCGTAGCGGACTGCTTGGCCGCCGGTGCCGACCTTGAACTGGATCAGGCCGACGTGTGGGTCGTCGGCGTCCAGGGTGGGTGTGATGCCGCGCAGGTCGTACACGTCGCACCCGGCCGCCAGTGAGTCGCGGATCATCGCCCACTGGCAGGCGTTCGAGCCGCGCACCTCGCGCTTCTCGGTGGAGGAGGCGCCGTAGGCGTACCACGCGTGGCCGCCGACGCGGATCAAGATGGTGGCGGCGACCAGCTCGCCCTGGTGGCGGGCCAGGTAGAGCTTGATCCGCTCGGGATCCTCGGCACTCATCGCCGCGAACATGGTTTCGAAGTACCGCAGGGGCCGGGGCGTGAAGTGGTCGCGCTCGGCGGTGTGGACGTAGAGATCGTGGAACGCCTTCAGTTCCGCACTGGTCCCCAGCTCGACCTCGACACCTTCCTTGGCGGCCTTCTTGATGTTGCGGCGCCACTGCTGGTTCATGCCCTTGAGCAGGGCGTCCTCGGTCCGGCCGGCCAACGGAATCTCGAACCTGTACTGCGGATGCCCGGTCCCGAAGCCGCTCTCCGGGTTCTGCGGCAGCCACCCGGCCGCGCTGAGCTGGATGTGGACGCCAGAGCCGACCGGGTAGGCCTGACCCGGCAGGTCGGTGAGTCGCTCGATGCCCGGGTCGGCGATGCCCTCCTTGACCTGGGCGGCGCTCCAGGTGTGGGTGTGCACCGGTGGGCCGAGCCGGATCGCGAACGCGCCGTGTTCCCTGAGGTAGGTCGCCAGCGGGTCGAGCCACCTGTCGATCTCGCCACTCCAGTCGATGGCTGGGCCCTCGGCGAGGTAAGCCAGGGTGTAGCGGTCGAGTCGCGGTACCGAGCGGTGCAGAACGAGACCGGCGCCGACCAATTGGCGGCCGTCGTACCAGCCGAGGGACTCGCTGCGCCATTCGGTCTTGACGTGGGCCCACGCTGGGGTCTGCAGGAAACTGACCGATGGCTGCGTCCGGATGAACGCCAGGTGCTCGGAGACGCTGATCGGTTTGACGGTCAGGGAGGGCATGCCTCCAGTCAAGGCAGCTTGATGTTGCCAGGGCGTATGGCAGTTTCAATACGCCGACGATATGTGGTGAGGTGCCAGGCGATCGTGTAGAGAAGCAAGGCGACCGCGAGGGCGGCGCCGGCTCGCTTTGCTGCTCCGGTCAAGACGCCCTCGGTGACCGCGGCCCAGGACGTTGTCACGCTCCTGTAGTTGTCGTAGTCGTCGCGGATCAGGACGGCAGCGCCTAACAGCGGGGCTGCGATCAGTAGCGCTACCACCAGCCGCCGGGACTTGGTACCGAGGTGGTCGGCTGCCGGATCGTGGTGGCGGAGCAGCGGCAGGACCACCGCGGGGTGAGCCAACGTGAAAGGCATCTCGATGGTCTTCTCTCGTCGCACCTGGATAGTACGTCTCGGAGAATACTCACTTCAGCGGACTATTACGAACCGAGCATCCCTTGGGTCGCGGCGTGAGCGAGGAAGAGTGGGGACGCTGCCGTGATGGCGGCCAGGCCGCGTAGGTCTGACAGGCGTGAGCGGAGAGCGAGGGCGGCGCCGGTCAGGAGGGCGGTGAGCAGTGGCCAGACGCCGTAATCGGTGCTTATGACGAAACTGCGCGTCTGGACGAGGGCGACGGGGAACCACGCAGCGGCGGCCATGGCTCCGGCTACTGCCGAGAGGTGACGGTCGCCGCGGCGGTCTGGGGGAGAGGCGAGTACGACGGCTGCGGTGAGGGCTGCGGCGATGGGCTCTAGCGGGCTTTCGCCGTACAAGACAGGTGTGAGTGCTGCGTAACCGAGCTGGCCGGCGATGGCCAGAGGTGCGCCTGTTGACCGGCGGCCGAGGAGGGCGATGATTGCGCCGAGGCACATGGACGTCAAGAACAGCACTTGCAGCGCTTGGCGGCCGTCGGTTGTCGCGAGGTGGCTCCAGGTCGAGCCGGGGGAGATGGCGACTCCGGCGTACCAGCTCCTCAACTGGATCCCGCCGTACGCCGCGGTGACCCCTAGGGCGAGCGGCGCTGCGAGGGCGAAGAAGCGGCCGCCGGGTGAGGCGGAGTCGAGGCCGAGGCGGACGCGGAGAGCGTGGGCGAGTAGGTCGGCGTCGGCTCGGAGCCGGGCTGGGCGGGAGAGGTCCAGCGTCATTTCACGATGGACGTCGAGAATCTCTTCTCCGTAGGCGGCTCGATGGGCAGCCGGATAGATCCGGAGAAGGCCGCCCGGGTCTCGGCTCATGTTGCAGTGGCTGTGCCGGCGGCCAGGCGGCGGCGGACTTCGCGGGCGGTGGCGGACAGGCGCTCCGCCTCTGCTTCCAAGCGCTCGCGGCCGGTCGGGGTGAGGACGAAGATCCGGCGGGCGCGGCCGGCCACCACCTCTTCGCGCTCGACCTTGATCAAACCGTCCGCCAGCAACCGGTCCAAGGCGCCGTACAGGGCCCCGGTCCGCGTCACCACCCGGCCGTCGGTGATGGTCTTGACCTCCTGCGCGATCGCGTAGCCGTGCCGTGGTTCGTTCGCGAGCGCGGTCAGCAACAGCAGCGCCAGCTCCTGCATCCCTCGATCGGTCATGTGAACAGACTATTCCGCCGAACGGACCACAGGGAAAAACCAGGGTGGTACAGACCGGGAGGTTGCTCGATCCTTGCGGGATGGAGAGCGAGGGGCGGCTGTGGTTCCTGGACTGGTTGCGGGTGCTGGCCGTGGGCGGGGTCTTCCTGTTTCACACCCTGCGGCCGTTCGACGACGGCGACTGGCATGTGAAGAACGCCGAGGTCAGTGAGCCGATCTCGATCACGATCGCGTTCTTCGGCCTGTGGGGGCTGGCGTTCTTCTTCATGATCTCCGGGGCGAGCGCGTGGCTGGCGTTGCGGTGGCGGACCGGTCGGGAGTTCGTGCGCGAGCGGTTGCTCAGACTGCTCGTCCCGTTCGTCGTCGCGTACGTGCTGCTGTCGCCGCCGCAGTACTACCTCGAGGAGCATCACAAGGGCCGGTCCGACGGCTCGTTTCTGGAGGACGTGGAGGCGTTCTTCAGCGACCTGGGTGGTGATCCGCCGCTGTGGGCGCGCGACACGTACCACCTCTGGTTTCTCGTGTACCTGTTGCAATTCGCGCTGCTTGGTCTGCCGATCTTCCTGTGGTTGCGCGGTCCCGCGGGCCGTCGCCTGGTCGACTGGATCGCGGTGCGCTGTACTCGGCGCGGGAGCATCCTGCTGCTCGCCGTACCGCTCGTGCCGGTGCACCTGCTGCTCTACGGCGCACCTGGTCCCGAGCACGGTTGGGGCGAGTTCGTCTTCTTCTTCGACTTCTTCGTGGTCGGGTGTCTGGTGTTGTCCGACGCCCGCCTGATCGCGGCCGTACGCCGCGACGCCGTCCCCGGGCTGGCTTTGGGGCTTGGCGCTTTCGTGCTCGGCGTGGCGACCGGGATCATCGACTTCCTCGAGGAGTGGTGGGAGAACCCGAGCTACTCGTGGCCGTACGTCTACTACTCCACGCTGATCACCTTGGCCGTCTGGGGCTGGCTGGTCGCCGTACTGGCTCTCGGCCTCCGGCTCCCTGCCTTCCAGCGGCCGCTACCAATGCCGGTCGCCCGCGCGGCGATGCCGTTCTTCCTCATCCACCAGCCGGTGATCCTGCTGATCGCGTACTACGTGGTCGAGTGGAACGCGAGCATCGCCACCAAGTACGCCGTACTGATGCCAACGGCCCTCCTCCTGACTACAGCCCTGGCCTTCACCCTCTCCGCCCTCCCCGGCCTCTCCACCCTCCTCGGCGTCAAACACCGAAACAAGCGATGGTTTGAGGCGGAAAGGGGTACTGAGCAGTAAAGCCGTCGGGGTCTGGAGGTCGTGATGAGCCGGGATCTGAGCGTTGGGGCTGCCGGGCGGGGGAAATACCCGAAGACGGTGGTGGCGGGGCCGTACGGGCATCCGTTTCACCCGGTGCTGGTGACCGTGCCGATCGGGTCGTGGGTGGCCAGCGTGGTTTTCGACGTGGTGGCGCTGGCCGGGGACGACTCCGCGTTCGCGCAAGGCGCGTACTGGCTGATTTTGATCGGCCTGGCGGGCGCCGTGATGGCCGGAGCGGTCGGGTTGCTGGACCTGCTCAACATTCCCCGCGGTACGCCGGCGTTCCGGACCGGCGTGACCCACATGTGCCTGAACCTGACGGCCATCGTGCTGTTCGTCGTCGGCCTGTTCGTGCGAGCAGCGAACGACATCGAGGAAACCACGGTCGTCGGCTTCATCCTGAGCCTCGTTGCCCTCAGCATCCTCGGCGCCTCCGGCTGGCTCGGCGGCAAACTCGCCTACCACTACGGCGTCCGAGTAGCCACCGAAGAAACCCAGCAAGAAGGCTTCAAGCCCTAGTGTGAACGCTCGGCGGTGGCGGCAACCATTTTGTTGCTGATGGCATCGAGTCGCGCGGCCAGAGGAGCCGGGGGCTGCTCCTCTGGGCGGTCGCGGCGACTCGCCAGGCTCCGGTCAGCTCGCTGCTGCGAAGGCCGGCGCCAGTTCAGGGGTACGGCGGAGCATCTGGAGCGCCCGCATCCGCATCGGGCCGATGCTGCCGATCGGCAGGTTCAGCATCTCCGCGATCTCCGTGTACGACGGGCAGCTGTCGGACATCAGCAGCCGGATCAGCCGCTGGTAGCGTCCGGGCAGCCGGCGCAACGCCTGCTCGGTGGTCGGTTCGTACTCGCCGTCGACCGGGTACACGTCGACCACGGCGGTGCGCTGGCCGTCGCTGTGCTCGGCCGTCGGGTCGGCGTACAGCAGGTACCGCTTCCGGCTGAGGGCCAGTCGCAGTCCCTCTCGCCGGGCGGTGGCGGCCAGCCAGGCGGGAAGGCATTCGGGGTCGCGGATCTGGCGACCGTGCTGCCACAGCCGCAGCCAGGTGAGCTGCGCGACGTCGCCGGCGTCGCTGTGGCTGAGGCCCACGCCACGAGCCGCGTGGAGCAGCAGGTGGCCGTAGCGTCCCTCCAGCTCCTTCCAGGCTGACCAGTCGGAGGCCAGTGCCCGGCCGAGAAGCACCTCGAGGGTGGGTCCGGAATCGTGGTGATGGCGATTCCGCTCGGGCGTCCGTTCAGTTTTGCGTGGCGAGATCGTCGACACGTTCCACGTCCTTTCGCTGATCCTCGCAGACCGGCGACAACACGGGAGCACAAAGGCACAGGTGTGACCTGCGGCCGTCGGTGGACGTCCGCAGCTAGCTCGCAAGGGCGTGCGGGCTGGGTGAAACCTCACTCGGCAAAACCTTTGGAGCGACCTGTGCCTCACGCTGCCCCGGTCGTCGTCAGTGCTGCCTTCGCGCGCTATTCGATCACCGGCGGCGTCACCTCGACGTAGTCGTGCCGTCACCGAATCACGGGTGCGGCGTCACCGCTGGCATACGTATCACCAGTGGGTAGTTGCCCGGTCGCGCTACGTTCTCGGATGGCCGGTCCGAGCAGCCGCAACAGCGGTGCGGCCATCATCGTGGTGATCAGGGCCATCATCACCATCACCGTGAAAGCGCTCTGATTGATGATGCCGACACTCAGACCTGCGGACAGTACGACAATCTCGGTGATGCCCCGGGCGTTCATCAGGACGCCCAGACCGATTGCGGAGCGGCCTGGTAGTCCACCGCCCCGAGCAACCGGTACGGCGCCCAGGAACTTGCCCAGGACCGCGGCAACCAACAGCAGGCCACCAGCCGCAAGGACCTGCGGATGCGACACCGCCGCGGTGACGTCGGTGCGCAGTCCGATCGAGGCGAAGAAGACAGGCACCAGCAGGGCGCGGTTCAGCCCGCCGAGCTGATCGGCCACCTGTCGTACCGGGAGGCTGTCCTTCGGCAGCACGATGCCGGCCAGGAAGCCACCGAAGATCGCGTGGACGCCGATCGCGTCGGTTGCTGCCGCGAGACCGAGGATCAGGCCCAGCACCAGCAGCACCAGGATCGGGGTGGGCAGCGGATCGGCGTACCGGTCGGCGAGCAGCCGCAGGAGCGGCTTGAGGACCAGCACGGTGGCAGCTCCGAGCAGGATGGTCAGAACGAGCGCCACGAGGGCGTCAGCGGGATCCGCGGACCGGATCATCGCCAGCACGATCGCGAGCGCACACCAGGCCAGTACGTCGGCGACGGCGGCACACAGCATGGCGAGCGAGCCGAGCCGGCTGCCGAGCAGACCACAGTCCTGGACGATCCGGGCCAGCACCGGGAAGGCGGTGATGCTGAGCGCAGTACCGATGAAGATTGCGAACGGCAACCTGTCGACGCCTTGGCCGGCCAGGGTGGAGAACAGCGGCAGCGCCACGACCACCCCGAGAGCGAAGGGGACGGCCATGATCGCGAGGCTGCCGCCGGCGATCGCCCCTCGGTCGCGGCCGACTCCGTCCCGGCCGAAGTCGGCGCCGACGGTGAACATGAAGATCGCCAGCCCTGCCTGAGCCAGCAGGTTCAGATTGGGCAGGACCTCGGCCGGCAAGATCGCGTCGAACAGCCACGGTGCCAGCGATCCGATCACGGACGGCCCGAGCACCAGTCCGGCGATGATTTCCCCGACCACCGGTGGCTGGCCGATCAGCCGGGCGAGCCGGCCGAAGACGGTCGCCAGCGCGCAGACCACGGCGACCGCGATCAGCAGCCGCCACATCTGTTCCGCCGGTGTCGATCCGGCCTCCGGTGGTGCGGCGGCGGCCGTGGCCGTGTGCTCCGGTTTCAGCCACCCGGCCGCGAACGCAATGCCGAGGAGGGCGACCGCGCCGGCGACGAGAGCGCCGGCGACGGCCAGTCCGCGACCGGGGTTGGGCAACAAAGAACCTTCGGTTGCGGACATCGAGCAATGTCTCCTCAGTTAGCTGTGCAAGACCCCGTCAGCCGACAGCGGTACGGCGGCAAGGTGACCGTTGGTGGCCCGATGGGTCCCGTTGACCTTCGTTCCGGCGCGACGGGCGAGCAGGTCGTTGGCGATGTCGCCGGCCCGGTTGCCGAGCACGCTGAGCAGCGAGTCGGCGATGCCGTGCGTCGCCTCGTTGACCCCTTGCAGATAACAAGCCGCGTCCGACTGTTCGTTCAGCTCCAGCCGGTACCGCCGACTGACCTCGATCCGGTCCAGTCCGATGGCCGCGGCCAGATCACGCACCATGGCAGGCATCTCGCGAACGAACCCGGTGCCGAGCAGCACCAGGTCCCGACGCAGCTCGGTCACCTCGTCGGTCCGCCGGTCGGTCAGCTCGAGGACGATCTCGTCGCCTTCCTCCCGTGCACCGGTGATGTCGGTCATCGTCACCAGCCGCCGCCGGTCGACACCGGCCAGCTTGTCCAGGTACATGCTGGTGTAGAGCTCCTGCAGCAGATCGGTCTCCACACCGGAGTAGTTGGTCAGGTGCATCTCCCGCAGGATCTGCTCCCGGCCCTCCGGCCGCGCTTCGAAGACCTTGTCGATGTACGACGGGTAGTACAGCTCGTTGGTGAACTTGTTCGTGTCGTACGCGCGCAGCCCGATCGACCGCATCACCCAGCTCACGTCGCCGGCCGGCAGATCGGTCTGCAGGGCCCGGAACATCTCGGCCGCGCTCTGCGCCGCACCGACCACGGCGATCCGGTGCGCTCCGGCCTTGTCCAGCTCGGAAACCCGGTACCGGTACTGCGTGCTGTGGATCAAACGCTCGGCTGGAAGGCCCGCCAGTGTCGGCGGCACATATGGGTCACGGCCGGCGCCGATGACCAGGTACTTGCTGGAGATCGTGGTGCCGTCGGCAAGTTTGGTCAGCCAGCCGGTCAGCGTGCCGGCCGCGTCGCGGACCGGCGCGATCGACGTACATTCACAGCCCAGTTGAAGTTTCACCTTGCGCAGCGACTGCGCGACCCAGCTGAGATAGCCGGAGATCTCCACCCGGTACGGCGTGAAGCTGCCCATGTTGATGAAGTCGTCGAGCCGGCCCACGCTGCGCAGGTAGTTGAGGAAGGTGAACTCGCTGCGCGGGTTCCGCAGCGTCACCAGGTCCTTGGCGAAGGCCACCTGGCTTTTCGTCCACGGCAGCAGGAGACCGCGTTGCCACTCGATCGAGTGCCCCCGCTCGATCACCAGGGTGTTCTCGGCCAGGCCGTCGACTCCGAGCTCCTCGATCGCGACGGCGAGGGCCAGGTTGGCCGGTCCTCCGCCGATGGCGAGCAGCTCGACCTCACGGTTTGTCATACGTGCTCCCCTTTGGTTACGCGGGCTCGGCTCACCATGGCCGTCCGGAATACTCGGTCTCGTTCAGGGCGTCGTACTTCAGTTCGACCAGGTCCGCCGCGGCGGACAGCCGGTCGGCACAGGTGGCCGGGTCGTCCGCGGTGCAGATGACGTAGGCGTGCCGGCCGATGTGGGCCCGCGGTGGCAGCCGGACCGTGGCGCCGGGCGCAACCATCGGGTGCGCCTCGAGCAGGCCGGGACTCGTGCCCGGTTCGGGCACGGTGATCTCCACCACCCGGCAGTCCTCGGGCGGATAGCAGAACCGGATCCCGACGCAGGTGCGGTGATCGGCCTCCAGGGCCGGCCGGACGCCTTCGGCGACCTCGACCAGGACCGTGCCGGGATCGATGCCAGTAGCAAGTTTCCCGACGTACGGGATCAAGTCGCCGCCGAGCCGGCCGTTGATCTCGATCACCACCGGGCCGCGCGTGCTGAACCGGACCTCGGTGTGGGTGATCCCGTACGGCGCGCCGATCGCCTCGTGGGCGGCCCGGAGCAGCTCGCGCAACTCCGGATCGGTCAGCAGCGGATCGTTGCCGTCGACCAGATGGCCGATCTCCTCGAAGTACGGGGCCGGCCCGAGTTGCTTGTGGGCGATGCAGAACGGCAGGTACTCGCCGGCCACCACCGCGCCGTCGATGCTGATCTCGGGGCCGTCGACAAGTTCTTCGATCAGGGCGCCGCCGTGGTACTCGGCCGGACCGTTGCGACTTGAACCATCTGCTCGGCCGAACGCGTCGGCGATGCCGTCCGGTCCGTCGACCAGCGCAACGCCGATGCTGGCTGCCATCCCGCGTGGCTTGACCACCACCGGATAGCCGATGTCGGCTGCCGCGGCGGCGGCCTCCTCGGCCGTCGTCACCACTGCGTAGCGTGGCTGCGGTAGGCCGGCCTCGGTCAGCGCTTGCCGCGTGCGTGCCTTGTTGCGGCAGCCTTCCGCGCCTTCGGGTGTCAGCCCAGGAAGTCCGAGTTTGTCCGCCACCAAGGCCGTGATGATCACTGACGGCTCGTCGTAGGTGATGACTCCGCGGACCTGATGGGATCGGGCAACGGATTCCGCAGCCGCGAGCAAAGCCTTGTGATCAAGGACCAAACCGTCTCCCGGCAGCGGCAGCACCACGGTGCTGCCGGCCAGGTAGGGCTGTTGCCAGCCGGCCGGTTCGTCGTCGATCAGCCACAGCGGCCGGCGTTTGGCGGCGCCCTCCATCAGGTATTCGCGGTACGGCTGGAAGCCGCTACCGAACTGCAACACGACACCGTCGATGTTGTCGTCGTCCACGCGTTTGCCTCCTGGGTCAGCACTACCGAACGAGAGGAGCTGACCTGTCACGGGTGATACACGCTGCGCCGCCGGAATTGACAGATACCCGCCTGCCCCAATGCCTTGCTTGTGATTAGTTGACGCCTCAGACTTCACGGCAGGTAATGCGGAGGTCACTGGAAGGGGAGGTCGCCGATGCCCAGGCCGGGAGACGGCTCCGCCGAAAGCTCTCGCGGTAACGGAGTGTCGACAAGTCATCACCAGAAGTGGGAATTCATGCCTGTGGGGGAGCATATGCAGTTCGAAACTGTTGCAGCGGAGCGTCCTGACCTGGACGCCGAGCCGACGGAAAGTCAGGAGGCGGCCAAACTCCGGCTGCTCGACGGCTTCCGGGTCATCGTCGACCAGCAGACGCTGTCCATTCCGCTCAGCGCGCGGCGGGTGGTCGCCTACGTCGCGCTCCGCGGCCGCTCCAGCAGGGCAGAGGTGGCCGGCACGCTGTGGCCGGAGGTGTCGGACTCGAAAGCCCAAGCCTGCCTGCGAACGGCCTTGTGGCGGCTACGCCAGCTGAGCAAGTACCCGTTGGTCACCGGAGACGAGACGCTGCGGCTGGACGAGTCGCTCGACGTCGACGTCAGCCGGCTCGTCACCGCCATCCGCCGGGTGATCAACGAAGGCGAGTGCGGGGCCGACCAGGGCCTGCTGCCGACGCTGGCCACGATGGGCGAGTTGCTGCCCGGCTGGTACGACGACTGGGTGCTGCTGGGCCGGGAACGCCTTCGCCAGTTGCAGTTGCACGCTCTCGAGCTGACCGCTCAGGCGTTGACCTGCGAGGGCCGGTACGCCGAGGCGATCGAGGCCGCGATGGCTGCAGTACGGCTGGAGCCGTTGCGGGAGAGCGCGACCAGAGTGCTGATCGAGGTGCACCTGGCCGAGGACAACGTGGTCGAGGCGATCCGGCGGCTTGAGTTCTTCCGCAAGAGCCTGGCCTCCGAGCTCGGGGTCGAGCCGACCGAAGAGCTGGTCCAGCTGGTCCGCAGCCGGCAGACCGTCTCGCACGCGCGGCGCGATCTCCCCGAGATGCTCGGCCGCAACCGCCATCTGGCCTAGTCCACAGCGACGGGGTCCTGTGTCCGAAACCCCTTCGGACGCAGGCCTTCCGGGCCGCTCACAGCCGGCCTCGTCGCAGCCCGGGCTCGTCACAGCACGGGCGGACTCCAGACGTCGTCCTGGTCGAGTGCTTCAACGTGGTACTTGCCGAGAGCGCTGACGAGCAACTGGAGCTCGAGTGCGAGGCACTCGACGAGGTTGGCCAGTCCGTGCTCTGGATCGGTGTCCACCGCGATGAGAGCAGCGCGGCCCAGACCAGCCGCGTTCGCGCCGAGTGCCAGGCACTTGGCGACCCGCGCGCCTTCCCACATCCGGCCTGACACCAGCAGGCAGGACGGAGCCGGTGTCGGGGCCGGTGCGGCTCGTTTGTTGCCGATGCGGCGCAAGCACTCGCCGAGTGGAAGACCGACCTGGTCGAGGAACGCGCGCGGCGCCCAGCCGGTACCGGCTTCCGCGCCGTCGACCGTCACGGCATCCGCGCCGGCTTCCCAGGCGACCTCCGCCGCGGCCGCGACATCGCGCGCGGGCGGCAACTTCACCCAGATGCGGGCGCGCGGATAGTTGTTGCGCATCAGCCGGATCTGCTGACGCAGGATCTCCTCGGTGAAGGTGCCGGGGCTGCTGCTGCGCAGTACGTGGCCGTCGCCGGCGATGGGGTCGATGAGGTACGCATCGGCGAGTCGCTCGGCCGCGGCAGCGCCCATCAACGTCATCCCGCCGAGGCCGGGCTTGGCGCCCTGGCCCACTTTCAGCTCGAACGCGAGGCGCCCGGACTGCAACAGGGGCAGGGCATTCGGGTCGCTGTAGACCAGGTTCCACACCTCGGCGTCGGCGTCCTCGGTGCTCTGCTGAACGACGACACCGCCGTACCCGTCGAGTGCCTCGGCCTGGTAGGCGCTGATCCGGCCGAGCAGTGAGCGTTCGGCGTCGGCTTCGAGCCGGCCGTAGCTGTTCATCGGCATCACGTTCTCGCCGACCACCATCGGGATGCCCAGCCGCCCGGCCTGCCGGCTGGCCGCGATCCCGAGGGCGACACTGGCCGCCTCGGTCGAGCCGAAAGCCGAGACGTACAAGGGCAGAGCGGACCGGAACCCGCCGATCTGGGTCTCCATTACGACGTCCCGGTACACCGGCTCGCGGGCCAGCTCGACGAGCCGGGCCAGCCGCTGCGGGACGAAGACCGGCGGCACCAGCCGGAGCCGGTCGATCAGGCAGGACGGATCCGCTCCACCGGTCTCGGCGCCGAACAGCGAGTGCCCGTACTGGTCCGCGGGCGGAAACGCATCGGCAGCACCGGCACGGGCCCGGCTTCGGACAGCTGCCTCGGGAAACGACTCGGCGCGCAGGGTGCTCTCCTTAGATCGGCCTTTGCCCAACAGAGGCCGCGGCCGACCCGCGAAAATACGAACCCGGCGGTCCACCCTCCGGACGCCCGTATCAGCAACCGTGAGTCGTTCTCTCCAGCTAGTACTGGGGCGACGCACGGGGGACCTTCTCATATTCGGCCTTGGGGGGCAGACCATGAACTCCACACGCGCGCTCACCATGCTGACGGCCTTCACGTTAGGCGTCGGCTCAGTCCCATCACCCGCTACTGCCGCGACCGGCCAGTGCCGCCTGCCGGCAGGTGTCCTGCAGTCCACAGCCCTGGAAGCGAAATCCGTCGCGGAGTGCGGCGCTGTCGGCAGGTTGATGGATGCCGGCGACGGCGTCGCCCTTCCAGTACAGGAACCTGGGGGCAGCGTCACCATGGACCTGCTGTTTCCCGACGGCGCCCGCACCTACTCCCTGACCACGGACGAGCAAGGACGAGTGTCCACGACCAAGCGTCCGACGATGCCGCCGGAACACTTCCAGGACCTACCGGGTCCCGGCGCCTGCGAACGCGACAGCTACCAACTACGTCCGTACAAATGGGACAAGCCCTGGCTTTTCCGTACGACGAAGGGCACGGCGCTCGCCACCCATCGGCAGTCCGACTTCGACGCGGCGGCCCGACGCGCCACCGCCAACATGACCCAGGGACGCAACACCTGCGGCATGAGCGGCCGGACCCATGCGAGGGGAGCCTTCATCGGCCACACCGCCAAACAAGGCAACTTCGTGTACGCCGACGGCCAGACCACCTGCGGGGAGTCCGACGGCCACAACGTCATCGACACGGGTGATCTGCCGGGTGGCTTCCTCGAAGCGACTCTGGCCTGGACCTGCACCTGGGCCGAGACCCGCCACGGTGTCACGCGAGCGGTCTCGGCCGACATCCGGATGAACAACGCCGACTACAACTGGACCTATCGACCGGGTGACGATCCCGCCTGCGACCCGGCGTTCCCACCGGACCCTCAACGCTGGCGGTACGACGTCGAGTCCGTTCTGACGCACGAGATCGGCCACGTGTACGGCCTGGTGAACCTCAGCGCCCCCGAGGACCTGAACCAGACGATGTACCCCGGCATCAGACGCTGCAGTGGACACATGCGCACCCTCGGCCGCGGGGACGTCCTCGGCATGCGGGCGCTCTACGGACCTCGCTGAGCCGCGAACAGGCCCCACCCGGAAACTGGTAGGCAGCAGATCGACCCCGAGCGCAGTCTTTAGTGGTACAGGCCGGATGAACCGGCCCGGACCGAGGAGACGGCGTGACGTTCGAGGAATGGGCCCGGGTGGGGCTTCCCAAACTGCTCAGATTCGCCACGGTCCTGTGCGGGTCCGGCGATCTCGCGGGTGACCTGGTCCAGGACGTCGCCGTCAAGGCGCACCGGCACTGGGAGCGGGTTGCTCAGGCCGATTCGTCCGATGCCTATCTGCGCAGGATGCTGGTCAACGAGTACCTGTCCTGGCGGCGCAAGTGGTCCCGGATCGTGCCGCGCGCCGAGATCTTCCCGAGCGAGCCGGTCGCCGACCACGCGAACCAGCAGGCCGACCACGACCAACTCGTCACCGAGCTCGCGAAACTGCCCAGGCGGCAACGCGCGGTACTGGTGCTGCGGTACTACGGCGGGCTGTCGGACCCCGAGATCGCCGAGACGCTCGGCTGCTCCGCCGGCACGGTCCGCGCCTATGCCTCCCGGGCACTGGCCGCACTCCGCATCGAGATGGCGGCTCCCCAACCCTTTCAGACCTCCCGAGCAGGAGTGACCCATGCGCACTGAGGACGACCTCCGCGCCACCTTCGACCACCTGGCCGACACGGCCCCGTCCGCCGACGAGATCCTCGCGACGCTCCGAACCGACCGCCCGGTACGCCGCAGCCGCACGCCGCTGGTGCTGGGCGCCGTCCTGGCCACAACCGTCGTCGCCATCGGGGCGCCGCTCGCCGTTTCCCACCTCAAAGACCATGCGGTCACCGACTCCGCCGGGGAGGTAGGTGGCGGCCCCGCGTGGCGGCCGTGGCTCTCGATCACCGTGCCCCCGGAGCTGACCCTCAACCCTCGGACCTACACCAAGGACAGGCAGGTCTACCAGATCTACAAGCCCCTCGGGCCCTGGTCGAAGAGCTGTCTGCTGACCGTTCATCGCAACGGCGACTTCGACCCCAGGTCCATCCCGGCCGACAGCCCGGTCGTGGAGGTCAACGGCATCAAGGGCCGAGTGATCACCTCGCCCGCGCGCAAGCCGCCGGCGCCGCACGACAGCCTCTCGCGCTGGAACGCCGTCGACGCGATGAAGACCATCGCCTGGCAGCCGGACAAGGGCATGTGGGCCCTGATCACCTGCGAGAGCCAGCTGGAGGAATCCGCTCGCGGGCTCCCGAACCTCACCAGCCCTTACAAGAGCGACCTGGCCTTGGCTTCGAGGATCGCGAGAGGCACTTCGACGGGCGGGCAGCGGCTCGCGTCGCCGTACCAGGTTGGTTACCTCCCCGCGGGGATCACGCCGCGCACCCTCAGGTACCTGAGCCCGACCGGCGCAGTCGCGGGGGCTGGGCACACCTTCACGATGACGCTCTCCGACGGCAAGGCGTCGACCGGCTACCAAGAGCCAACCCGGGCCAAGAGCATGGCGGGGCCCGGCTGGTGGCCGCAGCCGGGTGACGACCTGAGGATCTCGTACGAGACCAGCAAGTTCTGGAACACCCTGTCCGACAACCCGGGGACGGAACCGGATCTGCGGATCAACGGCATGGACGCCTGGTACATCAACGACACGACCACCAAGGTCGGTGGCGCCAAGGGCAAGGGGAACGGGATCCGGATCGAGTATCGCGGTCGAGCGGTGGTCGTCGAGAGCTTCGGTGCCGGTGTGTCCCTGGCTGAGGTCCGTAAGGTCGCCGAGCAACTCCAGATTGCGCCGAGCACGACCGACCTGACGACCTGGTTCGACGCTGCCACCGCGATTCCCGCCCCGAACTGAGGCGGAGGTCACGGACGTCGCTGAGCTCCTCTACCGGCGAGGTGGCGGTAGAGGAGGGCGGCTGCGGTGACGAGCAGGGCCCAGACCAGGTAGGGGCCTGCCATCAGCAGGAGGACCACCACGGCGCCCTGGGCTACCAGGGCGGCGCGGCGGGCCTTGCTGCCTCGGGGGAGGAGCTTGACGGCTGCGGCGACACCGACGGCGTACACGGTGACGAAGAGGCCGGTGGTGAGGAGCACCAGGGGAGACGGGCCGATGCCTGCCGCCATCACGATCAGAGCGGTGGTGATCGACATGGTGCACAGGAGGGCCAGGCTGCGACGCGGTATCTCGCCGGCAGCGCTGCCCTGGGCCAGCCACCCAGGAAGGGAGCCGTCGCGAGCCAACGCGGCGCCCAGCTTGGAGGCGCCTGCGTAGTACGCGTTCATGGCGCCGAAGCTGAGCAGGAGGGCGGCAACGGCGGCCAGGATGCGGGAGTTGCCGCCGAGACCGATGGCCAGCAGGTCGCCTAGCGGAGCACCGGTCTCGGCGGCGCCCTCGCCGAGAACCGTGATGGTGGCGAAGGCGACACTGAGGTAGAGCACGCCGACGACGACCACCGCGATGGCAGTGGCTCGCGGTACGTCGCGGGCCGGGTTGCGGAACTCCGCAGTCAAGTGAGTGACGGCCTCCCAGCCGACGAAGCTCCACACCAGCAGTGCTGCCGCTGGGCCGATCGCCTGCCAGCCATGCGGCGCGAACGGCTGCAGGTTGCCCAGGTCCGCATGCGGCAGCGAGAGCGCGACTGCGCCGACCAGGAAGACAGTGAGCAAGGCTGCCAGGGCAATCTGGACGCGGCCCGTCACCTGGATGCCGAATGCGTTCGTGGCCGGCACTGCCACCAGCAGAACCATCATGGTCGCGAGCACCGTCGTCTGACCGCCGCCAATACCCGCTTCGACGTAGCTACCGGCCCAGAGCGCGGCGGCCGGCCCACCGACGGGTACGGACAGGTAGAAGCACCACCCGACGACTGCGGCCGCCTTGTCCCCGAACGCCAGCCGCGCGTACGTCGCAACGCCACCGGCATCCGGGTAGCGCGCACCGAGCGCGGCGAACGTTGCTGCCAGGGGAGCGGACACCACCGCGAGACCGAGCCAGGCAAGCAACGAGGCCGGCCCGGCAACGTCGGCAGCGAGTGCAGGCAGGGCGATCACGCCGGTGGCCAGCACGGCCCCGACGTACAGCGCCGTGCCCTGGCCGAGGCTGAGGCGGCCGGCCGGTTGGGTGGTTGCGTCCGTCATGCGGGACATCTTCCCCGCAGTCCGGTCGTCACGGCGAGGCGATGCCCGGGACCTTGGGGAAGGCGCTGGCCTGCCAGACCGAGTCGAGTCCCGCGACGTACCGGGTGAACCGTTCCAGCCCGAGCCCGAAACCGGCGCTGGGCGGTACGCCGTCGCGCAGCATCTGCAGGTACCACGCGTACTTCGCCGGGTTCTCGGCCGTCTCGCGCATCCGCGACACGATGGTGGCGTAGTCCTGCTCGCGCTCGCTGCCGCTGCACAGCTCGCCGTACCCCTCGGCGGCGATCAGGTCGAAGTTGCGCAGCATGCCCGGCTGGTCGGGGTTCTCCTTGTCGTAGAAGCCGCGCGAGCCCTTCGGGTAGTCGGTGACGAAGAACGGCCGGTCGACCTGCTGGGACAGCTTCGCCTCGCCGACCCAGTCGATCTCCGCGTCCGGGCTCTGGTCGTGGTCGATCGCCTGCAGGTCCGCGACCGCGGTGGCGTGGGTGCGCCGACCGAAGGCTCCGGTCAGCACCTCGGCGAGTGCACCGGCGTCGCGGCCAAGGGCGTGCAGCTCAGCCGGCAGGTCGGTCAGGACCCGCTCGACAACGTGCTTGACCAGATCCTCGGCCACCGCGATCGCGTCGTCGCGGCCCGCGTGGGCCATCTCGATGTCGATCTGGTGGAACTCGGCCAGGTGCCGGCTGGTCGACGCGGTCTCCAGCGGTTCCAGCCGGATGTTCGGGGCGATGAAGAAGATCTTGTCGAACGACGTCAGCGCGGCCTGCTTGTAAAGGATCGCACTCGTCATCAACTTGTACCGGAAGCCGTAGTAGTCCACGTCGACCTGCTTCGCGCCCCGCGCTCCCGGGTCGGTGACCGGGCCGATGATCGGCGGCAGCAGCTCGGTGAATCCCCGGCCGGCCAGGAACGCGCGGGTCGCGGCCAGCATCTTGTTCTGGATCACCAGCACCGACCGGGTGACCGGCGAGGTCAGGTGCTCACGCGGACTGGCGGGCAGCCGGGCTTCGGCCTGGGCTGGGGGGATCCGGGTCTCGGTCATCTGCTGTGCTCCCTGTGAGTTCGTCCGGCCGGGGCGCGGCCCGGTATTCCTGCTCGAGACTGGCGTTGTCGAACTTGCGCTCCATGTACGACAGCGACGTGAGCAGCCCCGCGGCGGTCAGCTCGGTCGCCTGGCCGGCCACCTCGCGGATCGGCATCGACCCGATCGCCGACCACTGCAGCCGTCCGGAGCTGTCCAGGTGACTGCGGGTCCGGCCCGCGTTGTCCGGGTGCAGGCAGTACGGCACGTCGAGGTACCCGCGGCGGAACGCGGTGATCAGGGCCGCGCCGAGATCGGGGTCGAGGCCGACGACCGCCTCGATCAAGGCACTCGCCTCGGCGTGGATACCGGTGTCGACGACATCGCCGATGATCCTGGTGCAGCGATCGGCGGCGGCCGCGGCGGTCTCCAGCGCGGCGATGTTCTCGGCGAAGGTCGGAATCCGATAGCCCTCGGCGACCGTCTTGACGATCAGCCTCGCCGAAGCCGTCCGGACCGCCAACCGCGCGGCCTCTTCGAGCAGCCGGGAAGCGCCGTTCGGCGTCCGCGGGTAGACACCCATGTAGGTGTAGATGACCACGTGCCAGTCGATGTCCGGCAGCCACTGGGCGGCCAAGCGTCGCATCGCCAGTACTGCTTCGGCGTCCTGATCCGGATCGGTCTGCTGCGCATAGCTCAGCGACACGCTGCGAATGCCGTGCTGGCGAAAGAACATGCACTCCAGCACGCTCAGCGCGACCAGCAGGCCGGGCGGACAGAGTTGCCCCATCATGCAGCCGCCGAAGCTTTCCACGTGCGGCTCGACACCCGTCGTCCGTACGCCGGCCAGCAGTTCGCAACTGCGAGCCCAGTTGGGGATCGACTCGGTCAGCGGCACCCGGCTGTAGGGCAGGCAGTACGAGACCGGTCCACCTTCGGTCGCGTGCAGACCCGCGTCGATCAGTGCGGCGATGATCGACTCCGGCAACGGCGACCCGTGCCGGATCTGGACCGGGAAGTCGGGACCGACCACACCGTCCAGGACGCCGCGCGTCGTCGCCGCGTCGTGCGCGACGATGGGGTAGCCGTTCAGCTCGACCCCGGCCGCGAGGGCGGCTCGGGCGCTGGCGTCGTCCCCGGTACGGGTGTAGCTGTCGAGCGTGATGGTGCCGACCGTGGTCGCTGCCGAAGCCTTGGTGAGCAGCAGTCCCGCGCGCATCGCATCGGCATCACTGACACCCATCCGCGGCTGTACGACGAGCCGGCCGGCCGCGTGGGCGCGCGCGACGAAGTCACCGAACGAACCGGTAGAGGTGAGGCTCACGCGCCGTACCCCGGGTCCGCGACGGCGCCCACCGGGCCTGCTGGAGCAACGCCGATCGCGAGCCGGCCGACGAACGACTGGAAGGCCGTCAGCCCGGTGCCGTCGTCGAAGACCGCATCGAACCCCGCGGCCATCAGCTCGGCCCGGCTGAGGTCCGAACCCGGACCGGCGATGCCGAGCTTGCCGCCGATCACCGCCGGGATGCCGGCCAGTTCCGGGTGCCCGCGGAACTGGCCGATCACCCGTAAACCGTCGTGAAAACCATGTCCGTTGACCGTGCTGACCACCACCAGGTCGGGGCGCAGCCGCAGGCTCTCGGCGACCAGCAGCTCGTCCGGAACGCAGGCCCCCAGGTTGTGCACCCGATGGCCGAGCTCTTCCAGTACCAGCTGCAGGAACACCAGGTTCCAGGTGTGCGAGTCCGACGAGACGCTGGTCAGCAGGACGGTCAGATCGCCGTCCCCGACGGCTCTGCCGGCAGGGACGGCGGCGACGTAATCCATGACAAGCAGAGGCCTTCTCATCCTTGCCCTGATACACGCGACCGGCCGGCCGGCTCGACGATCTCGTCGAGCTGGGAAACACCGGTGGCTGCCTGGGGTCCGTACCGCTCCCAGCGTTCGTGCAGCCGGATCTGCCCACCGGGCAGCATTTCGGGCGTGCTCTCGCAGTAGCCGGCCAGCAACGTGCCGTCGGCAAGCACCATCGTGTAGGTGAACTCGAGGGTGCCGTCCGGATGGCACAGGCCGCTCAGTGACCCACGCCGTACCCGGCCGCCGCTGAAGTCGGCCCACAGGAGGTCACCGTGCTGCCGGTACGCCGCGACGGGTCCATCGCCCTCGGCGTGCGCGGCATCACGGAACCTCCTGCCGTTGTAGTCGATCACTGGGCCCTCTGGTCATGCAGTTCGAGCGTGCAGCACTTCACCCCGCCGCCGGCCCGCAGCAGCTCCGAGACGTCCATCCCGATCGGCTCGAAGCCCGCGTTGCGCAGCTGGGCGGTCAGGTTGCTAGCGCCCTCCGGCATCAGGACGTGCTTGCCGTCGGAGACCGCGTTCAGGCCGAACGCTTCGGCGTCCTCGGCGGTCGCGATGATGGCGTCCGGGAAGAGCTCGCGCAGGATCGCCTGGCTGCCAGGGGTGAAGGCGTCCGGGTAGTACATGACAGTGCGCTCGTCCAGCGCCGCCAGTGCCGTGTCCAGGTGGTAGAACTTGTCGTTGACCAAGGTCAGGCCGATCACGGCCCGGCCGAAGTACTCCTCGGTCTCGACGTGGGCGCGGCGGTCGGTACGAAAGCCGTTGCCGGCCAGCAGCCAGGGTCCGGCGGCCAGGTAGTCGCCTTCGCCTTCGTTCTCCCGGGTCGCTTGCTGGACGGACAGTCCGCGCGCGGCGAACCATTCCAGGTACCCGGCCGATTCGGCTTCCCGCTCGGGGAACCGGAACCGGGCGACCAGCGCGCGGTCGCCGTACACGGTGGCGCCGTTGGCGGCGAAGACCATGTCGGGCAGGCCGGGCAGTGGCGGGATCAGGTCGACGGTGTGGCCGAGGTCGACCAGCTGGTCGTGGATCCGCTGCCACTGGGACATCGCGATCGACTGGTCGGTCGGCTTGCCCGGATCCATCCACGGGTTGATCGAGTAGGTGACGTCGAAGTGGGTCGGCGGGCACATCAGGTAGTGGCGGACGGTACTCCGCCGCGCGACCACGTCGGACGGGTTGCCGGCAGTGGCCGTTGAGGTGCCGAGCTCGGTAATGAGGTCCATGCGGACAAGAGCGCACCAGGGGCCTGATCAGATACCTGGGCAGGGGAGTGTATTTCCGCGGGTGTCCGGAGGTCTCTGTCCGAGCAGGAGCCGTTCTGGCTTCGCCCAGCCCACCCCGGAGGTCCTGAACATGGTTACCGGCTTGAGCCGAGCTGAACTCACGGCACAGTACTTGGACGAGATCAAGCGGCGCGGGATCTCGGCCGGCGAACTCGTCAGCACGCAACCGGAATCCGTCGGGCTGCAGTCCTTCTACGGCGGCCGTTGGCTGTCCCGGCCGCTGTTCCTCGGCGCCGAAGAGGCCGAGCAGCTGGCGGACGACATCCTCACCATGCACGCGGCGCTGATCAGCCTGCCCGACAAGGTGTACGGCGGCGACCTGGCCGCGTTCGGCAAGGCGGTCGGCCTGACCGACGTGCAGATTTCCGCCGTACTGCGCAGTCGCGGCACGTCGGTCACCAAGCAGAGCCGCGCCGATCTGTACCTGGACGAGACCGGCTTCAAGCTGCTCGAGTTCAACATGGGCAGCGCGCTCGGTGGCATCGACCAGTCGGACATGGCCCGCGCGCTGCTGGACCAGCCCGTGCTGGCGGAGTTCGCCGAGAAGCACCGGCTCGGGTACGTCGACACGATGCGCGAGCAGGTCAACAACATGCTGGTGGAGAGCGGGTTCGAGCGCGGGTCGCGGCCGGTGATGGGCACCGTCGACTGGCCGGCCAGCTACGAGACGCTCGAGCCGTACATGGAGCACTTCTCGGGTCGCCTGAACCAGATGGGGATCCAGAGCATCTACGGTCACATCGGACAGCTCGAGGTACGGGACGGTGGAGTCTGGCTGCACGGCCGGCGGCTCGACATCATCCAGCGGCTGTTCATGCTGGAAGACCTCGAGGACCCGGACTCGCTGGCACTGATGGAGCCGGTGCTGGACGCGGCGGCGCGCGGCGAGGTGAAGATCTTCACGCCGCTGGACTCGGAGATGTTCGCCAGCAAGAGCGCGCTGGCGATGCTGTCCGACGAGGCGAACCGCAAGTACTTCGACGAGCGGACGCTGGCAGCCCTGGACCGGATCCTGCCGTGGACCCGGATGGTCCGCTCCGAGCCGGTGACGCTGGAGGACGGCAGCCAGGTCGAGCTGATCGACTACGTGCTGAGCCACCAGGAAGAGCTGGTGCTCAAGCCGACGTCGCTGCACGGTGGCGAAGGGGTACTGCTGGGCTGGCGGAGCGATACGAGCAAGGAACTGTGGGAGGAGAAGGTCCGGGCGGCCGTCGACGGCGCCTGGGTCATCCAGCGGCGGATCCGTCCGGTGGTGGAGTACTTCCCGATGCCCGAGGGTGATCCGGTGCCGTGGTTGGTGAACTGGGGTGTGTTCACGGTCGTCAACGGCTTCGGTGGCGTCTTCGCCCGCGCGGCGACGGTGGAGTCGGACCTCGAGGTCATCCGCCTCCATGGCGGCGCCTCGGTCGGTTGCTGCCTCCACGTCCTGCCGGAAGACTCCGATGCTCAACCCGGCCAGGCGATCCCGGTCAAGTAACAGCTAGAGCCACGAAACGGTCCGGCCTGACGGCCGGACCGTTTCGCGTTGTTCAAGAAGAGCTCTTTAGGTGGCGGGTTCGGGAGTAGGGCCCCCGGTGGAGGGTTCTGGGGTGGTGGCGGGGGCTTCGTCGGGGCGACGCATGCCGATTCGGGCGCAGACTGCGGAGAGGACTGCGACGCCTGCCGCCCAGAGCCAGAAAGCCTGGCCGAGGTGGGACCAGACCCAGACGCCGACCGCCGGGCCGATCGCGTTGCCGAGGCCGAAGACGCTCAGCATGGCGCCGGAGTACCGGCCACGCAGGTGCGGCGGCGCGACCATGCCCGGGTAGGCGAAGGTGGTCGGTGCGCCGATGATCTCCGACGCCGTCCAGATGATCGTGCCGATGATCAGCAGCGCCGGGATCAGCGCGATCGCGTAGACGCCGTACCCGATCGCCACCAGTCCGAAGCCGGCGATCGCGGTGATCCGCAACGGCCACTTCTGCACGTACTTCGTCGCCGGCACCTCGCACACGGCCACGACGACCGCGTTGGCCGAGACGACGAGGCTGTACCACCACAGGCTGAGGCCTTCGTCGACGATCGCCAGCGGCAGTACCGCGATGTACTGGCAGTAGACGATGGTCACCAGGAACACGGCGGCCAGGTAGAAGTCGTAGCGCCAGTCGGCCAGGACGGCCCGGTAGCCCTGCTTCTTCTCCGCGGCCTTCGCGGCAGCAGCCTCGGCGCGATCCTCCGGACTCGCCTTGCCAGGCAGGTACTTCCACGCGATCGCGCTGTAGAGCACGGCAGCGGCCGCCTCGGCCCAGAACAGCAGGTTGTAGGAGACCGAGACCAGCGCGACACCGACGATCGGGGTGACCGCGGTGCCCAGGTTGATGGCCAGCCGGTACATCGCCATCGTCATCACCAGCTGGCCGGGCTTGGTCAGCTCGGCGAGCATCGCCTGCGCGGCCGGCCGGTTCAGCTGGCTGACCGTGCTGACGACCAGGATCGCGATCAGGATCAGCCAGTAGGTGTTGATGTACAGCAGCGAGACGATCAGCGCGGCCGAGCCGAGCATGCTGATCAGCGTCGCGGCGCGGGCGCTCAGCCGGTCGGTCAGCCAGCCGCCGACGAACGAGCCGAGCACGTGGCCGGCGCCGTAGACGCCGAGGGCGAAGCCGGCTTCCCCGGCCGTGAAGCCCTTGTGCGTCATGAACAGCACCAGGAAGATCTGCAGGAAGGCGCCCAGCCGGTTGACGAACACGCCGAACAGCAGGGCCTTCGACGTGAGCGACGTCTGGCGCCAGGTCGCGATCGCGCCCAGGCCTGCGCCCGGTTGTTCGGTCGATGCCGGTTCGCGGTCGACTTCTTCACTCATCGGTTACTTCACCCCTTGGTCCGGGCAGGCGGGATGCTCCGGCGGTTTTGCCGGTGGACATTTGGTCCCGCACGCTACCGCGCCAAAGGCCGGACCGACAGGGTTTGAAGGCAACAAAACAAGGCGTATCAGGGCCCGTTCCCCGATGCCTCTTCTGGGGTGACGGCGAGACATCGCTCAGCGCATGTACGCCCCTGTCGTCATGCCCTGCAGGTAGGAGGATCGGACCATATGACCATCGAAATCCACCAGGGACTCGATCGAATCCCGGACGACTTCATGCAGAGGCCGTACGAGATCCTCGAGCCCTACCGGAAGGCCGGCCGCGTGCACCACGTGGTCTTCCCGCACGGAGCCGATGTCTGGCTCGTCACCCGGTACGCCGACGTACGGTTGCTGCTCCAAGACCCCCGGGTGAGCAAGGACGGCACCCGGATGAACGAGATGTTCGCCCGTCACACCGGCACCTACGTCGAGACCGACAAACCCGACGTCGGCTTCGACGACGAGCTGTCCCAGCACATGCTGAACACCGACGCGCCCCGGCACACCCGGCTGCGTTCGCTGGTCAGCAAGGCGTTCACGCTCAAGCGGATGGAGAACTTCCGCGACCGGATCGAGGAGCTGGTCGCGCAGTACCTGGACAAGCTGGAGGGCCGCGACGACGTCGACCTGGTCACCGAGTACGCCCAGCCGCTGCCGATCGTGATCATCTGCGACGTGCTCGGCATCCCGTTCGAGGACCGGGAACGGTTCCAGCAGTGGGCGGTCGAGCTGGTCGGCGCCGGGCACCCGCCGGAGGTGGTCGAGAACGCGTCGAAGAACGTCCAGGAGTACGGCCACGCGATCATCGAGATGAAGCGCAAGAACCCCGGTGACGACATGGTCAGCGCGATGATCGAGGGCAACCCGGACGGCGACCGGCTGACCGACGACGAGCTCGTCGCGATGATCTTCCTCTACACGGTGGCCGGCCACATCACCTCGCAGCACACGCTGTCGAACGCCATCCTCAGCCTGCTCACCAACCCCGACGCGATGGAGCGGCTGCGCGGCGACCTGTCGATCATGCCGCAGGCGATCGACGAGCTGATGCGGTACGACGGTGGCGTCGGCGTGGCCACCTTCCGGTTCTCCCTCGAGGACATCCAGATCGGTGACACCGTCGTACCGGAGAACAGCATCCTGGCGCTGTCGATCCTGTCGGCGCACCGCGACGAGGAGCAGTACGAGAACGCGAACAAGCTGGACCTGGACCGCCGCCCCAAGGGTGTGCTCGGGTTCGGCCACGGTCCGCACTTCTGCATCGGTCAGCCGCTGGCCAAGATGCAGACCAACATCGCGCTGACCCGGCTGCTGGAACGCTTCCCGGACCTGCGGATGACCGCCGACCCGAAGTTCCTGGAGTGGGAGCCGAGCACGCTGCTGCGCGGTATGCACCACCTGCCGGCCGCGACCATCCCGCCGCCTCCGGGGTCCTGACCCAAGGCAGACAGAACGCCGCCGCCCCAGCCCGATCGGGCTGGGGCGGCGTTGTCGTTGCCGGGGGAGGAGCGGGTCACTCCTCGACGTAGTACCAGTTCTCCGGGTTGATCAGGCCGTACGGGTTGACCGGCTCGACCCCGTGCAGGTTCTTTGCGACCTCGAACATCCGGTTCGGGAAGCCGGGCGACCAGATCGTCGGCACCTGCTCGGCGATGTAGTCCTGGTACTCGTACAGCGCCTCGGGGTCGTCGCTGTGCACGGTCCGGTCGATCAGCTCGTCGGCCTTCGGGTCGCTGTAGTCGCCGAAGTTGCTGCCGCCGCCGGTGCGGAACAGCATCTCGCCGGTCAGGTGGCCGTAGTACGACCAGCCCCCGTTCCAGGTGTTGATCTCCCACAGCCGCTTGGCCGGCTGGTTCGGGGCGTGGTCCTCGGCCACCATCACCGAGCCGTAGACGGGCTCCAGCTTGAGCTCGATCCCGGCCTTGGCCGCATCCTCCTGGAAGATCTTCAACAGGTTGAGCAGCGCGTCCTTGCCCTCGACGTACCGGATCGTGAAGGACAGCCGGTCGCCGATCTCGACGCCCTCGCCGGCGCACCCGGCCACCTCACCAGGCTGCACGCAGCCGGCGGGCAAGGTGCTGGTGTCCCAGCCGTGCGCCTCGAGCAGGGCGTTGGCTGCCTTGGGGTCGAACGGCATCGGGTCCTTGCGCTGCTTCGGCGACACGTGCGGATTGGCCGGCGACGGCGGGATCGGCCCGTCCATCCGGTAGGCGTTGCCGTTGAAGACCTCACGGATGATGCGGTCCTGGTCCAGGCACATCTGCAGCGCCTGCCGGACGTAGGTGTGCTTGTAGATCGCGGCCGCGGTGGAGTCGTTGTCGAAGTTGAACGGCATGTACCGGACCACGAACACGTCCTGCGGTACGACGCGGTACAGGTCCGCGAGCGGGTCCGGACCCCCGTCGGTGACCTCCATCCCGGGCGGCAGGTAGCCGATCTGGATGCCGTCGTCTGCCTTCGGACCGGCCAGCAGCCGCTGGTACATCAGCTCGTCGGTGTCGTTCTGCACCTGCCGGAACTCGTCCAGGTGCGGCTTGTTCGGCCCGGAGTACTGCTCGTTCGGGACGAAGGTGACCATGCCGTCGATGGTGTAGCTCTTCAGCTTCCACGGGCCGTTGACCACGCTCCAGACCGGGCTGTCGGCCCAGCGGCCGCGGTGCAGGTTGGCCTCCTCGGTCCAGTCGCCGTTCTCCGAGACCAAGTAGTCGTAGACAGCCGGGATGTCGTCCTTGTCGAACGACGCGCGCGCCGGGCCGTCCGCGGTGCGGTCCCAGGCCTTCGGCATCGGGGTGATCAGCGACAGCTGGTTCATCTCCACCCAGGTCTTGGAGTACACCTGGTCGAAGGTGAACCGGACCTTGTCCTCGGCAACTTTCTCGTACGACGACAGGTTGTCCGGGAAGTAGCCGGGGACGTAGTACCCGAGCCGGTCGCCCTTGACCGCCATCATGTTCACCCAGAACATCACGTTGTCGGCGCAGATCGGTTCGCCGTTGGACCACTGCCACGGCTTCAGCGTGACGGTGACGCTCAGTCCGTCGTCGCTCCACTCCGGCGGGTAGGCCAGGCTCAGGTCGGGGTCGACCTCGGGCGCACCGTCGCGGCCGAGCCAGTACAGCGGGCGGAACATCAGGATCTGGAACTCGTACAGGTTGCGGATCCCGATCCGTTCCCGCGGTGTGAACGGGAAGATGGCGGCCGGCGGGAAACCGGGGTTGCAGGCCCAGGTGACGACGCCACCCTTGACCGGCCGGCGGGCCTCGGACGGCTGGTCGGAATCCTGTGTGGTCAGCGTTGTGGACATCAGGTCACCCTTCTTCACTTGCGGTGCTTGTGCGGTAGGTCAGGCTGTGGCGGGCAGTGCCAGGCGGACGTCGATCTGCGCGGCGAACTCGTACGCCGTCCGGATCGCCT
Organism: Kribbella sp. NPDC023855; assembly: GCF_040639475.1. Taxonomy (NCBI): domain Bacteria; kingdom Bacillati; phylum Actinomycetota; class Actinomycetes; order Propionibacteriales; family Kribbellaceae; genus Kribbella; species Kribbella sp. NPDC023855. Next base: position 149,778 of record NZ_JBFAAA010000004.1, read on the forward strand.
CGTCGAAGGTCGATCCGCTGGTGCACAGGAAGCCGAGGATGTTGTTGCCGTCGGGCGGACGCCGTACGACGTCTCCCGGCTTGGCCGTGATCTTGAGGAAGAACACCCGGTCGTCGTCGGCCACTTCGGGCGGCACGGTGATCTGCTCGATCCGGCCGGGCCCACTGATCAGGCACGTGCCGGCCAGGTGTACGCCGGTCGGGTGGTAGTGCCGCACTTCGGGTTTCACCCCGGCGGCGACAGCCATCAGGGCCCGGATCGGGCAGTAGCCGGTGCTCAGCCGAGCGAAGTAGTCCAGCCCGCCACCGCCCGGCCTGACCGCGATCTCCAGCATGTGTGGCTTGCCTTGGTGGAAACGAACTTCCGCGTGCATCACGCTGCGGCGCAGGCCTTGCGCCCGGGCCGCGGTGGCGACGACCTCGTGGACCGCGGCCAGCTGGTCGGCGTCGAGCGTGGTCGGTGCCTGGTGGGCGTCGTCGTCGAACGTGTTGCCCTCGATGGTGATCCGGTCGACGATCGAGCCGAGGTACACCTCGTCGTCCCAGGCGAGCGCCTCGATCTGCATCTCCCGACCGTCCAGGAACGACTCGACCAGCAGTCCGTACGGGCCGAGATCGATGCCCTCGGCCTCCATCCGGAACCACGACATCCCGGCCATCCCGGCGACCGCCTGCGGGAACCGGGTCCGCAGCTCGTCCGGTGTGTCGATCTTGAACACGAAGTTGCTCGCGGCACCTAACGTCGGCTTGAGGATGATCGGATAGCCGAACTCGTCGGCCGCCGCCAGCGCCGCCGCCAGATCCGGCACCAACCGGTACTGCGGTACCGGCGCACCGCCGCGTTCCTGGGCCTGACGCATCAGGAGTTTGTTCCTGCTGACCCTGGCCACGTCCAGACCGACACCGGGCAGTCCGAGTGCCTCGGCCACCGCGGCGACCGTGAGCACCCCTGACTCGGAGAAGGTGAGGACGCCGTGGAACCCTTCGACGGCATGCCACTCGCGGGCCGCCGCGATGATGTCGTCGATGTGCTTGGAGCCGGCGATCCGGTACCGGTCGGCCGGCCAGTAGCCGGGTTCGCCGAGTCCGTTGAGCACGAACAGGGTGCCGCCGAACTCCTCAACCTGCTGGTAGCGGGACTGGTAGTAGCCGGCGTTCTGCACGGCTTCCAGCGCGAGCAACTTCATTGTGACCAACACAGCATGGGATCTACTCCTCACCGACCGCGGCGAGCTGTCGCGGCCTGTCGATCGAGTCGAGACCGGTCGGGCGGGGTGGCGCGCCCACAGCACGATCGGCGATCGCCTTGGCGATCTGGGGTGCGAACTTGAAGGACATCCCGCCGCAGGCCGCAAACGCCCACACCGTTCCCGCCCCGTACGCCGCGAGCAGCGGGCCACCGTGAGTGCGTTCGGACAGGTAGAAGCCGTCGGTGGAGCCGACGACAGCAGCCGGGTCAAAGGCCTGCAGCAGTGGGGAGAACACGTCGATGAGGTGTTGCCGCCACTGATCGGACGTGACCCGGTCGGTCATCGCGTCCACTGGCCGGCAGGCGCTCGCGGCGCTCAACCGCATCGGCGCATCCGATTGCGGTACGGCCGGCATGAACCAGGCATCGCCGGCCGGCCCGAGCCCGAGAACAGCAGGCATGTCGGACCAACTACGGCGCCCGGTCGGCGGCCGGTACGAAAGAACGCTTTGCCGATACAGCGTCAGGTCGGAACCGACCTCGCCTGCCAGCAACTCACGAGACCACGGCCCGGTTGCCACCACGATCTTGTCCGCGGTCTGGGTGCCGCCGTCGGCGAACCCGATCACTCCAGCTCCGTCGACCTCGGACACCGCGACCGCTTGCCGATGCGGATGCAGCCGGACCCGAGGCTGGGCGCCCAGCCAGTGCGCCATGGCGACCAATGCGTGATCGGCCAACACCACACCGGCTGTCGCCTCCAGCACTCCGGCTGACCCTTCCGGGAAGTTGACGCGGGGGTACCACTTCGCCAGGTCCAGTGGAGACAACGCCCAGGCCTTCGCGCCGGCGGCCGTGAGCAGCGCGAGCTCAGCCGACGCCTTCTCGGGCGACATCGCAGTCAGCGCGCCGGTCGGGTGGTAGAAGCGCGTGCCGACCAGACGTTCGACGTCCAGCCAGCCGTCGTGCGACGCCGCGGCCGCGGTGGTCAGCGCGGGCTCACCACGATGCAGCGCGCGGACCACCCGCAGCCGGTCGTTCGACGTGGCCGACGGCGACGGGATCGGGCCCGCGTCGACGAGATCGACCTGTTCCACACCAGCGGTACGGACGCATTCGATCGCGGTGAGCAGCCCGATCACGCCACCGCCTACGACCGTGATCCGCATCGGGTGTCACCCACCCGCGGTGAGAGCACCGTCGGCCGGCGAGGCGGCCAGCGACGGCGGAGCGAACGGCACGATGTCGGCAACGTCGAACGATCCCGCGACGAGCAGCCCGGCGTCCGGCGTACCGTCGAAGACTCCGGCTTCCTGGGCTGCTGCGACGAGGTCGATCAGCAGGGGAGAGGCCAGTGCCAGCAGGGCCTTCACCTCGCAGAACAGGTCGCCCCACTCCTCGGGCCGCTCGTCCAGGCCGATGCCGTCGAGCTCGACCGCGCGGCGCCGGAGCCGGTCGATGTGCACCAGCACGGTGTCCGCGGCACGGTTCAGGTTGAAGGTCGGCATCTCGTAGGTGAGGTCGAAGCGCTCGAGCATCTTCGCGACTCGGCCGCGCGCGGTCGGCGAGACCGGCAGCCTGGAACTGTCGCCCGCGTTGGCAACTGCCTTGGCGAGTGCACCGGCGAGCTGGTTCCACGGACCGATCAGCCGTTCCTCGGCCATCTTGTCCAGACCCGCGCGGCTGAAGGTCGACCGCTGGTACTCCGGGGCGGTCAGCGCCAGGTAGAGCCTGGCGATGTCGCGCGGTACCTCCTCCAGCAACGCCTGCGGGGTCAGCACATGACCCTTGCTGGTCGAGAACTTCGAGCTCTCCAGCTCGTAGAACTCGTTGTTGATGATGGACTCGGGCCAGACGTACTTGTCGCCGTGCGCCATCAGCATCGCGATGTGCGGCAGGCAGAAGTAGTAGGCGTTGTCGAAACCGAGGAAGTGCACGATCCGCAGGTTCTCCGACTTGCGCCACAGCTCGCCGGGGACCGTGTCGCGGCCGAGGTTCCTGGCGGCGTACGACGTGGTGAACATGCCGGCCGGGATGAGTTCGAGCCAGGCGTTGAGCACCTGCCCGGGCACCTCCGGGAACTGCGGGTCGATGCCCCAGTTCAGCGGGAAGGTGATCGGCACGTCCTGCAACGGGCGGGCCAGCAGCTCGGCGATCATCTGCCGCACGTGCGGGCGCCGGTGCTCGGCCAGCGATTCGTGGTACTTCGTCAGCCGGTCGCGGTACTCCTCCAGCGGCAGCACCATGATGGTGGCCTCGCGATACGTCAGCTTGTCGCTCGGGTCGATCGTCGAGTGCGGGTTGATCAGCTGGTCGAAGTTGTTCGGGTGGCAGCAGGTCTCACACAGTCCGCCGCGGCTCATCGTCAGGCAGACCGGGCACTCGCCCTCGATCAGGCCCTCGACCATGAACTCCCCGGTCCGCTCCAGATAGGGCAGCCGGACCGTCTTGAGCTTGAAGACACCGGCGGCGTGCAGCGCGCTGAAGTACTGCAGCACCGTGGCCTTGTACGCCGAGTCGAACGGGCCGAACCCGTCGAAGGAGATGCCGATCGCTCGCAGGGCTTCCTGGATCTGTCCGGTGGAGCGCTTGCACAGCTCTTCCGGCGTGATCCCTTCCCTGGCAGCCGATGCGACCACGTAGGTCTGGCTGTCGTCGGTCTCGGTGGTGAAGATGACGTTGCGGCCGCGGGCCCGCTGGTAGCGCGCGTAGACGTCGCCGGCCAGGTACGGACCGGCGATGTGGCCCAGGTGCATGCCGCCGTTGGGGGTCGGGTTCGGTCCCAGGACGAGGACGGGACGGTCGTCGTCGGAGGGCAGGACTCGGCTCATACGTTCACTCCCGCTCGCTCGGCGTTCTCGATCTCTTCCGCGGTGGCAGCGTTCTGGTCTGCCTTCGCGGCGGCCTCGGCGGCCAGCGCTTCGGTCTCGGATCCCTCGTACTCGGCGAGGAAGCGCTTCGCCATCTCCGGGTCCCACCAGATGCTGGTGAAGACGAAGTCCTCGTCGTTGTGGTTGTGCACCCGGTGCAGCTGACCCGGCGTGAAGTAGCAGACGTCCCCGGCCCGGAAGGGCTGCCGTTCGCCGCCGCACTCCACCACGCACTCGCCGGAGACGGCGACGAAGATCTCCTGCTCGTGGTGGGTGTGCAGCTTGGAGACCGTGTTCGCCCGGCAGACGGCGTACGAGACCTCGAACGGGGCGTTCAGCACCGCCCACGGCATCAGCCGCTGGGTGTCGACGCTGTACTCGTGGACGAGGTTGTCGCGATCAAGCCGGGAGATGTGTACGACCATGGTTACCGTCCCGAAATCTGCTCGAAGGTGTTCGGACCGTTCTGGGTGTGCCGGGTCTCGATGACGGCCTTGTGCGGGTCGCCCTGCAGGATCAGGTCGATCACCGGCGTACCGCCGCCGCCAGGGGTCTGCACCGACCGGCTGTAGAGCACGCGGAGCTGGCTCGGCTCGAGGCCGCTGATCCGCTCGAGCTCGGCGGCCAGGTCCGGGTCGTTCGTCACCCCGGCCAGCAGGCTGTGGATCTCGGCGAGCCGGGGAGACAGCTCGGGGTGCTCGCGCTCGAGGAACTGCTCGAGACCGGCGCCCTGCCCGGCAAAGGGGGAGTACGTCATGCAGACCAGGTGGCTCTCGGTGAGTCCGAAGGTCTCCAGCGCGTACTCCTCGGCCAGCAGCCGCATTCGTTTCAGCGCGTCCGGGGTGTCGTAGCGCGCCCGCATCAGCTCGATCAGGCTGGCCGGGATGTCCTTCTTGCGCATCAGGCCCAGTGCGAACTCGACGTACTCCGCCATGCCCTCGTCGTACGAGCGCTGGAACAACCGCTCGGCCTTCAGCCCGCGCAGGTGCGCCATCAGGGCCGGGTTGGCGCAGTCGGACTCGGTGAAGCTGAACGCCAGGTCGTCGAACTGGAAGCCGAGGAAGCCGGTCAGCAGCTCGAAGTGGTCACCGGCCGCGTAGTCGGTCTCGTCGTAGATCGAGAAGAACCGCAGGTGCTCCGGTACGGCGGTCCGTACCTGCCGCTCGGCGATCGCGGTGGCGGCGTCCGGACCAAGGATGTCGGTGAAGTAGGCACCCGAGATGTCGTCGAGCTGGCCGAGCACCTTGCCGAAACCGTTGTCGGTGCTGGCGTGCTCGCGCAACGTGCCGGGTTCGGTGGCGCGGATCTGGCGGGCCAGCCGGCCGACCCAGGCGGTGTACTGACGTTGCTCCCGCGGGGAGTCGCCGGTGATGATGATGTCGGCGCCCTCGCCGTGAGCCGCGGCGACCCCGAAGGCGTTGAAAACACTGAGGTTGCAGGAGTTGCAGAACGTCGGCCGGCCGTCGGCGAAGGTGCGGTGACCGGTCATCAGGATGTCCAGCCGGTTGCGCCGGATCACGTGCTCGCGTTGCGGCGAGTCGACGTAGAACTCCGACACCTCGTCGCCGTCGACCAGCAGCAGCTCGCAGTCCGGGTCGCCGAACAGGCGCAGTGCGTGGTACTCGCGATCGATGTTCTCCATCACCGGGCGGGGCATGCCCGCGTGCCGGTTGGTGGCCACCCGCATCCGGAACGTCCGGCCGTACACCCGGTACAGGATCAGCTGCATCGTGCGGACGAAGGCCAGCGTGTACGAGCTGTCCTTGCCGCCGCCGTAGGCGACCAGGACGAGGTTGCGTTCCAGCTCCTCGCGGTGCGGCAGCACCGCCTCGAGGCGGACGCTGCACCGCAGGGCCTCGGCCAGGACGCCCGGTGGCATTGCCGCCCGCAGACCTGCGAACGCCTGGTCACGGGCCCAGGCCACTTCGTCGTCTGAGGTCCGTTCGAGTTCGACCATTGCCATCCGGGCTCTCCTCGGGGTGCGCGGTTCTGCCACCCGTTAGAGCGTGCTGCCCGCCTTGCCTGATACAGCGTCGACCGATCCGGCGACGGCCGGAATCCGCTCGCGGTGGGCGATGATGTCGCGGCAGATCTCCTCGGCCCGCTGGGCCAGCACGCTGAGCAGGGTGTCGGAGATGCCGTGTGTCTGCTCGTTGACGCCTTGCAGGTAACAAGCTGCCGGACCCGGTGTGCCCTGCGGGCCGAGATCCAGGCGGTACTCGCGGGAGACGTCGATCCGGTCGAGTTCCAGGCTGCCGGCCAGCTCGCGAACCAGTCGCGGCATCCGGACGTCGAAACCCGTGCCCAGGAAGACCACATCGCGATGCAGTTCGGTGACTGCGCCGGTCCGGCGATCGGTGAGTTCGAGGACGAGTTCGTCGCCGGTGTCGCGGGCGCCGGTGATGTCGACCATCGTGACGAGTCGCCGTTCGTTGCGCCCGTTGAACCGGTCGAGGTACAGATCGGCGTACAGGTGCTCGAGCATCGCGGGCGTGACGACGGAGTAGTTGGTCCGGTGCATCTCCGCGAGGATCTGCGCACGAGCGGCGGGCCGGGCGTCGTAGAAGTCGTCCACGAACGCCGGGTAGTAGAGCTCGTTGGTGAACTTGCTCGACTGGTCCGAGCTGAGCCCGATGGAGCGCATCAGCCAGGCGACGTCACTGTCGGGCAGGTCCTCGCGCAGGGCCCGGAACATCTCCGCCGCGCTTTGCGAACTGCCCACGACGGCGACCCGGTACGGCAGTTCGCCGGAGAACTCGGCGACCCGTTGCCGGTACTCCGTGCTGTGGACGATGCGGGTCCTCGGGAGGTCGGCAAGCACCGGCGGGATGTTCGGCTCGCGACTTCCGCCGTACACGAGATAGCGGCTGGAGATCGAGGTGCCGTCGGCCAGCGTGGTGAGCCAGCTGGTCACCGCGCCGGCCGGGTCGCGTTGCGGCTCGATCCCGACGCATTCGCGCCCGAGCTCGATCCGGACCCGGGCGAGCGAGGTTGCCACCCAGCGCAGGTACTCGGTGAACTCCACCCGGTACGGCGTGAAGGTGCTCATGTTGACGAAGTCGTCGAGCCGGCCGGTCTCGTACAGATGGTTCAGGAACGAGAACCTGCTGCGCGGGTCCCGCTGGGTGACCAGATCCTTGAGGAACGACACCTGACTGGTGGCCCACGGCATCAACATGCCTTGCTGCCAAGCGATCGTGGGGTTCCGGTCGATCAGCAGACTGTTCTCGGCCAGCTCCGGCGCCAACTCCTCGAGCGCCACCGCCAGCCCCAGGTTCGACGGTCCCGCCCCAATCGCCAGCAGCTCGACTTCCACACACTGTCCAGACATCCACGCCGCCCTACTCTCGGGGAACACCTCCCCATCGAGAGGCTCCCGGGACGGCCGGCTGATACACCTAGCCCGACTCGGACAGCAAAGCGAGGCGCCTGCGGATGCGTCGCGGGGCGATCAGGAACTGGGCGAGCAGGCCGGCGAAGGGGAGGACGTAGAGCAGCCGCCAGGGGGAATCGACGATGGCTCCGCCGACGGCAGCCACCAGCCCGAGTGACAGGGCGATGATCAAGATGGGTCGGCTCCGGCGCATCTGCCGGAGCTGCTCCTGCGCGACGTGGATCGCCGCGGCACGGGTCTCGGGGTCGGTGGGGATCGGGCCCTTCCAGGCGGCCTTCAGCGCCACTCGCCGGGCGTCCTTCGGAACGTCACCGAGTGCCCGGTTCTCCCACCGCAATCTGGTCTTGATCGCGAAGGTGAGACCCGCTGCCACGATGAGTCCGATGCCGAGGGAGAAGACGGCGTTCCAGAGCAGGGAGCCGCCGGCGACCACGCACAGGACGAAGATGACCACCGTCCAGAGCAACCAGGTGATCAGCAGCAGGGCCCAGGTGGGCATCGTGTTCAGGCGCTCGCGCATGCCTGATGATCCCCTGCCGGAGGGTCCCTCATAACTTCCTGTGGTCGGGGCGCATCTAGTTGGTGTCCTAAGGGGGCATCATGAAGGTGATTCCTGGCATCCAGGTCCACAGATCGATTCGCACCGCAGTTGCCGTGATCGTCGTCGCCGCGGGGGCGGTGGGAGCGATCGGCGGTCCGGCGGCGGCCGGTGGTGACCGAGATCCGGGGACGATCAGCATGGTCTCGGTCGGACTGGGCGGGACCGGCGGCAACGAGTACTCCGGGGGCGGCTCGGGGACGTCGGAACACGGGCGGTACGTCGTCTTCGTCTCGGCCGCGACCGATCTCGTCGCCAACGACACCAACGGCCAGACGGACATCTTTGTCCGCGACCTGGTGACCAGCCGGACGACGCTGGTTTCGGTCGGTCCGGGCGGAGTGCAGGGCAACGCCGAGAGCCGGGCGGCCTCGATCTCGGCCGACGGGCGGTACGTCGCGTTCGACTCGTTCGCCTCGAACCTGGTGCCCGGGGACAGCAACGACAGTCCCGACGTCTTCCGGCGCGACTTGCTGACCGGACGTACTGCGCTGGCCTCGGGAGGTTTGCACGGTCCCGGGGACCAGGGAGCGGTCTTCCCCGACATCTCGGCGGACGGGCAGCATGTCGCCTTCCAGTCCAGCTCGACGAACCTCGTGCCCGGCGACACCAACGAGACCCAGGACATTTTCGTCCGGAATTTCCTGGCCGGTAGCACCGAACGGGTGTCGCTGACCTCCGCCGGAGACCAGGCCGACTGGGTCTCCGCCCAGCCGGCTATTTCCGGCAACGGACGCGTCGTCGCCTTCGACAGCAACCTGGACATGCAGGTCCGTGACCGCGACCAGGGCACGACGCGCTCGGTCTCGGACGGCGTACCGGGCGATCCGCGGTCCCCCATCCACAATTACAGCGCTGCGGATGTCTCCAGTGACGGCCGGTTCGTGGTGTTCTCGGTCTACAGCATGCTAGGCAGCGACCAGGTTGCCAACGTCTGGCTCCGCGATCTCCGCACCAACAGAGTGCAGCTGATCTCGGCCGATCACCTGGGCAAACCCGCGACGACCTTCGGGGGTGCCACTGGCACTGTCTCGACCGATGGCAGGTACGTGACGTTCTCGACGACGGGCCGTACCTCACCCTCGGACCGCGGCCTCCTCGGCGACGTGTACCGGCTCGACCGGTTGACCGGCGCTCTCGTCTGGGTCACGCATCGTCAGGACCAGACCAACCCCTGGCGCAACCGCAACGGCAGCTATCTCCCTGCGATCTCCGATGACGGGCAGCACATCGCGTTCGACTCCGACGACAAGCTCCTGGCCGGTGTCGTCGGTCCGTCCAGCTACGAGAACTACCTCTGGAGCCTCACCCCGCCGAGCTGACCTACCTGCAGCAGCTGGTCCGGCGAGTTCGCCGCTGGATCAGCATGGCTGCGGAACATTCGGTGTGGGTTGGCGGTTGTGGGTTGACGTGCATGGCGAATACAAGGTGCCTGGTGGGAAGTTGGTTGTTGCGGATCTGGATGTCGCCGGGGAGGTGGTGCGGCGGGCTCGGATCAGTGGGGACTTCTTCCTCGAGCCGGATGACGCGTTGGAGCGGATCAACGGGGCGCTGGCCGGCGTACCGGTCGGGGCGCCGGTGGCGCAGCTCGCGGCTCGGGTGCGAGGTGCGCTGGGGGATGGTGTCGAGATGCTCGGGTTCTCGCCGGAGGCGGTTGCGGTCGCAGTACGGCGGGCGGTGACCGGCGCGTCGGCGTGGACGGATCACGCGTGGCAGTTCGTGCACGACGTACCGCGGGAGCCTGCGTTGCAGATGGCGCTGGACGAAGTACTGGCCGAGCAGGTCGGTTCGGGGGAGCGGCCGCCGACGTTGCGGATCTGGGAGTGGGCCTCGAACGCGGTCATCATCGGCAGCTTCCAGTCGCTCGCCAACGAGGTCGACCTGGCCGGCGCCGCTCGCCACGACGTGACCGTCGTACGCCGGATCAGTGGTGGCGGCGCGATGTTCGTCGAGCCCGGCAACACGATCACGTACTCGCTGTATGTGCCCGAGTCCCTCGTATCGGGTCTGTCCTTCGTCGACTCGTACGCGTTCCTCGACGACTGGGTCGTGGGTGCGCTCAACGAGCTGGGCATCGCCGCGACGTACCAGCCGATCAACGACATCACCTCGCCGGCCGGCAAGATCGCCGGGGCCGCGCAGAAGCGGTTCGCGGGTGGCGCGGTCCTGCACCACGTGACGATGGCCTACGACATGGACGCCGCGAAGATGGTCGAGGTACTGCGGATCGGCCGCGAGAAGCTGTCGGACAAGGGCACCACCAGCGCCAACAAGCGCGTCGACCCGCTGCGCAGCCAGACCGGTCTGGAACGCGGTGAGGTCATCAAACGTCTCGTCGGCACCTTCGACCAGCGCTACGGTTTGGCCGACGGCTCGATCGACGACGCGACTGTCGCTGAGGCGCAGCGACGGGTGGATGCGAAGTTCGGCACCGAAGAGTGGCTGACCCGAGTTCCCTAGCGGAGGTCGTCGGAGAGGGCCTTGGCTGCTTGGGTGAGCATCGGGACCGCGTGGTGAAGGAGGTCTTCGGTCATCCGCCCGGCGGGTCCGGAGATCGACATGGCCAGACGTGACGGGGCATCCGGGACCGGTACTGCGACGCAGCGGACTCCTTGCTCCTGCTCGCCTTCGTCGATGGCGTACCCGTCGGCCTGGGCCTTGTGGAGCTGGATCGTGAACTCCTCGACATCCGTGATGGTCGTCGCGGTGTGCTTCGGCATGCCGGTGCGGTGCAGCAGGTCGCGAACCTCGGGCTCGGGCAGCTGAGACAGGATCGCCTTGCCGACGGCCGTGCAGTGGGGGAGCACCCTGCGGCCGACCTCGGTGAACATCCGCATCGAGTGCCGCGACTGAACCTGGGCGAGATAGACGATCTGGTCGCCGTCGAGCATCGCCATGTTGGCCGACTCGCCGAACTCGTCGACGAGCCGGGCCAAATGCGGGCGGGCCCAGACGCTCAGCATGCGCGAGGAGGTGTCACCGAGGCGGATGAGCTTGGGACCGAGCACGTACTGCCGGGACGGCTCCTGGCGGACGTAGCCGAGGTCGACGAGGGTACGGACGAGGCGGTGGATGGTCGGCAGCGGGAGCCCGGAGGCGGTCGCCAACTGCGACAGCCCCATCATCCCGCCCGCATCGGCCATCATCTCGAGCAGCCCGAAGGCCCGCTCGATCGACTGCACACTCCCGGTCCGGCTCTTGGCACCCGCTACCTCCGTCACCACGACCCCGCTCTGCTCGGCAAATTCCGGATGCCGGAAGTTTACCCCCAGATACCGGAATCGTGGCTACGGCTACCGGCGGGCGAGGACGGACAGCCCTGGAAGGTCCACGCCGATCAGCGTGTCGACCTCGGACAGATCGATGGCGCCGCACTCGACCCCACGCAGTACGAAGCCGGCCAGGGCCGCGGCGGTTGCGGGCTCGTCGAGGTAGCCGGAGTTGCCGCCTTGCAGGTAGGCGCGCAAGCGGGTCGCCGCGGTCTCCAGGCCTTCGCGATAGAAGGAGTAGGTCGCGAGATAGCGGGTGGGGAGTTGGGCGGGATGCATGTCCCAGCCCTGGTAGATGCCGCGCTCGAGGGAACGGCGTACGAGTCGGCTGTGGAGGCGCCATGCCGCGTGGACCTGGTCGCGGGAGCCGATCGGTAGGACGTTGGTGGAGCCGTCGCACACGAAGACGCCGGTGCCTGCAGCGGCCAGTTGCATCACGTCCTTGGCATGGTCGGCGACCGGGTGTTCCATGCTCTGGTACGCCGCCGCGACGCCCAGCGAGGCCGAGTAGTCGTACGTGCCGTAGTGCAGCCCGGTGACTCGGCCCGCGCCCGCCCGGATCATCCGGGGGAGGGGAGTCGTGCCGTCCGGAGCCAGGATCGCCTGCGGGGTCTCGACCTGGATCTCGAACTTCAGCGTTCCCGGCGGCAGCGACTGCGCGCCCTCGATCGCTTCCAGCACGACCACCATCGCCTCGATCTGCTCGAATGAGGTCACCTTGGCGAGGGTGATCACGAAGCCGTACGTCAGTTGGCCGGCGCTGGTCAGTTCGCTGACAAACAGGTTGAGCGTCCGGACGCCGCGGCGGCGGCTCGGCGCTTCGAGCGACTTGATGCGGAGGCCGTAGTACGGCGGGGCCGCGTCGGTCTTGAGCAGCGCGGCCAACGCGCGGGCCGCGTCGACGGCCGCTGCGTCTTCCTGCTCGTCGGGGCGATTGCCGTAACCGTCTTCGAAGTCGATGCGGAGATCCTCGATCGGCTCGCGCTCCAGCTTGGCTACGACCCGTTCGTAGACCTGGGCACCATGACTTCGTGGCAAGTCCAGGAGCTTGGCCAACTCGTCAGCCGAGCCGCCGTGTTCGTCGAGCGCTGCACGGGCGGCCTTGGCCCAGTCGTCGATCGTGCCGGCGTCGTACCGGTCGGCGGGGACGTAGACGGTGTGGATTGGTTGCCGAAGGCCACGGTCGCCGGGGTAGCGCGAGGTCAGTTCTGCGTCGGCTTCGGCCAGCCGCCGGTCGAGCTCGGCATTGAGTGCGTCTTCCACAGGTTTGGCCTCTCGCGGATCAGGTGGTCTTGGTGAGGAGGTCGTGGTGGGTCTGGGCGACCTGGCGGGCCAAGGTCTGTTCGTCGATGGTCACGACGGTGTCGTGTTCGACGACGGGCCGGCCGTTGACCAGGAGGAGTTCGAGCGGCGGTGGCGAGCCGAGGACGAGAGCGGCGATCGGGTCGGTGATCCCGGCGTGAGCGAGCGTGTCAAGCCGCCAAACAGCAAGATCAGCCAGCTTGCCAACCTCCAGCGACCCGATCTCATCCTGACGACCGAGGACCCGGGCACCGTCGAGGGTGGCCAGCTCGAGCGCCGAGCGGACATCGAGCGCCTGCGGGTCGCCTCCGCCGCCGACTCCACCCCCGCCGACTCCGCCCTCACCGACTCCATCGCCACCACTCCCGGCTCCGTGGCCACCACTCCCGGCTCCACCCTCGGCTCCACCGCCCCGGCTGCCTCCACCGCCGGCGAAGCCGGCTTGAGGGCGGGCTCGGGCGAAAAGTAAAGCGTGGCGGAGTTCTTCCAGGAGGCTGCCGGCTTCGTTGCTGGCGGCGCCGTCTACGCCGAGGCCGACTGGGCAGCCGGCTGCTCGGAGGTCGGCGACTCGGGCGATGCCGGCTCCGAGCCGGGCGTTGGAGCTGGGGCAGTGGGCGATGCCGGTGGACGACTGGCCGAGGTTCTTGATCTCCGCGTCGTCGAAGTGGATCCCGTGCGCGAACCACACATCCGCACCCGTCCAGCCGAGCTCAGCCGCGTACTGCGACGGAGTACAGCCGAATCTCTCGTCGCACCAGCTGACCTCGTCGACGGTCTCGGCCAGATGCGTGTGCAGCCGGACCTCCTTGCGGCGCGCGAGTTCGGCCGCCTCGCGCATGAGTTCGGCGGTGACGCTGAACGGTGAACACGGCGCCACCACGACCCGCAGCATCGAGTCCGGCGAAGGGTCGTGCCAGCGATCGATCGCCGCCTCGGTCGCGAGCAGGATCTCGTCGCGGTCCTCGACGACGGAGTCGGGCGGCAGGCCGCCGTCCTTCTCGCCGAGGTCCATCGATCCGCGCGCCGGGTGGAACCGCAGGCCCACCTTCGCCGCGGCGGAGATCTCCGCTTCCAGGAGATCACCCCCGCGGCGCGGAAAGACGTAATGGTGGTCGGCCGCCGTCGTACAGCCGGTGCGGGCGAGCTGCGCCAGCGCGCCTTGCGCGGCAACGTGCACCGACTCCTCGTCGATCCCCGCCCATACCGGATAGAGCTTGGTCAGCCAGCCGAAGAGGGTGGCGTCGGCGGCGAGTCCGCGGGTCACCCACTGGTACAGGTGCTGGTGCGTGTTGACGAAGCCGGGCGTGACGAGACATCCTCGTCCGTCGATCACCCGCGCTCCGTCGTACGCCGGTGCCGGGCCGGTGCCGACCGCAACGATTCGCTTGCCGTCGACAACTACGTGCCCGCTGCTCAGCTCGCGACGGTCGCCGTCGAGGGTGGCGATCGCGGCGTTGTCGATGACGATCAACAGAACCCCGGTACCGCGTGCCAGGCCGAGCCGGAATCGCTGGCGTCATCACGCACCACGGTGGCCTCGATCAGCCCGTACGGCCGGTCCGCGGCGATGAAGACCTCGCCCGGGTTCTCCACCTCGAACGGGCTCAGGTCGACCAGGAAGTGGTGCTTGTTGGGCGCTGAGAACTTGATCTCCGCGACCTCCGGGTGCCGTTGCAGCACGGCTTCACCCATCCCGTACAGGGTTTGCTGCAACGCGAGACTGTGAATCCGTGCGAACTGCTCCAGCAGCAGACCCTTGATCTCGTCGTACGACTTGTCCCAGTCGACGTCGGTGTGGTCGTAGCGCCAGCGGGCGACCAGCGAGGTCGCGAGGATGCGGTCGTCGGTCTCCTTCAGCGTCGTGTACTTGTCCTTGAGGAAGCCGTGGAACTCCGAGCCGGTGGACTTGAGCACGGTGAGATCGCGGATGCCCGACACGACGTACTGTTTGCGGTCGTCGCCGCGGCCCTCGACGTTGACGACCGTTGTCCGGATGCCGCTGCCACTGCGGACGAACGAGTGGTCGTGGCCGGCGCCGTCGACGGAGATCCGCTCCCACGGGTACTCCTCGATCTCGACCCGGGCGCCGTCGGCCGCGGGAGCCGCCTCGAGGAAGTGGTTGCCGAGGGTCAGGGCGAACTCCTCGATCGAGTCGATGCCCTTCTCCTTGGCGAAGGCGAAGGCGGTGTTCTTCTGGGTGTCGGTCGGCAGCACCTCGGACTGGTCGCCGGTCGTGTGCGCGTCCTCGAACCGGCCGCGCAGCGCGGACGAGACGTTGAGGTCGCGGATCTGGTGGCGTGGAGTGTCGCGGTAGATGCGGACGACCCGGCTCTCGGCCTTGCCGTACTGGTTGGCTCCCAGGTGGATCGCCATCGGATCAGCTCCCTCGATAGGTGGAAAACGCGAACGGACTGAGCAGCAGCGGAACGTGATAGTGCCGCTCCTCGGTGATCGTGAAGGTCACGGTGACCTCGGGATAAAACGACTCCTGACCATCCCGGGCAACCTCGAACCACAACTGGTAAACCCCAGCCACCAACTCCCCAAACCCGGCAACCCGCCCGTCACTGTCCGTCCGCCCACTGGCCAGCACTTCGAACTGCCTCGTGACCGTGCTCCCGACCGCGGACAAGTCCGCGGTCGTGTCCGCGCTCGGAAGTGGTGCGTCGAGAGGTGCCCTCAGGGTGGGCCGTGGTGAAGTGATGGCGGTCTCACCCGAATCCAGCTGGCCGGGCGGAACCAGGCTGCCGCCGCTGGCGCTGCTGCCGCCGCTGCCACTGCCGGTGCCAGCGCCACTGCCGCTGCCGGTGCCAGCGCCACTGCCGCTGCCGGCGCCAGCGCCCCTGCCGCTGCCGGTGCCGGCGCCCCTGCCGCTGTTGCTGTCGCCGCTGGCGCTGCCGCCGCCACTGCCCACCACAGCCGTGTCCGCCGCAGGCGGCGGTGCGATCACGCGGGTGAGGAGGACTCGCACGTCCGGGGCGGGGGTGCCGGTGGTGGTGTTGAGGATGTGGGTGCTGAGGGTGCTCATGCTGGGACCTCCGCGGTGAGGAGTTTGGTGAGGCGGAGGAGGGTGATTTTGCGGAGTTCTTCCTGTACTACGGCTGCTTCGGTGGAGTCGTCGTTGGTGAGGCGGCGGTTCAGGGCAGTGAGCATCTCGGTGGCTGACAGGCCGGTGGCGCAGATCAGGAACACCCGCCCGAAGCGTTGCTCGTACTCGCGGTTGCCCGCCGCCAGAGCCGCGCGGATCGCCGGGTCGTCACCAACACCTGACTGCTCGCTGCGCGACCAACCAGCCTCCGTGCTTTCCCCCGAGGCGCGATCACCGATCCGCGGGTGAGCGGCCAGCGCCATCGCGACTTCACCGTCCTCGAGATCTCGGACCGCCCGGTCGGCAACCGCGGCGAGCGCGTCGGCATCGGCGTACGGGCGGCCGGCGAGCACTCGATCGACCCAGCGCGGCACGCCGCAGCAGGCAGCCAAGAGCGGCCGCAGCTGGCCGGCCGGAGCCGTGTTGAACTCCTGCAGATTCATCGGGTTGGTCGCGGGGAAGCCCCACCGTTCAGGAGGGGGAGGGTCCGCGACTGCCTCCCTTCGCGGATCGGGGATTGTCGGTCCCAGCTGATTGGGTAGGTGGTATGTCCAGGTTTCGGATGTACCCGGCGCCCGCGCAGCAGGCTGCGTTGCTGGAGCAGTGCCGGCACGCCCGGTACGTGTGGAACCTCGCGCTTGAACAGTGGTCGATGTGGACGCGCGACAAAGGTGCGACGCCGGGCTATGTGGCCCAGGCACGGCAACTGACCGAGGCGCGATCCGCCTTCGGCTGGCTGCGGGCCGGATCGCAAACCGTCCAGCAACAGGCATTGCGCGACTTCGACCAGGCTGTCAAAAACTTCTACGCCGGGCACCACCGGCGCCCGACCTGGCGGCGGGCAGGACTGAACGAGGGATTCCGGATCGTCGGAAGTCAAGCGTCCCGAGTAGTGAAGCTGAACCGGAGATGGGCAGCGGTCAACGTGCCGAAGGTCGGCTGGGTGCGCCTCCGGCTGTCCCGCGCGCTCCCGGCGGCCAAGTCGTACCGCATCACCCGCGACCGGAGGGGGCGCTGGCACCTCGCATTTGCCGTGATCCCGGAACCGATCCCCGCTCCGGGTACGGGTGGAATTGTCGGAGTTGACCGCGGTGTCGCCGTCTCGGCGGCGCTGTCCACGGGTGAGCTCTTGTCGTGTTCCAGTCTGTCGGACCGGGAGATGACGCGGCTCAAACACCTGCAACGCCGGTTGTCCCGCTGTCGCCGCGGCTCCCACCGCCGTCAGCGGGTGAAGGCCGCGATCGCGAAGCTGCATGCCCGCGCCACTGACCGTCGCAAGGACTGGGTGGAAAAGACCAGCACTGACCTCGCGCGACGATTCGACCTCATCCGCGTCGAAGACCTGCGGATCGTGCAGCTGACCAGGCGCCCCAAGCCGCAACTCGATCGGGACCGACCAGGCGCATACCTGCCGAACCGCCGGCGTGCCAAAGCCGCGTTGAACCGCGGCATTCTGTCCAACGGCTGGGGCCTGCTCGTCCGGCGATTGCAGCACAAGGCAGCTGGTCGAGTCGAGAAGGTGAAAGCTGCTTACACATCGCAGACCTGTAGCGTCTGCGGGCATTGCGCGCCGGAGAACCGCGAGAGCCAAGCGGTGTTCCGGTGTACAGCCTGTGGACATCGGGCCAACGCGGACGTGAACGCGGCAGTGAACATCGCGGCCGGACGGGCCGTCAGCGCACGCCGAGAGACGCCCGTACGGGTCTCGCCGAAGCGTGAACTTCAACACGCTACCTCCACGTAGTAGTTGGAATCCCTGCTTATCACCAGCGGGGAGGACGTCAACCAACCTCCAGAGGGGACAACAGTTCGCCGTCGATCCAGACGGCGCGGACGTCGGCCGGCGTACCGAGGGTGAAGACCCGCGCCAAGGCGTCGTCGGCGTCGTCGGCGTGTTCGAGTCCGACTGCGAGTGGTGAGCCGTCGGCCGGGCGGATCAGTTGGGCGTCGAAGCGTTTGCCGACGCTCAGCTCGCCCACGTCGCCGAGCCCGAGCGCCGCCGCTCCCGCGGTGGTTGCCAGGTGCAACAGATGCGCGGAGTTGAGCGGAAGTCCGTGATCACCCATCAGCTGCTGGCAGAAGTAGGCCTGCAAGCCTTCCTTGAGCAGCGAGAAGCCGGTGCCGGCTCCGACGTCCGACCCCAG
Organism: Kribbella sp. NPDC023855; assembly: GCF_040639475.1. Classification (NCBI taxonomy): domain Bacteria; kingdom Bacillati; phylum Actinomycetota; class Actinomycetes; order Propionibacteriales; family Kribbellaceae; genus Kribbella; species Kribbella sp. NPDC023855. The sequence continues at coordinate 167,631 of NZ_JBFAAA010000004.1, forward strand.
CGCCACCCGTACTCCGTGTTCGAGGTGCCGCGTCAGGGGGAACAGCCCGCTCCCCAGGACGGCGTTGCTCGTGGGGCAGTGGGCGACCGTCGCGCCGCTGTCGCCCAGGACCTTGAGCTCGACGTCTGTCGGGTGGACGTTGTGCGCGAGCACGCTCCGCCGGTCGACCAGGCCGTGCTTCTCGTACGTGCTGACGTAGTCGCTCCCACCGAAGAGTTCGGCCACCGTGGCGATCTCGGCCTCGTTCTCGTTGAGGTGTGAGGTGAACAGCGCGCCGGGGATCTCCTCCAGCACGGTGTGACAGGTCGCGAGCAGCTCGTCTGTACAAGACAGCGAGAAGCGCGGCGTCACGGCGTACCGGTTGCGGCCGACGCCGTGCCAGCGGGACGCCAGGGCGAGCGACTCGGTGTAGGCGCGTTCTGGTGTGGTCAGCAGGTCGGCGCGCAGGATGCGGTCGCTGACGACCAGCCCGCTGGTGATCCGCAGGCCCACCCGCGACGCGGCGGTGAAGAGCGTGTCGACTGCTTCGGCAAAGTGCGCTCCGAAGACCAGTGCGCTCGTAGTACCGGCTGCTGCGAGACCGCGCACGAACTCGTCGGCCACGCTGGAGGCGTAGGCGGCGTCCGCCATCCGGGCTTCTTCGGGCAGGGCGTAGCGGTCGAGCCATTCGAGCAGCGGCATCCCCATCCCGCCGACTGCGCGGATCTGGGGGAAGTGCACGTGGGTGTCCACGAAACCGGGTAACACCAGGCCGCCGGTCAGGTCGACGACGCGCTCGGCCGGGTGCGCGCTGCGCAGTTCGGCGTACGGGCCGCGGGCGGTGATCACCCCGTCCTCGACGAGCAGGGCGGCGTCGGTCGCGACCCGGAGGGTGCCGCCGGCGAACGGGTTGTCTGGTGTGTCGAGGAACGTGCCTCTGAACAGCGTCATGCTTCTGCCTCACGGTGAACCGGCGCGGAGTTGCGCTCGGCAACGAACTGTTGGAGCAGCCAGGCGGCCACGCCGACCGCGATGACGGCCGGCTCCTTACCTGGCAGGTCTGGCAGGCCGATCGGAGTGGTGATCTTGTCGATCGCCTCGGCCGGGTTGCCGTCCTCGGCGAGCTTGTGGCGGAACCGCGCCCACTTCGCGCGCGACCCGATCAGGCCGATCGTTGCCAGTTGCCCGTTTCTCAAGGCGGCGTCGCAGAGGGCGGCGTCCTCCGCGTGGTCGTGGGTCATGATCAAGGCGTGGGTCCCCGGCGGGAGCTCGCCGACGACGAGCTCCGGGAGCACTGGTACGTGATGCACGTGGACGCCGGCGATCGCGTCGTCCAGCACCGCGAGTCGCTCGGGGGTGAGCTGGTCGGGCCGCGAGTCGATCAGGTGCAGCTCGAGGTCGTGCCGGGCGAGAATCCGCGCGAGCTCGAGACCGACATGCCCGATCCCGAAGATCGCCACAGCCGGCACAACCGGGAGCGGCTCCAGCAGCAACTTCACCTCACCACCACAACACTGAACCGCCTGCTGGAACGGCGCTTTGTCAGACAGCGCAAACTCCAGTACTTCGGGTTCGCGGCTGCCCGCCGCCAGCAGACCCCGAGCACGCTCGATAGCAACCGCCTCAAGGTTGCCCCCACCAACAGTCGCCCAGACCCGATCCTCAGAAACCACCATCTTGGCGCCGGCATCCCGCGGCGAATGCCCCCGCACAGCCATCACCGTCACCAGTACGCCGCCCTGCCGCTTCTCCCGAAGCACCTGAACAGCCCGCATCCACTCCATCTCGATCACACCCCCGTCAGCTCAGCAGGAGAAACCACTGAGTCGGCAGCTGAAGCGTTCTCGCCGTCGTGGTCCGGCTGCCCGGACTTCCGGGCGCTGTCAAGCGCCCAGTAGACCGCCTCGGGTGTGGCGGGGGAGGCGAGGTCGACGCTGGTGCCGGGTGGGCCGAAGGCGGCTGCGGCTTGGCGTAGGGCTTCTCGGACTGAGAAGGCGAGCATCAGCGGCGGCTCTCCGACTGCCTTGGAGCCGTAGACAGCGCCGTCCTCGTGGGCCTTCTCCAGCAGATGGACGTTGAAGACTTCGGGCATCTCCGAGAAGCTCGGCAGCTTGTACGTGCTGGCGGCCTGCGTCGCCAGCCGTCCACGATGAGGCCCATCGCTCTCGTCCCAGCGCAGGTCCTCCAGCGTCAGCCAGCCCGCGCCCTGCACGAACCCACCCTCGATCTGACCGATGTCGATCAACGGGCTGAGGCTGTCACCCACGTCGTGCACGATGTCGACCCGCCGCAACGTGTACGCACCGGTGAAGCCGTCGACCTCGACCTCAGCCGCCGCCACGCCGTACGCGAAGTACTTGAACGGTTCACCCCGCATCGCATTGGCGTCCCAGTGCAGGCCTTCGGTGCGGTAGAAACCGGCCGCCCACAGCTGGACCCGCTGCATGTAGGCGGCGCTGACCAGCTCTTCCCAGTACATTTTCCCGCCGCCGAAGGTCAGCCCCTGGACGACGCCGCCCACGAAGCGGACGTCCCGCGGGCTGATCCCAAGCTTGCCACCGGCAACTTGTTCGAGTCGCTCGCGGATCTGCTCACACGCGTTCTTGATCGCGGCGCCATTGAGATCGGCACCCGAGCTCGCCGCGGTAGCCGACGTGTTGGGCACCTTGTCGGTCCGGGTCGGCGCCAGCCGTACCCGAGCCAGCGGAACGCCCAGTGTCGTGGCAGCGACCTGCAGCATCTTGGTGTGCAGCCCTTGGCCCATCTCGGTGCCGCCGTGATTGATCAGCACCGAGCCGTCCTTGTACACGTGCACCAGCGCACCGGCCTGGTTGAACGCCGTCAGGTTGAACGAGATGCCGAACTTCACCGGCGTCATCGCCAGCGCCCGCTTCGTGAATGGATGTGCGGCGTTGAACCGCTCGATCTCCACCTTCCGCCGCTCGACGTCACCGGCCGAGAGCACTTCGCTCCAGCAGGCCTCCAACCGCTCGGCATGACGGACAGGCATCCCGTACGGCGTGCTGTGCTGCGACTGATACAGATTCCGCCGGCGCAGCTCCATCGCGTCGTACCCGAGCAGCGGTGCGCACCGCCCGAGCAGATCCTCCACGACGAGCATCCCCTGCGGCCCGCCGAAGCCGCGGAAAGCAGTCTGCGAGGTCTTGTTCGTCTTGGCGATCCGCCCGTCGACGCGGACGTTGGGGATCCAGTAGCTGTTCTCGATGTGGCACATTGCCCTGGCCAGCACCGGCTCCGACAGGTCGAGGCTCCAGCCACCGTCGGCGGTGAGCGTGGCGTCGAGCGCGACCAGGTGACCCTCGTCGTCGAACCCGGCCCGCCACTCACTGTGGAACCCGTGTCGCTTGCCCGACATGGTGATGTCCTGCGTCCGGTTGAGCCGCAAGCGCACCGGCCGTCCGGTCAACGTCGCGCCCAGAGCAGCGATGGCAGCGAACCCGTGCGGCTGCATCTCCTTGCCACCAAAGGCGCCGCCCATCCGCAGACACTGCACGGTGACCGCATGGCTGGCCACGCCGAGCACGTGCGCAACAATCTCCTGCGTCTCCGACGGATGCTGCGTGCTGCTCTGCACGAAGATCTGACCGGCCTCGTCGACCAAGGCCAACGAGGCATGGGTCTCCAGGTAGAAGTGCTCCTGACCCGCGAACTCGAACTCACCCTCGAAGACATGCGGCGCCGCGGCCAACGCTGCCTCGACATCGCCGCTCTCGAGATGCCGCCCGGTGCCCTGGAAGTTGCCAGCGGCAATCGCTTCGCGAACCGTCACGAGCGAGGGCAGCTCCTCGTACTCGACCTCGACAGCAGCACCCCCGAGCCGAGCAGCCTCCAGAGTCTCACCGAGCACCCAGCAGATCGCATGCCCGTGGAACATCGCTTCCGACGGGAACAGCGGCTCGTCATGTTTCACCCCGGCGTCGTTCACACCCGGAACGTCATCGGCGGTCAACACCCGAACGACCCCCGGTACGTCGTACGCAGGCTTCACCCGCAGGTCGACGATCCGGGCATGGGCGTGCGGCGACTGAACCGGCCACGCGTGCAGGACATCGCGCGTCCGGACGACGAGGTCGTCGGTGTAGAGCGCCTCACCGGTGACATGCAGTGCAGCGCTTTCGTGCGGCAACGGCAGGCCGACAATCGCCTGCTCCGGTCGCTGAGACAACGAACTCATGCGCTAACCCCCTCGGCAGCGAGGTGCTGGGCATACAAACGGAGAAGTGACTGGCCGAGCATCGCCGACCGGTACGACGCGCTGGCGCGGTGGTCGTCCAGCGGCGTGCCCTCTGCAGCCAGTACTGCGGCCGCTTCGCGGACGGTGCGCTCGGTCCATGGCCGGCCGGTCAGGGTTTCCTCGGTCGCCCGGGCGCGCAGCGGTGTTGCAGCCACTCCACCCAGGCCGATCCGGGCCTGGCTGACGACCCCGTCGGCGAGTTCGAGCGCGAAGCCGACCGCGACGCTGGAGATGTCGTCGAACCGGCGTTTGGCGATCTTGTGGAAGGCCGTGACGGGCGCGAGCGGCAGCGGGACCCCGATGGTCCGGATCAGCTCGTCTGCCGCCTTCACCGTTTCCCGGTACCCCGTGAAGTAGTCGGCCAGCGGGACGACTCGCTCGCCGCGGCTGGAGGTGAGGACGAGCGACGCGTCGAGGGCGAGCAGCGCGGGCGGAGTGTCACCGATCGGTGACCCTGTGCCCAGGTTGCCGCCGATGGTGGCGCCGTTGCGGATCAGCCGCGAGGCGAACTGCGGGAACATCTGCGCCAACAGCGGCACGCGGCCGGCGAGCAGCCGCTCGATCTCACTCAGCGTCAGCGCGGCACCGATGCGGACCTCGTCGGGCCCGAAACTGAACTCTCGCAATTCGTTGAGCCGGTCCACGGCGACCACCAACGGAGCGCGGACGCCGCGCAGGTTCACCTCGACCCCGGCATCCGTTGAGCCGGCCACGATCCGCGCATCCGGCCGCTCTGCCAGTACTGCGAGCGCCTCTTCCAGACTCGCCGGCCGGAGGAACTCCGCGCCGTTGACCGCCACCTTCGTCGCCGCGGGCGGGGGAGGAGGCGCTGATCGGCGGGCGGCGAACACATCATCCGCCGCAGGATCGCCAAGCGCGTATGCCGCGTCCCGGATCGGCCGATAGCCGGTGCACCGGCACAGGTTGCCGCTCAACGCATGCAGATCGAACCCGTTGGGCCCATGCTCCAGATCGCAGGGCGCATCGGCGGATGCGGAGCGCTCGTGGTCGTGGGTCGCGCCAACCGGCGCAGTACGGGCGGAGCGCCCGTCGAGTTCCTGCTGCTCGGCGCGGGGCGCGGCGGGCGTCGTACGGGTGGGGCGGTAGTACTCGGCGGCCATGCTGCAGACGAAGCCGGGAGTACAGAAGCCGCATTGGGAGCCGCCTCGGACTGCCATTTCCTGCTGCACGGGGTGCAGTTCGGTGCTCTTGCCGAGACCCTCTGACGTGACGATCTCCTGGCCGTCGAGGGAAGCCGCCGGCAGCAAGCAGGCGTTCAGGGCGGTCCACTCGGTCGGGCTGTCGATCCCGGGGCGGGCGACGAGCACCGAGCAAGCACCGCACTCGCCCTCGGCACAGCCCTCCTTCGCGCCCGTCAGGCCGCGGTCGCGCAACCAGTCCAGCACGGTGGTGTGGACTGGTACGCCGTCGAGGCTGGCGTCCTGGCCGTTCACCTTGATCTTCGTCATGGTCGGCTGCTCCAGCGGGTCCTTGCACTGTGGATGGGGTTCGCGTCGGAGAGGAAGTCGTCGAAGCGGAAGCCGGCGATCTTCGCGATCTCCAGCAGCGCCGCGGCGTGTTCCTGGTTCTCGCAGTTGCCCAGCCGTTCCCGGCCTTGTTCTACGATCCGCTCGAACGATTCCGCGTCCCGCACCGAGATCACCAGCGGGAAGCCGAACCGCTCCTTGTACTGCGCGGTGATCGCGGCCAGCTCGTCCCGGTCGGGCTCGGCCAGGTAGGTCAGGCCCCGGGTCGACTGGTCCCGCAGCGACGCCTCACCGCTGAGGCCGTCGGCAACGAGTTGGGACCCGAGCTGCGGGTAGGACGCGATCAGCTCTCGCTGCTCCTCCTGCGATCCGGAGAAGAGCGCCTCCTGGAACGAACGACGCAGCGCGTGCGTGTCGGCGAACGGACGCATCTCCCAGGCGCGCTCGACCATCCAGGTCGGTCCCTGGAACAGTTCGGCGAAGGTCCTCACGAACTCTTCGCGAGACATCTCGTTCACCTGGTCCAGCCGGATGGTGCCGGTGCCCCTCGGCTGGCCGGCGACCGCCGGGCCGAAGTCCTTGCCCACGTGGTGGAAGAGGATGTTGAGCCCGATTGCGGTCAGGCTGCCGAGGGTGATGCCGCTGCCGAAGATGATCTCGGCCCAGCCCGGGACCGCCTGGGCGACCTGCGGCTGTGCTGTCACGTACATGGCCAGGCCGACGCTGGTCGCCACGATCACGACGTTGCGGTGGTCGTGGAAGTCGACTTTCGCCAGCGTCTGGAAGCCGACCACCGCGACGGTGGCGAACATCGCCAGCGCGGCGCCACCCAGGACCGGGTGCGGGATGCCGGCGACGATCGCACCGGCCTTCGGGACCAGGCCGAGCAGGATCATGATCAGGCCGGCCGCCGCGACCACCCAGCGGCTCTTCACCCGGGTCAGCCGGACCAGGCCGACGTTCTCGGCGAAACACGTGTAGGGGAAGGAGTTGAAGACGCCGCCGATCGTGGTGGCCAGGCCGTCGGCCCGCAGCGCCCGGGCGATGTCCTCGCGGCCGATCCGCTTCTCCACGATCTCGCCGGTCGCGAACACGTCACCGGTGGTCTCCACCGCGGTGATCAGCATGACCAGGACCATCGAGATGATCGCGGCGATCGAGAACTGCGGCCAGCCGAAGTGGAACGGCGTGGTCACGCCCACCCAGTCCGAGCCGTTGACCGCGTCGAAGTGCGCGTCACCGAAGGCCCAGGCGACCAGCGTGCCGACGACCAGCCCGGCCAGTACCGCGATCGTCGCCACAAAGCCCTTGAACACCCGCTGGATCAGCACGATCAGTGCGAGCGTGCCGAGCGCGTAGGCCAGGTTCTTGCCGCTGGTCGGGTCCGACGTCGGGCCGGCACCACCGGTCGCGTCGCCCGCGGCCACCGGCAGCAGTGCCAGGCCGATGATCGTGATGACCGAGCCGGTGACGACGGGTGGGAAGAACCGGATCAGCCGGCTGAAGAACGGCGCGATGAAGAAGGTGGCCAGTCCGGCCACGAGCACCGCGCCGTAGATGACCAGCAGGCCGTCGGTCCCGCCGCCCGCGGCCATGCCGATCGCGATCATCGGGGAGACCGCCGTGAAGGTCACGCCTTGCAGCAGCGGCAGCCGGACGCCGACCTTCCAGAAGCCGACCGACTGGATGATCGAGGCGATGCCACAGGTGAACAGGTCGGCGTTGATCAGGTGCACCAGCTGCTCGGTGCTGAGCCCGATCGAGTTCGCCAGCAGGATCGGGACGATCACCGCGCCGGCGTAGAAGGCGAGCACGTGCTGGGTGCCGTAGACGGCGAGGCGCCCTGGTGACAGCACCTGGTCGACAGGATGACGGGCGGCGCGGCTCGGTCGTGGTTCTGCCTTCATCGGGGCACCTTCCAAGGGGTCGCGGCGGATCTGACCTGCACGACAGCTTGGGCTCCGGCGCCGGCCGATTGCACCCGAGAAACCTCCGAACTTCCGGGGTTTCCGTGGGCCCGTTTTGGAGGATCCTCCAAAAGCCGAGGCTCAGAGCGACTTGAGCGCCAGGAAGACGTCGACCCGGTCCTCGAACTGGGACAGATCGCGACCGGTCAGTTGCTCGATGCGTTCGATCCGGTACCGAACGGTGTTGACGTGCAGGTGCAACGACTCCGCCGTACGGGACCAGGAACCCGACCAGGCCAGGAACTCGTCCAGCGTGGCGATGAGGTCGGCGCGGGTCTTGCGGTCGTGCTCGAGCACCGGCCCGAGCACCCGGTGTGCGTAGGTCCGCCGTACGTCGTCCGGGACGGTGGCGAGCAGCAGCACATGGGAGGCGACCTCGTCCGAGGTCACCACCGAGACGCGGGTCCGGCCGGCCAACGCGGCACGCTGGGCGAAGCGCGCCTCCTCGAGCGCTCCGGTCAGCGCGTCGAGAGTGGTCGCGCCGCTGACGCCGACGGTGAGTCGCGCCTTGGCGAGGCCGGGGGAGAGACGGCCGAAAGCCCGGCGGAGCAGGCTCGGCAACTCGGGCGATGAGGGCAGGAGCGCGACCAGCAAGCCGTCCCGTCCCGTAGCAACCACGGCCGGGCCAACCGTGAGCGCGACGTCCTCGAACACGGTGAGCGCGATCTCGACCGGGCCGTCGTCTCGCAACTCGGCCACGGCGACAGCCATCGGCCGGTCGGAATGCGCTCCGGCCTGGCGCAGCCGAGTCGCCACCTCGGCGTGCGGTCCACCCGACTCGACCAGGGCCAGCGCATCCGCGACCAGCGGCCGCAATGCGAGTCGTCCCTCGTCCCGGCGTACCCGGTCGAGGGCGGCGATGGCGCACAACTCCTGCACCGCTTCGACATGAGCGCGCGGCCACTGGGTGTGGTCGCCGTCGACGACCAGCAACCACGCGGTGAGCCGATTCCCGAGACCCGACCCGATCGGAAACAGGCTGTACGCCGTACCGCTCGCGTCAGCGACAGCGGGAGTGCGATCGGCGGTCAGAAATCGGCGGGTGACCGCGTCGAGCGTGTCATCGTCCAACGGCTCAGGACCCGGTACGACGTGGCGCCCGGTCGACGTGATCACGCGGCAGTCGTGGCCGATTTCGGTGGAGATGCGGGCGGTGAGCTCGTCGAGGCTGCGGCCTGATGCGATGGCCGACAGCAATTGGCGCTGGCGGACGAGACTCGCGGACAGCCGGGCGCCGGTGTCGGCCGCGCCGGCCGCCGCGACGTACTCGGTGACGTCCGCGAAGGCGACCTCGGTGGGCACCTCGACGAGCGTGACCTGATGCCGACGGCAGGCCTCGAGCAGGTCGTCCGGGATCGTGCCGAGCAACGCCTTACCGGCGAGGATCGTGGTGGCGCCGCGCTCGGCCACCGAGGCCACGAACGTCTCGCTGTCGGCGGGGCTGCGGCGCCAGACCAGCCCGGTCAGGACCAGTTCGCCGCCGTTGAGGTAGTTGCCCGGTTCGAGCAGGTCGGTGGTGACGAGGCGGCCGATCGGCAGGTCGTACGCGCCACGCGCCGCGTGCAACAGGCGAAGCCCTAGTTCTGGCGCGTCGAAGAGCTCGGAGAGCAGCACGGCGCCTCCTCTGATCGCTCGGGGACCGCAGCAGGTCCTTGGAGGAACGTACAACGCGAGCCCGCGCGCGCGAAACGACCGCGCGAACGAGCGCCCGCGAAGCAACCGCGCGCGGAGCGCCCACTCACCCCACGCTTGCGGCCCTTCGAGCTGCCGGGGTCGGTGCTTGACGGGGTCGTGAGACCCACTCTATGGTCATTTCGCATAGCAGAAGCAAACTTCCACAATGCGGAAAACGAGAGAAGGATGCCATGAGCCACGCGCTGCGCCACGCCGTGAACTGCTCGATCCTGTTCACCGAGCTGCCACTGCTGGAGCGCCCGGCTGCGGCCCGTGAGGCCGGCTTCGGAGCCGTCGAGTTCTGGTGGCCGTTCGCCGGCGCGGTGCCGTCGGACCACGAGGCCGACGCCTTCGTGACCGCCATCCAGGACGCCGGAGTGCAGCTGGTCGGGCTCAACTTCTTCGCCGGCGACATGCCGGCGGGCGACCGCGGCCTGGTGTCCTGGCCCAAGCGCACCGGCGAGTTCCGCGACAACATCGACGCCACGCTCGGTATCGGCGAGCGGCTCGGCTGCCGGGCCTTCAACGCCCTCTACGGCAATCGCGACGACGCACATTCCGCCAGTGAGCAGGACGAGCTCGCCGCCGAGAACCTCGGGCTGGCCGCAAGCGCCGCCGCCCGGATCGACGCGACGATCCTGATCGAGCCGGTCAGCGGGGCTGAGCGCTACCCGCTCCGCACGGCCGCCGAGGTGCTGAGCGTCATCGACCGGGTGCAGACGGAGTACGGCGTACAGAACCTTGGACTGCTTGCCGATCTGTACCACCTCGCGGTCAACGGCGACGACGTCGATCGGGTGGTTGCCGAGCACACCGACCGGATCGCGCATGTGCAGATCGCGGACGCGCCTGGCCGCAACGAACCCGGTACCGGATCGCTGCCGCTCGACCGGCAGCTCGCCGCCCTCGAGAGCGGCGGCTACGCCGGCTGGGTCTCGCTCGAGTACAAGCCGTCCACCACCACCCCCGAGAGCTTCGGCTGGCTGCCGCGCGAGCGCCGCGGCCTCCCCGCCTGACTGCCAGTCCGCCTGATCTAGCTAGGAGATTTCCGTCATGACCAACATCGCCTTCATCGGCCTCGGCATCATGGGCAACCCGATGGCCGTCCACCTCGCCAACGCCGGCCACACCGTCGCCGGCTTCGACCGCAGCCCGGACCGGGCCGCCGCCCTGATCGAGGCGGGCGGGCGCGCCGCGACCTCGCTGGCCGACGCGGTCAAGGGCGCCGACGTGATCTGCGTGATGGTGCCCGACTCGCCCGACGTCGAGCAGGTGCTCAACGCGGACGACGGCGTCTTCCAGCTGGCCGAGACCGGCACGCTGATCATCGACTTCTCCAGCATCCGTCCCGACGTCACCCAGCAGCTCGCCGAGCAGGCCCGCGCGCTCGGCTTCCGGATGCTCGACGCTCCAGTCTCCGGTGGTGAGGCCGGCGCGAAGAACGCCGCGCTGTCGATCATGGTCGGCGGCGAGGCGGACGACTTCGCCGTCGCGAAGCCGCTGTTCGATGCCGTCGGCAAGACCGTCGTGCACGTCGGCCCCAGTGGTTCGGGTCAGACCGTCAAGGCCGCGAACCAGCTGATCGTTGCCGCCAACATCCAAGCGGTGGCCGAGGCCGTCATCTTCCTGGAGGCGTACGGCGTCGACACCAAGGCCGCCCTGGAGGTGCTCGGCGGCGGGCTGGCCGGTTCCGCAGTACTGAACCAGAAGAAGGAGAACATGCTGTCGCGCTCCTTCCAGCCCGGCTTCCGGATCGATCTGCACCACAAGGACATGGGCATCGTCACCGCAGCCGCGCGCGAAGCGGGTGTCGCAGTACCGCTGGGGGCTCTGGTTGCGCAGTTGGTGGCTTCGGCTCGCGCGAACGGCGACGGTGGCCTCGACCACTCCGCGTTGCTGCGGGGCGTGGAGCGTCTGTCCGGGAAGGCGACGGCCTGATGGCCCGCATGCGCGCGGTCGACGCCGCAGTACTGATCCTGGAGAAGGAAGGCGCCACTCAGGCGTTCGGCCTGCCCGGTGCCGCGATCAACCCCTTCTACAGCGCGATGAAGAAGCACGGCGGGATCAAGCACGTCCTGGCCCGTCACGTCGAGGCCGCCTCCCACATGGCCGAGGGGTACACCCGGGCCACAGCGGGCAACATCGGCATCTGCGTCGGTACGTCGGGCCCCGCGGGCACCGACATGATCACCGGCCTGTACTCCGCTTCGGCCGACTCGATCCCGATCCTCTGCATCACCGGGCAGGCGCCGGTGGCCAAGTTGCAGAAGGAGGACTTCCAGGCGGTCGACATCGCCTCGATCGCCAAGCCGGTCTCGAAGTGGGCCGTCACGGTGATGGAGGCGGCTCAGGTGCCGGGGACCTTCCAGAAGGCCTTCCACCTGATGCGCGAAGGTCGGCCAGGTCCGGTGCTTGTCGATCTGCCGATCGATGTTCAGTTGGCCGAGATCGAGTTCGACATCGACACCTACGAGCCGCTGCCGGTGACCAAGCCGGCCGCGACCCGGGCGCAGGCCGAGAAGGCGCTCGCGATGCTCAACGAGGCTGAGCGGCCGCTGATCGTGTCGGGTGGCGGGGTGATCAACGCCGACGCGGCTGGGTTGCTGGTCGAGTTCGCCGAGTTGGTCGGCGTGCCCGTCGTACCGACACTGATGGGGTGGGGGACCATCCCGGACGACCATCCGCTGGCTGCTGGGATGGTGGGGTTGCAGACCTCGCACCGGTACGGGAACGCGACTCTGCTGGCGTCCGACTTCGTGCTCGGGATCGGGAACCGGTGGGCGAACCGGCACACGGGTTCGGTCGCGAAGTACACCGAGGGCCGCAAGATCGTGCACGTCGACATCGAGCCGACGCAGCTCGGCCGGGTGCTGGCGCCGGACTACGGGATCGTCTCCGATGCTCGTGCCGCGTTGGAGGTCTTCGTCTCGGTGGCGCGCGAATGGGCTGCTGATGGCCGGCTGGCCGATCGGTCCGAGTGGGCTGAGGAGTGCCGTCAGCGGAAGGCGACGTTGCTGCGGAAGACGGATTTCGCGAACGTGCCGATCAAGCCGCAGCGGGTGTACGCGGAGATGAACAAGGCCTTCGGGCCGGAGACGCGGTACGTCTCGACGATCGGGTTGTCGCAGATCCAGGCTGCGCAGATGCTGCATGTCTATCGGCCGCGGCATTGGATCAACGCTGGTCAGGCGGGGCCGCTGGGGTGGACTGTGCCGGCGACTCTTGGTGTCGCGGTTGCGGATCCGGACAGTACCGTCGTGGCGCTGTCGGGGGACTATGACTTCCAGTTCCTGATCGAGGAGTTGGCGGTCGGTGCGCAGTTCAACATTCCGTACATCCACGTGGTGGTGAACAACTCGTACCTCGGCCTCATCCGGCAGGCGCAGCGCGGTCTGGAGATGGATTACTGCGTGCAGCTGTCCTTCGAAAACATCAACAGCCCGGAACTTCAGGGCTACGGTGTCGACCATCTGAAGGTTGCCGAAGGCCTCGGGTGCAAGGCGCTTCGGGTGACCGAGCCGGACGAGATTCTGCCGGCGCTGGAACAGGCGAAGAAGCTGATGATCGAGTTCCGTGTGCCGGTGGTTGTCGAGGTCATCCTGGAACGCGTCACGAACGTCTCCATGGGTGTTGAACTCGACGCCGTCACAGAATTTGAGCCAGTGGCCTGATGGGTGAGCGCTCTTCGCGGCGGGTGATCGTTGCCTCCGACAAGTTCAAGGGGACTTTGGGGAGTGCCGAGGTGGCCGCGTTCGTGGGGGAGGGTGTGCGGCGGGTGCTTCCTGATGCTGAGGTCGGCTGTGTTCCGGTGGCCGACGGGGGTGACGGGACGCTCGCCGCTGTTGTGGCTGCGGGGTTCGAGTTGGGCCCGGTCGTGGCCAGCGGGCCGACGGGCGAGCCGGTCTCAAGCGGGTTCGCTCGGCGTGGCGGGACGGCTGTGGTGGAGTTGGCTGATGTTTGTGGGCTGGTTCGGTTGCCTGGGGGTGAGTTGGCTCCGATGGTTGCTTCCTCGCGCGGGGTTGGTGAGGTGATGGCGGCGGCGATCGACAGTGGGTGCCGGCGGGTGATCCTCGGGATCGGCGGGAGTGCTTCGACGGACGGTGGCGCCGGGTTGTTGCGGGCGCTCGGAGCGAGGGTGCTCGATGCGCGGGGTGATGAGGTTGCCGAGGGTGGCGCCGGGTTGCTGGCTGCGGAGGTTCTCGACCTAACCGGGCTCCACTCTCGTCTACAGAGAGTGGAGGTTGTGGTCGCCTGCGATGTGGACAATCCGCTGACCGGGCCGGCCGGCGCTGCAGCGACGTACGGGCATCAGAAGGGCGCCAGCGCCACTCAGGTTGAGCAGCTTGATGCCGCGCTCACGCACTGGGCTGACCTAGTCGCCCGCACCACCGGCCGTGACCTTCGGGACTCGCCGGGGGCCGGTGCCGCCGGGGGAGTGGGATTCGCGGCGATCGCGCTGCTCGGGGCTGAGTTGCGGTCGGGGATCGAGCTTGTGCTGGAACTGGTGGGGTTCGAGCAGCGGGTGCTGGGTGCGGATCTCGTGGTGACTGGTGAGGGCGCGCTCGACGAGCAGACGCTGCACGGAAAGGCCGTGGCGGGTGTGGCTGCCGCCGCGCGAGCTGCCGGAGTACCGGTGATTGCTGTTTGTGGCACCAATCGGCTCGAGGCTGCGCAGCTGCGGTCGGCAGGGATCGGTGCGGCGTACGCGCTCACCGATCTGGAGCCCGACGTACGGCGTTGTATCGCCGATCCCGCGCCGTTGCTGCGACAGCTCGGTGAGCGGATCGCGGCGGATCTACGATGAGGACAACTGAGAGGGGGACCGCATGACCGTGCTGGACCTCGTCATCCGGGCCCGCCGGATGGTCAGTACTGCGGGTATCGGGACTACGGGTATCGGGCCGGGCGTGATCGGCGTCGCGGACGGCCGGTTCGTTGCCGTCGAGCCTGGTGACACCGGCCGCGAGGAGCTCGAACTGGCCCACGACGAAGTGCTGATGCCCGGGCTGGTCGACACCCACGTGCACGTCAACGATCCCGGCCGGACCGACTGGGAGGGCTTCACCAGCGCGACCAGGGCGGCCGCGGCGGGCGGCGTCACCACGATCATCGACATGCCGCTGAACAGCATCCCGCCGACCTGCGACGTACCGGCGCTGGACGTGAAGCGGAAGACCGCGGAGAGCCAGGCGTACGTCGATGTCGGGTTCTGGGGTGGGGCCATTCCCGGCAACCTTGCTTGGTTGCGGCCGCTGCATGAGGCGGGCGTCTTTGGGTTCAAGTGTTTCCTGCTGCATTCGGGCGTGGATGAGTTTCCGCCGCTTGATCTTTTTTCGGTGGAGCAAGCGATGGTTGAGATCGCGTCTTTTGACGGGCTGCTGATCGTGCATGCCGAGGACGCTCACGGGATCGACAGCGCGCCCGCTCCGGAGGGTGCGAGTTATCAGCGCTTCCTGAGCTCCCGGCCGCGCGAAGCTGAAAACGTCGCGGTCGCTCAGGTGATCGAGCTCGCCCGGCGAACTGGTTGCCGGGTGCACATACTTCACGTGTCGAGCGCGGAGGTTCTGCCGCTGCTGGCCGCCGCTCGCAGCGAGGGTGTGCGGATCACGGCTGAGACTTGTCCGCATTACTTGACCTTTGCCGCCGAGGAGATCCCGGACGGCGCCACGCAGTACAAGTGCTGCCCGCCGATCCGGGAATCCGCTAACCGCGCGCTGCTGTGGGAGGGGTTGCGGGATGGGGTGATTGATCTGGTGGTGTCCGACCACTCACCTTCGACTGTTGAGCTCAAGCGGCTGGACACGGGCGACTTCGGCGCTGCTTGGGGTGGGATCGCGTCACTTCAGGTCGGGCTGCCGGCGGTGTGGACCGGGGCGCGGGAGCGCGGCTTCACCTTGGGTGATGTCGCTCGTTGGATGTGTGAGGCGCCGGCGGCGCAGGCGGGGCTCTCGCGCAAGGGTTTTATCGAGATCGGGTATGACGCCGACTTCTGCGTTTTTGCGCCCGACGCGTCGTTTGTTGTCGACGTCGACGCGCTTCACCACAAGAACGCCATCACGCCGTACGCCGGACGGTCGCTCGCCGGCGTGGTTCGCAGTACCTGGCTGCGCGGCCGGCCCATCGACATCTTCGCCGAGCCCAGAGGCCGGTTACTTTTCCGAGGAGACGACGCATGACCTACTACTCCCCAAAGGGCGGGCTGCCCGCGCAGACCGAGCTGACGACTGACCGGGCTGTTTTCACCGAGTCGTACGCCGTACTGCCGCGCGGCACGATGCGGGACATCGTCACGAGCCAGTTGCCGTTCTGGGAGTCGACGAGGCTGTGGGTACTGGCGCGGCCGTTGTCTGGGTTTGCGGAGACGTTCTCGCAGTACTTGGTGGAGGTTTCGCCGGGTGGGGGGAGTGATCGGCCGGAGACTGACCCGGGTGCTGAGGCTGTGCTGTTTGTTGTTGATGGCAACTTGGTGCTGACGGTTGCCGGGGACAAGCATGAGGTGGGGCCGGGCGGGTATGCGTTCGTGCCGCCTGGGGTTGAGTGGACGCTTCGTAATACGAGTGACCGGGTCGCTTCGTTTCATTTCTTCCGGAAGGCGTACGAGCGGGTGGAGGGGGTCGACGTACCGGAGGCCTTTGTGACGAACGAGGTCGAAGTTGAGGCTGTTGAGATGCCGGACACCGAGGGGCGGTGGCGGACGCAGCGGTTTGTGGATCCGCTTGACGTCCGGCATGACATGCACGTCAACATCGTTACGTTTGAGCCCGGCGGAGTGATTCCGTTCCCGGAGACGCACGTGATGGAGCACGGCATCTACATCCTCGAAGGCAAGGCTGTGTACCTGCTCAACAAAGACTGGGTGGAAGTCCAGGAAGGCGACTTCCTCTGGCTCCGAGCCTTCTGCCCCCAAGCCTGCTACGCCGGCGGCCCTGGGCGCTTCCGCTACCTCCTCTACAAAGACGTAAACCGCCACGGGAAGCTGTAGACGTCGTACTACGCCCCACGCCTCCGCCGCCGGTCGCTCCTGCGTCGCGCCCTGCTCTGGGGGTGCTCCCGCCCGCCCGTGTTGTGCCGCTCCTGCGTCGCGGTGACACCGACGCGTGGCCGGCGTCTTGCCGGTGGTGGGCTGGTTGGGTGGTTCCCCGCGCACCCGCCGCCGGTCGCTCCTGCGTCGCGCCCAGCTCTGGGTGCTCCCGCCCGCCCGGGTTGTGCCGCTCCTGCGTCGCGGTGAAATCGACGCGTGGTCGGCGTCTCGCGGGTGGCGGGCTGGTTGGGTGGCGTTCCCCGCACTCCCGCCGCCGGTCGCTCTGACATCGCTCCCCGCTCTGGGTGCGCGCGCCCACGGGTGCTGTGCCGCTCGTGCGTTGCGATGCCGGCTGGTCTGCTGCAGGGAGCCATCGGTCGGGGTAGGGGCTAGTCGATGTCTGGTCGTCCGTCGACTGGAGTGGGCTTGGGTGCTGTTCCACCGAGCTGTCGAACACGGTGGGGGCATGCGTCGTACAGCTGGATCTGGCAATGTGTCGGATTCGGGCTGCGGCGTTCGTAGTACAGGTGAATGGCGGCCACTTGAGGGCGCCAATACAAGGAGTCGGGCAATGACGTGTCCACTGTCGGCAGTCCACACGAATTCGGCTCGGGAGGCGTTGTGAAGCTTCTGCTCACCTCTGGAGGTATTACGAACGAGAGCATCCGCGAGGCGCTCGTGGGGCTGCTGGGTAAGCCGATCTCCGAGTGCCGGGCGCTCTGCATCCCCACGGCGCAGTGGGGGCACCCGATGTTGGGGCCGGCGACGGTGCGGAAGTTTGTCATCGGCGAGTCTCCCTGGCACATGTCCAGCATGGGCTGGAGGTCTGTGGGCGTGCTCGAGCTCACCGCGCTGCCCAGCATCGGTGAGGACCGGTGGGTGCCGTGGGTTCGGGAGGCCGATGTGCTGCTGGTGGACGGTGGCGACGCGACGTACCTGAGTCACTGGATGCGGGAGTCAGGGTTGTCGGAAATCATCTCGTCGCTGCCCGAGACCGTGTGGGTGGGGATGAGCGCCGGCAGCATGGTGATGACACCGCAGATCGGCGAGGACTTCGTCAGTTGGCTTTCCGCGCCGGACGACCGGACGCTCGGGGTCGTCGATTTCTCGATCTTCCCGCACCTGGACCACGAGGATATGCCGGAGAACACCATGGCCGACGCGGAGAGCTGGGCTGCCGACATCGGAGGTCCGGCGTACGCCATCGACGACCAGACCGCCATCAAGGTGACCGACGGCACCGTCGAGGTCATCTCCGAAGGACACTGGAAAGCCTTCCCCGGATAGCTGCCGAATCCCGGGAGGCGAAAAGCTGCTCCTGGAACAAACTGCTCGGTCCGAGCGTCTATCACCGCACAGGATCATCTCTTCCCGAGGAGCACGATCATGACGGACGCGACGCCAGCCACCCCGGAAGAGCCCCAAACTAGCAACACCAAGCACCAGCCGCTGACCGGCGACTTCAAGCACCTGCCGCCAGCGGTGAAGCTCGAAGACACCATCGCCACCCGCAATCCCAACGCCCCCGCCGACCCCACCCTGGGCCGAGACCCCGAAACCGACTTCGTACTCCGCCACGGCGCAGGCTGACTGTAGGTCCGTTCCTCTACTGTCTGGGACATGGCAAGGCTAGCTGTGAAGTTGCTGTTGCTGGATGGAGATGACCGCGTTCTTCTCATCCGTGCCGAGGATCCGGAGACCCGGGCCCACTGCTGGTATCCGGTGGGCGGGGGCGTCGAGGTCGGCGAGACCTTGCAGCAGGCCGCGGCTCGTGAGGCCTACGAAGAGACCGGCCTGGTCGATCTACCGCCGGGATGTCTTGTCTGGCAACGCGATCACACCTATCAGTTCGACGGTCGTGTCATCGCCGTGCACGAGAAGTGGCTGCTGCATGCGGTCGAGTGCTTCGATCCCACGCCAGCGGCTCTGTCCGAGTACGAAGCCCGCAGCATCGTGGGCTTCCGCTGGTGGAACGTGGAGGACTTGACCGAAGCAACCGAGACGATCTTCCCGCCACGACTCGGTCACCTACTCGAGAACCTCCTCGCTGATGGTGTGCCCGCCGAACCGCTCGATATTGGCATCTGACGGTCTGACGGCTGAGGTTTTCCGTCCGACCCGGGCACTTGGTCGTCCTCGCGACTCTCTGGCGCCTTCCCCGGTACGGCGGGGTGTGCGCAGTACGCTGCGCGGATGGCGGTGGATCGGAGCCGTAGGGCCAGGGCGGCTCGGAAGCGTAAGCGGCGGATGGACAGTGTCGAGCATGATCTGACCGACGAGCAGTGGGTGGCGCTCAAGGCGGCTTGGGTCGGTTGTGCGTACTGCGGTGCGATCGACCGGCCGTTGCAGCGGGATTGCGTCCTGCCGTTGTCCCGTGGTGGTCGGTACACCCTGGCCAACATTGCGCCGGCCTGCGACTCCTGCAATGCCAGTAAATGCAACGACGAAGTCACCGCGTGGCTCCGGCGCAAACGCCTCGATGAACGCGCTTTCCTCGAACAGCATTACAAAGTCCAGAGCGCGCTCGCGTTGCAGTTCCCCGCGCTCTGACGGGTCGCCCAAATCGGCCGTTGTTTAGCCTTTTACGCGGTGGGCACTAACGATGACCGTTTCGACAGAGCGTCTCATCGACCGTCTCGATCCGTGGATAGGTTTCACGCCTGAGCGGTGGTAAACAAACGTTTCGTACCTAGCCAAAATCCTTGCATCGGTGTTGCGGTGAAGTAGCGGTTCGATTACTCAGGGGAACCGCGCATCGCTATCGAGAGGGAAATCGTGAGGCTAGCGAAACGCTTTGCTGCCATTGGCGCGGTCGGGGTGCTGACTGCCGTCGCGCTGACCACCAGCAGTAACGCCCAGCCAGCAGAACCGGTCGCGGCTCCCGCCGCTGCGGCGACGGACTCCGATCACGACACGGTCTACGTCACCGGCAAAGACCGGGCGGGCAATCTGACGGTGACCATTTACGACCCGGCCAAGGGTGTGACTCCGGATCAGTTGCGCGACCAGCTTCGCCGCAGCGGGGTTACCGGAGTACTGGACAAGGGGGAGACGCCGCCGTCCAGTCAGCCCAACCAATCCACCCAGCCAAAAGCCCTGGCCTGCTTGAGTTCGGGAACGGCTCGCCAATGGTGTGATCACCAATGGGACTACGGCAGCTATAACGACCCGCAGATCTATTTCCTGGATTCCTCGTCGTCCGCCTGGCCCGTGGTGGCCTCGGTGACCGAATGGAACAGGGCCACCGGCATCGATTCCTACTGGAAATCCGGATCCTCATCCTGCCCGACCGGCGTCCATTGCGTGACGGTCGCCAGCGGCGCGTACGGCGCCACCGGCTGGCTCGGCCTGACCTCGTGGACCCCGAACACCCAGGGCCCGGTCTCGGTCCACCTCAACGACAGCTACACCCTGACCGCCGCCGAGCACCGCACAGTCGCCTGCCACGAACTCGGCCACGCGCTGTCGCTCAACCACAACACCTCAACATCCAGCTGCCTGTACTCCGGCACGTACATCTCGCTGGTCCCCAACGCCGACGACTACAAGCTCCTCCCGTTGATCTACCCCCTCGCCGGCACCTGATCGTCTGAAGCACCGAGGCGCCATCCGTTCGTGGGTGGCGCCTCGTCTTGATCGTCTTCAGCTCACTGGGCGTTGGGATCTGCGGTTTCTGCGAGGAGGTGGACGATGCCGGCTGGGTTTTTGATCCAGTGGGTTCTGGAGTCGAGGTTGTGCAGGGGTTCGACCTCGTCGCAGGGGTGGATGCCTATGGTGGCTAGCTTGCTTGCTGCTGCGTCCAGGTCGTTGGTGTGGAGTTGTAGCCAGAGGTCGGGCTGGCTGTAGGTGTCGACGCGGTCGAGCCACAGGGTGTTGGGGCCGAACTGGACCGAGTGGGTTTTCGAGACGGTCGGGGCGTAGGAGACGTCTTCTTCCTTGACGTCGAAGCCCAGAGTGTCGCGGTAGAAGGCGACGGTGTCGTCGTACTGGGCCTTGGGGATCTTCATGGCGATGTTCAGGCCCGCGGTGAACTCAGGGTTGCTCATCGTTGGGTGACTCCTTGTCCGTGTCGGCGTCCAGTGCGTGTTCCAGCGCGGTCAGCCGGTCGTCCCATCTGTTGGCGAGCCTGGCCAGCCACACCTGGGCAGGGCGGATCGCGGCTGGTTCCAGTCGGTAGGGGTGGCGGCGGCCGGTTGGTTCGCCGGAGCTGATGAGGCCGGCTTCGGCGAGCTGGCCGAGGTGTTTGGCGACCGCTTGGCGGCTGATCGGCAACCGCCGCGCCAGGTCGGTGACGGTTGCGGGCCCGTCGCGGGCGAGCTCTTCCAGCAGAGCCCGACGCGTTGGGTCGGTGAGCGCCGTGAACACCGCTACGGCCTGCTCTTCTGAATCAGGCGGCTGCATCGAGGTAGCTCTCCAGATCGGTGAGCTCCGCGGTCCATCCGTGGCTGTTGGCTTCGTGAGCAGCCTCGGCCGCGTCGTCGGCTGCCTGCGCGAACCCGCTCTCCACGAGCCGCAGACGAGTGCCTTCCGGTACCGGCTCGAGGGTGAACTCCACCAGCGTCTGGGGAGCGTCCTCCTCCGGCAGGCCGTAGATCGCCCATCGGAACGCGAAACGGTGCGGGGGCTCGACTGTCACGATCGTGGCAGTGGATTCCTCGTCAAGTTCCTCCCACCGAAAGAACGCCCGCCCACCGGGCCGCAGGTCCAACTCAGCCTCCGAGCCGAACCACCGGGACAGCCCTTCCGCGGTCGTCAACGCCGCCCACACCCGCTCAACCGGATGCCGCAACACCACAACCCGCTCAATCACGTCCGAAACCATCGCCACCCTCCTTCGCAACCTTTCAGTTGCCATCTATGGCAACGTATAGGTTGCGATAGTCGCTCGCAAGCCCAGCATGCAGAGCAAGCTGACGCGCACGCGCGGATGCGGCAATGGTGTGGCGGACCGGAAGCGACGGGTTCGGACGTAGCTGCTATCTATTGCGCCAGGCGAGTGGTGAGACTGTCAGGGCTGCCTCGGCCAGGCGCTTGCCGAAGTCGGTCTGGAGCTTGGCGCGGGAGGACTCGATCCAGCCGTCAACGCGGGTGTAGCCGGACTCGCGGTACTCGACGGCTTGCATGAGGCATTCCAGTCGGTCCGCATCCTTGGCGCAGCGGGCTTCGATCGTGTTCAGGGACTCGTACTCCGCTACGGCGTCCCGGATGCTCTTTGCGGCGGCATCTGGGAGCCCTGCGACCTGATCCTCGGTGATCCGCTCGTTGGAAGCTACTTCGACGTACGGGCGTGCGCTGTGTGGGATGTCGCCGATCCGGGTTTCCTGCGAGTCGTGCCACATGCCCAGGTAGGCAGCCCGCGCAGGATCGCCGCCTTCCTCAGTGGCGATCAGCGCCGCGAGTTGAGCCACCCGCAGGCTGTGCTCCGCGACCGACTCCGGATCGCGGACACCTGCGTGCCACCAGCCGGCGCGACGGAGACGCTTGAGGACGCCCATCTCGTAGGCGAAGGCGACAACGCCCGAGGCGTCCTGATCTGTCGTGTCGTCTGCCACGCTCATCCCTTCATCAGCGGCCGGCAAGCTGTACGGCGCACCGTAAGTTAACCAACTCGTCCCTCGTCTCGCCGTCGAACCCTGCGTCAAGTGCATGCTCGACGCGCCGAGCGGTCCTCTGGCGGAGCTCTTGGTTCCCTCTGAGTAGATCGGGTTTCGCAAGAACGAGGACCCACAGGCTGTGGATGTTCAGGTGGCTGTGAACAGAGTCGTCCAGATGCTGCAGGAGGTGGTCAGCCAACCGACCGCCAGACCACGCGTAATCGTCGACACCTGCGATCAGGTACGAGTCATCGGCGTACGACTCAGTGATCTCACCCAGCCAGTATGCCCAGTAAGCCAGGTTCGCGGCCGCGTGAGGTTCGCTGTTGAGGGTGTGCTTGATGAAGTACCGCAGCGGATCGCTGTCTCCGCGGCGGGCAAGTGCAATGGTTGCTGACCGCGCAGCGATGCCGGCCGGAAGATTCGTGGAGGCGATGCGGACGGTGAAAGCGCGCCTGTGCTTGGAGGAAAGCCACTCGGCTGATCCGCTCCGCGGGTCGAAACCGAGCAGATACATGGCCTGTCGCTGAAGTACCGGCGACTGGGCGGCGTTCTTGGAATCGACGGTAGCCAACAGATGGTCGAAGAATCGGGCCTGGTTCTCGTGAGTCAGACTTGGATGCTTGGAGACTGGTCCGCGGCCTGGCGCAGAAGGCAGATTGCGGAGGTGTGGCGGTGCTATGCCAGTGAAAGGCCACGTGATCATGTGGACCAGGTTGCGCCGGTGAACTGCCGCCGCGAGCGGGTTCATGTCGATGTTGATCGGCTGGGCGCCCGCCGCTATCGCTAACGTGAGTATTCCGTCGGCCTCGATGGCGTTCTGGAACGAGGCGACGACTGAGGGGGCGGCACCCAGCATGGTGAGGCGAGTCTTCAGTCGCAGCAGGTCGGCGGCCCTCTGCGCTGTGAGTGGCCGCTTGCCGGATTCCCAGCCCTGAATCGTGCTGATGTCGACGCCGAGACGTTCGGCGAGATCTGCCTGAGTCAGCGCGAGCGAACCTCGGATCAGTTTCAGAACGAAGCCCGATACCACGCCGATCTCGGAGCTTGGTGTGACCAAACCCCGCATGCCAGTGCGACTTTCGGATGACCCCATCGTCGTTGCCGGCACCCTCTCCGTTGACGGTCAGTGCGGAAACCCGTACTGCCAGTCAGTTCAGCATGGATCAGCTCTCCACGATCGTTGACGGCATGTTCAGACGATCTGGCCACGATGAGGAATCGATCCCATGAGGTCGGCGGTTCCGCGGGCATTCCTGCTCATTCGTCACCGTGACCCCACGGGGATCAGTGGGACGGGCATCGTGGCTGAAGGGACCGAGTGGACGGATGGGTCGGCGTCGGTGCGGTGGCGTGGGGAGCATCCGACTACAACCTTCTTCGAAACCGGTATCCGTTCGGTCGTGGCGCTCCACGGTCACCAGGGCGCCACGGAGATCCTGTACTCCGATGGGACGGTGCCGAATCGGTCAGCGGCTGACTGTGAGTACCCGCTGGCGACCGGCGAGCGGGTTCCTACGGCAAGCGTTGACGGACTTTGTCAGCGATGCGGTGCCGCATGGCCGTGCACACGTTGTGGTGACTGCCTCGCGGCGGTGTTGTCATGACGGACGGCGCCACCGAGTCTCCCACCCAGAGCCGCTTGAGGCTCACCCTGATCCGGCGCGCGGGCTCGTCCCTGAGGCATGCGCCCGGGCGCCGTTCCATCAGCCTCGACTTGACCGTTCGCAGGCCAGGTCGATCAGTAACAACCACCAACCGAGAGGAAGTCAGCCGATGACTACAGTCGCGCCTGCTAGTCCGTGGGGTGTACGCCGGGCCTCCGCGTCTACTCATTCGCCGCCAGAGGGAGAGTTGTCCCCGACCATCGTCACGGTGGAATCCAGATACGCAGCTGGCTGTCTATCGTGACCCGACCGGTCGCGTGATCCAGGCAGGGCCACCCAAGCACGGAACGTCCCGTGCTCAGTTCAAAAGTCTGCCCACTGGCGGAGGCGACGGAAGCAGGCCCAGCAGTCCGGATGACACGAAGATCGTCGAATACGTTCCCGACTGATGATCACCGGCAGCCCGGTTCTCGTACTGACTTGTGCAGATGATCCCACTGCGGACGTGGTCATCAACGAGCTCAATGCCCGTGGCGTACCCGTCGTCAGGTGTGATCCGGCAGATGTTCTTGTCGGCAGGCTGGAGGTGTCAGCCCACCTGGGCAGGAGCGTCCGCGGTGGTTACCTTCAGACTGAGTCCCGAGGACTCGACCTCGCTGCAGTGCGGTCGGTCTACTACCGGCGGCCATCCTCGTACGCCGCTCCGGCCGGTCTCGCGGTGCAGGACGGCGAGTTCGCCAAGGCACAAGCCAAGCACGGCATGGGTGGAATCTTGGCGAACATCCGCGGCCGATGGGTCAACCACATTTGGCGGGCCATCGAGGCGGAGTTCAAGCCGACGCAACTCACGGTGGCGGGTGCTGTCGGGTTCACAGTCCCGGCGACACTCATCACCAACAGCCTCGACGAAGCCCGCTTGTTCGCCAAGGAGTGGGGGCCGATCATCTACAAGCCATTGCAGAACACCGAGCTCACGAAGCCGGATGGCAACGCGCTGATGGTGTGGGCGGACGTCGTTCAGCCCGACGAGCTCGACGAGTCGGTCTCCTTGGCGCTGCATCTGTTCCAGGAGCGGGTGGACAAGGTGGCCGACGTCCGCACGACCGTGATCGGAAACGAGGCGTTCAGCGTGCGGATCGTGGTCGCCGTATCTAGATTGGCGCCGAGACTACGACGAGGTGACGTATGCAGTGATCGAGACCCCTCAGCACGTCGTCGACGCATGCCGGCGCTATCTCGGTAGGTTCGGGTTGCTGTTCGGGGCCTTCGACTTCGGCCTCGCGCAAGACGGCTCGTGGATTTGGTACGAGTGCAACACCGGCGGGCAGTGGCATTGGCTCGAACTGGAGACCGGGCTGCCGATGACTGCAGCCCTGGCTGACCTTCTGGAGATCAGATGACGACCAACGACGCGGGACCGGATTCTTGGAAGCGCCGGGCCGGCGAGCTGATTGCCGCCCTGGAGCAGAAGGGACACCTGGCTGACCCCAGCCTCAGAGCGGCATTCACGGAGGTACCTCGTCACCTCTTCGTGCCGGACTATCTGCGGATCAAGCTCGATGAGAACGGCTTCGCCGTCAGGGAGGGAAAGGTAGACCGGTCGGATGCCGAGTACTACGACGCCGTGTACTCGGATCAGGCACTGATGACGCAGACCAAGCCAGTCGAGGGCCAGCCGGACAGCTTCGTCTGGAGTTCGTCCTCTTCGATGCCCTCGGTGATGGCCGACATGATCGAGGAGCTTGAGGTCCAATCGGGCATGTCGATCCTGGAAAGCGGCACCGGCACTGGCTACAACGCCGCGATCCTCTGTCACCTGCTGGGGGATCAGGCCGTGACCACGATCGAAATCGATCCAGACCTCCTGCGTGAGGCGTTGGAACGGCTCGACAACCTCGGATACCACCCGGCAACCGACCCCGCCGGGCGGCTCCATGACCGGGTCCTAGCGACCCATGCGGTTGATCACGTGCCCTACGACTGGATCCGATGGAGTAAGCCAGGCGCCGTCATCCTCACCGATCTACGGCCTCCGTCGAACACCGATATCGGCGCCTGGTTGAAGCTCACCGTGAACTCAGACGGCAAGACCGCCACCGGGAAACTGATGCCACCCCGCGGTTACTTCATGAGCGCTCGGCAGGTCGCCGAGTTCGCAGATATCGGCCATCAACTTCCTGAGCTGACCCTGGAAGAGCATCAGGCGCGGGCCGAGATGATGAAAGATCGCGAGACGCATCTGTCTCCGGCCGTTTTCCAGGACGAGGTCTACGGTCTCTATTTCTGGCGGCAGAGCAGCGACGTCTGGTGGGGGAGCCAGGACGAAGTCATCATCCTCAATTCCTCCGACGGGTCATGGGCTCAGGTCCAGGACGGAACGGTGATCATGCTCGGCCCGCGAGACCTCTGGACCGAGGTCGAGCAGGCTTACCAGCGTTGGCAGGCCGCGGGGGAGCCTGACCTCTCAGAATGGACCGTCGAGGTGACAGCCGACGGCCGGACGTTGATAGATTTGCCGCACCGCTAGCGCCGCTCTCTCGTGAACAGCACAGCTGATGATCTCGGGCCACCATCGGCGAGGCGCGCGGTCGGGAGGGCTGAGCTGAGGGTGGCGAACGGTAGGTGCGGTTGCGCGGACTGCGCAGAGCTGTGAGCGCACCGGTCCGGCCCTGTCCCGACGGCGGCCGCCGGCGTCACTTGAGCCTCGACCGAGGAGTGGCGGCCACTCCACCCGTCTGGCCCACCCCCTCACCCGGTCATACCCGCGCCCATGTGGTCGCAGGCTCATCGCCGGGCGCGGGGCTAATCAACGAGGCCTCCATCGGCGACACACCGGCCACGCATCGGTGTCGCCGCGACGTAGGAGCGGCAAAGGTGGGGTGGGTGGGAGCGCCCAGAGCGGGGAGCGACGTAGGAGCGAGCGGCGGAGGGGGCGTGGGGGCGTAGTAGATGGGTGTCCTGACGCATGGGGGTGGACATCGTGGGTAACCTGGCGGGCGCCGCCTGATAGGCGGTGGAGCTGATAGGAGACGATGGCCACCGTGACGCCACCACGTGCCCAGGGCGAAGGTCCGGGCGGGGTCCGGGACTCGCAGTCCCGGCCGCCTGAGGTTGAACCGGCCGTTGCGGGGTTGACGGTGGGGCTGGGCGGTCCGGCGGGCCGGTTTGCCCGGCTCAGTTCGTCCTGGTGGACTCCGTTGCGGATCGCGCTTGCGGTGTGCACGTTCACGTTCGCGCTCGGTGTGCTGCAGAAGGCGCCCTGTATGGACGCCGGCTGGGATCGGCAGAGCTGGCGGCCGTTCAAGGCGCTGTGCTACTCCGATATCGGGTATCTGTACCAGGAGCGCGGTTTCGCCGAGGGTAACCGGCCGTTCCTCGACACCGGGAACTATCCGGTGCTGGAGTACCCGGTGCTGACCGGCGCTTTCATGGAGGCCGCGGCCCAGATCACCTGGGTGTTCACCGGCGACCCGAAGAAGGATCTGACGGAGGCGCAGAAGCGCGACACGGCCGGCGTCTTTTTCGTCGTGAACGTCGCGTTGCTGTTCCTCTGCGCGCTGTTCCTCGTCGGGCTGACCATGGCCACCGCGCGAGGCGTCGCCAGACGGCCGGGCGGGGCGCGTGGCCAGCCGATGGTTGCCCTGTACGTCGCTGCCGCGCCGGTGCTGGCCTTCACTTCGACCATCAACTGGGACCTGTTCGCCGTCGTGCTGACCGCGGGGGCGATGTATGCCTGGTCGCGGGGCAAACCGATCTGGTTCGGTCTGCTGCTCGGGCTCGGCACGGCCGCGAAGTTCTATCCGTTCCTGCTGCTCGGGCCGTTGCTGATCGTCTGCTTGCGGGGCCGCAAGCTGTGGCAGTGGTTCCTGGCCGCGGTGGCGACGGCGTTCAGTTGGGGTTTGGTGAACGCGCCGATCTACCTGCTGGCCAAGAACGAGTGGATGTCGTTCTGGGTCTTCAACGACGAACGCGAGAGCGACTACGGCTCGATCTGGTACGTGCTGAAGCTCGCCAAGCACGAGGTCGCGGACGTCAACCAGCTGAATATCGTGATCTTCGCCGGCTTGTGTCTGTCGATCGCGATCCTCGGGCTGATGGCGCCGAGGCCGCCGCGGTTCGCCCAGCTGGCGTTCCTGGTGGTCGCCGCGTTCTTGCTGGTCAACAAGGTGTACTCGCCGCAGTACGTGCTGTGGTTGCTGCCGCTGGTTGCGCTGGCCCGGCCGAAGCTGCGGGACTGGCTGATCTGGCAGGCCTGCGAATGCTTCTACTGGATGATGGTCTGGCTGCATCTGGCCCAGTTCCTTGTGCCCGGTTCGCCGGAGGAACCGGACCGGATCTACTGGCTGTCCGTCGTCCTCCGGATGGCCGGAACGTTGTGGCTGATGCTGGTCGTCGCGCGGGACATCCTGCTGCCGGAGAAGGACCCGGTCCGCCACGGGGACCTGGTGGATGATCCGAGCGACGGCGTCACCTCAGACCTGCCCCCGCGGAAGCTCGACCCGGCCCACGCCTGAATCAGAGGGCCAGCTTGGCGACGTCCAGGTTGCCGCCGCTGACCACGCTGGCGGTCAGGCCGCCGCCCAGCTCGAGCTTCTGTTCGAGCAGGGCGGCGAAGGGTGCCGCCGCGGCCGGTTCCAGGGCCAGCTTGGTGCGGGACATGACGAGCTTGGTGGCTTCGACGAGCGCGGTCTCGCTGACGGTCACCATCTGATCGACGTACTCCGCGATGATCGCGTAGTTGTGAGTGCCGCAGACGGGCGCGGCGAGGCCGTCGGCGACGCTCTTGGCGGTTGGCAGCTTCTGGGGTGAACCCGCGGCCAGGCTGCGACTGACCACGTCGGCGTTCTCCGGCTCGACGCCGATCACGCGGATGCTCGGGTTGAGGAGTTTGACCGCGAGCGCGACGCCCGAGATGAGCCCTCCGCCGCCGACCGGGACCAGCACGGTGTCGATGTCCGGACGGTCCTCGAGCAGCTCCAGCCCGAGGCTGCCGTGCCCGGTGATCACCGCGAGGTCGTCGAACGGGTGGACGCCGGTCAGCTTCCGCTCGTCCCGGATCGACTCGTAGGCACCCATCAGGTCGCCGTCGACCAACTCGACCCGAGCCCCATAAGCGCGAGCAGCCGCGATCTTGGCCGGTACTGCGGTAGTCGCCATCACCACGGTCGCCGGTACGCCGGCGTCGCGGGCAGCCCATGCCAACGCGCCCGCCGCGTTCCCGGCCGACACGGTGATGACGCCACGCACGCGTTCCTCCGGAGACAAAGCGACCACTTTGTTGAGCAACCCGCGGACCTTGAAGCTCCCGGTCTTCTGGAACAGCTCCGCCTTGAGCGTGAGCCGCCCGCCGAACAGCTCGTCCAGCGCCGATGACTCGACCATCGGCGTGCGGTGAATCCGCCCCCGCAACCCCGCGGCGGCAGTGCGAACATCCTCGAGACTTGGCATGCCCCGACATTAGTGCGCGCGGCCGGGAACCCGGACAGCGATCGGCGTCGTCTCATGCGATAGCCCAGGGCGTGGATTTGAAGGCCCGGCCTGACACAGTGGAGGTGTGGACTTGGGGTTCGGAGGTGAGGTGGCCGGGTTCTACCAGCGCTATCGGCGCGGGTACCCGGCTGAGGTCATCGACGGCCTGGTCCAGGCCTTCGAGCTGACCCCGGACGATGTCGTGCTCGACCTGGGCTGCGGCACCGGGCAGCTGGCCCTGCCGCTCGCGGAGCGGGTGCGGGCCGTCATCGGCATGGACCCGGAGCCCGACATGCTCGCCGAGGCGCGCCGGGTGGCGGCCGGCCGGACCAACCTCAGCTGGATGGTCGGCTCCGACGCGGATGTCCCGAGCCTGGCCACGCTGCTCGGCAAGAACTGCCTTGCGGCGGTCACGATCGGCCAGGCGCTGCACTGGATGGATCACGACACCCTGTTCCACGCGCTCCACCCACTGCTCCGCACCGGCGGCGGGGTCGCGGTCGTCACCAACGGCACACCGCTCTGGCTGCAGGACAGCGACTGGTCGCGCGCACTCCGCCGCCACCTCGAGCTCTGGCTGGACTCCGAGGTCACCGCGACCTGCGGCACGGACGACGCCAGTCGCCACCGGTACGCCGAAAGTCTCGCCGCCGCCGGCTTCACCGTGAGCGAGACCCGCTACCAGTACTCCGACGTACTCGATCTCGACCGCGTCATCGGTGGCGTCTACTCCGCCCTGCCTGTGAACCTGCTGCCCCCACTCGAGCAGCGCTCGTACTTCGCCAAGCAGGTCGGCCGTGCACTAGAGGGCCACGCCCCGTACGCCGAGAAGATCGACGTGACCCTCCTGATCGGCACCAGCCACCCCCGCTGAAGCAGGCTCAGCTCAGGCGGTTGGCAACCGCCGTGGCGAGGCGGGTGTTCGCTTCGGGCGCCTCAGGGAGGAACAGGTAGGGCTCGATCAGCTCCAGCTCCATGAGCAGGTAGCGGCCGGCCGAAACGATGCCGTCGACGCGGGCGTAGACCGGCGGGCGGCGGGTGTTCGCCGCAGCCAGCGCCTCGGTCGACCCGGTCAGTACTGCGGCCGGCGGGTCGAGCTGTTCCGCAGTACCGCCGAAGTCGTCCTGGACCCGGTAGTCACCAGCTGCCGGGCGCTTCAGGACCGCGTGGCTGAACTCGCCGTCGAAGAAGATCAGCGACCACTCACCCTCGGTCTGGATCTCCGGCTGGAACGGCTGCACGAGGTAGACGTCCTCAGGCAGGTCCTCCATCGCCCGGCTGAGCTCGGCGGAGCCCGCAGTACCGCGGACGGTGTGGTGCGCGGTGGCGCTGACCGTCGGCTTGATGACGATCTCCTGGCCGTCCAGCCCGGCGACGACCTCGCGCAGGCACGCACCGGCTGCCACCTGCGACGGCACGATCGCGACACCCCGCTCGCGCAGCTCCAGCAGGTAGCGCTTGTCCGAGTTCCAGCGGACCAGGTCGCTGTCGTTGAGCACCTTGACGCCGGCCTTGTCCAGCTGGCCGAGCCACTCGGTGAACTCCAGATGGCGACGGTGGTAGTCCCAGACCGCACGCAGCAGCACCGCGTCGTACGAGGACCAGTCGACCGACGGGTCGCTCCAGGTCTCGGCCACCGGGTGGAGCCCGGCAGCCTCCAGTGCGGCCTTGAGCGGCAGGTCGTGCGGGTGCAGCTCCGCGTAGTCGGCGGAGTTGGCCAATGCGATTCTCACGCCGATCAGTGTTGGCGGGCCCCAACCAGTTCGTCAAACCGGTTCTGCAGGACCGGTCGGTGACGGACAGTGATCACGCTGAGGACCATCACAGCGGCGGTGAGGTAGATCAGGCCCTGGCGGTCGTCGTGGCCGAAGCTGGCGTAGGCGAGGTACGCGGCGGCCGGTACTACGAGCCACTCGAAGCGGTTGGCCAGGACGGCGAGGGCGATCAAGGGCAGTCCGTACCACGGGTAGGTGGGCGTGGTGATCAGCAGCGCGGCGCCGTACAGCCAGCAGCACGTGACAGCGATCGGTTCGCGGTCGTGGCGGTGGAGGGCGAGGACGGCCAGGGTGACGGCGAGTAGTCCAGCGGCGAGCTGGCGGGCCTCAGGAGGCAATACCAGCGCGAGAATCGCCGAGCGGGAGCTGCCGTCGGAGAACCCCTCCTGGGTCAAGTAGCCGGGCAGGAAGCCGATCACCAAAGCCCCGGCCGCGAGGAGATGCGGCAGGTAGCTTGCGGCCAAGGTGCCGACGGCAACCAACGGTGTACGCAGGTCGCGACGGCGTACGGCGGTGAAGGCTGGGAGCAGCAGCAGAGGCAGGAGCTTGGTCGCGGCCGCGGCTCCGAGGAGGAGACCGGCGAGGACTGGGCGCCGGCGCGTGGCGAGGCTGACAGCGGCGACTATGAAGACTGCGGCGAGGACGTCGACGTGGGCGGCGCTACTGGCCTCCAGCGCCACGATCGGTGACCAACCCCACAGCAAGGCCCAGCGGGGATCGCGGTCGCGACGCTTCAGCTCCAAGGCGAGCAAGGCGGTCAAAGCGACCGCGAGTGCTGCGGCGGCTACCTGGAGTCCGAACGTGCCTGCAGACCAAGGGGTGACGAGCGCTACCGCCGCGAAGTACGCCTGGGCGACGGGCGGGTAGATGGTCGGCACTCGCGGTCGGTTGATCCTGGTGCGTGAGTCGTCGGCCGACAGGGCCGCTACGGCCGCTGGATTGTGCGGCACGCTAGGCGGGCCCGTCACCCCAGTGCGATCGGCAGGCGACAGTCCTGGGAACAGCACAGGGTCGCGCAGCCCTGCCAGCTCATCAGCAAGCGGAACATGCGAGTACGGCGAACTCCCCGACAGCTGCACCCGCCCATCCCAGACATACCGGTAGGCGTCGGTACTGGTGATCGGAGCACTCAGTAGCCCCGGCACCTGACACAGAGCAGCAACAGCCACCACACCCAGTACTACGTGCGCCCCGGCCGGCCGCCGCACGAGCAGCCAGCCGACACCGCCGACGACCAGACAGCCCACGACCAGCACCAGATTCGGCCACCACCCAGCGGCCGCCGCGGCAACCACCCCTGCCGAGATAGCAATGGCGACGAGACCGCCCGCAACCCCTCTCATCGGTAGGCCGCCGCAGCGGCGGGGGAGCGGCGGAAGGCGAGGAAGGCCCGGTTGTCGGCGCGCCAGTCCTCGGTAGCCAGCAGGTCGGCGGCCAGCGCGTGCCGCAGCACAGCGCGGCTTCCAACCCTTGCCCAGGGCAACGGCTTCGATCGGCGACCGCCGGAGGTGTGCAGGACGATCGGCGCGGTGTCGTCCAAGTCGTCATCAGGATCGACCTCGACCAGGACCATGCCGTCCGGGCGGACCAGCTCGGCGCAGCGGCGCAGCAGTTGTTCAGGCGCGCCGCCGATGCCGATGTTGCCGTCCATCAACAGCACGCTGCCCCAGCGGCCCTCGCCCGGCAGCGGTTCCTGCACCGGCCGGCGCAGAGCTGGAGCCCCACGGTTGGTCGTGAGCAGGACGGCTTCGGCGGAGATGTCCACGCCCAGCGCGGGGATCCCTCGCTCGGCCAGAGCCGTCACGATTCGTCCCGGCCCGCAGCCGATGTCGAGCACCGGCCCCTCGCACCGGCTGAGGGCCAGCCGATCCACCTCGTCGGCAGGTGCCTGCCAGCGATCCACCTCGCACAGCGACGGCACCCGCTGACCATCGGTGCCGGTAGCAACGACCCGCGCCCCGCCCAGCGCCTTCTCGAACAACAGGGCCGGTGATGCCGAGTGCTGCAACCGCCGATGCAACCGGGATACCCGCAGATCCGGGAAGCGCGCAGCAAGAGCCGCGGCGTCCTCTGGCGTGTCCATGTCTCGCAGCCTCGGCAGGAGCAAGACCTTGTAGCCCAGCAACCGCAACCGGGTCAGCTGGTCGGCACCAGTGTGATCAGTGGACATCGGTACGCCGACCAGCGCGCGACGGTCCGGCTCGCGCAACCCGAGACACCAGTAGCCGCCGTCCTCGGTCAGGCCCAGTACTGCGTCGTGCTCACCCCAGTCGACCGACAGGAGCTCACTGGTCAGCTGCGGAGTGTCCATCCCCACCAGCAGCATCGGCGCACCGGCGTACGCATCCTCAAACGCACTCGCGAGCCGCTCTGCCAGGCCGTCGCCTCGTTGCGCCACCACCTGGAAGCCAGCGGGTAACCAGGGCCCGGGCCGGCCGTCCAGCGCGAGGACGTGTCGCCGCACCGCAGTGGAGCGGACGGCGGCGAGTGTGTCGGACAGGGAGGCGCGGGCAAGGGCAGCAGCCTCCGCAGGGGTGAACTCGGTCTGGAGTCGCGTCTTCACCCGGCCGGCGACGGGCTCCTTCGCGATCACGATGAGCGTGTCCGCGATCACGCCGACAGCACCTTCGACATGTCCAGCACGGCGCGCGCGGCGCCCAGCGGCGTACCGGTGACCTTGGAGCGGCCGGAGCGGGGCAGGTAGTCGACGTCGACCTCAGCGATCCGCCAGCCCGCGTCGGCAGCCTTCACCACGGTCTCCAGGGGATAGCCGGACCGCCGGTCGCGCAGATCCAAGCCCAGCAAGGCCTCTCGCCTCGCTGCCCGCATCGGTCCCAGATCACGAAGCTGTACTCCGGTACGCCGCCGTATGCGCCGCGACAACTCGGCATTGGCCAGCCGTAGGTGCCAGGGCCACACACTGCGCGACACGGGCCGTCGCCTGCCGAGCATGAGGTCGATCTGGCCGCCCAGGACCGGCGCAGTCACCCGGACGAGCTGACGCGGGTCCAGGGAGGCGTCCGCATCGAGGAAGGCGACCACTGGCGCAGTACTGGCTTCTAGGCCCGCGTGGCACGCAGCGCCGTACCCACGGACCTCGCAAGGCACCACTAGTGCGCCCAGGTCGGCAGCGATCTCGGCAGAGCCGTCAGTGGAACCGTTGTCGGCGACAACGGCCCGTACGCCGTCCGGGAGCCGGGCAAGCACCCAGGGCAGCGCGGCCGCCTCGTTGAGGCAGGGGAGGATCAGATCGACATCAGGCACTCTTCGACGGTAGGGAGGATCGGGACGTTTCCGGGGCCGCGGGCGACTACCGCTCGCTTACGTCCCACCTCAGACGGCGTCAGGTCGCGCAGTACGGCGGACGGAAGATCTACGCTCGACCCGTGGCTACTCGTGTGCTCGTAGTGGACGACGACCCGACCGTCTCGAACGTCGTCTCGGCGTACCTGACCAAGACCGGGTACGACGCCCGCGTGGTTGCCGACGGCGTCCAGGCAGTGGAGGTGTGGCAGCAGTGGAAGCCGTCGGTCGTCGTACTGGACGTGATGCTGCCCGGCCTGTCGGGTTTGGAGGTACTGCGCCGGATGCGCGCCGCCGATGACGGAGCGGCAGTCATCATGCTGTCGGCCCGGGGTGAGGAAGAGGATCGTCTGGTCGGGTTGGAGTTCGGTGCGGACGACTACGTGGTCAAGCCCTTCAGTCCCCGCGAGCTGACCCTGCGGGTGCAGGCGATGCTGCGGCGCGAGGAGCGGCTGGCCGGGCTCGACCTGACCCCGACCAAGCTGAGTGCCGGTCCGATCGTCGTGGACACCGCGGCCCGGATCGCCACGCTGGACGGGACCGAGCTGGCGTTGACGCATCGCGAGTTCGACCTGTTGGCGTTCCTGGTGGCGCATCCCGGCAAGGCCTACACGAAGGCGGAGTTGCTCCGGCGGGTCTGGGGCTGGGACTTCGGTGATTCCTCGACCGTCACCGTGCACGTCCGACGGCTCCGGGAGAAGATCGAGACCGATCCGTCCGATCCGCGGCTGGTGCTGACCGTGCCGCGGACCGGCTACCGCTTCGCGGGTGAGGCCGAATGAACCGCGACCAGCTCACGATCTTCGCGATCACCGCCGGCTGGACGCTCGTGGTCGGATTGTTCGGCGGCGCGATCCTGTGGCGGTTCCGGCGCAAGTCGCTGCGGATCACGATGATCGTCGCCGGCCTGGTCCCGATGCTCGCCGCACTGGCCGCGGTGACCCAGAGCGTCCAGCTGATGTTCATCTCGGCCCACGACTCGCTCGTCGTGCTGTGGACGCTGGTGTTCTCCGGGCTGCTGGGCCTGGCCATGTCGGTCCTGCTCGGGCACTGGGTCAGCACCGGTTCCCGCGATGTCGGGCGACGCCTGCGGCAGCTCGGTACGTCGTACGAGCCGGTCGAAGGCCGTGCCGCCGTCCCCGCGGAGCTGGCCGCGATCACCGACGAACTGGAGCTGACCCGCCAACGACTGGCCGCCTCCCGCGAACGCGAGCGAGCCCTCGAAGCAAGCAGGCGCGAGCTCGTCGCCTTCATGTCCCACGACCTCCGTACTCCGCTCGCCGGGCTGCGGGCCGTCTCCGAAGGCCTGGAGGACGGCGTCGTCGACGACGTACCGGGTGCGTTGCGGCAGATGCGAACAACGGTCGACCGGATGACGGGACTGGTGGACGACCTGTTCGAGCTGTCGCGATTGTCCACGGCGCCACCACCGCGTCGGCGGTCGGCCGTGAGCCTGCGTGAGCTGGCCGAGGACGTGGTGGGGGAGAGTTGCGAGCACGCCCGGTCCGAAGGCGTGGCGCTGTCGGTGTCGACACCTGACGACGACGATCGGCTGGCGGTGCATGGCGATGCGGACGAACTGACCCGCGCGGTCACGAACCTGGTCGGCAACGCGATCCGCCATACCGAGCGAGGCGGCGCGGTGAAGCTCACGGTCGATCGAGCCGAGGACGGCCGGGTGCGGCTGGCTGTGACGGACGGTTGCGGCGGCATCCCGGACGACGATCTGGAACGCGTCTTCGACATCGGCTGGCGGGGCGACGAGCAGCGGACGCCGTCGTCCGGCAGCACCGGAGGCGGCGGGCTCGGCCTGGCGATCGCTCGAGGTGTCGTCGAATCGCACGCGGGGAGCATCGCCGTGGCCAACGTCGAAGGCGGCTGCGCCTTCGAGATCGACCTCCCCGCAGTGTCCAGCTCTGCTTAACCGTGGCGGAGGAGGTCGGCGAGGCCGGAGCGGAGGTCGTAGTCGGGCTTCCAGCCGAGCTCGTCACGCAGGCGGGCTGAGGAGGCGGTGATGTGGCGGACGTCGCCCAGGCGGTAGGCGCCAGTGACGACGGGAGCGGGGCCGCCATAGGCACGAGCGAGTTCGGTTGCCAGGTCGCCGATGGTGCGGACTGTTCCGCTGCCGACGTTGTACGCCGTGAACTGCTGCGCGGGGTCGGCCATCGTCGCTGCTGCGACGGCTGAGGCGATGTCGGCGACGTGGATGAAGTCGCGGCGCTGGCCGCCGTCCTCGTAGACCTTCGGGGCCTCGCCCCGTTCGAGCATCGAGCGGAAGATCGCGGCTACACCGGCGTACGGGGTGTTGCGGGGCATGCCCGGGCCGTAGACGTTGTGGAATCTGAGCGCGGCGACCTGGCCGCCGGTCTCACGGGCCCAGGTGGCGGCGAGGTGTTCGCCGTGCAGCTTGGTGGCGGCGTAGGTGTTGCGTGGGTCGGTCGGCGCACCCTCGGAGATCAGGCCGGGCCGGAGGGGCGAAAAGCACACTGGGCAAGGTGGCTCGAACTGGCCTGCTTCCAGGTCCTCCACCCGGCGAGGCCCGGGGCTCACCACGCCGTGCCGATCGCACTCGTAGTGGCCTTCGCCGTAGACGACCATCGAGCTGGCGTAGACCAGTCGACGGATCTTCCGTCGGCCGAGGGCTTTCAGGAGGACGGCCGTACCGAGGCTGTTGGTGCTGACGTAGTCGTCCATGTCGTCGAGATCGACGCCCAGCCCGACCTTCGCCGCCAGATGCACGACGGTGTCCGCGCTTTGCACAGCCTGGTCCACCGCCTCGGCATCACGGATGTCGGCGACGATCAGGTCGTCGATGACCGGCTTCACCACATGGACATCCGGGCGCAGCGAGTCGAGCACGCGGACCTCGTGGCCGTCCGCCAGCAGTTGCTTGTGGACGTGCCGCCCGATGAAGCCGGCGCCGCCGGTGAGCAGGATCTTCACCAGAGGTCCTCTCCGGCCGTGCCGTCGAGGGCGTGCCTACAGGTGCAGTCCTCATCGGCCTTGGGCAGCCGGCCGATCACCTCGGTGAGCAAGGACTTCAGCCGTTCGATACTGCGGCCGAACACCTCGAACACCTCCGCCTGGGTGACGCCGCCACCCGCCTCGACCCCGGCATCGTGGTCGGTGACGACGGCGACCGAGGTGTAGCAGAGGGCCAGTTCCCGGGCGATCGACGCCTCGGGCGCACCGGTCATGCCGACCACCGACCAGCCCTGTGCGGCATGCCAGCGAGACTCCGCCCGAGTCGAGAAGCGTGGCCCGTTGATCACCACCATGGTGCCCTCGGCAACCACTTCACCGTTGCCCGAGGCAATCACAGCGGCGCGGCCGGCGGCGCAGTACGGGTCGGCGACGGAGACGTGGACGACCGGCGCTTCGTCGTACACGGTGTGCGGCCGGCCCCAGGTGCGGTCGACGTACTGGTCGGGCACGACCAGCGTCCCGGGGGTGAGCGAGGCGCGGAGTGAGCCGACCGCGCACGGGCCGAGCACCTGGCGGACGCCGAGGTGGCGCAGGGCCCAGAGATTGGCGCGATAGTTGACCCGATGTGGTGGGAAGCGATGGTCGGCGCCGTGCCGTGGGATGAAGGCGACCTCGCGTCCGTTCACCTCGCCCACGACCGGTGGCTCGCTCGGTGGCCCGAACGGCGTATCGACCTCGACCGGCCGTGCCCCGGACAGGAACGAGTAGAAGCCAGAACCACCGAGCACACCGATTTCTGCCATGGCATCGACCCTAGAAGCCTTCGACCCGCCGGCTACCAAATCTGCCCGGTCCGTCAGCGCTCCGTAATCGATGGTCGAATGGCCCCGTGACGGTCACGGGTGCGTTGATTCTGGTGGGAGCTCTGCTGCTCTTGCTCGGCGCGTACTGCAGCTGGACCGCAGGACGTCTCGACCGCCTCCATCACCGCGTCGCCACCGCGCGTGCCTCCCTCGAAACCGAGCTGGCTCGCCGCGCCGCCCTAGTGGTCGAGCTTGCCGGCAGCGGCGTACTGGACCCTGCTTCGTCACTCCTGCTGCTCGACGCGGCCCACCGAGCCCGTACTGCGGACTGCGACGAGCGTGAGCGAGCCGAGTCGGCCCTGACCCGCGCGATCGGGGCGACCGTGACAGACGTGGAGCCGTGGGCAACAGAACTCGGTACTGCGACGCGACGGGTCCAGCTGGCCAGGCGTTTCCACAACGACATCGTCGGGTCGGCCCGCGACCTGCGCCGCCGCCGGATCGTCACCTGGTTCCACCTGGCCGGTCATGCCCCGATGCCCACCACCATCGAACTGGAAGACGGCAGCTGATCGGCTAGCGCGCGGGGGAGCGGCGACGGGGCTCGGTCTGGGCTCGCAGCAGGGCGATGTCGGCGCCGCGCAGTACCTCGTCCGCGTCCTGGAAACGCTTGATGCTCGGCACCACACCGACGGCCAAACCGATGCCGGACCAGGACTGCAGCGACTCGACCAGCTCCTCGGTCCGTACTGCGCCACGGCCCACGTCATCGAGCAGGATCGCGAACTCGTCCTGCCGCAACCGTGCCGCGGAATCCCCATCGGCCAGCACCTTCCGCAGCCGCCGGACAACCTCCCGCCGTACTCCGGACTCCGCCGTGCCGGGGTCGTCACGCACAGGCTCATCTGAAGTGTTCTCGTCAGGCGCGGGGATGACGCGGAGCAGGACGACAGCGCAGTCGTAGTCCTCCGAGCGCCGGGTCCGGGCGATGGCGGCGCCGAGCCGGTCGAGGAAGAGCATCCGGTTGACCAGGCCGGTCTCGGGATCGCGCAACGCGTTGCGGCGCAGGGCGAGCTCCTGCTCCTTGCGCTCGGTCATGTCGACCAGAGCGCCGACGAGCCGGGCAGGACAGCTGGCGTCGTCCAGTACGGTCACGGCGCGACACAGCATCCAGCGGTAGTCACCGGACGAGGTGCGCACCCGGTGCTCGAGCTCCAGCGGCGTACGGGCGCCGCCCAGTTGGGCTGCGATCGCTGCCGACAGTTCACGCCGATCTTCCGGATGCACGCGGTCGAGCCACTCGGTGGGCGACGAGCCGATCTCATCCTCGGCATAGCCCAGCGTCTGCTTCCACCGCGGCGAGTAGTAGACCGTGCCGGCCGAGACGTCCCAGTCCCAAGTGCCGTCCTGGGCTGCCATCGAGGCGAGCGCGTACCGCTCTTCGCTGGCCCGGATGGTGTCCGCGAGTGCACGCTCTCGCGCCGCGGCCTCCTCCAGCGCCAGGCGCTGGTCGCGCAGTGACGACATCAGTTGCTCTTGGTCCAACGCCACCGCCAGCAGCGCGGCCCAGTGGTTGTACTTGTCCCGGCCGCTCGTCATCCGGGTGTCGACGGTGCCGTCAATCGCGAGCAGGCCCCAGTCGCTCCCGCCGAACGTCACCGGAAGAACCAAGGTGAGATCGCTGCTGCCGATGCTTCCCGGTCGGGTCAGCGCCGTCGGCGGGAACTGGCTGGCCGGCGTCCGCGTGCCGACCAGGCGCGACAGCATCCCGGACGTGTCGTTGACGCCGACGATTTCGATCTCCCGATCGCCGGGGGAGCGGGTGCTCCACAACCCGAGGCAGGCAGCGCCGCGCCCGGCGCGGGGAAGCCAAGTGAGAGCGCGGGGGCTCGGACCCTTGCCGCGCAGCAGATCCATGTCGACCTCGTACTGGTCGGCGATCGTTCGCTCCAGATAGCCACTGCGGGCGAGCAGCGGCCTGGTGCAGCCCTGGGTCAACGCGAGCAGGACGTCGGTGGTGACCCGGCGCAGGATCGGCAGCCGGTCGGAATCCGGTGGCAGCGTGCTCATCAGCTCGGTTTCCAGATCGCGCACCGCCGCGACGAACTGTTCGAGCGCCTCCGGGTACGGACGTCGTACCGAGGTCAGATCGGCGAGCCTGCCGAGGGAAACCACGGCGGGAACGGAGCCGCGCTCGGCGGCCGCGGTGATCGGAGCGACGACGGCATGCAGCCAACTCCTGCGAGCCTCGTGGTCGCCCGGGCGGAAGTCGCCGGTCGCGGCGGACCGGCCGCTGAAACCCGTGTCGGACAGCCGACGCAGCCGCGACCGTGCCGGTGTCGAACCGTAGGTCTCGAACAGCGGATCGTCGGTGTCAGCATCGGGCTGGGCGGTCGATTCGCCACACCCGCAGGACTCGCGGATGACCAGCGTCGACGGCGCGCGGTACTCCCCGGGAGCCACCTCCTCCCCACGCAGCCGGGCCAGCAGCAACTTGAGCGCGAGCCCGCCGACCCGGTCGTTGTGCGGATCGACGGTCGACAACCGCGGTACCAGCCGGGCGCCGGTCTCGGTCCGGTCGAACCCGATGACCGCCTGATCCCGCGGCAGCACGAGCCCGGCTGCCCGGAGTGCGCGGATGAAGCCGACCGCGTTCCGGTCCGTCGCCGCGATCGTCGCGGTGGTGGGTACGCCGTCGGCCAGCAGCCGTGCCGCAGCTTCGGAGCCGCCTTGCTCGTGGTTGTCGGTGGTCTCGAAGAACCACCGAGGGTCCGCCTTGATCCCGTGCTCGGCCAGCCCGGTCCGGTAGGCGTCGTACCGCTCGCGGATGTCGCGTTGCAACGGGCTGCCGATGAAGCCGATCCGGGTGTGCCCGTGATCGAGCAGGTGCCGCAGCGCGGCGTACACCCCGCCGGCGTTGTCCGGAACCACCACAGGGGTGGGGATCCTGGTCTGGTCCTCGCTGATCA
Source organism: Kribbella sp. NPDC023855 (assembly GCF_040639475.1). NCBI lineage: Bacteria > Bacillati > Actinomycetota > Actinomycetes > Propionibacteriales > Kribbellaceae > Kribbella > Kribbella sp. NPDC023855. The sequence continues at coordinate 208,459 of NZ_JBFAAA010000004.1, forward strand.
TCACGACCGGGCGGCCCCACTCCTGCAGGTTCGGGAGCCGGTCGTGCCGGACCGCCTTGACGATGACGATGATGCCGTCGACGGCGTCGAGCGCGACCGGGACCTGGAGCAGCGGCTCATCCGGATACCGCTCACGATCCAGCCCCGCCGGATAGGTCTGTACTGCGACCACGCTGTGCCCGGCCTGGCGTGCCGCTCGCGAGACGCCGGCGATCAGCGCACCGAAGTAGAACCCACCGACCACCGGCGACAGCACGCCGATCGTCTTTCGTGCGGTCGCCCCACCGCGCCGGCTCCCACCCATGCACACCCCTCGATCAGAGAGCGCGAGCCGATGCGCTCGATCACATCGGCCGACACACTAGGTAATTGTGGTACCACCAACCGCTGACAGTCCTGGGCCGCCCGCGCGCCGTCCCACGATCACCGACGTCGCGAGGGCGGCCGGGGTGTCGATCGCGGTCGTCTCTTACGCGCTCAACGGCCGGCCCGGAGTATCGGCGGCGACCCGGGAGCGGGTGCTGCGGATCGCCGACGAGTTCGGCTGGCGGCCCAACGCGGCGGCTCGTTCGTTGCGGACCGGTCCGCGGGCGGCGGGTCTGGTGCTCACCCGGGAGGCCGGTGCCGCGGCCCACGCGACCTCGTTCCTCGACTTCGTCTCCGCCGTGCAGGACGTGGTGGCCGAGCGCGACATCGCCCTGCTCGTGAAGATCGTGGACTCCACCGAGGCCGCGGTCGCGACGTACCGCAAGTGGTGGGCCGAGCGCCGCTTCGACGTGATGATCGTGACGGATGCCCTGACCCAGGATCCCCGGGTGGACGCCTTGCGGCGGATGCGCGCGCCCGCCGTCGTACTGGCTCCGTCGGAGTTCTGCCAAGGGCTGGCGTCAGTGTGGCTCGACGAGGACGCGGCGTACTCCAGCGTCGGGACGTATCTGGTGGAGCTCGGCCATCGCGACGTCGCGGCCGTGACTGCTCCAGGCGGGCTGCACCGCACTCGCTTGCGGCTGGACGTGCTGACCCGGGTGCTCGACGCGGTGGGCGGCACGCTGATCCATGAATCCACCGACGCGACTGCCGAGGAGGCCGCCGCGACCACCAAGCGGCTGCTGACCGGGCCCACTCCGCCGTCGGTCATCGTGCTCGACTCCGACCAGATGGCCGTGGCCGCACTCGACGTCGCGCGACGGCTCGGGCTGCAGGTGCCGTGGGATCTGTCGATCGTTGCCGGCAGCGATTCGGCGCTGTGCCGACTCGCGACTCCGTCGATCACCGCGTTGCCACTGCCGTCCGGCCGGCTCGGAACCGCGGTCGGCCGGGCTGTGCTGGCGGTGCTCGACGGCGAACCGGAGTACCGGTGGGTGGAGCCGATCGGCGGCGTCGCGGTGCGCGGCAGCACCGCGCCTCGTTCCCGCTGACGCCTGCCAACGGTCACGAAACGGTAACGCGCCGTTGTCCTAAACGTTTAACCCCATCCCGGACGCGGCGGCCCGCATGTGAAGTTCGCGGAAGTCGCCGCGGATTGTGCGCGGCGGCTCGTGCCGGGACCTCCTGGAGGAACCGGTACGCCGACCACACCTGGAGGCACGTGTGCTCAAGATCCCCCAACGGCTGTTGGCCGCCACCACAGCCTTAGCAGTCGCCCTTCCCCTGACCCTGATGAGCGCGAGCGGTACGGCGAACGCCGCCGAACCGCACGTCGACAACCCGTACGCCGGTGCGACGCAGTACGTCAATCCGACCTGGGCGGCCGCCGTCGAGGGTGCCGCCACCCGGGTGTCCGATCCGGCCCTGGCCGCGAAGATGCGGGTGGTGAAGACCAACCCGACCGCCGTCTGGATGGACCGGATCAGCGCCATCACCGGGAACGCCGACGGCAAAGGCCTGCGGTTCCATCTCGACAACGCCCTGACCCAGAAGCAGTCCGGTACGCCGCTGGTCGTGAACCTGGTGATCTACGACCTGCCCGGCCGGGACTGCTACGCGCTCGCCTCGAACGGCGAACTGCCGGCCACCGCGGCCGGGCTGGCCCGCTACAAGACCGAGTACATCGACCCGATCGCGGCCATCCTCGCCGACCCGAAGTACCAGGGTCTGCGGATCGCGGCGACGATCGAGCCGGACTCGCTGCCGAACCTGGTCACGAACATCTCGCAGCCGGAGTGCCAGACGGCCGCGCCGTTCTACCGCGAGGGCGTGAAGTACGCGCTGGACAAGCTGCACGCGATCCCGAACGTCTACAACTACATCGACGCGGCCCACTCCGGCTGGCTCGGCTGGGACAACAACGCCGTACCGGCGGCCAAGCTGTTCGCCGACGTGGCCCGGACCACCCAGGCCGGCCTGGCCTCGGTCGACGGCTTCGTCACCAACACGGCCAACACCACGCCGCTGGAGGAGCCGTACCTGCCCAACTCGTCGCTGACGGTGGGCGGCGCGCCGATCCGTTCGGCCTCGTACTACGAGTGGAACTTCGACTTCGACGAGCTCGACTGGACGGCACACCTGCACAGCCTGCTCGTCGCCGAGGGCTTCCCGGCCGGCACCGGCATGCTGATCGACACTTCGCGCAACGGCTGGGGCGGGGCCGCGCGGCCGACCGCGACCTCGACCAGTACGGATCTCAACACCTACGTCAACCAGTCGAAGGTCGATCGCCGCAACCACCGCGGTGCCTGGTGCAACCCGCTCGGTGCCGGCATCGGCGAGCGTCCGCGCGCGACTCCGCCCGCCCCGGCGGCGTCGCACCTCGACGCGTTCGTCTGGATCAAGCCGCCGGGTGAGTCCGACGGCGCGTCCACCGACATCCCGAACGACGAGGGCAAGCGGTTCGACCGGATGTGCGACCCGACCTTCGTGTCGCCGAAACTGGGCAACCAGCTCACCGGTGCCTCACCTGACGCTCCGCTCGCGGGCCGCTGGTTCGAGTCGCAGTTCGTCGAACTGGTCCGCAACGCCTACCCGGTGATCGGTGGCGGCAACCCGCCCACCGACACGGTCGCGCCGTCGGTACCGACCGGTCTGCAGGCCGGCTCGGTCACCAACACCTCGGTCGCGTTGACCTGGACACCCTCGACGGACAACGTCGGAGTGAGCGGCTACGACATCTACCGCGGTACGACGCTCGCCGGAACCTCCAGTACTGCGAGCTTCACGGCCACCGGGCTCACGGCCAGTACGGCGTACTCGTTCACCGTGCGGGCCAAAGACGCGGCGGGCAACGTATCCGCGAGTTCCGCGGCCTTGGCGGTGACGACCAGCGGCACCCAGTCGCCGGGCGGCTGCAAGGTGAGCTACTCCGCGAACAGCTGGAACACCGGCTTCACGGCGTCGATCAAGGTGACCAACACGGGGACGACTCCCTTGGCCGACTGGCGGCTCACCTTCGACTTCGCCAACGGGCAAACGGTCCAGCAGGGCTGGAACGCGGTGTGGAGCCAGTCCGGCAGCACGGTGACCGGAACCGGTCAGCCTGGCACCTGGAACGCGACGATCGCACCGGGAGCGACCGTGGACATCGGGTTCAACGGCACCCACACCGGTACCAACACCAACCCGACCGCGTTCTCGGTCAGCGGCAAGACCTGCACGATCGGCTGACCTTCCCCCGTCACCACCCGCCGCCGCTGTACCTGACGCGGCCTGAGACGCCGGTCGTGGTTCCGCCCCTGCCCCTCAGGGAGGAACCACGGCCGGCCCCCGCCCCAAGTACCAGGAGGTTCTCGTGATCTTCCGACCACGTTCGACGATCGGCCGCACGGTGCTGTCGATCGTCGCGGCCGCAGCACTGTTCACCGGTGCACTCGCATTTCATCCGTCCTTGTCCTCAGCCCAGCCGGCAGCTGCCGCGGCGGCGCCGGCCCAGGACTGGTTGCATGTGCAGGGCAACAAGATCGTCGACGAGGCCGGCCAGGAGGTCTGGCTGACCGGCACCAACTGGTTCGGCTTCAACACCAGCGAACGGGTCTTCCACGGTCTGTGGTCGGGCAACCTGCAGCAGATCACCAAGTCGATGGCCGACCGCGGGATCAACGTGGTCCGGATCCCCGTCTCGGCGCAGCTGCTGCTCGAATGGTCCGCCGGCCAGACGATCACGCCGAACGTCAACGTGTTCGTCAATCCCGACCTGTCCGGGATGAACAACCTGCAGGTGTTCGACCGTTTCCTCGCACTCTGCGAGCAGTACGGGCTGAAGGTCTTCCTCGACCTGCACAGCGCCGAGGCCGACAACGCCGGGCACGTCTACCCCCTCTGGTACAAGGGATCCATCACCACCGAGCACGTCTACCAGGCCTGGTCGTGGGTCACCACCCGGTACAAGACCAACGACACGATCATCGGCGCCGACCTGAAGAACGAGCCGCACGGTCAGTGGTCCGAGACCGCCTTCGCCAAGTGGGACAACTCGACCGACCTGACCAACTTCAAGCACTTCGCCGAGACCGCGGCGCAGCGGATTCTCGCCATCAACCCGAACTGGCTGATCTTCGTCGAGGGCACCGAGGTCTATCCCAAGGACGGTGTCTCCTGGACCTCGAAGAACAAGGACGACTGGTACAGCACCTGGTGGGGCGGCCAGCTCCGCGGTGTCGCCCAGCGCCCGATCAACCTCGGCCAGCACCAGGACCAGCTGGTCTACTCGCCGCACGACTACGGGCCGCTCGTCTTCGAACAGCCCTGGTTCACCGGTGACTGGAACCGGACGACCCTCGAGCGGGACGTCTGGGACCCGAACTGGCTCTACATCCACAAGCAGAACATCGCCCCGCTGCTGATCGGCGAATGGGGTGGCTTCCTGGACGGTGGCCGGAACGAGAAGTGGATGACCGCGCTGCGCGACCTGATCAAGGAGCACCGCCTGCACCAGACCTTCTGGGTGCTGAACCCGAACTCCGGCGACACCGGCGGCCTGCTCAACCACGACTGGGCGACCTGGGACGAGGCGAAGTACGCGCTGCTCAAGCCGGCGTTGTGGACGCACGGCACCAAGTTCGTCAGCCTCGACCACCAGGTGCGGCTCGGCGGAGCGGGCAGTACCACCGGCATCTCGTTGTCGGAGGCAACTAGTGGCCCGGTCGACACGACCGCACCCAGTACGCCGACGGCGCTGCGCGCCGGGGCCGTCACCGCCACGTCGATCCCGCTCACCTGGACGGCGTCGACCGACAGCACCGGCGTCGCCGGCTACGACATCTACCGCGGTACGACGCTCGTCGGCACCTCGACCACCACGAGCTACACCGCGACCGGGCTGACTCCGTCCACGACGTACTCGTTCACCGTGCGGGCGCGCGATCTGGCAGGAAATGTCTCAGCGGCCTCTGCCGCCGTCACCGCTACGACGGCCGCCGGCCAATCGACAGGCGCGTGCTCGGTCAAGTACCGGGCGAATGGCTGGAGCGGCGGGTTCACCGCAACTGTCCAGATCACCAACACCGGTACGACGGCGCTGACCGGCTGGACGCTCGGCTTCACCTTCCCGTCGGGTCAAACCGTGTCGAACGGCTGGAATGCCACCTGGACCCAGACCGGCTCAGCCGTCACTGCGGCCGCCTTGTCCCACAACAGTGCCCTTGCTGCCGGAGCCACGGTCGAGATCGGTTTCAACGGCACGGGCGCGAGTACCGCTCCTACCACCTTCACTCTCGACAACAGCAGCTGCAGTACGACCTAACCCCCGAGCGCAGGTGCGGCAGGGCTGACGACCCCGCCCCGCCGCACCTGCATCCACTGGTCACTTGGCGTCGGCGTAGCACTCCACGATCGCGGTGGTGAACGGGAACCGGGTCGGCGTCTCGCCGAAGGTGATCCGGCCGGCCAGGTCGCCGGCCGCCTGGATTGCCGTCGCGACCTCCTCGGCCTCCTCGGCCGGGCAGTGCACGATCACCTCGTCGTGCTGGAAGAAGACCAGCTCAGCCTTGAGATCAGTGATCGACTGCCGAAGAGCGGCCATCATCAGCAGTGCCCAGTCGGCCGCGCTGCCCTGGACGACGAAGTTCCTGGTGAAGCGCCCGCGGGCCCGAGCATGCTTCGAGTCGGTCTGCCGCTCCTCGGACGGCCCTTCCAGCAGCGCGTCGTCGATCGGCGACCCGGACGGCGGGCAGGTCCGGCCGAGCCAGGTGCGGACCAGCCGCCCTTCCTCACCGGCCCGCGCCGCGTCGTCGACGTACGCGACAGCCTTCGGAAATCTCTTGCGCAACGCGGCCAGGTTCTTCAGCCCATCACCGGAGGTCTGCCCGTAGACAGCACCCAGTACGGCGAGTTTCGCGGTCGCGCGATCGCCCGAGAATGCCTTGTCCGAAACGGCTTTGTACAGGTCGCCCGCATCTCCGGCGACTTCCATCAACCCCGGATCGCGCGAGATCGCAGCCAGCACCCGCGGCTCGAGTTGGGACGCATCGGCAACCACCAGCCGCCATCCGGGATCGGCGATCACCGCGCGGCGGATCACCTTCGGGATCTGCAGACCGCCACCACCGTTGGTCACCCATCGGCCGGACACCGTGCCGCCCGGGATAAAGCCTGGCCGGAACCGCCCGTCGTGGATCCAGTCGCTCAGCCACGACCAGCCGTTGGCCGTGTAGATCCGGTAGAGCGTCTTGTACTCCAGTAGTGGCGCCACCGCCGGATGATCGATCCGCTCGAGCTCCCACTTCCGCGTCGAGGTGACCTGGAAACCCGCCTGCTTGAAGGCCTTCAGTACGTCGGCCGGCAGCTCCGGCCGGACCCGTCGCCCGAACGCCTCCGAGATCTGCTCGGCCAGCTCGGTCAGCCGCCGCGGCTCGCCGCCACCCGCGAACCGCTCGCCGAGCAGCTCGGTCAGCAGCGCCCGGTGCCTCTCCGCGCTCCAAGGCAGTCCGGCGCGGTCCATCTCGGCGGCCACAAGCATCCCGGAGGACTCGGAGGCGGTCAGCAGGCGCATCCGGTCTGGATGCTCCGCCAGTTGGTGCCGGCGAAGCTGGTCGGCATAGACCCGGAGCAGCGCCTCGAAGGCGATCGGCTCCTCCTGGATCTCGAACAACGAGGACTGCTCACCCGGCGTCGCGGCCCTCAGCGGCGGATCGGGTGGCACGGGCTTGCCGCTCAGCCGCGCCCAGGCCGCCGCCGCCGACCGAGGCTCGCCAAGTCGCCCCTCGTGCCCGAGCAGCAGCACCTCTGCGCACTCGATGTCGTAACACCGCTCGACCCGTACGCCGGACGCCAGCAACCGCGGGTAGATCTCCGGTGTCGACCGCCAGACCCACCGAGTCACCTGCGGCCGCGACCCGACAGCGGCGGCCAGGTCCGGCTCGCGCAGTACCGGGCCGGCGGGTTGGCCGTCGGGATGGAGGGCAGCAAGGAGCGCGCCGCCTCCCTCCGCCGGCGCGATCGCCCACCGCTCGTCCATGCGCTGATCTTCACACCTCACACCGACAATTCCGGGTCGTGAGGCCAATCGTGGGAGACTGGACTTATGTGGCGGGGGAGTGATCTGGATCCGGCGGACGGGACCAAGACCGAGCAGGTCGAGGCGTTGGTCCTGCGCAGGATCGAACGCGGTGAGCTATCGATCGGTTCGCGGCTCCCGTCGGAACGCGTGCTGTCGGAGCGACTCGGGCTCAGCCGCGTGACCGTAGTACGGGCGCTGGATCAGTTGCGGGCGGACGGCGTACTGGAGACGAAGCGTGGGTCGGGCACTCACGTCAGGCCGCTCGACCGGCTGCTGGACCCTATTGCTCCTGCTTCGACAGTCTCCGCGGGAGACCAGCCGCTGCTGGACCTGCGCTTCGCCACTACTGCCGCTCCACATGACGTAGCCGAGGTTGCGGCGCAGATAGTCGCCGAAGGGCTCCCGCAGGCGATGGGTGGCGACGGCCCGCCCTCAGGCGGCTCACTAGACCTCCGTACTGCGCTCGCGGAGCGCCTCACGCTGGAAGGGGTTCCGACCGAGCCGGGCCAGTTGACGCTGACAGTAGGCGCGGCGGCTGGCCTGAACGCGGCACTGGCCGGGTTGGACCTGGGACCCGGAGTAGCGATCACCGAGTCGCCGACGTACCCGGCAGCCTTCGACCTGCTGCGTCGGCACCGGCTGGACGTCGTCGGCTGGCCCGCCGGCGTCTGGGACACGGATCAGCTCGCACACCTGTGTCGGCGGCATAAGCCCAAGGTGATCTACCTCCAGGCGGACAACCACAACCCGACCGGGCTCAGCCTGCCAGCGGACCGGCGTACGGCCGTGGTGGAGATCGCCCGGCGGTACGACGCCGCACTGATCAGCGACGAGACCATGCGGCCGCTTTGGTTGGCCAGTGGCGAACAGGCGGACCCGCTGAGCCGCTACCCGCGCACTGTCAGCGTCGGGTCGCTCAGCAAGACCGTGTGGGGCGGGCTGCGGGTCGGCTGGGTGCGGACCGGCCGGCAGTTGCGGCGGCGGATCAACACGTCGGCACAGCTCAGCGTGACGTCGCCGAGCGCGCTGGACGACTTGCTGGCGCAGGCGATCCTCGGCCGGCTCGACCGGGTGATCTCCCGGCGCAAGACGCGGCTCAGGACCAACCTGGCCGCGCTGGAGACCGGGCTGAAGCCACTCGACGGGGTGGCGTGGGCCACCCCGACCGGTGGGATGACGTTGTGGCTGGAGTTCACCGAAGTACGGGCGCGGCGGGTGCTGGAGGCCGCGCGAGAGCAGGGGTTGCTGCTGGGGGCGGGGGATCTGTTCACGCCGGACGGGACCGACCGGCGGCACATCCGGATCCCGTTCACTGCTCCGCCGGCCACGCTGCGGCTGGTCGTGGCCCGGTTGGGCGCTGCGCTGAGTCAGTCCAGTTGATCCGGAGTGGACTGAAGCTAGTCAGTCCACTCGTCCTACGCTGGACGGGTGCCAGACCGCGACCAGGAGGACTCAGTGACCGAGAACCAGAACAGCCCGCAGACCGGTACCGCGAAGGTCAAGCGCGGGATGGCCGAGATGCTCAAGGGCGGCGTGATCATGGACGTCGTCACCGCCGAGCAGGGCAAGATCGCCGAGGACGCCGGTGCCGTCGCCGTGATGGCGCTCGAGCGGGTCCCGGCCGACATCCGCGCCCAGGGCGGCGTCTCCCGGATGAGCGACCCGGACATGATCGAGTCCATCATCAACACCGTGTCGATCCCGGTGATGGCCAAGGCCCGGATCGGTCACTTCGTCGAGGCGCAGATCCTGCAGAGCCTGGGCGTGGACTACATCGACGAGTCCGAGGTGCTCACCCCGGCCGACTACGCCAACCACATCGACAAGTGGAACTTCACCGTTCCGTTCGTCTGTGGCGCGACCAACCTGGGCGAGGCGCTGCGCCGGATCACCGAGGGCGCGGCGATGATCCGCTCCAAGGGCGAGGCCGGTACCGGTGACGTGTCCAACGCGACCACCCACATGCGCCAGATCCGCCAGGAGCTGCGCAAGCTGCAGAACCTGCCCGAGGACGAGCTGTACGTCGCGGCCAAGGAGCTGCAGGCGCCGTACGAGCTGGTCAAGGAGGTCGCGGCGGCCGGCAAGCTCCCGGTCGTGCTCTTCACCGCCGGTGGCATCGCCACCCCGGCCGACGCGGCGATGATGATGCAGCTCGGCGCCGAGGGCGTGTTCGTCGGCTCCGGCATCTTCAAGTCCGGCAACCCGGCCCAGCGCGCCGAGGCCATCGTCAAGGCCACCACCTTCTACGACGACCCGGACGTCCTCGCCAAGGTCTCCCGCGGCCTGGGCGAGGCGATGGTCGGCATCAACGTCGACGAGATCCCGCAGCCGCACCGGCTCGCCGAGCGCGGCTGGTAAGTCTTGGTGACAGAGCAGGTGATCGGTGAGCGGACCGCGCGCGAGTTGCGCGGTCTCGCTCGGGTCCTGGTCCGTTCCGGGTACGCCGACCGCGCGGCCGCGACGGCTGCGTTGACGGAGGCCGTGCAGGAGGATGCCCCTTCGGCCGACCCGGCAGTGCTCGTGCCGGAGCTGGTGGACGAAGCGGTGGGCGCGCTGGCGGCGGATGCGGCTGGCTGGCCCGAAGAGACCGATCCGGACCGGCTGGACGCAGTACTGGCTGAGCTGGAGTCGCTGGGCGTCGTGGTTGTTCGCTACACGTCGGATCACCACGCCGCACGGGAGGCACTGGAGGCTGCTCAGGATCCGAAGGGGCTGGTGTTCTTCACCGACACCGACGTCTGGCACGCGGTTGACTTCGGCATGCTCGAGCTCAAGCTCTGGCACCCCGACACGGCCAACGTCGCGCCGGGGGAGCCCCTGCTGGACGACGTACTGGCCCTGCTGCACGAACGCGACCTACCAGCCACCTTCGACGAGGGCCGCATCGAAGTAACCATCAACTGGCAACGCCGGCCCACATGGTGAACGAGCACCTGGTCGAGGTCGGCTCGGAGGTGGTCAAGGTGCGCTGGATCGCCACACCGGACAAGTACGAAGGCCCGCGAGAGTTCGACGACTATGCCGAAGCAGAGTCCTTCGCCCGGCGCACGCTCGGGTTGATCGACCTGCTGTGGACAGTGCGCCCACCGGCAGGGCCGGAGCAGGAACTCCGGAGTACAGCTCCGGAGCCGGCGGACCTGGTGGTGGGATCCTTCGTGGTCTCCAGCCGCTTCCTGCTCGGCAACTGGGTGCACGGCGAGGCCTACGCGACGGCAGCCGAGGCTTACCAGGCGGCCGCGATCGGTGAGCGCACCTTTCTGCTGCAGGAACTCCGGGTCGGTCCCCGGGGGTCCGAAGGCGTCCGGGTGCTGGGGCCGTCGTTCGAGTTCACCGGTGGCGGCGGACCGACTTGGTTGGATGGATGGGGAGGAGTGGGCGATGAGTGAGCCTGTGATCGGGGTCTTCGCGTTGCAGGGCAACGTGCGGGAGCATCTGGCGATGCTGGCCGCGGTTGGGGTCGAAGGGCGGCCGGTGCGGCGGCCGGCGGAGCTGGCCGCGGTGGACGGGCTGGTGCTGCCCGGCGGTGAGTCGACCACGATGGACAAGCTGGCCCGGTCGTTCGAGCTGTTCGAGCCGCTGCAGAAGCGGATCGCGGACGGCATGCCGACCTTCGGGACCTGCGCCGGGATGATCATGCTGGCGAACGAGATCACCGGCGGGATCGAGGGCCAGGAGACGCTCGGCGGGCTGGACGTGACGGTCCGGCGCAACGCGTTCGGGCGGCAGGTCGACTCGTTCGAGGCCGATCTCGGCTTCGCCGCGTTCGACGCGCCGTACCATGCCGTGTTCATCCGGGCACCGTGGGTGGAACGGGTCGGCCGGGACGTGGAGGTACTGTCGACAGTGAGGTCGGGCCCCGCCACGGGTAGGATCGTCGCGGTTCGCCATGATCGGCTGCTGGCCACGTCGTTCCATCCGGAGATGACCGGGGACGCCAGGCTGCACGGCTACTTCGCCGATCTGGTGCGCGGCCTCTAAGTCAGTTCGGCGGTAGAAGGGTTGGGTTCGCGATGTCAGGCCACTCCAAATGGGCCACCACCAAGCACAAGAAAGCGGTCATCGACTCGAGGCGCGCCAAGCTCTTCGCGAAGCTGATCAAGAACATCGAGGTGGCCGCCCGCACGGGCGGTGGTGACCTCGCGGGCAACCCGACCCTGTACGACGCGGTCCAGAAGGCGAAGAAGTCGTCGGTCCCGAACGACAACATCGACCGCGCGGTCAAGCGCGGCTCCGGTGCCGAGGCCGGTGGCGCCGACTGGCAGTCGATCACCTACGAGGGCTACGGCCCGAACGGTGTGGCGATGCTGATCGAGTGCCTGACCGACAACCGCAACCGCGCCGCGGCCGACGTCCGGACCGCGATGACCCGCAACGGCGGCTCGCTGGCCGACCCGGGCAGCGTCGCGTACCTGTTCAACCGCAAGGGCGTCATCGTGGTGAACAAGGAGCAGGACGGCAAGTCCTACTCCGAGGACGACGTGATGGAGGCCGTGCTCGAGGCCGGCGCCGACGAGGTGAACGACCTCGGCGAGTCCTTCGAGGTGATCAGCGAGGCCAGCGACCTGGTCAAGGTCCGGACCGCGCTGCAGGACGCCGGCATCGACTACGAGTCGGCCGACGCCTCCTTCGTCCCGTCGATGACCGTCGAGCTGGACGCCGAGGGCGCGAACAAGATCTTCCGCCTGATCGACGCCCTCGAGGACAGCGACGACGTGCAGAACGTCTACGCCAACTTCGACGTCTCCGACGAGGTCATGGCCGAGGTCGGCTGATTCCGGCCACCACCACCTCACCGGCGTACCGGATCACTCCGGTACGCCGGTTCTGCGTCAGCCGGCAGCCCAGTACCGGTCGGGGATGAGGCTGAGGTCCTTCAGGGCGGTGGCGACCAAGTCGGCGTAGATGGTTGCTCCGTGCTCCGAGGTGTGGGTGTCGTCTCGCTTCTCGCGGGTCAGGTAGAGGGCTTTGGCCTGCTCGGGGCCGAGGGTCTCGACCACTGCCTGGCTTCGGGCGGTGAGGTCGATCAGCGGGACGGACTCGGCTGCGGCCACCGCGCGCATTTCGGCCGGTAGGTCTACGCCGAGGCCGTTGACGATCAGGCCGGTCGAGTTGAGCTTGCTGCCCGTGAACCAGCGCCGGACCACGGGAGTGACCAGCACGGGCTGAGCTCCGGTCGCACGGATGCCCTGGACGATTTGGGTCAGGTTGGCGCGGAACACCTCCGCCGTACTCTGCTTGTCGTTGTGGCCGAACTGGACCAGGGCAACGTCTCCCGGCCGGAGTTGCGGCTGCAGGGCTGCCCACATCTCCGGCTTGGCCAGGAACGAGACCGAGCTTTCGCCTGAGCCGGAGTGGTTGACGACCGAGAGCCCACGCCGGAACGAGATCGGCAGCCGCTGACCCCAGCCGGTGTACGGCACGGCGTCCTGATCGGTGACGGTGGAGTCGCCGGCCAGGAAGAGCCGCTGGGTCTCGCAACCGGCGGGTGCCAGGCCGATCCCGCTGACCTTGGGTGCCGATCCGGCGAAGGTCAGCGTGAGTCCCGGCGTACCCGGTCCGCTGAAGCCGTTCTGCTGCGCTTCAGGGTTCCGTACGTTGACGGTGAAGGTACGCCGTACCAGTTCGCCGGCCGCGGTGTCGATGGAGCTGACCATCAGCCGACGCGCCTCGGCAAAGACCTCGGTCTGTGCCGCCACCCGACGATCGCCGAGCTGAACCGTCACGTCGTAGTGCCCGGGCGGTACGTCGAACGTGCACGTGATCGGCGCGGTCCCGGTGCACTGCGCGAGCAGCGCGGGATCCGGTTTCGGGGCGGGGCCGAGCCCACCAGCAGCGGCAGGGGCGGGGGACAGAGCCAGGCCAGCGCAGATGACCAGGGCGCCGGCCACGATGCGGGACCTCACGGGTTCACAATCTGGTCGCCGACCAGCGCGAGGGTCTGGATCGCGGCCAAGCCGTACAGCGCGGTGGTGTTGGTCGAGACCCAGGTCGCCGCCTCGCTCGGGTTGAGCGTCGAGGTGACCTGCTTCGAGGACCAGGGGAGGTTCGGGGCGTAGCCGTCGCCGGTGTAGAACTCCTTCCACGCCCGGGCCGCCAGATCGTTGCTGTTCAGCCGGGTCGCCGCGTAGGCGGTGAGCCGGGAGTGACCCTGGCGAAGGATGAGGTTGCCGAAGTGCGCGCCGCATTCCGCCGTCTGCTCGGCCCGGCTGGCGTTGTAGAGCCGGCAGTACTGCAACCACGCCTGCTCGAAGGCCGGTACGTCGACCAGGTCGATCAGCTCGGCGCAGATCTCCACCTGGCCGAACATCGCGGACAGGTGGGAGACGCTGACCGTCTTCGCGGTGACCGGCGCGAACCGGCCGGTGTCCAGGTCGTAGAGCCCGCCGCCGGTGACAAAACCGTTCGGCATCGCACCGATCGTCTCCATCGTGGCGAGCAACTTGGTCTTCGCGATCGTTGCCTTGGGCCCGTTTCGCTCCCACTCGGTGAGCCAGGCCGCGGCCAGACCGCTCCAGTCGGTCCCGAGCCCGATCGCCAGCGCGTGCGGGTCCGGCGTGTACGGCTCGGTGCGGATCTTCCGCAGCGGGTCCAGCACCAGGAAGGTCCGGTCGGAATCGACCAGCTCGGACAGCAGGTCACCGGTCCGCTCGTCGGCGGTGAGGTAGTAGTAGAATCGCCGGTAGATCGCCGTACTGATGCGCTGCTGCTTGGCGCTGTCCGCCCAGTGCTGTACGCCGTGCCTGGTGCCGAGCCCCGCCCACTGGCCGAGGTGGTAGACGTCGACCTCGCCGGTGTGCCGCGTCATCGCCTCGGCGAAGCGGAAGATGTCCGCGCGCCCCGAGCGCAGGAACGCGTACCAGAGCCAGAGATCCGGCGACAGCTCGGAGTTGTCCCAGGCATAGCCGCCGACGTCGTACCGCCAGACCAGCCGGTCCTCGTCGAACGTGTGCATGATGTCGCCGTAGTCCCAGAACCCGTACCAGTGCCGCTGCTCCACCTGTCCGCGGTAGAAGTCGAAGAGGAAGTCCAGGTGGTCCTCGATCGCCTTCTTGGCCGGGTGCGACCGGTCCACCGGCGAGACCAGCCCGCCGAACACCTTCGTGGTGATCAGGTGCTCGACCGGGTTGATCAGCTGCGCCGGAGTGCGCACCTGGTCGGCCATCGCGCCGAGCCGCTCCGCCGTCGGGGTCGCCCCCAGCGCCCAGAAGGTCAGCTCACTCGTCCGGGCGATCCCGTACGGCGTACCGAAGCCCGGTTCGTAGTCCTCATAGGTGATGTTGAGGCCTTCGATCTGCTTCGGATACGTGTCCTGGCCCATGCCGTCGTGGTAGAAGCGCATGTCCATCGGCTCCGCCTCCGGCGACCAGAGCCACACGGTGACCTCGGCCTCTTCGGTGTGCGCGCCACGGATGTCGAGCTGGGTCGGGTGCCGCTGCCAGAAGTCGCGCAGGCCGAACGCGAGACCGCCGCTCACACCGCCGACGTACCCGAGTCCCGAAGCACGCTCGCCCTGGTCGACCGGGATCCAGCCGTGGCCCTTCTTGGTCCGCTTCTTCACCGTGAAGCCGTCCGCCGACAACTGGCTGAGCGAGTAGTCACCCCACTCCGGGATGTACTGCAGCCGAGTGGTCACCCGCTGGTCCCAGGTCGCCGGATCAGGCAGCTTCGTGCCAGCCACCTGCGCGGCCCGTACTGCGGCGCCCGGATCGCGCCGCAACCCGGTGATGCCTTTGACCGCCTCGGCGAGCATCCCGTGCTCGGCGCCGACGAACCGGACGTGCCGGTCGTACGTCGCGTCGCGCAGCGGCACGCGGAAGCGGACTCCCAGCCCGGCGATGTAGTCGTGCTGCCCGTCGCGGTCGTAGACGAACGTGTGCACCATCCGGAAGTTCTCCGCGCCGGCGTAGAAGTACAGCCGCACGGTGAACGGCAGCCAGGACTTGCCCTTGGCGTTGGTGTGCTTCCCGTCGATCCGGATCACGGCCCGGACCGGCCCGGACTGCTCGACCTTCACCGAGCTGATCGCACTCTCGAACCGGACCCGGGCGATGGTGGCTTCCTCGTCCTCGGCGATCTTGTCCTGCTTGAGGTTGACCAGCCGTCCCTTGCGGGCGATCTCGACGCCACCGCGCCAGACCTGGCTGATCAGGTCGGTGCCGGACTTGCGGATCCGGGCCTTGATCACACCGGTGTCGATGTCGACGTACTGCTTCTCGTCCTTGACCGTGACGGCCGTCGCGGGAGCGGCGCCAGAGCCGGCCTTCAGCGTGTACGAGTGAGCCGGTGCCTCCACGGCGATCGCGTGCGCACTCCACTTGAGCGAACCGTCGGGCCAGTACGCCGTCGGCCAGCTCTGCACCGGTACTGCGCTGCCGTCCGCGGCCGTGAGCGCGAACGTCTGATCCGGGCTCACCGCGCCTTTGGGCCAGGGCGTTCCCCAGGTCGTCACGGCCGCTGTGTTCGGCTTGCCTTCCAGCCAGTTCAGCTTCACTTCGGGGACTGCGGCCGGCCGGGCGGCCGCGGTACGGGTATCGAGCAGTGACGCCACCGGGGCGGCGGCCAGTCCGGCTAGGACTTGGCGTCGGGAGATCTCCATGCCGTTTCACCTTTGCTGGTTCGGTGTTCGGGGATCAGGGCGAGATTCTGGATCGCGGACAGGCCGTACTGCGCCGCGTCGTTGGTGCTCACGAAGGCCGCTTCGTCGACGGGCATCAGCGCGTCGAGGATCGGGGTGGTGCGCCAGACGGGTTCGCGTTGCAGGGCGTTGCGGTTGAGCTGGTCGCCCTCGTCGAGGAAGAACTTCCGCCAGGCCAGCCGGGCCAGTCCGACATCGCCGGTCCGCGCGGCGGCGTACGCGGCAAGCCTGCTGTGGGCCTGGACCAGCGAGATGCCCTGGAGCGCCTGCCCGACCTCTGCCGCCTGCTCGTCGGCAGGAGCGAGGTAGAGCCGGCAGTAGTCCAGCCATGCCTTCTCAAATCCCGGTACGTCGAGGTCCAGGTCGATCAGCTCGGAACAGATCTCGGGTAGGCCGAAGACGGCTGACAGGTGGGAGACCGAGACGCCGGAGCGGCTGGAGTCGAACCGTCCGGTCGACAGGTCGAACAGTGCCTGTCCAGTGAGGAAGCCATACGGCAAGGCAGCGATGTCGGCCATCGTCCCCATCAGGCGTGCCCGTGCCTGCTCGTCGCCGTACCGCTCCCAGCGGGTGAGCCAGGCGGCAGCCAAGGCGCCCCAGTCGACTCCCAGGCCGACGGACAACGCGTGCGGGTCGGGGGAGTAGACGTCTGTGCGGACCTTGCGCAGAGGATCCAGCGCCAGGAAGGTCTCCTCAGCGGTGGTCAGTTCGTTCAGCAGGTCGCCAGTGCGCTCGTCGGCCGTCAGGTAGTAGTGGAAGCGGCGGTAGATCGCGCTAGAGATCCGCAGTTGCTTGCAGCTGCATCCCCAGTGCTGGACGTTGTGCCGCGAGCCCAAGCCCTTCCAGGGCCCGAGGTGATGCACGTCGACCTCGCCGGTATGCCGGGTCATCGCCTCGGCGAACCGGAAGACGTCGGCCCGGCCGGTCCGGAGGTACTGGTACCAGAGCCAGAGATCTGGCGAGAGTTCGGAGTTGTCCCAGGCATAGCCGCCGACGTCGTACCGCCAGGTGTGGCGGTCGGGGTCGTAGGAGTGCATGACGTCGCCGTAGTCCCAGAACCCGTACCAGCGGCGTTGCTCGCGCTGGCCCACGTAGTACTGGAAGAGGAAGTTCAGCCGGCCCTCGATGTCCTGGTGGTCGGAGTCGGGGAGTGCCCAGCTGCCGAAGACTCCAGCCTCGAGCATCCGGGCCGGCGAAACCGTGAGCAGCCGTGGGGAGTTGAGGAGATCGACGTGCTCGGCCAGCTCCTCGGCAGATGGTGTCTTGTCGTGGACGCGCAGCGTCAGTTCATGGGTCCGGGCGATGCCGTGGGCGTTGCCGAAGCCTGGTTCGTAGTCCTCGTAGGTGATCTCGAGACCTTCGAGCTGTTCGGCGTAGCTGTCCTGGTCCATCCCGTCGTGCCAGAAACGCAGGTCCATCGCGGGTGCGCTGGGCGACCACATCCACACGGTGGCGGTGGCCAGCTCGCTTGCTGCCGCGCGGATGTCGAGGCGGGTGGGATGCAGCTTCCAGAAGTCGCGGAGGCCGAACCCCAGGCCGCCGCCGGCTCCACCGACATAGCCGTAGCCAGGTGCCCTGGTCCCGGCCGGGATGGTCACCCAGGCCTGGCCGGGTCCGGTCCGTTTGCGGAGGGTGAATCCGTCGGCGCTGCTCTGGTCGAGCGTGTAGTCGTTCCATTGCGGGATCAGGTGCAGCCGCTCCGAGACCTCCGGATTCGGGATCTCGCCGACGGGACGGCCGGCCACCTGCGCCCGGCGTACCGGCTCGCTCGGGTCGCGGCGCAGGCCGGTCAGGCCTCGGACGGCCTCGGTCAGGAACCCGGACGGTCCGGCCAACCGGACATGCCGGTCGTGCGGTTCGTCGCGCATGACCACGTCCGCGCTGAGCCCCAGGCCCGCCAGGAAGTCGCGGTCGGGATCACCGTCCCACACGAAACTGTGCACGATCCGTACGTCGGTCGCGCCGGCGTAGAAGTACAGGCGGACGCTGAACGGCAACCAGTCGCCGTGCTTGCCCTCAACCCTGACCACGGCGCGCACCGGCCCGTCCTGCTCGACCACGATCCGCCCGACTGTCGCGGTCGTCGCCTGCCGGGTACGGCTGCCGTCCTCCTCGGGCGCGTCCTGCCGAAGGCTGACCAGCCGGACGTTCCGGGTCACCTCCCGGTCGCCGTACTTGACCGACTCGATCAACTGCTGCCGGGTGAGCACCCAGCTGACCTCGCCGGTCCGCACCTCGACCCGGCCGGCGGCCTGCGTGACGACCACCGGCTCGGCCGGTACGTCGGGCGCCTGCCCCGGCACGAGGTCGTACGACGAGGCCGGCTCGTCGGCCGGTCCGATCGCGTGGGCGGACCACTTGACCGAGCCGTCCGGCCAGGTCGCCGTGGTCCAGCTCTGCACCGGCGTACCGTCGGCGAGCGCGAACGGGCTGTCCCCGGCTACGGCACCCCGCGGCCAGGGGACACCCCACGTCACGCCTTGCCTGCCAGGGGTTTCCAGCCAGTGCAGGGCCGTCATTCCTTCACCGAGCCGATCATCACGCCCTTGGCGAAGTGCTTCTGCAGGAAGGGGTAGAAGAACAGGATCGGCAGCGTCGCGACCACCACCACCGCGAACTTCAGGCCCTGCTCGGGGAACGAGACCGTCTCCAGCTGCTGCAGGACGTTGGCGGAGTCGGCGTTCGCCGCGGTGAGCTGGCGAACGATCATCTGCAGCGTCCACTTCTTGCTGTCGTCGATGTAGAGCAACGGCGACATGTAGTCGTTCCAGATCGCCACCGCGTAGAACAGCGAGAAGGTCGCGATGATCGGTTTCGACAACGGCAGCACGATCCGCAGGAACACGTTCAGCTCGTTGCAGCCGTCGATTCGGGCGGCCTCCTCCAGGGCCTCGGGAAGCTCCTGGAAGAAGCTCTTCACGACGATCAGGTAGAACGGGTTGATCGCCAGCGGCAGGATCAGGGCCCAGTAACTGTTCAGCAGCCCCAGGTCACGCACCACCAGGTACGTCGGGATCATCCCGCCGCTGAACACCAGCGTGAAAAGCACCAGGTTGAGCACCAGGGCACGACCCGGCAGATGCCGCTTGGCCAGCGGGTACGCCATCGTCAGGGTGAGGAACAGCTGGACGGCCGTGCCGACGGCCGTCACCACGATCGTCGTCAGCAGCGCCCGGACGAAGGTGTCGGTGGAGAAGATGTAGCGATAGGTGTCGGTGACGAACTTCTCCGGCCACAGGAAGAACGGCCGGGAGCTGATCTCGGACTCGGTCGCGAACGACCCGGCCAGCACGTAGAGCATCGGCAGCACCGTGACGATGGCCAGGCCGGTCAGCAGCAGCATGTTGACGATGTCGAAGGCACGGCTGCCGGGGGAGTCGAAGTACCGGACGGAACGACTTCTTGCCATGGGTCCCAACTCCTTTCAGAACAGTCCGCGCTGGCCGAGGCGCTTGGCCAGCAGGTTGGAGCCGAAGATCAGCACGACACCGATCAGGCCCTTGAACAGGCCGACCGCGGTGGCGTAGCTGAACGAGCCCTGGGTGATGCCGACGTAGTAGACGAAGGTGTCGAAGACGTCGGCCACGTCGCGGTTGAGCGAGGTGGTCATCAGCCAGATCTGCTCGAAGCCGGAGTCCATCAGGTTGCCGGAGGTGAGGATGGCCATCACGACGATGGTCGGCTGGATCGACGGCAGGGTGATGTGCCAGAACTGCCGCCACCGGCCGGCGCCGTCGACCCGGGCCGCCTCGTACAACTGGGTGTCGACACTGGCCAGCGCGGCCAGGTAGATGATCGTGCCCCAGCCGGTCTGCTTCCACAGCAACTGCAGCACGATCAGCGGACGGAACCAGTCGGCCTGGGCGACGTAGTCGACCCGCTGCCCGCCGACGATGTCGTGCAGCCAGCCGGCGATCACGCCGAAGTCCACCGAGAACAGCAGATAGGTCAGCGACGCGACGATCGTCCAGGACAGGAAGTGCGGGATGTAGATCAGCGACTGGATCGACCGCTTCATCACCCGGATCCGCAGCTCGTTCAGCATCAGCGCGACCACGATCGGGGCCGGGAACACGAAGACGATGGTGAGCAGCGCCAGGATCAGCGTGTTGATCATCAGCCGGCCGAAGTCCGGTCCGGTGAACAGCGCCTCGAAGTGCTCGAGCCCGACCCACTGGCTGCCGGAGTACCCGAGGAAGGGCACGTAGTCCTTGAACGCGATGGTCAGGCCGTACATCGGCAGGTACTTGAAGATGATGAAGTAGGCCAGGCCCGGCAGCAGCAGGACGTACAGCCAGCGGTAGCGCAGCAGGTCCCGCCACAGCGGCCGCTGCCGGCGTCCCCGCTTGTGCCTCTTCCGGGCCGGTCCCGTCATCGGCAAGGCGGGGGGCACCACCTGGTTCGGCGCCAGCTCGGTGGCCATGGCGCCCTCCCTTCGCTAGAAGGGGCCCGGGACGTGCCCGGGCCCCTGCGTGGACCGGAGCGGATCAGCCGCCGACCTTGGCGGCCAGGTCGTTGGTCTCCTGGGCGATCTGGGTGCCGCCGCTGTCGTACCAGCGCTTGATCTCAGCCTTCAGCTGGTCCTCGGTGAACGCGCCGG
Organism: Kribbella sp. NPDC023855; assembly: GCF_040639475.1. Lineage (NCBI taxonomy): Bacteria > Bacillati > Actinomycetota > Actinomycetes > Propionibacteriales > Kribbellaceae > Kribbella > Kribbella sp. NPDC023855. The sequence continues at coordinate 229,123 of NZ_JBFAAA010000004.1, forward strand.
ACAGGTACTTGATCCGGGCGTCGGGAATGATGTTCTGCAGGGTCTGGCCCTTGGCGATGGTGGTCGGCGCGATGACGCCGAGCACCGGGTTGAACACCGCGGTCTTCAGGTCCTCGTTCATCAGTACGTCGAACTTCTCCCGCATCGCCCGGCTCGGCGCGTCGTTCGGCCGCAGCGGGTAGGCGCCCATGCCGACGCTGGCCCGGGTCCCGAGCTGGATGAAGGCCTTGTCCACGTCGTTCTGGATCGCCTTCACCTTCGGGTCGTCCTGCGCGATCGGTACGGCGTACTTGCCCTCGACCTTGAAGTTGCGGCCCTCGATGCCGTTGGTGACGAGGACCGAGCCCTCCTTGGAGGCCAGCTTGTCCAGCGACTGCAGGGTCTGGTCCAGCTGCTCGTCGGAGCGGACGTTCTGCTTGGAGATCGCGATCACCATGTTGTAACCGGTGAACGGGTAGGAGAACTTCTTGCCGTCGCCGCGGGCCAGGTTCCCGACCAGGGTGACCTTGTCGATGTCCTTCGGCGTCTTCTCCTTGAACATGTCGAGCAACTGGGTCGCCCGGACGTTGACGTCGATGATCATGCCGCCCTTGCCCTGGACGAACGGGTCGTTCCAGTTGGCGGTGTCCAAGGTGGCGAAGTCAGGGTTGACCAGGCCCTCGGTGACCCACTTGCGCAGCCAGCGGTTGGCGGTGAGGAACTCCGGGGTGTCGAAGCCCGGGACCAGCTTGCCGCCGCGCTCGCCCCAGCCGTTGGGTGCGCCGAACCAGGTCTCGATCACGTCGTACGGGCTCGCGCTGGCGTAGAAACCAGGCCACTTCGGGATGATCAGGCCGTAGGTGTCCTTCTTGCCGTTGCCGTCCGGGTCCCGCTCGGTGAACGCCTTGGCGACGGCGTACAGGTCCTCGACCGTCTTCGGCTCCTGGAGTCCCAGCTTGGCCAGCCAGTCCTTGCGGATCACGATGCCGGAGCGGAGCAGCGGCCGGACCCGGTAGATGCCGTAGGTCTTGCCGTTGACCTGGGTGTTCTTGGCGGTCTGCTCGTTGGCCGGCTTGAGGTTCGGGTACTTGTCCAGCTTGCCGGTCAGGTCCCAGAAGGCGCCCGCCTCGGCGGCCTTGATGAACGCCGGGCTCTTCTCGTTGACCACCATCACGTCGGGGATCTTGTCCGAGGCCAGCGTGACGTTGGTCTTGTCGCCGTACTCCGCGTTCGGCACCCAGGTGATCTTGAGCTTCTTGCCGACCACCTTCTCGACGGCCTGCTGCATCTCGCCGTTCGGATCCGGTGCGGTACCGAACAGCGGCGCCATCACCGTCAGTTCGTTGCTCGAGGCCGGCTGTTCATCGCTGCCCGAACAGGCAGTGGCGAGCAGTGCCGTCGACAACGCGACGGCGACGGCGAGACGCCGGCGGGAGAAGATGGTCATGAGTTCCCTTTCAGGTGCAGGCGCGCCTCGTTCTCTTCGAAGAAGCGCAGGCAGAGCCACGTGTTCAGCTGGATCCAGCCGCCACCCGCCAGCACCAGCCCGATGACCGGGAAAGTGCTGGACAGGTAGGCGATCGTGACGAAAACGAAGAGCAGGACGACAGACGAGGCGGGTCGCGCGATCGCGACCAGCGATGCCTTGGGCAACAGTTCGCGCGGCCGGAGGTCGTAGTGCACGGCCATCGGCAGCAGGTAGGCGGCGATCACGGCCAGCAGGGCGAGGGCCACGAAACAGGCCAGCCGGGGGATCGACGCCTTCGCTCCCAGCGAAGCGAAGTACAGGTAGTTGCCGACCAGGGCCACCGCTACTGCCAGCAGCGGCAGTACCAGCAGCGAACCGCGGGCGAATTCCCGGCGGAAGCCGGCCCGGAAGGCAGGCAGAGCGTGAAACGATTCACCGAAAGACCTGCGTCTGGCCAGGTCATATGCTGTCAGCGTGGCCGGGCCGATACCGAGAGCGACCCCGCCCAGCAGGGTGAAAAGGATCCACAGGGCGTTCAGTTTGATCGCCCACAGCAGCTCGTCGGCCGCGTAGTACAGCCGGATCGACCAACCGGACGAGCTCATGGCCAGCCGCCGGCCGAGCGGTGCGGCGAGCTGGTGGGGCAGTGTTTCACGAGAGTCCCTGCCTTGTGACGGATGCGTTACGGGTGAAAAGTGATGTGACCATATGGTTGAATCGTCTCAATGTCAACGCTCTGGAAAGCGTTTGTCAGGAGTCGGTCAGGCCGGTGGGGTGGCGCGGCGGGGCTCGCTGGGTAAGCGGTTGCCCGTAAGCGCGCTCAAGGGCGCGAAATCCGCAGCTTCGCGCGGTGCGAGGGCTGGCCGTCCAAGCGGCGGGCTCCAGAGTGGCCGAGCGCCGGAGCGCCCGAGCGCCCGAGCGCCAGAGCGCCAGAGCGCCAGAGCGGCCGGGGCGGCGGGGGCGGCCGGGGCGGGCGCGAGGTGGGCGCGAGGTGGGCCGGGCGTCAGGGAGTCGAGATGCGGAGGTTTGCGTAGTCGCCGATCATCGGGGCCATCTGGCGGAAGCCGAGCTTTCCGCCGGTCAGTGGCTGCTCGTCGCGCCAGCTGAACGAAACCAGGCCGTCGATCGAGAAGGTGATCTCGCCGTCCTTGACCGAGAGTCGCAGCGAGTACGGTCCTTGCGCGTCCAGCACCGCCGGCAAAGGATCCGGCCCCTGCGCGACGAGGTGAAACCCGTAGCTCTTCCGCAGATTGCAGGTGTGCAGGGCGCGCTCGGTCGGCCAGCGGCGCCGGAAGTACGAGACGTGGTAGGCATCCAGATCGCCGTGGTGGTACTGCTCGTAGGCCCCGGTCCGCGGCGCGAGGTCGAACAGATCCTCGCCCTCACGTCCCTTGGCGTGGAAGAACAGAATGCACAGACCTGGTTCGCGGATCGGCCAGAAGTCCCACTCGACGGTGATGTTCGGCCCGAAGTCCTCCGGGCACCACAGCACCACGTTGGGGTTCTTGTCCGGATCGTCCTGTGGCTTGCTCTCCAGTCGCAGCCGGCCGAGTGGGAAGGAAACGGCGCCGTCGCCCTCCAGCCGGAAACCGTCCAGATCGGCCGCGGAGGCCAGGGCGTTCTCGTAGAGCATGCGCGAAGCCTTCCTGAGGACTGGGCGGGTTGGCGGAGCGGCAGGATCAGCCGCGGGTGAGGTCGCTGGACTGACGAACCATGAGCTCCGGCTGGAAGATGACCTGTCGATGCGCGTGCCGTTCGCCGGCCTCGACCTCCTCCTGGAGGAGCTCCATCGCCGTCCGCCCGAGCAACGCGGCAGGCTGCCGCACCGACGACAGCGGTACTGCGGCCGCGGCGGCGAACCCGATGTCGTCGTACCCGATGATCGCCATGTCCTCCGGAACCCGCAGTTGGGTGGCGGCCATGGCCTGCAGCAATCCCAACGCCAGCAGGTCATTGGCGCAGAACGCTGCGGTGGGACGGGAGGCGGGTGGCAGGGCTGCGAGCTGCTCGCCAATCGCCCGGCCGTGCTGGACGCCCATCACCTCGACCTCGAAGATCTGCAGGTCGACGTCTGCCGCATCGTCCGCCACCGTGGTGATGCCGGCCAGCCGGTCCGCGACCTGCTGCATGCTGAGAGGCCCGCCGATGAAGGCGATCCGGCGATGACCGGACTCGATCAGATGGGTTCCCGCCAGGCGTCCGCCGAGCTTGTCGTCGACCGAGACCGAGCACATCCCGCCGTGATCCGCGGCTCGGTCGACCAGGACGACCGGCGTACCGCGGGCCACGAGGGCGCGCAACTGTGGATCGGCGCTGTCGAAGGGGGTGATCAGTACGCCGTACACGCGTTGCTGTTCGAGCTGATCGAGGTGATGGCCTTCGCGGACCGGGTCGGTCTTGCTGTTGCAGACCATCACCACGGTGTCGTTCTCGTAGGCGAGCTCTTCGGCGCCCTCGGCGAGGTCGGTGAAGAACGGGTTGGCGACGTCGAGCACCACCAGGCCGACGGTTCGGCTGCGGCCGGCGCGCAGATGGCGGGCGGCCTCGTTGCGGACGAAACCGAGGGCCTTGATGCTGTCCTGCACCCGTTTGCGGGTGGCGGGCGCGACGATCGACGGCCGGTTGAGAACGTTGCTGACCGTACCGACCGAGACTCCGGCGCGGTGCGCGACCTCCTTGATGCTGGGAGTAGCCATCGCCCCTCTGAACCGTCTGTGGCGGACCTGCTCAGTGCTCAGCGGCAGTTTAGCCGGGGTGAATTGAATCGTCTAAATCGTTGCTGCGGCGCCCACTCGACGGCTAAGTGACTCCCGAGTAACATGCTGTCGCATGACTAGCCAGGTGCTTGGGATGTGGGAGAAGTTGCGCGGCGTACCGGGCGGCTCGCGGGTGTTCTCGGTGGCGTTCGCTTGGAAGGCGCCGTACTTCCGGTCGGTCCGGCCGCGGTTCGTCCAGGTGAGCCCGAACTTCGCGTCGCTGGTGCTGCCGAAACGGCGGGCGGTGCAGAACCACATCGGCACCGTGCACGCGATCGCGGTCTGCAACGGCTTGGAGGCCGCGATGGGCGCGCTGGCCGAGGCAACCGTGCCCGCAGGCAAGCGCTGGTTGCCGAAGGGCATGGAGGTCGCCTACCTCGCCAAGTCCACCTCGGACCTGACCTGCTCAGCCGAGACCGACCCCGCCGCCTGGACAGCTGGCCCCGAGGTCCCGGTCCAGGTCAAGGCAACGCGCACCGACGGGACCGTCGTAGTACAAGGCACCATCAACCTCTGGGTCACCGACAAGAAGTAGCCCCTTCCGCTGCCAGACTCCTGCCAATGCGGAGATGGATTCTGGAGGGTGGCCTCGCGGTATTGATCGGCGCCGCATTGGTGCTGGTGGCAACAGGTAACACCGACATCCGGTACACGGCCGACAACGACAACACGCAGCCGATGTGGGAGCGATGGATTCCCGTTGCCGTCGGCATGCTTCTGGTCCGGGTGCTGCCGTGGCGGCTCGAGCGCAAGCCTGGCGGGCCTCCGGATCGCCGGCAGGCTTGGGTGCTGCTGGGCGCGGCGGTGCTGTTCGGAGTACTGCTTAAGTTGCTCGGTCTTGGTCTCTTCGAGGTACTGAAGGCACTGCTGCTGCTTGCGGTGCCACTGGCCGTGTTCCGCTGGTGGGGCAGGAAGCCGACGGCCAACTGGCCGACAGACGTCCGCTGGGCACCAGCGCTGCCAGTGGCGGCGTTCCTGGTGCTGAGTTATGCAGGGCCGCTAGCGGCTCCCGTGCCGGCCAGGCCCGACCTGTCCGTCCTGGAGCTGGTGCTGACTGTTGTAGGTGCTGGTGAACCAGGGCGTGCAGGGGTTGTTCCTGGGCTACCTGTGGAGTCGGTACCGGCGGATGTGGCCGCTGATCACCGTGCACGGCGCCGTGAACTTTTCGGGCTATTTCTGTCGCTGATCTGAAGCGGTGCGTCGTAGGGTCTGGGCGTGGCTGATGACTTGCGGTTGGTGGATGTCCGGAGCGAGCACCTGGATGACGTACTCCGGGTGCGGTCGAGGTCCTTTGGGTTGCTGGATGCGGGTAGCCGAGAAGGGTGGAAGGCGGACGCGGAGGGCTTCATCGCCGACGGCCGGATGGTCGGGGTGCTGGATGGCGACGAGCTGATCGCAGCGGCCCGGTTCTGGCCGTTCCAGCAGTGGTGGGGTGGGCGCAAGGTGCCGATGGCCGGGGTTGCCGGGGTGGTCGTCGCACCGGAGTACCGAGGGCGCGGTGTCGGCAGCAAGCTGATGCGCGGTGTGCTTGCCCGGAGCGTGGAGCAGGGCTACCCGCTGTCGGCTCTGTATCCGGCCACGACTGTGATCTACCGGCACCTGGGGTACGAGTTCGGTGGCGGCCGCTACCGGTACACCTTCCCTGCCGCAGAGCTGCGGTCGCTAGGTGGCAAGGAGGTTGAGGTCCGCCGAGCCGGTCCTGCTGACGCGAGCCGGTTCCTGGAGGTGGTGGCTCAGTTGCACGCGGCCGGGCGGATCAGTGGGCCGCTGGTGTGGCCGGAGGACAAGGTCGCCGAGTGGCTGGGGGAGGACAACAGCTTCTGCTACCTGGCTGAAGACGGGTTCGTCGTCTACGGCTGGGCCAGCGGCAAACTGCGGGTCGAGGAACTCGTAGCGGGCTCCGAAGCCACCGCCCGTGCGCTCTGGTCTGTCGTCGGTTCCGGTTCGTCCATCGCGGCGGACGTGGACGCCTACCTCTCGCCGAACGACCCCGCGCATCTCCTGATCGCCAAGGAGGCCGCGAAGCACGCAGAGATCGAGCGCTGGATGCTGCGGGTCCTGGACGCGCCTGCAGCGATCGCTGCCCGTGGCTTCGCGCCAGGCGCCTCACTGGAGGTTGACCTGGAGCTAGACGACTTCGAGGTCGCCACCAACACCGGCCGCTGGCACCTGTCCGTCTCCGACGGCTCCGGCGCGCTGACTCCCTCCACTGCCACCGGCGACTCCCTACGCCTCGGCTCCCGCGGCCTAGCCGCCCTGTACGCCGGTACGCCGCTCACCTCACTGCGCAAGGCCGGACTGGCCTGGGGCCCCGCCGATGCCGACGGGGCGATCGAGACGGCCTTCAGCTGCGCCACGCCGTACATGCTCGACTACTTCTAGGTCGTCCACAGGCGCCGGAGTGTCGATTTCGCGGCCTCCGGCCGGGCGTCTAGGGTTGTCGAACAAACGTTCGGAGGTGATCCAGTGCGCGTGCTCGGTGTCGACCCGGGACTGACCCGGTGTGGGCTCGGCGTCGTCGAGGGCACCGCCGGCCGGCCTCCGGCACTGGTCGCGGTCGGCGTGATCCGGACTCCGGCCGAGCTGGACGTGGCCAAGCGACTGGTCATGATCGAGGCCCAGCTGGACGAGTGGATCACCGAGCACCGGCCCGATGCGGTCGCCGTCGAGCGGGTGTTCGCCCAGCAGAACGTGCGGACGGTGATGGGCACGGCACAGGCTTCCGGGGTGGCGATGGTGGTTGCCGCGCGGCGCGGGCTGCCGGTGGCGCTGCACACTCCCAGTGAAGTGAAGGCCGCTGTCACCGGCTCCGGCCGGGCGGGCAAGGAGCAGGTGACCACGATGGTGACCCGGATCCTGAAGCTGGACGAGCGACCGACCCCGGCCGACGCCGCGGACGCGCTCGCCCTGGCGATCTGCCACATCTGGCGAGGCGGCGTGACGAGCCGGCTGCAAGAAGCATCGGAGAGCAGAGCCAACCTGGAGGCGCTCGCGAAGGCGCAGTCCCGCCTACAAGTGGCAAGACTAAAAGCCGCGGTAGCCGCCCAGGAAGGTCGGCGATGACGGCGGGCCGCGCGCGCGACCACGGAGTGTCGGCGATCACCGCCGGCGGTGGGAGTGGCCCAGGACGAGCGACGATGACCGAGGGCTGTGAGCGTGCAGCGCGAGGTGGAGCGAGGACCGTGGCCAGGCATGCCCTGGTCAGGGTGCGAGGAGGAGAGCGATGATCGCGTTCGTGCGTGGCCCGGTGGCTGCGATCGGGCTGGACAGCTGCGTGATCGAGGTCGGGGGAGTCGGGCTGCAGTTGTACTGCCACCCCGGCACGCTGGCCACATTGCGACCGGGGCAGGAGTTCAAGCTGGCCACCTCGATGGTGGTGCGCGAGGACTCCCTCACTCTCTACGGCTTCGCGGATGCCGACGAGAAGGAGCTGTTCGAGCTCCTGCAGACCGCCTCGGGTGTGGGCCCGAAGCTGGCGCAGGCGGCGCTCGCAGTACTGAGTCCGGATCAGCTCCGGCAGGCCGTCGCCGCCGAAGACCTCGCGATGCTGGTGAAGATCCCCGGCGTCGGCAAGAAGGTGGCGCAGCGACTGGTGCTGGAGCTCAAGGACAAGATCGGCGCTCCCTCGCGGACCGTCACCGGCCGTCCGCTGCAGACGACCGAGGCTTGGCGCGAGCAGGTGCACGCCGGTCTGGTCGGCCTCGGCTGGTCGGCGCGGGATGCCGACGACGCCGTGATCGCCGTGTCGCCACTCGCCGCGGACGGCGCCGAGCCGTCGGTGCCCGACCTGCTCAGAGCCGCACTGCGCGCGCTCTCGAAGGCGTAGCGCGCGATGGAAGACAACGTCAGGCCGCTGGTCTCCGCCGACTCGCTGGACATCGAGGAGCGCAAGATCGAGTCCGCGCTGCGGCCTCGCACGCTCGCCGAGTTCGGTGGGCAGCGCCGCGTCAGCGAGCAGCTGGAGCTCGTCCTGCACGCCGCGCGCGGCCGCAACCGGGCTCCTGATCACGTGCTGTTGTCGGGTCCGCCCGGCCTGGGCAAGACCACGCTGGCGATGATCATCGCCAGCGAACTGTCGGCGCCACTGCGCGTCACCAGCGGCCCGGCGATCCAGCACGCCGGCGACCTCGCGGCGATCCTGTCCGGCCTGAACGAGGGCGAGGTGCTGTTCCTCGACGAGATCCACCGGATGTCGCGGCCGGCCGAAGAGCTGCTGTACATGGCGATGGAGGACTTCCGGGTCGACGTGATCGTCGGCAAAGGCCCCGGCGCGACCGCGATCCCGCTGGAGATCCCGCCGTTCACCCTGGTCGGCGCGACCACCAGGGCGGGGCTGCTGCCCGGACCGCTGCGGGACAGGTTCGGCTTCACCGGGCACCTGGAGTTCTACGACTCCGCCGAGCTGGAGAAGATCGTCAACCGCTCGGCGGCGCTGCTGGAGGTCGACATCACCCCCGAGGCCGGGGCCGAGATCGCGTCCCGGTCCCGCGGTACACCCCGGATCGCGAACCGGCTGCTTCGCCGGGTCCGCGACTACGCCGAAGTACGGGCCGACGGCATCGTCACGCTCGCGCTGTCCAAAGCCGCCCTGGAGCTCTACGAAGTGGACCGAATGGGGCTGGACCGGCTGGACCGCTCGGTCCTGGACGCGCTGTGCCGGCGGTTCGGCGGGGGACCGGTGGGTCTTTCCACGCTGGCCGTCGCGGTCGGTGAGGAGCGCGAGACCGTGGAGGAGGTGGCCGAGCCCTTCCTGGTCCGGTCGGGTTACCTGGCCCGGACGCCCCGTGGCCGCGTCGCCACCCCGGCGGCCTGGCGGCACCTCGGACTGGCCGTTCCCAAGGGCGCGACCTTCGCCGATACGCTTTTCGACACCGAGGACGACTGACCGGGCACGAACCGGCGTACCGGGACGTTGAAGGGGTGACGAGTAACTCAAACGTGACCCCCTGTCATGCGGTACTTGTTGCCGCCCAGGGTTAGACTCCCCGGTGGCCCGTACCCCGGGTCATCCCGCTGCGACCTGCACGCTTGAGAGCAGAGCGTGCCGGGCACCCGTTCTCTCGACGAAGGATTCTGAGTCCCGATGGTTTTGATCGCCGCACCGATGGCCTCCTCCGGCGGTGGGGGCATCACGCTCCTGCTCCCGCTGATCCTGATCGTCGGGATGATCTGGTTCATGAGCCGTACCCAGCGCAAGCAGCGCCAGCGGCAGGCCGACACGGTCGCCGCCCTGCAGCCCGGGACGAAGGTGATCACCACCAGCGGCCAGGTCGGCATCGTCGAGGAGGTCGACGACGAGTACGTGACGCTGGAGATCTCCGACGGCGTCCTGGTGCAGTTCGTGAAGGCCGCGATCGGCCGGGTGATCCCGGAGGAGACCGAGGACACCGCGACGGACGAGGCGGCCGACGACGCCACCGCGACCGCGGCCGACGCCGACGTCACCGACGACCTGAAGACCGCCGAGGTCAAGGACACCGTGGACGTGCCGGATGCCGGCGCCGAGAAGGCACAGGACAAGTCCAAGCTGCCCCCCACGCACACCGAGAACTGATTTTCCGTCCCATCGGCGTGCGGCGCGCGGGCATCCCCGTGATGCCCCCGCGCGCCCAGTAACGCAAAGGTTGAACTGACGTGGCAACGACGACGACATCCCGCCCCGGGAGGAAACTGATCGTCCTGGGAGTCGTCCTGATCCTGCTGTTCGGGATCATGGCGCTGGCCAAGACCTGGGGACCCAAGCTCGGCCTGGACCTGCGGGGTGGCACCACCATCACGCTGACGGCCAAGTCCCTGGCCGGCGGCGGAAACGTCACCGCCGAGCAGTTGTCCGAGGCGAAGAACATCATCTCGCAGCGGGTGAACGGCGCCGGTGTCGGTGAGGCGGAGATCGCCACCTCCGGTTCCGACCACATCACCGTGGCCGTGCCGGGCGCCAACCAGGACAGCCTGGTCAAGCAGGTCGGCCAGACCGCGCTGCTGTACTTCCGGGTGGTGTACGACATGCAGGCCGGCGCTCCGGTGCCGACCACGCCGCCGTCCGCGACGCCGACCGGCAAGCCCTCGGCCACGCCGAAGCCGGGCACGACGCCGAAGCCCAGCACCACGGCCAAGCCCAATACGACGGCCAAGCCCAGCACCACCGCGAAGCCGTCGACCACTGCCACGCCCAACGGCCGGGCCTGGTCCAGCGTGCTCGGTGCCGCGACGCCGACCCCGACGCCGAAGCCGAGCACCCCCTCGGCCAAGCCGAGCACCCCCGTGCCGTCGACCCCGGCCGCTACGCCCTCGACTCCGCCGGCCAACAACGGCGACCCGCTGAGCTACCAGCCGGACGCGGCCGTCCAGGCGGCCTTCGCGGCCTTCACCTGCGGCAAGGACGCTCCGACCGACGACCCGGCCAAGCCGCTGTTCTCCTGCAGCCGCGACAAGACCACGAAGTACCTGCTCGGTCCCGCGATCCTGCTCGGCACCGACCTGTCCGACGCCACCGCGCAGATCCCGCAGGGCGGCTTCCAGTGGCAGGTCAACCTGAAGTTCACCGGCGACGGCGGCGAGAAGTTCCTCAAGGCCACCACGGCGATCTCGAAGCGTCCGCAGGGCTCGAACCTGTTCGCGATCGTGCTGGACGGCGAGACCATCTCGAGCCCGAGCGTGAACGGCCCGATTCCGGGCGGCCAGGCCGAGATCACCGGTTCGTTCAGCGAGGGCGAGGCGCGTGACCTGGCCAACGTGCTGAAGTACGGGGCGCTGCCGGTCTCGTTCGACATCTCCGAGGTCAACACGATCTCCCCGCAGCTCGGTGGTGACCAGCTGTCGGCCGGTATCACCGCGGGTCTGATCGGACTCGGCCTGGTGATCATCTTCTCGTTCCTGTACTACCGGGGTCTCGGCCTGGTCGTGGTGCTGTCGCTGGCGGTCGCCGCGGCCCTCACGTACGCCGCCGTCGTCCTGCTCGGCAAGTCGATGGGCTTCACCCTGACGCTGGCCGGTATCGCCGGTCTGATCGTCGCCATCGGTATCACCGCGGACTCGTTCGTCATCTACTTCGAGCGCCTGCGCGACGAGGTCCGCGAGGGCCGCAGCCTGCGCTCGTCGGTGGAGACCGGCTGGGCCCGCGCCAAGCACACCATCATCGCGGCCGACTCGATCTCGCTGCTCGCCGCGCTGGTGCTGTACGTGCTCGCGGTCGGCAGTGTGAAGGGCTTCGCGTTCACCCTCGGCCTGACCACGCTGATCGACCTGCTGGTCGTCTTCGTCTTCACCAAGCCGCTGGTCACCCTGCTGGCCAGGACCGACTTCTTCGGTCACGGCCACAAGCTGTCCGGTCTCGACCCCGAGCATCTCGGCGTCGAACGGCTGCCCGGTCAGATGAAACCGTCGGCCCGCCCGGCAGCGAAGCCGACGCGCAAGCCCGTGGGAGGCGAGGTCTGATGTCGAAGCTCGGAAACATCGGTGCCCGGCTGCACCGCGGTGAGGTCTCCTACGACTTCATCGGCAAGCGCAAGATCTGGTTCACCGTCTCGATCGTGCTGATGGTCGTCTCGCTCGGCGCGCTGTTCGTCAAGGGACTGGCGCTCGGCATCGAGTTCAAGGGCGGCGTCGAGTACCAGGCGAAGGTCCAGGTCACCGACAACACGGTCACCGACGTCACCGAGGCGGTCAAGGCGACCAACGCCAAGGATCTCGGCGACCCGGTGGTCACCACCATCGGTCAGGACCAGGTCCGGGTGCAGACCAAGCCGCTGAGCCAGGACGACATCGCCAAGGTCCGCGCGGCGATCGCCCAGGAAGTGGGCGTCGGAGCGAACCAGGTGAGCAACTCGCAGATCGGCGCCTCCTGGGGATCGCAGATCGCGAACAAGGCGATCCTCGCGCTGATCGTCTTCCTGGTCGCCGTGTTCGGCGTGATCTGGGCCTACTTCCGCGAACCCAAGGCCTCGATGGCCGCGATCATCGCGCTGCTCCACGACGTCTTGATCACGGTCGGCATCTACGCGCTGATCGGCTTCGACGTCACACCCGCCACCGTCATCGGCGTCCTGACCATTCTCGGTTACTCGCTCTACGACACGGTCGTGGTGTTCGACAAGATCCGGGAGAACACCCGCGGCATCACCGGCTCGAACCGCTACACCTACAGCGACGCGACCAACCTGGCGGTGAACCAGACCATCGTCCGCTCGATCAACACCACGCTGATCGCGCTGATGCCGGTCGGCTCGATCCTGGTCGTCGGAACCGTCGTCCTGGGCACCGGCCCGCTGAAGGACCTGTCGCTCGCGCTGTTCGTCGGTATCGCCGTCGGTGCGTACTCGTCGATCTTCGTCGCCCCGGCCCTGCTGGCCATGTTCAAGGAGCGCGAGCCCGGCATGCAGGCCCTCAGCCGCCGGGTCACGGCCAAGCGCGCCCAGACAGCCTCGGGTGGCAAGGCGGTCCCGGCCGCCGCGACCGCCGGCGTTGCTGCCGGAGGTGGCGGGTCCGAGGCGGCTCGCAAGCAGGATCGCCCCAAGGCAAGCAGCGCCACCGCCGGTACGCCGGTGGCCTCCAACCGCCCGGTCAAGTCGACCAGCGGTGCCGGCCGGCCGCAGCCGACTCGCAAGCCACGCTCCAAGCGCGGTAAGTGAGAACTTGCTGATGCGTTCGCTGGACGAGGTACTGAAAGACGGCATCCGCGACATCCCGGACTACCCGCAGGCCGGGGTGGTGTTCAAGGACATCACCCCGCTGCTGGCCGACCACGCCGGCTTCAGTCAGGTAGTGGAGGCGCTGGCCGCCTCCGGCCGGGATGCCGACGGCAACGTCGTGGTCGACAAGGTGGTCGGGATCGAGGCGCGGGGCTTCATCCTGGCCGCCCCGGTCGCGCTGGCGCTCGGCGCGGGATTCGTCCCGGTCCGCAAGAAGGGCAAGCTGCCGTCGGCGACGTACGAGGAGTCCTACGCGCTGGAGTACGGCGAGGCCACCATCGAGGTGCACCAGGACGCGTTCGAGCCGGGTGACCGGGTGCTGGTGATCGACGACGTACTCGCCACCGGCGGCACCGTCGAGGCCTGCCTGCGCCTGGTACGCCGCTGCGGTGCCGAAGTCACCGGTACTACGGTGCTGCTCGAACTGTCGTTCCTGCCGGGCCGGGAGCGGCTCGCGGGGGAGCGCGTCGAAGCTCTCGTCACTGTCTGAAGTCACCCGGCCACACCCTTTCGGCGTGTTGTCCACAGGCCGTGTCCGCCGCGTTGACTGCTTCCCCCTAGACTGGTGGTCTGTCAGCGGAGGGATACGACGTGGGCGAAGACCCGGCGATGACTTCAGCGGTTCCTGACGTGGTACCGCACGAGCCTCCACGCGCGCCTGCGAGCCGCCCGGTGGCCAGTCCTTCGCCGTCTCCAGCCGCCGCCGCACCGCCTTCGGCGCAGCCGCCCAGGATCGCGCCGGCCCGGGTTCGCGCCCGGCTGGCCCGCCTCGGCGGCACCCGGCACCCGAACCGGGCGCCGATGCTGGAGCCGCTCTTCCGGGTGGTCCGGGCGACCCACCCCAAGGCCGACCTGGCGATCATCGAGCGCGCCTACCGGACGGCCGAGAAGCACCACACCGGCCAGCTGCGCAAGAGCGGCGACGCCTACATCACCCACCCGCTCGCGGTGGCGACCATCCTGGCCGAGCTCGGTATGACGGCACCGACGCTGTGTGCGGCGCTGCTGCACGACACCGTCGAGGACACCGACTACACGATCGAAGAGCTGACCAAGGACTTCAGCGAAGAGATCGCCATGCTGGTCGACGGCGTCACCAAGCTGGACAAGGTCAAGTACGGCGAGTCCGCGCAGGCCGAGACGATCCGCAAGATGGTCGTCGCGATGGCCAAGGACATCCGGGTGCTGGTGATCAAGCTCGCCGACCGGCTGCACAACATGCGCACGCTGGGCTTCCTGCGGCAGGAGAAGCAGGAGCGGATCGCCCGCGAGACGCTGGAGATCTACGCCCCGTTGGCGCACCGGCTCGGTATGAACACGATCAAGTGGGAGCTCGAGGACCTGTCCTTCTCGACCCTGCACCCGAAGGTGTACGACGAGATCGTCCGGTTGGTCGCCGAGCGCGCACCGTCCCGCGACGAGTACCTCGCGTCCGTGATCGACCAGGTGCACGAGGACCTGCGCGCCGCCAAGGTGAAGGCGACCGTCACCGGCCGGCCGAAGCACTACTACTCGATCTACCAGAAGATGATCGTCCGCGGCCGGGAGTTCGGCGACATCTACGACCTGGTCGGCATCCGCGTCCTGGTCGAGTCGGTCCGCGACTGTTACGCCGCTCTTGGAGTCCTTCACGCCCGCTGGAATCCGGTGCCCGGCCGGTTCAAGGACTACATCGCGATGCCGAAGTTCAACATGTACCAGTCGCTGCACACCACCGTGATCGGCCCGCAGGGCAAGCCGGTCGAGCTGCAGATCCGGTCCTTCTCGATGCACCGGCGCGCGGAGTACGGCATCGCCGCGCACTGGAAGTACAAGGAGGACCCGAACGCACCGGCTCCCGAGGTGGGCGCGCCGCCGACCACCGAGATCGGCGCCCCGAACGACATGCCCTGGGTCCGGCAGCTGGTCGACTGGCAGCGGGAGACCTCCGACCCGTCGGAGTTCCTCGACTCGCTGCGGTTCGAGATCAACAACTCCGAGGTCTACGTCTTCACCCCGCGCGGTGACGTGATGTCGCTGCCGACCGGTTCGTCACCGGTCGACTTCGCCTACGCGATCCACACCGAGGTCGGGCACCGCTGTATCGGCGCCCGGGTCAACGGCCGGCTCGTGCCGCTGGAGAGCACCCTCGAGAACGGCGATGTGGTCGAGGTCTTCACGTCCAAGGCGCAGGGTGCCGGGCCGTCGCGCGACTGGCTGATGTTCGTCAAGAGCCCGCGCGCCCGGAACAAGATCAAGCACTGGTTCTCCAAGGAGCGCCGCGACGAGGCGATCGAGCACGGCAAGGACGCGATCGCCAAGCAGTTGCGCAAGGAGGGCCTGCCGCTGCAGCGCCTGCTCTCGCACGAAACGCTGACCGCGGTCGCCAACTCGCTGCGCTACCCCGACGTGACCGGCCTGTACGCCGCGGTCGGGGAGAGCCACGTGAGCGCGCAGGCCGTCGTACGGCGGCTGATCGAGACGTATGGCGGCGAAGAGGGTGCGGCGGAGGATCTCGCCGAGGGCCTGCGGTTGCCGGCCACGCGCGAGCGCCGCAAGCGGACCGCTCGTGGCGACGCCGGCGTCATCGTGAAGGGCGCGACGGACGTGCTCTCGAAGCTGGCCCGGTGCTGTACGCCGGTGCCGGGTGACGAGATCATCGGCTGGGTCACCCGCGGCGCGGGCGTATCGGTGCACCGGGCCGACTGCGCCAACGTGGAGAACCTGCAGACCCAACCGGAACGCATCGTCGAGGTCGAGTGGGCCCCGACGGCGCAGTCGGTCTTCCTGGTCGCCATCCAGGTCGAGGCGCTGGACCGGGCGCGCCTGCTCTCCGACATCACGCGGGTCCTGTCGGACTACCACGTGAACATCCTCTCGGCGGCGTTGACCACCACGCGCGACCGGATCGCCAAGTCCCGCTTCACCTTCGAGATGGGCGACCCGACCCACCTGGGTCACGTCCTGAAGGCCGTCCGCTCAGTAGAAGGCGTCTTCGACGTCTACCGAGTCACCCAGTAGCAACCAGGTGCCCCGCCGATTCGAGTTGAGTCGGCGGAGGCTCCTCCTGCTCGGCTCAGGGCTGGTGCTGCCGAGCACCGGCCTCCTAGCCGCTTGCTCCGGCCCTGCTGCCCCAAGCGGCTCAGCTTCCTCCGGCGCCGCTTCCGGCTCAGCAGGCGCTCCGGGCACCGCCAGCGGCCCGGCGAGTCCCGGAGGTACACCGATCAGCCCGGCGAGTCCCGGAGGGACACCAAGTCGCGGCACGAGCTCCACGCCGACCTCGCCGGGCGACACACCAACTTCGTCAGGCCCCACGCCGACTCCGCCGGGCGCCACGCCGACTCGGTCTGGGGCCACTCCGCCGTCTCCTCCCGGGTCCACTCCGGCCTTGCCCACGGTGCGTCGCTGGACTCCCGGCCGAGGCGAAATCGAGCCACGCGCCAAACTGATCGCAGTACAGGCTGTGGAGAAGCTGCTCAGTCGCCCGAACACGGTCGTCGAGGTGATCGACGCGCAGTACGGGGGACTGCTGGCCCAAACGGCGAGTGTGCTGGTGCCGTGCCGTCAGCACACCGTTGCCAACGGCAAGCTAATCACCGGCGGCACCACAGTCGACGTACGGCTCTCCAGATCGGGAAGTAGTTGGCGAGTGACGTCCATGCATCCCGCGAAGCCCGGCCCGGCGGCCACTCGCCTTTCAGCCGCCGCACGGCAAGTGCTGGCCAGCGACCGCATCATCCTCCCGCCCGCCTCAGCCGCCGACATCCGCTCGGGAACCATCGAAGACGCCGTCCTGACCGCGATGCTCACCCTGTCCGAGACCTACCGGCTCGGCATCAGCGTGATCCGCTCCGGTCACCCGCTGAACGTCTTCGGCACCAACCGCCCCAGCGACCACCCCCGCGGCCGCGCCTTCGACACCTGGCAGATCAACGGCCGCGCCGTCGTCGATCCGTCCACCCCTCGCACCCTCATCACCAACTACATGCGAGCCACCGCCGCCACCGGCTCCCACAACGTAGGCGGCCCCTACCAACTCCCCGGCACCACCTACTTCTCCGACCAAACCCACCACGACCACATCCACGCCGGCTACCGCCCCTAAGCTCAACCGCATGGAACGACACCGGCCAACGACCGTGGTCCTGGACGCAATGGGAGTGCTGTACCGCCACGGCAACGTCGTGAAGAACCTCCTCGCGCCGTACCTGAGGAGCAAAGGCTGCCAAGAGTCCCCAGCCACCATCCTCGCGACGTACCACGCCTGCACCCGCGGCGAGATCAAGACCACCGAGCTGTGGGACACCCTCGGAGTACGAGGCACCGCGAGCGACGCGGAGTACTGCACAGCACACGAAACGACCCCCGGCCTCATCCCACTGCTCGAGCAACTCACAGCAGCCGGTCTGACGCTGGCCTGTCTCACCAACGACACCGCGGAGTGGTCCGCCATCCTCCGCCACCGCTTCGGCCTCGACCGGTACATCAACCACTGGTACGTCAGCGCAGAGCTAGGCGTCCGCAAACCCGACCCCCAGGCCTACAAGTCCCTACTCCGCAGCCTGAACGCCGACCCGTCAACAGTCCTCTTCATCGACGACCGCGGCCCCAACCTCCTCCCAGCACAAGCCCTGGGTATCCAAACCGCTCTCTTCACCAGCGACGACACAGACAAACACCCGATCCCACCCAACACCTCCGCCTCCACACCATGCCCGACCTAGCCCGCCTGGCAGCCTCACCACCGCCGAGGTAACCGAGGCCACTGGCACAAGAAGTCGCCGACCGCGAGTTCCAGCGCCGGGTAGGACCCCCAGACGTCTGTGCGCTGGACCGAGATGATGTGCCACCCGACACCCGCCAAGTCGGCACGGCGCTCTCCATCCCGCGCTTTCTGCCGATCACGCGAATGCCACCGATCCGAGTCGTACTCCAACCCAAGCCGCCGCCCATCCACCGGCTTCGGATACCCAAGATCAACCCGATACTCCCGCTGCGCCGCCTTAACCCGCACCTGCAACTCCGGCCGCCCGAACCCAGCATCAATCAACCGCAACCGCAGCCAAGACTCGCCAGGCGACTCAGCGCGGCCGTCGGCGTACTTGAAGATGTGGCGGGCCTGCAGCTCGCCGCGATGGCCCGCGTAGTCGTCCAGCATGGCTTCCAGAGCGGCGCGGTCGGCTCGGCCGGAGCGGAGGAGTGCGTCGACCGCCGACAGCGCGAACGGTCGGGGCAGGTGGAGGGCCAGCTCGACGCCGGTCGCGATCGGACTGGTGACCTTCACCCCAGCGAGCTCCACGACATCGGTCGGCGTGTTCTTCCAGCGGAGAGGGACGGTGTCGGCCGGGCTGAGTGCCGTGGTCGGGATGCCGTGGATCCAGGCGGCCGTCTCACCGCAGGCGACGGCATTTGCCGGAATCACCAGAGTTGCCGCTGATGCCCGGAGTTCGGTCGTGTCGGGCATGTCGGCGGCGACGTACACGCCGGTCAGCAACTGGCGGATCTCGCCGGCGGCGAGCAGCCAGTTCAGCTTCTTCCCGGCCTGGCGCCCGGTGAAGGGCAACCCGCCGAAGAACGGTGGAAAAGACATCGGCACAGGATGTCCGAAACCCTCGGCCCCATGCTTTCCGTTATCCACAGGCAGCAGCACCAACAACTCCAGGTCACCATGCAGAGCCCGGGAGCAGGTACGGCGTCGGCCGTCACCTCTGAATGAGAAGAGCCCGCCTGCTAGGCAGGCGGGCTCTTTCGATGCGGGTGACCTCAGCTGAAGTCGTTGAGGGCGTTTTGGGCCTGGGTCAGCCATTCGCGGCGGGCGGCGATGGCTTCTCGGGCTTCGGTGGCTTTGCGGGTGTTGCCCTGGGCCTCGTGTTTGGCGGCTTGTTTTTCCAAGTCGGAGATCAGCGACTGGAGCTGCTTCACCGTGGCTTCGGCGCGGGCGCGGGCCTCGGGGTTGCTGCGGTTCCAGACCTCGTCCTCGGCCGACTTGACCGCCTGCTCGACGGCGCGCAGCCGGGCGTCGATGGAGCGCATCGAGTCGCGCGGGACCTTGCCGATCGCGTCCCAGCGGTCCAGCAGGACGCGCAGCTGCTCGCGGGCGGCCTTCGGGTCCTCGACCGGGAGGATGCCCTCGATCTCGACCAGCAGCGCTTCCTTGGCGGCCAGGTTCGCGACCTGCTCCTCGTTCTCCTCGGCCTGTACTGCGTCGCGCGCGCCGAAGAACGCGTCCTGGGCGCTGCGGAACCGCGCCCACAACTTGTCGTCGACCTCGCGCGGAGCCGGCCCAGCCGCCTTCCACTGCCGCATCAGGTCGCGGAAGCGGCCCGACGTCGGTCCCCAGTCGGTCGACGTCGACAACGCCTCGGCCTCGGCGGCGAGGCGCTCCTTCACCACGGCGGCCTCGTCCCGCTTGGAGGACAGCTCGGCGAAATGCTGCTTGCGGTGCCGGGTGTACGTCGTCCGGGCGGACGAGAAACGATGCCACAACTCGTCGTCGCTCGACTTGTCCAGCCGGGGGAGGGCTTTCCACTCGTCCAGCAGCTCGCGCAGCCGGGTGACGCCGTGCCGCCAGTCGGTCCCGGCGGCGATCGTCTCGGCCTCGGTGGCGATCTTGGTCTTGGCCTCGCGGGCCTCCTCGACCTTCGCCGCGCGTTCGGCCTTCTTCTTCTCGCGCTGCTGGGCGACCAGCGGGGTGAGTGCCTCCAGGCGGGCGCGCAGCCCGTCCAGGTCGCCGACGGCCTGGGCCTCGTCGATCGCGGTGGACACCTTCTTCACCGCGGCCCGCGCGTCGTCGGGCGAGACGGTGCCCGCCTGGACCCGCTTCTCCAGCAGGTCCACCTCGAACGCCAGGGCGTCGTACCGGCGGGTGTAGAAGGCGAGTGCCTCCTCAGGGTTCGCGTCCGGCCACTGGCCGACCGCTCTCTCCCCGTCCTTGGTCCGAACGAAGACCGTTCCGTCCTCGGCTACCCGGCCCCAGCTTTCCTCGGCCACAACTCGCCCCTTCCGGCGGTATGTACTGCGCTCGTGCCCATTCTGGTCAGTACCCGGGTTCATCCGCGCGAACAGGGTCCGTCTGGGCGCGTCGGGAACTGTCCCCACGCGTATCACTGAACAATCACAAACTCCCGGCCACTACGCAACGGGGTTGCCATCACAATCGGGCAGAGAAAGCGCAACCGGTGATCGGCGGGTGCAATCCGGTTCGTACTCCGTACGGCCTCACCGGTAGCCTTGACTGGTCCCGCACCGCTCCAGGAAGGTCTGTCGTGCTCATCGCCGGGTTCCCCGCGGGTCCGTGGGGTACGAACTGCTACGTCGTCGCCACCGGCCAGGGCGCGGAATGCATCGTCATCGACCCCGGAATGGACGCCACCGGCGGAGTCGAGCAGGTGGTCGCGGAAAACAAGCTCAAGCCCGTCGCCGTACTGCTCACGCATGGGCACATCGACCACATGTTCTCCGTCCTCCCGGTCTGCGGCGCCTACGACAGCACCGCCTGGATCCACCCCGACGACCGGCACCTGCTGGCCGACCCGATGGCCGGGATCAGCCCGGAGAGTGCACGCATGCTGCTCGGGGGTGACCACTCCTTCGCCGAGCCGGACGACGTCCAGGAACTCAAGGACGGTCAGCAGCTCGAGCTCGCGGGCCTGAACTTCACGGTCGACCACACCCCGGGTCACACCCGCGGCTCGGTCACCTTCACCACGCCGTACCTGGGGCCCGAGGACGTCCCGGCGGTGCTTTTCTCCGGTGACGTCCTGTTCGCCGGGTCGATTGGCCGGACGGATCTGCCCGGCGGCGACCATCCCACCATGCTGCATACGTTGGCCACCAAGATCCTGCCGATGCGCGACGAGATCGTCGTCCTGCCGGGTCATGGCGGCCAGACCACGATCGGCCGGGAAAAGGCGACCAACCCTTACTTGCAGGACCTGGAGACATAAAACAATGAGCAAGGTAACCCCGATCAGTGGGTTCCCCGAGTTCCTCCCGTCGGACCGGATCGTCGAGCAGCACTTCCTCGACGTGATCCGGGAGACGTTCGAGCTGCACGGCTTCGCCTCGATCGAGACGCGCGCCGTCGAGCCGGTCGAGCGGCTGTCGAACCAGGGTGAGGACGCGGACAAGGAGATCTACGCCGTACGCCGGCTCGGCGCTCCCGCGGACGAGAAGTCGGACCTCGGGCTGCACTTCGACCTGACGGTGCCGTTCGCCCGGTACGTGCTGGAGAACTCGGGCAAGCTGGCGTTCCCGTTCCGGCGCTACCAGATCCAGAAGGTCTGGCGGGGCGAGCGCCCGCAGGAGGGCCGGTACCGCGAGTTCACCCAGGCCGACATCGACATCGTCGGCGACGGCACGCTGCCGTTCCACTACGAGGTGGAGTTGCCGCTCGTCATCGCCGACGCGTTCAGCAAGCTGCCGATCCCGCCGTTCCGGATCCAGGTCAACAACCGGCAGATCCCCGAGGGCTTCTACCGCGGCCTGGGCATCGAGGACGTCGCCGCCGTACTGCGGATCGTCGACAAGCTGGACAAGATCGGCCCGGACAAGGTGACCCAGCTGCTCACCGCTGAGGACGGCCCGGCGCTGTCGGCGGAGACCGCGAAGCAGGTGCTCCGGCTGGCCGAGATCTCCGCCACCGACGCGTCGTTCGTCGAGCAGGTGCGGGCGCTCGGAGTCCAGCACGAGATCCTCGACGAGGGCCTCGAGCGGCTGGCCGCGATCATGACGGCCGCCAACGAGCACGCCCCTGGTCTGCTGGTCGCAGACCTGAAGATCGCCCGCGGTCTGGACTACTACACCGGCACCGTCTACGAGACCCAGCTGATCGGTCACGAGTCGTACGGCTCGATCTGCTCGGGCGGCCGCTACGACTCGCTGGCCAGCGACGGCAAGACGACGTACCCGGGTGTCGGCATCTCGATCGGGGTGTCCCGGCTCATCACCCGGCTGTTCAGCCAAGGGCTGGTGAAGGGCTCCCGCAGTACGCCGACCGCCGTACTGGTTGCCTTGAACAACGAAGATGAGCGGGCCGACGCGATGCGGACCGCGGCCGCGCTGCGCGGCCGGGGGATCCCGGTCGAGGTGGCGCCCGCGGCGGCGAAGTTCGGCAAGCAGATCAAGTACGCCGACCGCCGCGGCATCCCGTTCGTGTGGTTCAGCACCGAGAATGGCGCCGAAGTGAAGGACATCCGGAGTGGTGACCAGGTGCCGGCTGACCCGGCCACCTGGACGCCGCCCGCGCAGGACGTACGACCCAGCATCGAAACACCGCAGCTCGAAACCCCTCAGGAGAACTCGTGATCCGTACCCATTCCGCCGGCTCGTTGCGAGCCGAGAACACCGGAGAGACCGTCGTCCTGGCGGGCTGGGTGGCGCGGCGGCGCGATCACGGTGGCGTGGCGTTCATCGACCTGCGCGACTCCAGCGGCACCGTCCAGGTCGTCATCAGGGACGAGCAGGCCGCGCACGGCCTGCGGTCGGAGTACTGCCTGAAGATCGTCGGTACCGTCGCGGCGCGCCCCGAGGGCAACGCGAACCCGGACCTGCCCACCGGTGAGATCGAGATCATCACCGACGAGATCGAGGTGCTGAGCGAGGCCGCGCCGCTGCCGTTCCCGGTCGAGGAGCACCACGCGACGCCGGTGAACGAAGAGGTCCGGCTGAAGTACCGGTACCTCGACCTGCGCCGGCAGGGCCCGGGCGCGGCGCTCCGGCTGCGCAGCAAGGTCAACAAGGCCGCTCGCGACGTGCTGGCCAAGCACGACTTCGTGGAGATCGAGACGCCGACGCTGACCAAGTCGACGCCGGAAGGTGCGCGGGACTTCCTGGTCCCGGCCCGGCTGCAGCCGGGCTCGTGGTACGCGCTGCCGCAGTCGCCGCAGCTGTTCAAGCAGTTGCTGATGGTGGCCGGGATGGAGCGGTACTACCAGATCGCACGCTGCTACCGCGACGAGGACTTCCGCGCCGACCGTCAGCCGGAGTTCACCCAGCTCGACGTCGAGATGAGCTTCGTCGACCAGGACGACATCATCGCGCTGTCCGAGGAGATCCTGGTCGAGCTGTGGAAACTGGCCGGGCACGAGGTGCAGACCCCGATCCAGCGGATGACGTACGCCGAGGCGATGGCCCGGTTCGGCAGCGACAAGCCCGACCTGCGGATGGGGCTCGAGCTCGTCGAGTGCACGGAGTACTTCAAGAACACCCCGTTCCGGGTCTTCCAGGCGCAGTACGTCGGTGCCGTGGTGATGCCGGGTGGCGCCGACCAGCCGCGCAAGCAGCTGGACGCGTGGCAGGAGTGGGCCAAGCAGCGCGGTGCTCGCGGGCTGGCGTACGTGCTGGTCGGGCAGGACGGCGAGCTGGGCGGACCGGTCGCCAAGAACCTGTCCGAGGAGGAGCGCGCCGGGCTGGCCGACCACGTCGGTGCGAAGCCGGGCGACTGCATCTTCTTCGCCGCCGGCGCGGTCAAGTCGTCGCGGGCGCTGCTGGGTGCGGCGCGGCTGGAGATCGGCCGTCGCGGTGGGCTGATCGACGAGTCGGCCTGGTCGTTCGTGTGGGTCGTCGACGCGCCGCTGTTCGAGCCGGCCGACGACGCGACCGCTGCTGGTGATGTCGCTGTTGGTTCGGGGGCATGGACGGCGGTGCACCACGCGTTCACCTCGCCGAAGCCGGACTCGCTGGAGACGTTCGACACGGATCCGGGGTCGGCGCTGGCGTACGCGTACGACATCGTCTGCAACGGCAACGAGATCGGTGGTGGGTCGATCCGTATCCACCGCGAGGACGTGCAGAAGCGCGTGTTCAAGGTGATGGGGCTGAGCGACGAGGAGGCGACCGAGAAGTTCGGCTTCCTGCTCGACGCGTTCAAGTTCGGCGCCCCGCCGCACGGCGGCATCGCGTTCGGCTGGGACCGGATCACCGCCCTGCTGGCCGGCGCGGACTCGATCCGCGACGTCATCGCCTTCCCGAAGTCCGGCGGCGGCTTCGACCCCCTGACCGCCGCCCCGGCCCCGATCACCCCCGCCCAACGCAAGGAAGCCGGCGTAGACGCCAAACCAGAACCGAAGGAGTAAGACGGCTGGGATGCCAGCCTCGGGAGCATCGCCTCTCCAACTCCAACGACCCGCGGCCCCCAGAGCCGCGGGTCGTTGTGTACTTGAGCAACGGTCGGGGTTTGGTGGGAAAGTGACGGCGTGGTGACTGTTTGTCGGTAGAAAGTCGCCGCTTCAGCATTCTCCTACCGCCCCAGGAGTTGTCATGATCAAGCGCGTTCTTTCCTCCGTGCTGGCTCTGGCCGTCGTGGCCGCGGGCAGTGTGCTCGGCACCACCCCGGCGCACGCCGCCACTTTCCGGACCACCGCCACCAACCTCAACATCCGCTCCGACGCCTACCTGTCCGCCTCGGTGATCAAGGTGCTCCCCGGCCCCACCTCGGTCGAGATCGACTGCCAGCGCTCCGGCGACTCGGTCACCGTGCCCGGCCGGGCCGCGACCACCTGGTGGGCTCACCTCCCGGCCCACGGCGGCTACGCGACCGTCGGCTACATCGAAACCACGGCCACCAAGCTCCCCGGCGTACCGGACTGCCCGCCCAACCCCAACCCGCCGGCCGACATCACCCTGGCCGACGTCCAGGCGATGTTCGGCAGCCGAATCGCCAACCCGTCGCTGGTGCAGACCGGGCTCCCGTCGCTCAACCAGGCGATGCGCGACGCGAACATCAACACGGCGTACCGCAAGGCTGCCTTCCTCGCGACGCTCGTGCACGAGTCGCGCCTGGAGTACAACATCCGCGAAATCGGCGACACGCGTCTGTACGGCGGCCGCGGCTACATCCAGCTCACGGGCGACTTCAACTACGGACCAGCAGGCCGGTACTTCGGTATCGACCTGCTCGGCAACCCAGAGTTGGCCCGGTCGTTGCAGTGGAGCGCCCCAATCGCCCGCTGGTACTGGACTGTCGCCCGCAACATCAACCCCTACGCGGATGCCCTGAACATGGGCAAGGTCAACGCAGCCATCGGCTACCCAGCCGGCACCGAAGACCAACGCCGCTGCGACTCCTTCAAGAACGCGATCCGCTACCTCACCGGCTCGGTGCCGTCCGGCATCATCTGCACCCGTCCGACCGCGCTCCGCGGCGACACGAGCAAGCTCACCAAGCAGCAGTTCGAGGCGCTCGACCGGATGCCTGGCGGAGTCGGCTGACCCCCTCCTCAACCGAGGGACGACCGGTCGGACAGCCTCCACGGTGTCCGGCCGGTCGGTCATCGGCGCTCTAGCGGTTTTGCGCGGATCCAGGTGTGGTCGGGGGTGAGGTAGCCGTCGAGGTGTAGGCCTGAGGTTTCGAGGGCGGTGGTGAGTTGTTGCTCGCTGAGGTTCTGGACGACGACCCGTTGCGACCAGGTCTCGCCGGCGACGGTGTAGGTCAGGGTGGCGGACTGCTTGCCTTCGGGGAGTTGCTCGACGTCCGAGATCTCGATCCGGCGATGCTCGTTCTCCCGTACTGCGTTCTGCGCGAACGCTTGCCGGTCCTGTTGCTGCAGGATCACCATGCCCTCCGGCTTCACGTGTTCGGCACAGGTGTCGAGCAGCCGGCGGCGGACCTCGTCGTCGGGGACGTTGACGAGGAAGGACATCATCAGCACCACGTCGAACCGCCGGCCCAGCCGGAGTTCCTCGATCGTGGACACCACCGTCTCGGCCTCGGTGATCCGGGCGGTCATCGCCGGTGACTCGTCCACCGCGACCACTTGGTGGCCTAGGGCAACCAGTGGCCGGGTGATCCGGCCGGTGCCGCAGCCGAGTTCGAGAATGCTGCTGCCGGGCGCGATCGCGGCGGCGATCACCTCGTCCTCGCCCCGGGTCTGCTCCTGGGTCCGGACGTAGAGCTCGACCGGGCTGCCGTCCGGCGTGATCTCTCCGGGTCCGCTGCCACTTTGGCCAACGCGTTGATCTGTGGTCATACCCGCGACCCTCGGCGGCTCCTTCCTGGGTGTCCAGAGATTCGGCTCTTGCCGAAAGTTGATTCTCGTGCCACGCTCTCTCCAGGTAAACTATACAAGAGTGTTCAGGTTAAGGAAGTGGAGAGATGAGACAGAGCAAGTGGCTGGTGCTCGGCCTGCTCGCGTTCGTGCAGTTCATGTTGGTGGTCGACATCACCGTCGTGCAGATCGCGCTGCCGAGCATCGGGACCGACCTCCGCCTCGGCCGGGAGTCGCTCACCTGGGTGGTGACGACGTACACGCTGGTGTTCGGCGGGCTGATGATCCTCGGCGGGAGGCTGGCCGACCTGTTCGGCGCACGTCGGACGTTGCTGATCGGTCTGGTGATCTTCACGTCGGCGTCGGCCGCGGCCGGCCTGGCGGGATCCGGCGCGCTGCTGATCGGCGGCCGGGCCGCCCAAGGGTTGGGTGCCGCGCTGCTCTCGCCGGCGGCCCTTTCCATCATCACCACGACCTTCCACGACAAAGATCGCACTCGCGCGCTAGGAGTCTGGGCAGCCATCGGTGGTGCCGGAGCAGCGGCCGGTGTGCTCCTGGGTGGGCTGCTGACGGCTGGTCCCGGCTGGCAGTGGGTGTTCTTCGTCAACGTGCCGATCGGCCTGGCGGGGCTGGTGTTGCTGCCTCGTCTGGTTCCGGCTCAGTACGGTGCGGGGCAGCGGTCGATCGACGTACCGGGTGCGCTGCTGGTGACCGCCGCGACCGGTCTGCTGATCTACGGGCTGGTCAACGCGGGTGACGCGGGCTGGGGGAGTGCCAGCACTGTGGGCACCCTGCTGGCGGCAGCAGCGGCGTACGGGCTGTTCCTGCTAGTTGAGGCCAGGACGGCGGTGCCGTTGATGGATCTGCGGACTATGAGCCGTCGGCCGGTCGTGTCGGGGATGTTCTTGATGCTGGTGGCGACAGGGCTACTGCTCGGCCTGTTCTTCCTGACCTCGCCGCTGCTGCAGGAGGTCCGTGGCTACAGCGCGCTCGAAACGGGTCTGGTGTTCCTGCCGGTGGCCCTGGCGATCACGGCGGGCGCGCAGGTCGGCGGACACCTCATGGGCCGCGTCGGCGGGCGTGCTGTCGCTGCAGGGAGCTTCGTGGTGACAGCGATCGGCGCGGCTTTGCTGACTCAGCTGGGGGAGAACGTCTGGACCGGAGTACTGCCCGGGTTCCTGCTCGCGGCGTTCGGGATCGGCCCGGTCTTCGTGACGGCTACTAGCACCACGCTGGCCAACGTGCCGAGCGCGGAGGCCGGGGTGGCGTCAGGCGTCGTCACGACCTTCCACGAGCTCGGTGGCAGCGTCGGAGTCGCGGTGATGTCGACTGTGGCGGCTGCCAGCTTGGCTGGTCCGGTAGTGAGCGGTACGGAGGGCTTCGCCGCCGGGTACGCCGCCTGCGCCATCGCCGCGGCTGTCTCCGGAGCCATTGCGCTGCTACTCGTCCCAGGTGGCAAGCCCGTCGCAGTAGCCGGGCACGGCCACGGCCATGGACACGGACATGGCCACTGAAGGCTCGTAGGGTGTAGCTGTGCCGACCTCCACTCCGAAGCGAAGGGCCGACGCCGAGCGGAACATCGAGACGATCCTGCGCAGTACCCACGAGCTGATCGCGCAGGGCGCGCTGCCGTCGATGAGCGAGGTCGCCAGCGCCTCCGGGATCGGCCGGGTCACCCTGTACTCGCACTTCCCCTCGCGTGAGGTGTTGCTGGAGGAGGTACTGCGGCGGGGCATCGCGCACACGGACGAAGTACTGACGGCCCTCAAGCTCGACGAGCAGCCGCCGCCGGAAGCGCTGGCGCGGCTGGTCCGGGAGTCGTGGCCGATCCTGGACCGGCATCGGCGGGTGCGGACCATCGCACTCGCCGAGATCGGCCCGGAGGCGCTGCGACGCCAGCACGACGCCGCCTTCCAGCACGTCGGCCGGCTGATCGAGCGGGGACGCGCGACGGGTGACTTCCGCACCGACCAGCCGGTGGACTGGTTGGTGGCCACGTTCTACGCGATCCTGCACGCGGCCGCCGATGAGGTCGACGCCGGCCGGCTCGTCTCGGAGGATGCTCCCGCCCTCCTCACCACAACCCTCCTCTCAACCCTCCGGCCATGACCAGGGCGGCCACGACCAACGCGGACCCGGCGAAGGCGGCCGTCACCAAGGCAGGCCCGGCGAAGGCGGCCGTGACCAAGGCGGCCGTGCCGGTCGACCTGCTGCCGGCGTTGCGGCAGGCCCGGGATCTTGCCGATCGCGACTATGCGGAGCCGCTCGACCTGACCACACTGGCCGCGGCAGCGGGGCTTTCGAAGTACCACTTCCTGCGCTGTTTCGCCGCGGAGTACGGCGAGACCCCGATGCAGTACGTCGCCCGCCGGCGGATCGAGCGCGCCACCGACCTCTTGCGCGCCACCAACCTGACTGTCACCGAGGTCTGCCAGCTGGTCGGTTACAGCAGCCTCGGGTCGTTCTCCCAACGGTTCACCGAGCTTGTCGGGATGAGCCCGTCGGAGTACCAGCAGACCCAGACGGGCGCCCGCATCCCCGGCTGCTTCGTCTTCATGCTCGGCCTGAACTCAGCAATCCCGGAGAAGCCGCCGGGGCCGTCCTCGCCGTAGCGTCGAAGCAGCCGATCGCGGTCGATTCGGCCGATTCGACGAGGAGGAACCGTGATCAAGAACGTCAGCCTGGTCACCGTCTATGTGAACGACATCGACGAGGCGAAGGCCTTCTACACCGACAAGCTGGGTTTCGTGCTGGGGCAGGACATCACCCTGAGCCCGGAGTTCCGCTGGTGCACGGTGCACCAGGCCGACCATCCGGAACTCGAGCTCGCGCTGATGCTGCCCGGCCCGCCGCTGGACGAGGAGTCGGCCGAGTCGATCCGGCGGATCATGGCGAAGGGGTCGATGCACGGCTTCGGCATCAACACCGACGACTGTCACCAGACCTTCGCCGAGTTGGTTGCCAAGGGCGTCGAGTACATCCAGAAGCCGTCCGACCGCCCGTACGGCGTCGAGGCGGTACTGCGCGACAACTCCGGCAACTGGCTGGTCCTGGTGGAACAGAAGCCCTACACCCCCGCCGACTTCGCCTGAGCCACCGCGCTGCTTGACACGACTTTTTGTATCAATACAATTGGCACAAAGAGTCGACGAGGGGAGCTGGTCCGGATGTGGCTTTTCACGGGGGTGGCGATCGGGTTCACGATCTGTTCGGTGCTGGTCTGGCGGCGGCGGGCGGAGGTTGGGCTGAAAGAGGCCTATGAGCTGGTCCAAGCCGGGCTGCCGAACGAGACCGAGCTGGTCCAGGCGGCGGCGCGGCGGTTCGAGCAGCGGCAGGCAGGGGCCATCGTCGGCGGGTGGCTGGGTGGCATCAGCGCTCTCGTCGTGTTCGCGTCGCAGGGTTCGCCGATCATCGGACTGCTCTGGAGCGGTTTGATCGGGACGTTCGGAGTGGCGGTCGCGAACTGCGTGTTCCACTTCCGCGCGGTCCGTGCCGCCCGCCGGGACGGCCCGCGGCTGGCCAGGCTGGGACAACGCCGACTCCGGGACTATCTGATCTGGCCCGAGATCGTCGCGCAGTACGGCGAACTGGTGCTTCCGCTCGTCACCGCGGCGGTCGGCGTACGGGTGCTGACGGGACAGGATGAACCGAGGACCGGCTGGGCCCTGCTCGGCGCCGGGGTGGCGGGTGTGCTGATCTGTGGGATCGCCCATGTCCTGCAGCGCAAGGTGCTTGCCCTCAGTCAGCCGGCGAGCGGAGAATCCGAGCTGCGCTGGGCAGAGGCGCTGCGGGCGGCTACGCTGCGGGACCTGAGCGACATGATGATGTGGGCCTGCTGGTTCCTCGGCGGTGCCACCATCATCGCGGTTGACCTACCGTCCGGTCTGCCGTCGTTCGTCGAGCCGCTCAGCTACGTCTTGTTCTGTGGGGGGATCGCAGTGCTGGTAGGAGCGCGGTTGTCAGGGTCGGGCAAGTGGGGGCTGCGGCGGTCGCAGCGGGCGATCGGATGATCATCTCGGTGGACCCGGCCGCATCCCGGCCGCCGTACGAGCAGGTGAAGCAGCAGATCGAGCAGCTGATCCGCCGAGGCGAACTGGCGCAGGGCACCCGGCTGCCGACCGTACGCCAACTGGCCGGCGACCTCGGGCTGGCAGTCAACACGGTGGCCCGCGCCTACAAGGAACTGGAAGCCGACCGCCTGGTAGAAACCCGCGGCCGGAACGGCACCTTCGTTCTCGCCTCCCGCAGCCAGGTAGACGACGAAGAAACCCGAGCCGCCGCCACCATGCTGGCCCGAGCTGCCCGTCGAGCCGGCCTGAGCCTCGCCGAAGCGAACCGAGTCCTCTCCGACGTCTGGTAGCCCGCGACCAGGTCTCGGGCGGAAACGATTCCAAGCAATTTCGGGACAACGTTGTCTGAGGTATCGACACCGAGCGTGGTGGTGGTTAATCTCCCCGTGATTTGACAGCGATGTCAGTGGACAGGGGAGTGGTCACGATGGTGTCGAGACGGACGTTCCTGGCGGGTAGTGGCGTGCTGGCCGCAGGTGGTTTCGGGGTTTTGCCCGGGCTGCCCGCGGTCGCGGCGGGCAGTGCCACCGAAGGGCGCAGGTTGTTGCCGGCCTTTGGGAGGCCGAAGCATCTGCACTACGGCGATGTGAGCAAACTCAGCGGCGGCGACCAGACCCTGCTGACCACGTTGCAGGGCATCGTCAATCGCAGTACTCCGGAGCTCTACTTCCTGTACGCCGACGGCGGCCCGCAAGGCGTCGATGCCCGCTGGCTTGCCGGGATGGGCGTTCCGACGACCCGGTACGCCGATCCGCTGGACCTGGTCGCGAAGTACCGGCATCGGATTCGTGGAGCGATCGTCCACGACCCAGAGGTGCCGGACTCGCTCAATGTCGCCACAACCCTGGCCGGGCTGGAGAACGCGGTCGTTGCGGATGCCGCGCAGGCGAAGGCGCACGGGTTGCGCATCATCCAGGACCTGCGGGGCAAGTTCGACGATGACCGGGTGAAGACCTACCGATGGCAGCTGGAGCACCTCTTCCCGCGCTGCTCCCGGCAACTGCTCGCCGGCCTCCCGCCGACGATGGTCGTCCAGGCGGAAGGCCTTACCTGGAAAGAGATCGCGCGCGAGACACGTCAGATCCGCGACTCTTCGAACCGCGCCACCTACCCGCTCGACGTCTCCGCGGGGCTCGGGAAGGAGGCGGTCTACGTCCGCTTCCAGGACTCCTTCGGCGACGACGGCTGGGGCCCGTCAGTGGTGTCCGTATCGGTCAAGGCCAACGGCACCGAGATCGCGAACTTCCGTCCCGGGACGGCGGCCGAGGAGCCGTACCTGTTCGACGGCCTCAACTCCTCGATCGGCGGTGAGGGCAACCGCTTCAGTGATGGCGGCGGCTACTTCATCTACAAGTTCACCCCACCGGCCGGGACGACCTCGCTCATCGTCACCGTCGAGATGTGGAACCAGTACCTGGTCACCGTCACTGACACCGCCCCCACCCGGGTGGAGCCGTTCCCGTACTTCCGCGACTACGTCGTCGCTACCAAAGCGCTGGTCAGCTGGCTGCCGCCCAACGGACCGACGGGTGAGCTGCTCCGGGAGCACTTCGCCAAGGTGGGACCGACCACGCCGTACGCCGGATGGTTCTCGAACGACGTCGCGGGGGAGTGGAGTGGGGTCGATCTCGCCGCGCAGGGCGGTTCCGAAGTACTGCCCGCGGACTTCTACATGAACGGCACCGTGCACTCAGGTGCGGCCGGGCCGATCTCGGATCGGGTGCGGAGGTTCACCAAGGTGCAGCCGAAGAACAAGGTCTATCTGACCCTGACCTTCGGTGAGGGCGACAACGTGCAGTACTGCCAGCGGCACATGCGCGACCTGTGGGACGACCCGCGCCGTGGCGAGGCGCCGGTCAACTGGACCGTCAGTCCGCTGCTGGCGGACATCGGACCCGCTCTGCTCAGCCATTACCAGCGCACGGCGACCAAGAACGACCTGCTGATCTGCGGACCGTCCGGCGCGGGCTACACGTACCCCGGCGCCTGGCCGGCCGACCAGCTTGACGCGTACTTCGAGTTGTCGGGCCGCTACATGCGCAGTACCGGCATGGATCTGGTCTACGCCTACAACCATCGCGTGAACGACAAATGGGTCCCGTTCTCCGAGGCGATCGGGCGCGGGTATGCGAAACACACGCCGGTGAAGGGCATCATCCAGTCCTGGGAAGCCGGCGATCTGCTCGTACGCCGCGGCGGCATCCCCGTCATCGGCAACTTCTCGCCACCCGGCAAGGCCGCGGAGTACAAGGCTGCTCTCGACGCCCACATCGCCGGCTGGGACGGTAAGGCGCCGCTGTTCATCGCCGGCGCCATCAACGCCTGGTCGTGGACGCCGACAGACGTTGCCCAGCTTGCGGAGCTCCTGAGCGATCCCTACGAACTCCTGCTGGGCAACGCCTTCTTCGACCTACTGCACCGAACGCTCTAGCGGCTCAGCGGAACAGGCGATCAGCATCGCGGAGAGCGTTGGCGGCCACCTGGCGGCCGAGGGTGACTCCGGCCGTGTCGGCAGTGCGGGTGTGGATGCCGGACCAGACCCGGGCGTCGACGTTCTCCGTGGTGAGCTGGCGCCAGTCGCTGTAGGTGCGCGTCACGCCCGGCGCGCTCGGGCTGGGGATCGTGTACGGCTTGGTGGTGCGCGCTCCGACCAGGGCGGTCAGCACCTGCTCGGCCGAACCGGAGTACGTGGTGTGGCCGCTGGGGTAGTCCGGGTGGGCTGGTGTGGTGTGCAGCGGCGTCCAGGTTGCGTCAGCGGTCGCACGGATGGCGGTGACCGGGCGCCAGCGCAGGTAGGCGTACTTCGAGTCCGACGTCGCGATCTGCGTGTCGACTGCGGCAACGTGGAACAACGCGACCAGCTTCACCCGCTCGGCGAGTGGCTTCCGTGCTGTCTCTGCCAGCGCCACCCGGAGGGGAGCCGTGTAGAGCACGTACGACGAGCCGAGCCAGAAGGTCGCCGTATCGGTCTGCGCCTGGGTCCTGGTCGGGCTGCCGACAGCCCCGTCGGCGCGTACCTCGGCCAGGTCGCGCTGGTAGCGGTCTGAGCCGAGTGCGGGCGGCGGACCGAGACGGAACTCGTCGGCGCTCCGCAGCAGGAACGGCTTGGCCGAACGGTTCCCGTACTGCGTTGCCGGGCTGAAGGTAGGCGGAGTCGGCTGCCAGGTCCCAGGGCTCGCCGCAGGTGGGGTGAAGGGACTGTTGACCGAGGTGGGCTCCAGCCCGTCACCGCTACGGGTCGCCAGTACTGTCTTGGCCTGCTGTCGTCCCGCAGCCACACCTGCGGCCTCAGCCGGCCCGTTGGGGATCCTGGCGAGGGTGGTGGTCAGTGCCTGGTCCAGCTCGGTCTTACGAGCAGGTACCAGGGTGGTCAGTGTTTCGTGGATGGCGGCGGCCACTGCGGCCTCGCGGTAGTCCTGCGGCCCCGGTGCACGAAGCAGGGCGCGAGTGGCGGCAAGCCAGCCGATCGCCCAGGTGCGGTTGTTGGTCACCTGGGTCGGCGCACCTGCCGCCGCGATGGTGTTGACGGTGAGGTCGTACCACTCCAACGCGACGTCGACGCGTTGCCGGGTCGCCGAGGCGTTCGGCACGGTGAGGACGGCGGAGAAGGCGAGTGCCGGGGTGATCGCCAGAGCGAGGGCACGACGGATCGATCGTTGACGCATGAGACTCCTCGGAGGACGCAAGGATGAAGCGCAGGCAGACAGCGCTACGCGGAAGGGAGAAGAGGTGACAGCCGGAGGATCAACAGCCGGCGCTGGCGGTGCGCATGAGGTCGACGTGGCGCCGGGCCACAAGTCTGATCTCTGCGCTCATACGAAAGATGATGACACGCCGGACCCCGCCGCGAGGCCCTGTATTACTACCTGGACAGTAGACATTCAGCCGGCCCTGCCGCGCTGACGCGACAAGGGCCGGCTGATGCAGGGTCAGGTGTTCTACCAGGTATGCGCGACGTCGACCACGACCCGGCCGGTGTCACCCGGTCCGGTGAGGGTGAAGACGCGGAACGGCAGCCGGGCGCGGACTCCGACGCCGATCGAGGTCTCGCCTTCGAAGCTTCCCTCGCTCACGACCTGCCGGAAGGTCCGGTAGCCGCTGACGTTCGTCAGTTCGTCGTAGTCGGCCGGCTCGTAGGTGGGCCGATACTCGTCGTCATAGGACGGCACCAGCAGGATGATCTCCAGCTTGGCGCCACCACGGGCGGGAATCAGCTTGCCTTCACCGACGGTGGCGAAGTTCGTCACGTAGTGCGCGCGGAGCCAGGACGGCTTTCCCTTGACGTCGAAGACGATCCGGTCGAAACACGCGTGCCGGCCGGTACGGACGTTCGTCAACTGACCCGCTCCTTGCCAAGTGCTTGCCTCAGGCAATGAGCCCCAGCCGGTGGCGCACCCGGCGGCAGCGGTGGTGGTCGTGGTCGGGGCGGCGTACGTCGGGACAGCGACGGCTCCCGCCGGTACTGCGGCGAGTGCGAACACTGCGACTGCGGTGCGGATCGGTCTGCGGATGTGGATGGTGTGAATACATTTCACGATGCCCCCCTTAGGACATCTAGTTAGATGCGCCAAAGGGGGGCGAAGTTATCAACTCACCAGTGGTGCGCCACGTCGACGACGAGGCGGGTGGTGTTGCCGGGACCGGCGACGGTGAACGCCCGGAACGGCAGCCGGGCCCGGACGCCGAGCGCCACTGTCGTCTGGCCCTCGAAACTGCCGCCCCAGGCGACCTGGCGGAAGGTGTCGTACCCGGCGACGGACGACAGCTCCCGCTGCCTCGCCATCCGGTACGTCGGCCGCCCGGCCGCGTCGTACGCGGCCGCGTGCACGACGATCTGGAGGACGGCTCCGCCGCGAGTACGGATCGGCAAGCCGGAGCCGTCCATCGTGGCGACCTTGACGTACCCGATCCGGTAGCCGGTTCGCTTGCCGGTCAGATCGACGACGAGGCGGTCGTAGCACCCGTGCCTGCCGGTACGGACGTTCTCGACGGTCGCCGCGCTCCACCTGCTGCTTGCCTCGGGCAACGAGCCCCAGGCGGTCGCGCAGCTGCCGGTCCGTTCGGCGGCCAGTGGCCGCGCCTGCGCCGGTACGGCGACCGCGGCGCCGGTTGCGAGGGTAGCGATCGCCGCGGCAGCGAGCATGCCGCGGACGGGATGACGAACGATGCTGAACCTACTCATGACGCTCTTCCCTTCCGTGACTGGTGGGGCGCTCTGTAGGTAGGACGCGGTAAAGGGGATGACGGTTGACGTCGCAGCGGACAAGATGGGCAGTGATGATGACACCTGAAGAACTTCTCGACGTCTTCCACCGCCGGATCCGGTTACCGGACGCCGACACCATTCCCGGCTGGAAGCAGGAGGTGGACGGGCTGGTCCACCGCTCGTACTTCGAGGGCGAGGGCGGCGGCGGGTTCGTCGAGGCCCCGCGCGGCCTCGGTGACGACCCGGACGCGGTGATCGCCCGGCAGATCGACTTCTTCCGCGACCGCGGGCTGGAGTTCGAGTGGAAGACCTACGCGTACGACGAGCCGGCGGATCTCGGTGAGCGGCTGACCGGGGCCGGGTTCGTCCGGCAGGACTCCGAGACGCTGATCCTGGGCGAGGTCGACGCGATCCTGGCCCGGCCGGCGGCGCTGCCGTCGAAGGTGCGGATGCGTGACGTGGAGGATGCGGCCGACTTCCACCGGATCGCCGTCTTGATGGACACGCTGTGGAACAACGGGCTGGAGCGGATCGAGGAGCGGCTGGCCGCGGAGTACCGGATGTTCCCGGACCGGCTGGTGGTCACGCTGATCGAGGACGCGCTGAAGGGGCCCGAGGGGCCGGCGCTGACGGCGGCATGGATCCGGTTCCACCCGGGGACGGGGTTCGCCAGCCTGTGGGGTGGCGGGACGCTGCCGGAGTGGCGGCGGCAGGGGCTGTACAGCGCGATCCTGGTGCACCGGGCGAAGATGGCCAAGGAACGCGGGTACGAGTTCCTCCGGGTGGATGCGTCGGAGGACTCCCGGCCGATCCTGCAGAAACTCGGCCTGCACGCGGTCACCACCACCACGCCGTACGAGTGGAAGCCCTGAAACCGAGCCTGACACGCCCGGGCCGGTGAGCGGAACGACCTCGGCAGCCTGTACGTTGCGGAGATCATGGCCATGAAACTCACCTCGCGCTTTCGCCGGCTGCTGCAGCGCCCCGGCTCGATCGACCTCGGCCCGTACGAGAAGCTGACCAGCGCGGTCGGCGACGCGGAGGAGTCGCTCCAGGAACTCACCGACGACGAGCTCACCGAGGTCGTCACCGAGATGCGGACCACCGGCGGGCTGGACGAGGGCGACCAGATCGAGTTCCTCGCCCTGGCCCGGGAGGCCGGCAAGCGGGCGATCGGCGAGCGGGCCTTCGACGGCCAGATCGTCGGCGCGCTCGCGCTGCTGCAGGGCCGGATCGTCGAGATGGCGACCGGTGAGGGCAAGACGCTGGCCGGTGCGTTCGCGGCCGCCGGGTACGCGATCGGCGGGCGGCGCGTCCAGGTGATGGCCGTCAACGACTACCTGGCCCGTCGCGACGCGGAGTGGATGGGCCCGGTCTACAAGCTGCTCGGCGTCTCGGTCAGTTACATCGGCCAGGCGTCGAGCCCGGCCGAACGCCGCGAGGCGTACCAGGCCGACGTCTGCTACGCCCCGGTGAGCGAGCTCGGCTTCGACGTACTGCGGGACCGGCTGGTCGACGACGTCGCCGACCGGGTCACCGTCAAGCCCGACGTGGCGCTGGTCGACGAGGCCGACTCGGTGCTGATCGACGAGGCCCGGGTGCCGCTCGTGCTGGCCGGCGCGACCCGGACCGAGGAGCTCGACGACGACGTGGTCGCGCTGGTCCGCACGTTGCGGGCCGGGATCGACTACGAGATCGACGGCGACGGCCGGACCGTCGCGCTGACCGACAAGGGCACCGACAAGGTCGAGGAGCACCTCGGCGGCATCAACCTGTACGAGGACGAGCACCTCGACCGGCTGACCCAGATCAACGTCGCGCTGCACGCCGAGGTGCTGCTGCGCCGCGACGTCGACTACCTGGTCCGCGACGGCAAGGTCAGCCTGATCAACAACAACCGCGGCCGGATCGCCAAGCTGCAGCGCTGGCCCGACGGTCTGCAGGCCGCGGTCGAGGCCAAGGAGGCCGTCCCGGTCAGCGACTCCGGTGAGGTGCTGGACAGCATCACCGTGCAGGCGCTGGTCAGCAGCTACCCGACCCTGTGCGGCATGACCGGTACGGCGGTTGTCGTCGGCGAGCAGCTGCAGGAGTTCTACAAGGTCGAGGTGGCGGTCGTCCCGCCGAACAAGCCGAACATCCGGGTCGACGAGCCGGACCGGCTCTACCTGACCGCGGCGCAGAAGAACAAGGCGCTGGTCGAGCACATCGCCGAGGTGCACGAGACCGGCCGGCCGATCCTGATCGGTACGCACAGCGTCGAGGAGTCCGAGCAGCTGAGCGACCTGCTCGAGGCGGCCGAGGTGCCGCACGTCGTACTGAACGCCAAGAACGACGCCGAGGAAGCCGCGATCATCGCCGAAGCGGGTGTGCCGGGGACGGTGACCGTGTCGACGCAGATGGCCGGTCGCGGTACCGACATCCGGCTCGGTGGGCGGGACGAGTCGCACGACAAGGACCGCGCGATCGAGCTCGGCGGGCTCTACGTGATCGGCACCGGACTGCACGCGTCCAGCCGGCTCGACGACCAGCTGCGCGGACGCGCCGGACGCCAGGGCGACCCCGGCGGCTCGCTGTTCTTCGCCAGCCTCGAGGACGAACTGGTCACCCGGTACTCCGTGACGTCGGGCCTGCGACCGTCGCCGGACTCCGAGGGACGGCTGACCGACCGCAAGGCGCTCGCGATGCTGGAGCACGCCCAGCGAGTGGCTGACGGTGCCAATGCCGAGCTGCACCGGACCACCTGGTCGTACCACCGCCTGACCGGGCAGCAGCGGGCGATCCTGCTCGACACCCGGGAGAAGGTGCTGACCGAGGACCTGGCCGCCGAGGAGCTGGCAGAGCGGGCCAAGGAGCGGTACGACGAACTGGTCGAGGAGTACGGCGAGGAGACGGTCAAGGCGGCGGCCCGCAAGATCGCCCTGCACCACCTGGACCGCAAGTGGACCGACCACCTCGCGTACCTGGCTGACCTGCGGGAGGGCATCCACCTGCGCTCGCTGGCCGGTGGCATCGTGCACCTGAAGCCGATCGACGAGTTCAACAAGTCGGCGATCGCCTCCTTCGACACGCTGATCGCGGACTCCTGGAAGGAAGCCGCCGAGACGTTCAAGGAAGCCGAGATCACCGCGGACGGCCTGAACGAGGAAGCCTCCGGAGTACCCCGCCCGACGGCGACCTGGACCTACCTGGTCAACGACAACCCCTTCGGCACCGAAGCCGACCGCATCCTCGGCCGCCTCCGCAACGCCATCAAGCCGGAGTCAGCAGCCCAGCCCGAGGAAATCCCCGCCGAAACCTTCGAAGACCTCCCCGAAGAACTCCGAGACCTCGACGACGAGGACCTCCCCGAAGAACTCCGCGAACCAGACGACGACGAACCGAAAACCAAAGACTGAAACAGCAACAGACAGAGAGATCAGGGCGGGGAGGCCGACAGCCTCCCCGCCCTGCCTGCTTGAGGACGTTGTGCCGGTCGAGCGGCGACAGTCGCCAACGCTTGCCCACCATCCAACGAGCCTGGCCTAAGCACCACCCAGGCGAGGCACGGCCGGCGCCTGTTGCACCCGCCCAGAGCGAGGTCCAGCTGGCCTGCTCTAACGCCGAAGGTGACGGCTCGGCCGGATCTGCCGCACTGCCCAGGGTGAGGTTTAGCGGGCGCCCTGCGGGGCTCCAACCAGGGCGCCGACGGGCGCTGTCGGGTTATGCACGCAGCCAGTGCCGCCCGAGGGTCAGCGGGACCTGCTCCATCACGCTGTCCCGCGGACTTGCTACTACACCCACGCCTTCCCTGACTCGAGGCTGAGGTGGGGGAGAGCCGGCAGCGGCGGTGTGGGGGCGCGGCGTGCTCCGACTGTCTGTTGTTTTTGTTTTTTTGTGTCTTCCTTTGATCGTTTGAGCTCTCTGCTCCTCCGCTCTGCCCTTCCCCTCCTCCGCCTCCTCCCCGTCCTCCCGGGGCTGGGGTTGTCGGTGGGGGCGGTTAGGGTCGGGTTGTGAGTGATGGGTTGTTTGAGTTGCCGGGTGTGCCTGCTTCCAGTCGTGGGGGTGGGAGTTTGGCTGATGCCGACCACACCTCGGCGCCGTTGGCGGTGCGGATGCGGCCGCGGAGTCTCGACGAGCTGGTGGGGCAGCAGCATCTGCTGGCTCCTGGTTCGCCGTTGCGGCGGTTGGTCGAGGGGGACCAGCCGATGTCGCTGCTGCTCTGGGGTCCGCCCGGTACTGGGAAGACGACCATCGCGGCCGTCGTTTCGCATGCGACCAATCGCAAGTTCGTGGAATTGTCGGCGGTCACCGCTGGGGTGAAGGAAGTCCGGCAGGTGATCGACGGAGCTCGCCGTGACCTCGCCCGGCCGGGCAACACCGTCGAGACCGTGTTGTTCATCGACGAGGTTCACCGATTCACCAAGGCTCAACAAGACGCGCTTCTGCCAGGTGTGGAGAACCGTTGGGTGACGCTGGTCGCCGCGACCACCGAGAACCCGTTCTTCTCCGTCATCTCCCCACTCCTGTCCCGCTCACTCCTCCTCACGCTCGAGTCGCTGACCGACGACGACATCGCAGTACTGCTTGATCGTGCGCTGACCGACGAGCGTGGGTTGAACGGCGCGTACCGGCTCGAGGACGACGCCAAGGATCACCTGCTGCGGATGGCCGGCGGTGACGCGCGCCGAGCTCTCACCTACCTCGAAGCCGCCGCCGGTGGCGCGCGGGCGAAGGATCCGGACGCCGAGGTCGCGGTGATCGATCTCGCGACGCTGGAGACCGCGGTCGACCGGGCCGCCGTCCGCTACGACCGGGCCGGCGACCAGCACTACGACGTCGCGTCCGCACTGATCAAGTCGATCCGTGGTTCCGATGTCGACGCCGCGATGCACTACCTGGCCCGGATGGTCGAGGCCGGTGAGGATCCTCGGTTCATCGCCCGCCGGCTGGTGATCTCGGCCAGTGAGGACATCGGGATGGGCGACCCAACCGCGTTGGGTGTCGCGGTCGCGGCCGCCGACGCGGTCCAGTTGATCGGTATGCCCGAGGCGAGGATCAATCTCGCCCAGGCCGTTGTCGCGCTCGCGCTGGCGCCGAAGTCCAACGCGGTGATCATGGCCATCGACGCCGCGATCGCCGACGTCCGGGCCGGCAAGGTCGGACCGGTCCCGTCCCACCTGCGCGACGCGCACTACGCCGGCGCGAAGAAGATCGGCCACGGCAAGTCGTACCGGTACTCGCACAACGACCCGCGCGGCGTGGTCGCCCAGCAGTATGCACCCGATGTCGTCGACAAGGTGGACTACTACCAGCCGACCCGGCGCGGCGGCGAAGCGGCGTACGCCGAGGCGCTGACCAAGATCCGCGAGATCCTCCGGAAGCGCTGACCATTCACCGGCGAATTGCCTGGTAATTATCCGCTAATTCCACCAGTAAATGGCGGGCCGGTGGTAATTGCCCGGGTCCGGTCGTCAGCGAGACCCATCGGTGCCGAATGTTCCCCGCTCGCCGCGGCGGCCCGGTCCCGCCGGCGGTGCCCGGACGGCAAGCCCCACAAGTAAAAGAGTTCCAGCGCAAACCGGGGTGAACAGTGGGAATCTGTCCGGAAGTGCCAGCTGTTTGGCTCTTGCGGCAGTCCGCCGAACTGTGATTCTCTGGAGTCGATCGATTACCCAACGAGTTCACCTCAGGTGAGCGGTTGTAGGCCTGTACGTGTGGTAAAAGTCGGCCTATTGTCGTTGTAGGTAATCGGCATTTTTTGCTGGCCGGGGGGTCGGTCAGGGGGTCAGCGGGGGGCTGAGACTCACCGCTGAGCAGGGTCAGGGGTGGTCTCACTATGGGGGTTTGCCGGCAATGACGAATGCTACTGGTCTGCGCGTTGGCGTGGTTGGCTGCGGTTATTGGGGATCGAAACACATCCGGGTTTTGCACTCGCTGGAGTCGGTCGCGACGATTGCCGTGATCGATCCGAACCCGGATCGCGCGCTGCAGTTGTCCCGCAACTATCCGGCGCTGGAGGCGTACAAGAATCTCGACGAGGCGTTACCGCACGTTGACGCGGTGATCATCGCGACGCCGCCGAGCACGCACAAACCGCTGGCCCTGAAGGCGATCGCGGCCGGCCGGCACGTGATGGTGGAGAAGCCGCTGGCGACCAACGCGGCCGACGCCCGCGAGATGATCGCGGCGGCCGAGGCCCGCGGTGTCGTCCTGATGGTCGGCCACACCTTCGAGTACCACTCGGCCGTCTGGCAGCTGCGCGAGATGGTCCAGAAGAGGGAGCTCGGCGA
The DNA here is from genome assembly GCF_040639475.1 of Kribbella sp. NPDC023855. Lineage (NCBI taxonomy): Bacteria > Bacillati > Actinomycetota > Actinomycetes > Propionibacteriales > Kribbellaceae > Kribbella > Kribbella sp. NPDC023855. The sequence goes on from NZ_JBFAAA010000004.1 coordinate 270,523, forward strand.
CCTCTACTACCTGGACACCGCGCGGCTGAATCTCGGGCTCTACCAGAACGACTGCAACGTGCTGTTCGACCTGGCGCCGCACGACGTGTCGATCCTCAACTTCGTGCTCGGCGCGACGCCGGTGAGCGTGCAGTGCTGGTCGTCGCACCACGCGCACCAGCTGGAGGACGTCGGCTACCTGCGGTTGCACTACAAGGACCCGGACATCACCGCCAACGTGCACGTCAGCTGGCTGGACCCGTGCAAGGTCCGCCGGGTCACCATGGTCGGCAGCCAGAAGATGGTCATCTTCAACGACCTGGAGTCGGAGGAGCGGATCAAGATCCACGACAAGGGCGTCTCGCAGGCACCCCAGCTCGGTGAGGACCTGACCCAGCCGCCGATGTCCTACCGGTACGGCGATGTGGTGTCCCCGCACCTGGTGATGAACGAGCCGTTGCTGGTCGAGGACGAGCACTTCGCGGATTGTGTGCTCAGCGGGATGGTCCCGTTGACCGGCGGCGCCAACGGGCTTGCCGTGGTGGAGGTCCTGGAGGCTGCCCAACTGTCGGCCGCCCAGGGCCGCGAGGTCCTGCTGGAGGAGGTCCGTGGCAGCAAGGTCGTCCTGGCGGAACCGGCCATGGCGCCGCAGGCCACCGCGGTACTGAGCAACGGTTCCGCTCCGATCGGCGACCTGCGGTGAGTACCGCTGTCACCACCGGCCGGCCACAGCCGTTCCGGTCGGGGGAACCTGTTCCGTTCCTGGACATCAGGGGCGCGACCGAGGACGTCGCCGACGAGGTGCGGGCCGGCTGGGACGAGCTGCTGCGCACCGGCCAGTACGTCGGTGGCGCCGCGGTCACGCGGTTCGAGTCCGAGTGGGCGGCGTACTGCGGGACGCAGTTCGCCGTCGGGGTGGCCAATGGCACCGACGCGTTGCACTTGGCGATGCGTGCCTTGGGCATCGGTCCTGGGGACGAGGTGATCGTGCCCGCGAACACCTTCGTGGCCACCGCGGAGGCGGTCGTCCTGGCTGGCGCCGCGCCGCGGTTCGCGGACGTCGACGACCGAACACTGCTGCTCACGCCGGAGACGATCAAGGCCGCCGTAACGCCCGCCACCAAGGCGGTCGCGGTAGTCCACCTCTACGGTCAGCTGCCCGACATGACGGCGATCTCGCAGCTGTGCGAAAGTCTCGGGCTGATCCTGATCGAGGACGCCGCCCAGGCCCAGGGCGCAACCTGGAACGGCCGCCGGGCCGGTTCGTTCGGTGCCGTCGGTTGCTTCAGCTTCTACCCGGGCAAGAACCTGGGCGCCTTCGGTGACGCCGGTGCGGTGGTCACCTCGGATCCCCAGCTGACCGAGCTGATGCTGACGATCCGCGACCACGGCCGGATGCAGAGCGCCGACGGTCACCACTCGCACGCAGTACTGGGGATGAACAGTCGGCTCGACAGTCTCCAGGCGGTCGTGCTGTCGGCGAAACTGCGCCACCTGGACGAGTGGAACCTGCAGCGGCGTGCGCTGATGGCGACGTACCGGGAGCTGATCGATCCGGCTCGGGCCAGGCTGGTCGAGCAGCTTGCCGGCGGTGAGGGTGTGCACCACTTGGCCGTTGTCCAGGTGGACCAGCGCGACCGGGTCCGAGAGCTGCTCGCCGAGCGGGGGATCGGTACGGGGATCCACTATCCGGTGCCGTGCCACGTGATGGCCCCCTACGCGCAGTACGCCGATGGGTCACTGCCGGTGGCCGAGGCGGCCGCCGCGAGGCAGCTGTCCCTGCCGATGTTCCCGCACCTGTCCCAGGACGACGCGCAACGGTCCGCCGAGGAACTGAACGCCGTACTGGCGGAGCTGGACCGATGAGTCAGCACGTGGATCGGCCCAGGACGGTGACGGCGCTTGGGTGCGGTGTGACGATGGAGGTAGCGGGATGAGTCTCCTCCGCGGTAGCCGGGCAACCCCCGTAGCCCGGCCTATTCCCGTCCGCGGAGTGAGCCGCATCATTCCGGTGGGACTCGGGAAACGGTCACTCGACCTGATCCTTGCTTTCACCGGGATGGTGCTGGCTGCACCAGTACTGCTGGGCATCTACCTGTGGATTCGGCTGACCAGCCCGGGGCCGGGTCTGTTCCGCCAGGTCCGGCTCGGCGCCGGTCAGCGTGAGTTCGTGATGTACAAGTTCCGCACCATGGGGACCGATGCCGACCCGTCGGTCCACCGGGAGTACGTCCGCAGGATGGCGGCGGGGGAGGCCGAGAAGGTCGACGGTCTCTACAAGCTGCACCGCGACCCACGGATCACCAGGGCCGGCGCGTTCCTCCGCAAGGTCAGCTTGGACGAGCTGCCGCAACTGCTGAACGTACTGCGCGGCGACATGTCCCTGGTCGGCCCACGACCGGTGCTGCCGTTCGAGGCCGAGCTGTTCCCGGACTGGGCGATGGAACGCTTCGCGGTGAAGCCGGGACTGACCGGACTGTGGCAGGTGAACGGGCGCAACAAGCTGACGATGGACGAGGGCCTGCGCTACGACCTCGAGTACGTCGCCACCCGCAGTGTCCGGCTGGACCTGTTGATCATGCTCAAGACCGTGCCAGCGGTGGTCGGGGGAGCGCGTTGACCGCAGCGGATCAGAGCGAGCAGATCGCGTCGTCGGAGCCGGTGAACGGTTCCGACGACGAACTGCTGCGTGATCTGACCAGCGGCAGCGGTACTGCGCGCGACTCGATGACCGTCGGGGCCTGGACGGCCCTCAGCCGCGGTACCGGCGTGATCCGGGTCGTGGTGATCGGTGCGGTCCTCGGCCCGACCTTCCTCGGCAACACCTACCAGCTGACGAACTCACTGCCGAACCTCATCTACTACGGCTTCCTGGCCGGTTCGCTCTTCGTGTCGCTGCTGGTGCCGGCACTGGTCAAGCACATCGACAGCCGCCGGCCCAAGGACACAGCGAGGGTCAGCGGCGGGTTCCTGGGCATCGCGCTTGCCCTGTTGCTCCTGCTGGCACCAGTGGCCGTGGTACTGCTACCCGAGCTCCTACGCGTCACCTCACTCGGCGGTGTCGGCCTGAGCGGCTCGGCACTCCAGGACAGCGGCCAGATCGGTGTCACCCGACTGCTGATCCTGCTGACCATCCCGCAGGTCTTCCTGTACGCCGTTGTCGGCTCGGCGACCGCAGTCATGTACGCGCACCGCCGCTTCGCCCTGCCGGCCGCGGCACCCCTGGTGGAGAACATCGGCATCATCCTCGTCCTGGTCCTCGTCGGCATGATCTACGGCACCGGCAAGGAGTTGGGCTCCCAGTCGACCGGTGAGGTGCTCCTGCTCGGGCTGGGCTCGACAGGCGCCGTCGCAGCGCATGCAGCCATCCAGTGGTGGGGTGCCCGCCGCGCAGGGATCGTCCTGCGTCCCCGGCCGGGCTGGCGCGATCCTGAAGTGCTCGTGACGATCCGGAAGGCACTGCGGTCGGTAACGCAGGCCGGGTTGCTCGCAGTACAGCTGCTGGCGCTGTTGCTCGTCTCCAACCGGGTCGCCGGCGGCACGGTCGCCATCCAGATGGCCTTGAACTTCTACTACCTGCCGATTGCTCTGGCCGCCACCCCGGTCGCTCTGGCGCTCCTGCCAAGACTGTCGCGGCTGCACCAGAGTGACTCGAAAGACGAGTTCACTGGCACGTTCATGGAGGGCCTGGGGCTGGCTTTGTTCCTGGCGGTCCCCGCGGCGGTCGGCTTCGTCGTACTGGCTGATCCGATCGCGCACACCATCGCAGCGGGCCAGATGGCCTCGCCGGAAGGGCTGCGGATGATCGCTGCCGGCCTTGCCGCACTAGCGCTCGGATTGGTGGGGGAGACGACGTTCTACGTCACCACGCAGGCCGCCTATGCCCGTGGCGATACCAGAACACCGCTGATCTCCATGGGCTTGCAGGCAGCTGTCTGTCTCACACTGTGCGTGCTGGCCACCTTCGCCCGGCCCAGCTTGTTGCTACCGGCAATAGGCGCCGCGTACGCCGTTGCTGCCCTCGTCGGTGGTGCGCATCTCTTCCTGCGGATGAGTCGGGGCTGGCCGCGGCGCGAGCTCTGGGGATCGCTGGGCAGGATCGCCATCGGCTCGGCCGCGATGGCGCTACCGGCGTACTTCACCGCCCAACTCATCACCGCCAACCTCCACGGAAGACCAGGACAGGCGCTGGCCTTGGTCGCTGGAGCTGCGGTCGGTGTGCTCACGTTTGCCCTGAGCCAGCTCGTACTGCGATCGCCGGAACTCACCTGGCTGACCGCAGGCTTACGCGGTAGGGGCAGGGCAGGTGCGGAGACCGGATGACGATCGCTGCTCCAACTGTGGTGCTGGGGACCGGCCAGGCGACTGACCGGTCCCGACGGCTGCGTCTGGACCTTGTTGCGCTGGTGGTGGCGGGCATCTGCCTCCCGGTGCTGACCGGCGCCCTGTTGGCCGTCTCGGTGATCGCCGCGCTCGCAGTGGCGGCAGTGATCGGCCTGTCCCTGCTGGTCTGGCGCAAGCCCGCCGTAGCGGCGTACCTGATCATCGGACTGACTCCGCTGGTCGCAGGTATCGACCGCGGCCGCCTGGTGCCCGTACTACGTCCCAACGAGGCCCTGGCGGTCTTCCTCGCAGGCATCCTCGTGCTGCGATTCTTCGTCCTCTACCGTCCCGGTACGCCGCTGCGTCTGCGCGTCGGCCGGATCGAGGCGTCGCTGATCGCCATCGCGGTCAGCAGCTCGATCCTGCCGCTGGCCTGGATGTTCCTGCAGGCCAAGCCGATCTCGGCCGACGACATCTCGTACGCGCTGGTGCTCTGGAAGTTCCTCGGCGTCTACGGGATCGTCCGGGCGACCGTGCGGACCCAGCGCCAGGTCTGGTTCTGCCTGTGGGCGTCGATCGGCTCGGCCGTCGTGCTGGGCGGGCTGGCGATCATGCAAACCCTCGACGTGCCCGGCATCCGGGCCCTGCTGATGACGTACTGGGTGCCGTTCGGATTCGAGGCGCAGCTGGAGATCCCGCGCGGGAGCTCGACCCTGTCGTTGCCGGCCGCAACGGCCGACGTGCTGATCTTCAACCTGGCGATCGCGGTGGCGATGCTGTGGAAGGGCCGCCGGCAGATCGCGGTCCTGGTGACAGCCTGCCTGATCTTCGTGATCGGCACCGTCGCCGCCGGTGAGTTCTCCAGCCTGTTCGGCCTGCTGGTGGCGGTCGTCTGCATCGCCCTGGCACTGCGGCGGCTCGACCTGCTGCGCTACGCGCCGATCGGTCTGTCGGTCGCGGTGATCGCGGCCTGGCCGGCGGTGACGCACCGGCTGGAGGGGTTCCAGTCCGTCCAGGGCCTGCCGAACAGCTGGATCGTGCGTTGGTACAACCTGGAGACCTACTTCTGGCCGGACCTTTTCCAGGGCTCGAACGTGCTGTTCGGCGTCCGGCCGTCGGCCCGGGTGGTGGTGCTGAGCCAGGGCACCGGCTACGTCTGGATCGAGAGCGGCTACACCTGGTTGCTGTGGGGTGGCGGGATCCCCCTGTTCGCGGCCTTCTGCTGGTTCGTCCGGAACGCCCTGAAGGAGCTCTGGGCGCGCTGCCAGGACCTGGCCGACTGGAGTGCGGTGGCGGCCGTCGGCGCCTTCACCGCGGTCGTGGTGATCGTCGCGCTGATGAACTTCGACCCGCACCTGACCTACCGGGGCACCGCGGACCTGCTCTTCGCGCTGCTCGCCCTGGCGGCGATCGGGAAGGACCCGCCGGACCCCGCATCGGACACAGCATCGGACGCTGTATCGGACACAGCTGAGGCACAACCAGCACGGAGCACTGTCGAAGAGCGGCAACTGGGGGCGATGATGACCACAGAACACACAGTCACGGGGGCGGACAGATGAGCGGATCGAACCATCGCACCGCGAAATCACGCGGGATAGTCCGCAGCTACCTGTGGGTGATCATCCTGGTCACGCTGCTGACGGCGGCCGCGGCCGGTGCGACCGTGATGTCCCGGCCCCGGCTGTACGTCGGTGCGGCCCAGGTGGTCGTCTACCCGGACGCCGCCCGCGGGGGCGGCGCGGTGGCACCCGACATGGGCACCGAGCGTGAGGTGGCGAACTCGGGCGTCGTCTCGGCCGCTGCCGCCAAGTCGCTGGGGATCGGCATCACCGAGGCGACCAACGCTCTGTCGGTGACCGTGCCGGTGGACGCCAATGTGCTGCAGTTCAAGTACTCCTCCGAGAACCGCTCGCAAGCGCTGGCCGGTGCCGCCGCCTTCACCACGGCGTACGTCGACTATCGCAACGCCGACCGCAAGACCAAGCTCGCCGAGGTGATTTCGCCGGCCACCGTGCCGACCGAGCCGGAGGCGGCGAACCTGCCGCTGATCGTCGGCCTCGGCCTCGTCCTGGGTCTGATGCTCGGCATCGGGTTCGCCTTCGTCTGGGACCGCGCCCGCGGGCGACTCCGGGGTGCCGCCGACATCACCCGGCAGACCGGGTTGCCTGTCCTCGCCCAGGTTCCGATGGTCAAGCAGCGCTTCCCGCTGGTTCCAGAGGCCGGCCCGGCAACACCCGAACGCGAAGTCTTCGGCTATCTGGCAGCGCATCTGACCACGCTGACCACCCGGGGCAAGGGTGCCTCGCTGCTGGTCACCAGCCCGTCGCCGGGCGCCGGCAAGACCACGGTGGCCGCCCAGTTGGCGATCGCGATGGCGGCGACCGGCAAGGAGGTCGTACTCATCGGCGGCGACTTGCGGCACCCCGATCTGCACCTGCTGTTCGGACTGCCGCTGACGCCGGGCCTGACCGACGTACTGGCTGACTCGGGCAAGCTGGAGCGGTCTGTGCAGGCGACCGAGTTCGTCAACCTGCGGGTGCTTCCCGGTGGAACGCCGCGGGTGGGTGCCTGGTTCAACGTCGAGGACCTCGAGTTGCTGCTGCAGGCGCTGTCGAAGCACTCCTTCGTCATCGTCGACGCGCCGACCGCGATCGGGGCGACCGAGTCCGCCGTACTGGCGGGCCGGACCGACTTCACGCTGCTGGTGGTGGACGGCCAGCGGGGATCTCGTGAGGCGGCGGCGGAGGCGGTCTCGGCGCTCAACGGTGTGGGCGGCAACCTCATCGGCTGCGTGACGAACTCGCCGCGGTCGCGGAGGTTCAAGCGCAAGACGGTGCCGGCGTCGCTCGAGGCACGCCATGGCCGGGAGACCACGCCGACCAACGGCGACCCGGTCGGCGACGGCACGTCCGCCAAGTCGGAACATGTCGGGCACTGACCCAGTGCGTCTGCAAGGCCGGCTCCGTCGGCGCCTGATTCGGGGCACCGTGGCACTGGCGACCGTGGTTGGCGTCTGGCTGGCCCTGCCCGGCCTCCACAGTGCGGGCGACGATCCGCCGCCCGCGGACGGCTACTGGCAGACCTTGCCGACGGGATCGTGGTCGGAGCTCCCCAGTGAGGCCGAGTGCGCAAGTCGGGTGCACCGCTCGGAGTGGGAGCCACGACCGGGCAACAACACCCCCAACCAGACCATGCCGGCTGTGGACGCAGTACGCAGCTCACTGGCGGCACGGCCGCGCGCCACCGAAGCAGGCGCGTACGACGTCCGCTGGGACAGCCTGCTCCTGGCCCGAGTCACCGGCCACCACACCGGTACTACGGACGAGAACATCCAGTGGGCAGCCTGCAAGTGGGGTCTGGCCGACAACCTGGTTCGCGCTGTCGCGGTCACCGAGTCCACCTGGTACCAGAAGGACCTGCACCCGTCCGGCGCGTGCGTGGAGAAGCGCGGCTGTGGGGACCTGTTCCCGGCGCCGACTGCTGCCTCACGTGAGTACTGCAACGGACTCAAGCTCGCCGGCTACGACTACCAGCGGGACTACGGCCCCGACCGGTGCCCGAAGACGTTCTCAATCGTCGGCGTGATGTCGTACCAGGATCCCGCCTGGGGCCGGATGCCGGCCAACCAGAACGGCACGTTCCCCTTCAACCGGGACTCGACGGCCTTCGCGCTCGACTACTACGGCGCTTTCATCCGTGGCTGCCTGGAAGGCTGGGCCTGGTGGCTGACCGGCAGGGAGAACCCGGCTGACCCCGAGACCCGGCTGGACGGCTGCGTCGGCGCCTGGTTCGCGGGCGAGTGGCGCACCAAGCCGGCGACGGACTACGCCGCGCTGGTGCACAAGACGGTGCAGGAAAGGCCCTGGCTGCACAGGACCTGGGCCTCACCGTCGGTCGTCTGCTCCTGGCTCCGCGGTTGCGGCTGACGGCTCGCAACCGATCGCCCGCAGGTAGATCGGCGTCTGCCGCTCCCAGGCCAGCTGCTCGGTGATCAGCCTGCGTCCGGTGTCGCCCAGTCCCTTGCGGGCGGTCGGGTCGTCCAGCAGCGCGACCACTTCGGAGGCGATCGTGGGGATGTCACCGGGGGGCGTGAAGACTCCGGCGCCGTCGGCGAGCAACCTGCTCTCCTGCAGGTCGAAGCAGACCAGCGGGAGGCCTTGCGCCATGTACTCCATCACCTTCACCGGCGACACCTCGACCTGGAGGCTGCAGTCGATACCGAGGTCCGCCGTCGCCAGGTAGCTGAACAGGTCCTTCTCGGGAATCCAGCCAGGGAAGGTGATCCAGCGCTCCAGGCCGAGGTCGAGCGTCATTTGCTTGACCTCGTCGAGGCACTCGCCGTCGCCGAGGATCACGAATCCACAGTCCTCCCGGCCGAGATCACGGATCACGTACTCCGCCACCTTCACCACCAGGTCGACCCGGTCCTGCCGGCCCATCTTGCCGCACCAGGCGACCAGGTAGCGGTGCTCACCGTGCAGGCTCGGCTCAGCCACCGCGAGCGAAGTACGGGCGAGCACTGGGCCGTTGTAGACCAGGGAGACGGCTTCTGGTTTCGCTCCGGCTGCCACCATCCGGTTCTTCAGGTAGGTGTTCACCGTGAGGCTGTGGTGGGCGACTCGCTGACTGCGCCGCTCCAGCCAGTGGAGTGCCTTGAGCATCAGCTTGGGCGGTTCGTCGTACCGGTTGTTCAGCAGTTCGGGCATCAGGTCGCGCTGGTCCACCAGGATCCGGGTGCCGGCCCAGCGCAGTACCCAGGCCAGCGGGAAGTAAATGTCCGGCGGCTGACAGATCTGCAGTACGTCGATCCGCCCGCGCAGCCGCAACCGCAGGAGGTACCAGCTGGCCCAGAGGAACGACTGCAGGTACTCGCCCACGTAGCCGACCGGCCCGGACGGCTGCTTGGGCGCTGGGTATTCGAAGACAGTCAGCCCCGGTACGTCGCGGTAGCGGGCGTTGTCGTCGTCGCGCATGGTGATGACGGACAGCCGTACTCCAGCCGTCAGCAGGTCATCCACCTGCTTGCGCAGCCTGGTGTCGACCCCCAGCGCGACGTTCTCGACGATCACTGCGACGTGCAAGGGCTTCGGCATCGTGCTAGACCTCCTGGTTGGCCGGTACTGCGTACGTCACGCTGCCGCGACCCTCAGCGGACCCCACCAACCTCCACCCGTCAGGGCTCTGCTGCAGCTCGCTCGACGCGCGGTCCCGCCACCAGGACGCCACCTCTCGCGGCAACGCCTTCCACGCCGTCTCATCGCTCTGGAACTCGTCCAGCAGCTGCTGCCAGCCCTTGGCCAGCCGCGGATCCTCGGCGTAGTCCGGATGCGCCAGCACCAGCACCATGCCGTGCAGGTCCCGGAGCTCGCGGGCCTTGCCGACCCACAGCTCGCCGTCCTCGTGCTGCAGGATCTCGAACAGCGTGTGGTCCTGGGGGAGCGTGATGGGCAGCTCCACCATTCCCTCGTTGAAGAACGGCAGGTACGTGCAGCAGCCGCCCGGCTGCGGCTCGTACGGATCGGTGTCCGTGTACGACGAGTCGTAGTCGAACCCCATCGTCGGCATCAGCTGCCACGACCGCTGGGTCGCGGGGGAGCGGAAGCCGACAGCACCCCAGCGGTCCGCGTTCGCCCGCATGGCCGGCAACCGCTCGGCCAGCAGGCGTTTGGACGCCACGTCCCGGCCGTCGTGCCGCAGCCCGTGGACTCCGACCTCGCACCCATCGGCCTTCACCTGGGCGACTATCTCGTCCGACACCTCGTACCGCTCGGCCACGAAGTTCCAGGAGGACCGGTAGCCGCGGTCGCGTTCCGGTGCCCTGAGCAACTCCATCTCGTCGCGCCCGAAGGCCGTCTCGACGTCGTGCGTGAGCACCATGGCCCAGGAGTGCCCGTCCGGCCACAGGTCGATCCAGGGCACCGGGGCGCCCGCCAGACGGGTCGTCAGGTCGAACAGCCAGTCGTAGAAGGTGTGCAGGCTGTGCTCGATCGGCCAGGCCGGGAAGGACGGCGTGTTCTGGTGCTTGGCGAACACGCGGCGCATCCGGAGCTGCAGCGGCCGGGGGAGTAGCGGGCGTACGACGTAGTACCCCTGGACCATGCCCTTGCGGATCAGCCGTTTGACGTTGGCGCTGCCGACTGTCTTGTAGCGCTCCGACCAGAGGAAGGTCATCGCCTCACCCGGGTCCAACGGCAGGAACACGTTGCCCTGCTCGTCTTCCCAGACTGCTGCTACCTCGGTGCCGCGGCCATCGAGGATCGGCTCGACCTTCCGCCAGCTGTCGCTCACCGGGGACAGCGCAGTACCGGTGTAGAGGTGGCAGGCGATCGTGAAGCCGGCCAGTTGGTAGCGGCCCGCCCGGTAGTCGCTGTGGGGTGGCTTGGCCCCAGTGGAGCGGACCCAGGTGAGTTGGCGGCCCGAGGTGCCGGCCGTGACTGTCCCCAGCCGGGACTCGAGCGCCACCTCGTCGACGTCGTACGGGACCCGGAAGTAGTCGAAGAAGGCGAACGGGTGCGTCGACTCGAACATCACAGCCCCCGCTTGACGAACAGGTAGGGCAGCAACGCCACCTCGTACAGTCCGGGCAGGGGATCGCGCAGGCTGAACACAGCCTCCGTCTGCACGCCACGGAACGTCTTCAGATAGGGCCCGACCTTCAGCTTCCCGGCCTTGATGTCCAGTACGGCGTTCGGCAGGTCTGTCGCCAGCCGGATCCACCGGACACCCGCACGAGCCTGGCACTCGGTCACCGGAAGCCCCACCTGGTCGCGGTAGACCAGGTAGGGGAAGTCGGCGCCTGCGGTGTAGCCGAGGGAGTGGTAGCCCCACGTCCGCGCGTTGACGTCCAGCAGCTTGTACTGCCCGTCACGCTCGTCCTGCTTGTACTCCAGCTCGACCAGGCCGTAGTACCCGATGTCGCGCAGGAAGGTCAGTGAGTGCTTGGCCAGCTCGGGCAGGTCGATCGTCTCCACGAACGTGCTCGCCCGGCCGAAGTCCGACGGGTGCTGCCGCAACCGGCGTACCGTCATCTCCGCGACCGCCTCGCCGTCCTTGAAGAAGGCACAGAAGCCGAACTGCCGGTCACCGCCACCAGGGATCAGCTCCTGGACGATCACCTCGGCCGCGCCGACGATGGCGACCGCCTTCCGGTACGCCGCCTCGAGCTCGGCCGGGGTGTCCACCCGCCAGGCCTTGGCCCGGGTCTCGTAGAAGAAGTTCTCCTTGATCGCCGGTTTCAGAATCACCGGTGAGGTCAGCTCGATCTGGTCGAGGTCGGCGAACGACTCCGGGAACCAGCAACGGGGGATCGGGATCCCCAGCCGCTCCGCCCGCTGGTACGTCTCCCGCTTGTCCCACGCGGGCTGCACTGCCGACCAGGCCGGCGTCGGCAGCTTGTAGTACTGACTCAGTTGCTCACGGTTCGCCGCGATGGCTGCGACGGTCTCCTCCCGAGTCGGGTAGAGGACCGAGCCCTGCAGGCCAAGCCGCTCACAGGCGTCGATGAGGATCCGCACTGTCTCATCGGCATCGCGGAGCGTCGGCACCCGCTCGTGGTGGGTGACGTAGCGGGACACACGCGAGATGGACCGCTCGTCGTCGAGCACAGTCACCGGTACGCCGTACCGGCCGAGGCTCCGCACGATGCCGAGACCCTGGTAGTCGCCCCCGACGACTACCGCCCCCACCTGTGTGCCCGAACCGGAGTCCCTCGTGCGGAACGGGCTGCGGCTCATGCGCCTTCGCCTGTCGGCTCCAGTCGGCCGGCGCTTGGAGCAGTCCGGCGCTGGCTGCCCCGCAGGGCCCGGGTGACCGACTCCGCGCCGTACCAGCCGCCGGAGACGAAGCGCATGATCGGTCCGAAGCTCCTGGCCGCCGGAGCGCCCAGGATGTGCAGCCCCGGTATGGAGGTCTCCATGCCGCGCTTCAGGACCGGGTAGCCGTTCACGGTGGCGATCCGCTGTGCCAGCGCCGGGTCCAGGAACGGATAGCGCTTGATGTCCACCTTGTACCCCGTGCCGAACAGCAGGTGATCGACCGTGCGCGCACTGCCATCACTCAGCTCGACCTGCACCCGGTCACCGACCTCCTTGGCGCTGGTGACGGTCACACCGGTCCCGATCGAGATGTCGGTCAGGCGCGACACCAGCCAGGCAGCACCAGCCGGCCGGATCGCTCGGTGCGCCAGCTTGTCCTGGACCGAGCGCGGCAGGCTGGTGAACAGGCCTGGCGCGGCAACGAGCCGCGACAGGCCCAGTGGGCCGACGTCGGTCGGCGCGTAGAACAGTGGCGCCAGCCGGCCGAGACGGCGCTGGTACTTGCCACCGTGCAGCCAGTTGATGTGGTCTGCCCGTGCGGCAACCTCTACTGCGCCACCGGACTCATGGATGAGTGCAGCGGATTCCAGGGCACTCTGGCCGCCACCGACCACGAGCACCTCTTTACCCCTGAACTTACTGAGGTCGTCATGGTCGGCCGTGTGCGACGCAAGGTGCGCAGGAAGGCTCTTGAGCACCTCCGGGCGGTTCACGAAGTCCGCGATCCCGCCCGCCACCACGAGCTTGCGGACCCGGAGCTGGGTCTCGTCGGCGAGCGTCAGCACGAAGCCGTCACCGTTCGCCTCCGCGCGGGTGACCCAGCGCCGGTCGACGTCCGGCGCGACCTTCGACTGCACCCACAGTCCGTAGTCGATGAACTCCGCCAGTGGTACCGGCCGGGTGAAGTCGCGCCCGCTCTCGGCCAGGTACGGCTCGAGTGCCAGCGGCCCGTCGTACTCGGCGATGCAGGTCGCGGTCCAACTCGATCTCAGCAGCATCCCGGCCGGCATCGTTCGCCAGAACGACATCGGGTCGCCGAAGATGCGGACTTCTTCACCCGCGCGGCGTAGGTGCGCGGCTGCGGCGAGGCCATGCGGGCCCGCGCCAAGGACAGCAATGGCCGTCTCGTCCATTAGGTGGTCTCCCCCCACGTCCTGGAACACTCCCCCCGGAGCTGAGGCCAGTATGGCTCATTCAGTGGCGTAGGTCACTGGTCCGCGCGATGAACTCTGACCGGATTGCCGGGATAGCTGAGCCGGCAGCGAGGGTGTCCCTGTGACGGGGACTGTGCTACCCGCGCGATAAGGTCCCTGGGTACCCGGGGCCACGGGACGGACGTGTCGAACGGAAGGCGGATCGTAACCATGAGCGTCGGTGAAGTCGCGGGGCTGATAGCAGCCTGCGCACTGCTCATCCTGGTGGGCCTGCTGGCCTATCCGATCCTGAAGCTGGGCAAGGTGTTCGACGAGACGCGGATCATGGTGAAGGGCGTCTCCGACTCCAGCGTGCCGTTGCTGGACGAGGTGACCACCACCGTCGCGACCACCAACGCGCAACTGGCCAAGGTGGACACGATCACCGACAACGCGACCACCGTGACCACCAACGCGGCCGCGCTGGCGTCCTTGTTCGCGGCGACCGCGGGTGGTCCGCTGGTGAAGGCGGCCGCGTTCACCTACGGCGTCCGCCGGGCACTGGGAGAGAACCAGCGCCGGGACGTGTCCCGCCGGGTGAAGGACGAGATGAAGGCCGAACGCAAGGCGAAGAAGCGCGGTGACGCACTGTGAAGCGGATCCTCTGGTTCATCATCGGCACCGCGGTCGGTGTCTACGCGGTGACCCGGTTGAAGAAGCGGGCCCAGGTGCTCGCGCCGGAGAGCCTGCAGCAGTCGGCCGGGAAGGTGGCCAGCGCGATCCGGCACTTCGGCGACGAGGTCCGGGCCGGGATGGCCGAGCGGGAGACCGAGCTGCGCGACGCGCTCGGTATCGACACAGCAGCGAACCAGAACACTTCAACACAGCGTGAGGACTACCGGTAACACCATGGAAACCAGTGAAGTTCGCCGGCGGTTCCTGAAGTACTTCGAAGACCGCGAGCACACCGTGGTGCCGAGCGCACCGTTGCCGTCGCCGGACCCGAACCTGTTGTTCAACGTGGCCGGGATGGCCCAGTTCGTCCCGTACTTCGTCGGCCAGCAGACGCCGCCGTACGCGCGGGCCACCAGCGTGCAGAAGTGTGTCCGGACCCTCGACATCGACGAGGTCGGCAAGACCACCCGGCACGGCACGTTCTTCCAGATGAACGGCAACTTCTCCTTCGGTGACTACTTCAAGGAAGAAGCCGTCCGGTACGCCTGGGAACTCGTCACCAAGCCGCAGAGCGAAGGCGGCTACGGGTTCGACGAGTCCGTCCTGTACGCCTCGGTGTACTACGAGGACGACGAGGCGATCGACATCTGGAAGCGGGTCGCCGGGCTGCCCGACGACCGGATCGTCCGGCTCGGGATGAAGGACAACTTCTGGTCGATGGGCATCCCGGGTCCGTGCGGCCCGTGCTCGGAGATCCTGATCGACCGCGGCCCGGAGTTCGGCGCCGACCGGGACTGGGAGGCCGGCGACCGGTACCTGGAGTTCTGGAACCTGGTCTTCATGCAGAACATCCGCGGTGAGGGTGGCGGCAAGGAGGGCTACCCGATCCTCGGCGAGCTGCCGAAGAAGAACATCGACACCGGGCTGGGCCTGGAGCGGGTCGCGTACCTGCTGCAGGGCGTCGACAACATGTACGAGATCGACGAGATCTACCCGGTGATCGAGAAGGCGTCCGAACTGAGCGGCCGCAAGTACGGCGCCGACCAGGTCGACGACGTCCGCTTCCGGGTGATCGCGGACCACGTCCGCAGCGCGCTGATGCTGATCGGCGACGGCGTCACCCCGGGCAACGAGCAGGGCGGGTACGTCCTGCGCCGGCTGCTGCGCCGCTCGATCCGGTCGATGCGCCTGCTCGGCTACGAGGACCCGAGCCTGGTCGAGCTGCTGCCGACCAGCCTGGAGCAGATGAAGAAGTCGTACCCCGAGCTGGAGGCCGACTTCCCGCGGATCAGCCAGATCGCGTACGCCGAGGAGGACGCCTTCCGGCGTACCCTCACCGCCGGCACGAGCATCTTCGACCTGGCGGTGAAGAACCTGAAGGCCGCCGGTGGCGCTCAGCTGGCCGGCAACCAGGCCTTCCAGTTGCACGACACGTACGGTTTCCCGATCGACCTGACCGTCGAGATGGCCGCCGAGCAGGGCCTGCAGGTGGACACCGAGGGCTTCCGGTCGCTGATGAAGGAACAGCGCGAGCGGGCCAA
Source organism: Kribbella sp. NPDC023855 (assembly GCF_040639475.1). Taxonomy (NCBI): domain Bacteria; kingdom Bacillati; phylum Actinomycetota; class Actinomycetes; order Propionibacteriales; family Kribbellaceae; genus Kribbella; species Kribbella sp. NPDC023855. The sequence goes on from NZ_JBFAAA010000004.1 coordinate 285,991, forward strand.
GGCGGACGCCCGGGCCAAGAAGGCCGGTCACGCGGACACCTCGGGCTACCGGGAGCTGCGCGAGAAGGGCATCACCGAGTTCACCGGGTACGACGAACTGGCGACCGACTCGCAGATCCGCGGCGTACTGCGCGAAGGCGTGGTGGCGAGCGCCGCCGAGCAGGGCGAGACCGTCGAGGTCGTGCTCGAGAAGACCCCGTTCTACGCGGAGTCCGGTGGCCAGATCGCCGACGAGGGCCTGATCGTCGGCGACGGCTTCAAGCTGAAGGTGCTCGACGTCCAGCGGCCGGTCAAGGGCCTGATCGTGCACCGCGTCGAGGTCGTCGAGGGTGTGCTTCAGCCTGGTCTGGACGTGCACGCGGAGGTCGACAAGGAGTGGCGCATCTCGGCCTGCCAGGCGCACTCCGGCACGCACGTCGTGCACGCCGCGCTGCGGCAGGTGCTCGGCCCGACCGCGTTGCAGAGCGGTTCGTACAACAAGCCCGGCTACCTGCGGCTCGACTTCGCGTGGTCGTCGGCGCTGGACCAGGCGACCCGCAGCGAGATCGAAGAGGTGGCGAACCTCGCCGTCCGGAAGGACCTGCCCGTCTCGGCGCAGTACATGTCGCTGCCGGAGGCTCGGGACTGGGGTGCGCTGGCGCTGTTCGGCGAGACGTACGACGAGTCCGTCCGCGTGGTCGAGATCGGCGGGCCCTGGTCGCGTGAGCTCTGCGGTGGAACGCACGTCAAGCGCTCCTCGCAGGTCGGTGCGCTGACAGTGACGGGCGAGTCGTCGGTCGGCGCCGGTGTCCGGCGGCTGGAGGCCTTCGTCGGGATGGAGGCGCTGCACTACCTGGGTCGCGAGCGGGCCCTGGTGCGGCTGCTGTCGGAGAACCTGAAGACGCGTCCGGAGGAGCTGCCCGCGAAGGTGGCCGACCTGGCCGAGCGGCTGCGGGTGGCGGAGAAGGAGCTGGAGAAGATCCGCGCGGGTCAGGTGCTGGCTGCCGGGGCGGAGCTGGCGAAGAGCCCGAAGGACGTGTTCGGCGTCGCGTACGTCGGTCACCAGGCACCGGACGGCGTGAACGGCGGTGACCTGCGCAAGCTGGCGCTCGACGTCCGCGGCCGGATGCCGGCCGACAAGCCGGCCGTCGTCGCGGTACTGAGCGTCAACGACGGCAAGCCCGGCGTGGTCGTCGCGCTGAACGACACAGCGCGCGAGTGGCGCCTGAAGGCTGGCGACCTGGTCCGCGTCGCGGCCGAGCAGCTCGGCGGCCGCGGCGGCGGCAAGGACGACGTGGCCCAGGGCGGCGGCACCGACCCCGCCGGCGCTTCCAAGGCGCTCAGCGCCGTCGAACACGCCATCGGCCAACTAGTAACCGGGTAACCCATGCCCCGCCCTCACACCCGCACAACGCGCCGCGCTGCTCCGCAGCGCGCGCGGTGCAGGCGCGTGCGGTGCTCCTCTGGGGAGGCACACTAGTGCGCCGGGGTGTGCGGGTCGCGCTGGACATCGGTGACGCGCGGATCGGGGTCGCCAGTTCGGATCCGCACGGGATTCTTGCTACTCCGGTGGAGACGGTCCGGGTCGGACCCGGTGCGTTGGAGCGGGTAGTCGGGCTGGTCGTCGAGTTGGAGGCGTTCGAGGTGGTGGTCGGGTTGCCTCGGTCGTTGTCCGGTGGGGAAGGACCCGCGGCGGTTAAGATCCGGGCGATCTGTGCTCAGCTGGCCGAACTGCTGGAGAAGGCGGACGTGACGGCTCAGGTGCGGCTGGTGGACGAGCGGTTCACCACGGTCACCGCCGAACGGATGCTGCGCGAACGGGGTAAGAAGGGTTCCAAGCGGCGGGCCGTGGTCGACCAGGCCGCGGCGGTCGTGATTCTGCAACACGCGCTCGAAGTCGAGCGTGAGACCGGCAACCCACCCGGGAGGCCCCTGTGAACGGAACATCGGTGAACCAAAACCGTGATGACGTGACCGACGACCTGGACGAAGACCTCGGCCTGCGCCCGGAGAGCCGGGTCGAGCGCCGGGCGAACCGGCGCAAGACCCGGGCCAAGCGCGGCTTCGGCTGCTTCGCCGGGCTGATCTCGCTGATGGTCGTGGGCGCCCTGGTCGCGGGCCTGGTGATCGGCTTCGGCAAGGGCCGCGACGCGCTCGAGAAGGTGTTCGCCGCGCCGGACTACGAGGGCACCGGCACCAGCACGGTCACCGTCGAGATCAGCAGCGGGCAGAGCTCCCAGGCGATCGCGGACACGTTGGAGAAGAAGGGCGTGGTGAAGAGCGCCAAGGCGTTCGAGCGGGTCGCTCGCGACGATCCCCGGTCGAAGAAGATCCAGGCCAACACCTACACGCTGAAGAAGGAGATGTCGGCCAAGGCCGCTCTCGAGCTGCTGCTGGACACGGCGAAGTCGGTGCTGGTCACCCGGTTCACCATCCCGCCCGCCCGGACCAAGGCGGAGATCGTCAACCTGCTGCAGAAGTCCAAGGCGGTCAAGCTGCCGGCCGGTGCCGCCCAGGCCGCGATGGACCGGCCGCAGACGCTGCAGCTGCCCACCTTCGCGAAGGGCAACCCGGAAGGGTTCCTCTTCCCGGGCACCTACGACATCCCCAAGGACGCGAACGCGAACCTGATCCTGCGGATGGCCACCGCCCGGTTCACCAAGACCGCGGGCGAGTTGCAGCTGGTCCAGACCGCCAGCCGCAAGAAGCTCGACCCGTACCAGGCCGTCATCGTCGCGAGCATCATCGGCGCCGAGACGAACCGCAAGGAGGACTACGCCAAGGTCGCCCGGGTGATCTACAACCGGCTGCAGGCCGGCAAGCGGCTGCAGATGGACTCGACCATCCACTACGTGGTCGGCCGCAGCGGTGGCGTCTTCACCTCGAAGGAGCAGCGCGAGACGGACTCGCCGTACAACACCTACAAGTACGCCGGGCTGCCGCCGACGCCGATCAACTCGCCCGACAAGGACACCCTGCGGGCGGCGCTGAACCCGGCGGCGGGCGGCTGGATGTACTTCACCCTGGTCAACCTCGACACCGGTGAGACCCTGTTCGCGAACACCGGCGACGAGCACCAGGCCAACGTGAAGAAGCTGCAGACCTGGTGCGCGGCCCACCCCGGCAGGTGTGGATGACCCGGTGTGCCGTGCTCGGTAGCCCGATCGCGCACTCCCTGTCGCCGGCCATGCACCGGGCGGCGTACGCCGAACTCGGCCTCGACTGGCGGTACGACGCCTTCGAGGTCAGCGAGGACGAGTTGCGGGGTTTCCTGAGCACGTTGGGTGATGACGTCCGGGGCCTGTCGCTCACGATGCCGTTGAAGCGGGTCGCGCTCGAGCTGGTCGACACGGTCGATCCGGTCGCCGAGCTGATCGGTGCGGCGAACACGATGCTGTTCGAGCCCGACGGCTCCCGGTCGGCGCACAACACCGACGTACCGGGTCTGGTGGCGGCTTTCGCCGAGCGGGGGATCACCGGCGCGGACACTGCCGTCGTCCTGGGTGGGGGAGCGACGGCGGCGTCGACGCTGGCCGCGCTGCGTGGGCTGAAGGTCAGTGAGGTCACCCTGGTCGTGCGCGACTTGTCGAAGGCCGAGCGGCTGCGCGATCTCGCGGCCGAGCTGGGGCTGGCTACCTCGGTGGCGGACTTCGCGCAGGTCGAGCAGATCGGTGGCTTCGACCTGTGCGTCTCGACGCTGCCAGGGGGAGCGGTCGATCCGTGGGCCGAGCACTTCGCCCAGGTGGCTCCGGTGGTTTTCGACGTGGCGTACCACCCGTGGCCGACGCAACTGGCGATCGCGGCGCACCGGATCGGTACAGAGCTGTTGAACGGCCTTGACCTGCTCGTGCATCAAGCGACCCTCCAGGTGGAGATGATGACTGGTAGGTCGCCCGCTCCTTTGGCGGCCATGAGAGCCGCCGCGCGTGAGGAGCTGGACGAGCGTGAGCCACATTGACCGCCGAACTCTGCTGAAAGCCGGTGGAGCGCTGGCCGCCGCCGCGCTGACCACCTCCGGCACTGCCGCCGGCGCGGCCGGGCCTGACTGGACCGCGTTCCAGCGGAGCCTCAAGGGCAGGGTGTACCGGCCGGGGCAGCCTGGCTATCCGACCGTGCGCCAGCTCTTCAACCCGCGTTGGGACTCGGTCCAGCCGGCCGCCGTCGTCCGGACCGCCGGGGGTAACGACGTCCGCGCGGCGATCCTGTTCGCCCGGAAGAACCGGCTCGTCTCGGTCCCGAAGAGCGGCGGTCACTCGTACGTCGGCGCCTCGACGGTCAGCAACGGCTTGGTCGTCGACGTCAGCGCGATGCGGAGCATGAGCTACGCGGGCAACGTGCTCACCGTCGGCGCCGGGGCCAAGCTGTACGACGTCCACGCGTTCCTCGACAAGCACGGCAAGTCGCTGCCGACCGGGACGTGCCCAACCGTCGGGATCGCGGGGCTCACCCTCGGCGGCGGGCTGGGCGTGCACACCCGCGCCTTCGGGCTGACCTGCGACCGGATCCAGTCGATGGGCGTGATCACCGCCGACGGCGTGGCCCGCAACGTCAGCGCGACCTCCGACCCCGACCTGTTCTGGGCGCTGCGTGGCGGTGGCGGCGGCAACCTCGGCATCGTGACCTCGTTCAAGCTGATCACGATCCCGGCGACGAAGCTTGGTTTCTTCCGGCTCACCTGGCCGGAGTCCCGGGCGGCGGACGTCGTCCGCGGCTGGCAGAAGTTCGCCGTGGCCGCGCCGGTCACCGCCTGGGCCAACCTGCGGATCGTTGCGCAAAGCAACGGAACGCTGGGGGTCACCGTGCTCGGAGTCTCGACCACCGGCAACGGTGCGGCGGCCGCAGCGCAGCTGGAGTCGTACGTCAAGTTCAAGGCGACCACCCGCAGCTTCGCGGTCCGCACCCACATGGAGGCGGTGAAGTATCTCGGTGGCGGGACGACCAGCGCGCGGCAGGGCTTCCTGGCCGGCTCCGACGTGCTGAAGCCGATGACCGCGCCGACTATCACCGCCCTGCTGGGCGCAGTGAAGACGGCCGCCCGGGCGAAGCTCCCGGCAGTGGCGATCATGGACCCGCTGGGTGGCCAGGCAGCAAAGGTGCCTTCAGGCGGATCGTCGTGGGGCTGGCGTTCGGCGGTCGGCGTCGTGCAGTGGTACTCCGGACTGGCCGCGCACCCGACCTCGGCCCAGCTCAGGGCCGCCCAGACCTTCATCACCAACGGGCATCGCGCAGTACGCCCGTCGACCGCCGGCGGCTACGTGAACTATGTGGAGTCCGGCCGATCCGTCAGCAGCTACTACGGTGCCAACTACGCCCGGCTGCAGGCGGTCAAGAAGAAGTACGACCCGACCAACTTCTTCCACAACGCCTACACGATCGCCTGATCCGGCAGACCGCTAGCCTTCGGCCATGAAGCTGTGGCGGTTGGTCGCGGGTGTGCTGGTGTTCGTCTTCGTGAGTGCGGGCATCTCACCTGCCTGGGCCTGTGCCTGCGGCGGCTACCTGCCGGACGCGGAGTCCCGGGCCCGGGTGTACGGCGAGAACGCGCTGGTCCGCTACGACGGCACCCAGGAAGAGATCGTGTTGTCGATGTCTGTCCAGGGTCAGTCCCACAAGGCGGCCTGGATCATGCCGGTGCCGGCCGCGGCGAAGGTGGAGCTCGGCGACGAGGACCTGTTCTTCCGGTTGCAGTCGATGGTCCGGCCGAAGGTCGTGACCCGCAAGACCTACTGGCCGTTCCGCGATCTCGGCCTGAACAACCGGGGCGACGGGGCCGGTGCACCCATGGCCGGCGCCGGCGTGAACGTGCACCAGCAGATGCGGCTCGGCCCGTTCGAGGTCGCCCGGCTGGGTGGCTCGAGCGCGACTGCGGTGACCGGCTGGCTGCGCACGAACGGGTACGTCGTACCGGACAGCCTGGCCGGCAACCTGACGCCGTACCTGATCGAGAAGTGGGAGATCGTCGCCGTCAAGCTCGCGCCGAGGGACGACGGTACGCCGATGACGGGCTCGACCCCGCCGCTGCGGCTGACCTTCGCCTCACCGCGGATCGTCTACCCGATGCGGTTGAGCAAGGGCGCGACCACGCCCCAGACGGTGACCGTGTACGTCGCGGCGCCGTACCGGGTGGATGCCTCGAAGCTGCCCGACCCCTCGGTGAAACCCGAGCTCCTGTACGCCGGACGCCTCGAGGGCGAGACGCAGACCCAACTGTCCGCGCCGTCGTCGTCGTTCCTGACGGCGTACTCGGTGACCTATCGCGAGCCGGGCAAGATCACCGACGACTTCGGCTTCACCCAGGCGGCGACCGACGACGAGTTCCAGCGGGTCACTTACGTGACCAAGAACGAAGGGCTGTGGAGCACGATCGCGGTCGTTTTTACTGGCCTGCTCTTGCTCGGCGTCATCGCCGCACTGATCGCCCGTCGCGTGGTGAGGGGTTAGTCCGATCGTCTAGGCTCCTGGATCGTGCCGGGTGACAACGCAGTGCTCGCCGCAGGGGCCGGGGTGGTGCTCTGCGGACCAGTCGCGTTCGCGCTCGGCCCTTGGTTGATGCGCCGGATTCCCGAGCCCGTGCTGGACGGGGGCGACACCAAGACCCCGTACGCCGACCTCGCGGGGCAAGGCGTCGCGACCAGGGCGGCGTACTGGTGTGGTGGTGTGGCTGCGGTTGCGGGCGGGCTGCTCGGCTGGACGCTGGGGACTTCGGCAGGCCTGGCCGCTTGGTTGATCCTCGCCGTCGTCGGGTCCGTGCTCGGCTACATCGACACCCGGACCAGATACCTGCCGTCGGCAATCATCTGGCCGTCGTACGCGCTCGTCGGACTGGCTCTGGTCGTCGGCGCGGCGGTGTCGGGGGAGTGGGGATCGCTGCGCCGGGCGGCGATCGCGGGAGTGATCGGTTTCGGGGCGTTCTACCTGCTCTGGTACGTGTTTCCCCGTGGGGTCGGCTTCGGTGACGTCCGGCTGTCCGGGTTGCTCAGCATCGCGCTGGGCTGGCTCGGCTGGGCCGAGTTGATTCTCGGCCTGTACGGCGGGTTCTTCCTCGGCGCGGTGATCGGGGTCGTGCTGACCGCGGCGAAGGTGCTCAAACGCAAGCAGTTGTTCCCGTTCGGCCCGTTCATGCTCGTCGGCGCGCTGATCGGCGTACTGGCAGGACAGCCGTTGGAGAACCTGTACCTCGGCTGATCGGGGGACGTAATGTGTTCCGGCACAAGCTTTCGATCGAGCCGGCCGGGTAGCCGGCCACGTACTGGCCGGGACGCCGGGCCTGATCCTCGGGGGACAGGCTGGGCGTCCCGGCTTGCTGTTCACCAGCCGGGGTAGCGGTCGCGCCAGGCGGTGTGCGGGCCGTAGTCGTCGTGCAGCCGGTGCGCCTGGGTGAACTCCAGGGCGAGGTCGTCGGCGAGTTGCAGGATCGTGCCGCGGCCTTCGACGGTGCAGACGAGTTCCGCCGGGAGAGCGGTCTCTCCGTGCAGTACGCCGAGGATGTTGCCGCAGATCGCTCCGGTGGAGTCGCTGTCGCCGGAGTGGGTGACAGCAAGCGCGAGGGCGTCGAGGAACTGGTCGGGCTCGGGATACTTCAGTGCGCAGTACACGCTGATGGCCAGGGCCTCCTCGGCGATCCATCCACCGCCGAGTAGTTCGACTGTGACCGGCCCGGCGTCGAGGTGACCGGCTGCCAGCTCACGGGCGGTAGCGAGCGCAGTACTGGTTTCTTCATGTCCTGGTTTGGTGGCCAGGAGGGCTTGTGCAGAGTCGAGGGCGGTTTCCAGCTCAGCGCCCTGGTTGAGCTCGTAGACGATCGCGGCGAGGGCGCCTGAGGCGAGCTTGCCGGTGACGTGGCCGTGGGTGTAGCCGGCGGCCTCCGCGGCCGCGTCGAAGACCCACTCCGCGTTGTTGCTGGGCAGCAGTCCGAACGGCGCGACCCGCATGACGCCACCGCATCCCTTGGAGTCGTTGGCGGCCTGGCTGCCGAACTGCGGGATGCTGTTGCCGCCCTTGCGCGCATCGGTCAGCGCCGAAAGGCAGGTGTTGCCGGGAGCGCGCCGGGCATACAGCCACTGCTCCGCCTGCAACCACCCGTCGCGCTCGCCACTGGGCGCCGGCAGCAACTGCGTGTCCAGCCAGCGGTCATAGGCGTGATGCACGACCGCCACGGTGAACCCGATCCCACGATCAGTCCGTACGCCGGCCCGGATCAGCCCTTCGACGGTGAACAACGTCATCTGGGTGTCGTCGGTGACCGTCCCGGCCGGCCACCCGGGGCCGCCGGCAACGAACTTCCGGACGCCATCGGGGTGCGCGGCAACGATCGTCCGTCCGTCGTCGAACTCCACCGGACCACCCAGCGCGTCCCCGATCGCCCCACCCAGCAGGCATCCCCGCACCCGCGCCCGGTACGCCTCCTGAGCAGCCCGCGTCATCTGTCTGTCCACGCACCGACTTTAGTTGGGGTAGCGCCAGCACCACCCCAAGTAGGGTCTCAAAGCCAGTTCGCCGCGCCGCTCCGGCTCATAACGTCGTACTCACCGAACATCGGATCGAGGAGGACCCCATGACCACCAAGCTGCGCCGCACCGCCGCCAGGGCGGCCGCCGCCGGCCTGGCAACCGTCGTACTGGCCGGTGCCGCCGCTGCGGGCGCCTCTGCGGCGGTACCGCAGGACGAGAACCGCTGTGACGCCAACCCGGTGGCACGGGCCCTGGACGTCGCCCTCTCCGTCCGCAGCGCCCTGGACCCGGACCGCGCCACCACCTGCTAGCCCGCCAGCCGAGACCACCGAAAGCGGGCGGGTGGCGGCGTGGGAGGATTGCGGCATGCTGCGCTGGCTCACCGCCGGCGAGTCGCACGGACAAGCGCTCGTCGCCGTACTCGAAGGTCTCCCCGCAGGCGTCCAGGTCACCACGGATGATGTGGCCGACGCCCTGGCTCGTCGTCGTCTCGGCTATGGCCGCGGCGCCCGGATGAAGTTCGAGCGGGACGAGGTGACGTTCCTCGGCGGATTCCGGCACGGGCTCTCGCTCGGCAGCCCGGTCGCCATCCAGGTCGGCAACACCGAGTGGCCCAAGTGGCAGCAGGTGATGGCTGCTGACCCGGTCGACCCCGCAGTACTGGCAGATCTGGCGCGCAACGCGCCACTGACCCGGCCGAGGCCCGGCCACGCCGACCTCGCGGGTATGCAGAAGTACGGTTTCGACGAGGCCCGTCCGGTGCTGGAGCGGGCGAGCGCGCGGGAGACCGCGGCGCGAGTGGCGCTCGGTGAGGTCGCGGCCAGGTTCTTGAAGCAGGCGTACGGCGTGACGATCGTCAGCCACGTCGTCGAGCTCGGCACGGTCAAGGCGCCGTACGGCGTGATCCCGTCGGCCGCGGACGTTGCCCGGCTGGACGAGGACCCGGTGCGCTGCCTGGACCCCGACGCGAGCAAGCAGATGGTGGCCGAGATCGACCAGGCGCAGAAGGCCGGTGACACGCTCGGCGGCGTCGTCGAGGTGATCGTCGACGGCCTGCCGCCGGGTCTCGGTAGCTACGTGCACTGGGACCGCCGGCTGGACTCCAAGCTGGCCGGTGCGCTGATGGGCATCCAGGCGATCAAGGGCGTGGAGCTCGGCGACGGCTTCGAGCTGGCCCGCACGCCGGGGTCGAAGGCGCACGACGAGATCGTCGCCGACAACGGTGAGGTACGCCGTACCAGCGGTCGCTCGGGTGGCACCGAGGGCGGGATGAGCACCGGCGAGACGTTGCGGGTCCGCGCCGCGATGAAGCCGATCGCGACCGTGCCGCGGGCGTTGCGCACGATCGACACCCAGACCGGCGAGGCCGCGGCGGCGCATCACCAGCGCTCGGACGTGTGCGCCGTACCGGCCGCTGGGATCGTCGCCGAGGCGATGGTCGCGCTGGTGCTCGCGGACGTGTCGATCGAGAAGTTCGGCGGCGACTCGGTGGCGGAGACGTCCCGCAACCACCAGTCCTACCTGGCGAACCTGCCCAGCACGATCACTCCGCGCGAGTGGGGCACCGAGTGACCGACGCACGAGGGCCCGTCGTGGTGCTGGTGGGGCCGCCCGGGTCGGGGAAGTCGACGGTGGCGCAGCTGCTCGCGGCGAAGCTGGGCAAGCCGCACCGGGACACCGACACGGACATCGAGCAGCAGGCCGGCAAGCCGATCTCGGACATCTTCGTCGACTCCGGTGAGCCCGCCTTCCGCGCGCTCGAGCGGGCCGCGATCGTCGCCGCGCTCGCGGCCGACGACATCGTGCTCTCCCTCGGCGGCGGTGCCGTCCTCGACCCGGACACCCGCGCCGACCTGGCCGGCCATACCGTCGTCTACCTCGACGTGTCGGTCGGCGAGGCCGCCAAGCGCGTCGGTCTCGGCGTCGCCCGGCCGCTGCTGCTCGGCAACGTCCGGACCCAGTTGAAGAACCTGATGGACGCCCGCCGGCCGCTGTACGCCGAGGTCGCCAAGCACACGGTCAGCACCGACGGCCGGGCGCCCGAGGAGATCGCCGACGAGATCCTGGAGCACCTCGGATGACGGACCAGCCCGGCACCCGCCGGATCCGGATCGCGGCGGCAGCGCCGTACGACGTTGTCATCGGCAACAATCTGCTCGGTGAGCTGCCCGCCCTGCTGGGCGAGAACGTGCGCCGGGTGGCGGTCATCCACCCGCGGGCGCTGCGGACCAGCGGTGACGCGATCCGCGACGACCTGACCGCGGACGGCTTCACCGCCCACGCGATCGAGATCCCCGACGCCGAGGAGGCCAAGTCCGCCGAGGTACTCGCGTACTGCTGGTCGGTGCTCGGCCAGGCCGGTTTCACCCGGTCCGACGCGATCGTCTCGATCGGCGGCGGTACGACGACCGACCTGGCCGGCTTCGTCGCCGCGACCTGGTTGCGTGGCGTCAAGGTGGTGCACATCCCGACCACGCTGCTCGGCATGGTCGACGCGGCCGTCGGCGGCAAGACCGGGATCAACACGGCCGAGGGCAAGAACCTGGTCGGTGCGTTCTGGGAGCCGGCCGGCGTACTGTGCGACCTGGCCGCGCTGGAAACCCTGCCCCGTAACGACTACGTGAGTGGGCTGGCCGAGGTGGTGAAGTGTGGCTTCATCGCCGATCCGGCCATCCTCGAGCTGGTGGAGGCCGACCCGGAGGGCGCGTCGTCACCGGCGTACAAGCACACCGAGGAACTGATCGCCCGCGCGATCCAGGTCAAGGCGGACTCGGTCGGAGCGGATCTGCGCGAGAAGACCACCACGGCCGGCGGGCGGGTCGGGCGGGAAGCGCTGAACTACGGGCACACGCTGGGGCACGCGATCGAACGGGTCGAGCGCTACAAGTGGCGGCACGGTGCCGCGATCAGCATCGGCATGGTGTTCGTCGCCGAGCTCGCCCGGGCGGCGAGCAAACTCGACGACGCGACGGCGGACCGGCACCGCGCAGTACTGGAGTCGCTCGGACTGCCGGTCAAGTACCGCGCGGACGCCTGGCCGCACCTCCAGGATGCGATGAAGCTCGACAAGAAGACCCGCGCCGATCGCCTCCGCTTCGTCATCCTCGACGCCCTGGCCAGCCCCACCATCCTCGAAGCCCCCGACCCCAGTCTCCTGATCGCCGCGTACGCCGAAATCAGCTGACCCCAGTACGCCGGCCGGCGGGGCTCCACGCCCCGCCGGCGCTCTTCAGCGGTTCTTGAAGTGGATTCCGAGCGGGGCGAGCTTCGGGTCGTCGGTGGCGTGGCCGATGTCTACGCGAGTGGTGCCAGGGCTGGGCGTCAGCCCGCCACCGCCCTTCTGGTCCGCCGGCGCGTCGAGCAGTTTGCCGTCGTGGGCCAGCACCTGGGTCTCGATCCGTACCTCGTCGCCGCGCCGCAGCGCCGTCGACTCGTCCCACGAACGGAGGAAGACGTAACCGTCGGCCGCGTCGCCGACGAACCACGGGCCCGCCTTGCCCCTCACCACGAACCGCTGCCGCATCTTGGCGACCCGCTCGTCCACCCGGTACCACGCCTCCGTCATCAGCTTGTCCGGCTGGTTGTCGAACTTCACGTAGTACCGGCTGCCGCCGCTGTCGGTCGGCGCGGCCGGGTGGGTGGCGTCCGTCGGATTGATCACCGTCTTGCCCTTGCGTGCCTCGACCGGATCGCCGCCGATCAGTCCGACCTCGAACCCCTGGACGGTCTCGCCGGAGGCCGACTTGGTCGTCGGGAAGCCGACACAGCCATAGATCAGGCCGTTCGACTTGTCGAGCACGACCACGGTGTTCTCGGTCTTGCGCGGGTCGGCCCAGTTCCGCACCTTGAACGCGTGGCTCACCTGGCCGACCTCACCCGGTGGATGGCCCTCCTGCCGGACACAGGCCTCAGCGAGCGCATTCGCCTCCGCCGCACCGAGCGGACCCGCATTGACCTGTACGTCGGACGGCTGTGGCTTGGGCCGCACCAGCGACGGCTTCGTCGGAGTGGTCTGCGCGGCCGGACCCGGTACAGGCTGGTCGTCCTGGCCGGAACTCGCGAAGACGAGACCGCCCGCGACGACCGCGACCGAAGCGGCGGCAGCGATCGGTACGAGCCAGGGCCTGCGCTGACGGGTGTCGTCGGCGAGAACGTGGTCGAGGATGTCCTGCTTGCGGGGGAGCGGTCGCTCCGCCGGGAGTTGCTTGATCATCTGAGGCCCTCCTGGTCACCAAGGTCGAGAAGTCCGGCGAGGCTGGTCCGGGCCCGAGCGAGCCGGGACTTGACCGTGCCTTCGGGGATGCCGAGCACGCGGGCCGCGTCGGCCATCGAGCACTCCGACCACACGACGAGCTCGACCACCTCGCGCTGCTTGGCGGGGATCCGGTCGAGGATGCGGCGGATGTCGCTCATCGCCCGTTCGTCGTCGATCCGCGCCGCCGCTGCGATCGAGTGATCGGGGATCGGCCCGGTCGGGTCGATCAGCTCGATCCGGTCCCGCAGCGCCGACTGCCGCCGGAAGGCGCGCAGTACGTTGCCGCACTCGTGCCCGGCCATCACCAGCAGCAGTGGGCGGGCCGAGTCCAGGGTCAGCTGGTCGATCCGCCGAGCCCGGGCGCGTCGCCACAGCGCCAGGAAGGTCGCCTGGACGACGTCCTCGGCGGCCGGCCATGACGACGTACGGCGGAACGCGAAGTTGTAGACGGCGTCGCTGTGGCGCTGGAAGAGTTCGGTCAACGCCGACTCGTCGCCGGTTCGGAGTTGCTCCCAGAGTTCGCGGTCGCTCCTGGCCAGCTGGACCGGTCTGACTTCCGTTCCCACCCGCGGCACCCCCAGCGTGGCTGTTCGTGTGCTCATACCCGGAAGAGTCCGGCAGGTCAGGCGCCGGTTCGGTTCAGGCGCCGGTTCCGTTCAGCTGCGGTGGCAGATCGCGGCTGTGCAGGACGTCCAGCCGAGAGACCGCCCTGGTCAGCACAACATAGAGCCGGTTCAGGCCACGCGGCTCGGCCTCGACGATCGCGGCGGGCTCGATCACGATCACGTGGTCGTACTCCAGGCCCTTCGCCAGCGCGGCCGGGACGACCGCGACCCGCCCGTCGCCGTCCGCCTCGATGGGGTCGATGCCGTCCAGCTTCAGCGCGTCCCGCAACTCGTCGACCGCGGCGTCGGCGGCGATCACCCCGATCGATCCCTCCTCCTTCAGCGCAGCCCGTACTGCGTCGGTGCAAGCCGCGGCGAGGTCTGTGGTGTGCTGCACCGTGAGACGGCCGTCGGAGCGGAACGAACTGGTCGGTGGGACATCGACACCGAGCCCTTTGAGCAGGCGGTTCGCCAGTTCGACCACGGCGGCGGGGACGCGGTAACCGGTGGTCAGCGCGATCACCTGGCTGTCGGGCTTGCCGAGGTGGGTCAACTGCTCGGGCCAATCGCGGGCAGCCCACGGTGTGGTGCCTTGGGCGAGGTCGCCGAGAACGGTGATCGAGCCGTGCTCGCTGCGGCGGGCGATCGCGCGGCACTGCATGGGGGAGAGGTCCTGGGCTTCGTCGATGATCACGTGACCGTAGGTCTGGCCGCGCTCCAGGAGCGCGCTTGCTTCGTCGAGCAGTACTGCGTCGGCCGCCGTCCAGCGAGCGCTCTTCGGCTTGCGCGCGCGTTTCCAGGTGATGGCCGCCTGCTCCTCCTCGGTGAGGATGCCGGTCGCGGCCGCGACGAGGGTGGCGCTGTCGCTGAGCAGCTCGGCCAAGAGCTCGTCCGCCTTGACCAGTGGCCAGACCGCGTCGACGGCCGGCGCGACGCCACGACCCATCTTGCGGAGCCAGCTGCCGTTGCAGTTCTGCCCGCGGGCTTCGGCTTGCCGCTGCAGCGCGGCGACCAGTCGCGAGATCACCCGTTCCCTCCCGAGCAGGTACGCCGTCGCCTCCTGCCGCGCGTCCTCGACCATCTGCTCGAACTCGTCCTGGTTCACCCGCCACCGATACGACCCATCCGGTACGACGACCGCGTCCGCCGGCGGCCGGATCCGTTCGTAGAGCGCCCGCCGGAGGACCTCCTCCATCCGGCGATCGTGTTTCACCCGCGCCGCGGCCGGCTCGTCCGTACTGCGAATCGGGTGCTGCTCGTCGCTGAGCAACTCCTCGATCGTCGTCTGCTCGACATCGACCTCGCCGAGCGTCGGCAGCACAGCGGAGATGTAGTGCAGGAATGCCCGGTTGGGCCCGAGCACCAGTACTCCGTTGCGCTGCAGCCGCGCCCGATGCACATACAACAGGTACGCCGCCCGATGCAGCCCGACCGCCGTCTTCCCGGTCCCCGGAGCCCCTTGCACACACAGCGATTCGTCCAACTCGGCCCGAACCAGAACATCCTGCTCCGGCTGAATCGTGGCCACGATGTCCCGCATCGGCCCCACCCGAGGCCGCTCGATCTCGGCCCGCAAAATCCCACCCACCGTGCTGCTCGAAGGGCTCGAGGTGGGGCGGTTCAGGTGTTCGTCTTCGTAGCTGGTGAGGGTGTCGGCGGACCAGCCGAAGCGTCGGCGGGTGGTGATGCCTCGGGGGTCGGTCGGGCTTGCGCGGTAGAAGGACGTGGAGACCGGGGCTCGCCAGTCGATGACGAGCGGCGGGCGGCCGATCGCGTCCGAGATGTGCCGCCGGCCCAGGTAGTAGGTCTGATTGCGGTGCTCGCCGGCGGATTCGTCCGCTCCGTAGCCGATCAGGCCGAAGAACGGCGGCCCCGCGCCGTCGTCGCCGAGCTCTCGCGCCAGGCTCTTGAGGTAGTAGCCGAGCCGCTCGGCCGTGTACCGGTCGCCCCAGGTCAGCTCGCCGACCACCACGTTCTCCCGCGCTCCGTCGATCATCGCCTGCAGCGCGGCGCGGCAGCGCTCGGCGTACTCGCGTTCCTCGTCCAGTCCCCGCATGCACCCGATCCTCAAAAAATTAACCCGGTCAATTCTTTGACCAGGTTAACACTTTGCTATCGTCAGCGCATGGCCGAACTGCGCGACCGCAAGAAGCAGCAGACGCACGACGCGCTGTCCCAGGCGGCGATCGCGCTCTTCCTGGAGCGTGGCTTCGACGAGGTGTCGGTCGCGGACATCGCGGCGGCGGTGGATGTCTCCAAACCCACCCTGTTCAAGTACTTCGCGACCAAGCAGGACCTGGTGCTGTACCGGATCGCCGACCACGCGGGCGAGGCTGCCCGGGTCGTGAAGGCGGCAACGGGCG
Source organism: Kribbella sp. NPDC023855 (assembly GCF_040639475.1). Lineage (NCBI taxonomy): Bacteria > Bacillati > Actinomycetota > Actinomycetes > Propionibacteriales > Kribbellaceae > Kribbella > Kribbella sp. NPDC023855. Next base: position 301,643 of record NZ_JBFAAA010000004.1, read on the forward strand.
ACCCGGTCGAAGCGCTCCGCGCCCACTTTGTCGACGGCCTGAAGCGCCGCGACCCGGTCACCGGACTCAACGACGACCCCGAGGTGCTCGCCTACTACCGCCTGGTCTTCAGCACTCCGGCGCTGGCAACTCGCGTCCACGAGTTCGTTGCAGCAGACCAAGCCGCGCTGGCAGCCGCTCTCGGCACCGGCCTCAAAGCCGAACTGACGGCCGCCGACCTGATCTCCACCCAGCAGGTCCTCTCCCGCCGCAACTGGACGGTCCTCAGCACCGGCATCACCGCCGACACGCAGTACCGGACAGCCGTCGCCGAAGCCAACCAGGCCTACCGCCGCCTGACCCACCGCTGATCCCGTGGTGCAGCCCAGCCTGACCGCACTGCGTCGACGGCACTAGGGTGGGGGTGTGACTGATGTTGCTGGTGGGCGGCGGGTGTTGGTGCTGAACGGGCCGAATCTGGGCCGGCTCGGGTCGCGGGAGCCTGACGTGTACGGCGCGACGACGTTCGCCGATCTGGTCGCCGACTGTGAGAAGACCGGTGCCGAGCTCGGGCTGGCCGTCGAGGTGCGGCAGACCGACGACGAGGCGGAACTCGTCGGCTGGCTGCACGAGGCCGCCGACGCGAAGACCCCCGTCGTCCTGAACCCGGCGGCCTTCACCCACTACTCGTACGCCCTCCGCGACGCCTGCGCCCAGCGCACCGCCCCGCTGATCGAGATCCACATCAGCAACCCGGCCGCTCGCGAGGAGTTCCGCCACACCAGCGTCGTCGCGGCCGTCGCCGACGGCACCATCGCCGGCTTCGGCCTGAACTCCTACCGGCTGGCTCTGCGGGCCGTCACATTCCTTCCGTAAGCCTGTTTTAAGGCTGGCTGAAGGTTGGCCCGGACCATCGAGGTAGCTGACATTGGGAGGCTGCCGTGGCTGCGTATTCGATGAGTTCGGTTCGACAAGGCTCTGGGGGAGTGGCGTCTGTGGGGCAACAACGCGTACCGGTGTGGGTGAAGGCGCTCGACCCGCTGTCGCAGGTCGGGCTGGTGTACGCGCTCCGGCAGCGCCCCGAGATCCTGCTGGTCACGGAGAACCACCACCTCAAAGCCCGCACCACCCTGCCACTGGTGGCCCTGATCGCGGTCGACTCTCTCGACCCAACGGCAGGCCAGGTACTGCGTGCAGCGGCGCACCGCGGCTACCGACGGACCGTGGTGATCGCCGGCGTGATCGACGACGACGCGGTGACGACCGCCGTCGAACTCGGTGTCTCGGGCATGCTCCGGCGTGCCGACGCGACGGCCGGCCGCATCGTGCAGCTGATCCAGGCGGCCGCCGCCGGCGACGGCCGCCTGCCGGCACCCCACTCCCGATCGCAAGCAGGACTGTCGGACCGCGAGACCCACGTACTCCGCTTGGTTGCTGACGGCAAGGACACCCACGAGATCGCCCGCGAGCTGTCCTACTCGGAGCGGACCGTGAAGAACGTCCTGCACGACGTGACAACCCGGCTGAAACTCAGGAACCGCTCACACGCCGTCGCCTACGCACTTCGCGAGGGCCTGATCTAGTCCTCGACGAGTCCAGCCGGGGCGATCCGCACCGGCGTACCGGTGGCGAGGCTGCGGTTGACGGCTACTCCAACGGCCGCGCTCCGCAACCCGTCGACGTACCCAGCCTGCCGCCGCAGCGGATCCTCACCCGCGCCCCGGAAGACCTCGCGCAGCATCAGGACGTCCCCACCGCCATGAGCGCCAACCCCCTCAGAGATCGGCACTTCCTGAGCAGCCTCCCAGTGCTGCTGCACGGTCAGTCGAGACCCCTTCGGCCGTACGCTGTCCAGCTCGGCCGGGCCGCTCTTGCCCTCAGGACCCAGCAACCGCGCCGCCTGCGCACCGCCCGCCACATGACTGCGCTCCACAACCTCCAGCTCAGCCCGGCCACGCGTGCCATTGACGCTGACCCGGTACCCCTCCCAAGGACTGTGGGCGGTGAGCGAGTACGCCATGCTCGCCCCACTCTGATACCCGACGAGCACGCTCAACGTGTCCTCGATGCTCACTCCAGGAGCGAACACATCCCGATCCCGGTGATAGCCGTCCGCATGCTCGGCCATCAAGAACAGTTGCCGCATCGTGTCGTTCTCAGCCATGTCGAGCCCGTATGGATCGCCAGCCGCCGCATCCCGTGCCAGCGAAGGCCGCGACCCACCCGGATGACCAGCGCCGTCACTCCCATAGAAGTGAAGCCCTCCGAGCGCGTAAACCGTCGAAGGGATGTCATCCAGCCACCAGTTCACCAGATCGAAGTGATGCGCGGCCTTGTGCACGGCCAGCCCACCTGAGTGACTCTTGTCCCGATGCCACCGCCGGAAGTAGTCGGCACCGTGCACGGTGTCCAGCATCCACTCGAAGTTCACCGAGACCACCCGGCCCACAGCGCCGGACGCGATCACCTCCCGCAGCGCACTGTTGCGAGGCGAGTAGCGATAGTTGAAGGTCAGGATGAGCCGAGCCGACGATTCCCGGGCGGCCGCCTCGATCGCTCGTAACCCGGCGGCGTCGATGGTCAGCGGCTTCTCGCAGATCACGTCGACCCCGGCCGCCAGGGCCTGAGTCACCATCGAAGCGTGCGTGTGGTCCGGTGACGTGACGACCAGGACGTCGACCGCTTGCTCGGTCAGCATCCGGGACAGGTCGGCCGGGTCGTAGTGAGCCGGCGCATGACCCGCGGCCTTGACCTTCTCGTCGTACTGCGTCATCCGTACGTCGTTCGTGTCGCACCAGGCCACCGGCAGCGCGACATCGGCGTGCTCGCCGAGCATGGCGTCGACGTACATGCCGGCCCGGGAGCCGGTGCCGACTATCGCGTAACGCCGCCGTGGTCTCGCCATCATGCTGATCTCCTCAGGAACCGGTTTCTGACCTATGATAGCCGCCGCAGGCTGGATTCAAAGAAACCGGTTCCCCACTGGAGAGCGGAGAAGACATGACCGTGCTCACTCCCGTCGCGCCGCCGGCTGACGCGCCGCCGGCCGGCGCGCCGCGGCAGAAGCGGCACCGACCACGGGAACGGTGGACGCCGTACTTGCTGCTGGCCCCGGCAGGCATCCTGCTCACGGTGTTCCTGGTCTATCCGATCGGCAGCGTCGTCTACTACAGCCTGTACAAGTACAACGTCACCAAGCCCTGGGACAACGGCTTCGTCGGCTTCGACAACTACGCGGCGATGCTGCGCGACGACCTCTTCTGGCAGTCCCTGCTCTTCACCGGCCAGTGGGTCGTGGTGGAGGTGTCGCTGCAGCTCGTCTTCGGTCTCGCGTTGGCCCTGGTGATCAACGAGACCTTCGTCGGGCGCGCGATCTCCCGGGCGCTGGTGTTCTCGCCGTGGGCGGTCAGCGGCGTCCTGACCACCACCATCTGGCTGCTCATCTACAACCCGACCACCGGTTTCGGCCGCTACCTCGCCGACGCGGGCATCGGGGAGTACGGCACCAGCCTGCTGACCGAGCCCGGTACGGCGTTCTGGGCGGCCGTGCTGGCCGAGCTCTGGCGCGGTGTGCCGTTCTTCGCGATCCTCATCCTCGCCGACCTGCAGTCGATCTCCGGCGATCTGTACGAGGCGGCCGAGGTCGACGGCGCCGGCCGGTTCCGCCGCTTCTGGTCGATCACGCTGCCGCACCTGCGCAACGCGATCATCCTGTCCACTCTGCTGCGGGCGGTGTGGGAGTTCAACAACGTCGACCTGCTCTACACCCTCACCGGCGGCGGCCCGGGCAACTCCACCATGACCCTTCCGCTGTACGTCGCTCGCAAGGCGGTGGACGCCAAGGAGTTCGGCTACGGCTCCGCGCTGACCATGTCCGCGTTCCTGATTCTCGCCGTCTGCTCCGTCACCTACCTCTGGCTCGCGCGGGCCGGGAAGGAAACCCAATGACGCCCCGAGGTGTGGGTCGCCGGCCGACCGGGAGCGAAGCGGCCCGGCGGGCGCCGCGCTGGACGATCTACCTGCCGCTGGTGGTGTACCTGCTGTTCACGCTGGTGCCGTTCTACTGGATCCTGCTCTTTGCCTTCCGGAAGACGGGTTCCACCGCCCTGGTGCCGTGGCCGCTCACCTTCGAGCACTTCAACACCGTCTGGAACGGCGCCGGGTTCGGCGTGTTCTTCAAGAACTCGGTGATCATCGCGGTACTGACGGTGCTGCTGACCACGGCGATCGCGCTGGCCGGCGGCTACGCCCTGGCCCGGTTCAGCTTCAAGGGCAAAGCTGCCTGCATGGTGCTGATGCTCTGCACGCAGTTCGTGCCCGGCGCGATGATGCTGATCCCGCTGTTCGACATCTTCCGGACTACGCACCTGATCAACACGCTCTGGAGCATCGTGGTGGCCGACGCGGTCTTCCACCTGCCGCTGTCGATCATCTTGATGGCGGGCTTCATCCGGAACATTCCGATCGAGCTCGAGGAGGCCTCCTGGGTCGACGGCTGCGGCCGGTTCCGCGGGTTCCGGATGACCGTGCTGCCGCTGTTGCGTCCCGGCGTGGTGGCGATCAGCTCGTTCGCGTTCATCTCGTCGTGGAACAACTTCCTGTTCGCGCTGATGTTCCTCAACTCCCAGGACCAGTTCACGATCCCGGTCGGCCTGAGCTACATGCTCGGTGAGTACAGCGTCGACTTCGGGGCGCTCGCGGCCGGCGGTGTCGTCGCCGTCGTACCGGTCGTGCTGGTGTTCGCCTACGTGCAGCGCTTCCTGGTCCAAGGCCTGTCGGCCGGGGCGGTGAAGGGCTGAGTACGCCGCGCCCGTCCGCGATCGGCGGCTACGAGGATTGGCCCGGCGCCTGGCGCGCTGGGCCGGTCCTGTCCGGTGACGCCGTCACCACCGAACTGGCCGAGCTACTGGGCGTGCTCTCACCGGCAGATCCCCAGCCCCGCGAAGTCGACCGCTGGCAGCACGACGGTCTGGTGACGATCGAGCTGTTCTGGCAGACCGCCTTCGGTCCGCCGACGCGCGGCTGGCTCGTGCGCCCGGACGACGATCGCCTTCTGCCGGGAGTGCTTGCGCTGCACTGTCACGCAGGAGTCAAGCACTGCGGGGCTGAACGACTAGTCATGACGCGAGAGCCATCGCCGGGCGCGCAGAGGCTCAGGACGGCTTGCTACGAAGGGCAAGCGATGGCGGATCGCCTGGCCCGCGAGGGGTTCGCCGTACTGGCTCATGATGCGTTCGGGTGGGGATCGCGTGGCTTCCGGCTGGACGAGCCGCCCTGGCGGTTGGAGTCGACGCTGGCGGCGTACCGATCCCACTGGTCGCTGACCGGGCAGCACCCGGGTCCGGACGAGGTGTACGACATCGCGGCGGCCGAGCATGAGGCGACGGTGGCGAAGTACGCCGGAGTGATGGGTACGTCGTTCGCCGGCGCGGTGGCTCATGACGACTTGACCGCGCTGGAGGTCCTCGCGGCGATGCCCGGCGTGGATCGTGGACGACTCGGTGTCGTCGGCTTCTCCGGTGGGGGAGGACGCGCCGTGCACCTGGCGGCGCTCGCTCCGGAGATCTCGGCCGGCGTGGTGATCTGCATGATGAGCACCTTCGCGGCGATGTTCCCGGCGTACCTCGACGCGCACTCGTGGCTGCTCGCGACACCGGGGATCGGGCGGGACAAGGAGTGGCCGGAGTACGCGGTCGCCCGCGGACTCCACCACCAGCTCGTCCTGTACGCCGAGGACGACGAACTCTTTCCCCGAAAGGGAATGCACGACGCGGACGCCCTCTTGCGTCGCCGCTTCAACGGCGCCCGCGGCACCTATCGCGGGGTCATGCTGCCCGGCCCGCACCGGTTCGACCGGGCCATGCAGGACCTGGCGGCGGCCTTCCTCGCCGGCACGCTCGCCAGGTGATGCACGGGCTACTTCCCGGCGTGCTCGGCGTACTCGGCCTGCGCCTTCTCGAACCGCTCGGCGTACTTGCCCAGGAACGCTTCCGGGGTCATCTTGCCCTGCAGGACGGACTGGAAGTCGGGTTCCATCTCCGTCTTCAGGATCGAACCCCAGTCCGGCAGGTACGTCGGCAGCTGCAGGTACTGCGTCTTCGGGTTCTTGCCGGTCTCGACGATCGCGGTCAGCGGCTGGGCCTTGGTGATCCACTCGGCCTTCTGGGCCTCCAGCGACGCCGGCACCTGGCCGACCGTCTCGGCCCAGCTGGAGTTGCCCTGGGTGGCCATGAACTCGGCGAACTTCCAGGCCGCGGCCTTGTTCTTGCTCTTGGCAAGGACTCCGAGACCGGACACCGCGGGCGCGGTCGCGGTGATCACCCCATCGGCGTTGGGGAACGGCTGCACACCGACCACGTTGCTGCCCAGGGCCTTGAGGTGGTCCTGGTACGAGCCGAGGTTGTGGTGCGTGGCCCAGGCTGAGCCGCCGTCGAACGCGGCGACGATCTTGGCGTAGTCGTTGGACAGGTCGGCCTTCGCGCTGACCGTGCCGTAGAGCGAGATGTACTTCTTGAAGGCCGCGAGGTTCTCCGGCTTGTCCAGCGTCGCCTGGCCGTCCTTGGTGATGAACTCGCCCACCCCGGACATGCCGTACGTCATCGCGAACATCGGCGGCATCGCCCCGGGACCGCCGCGGAAGGCGAAGCCGAACTGGTTCGCCTCGGGCTTGGTGAGCGCCTTCGCGGTGGCGAAGAACTCGTCGTAGCTGGCCGGTTCCTTCAGCCCGGCCTTCTTCAGCCAGTCCGTCCGGTACCAGATCACGTCGGACAGCGCGCTCAACGGGAGCTTGTACAGCTTCTTGTCCGCCGCGTTGCGGCGCTCGTTCTCGACCATCTTCGGGTCGAGCTTCGCGTCCAGCCCGGCCTCCTTGACCGCGTCGTCCAGCGGCGCCAGCGCCTTCTGGGCGATCAGGTTGGCGACGTCGTTGCCGATCAGCAGCACATCGGGCACCTGACCGGTGGCCAGCGCGTTGTTCACCTTCTGCAGGTACGACGAGTTGGGCAACCCGACGTACTTGACGTCGATGTCGGGATTGGCCTGCTCGAACGCCTTGATCGACTTGTCCCACTCCGCGCTGAGCCGGGGGTTGGCATTGGTGTCCCAGAACTCGATGGTGCCCTTGGGATCGCCCCAGCCCTCGGTCCCGGCGCTCTGGTCCGAGTCGCCGGTGCTGCCCGGGCCGGCGCAGGCCCCGAGCGTCAGGGCCACTGCCGCCGCCACAGCGGCGAGACCGCTGACACGTCGCTGTTCCATGGTCCGCCTTCTCTCTCTGCGTCCTCATCCGGTGAGAAACCGGTTTACGAAGGGCGACGATAACAGCAGGGGAACCGGTTTCCTATAGGTTAGGATCCTGGGTATGACGCGACAGCTTGCGCCCGAGCGGTACCGCAACCCGGTCCTCGACGCGGACTGGCCGGACCCGGACGTCGTCCGGGTCGGTGCCGACTACTACCTGGTGGCCTCGAGCTTCAATCGGGCTCCCGGGCTGCCGATCCTGCATTCCCGCGATCTGGTCAGCTGGGAGGTCGTCGCGCGGGCGTTGCCGCTGGTGCCGCCGGTCGAGCACTACCGCATCCCGCGGCACGGCAGTGGCGTCTGGGCGCCGAGCATCCGTCATCACGATGGTCTGTTCCAGTTGGTCTACCCGGATCCGGATCACGGCATCTTTGTTCTCACCGCCGAGGATCCGCGCGGCCCGTGGAGCGAGCCGCGCCTGCTGATCGCGGGCACCGGTCTGATCGATCCGTGCCCGCTGTGGGACGACGACGACCGGGCGTACCTGGTCTTCGGCTGGGCCCACAGTCGCAGCGGCCTGATGAACCGGCTCAGCGTCGTCGAGGTGACCACGGAGCTCGACGGTGTCCTGAGTGCACCGCGCACGGTGGTCGATGGAGATGAGATCCCGGGCTGCCGAACGCTGGAGGGCCCGAAGTTCTATCGCCACAACGGGTGGTACTGGATCTTCGCCCCGGCTGGAGGCGTCAGCACCGGCTGGCAGTCCGTGTTCCGCTCGCGGGAGATCTACGGCCCGTACGAGCACCGGGTGGTCCTCGCGCAGGGCACCACCCCGGTCAACGGGCCTCACCAAGGCGCCTGGGTCGACACGCCTGAGGGCGAGCACTGGTTCCTGCACTTCCAGGACCGCGGAGTGTTCGGCCGGGTCGTCCACCTCCAGCCCATGACCTGGGACGACGACGGCTGGCCCGTCATCGGCTCAACAGGAGAACCAGTCCCGTACTACGCCCGCCCGGCGCTGGCCGCAGTACCGGCTGAGCAGCGGGAGCCGGAGCGAAGCGATGCTTTCAAGTCGACCGAGCTGGGACTGCAATGGCATTGGCAGGCGAACCCGCAGCCGGACTGGCACGCTCTCCCGGGAGACGGCACGCTGCGCCTTCGCCTGGTGCCTGACGACCTCGGCGATCTCCGCCGGATCGGCCACGTGCTCGGCCAACCGCTCCTCGGACAGCCTTCGGAATGGGTCACCTCCGTGCGACTCGGCTCAGCCCCGGATGGAGCCAGAGCAGGCGTGGTGGTCCTCGGTACGGCGTACGCGTGGATCGGCCTGATCCAGACGCCAGGAGGGCTCCACTTGCTCTGCAGGCGGTCGATCGACGGCCCCGGTGAGCAGACCGCGGCCGGGGCGACCCTGCCGCCCGGTAGCGATGAGGTCGAGTTGCGGGTGCAGTGCGACGCCGCAGGGCTGGTGACCTTTGCCTGGCGTCTACCTGGCGAGCTGGACTGGCAGAGTGTTCCGTCCTGGTTCACGGCCCAACCGGGTCGGTGGATCGGGGCGGATATCGGGCTGTTCGCAGCAGCGCCGCTCGGCACGCCGGGTGGGGACCATGCGGCCGGACCCGCGGCAGGGGACGATACTGCGGCAGAGGGCTACGCCACGTTCCGCGCGGTGAGTGTGGACGTCGGATCACGGGAGGGCAGGGCCTAGATGGCACGGCAGATCAAGAGCGGCACCACCATCGGCGAGGTCGCCCGGGCGGCGCAGGTCTCGCGTTCCACGGTGTCCCGGGTGATGAACGGCCAGGCCAATGTCGCGCCCGAGATTGCGGCCCGGGTGCACGCAGCGGCGGACCAACTGCAGTACCGGCCGAGCAAGCTGGCCCGTGGTCTCTCGCTGGGCCGCACCAACACGGTTGCTCTGGTGGTGCCCGACCTGGGCAACCCGATGTTCCAGCAACTGCTGCGCGGAGCCATGGCCGCCGCCGACGAGACCGGCTACCGCATCCTCGTCGCGGAGACAGTGGAGAACCCTGCCCGTGAGGCCGAGGTGGCACTGGAGGCACGCCTTCGCTGCGACGCCGTGATCCTCGCGGCTCCGAGGATGCCCGAGGAGGAGCTGCTCGCACTGCTGCCGGACGTGAAGCCGGTCGTGCTGCTGAACCGGCTGGTCGAGGGAGTGCCGGCCCTGGCGGTCGACTACGCGCATGGGATCGCGCTGCTGGTGGATCACCTGGTGGAGAACGGCCATCGCGACCTGGCGTACGTCGCCGGGCCCCCGAGTGCCGCCTCTCACCACGTCCGCGCGAGAGCTCTGGAGGACGCCCGGGCCCGGCATCCGTTCCTGCGGGTGCGGACCATTGCCGGCGGCTCGACGGTGGATGCCGGCTATCGGGTCGCGGACGAGGTTCTGGACTCCCGGGCCACCGCCGTCCTGGCCTTCAACGATCTGGTCGCTTTCGGGCTGCTTGCCCGGCTGAACGAGACGGGTGTCGCCGTACCGGGGGACATCTCGGTGACCGGCTTCGACGACATCGAGCTGGCCCGTTTCGCCACGCCGTCGCTGACGACCGCGCTGGTGCCGCAGGCGGAGTTCGGCCGGCGGGCCTGGGCGCGGTTGATCGCCGCCATCGAGTCGGCCGATGCCGAAGTGGGTGAGGTCGACGTGATCGAGCCGTCGCTGGTGGTGCGGTCGAGTAGCGGCCCGGTACCGCCGGCCCGCCGCCTGGGTGCACCATCGTCCGGCACTGCCGGCCTGATTCATCGCAAGGTGGGTAACGGCCTCACCGCCGAGTGGAAGCTCGAGGGCGACGGCGCCGTCTTCGAAGGTCTCGACGTACCACTGACCCGCTACGTGAGCGGCGCGGCGATGCCCCGCGTCCACAGCCCGCGGCCGCACCTGCATCCTGTTCACTCGCTGTCCGGGACAGCTCTGACCGTGACCAGCCCGGTCGACCACCGCCACCACTACGGGCTGTCCCTGACAGTCGCCGACGTCGACGGTACGACCTACTGGGGTGGCCGGACCTTCCTGCCCGGGCAGGGGCCGACCCTGTTGTCGAACCATGGCCGGCAGATCAGTACCCGGATGACTGTCGAGGGCACGGCGACTCTGCTCGACCGGATCACCTGGGCCGACCAGAACGATCGCCAGCAACTGCTGGAGGAGCGCCGGCTGACCGGCGTACTGATCTCCGAGTCGGAGGCCTGGGCACTGGGTTGGCACAGCGGCCTGACCGCGCCGTCCGGTGCGACGATCGCGAGTCCGGCGGTCAACGGCCGCCCGGGCGCCGGGTACGGCGGTATCTTCTGGCGCTTCCCCTTCGGCGATCGCACCGAACTCCTGACCGTGGATGGAGCCGGTGAGTCGGATGCGCACGGGTCGAAGTCGCCGTGGTTGGTGGTCAGCGCCTTGCACGGGGATGCGTGGACTTCCGTAGTACTGGTTCAGGATGCGCAGGAGCCGCTGCCGTGGTTTGTGCGGTTGTCCGACTACGTGGGCGCCGGTCCTTCGCTTGCCTGGGACTCGGCTCGCGTGCTGGCGCCGGGGGAGACGTACGAGACCTCCCTGGTGTCGCTGGTCGTCGACCGGCGGCTGAGCCGTGCGGACGCCTCGGATCTGGCGGACCTCGCCGTCGCGCGGGTGGACTCCGCCCGTCGAACGCTGGCCTGAGACTGCCTGAGAAACCGGTCCCTCACGCGGGACCGGCCTGATTCCTTTTCCTAGTAGGCGAGACCTTGTCGAACGTGTAGTGCGTCGTTAGCCTCTGAGAAACCGGTTCCCCAGGGTGGGAGCCCTCCGCTCATCAGAAGGGCCAAGGATGTACTTCACATCAGCTGAGCCGACTCGCCCCAAACCCCGCCTGTTCCTCGCTGCCTGCGCCGCCGCGTCCCTGGTCGGCGCCCTGGTCGCCGGAGCCCAGCAGCCCGCAGCGGCGCAGCCGGCCGACACCAGTTCCGCCACCGCGAAGCCGGAGCTCGAACGGCAGAAGCTGACCCCCGGTGACGGCTGGGCCTCCGTCGACGGCGGTACTTCGGGCGGCGCGGCCGCAGTACCCGGCAAGGTCATCAATGTGGACAATCGCGACGAGCTCGTCGCCGCTGTCCAGGGCGACGAGCCCAAGATCGTCCGGGTCGTCGGCAACATCGACGGCAACCGTCGCGCCGACGGCACCGCGATCAGTTGCACCGGCTACCAGCGCGACGGCTACACCCTGCCGAAGTACCTGGAGGCTTTCGACCCCGCGCACTGGACCGGCCCGGCCTCCGGTCCGATGGAGCTTGCCCGCAAGGCTTCCGCCGCCGCCCAGGGACAGCAGGTGAAGGTCCGGGTCGGCTCGAACACGACACTCATCGGGATCGGCAGCCCGACTCTGACCGGGCTCCAAGTCGACGTCGAGAAGGTCAGCAACGTGATCATCCGCAACCTGCGGATCTCCGACGCCTACGACTGCTTCCCGGTCTGGAACGGCGAGACCTGGAAGACGGAGTACGACAACCTGGTGGTGAGCGGCGCGACGCACGTCTGGCTCGACCACCTGACGCTCGACGACGGCAAGACCGTCGACGCTGAACAGCCGTCGTACTTCGGGCAGCATTTCCTGCGCCATGACGGCCTGCTGGACGTGGTGCGCCAGTCCGACCTGGTCACGATCTCCTGGAGCCGGCTGGTCGGCCACGACAAGTCGATGCTGTGGGGCAACGGTGACGACGTGATCGCCGACCGCGGCAAGCTCCGCGTCACCTTGCACCACAACGAGTTGGTGGACCTGGTCCAGCGCGCACCCCGCGTCCGGTACGGCCAGGCGCACGTCTACAACAACCTGTACCGGGTGACCGATCCGGAGCACTACGAGTACTCGTGGGGCGCCGGGGTCGAGTCGAGCATCATCGCCCGGCAGAACACCTTCGAACTCGCGGCCGGCGTCGAGGCGGCCGACATCATCCACAACTGGGGTGGCAAGGGCATCGACGCCGCCGGTACCTGGGTCAACGGCACTGAGACCGACGTGCTCGCGGCCTACAACGCGGCCAACCCCGCAACCCCGCTGGCCGGCACGGTCACGGGCGTGGCCGGGCCGCACGGCATCATCCAGCCCGCAAAGCTCGCCCGGAAGGCGGTCCAGTCCTGGGCAGGAGCCGGCCGCCTGTACTCCGGAGCGGACCCAACCGATCCGGCCGTCGCGGGCGCAGCGCTGCTCAAGTCGATGCGTGCACCGTCGACAACCTCGGCCGACGGCCCGGTGTGGTCGCCGGTGGCGACGGGGTTCGCCTCGACGGCTGACGCGACGCATCCCCGTGGAACGACCGGAGGCACCGGTGGGGAGATCGTGACGGTCACCACCGCCGCCGCACTGGCCGCTGCGGCCGCTCGCCCGGAGCCGCTCACCATCCTGGTCAGGGGAGAGATCGCAGTACAGCCGTGGGGCTCGATGATCAAGGTCGCTGCCAACAAGACGATCGCGGGCACCGGCAGCAAGGCCGGTCTGGTCGGTGGCGGCCTGTTCGTCGACCGGGTGGACAACGTCATCATCCGCAACCTGGTCTTCCGCGACTCCTACATCCCCGGCGACTGGGACGGCAAAAGGTCCGACAACGACAACGACGGCATCCGGATCGACACCTCCAGCCATGTCTGGATCGACCACAACGAGTTCACCCGGCTGGGCGACGGCCTGGTCGACGTCCGCAAGGACTCCACGGCGGTGACCCTGTCCTGGAACGTGTTCCGCGACCACAACAAGGCGATCGGCGTGGGCTGGACGCCCAACGTGGTCACCACGATCACGCTGCACCACAACTGGATCACCAACACCTACCAGCGCAACGCCAGCATCGACAACGTTGCCGCCGGCCACCTCTACAACAACTACCTCGACGGCATCGGCCAGTACGGCACGATGTCGCGCGGAGCGTCCCAGCTGGTCGTCGAGAACAGCGTGTACGCGAACGCCGAGGACCCGATCGTGGTCAAGGATCCGGCCTCGAAACTGCACTCGCGCGGCAACCGGTTCACCGGCACCCACGGGCGTCGCGACAACACCGGCCCGACCTTCGAGCCCACCTCCTTCTACCCCTACACGGCGGATCCCGTGGACGGCGTCGCCGGTCTGGTGACTGCCCAAGCAGGTCCGACGACCGCCGACGAGGTCGTCGGCGACCAGGTGCGGGTGGCTCTGGACGGTTCGGGGGACACGGCAAGCATCAGCGCGGCGGTCGGTGCGGCCGCGCGGGCCACCCATCCGGTCACCGTGGTTGTGGCCCCAGGCAACTATCGTGAGGCGGTCCGGCTCTGGCCGGACGCGAACGGCGTCACGATCAAGGGGGAGACCGGGAAGGCGACGGACGTCGTACTGGAGTACAACCTGCCGGCGGGTGGAGCGAAGTTCTACGGCGGGACGTACGGCGCGAACCTGTCGGCCACGCTCGGCAGTCTGGCCGCGGACGTCCGGTTCCAGGCGCTGACGATCGTCAACAACTACGACGAGAAGGCGAACGGACAGAGCCAGGCATTGGCGCTGCGGACCACGGGTGACCGTACGACGCTGGACAACGTCCGGGTGCTCGGCAACCAGGACACCTACCTTGCCGACTCGCCGAGCAAACAGCTCGTCTCGCGGGTCTATGTCCGCGACTCCTACATCGAAGGCGATGTGGACTTCATCTACGGCCGGGCGACCGCGGTGTTCGAGAAGTCGACCATCCACTCGCTCGACCGTGGCTCGACAGTCAACGGCTACGTCACGGCCGCCTCGACCCCGGAAGGCCGATTGGGCTTCCTGTTCACCGACTGCCGCTTCACCTCAGAGGCGGCCCCGGGCACGGTGTTCCTCGGCCGGCCGTGGCACCCGAGCAGCGACCCGCTGACCGACCCGGCCGTGGTGGTCCGCGACTCCTGGCTCGGCGCCCACATCGGCACTCCGGCCTGGACCGACATGAGCGGCTACTCCTGGCGCGACGCGGAGTTCTTCGAGTACAACAACACTGGCCCAGGAGCCGTGCCCGCCCCCGTCGACGGCCGCCCGCACCTCCAGCAGCCGCAGGCCGACGCACACACGCCAGCGACCTACCTAACCGGCACAGACAGCTGGAACCCCTGGCTCACCACAACCGCCACTACATCCGCTGCCACGCGGACTACCCGGCCGTTCACCGTCTTCGTCGCCGGTGACTCGACCGCTTCGATCTACGCGACAGCCGAAGCACCTCGGACGGGCTGGGGACAAGCGCTCCCGCTCTTCCTCAAGCGCGACGTCCGAGTCGTCGACGAGGCGATCTCGGGTGCCAGCTCCAAGAGCTTCATCGCCCTGGGCGGCCTTGCCCGCATCGACTCCGCCATCCGGCCGGGCGACTACTTACTCATCTCCTTCGGCCACAACGACGAAAAGATCACCGACCCCGATCGCGGCACTGATCCCTACACCACCTTCCAGCAGTACCTGACCCGGTACGTCGAGACGGCGCGGGCGCATGGCGCGACGCCGGTGCTGGTCACCCCGGTCGAGCGCCGGCGCTTCTCGGGCAGTACCGCGGTGCGGAGCCATGGCGAGTACCCGGCGGCCATGAAGCAACTCGGCCAACGGCTGGGTGTCACGGTCATCGACCTGTCGACGCTCAGCCTCGACCTGTGGCAGAAGCTCGGACCCGAGCCAACCAAGGACCAGTTCCTCTGGCTCGAGCCGGGGGAGAGCGTGAACTACCCAACCGGAGTCAGCGACAACACCCACTTCCGGGCTCGCGGCGCGATCGAGGTGGCTCGCATCCTCGCTGCCCAACTCAAGACCCAGCGTGTCCTGTCTTCGCGCGCCGTCGTCAAACTCAGCGACGAGTTCGACGAAACCGCGATCATCTGGCCGTCCCGCCGGCCTACCTGAGGTTTACGACCGAGGCGGCGCTGCTGGGTTGGTGGCGCCGTGCTCGGTGGGGACGCGTTCGTCGTCGCGGGGTGGGCCGGGCGGCGTACCGTCTCCGAAGGGCTTCCCGCCGAGCTCTTCCCGGTCGTGTGGGGTGAGCCAGTTCGACCGGTCCGGGCCCAGTGGGACGATCTTGGTCGGGTTGATGTCGGTGTGGACCACGTAGTAGTGCTGTTTGATCTGGACGAAGTCGGTGGTGTCGCCGAAGCCCGGAGTCTGGAACAGGTCGCGTGCGTAGGCCCACAGCACCGGCAGTTCGGTGAGCTTGTTCCGGTTGCACTTGAAGTGACCGTGGTAGACGGCGTCGAAGCGCGCCAAGGTGGTGAACAGCCGCACGTCGGCCTCCGTGATGGTGTCGCCCACCAGGTACCGCTGCTTGCTCAGCCGCTCGGAGAGCCAGTCGAGCGCCGTGAACAGCCGCCCGTACGCCGCTTCGTAGGCCTCCTGCGAGCCGGCGAAACCAGCGCGGTACACGCCGTTGTTGACCTCGGTGTAGATGCGCTCGGCCACCTCGTCGATCTCGGCCCGGAGCGCTTCGGGGTACAGGTCCGGCGCCCCGTCGCGGTGGTACGGCGTCCACTCGGTCGACAGGTCGAGCGTGATCCGCGGGAAGTCGTTGGTCACCACGGCGCCGGTGGCCACGTCCACCATCGCCGGCACCGTGATGCCCTTCTCGTACCCCGGGTCGCGCTTGAAGTAGGCATCCTGGAGCCGCGGGATCTTCAGGACCGGATCGACGCCACCCGGGTCGAGATCGAACGTCCAGCTCCGCTCGTCGTGGGTGGGACCGCAGAGGCCGAGCGAGATGACATCCTCCAGGCCGAGCAGGCGGCGCACGATGATCGCCCGATTCGCCCACGGACAGGCCCGGGCCGCGACCAGCCGGTACCGGCCTGGCTCGACCGGGTACCCGTCCCGACCGTCAGCCGTGATCCGCGTGCTGATGTAGTCGCTGTCGCGGTTGTACTCACCGCCGGGATTCACGTAAGAAGCCACGGTCCCCCTGTGCCCAACAAGCTGAAATCTGAACAGTCAGGTGCCGACCGTGAAGCGGAGCCGCCGATGCCGGGGACGCTCGGCCTCGTCGAGGAGCGCGATCGCAAAATCCTCCATCGACAGGTACGACGTACCGTCCGGCCCGACCAGCAACTCATCCCGCCCGACCCGATAGGAACCTGTCCGTACTCCGGGCTCGAGCAGCGCGGGCGGACTGAGATAGGTCCAGTCCACCTCGTCACCCCCGCGAATCACGTCCAACTGCTCGTTGCAGGCCAACGCAATCGGCCGCAACTCCACCGGAAACCCAGGCCCATCCACCAGCAACCTCCCCGGCTCGCCCGGCAAGGTAAGACTCGCCGCACCCCCCACAACCAACAACCGAACCCCACTCCCACTCAACCCCGCCACCAACCCCTTGGCAGCAATAGCCAGTTCATCCTCCAACCCAGCCACCGGCCGGGTAGCACTGATCACCAGATCCTGCCCCCGCCCCAACCGAGCAACATCCGCAGGATCCGAGGCGTCCCCCTGCCGAACGCGCAACACTCTGCGACCAGCGCCGGAGGCGCCTGCGCCGCCGCCCGCAGTAGTCATGCTGCGTGCTAGTGCCTGTAGGCGTGTGGTGTTGCGGCCTACCGCGGTGACTTCGTGGTGGCGGGACAGAGCTTCCTGGACGGTTCGGCTGCCGACGGCGCCGGTGGCTCCGAAGATCGTGATGCGCATGGTCAGACTCTTTCCGGGACGGGAACGGGTGCAGTAGTGGTGGGCTTGGACTTCTTCAACTGAGCGACGATCAGGGCCGCGAGGACGATCACGCCGCCGACGATCTGCAGCGGAGTCAGACGTTGGTCGAGGACCAGCCAGCCGAGTGTGGTCGCGACTACCGGGCTGAGTAGTCCGAGGAAGGTGACGTTGGTGGGGGAGAGGCCGCGCAGGCCGCGGAACCACAGGGCGTACGCCACCGCGGACCCGAAGATCGTCAGGTAGCTGTAGCCCGCCAGGTTCGCGAAGGTGAAGGACGCAGGAAGCGCTCCCTCGACGATCCACGCGACCGGCAGCAGCAACAGACCGCCGGCGACCAACTGCCAGCCAGTCGTCGCGAGCAGCGGCGCCGGTGAGGCCCACCGCTTACTGAGCACCACCCCAGTGGCCATGACGACAGCACCACCAAGCGCGGCGATGACACCCCACGTGTCCAGCCGCGCGTCGGCGCGCAGTACCAGCAGACTCACGCCGGCCACGCCCGCGAA
Source organism: Kribbella sp. NPDC023855 (assembly GCF_040639475.1). NCBI lineage: Bacteria > Bacillati > Actinomycetota > Actinomycetes > Propionibacteriales > Kribbellaceae > Kribbella > Kribbella sp. NPDC023855. The sequence continues at coordinate 319,017 of NZ_JBFAAA010000004.1, forward strand.
CGCCGTCAGTATCGTCCTGAGCGTCAGCCGTTCGCTCAGCAGACCGGCCGACAACAGAGCGACCAGCAGCGGTTGCAGCGCGCCGACGGTCGCCGCGACGCCGCCCGGCAGCCGGTAGGCGCCGATGAAGAGCAGCGCGTTGAAGGCGCCGATGTTCAGCGCTCCGAGAACGAACGCGCGCCACCACCACACCCCCTGCGGCAGTCGCCGGGTGAGTGCGACCAGCAGCAGACCGGCCGGCAGAGCACGGATGAAGGCGGCGAGCAGCGGACGCTGCGGTGGCAGCAGTTCCGTGGTGACCAGATAGGTGGTTCCCCACAGCGCCGGCGCGATCGCCGTGGTGAGGATCAGGGAGACTCGATTGCTTAGCACTAAGACAATGTATCTCAGCGCTAAGCAACATTCCAGTGGTTTATCTCACCACTAAGCGATCCAGTAGGCTGAGGGTATGGCGGACCATGTCGACCAGGTGCTCAGTCAGTGGGGCGAGCAACGCCCGGATCTGGATGCCTCGCCGATGGCCGTGGTGGGCCGGGTGAGCCGGCTCGCGCTGCTGTTCGACGGCGAACTGCGCCGCAACTTCGCCAAGCACGATCTCGACCGGGCGTCGTTCGACGTCCTGGCCACGTTGCGGCGCAGCAACGCCGAGCACAGCCTGACCCCGGCCGGGCTGATGCGGTCTTCGATGGTCACCTCGGGCGCGATCACCCAGCGCCTGGACCGGCTGGAAGAGCGTGGCCTGGTCAAGCGCCGCCCGAGCGAGACGGACGGCCGCGGCGTCCTGGTCACGCTGACGCCGGCCGGGCTGAAGCTGATCGACAAGGTGCTGCCCACCCACATCGAGACCGAGAACCGCGCACTGGCCGCGCTGTCCGCCGACGAACGCGACGCACTGGCCGACACATTGCGCAAACTGCTCGAATCCCTCGGCGACAAGACGGACTGACCCAATGGATGCCGACAGCAACAAAACCCGGTACGCCGGTACGTTCCGCGCGGCGCTGACCGACCTGCTGGTCCGGCAGGACGCGATCCACGACCCGCGGGTCGCGGCCGCCTTCCGCGCAGTACCGCGGCATGTCTTCGTTCCCTCGGTGCCGCTGGAGATTGCCTACATCGACGACGTCGTACTGATGAAGCGGGACGAGACCGGCGTGGCGATCAGCACGGTCTCCCAGCCGACCGTCGTCGCGCTGATGCTCGAGCAGGCCGACGTCCAGCCCGGTCACCGGGTGCTCGAGATCGGCTCCGGCGGCTACAACGCCGCCCTGCTCCGCGAGCTGACCGGTCCGTCCGGCGAGGTCACAACGATCGACATCGACGCGGACGTGACGGCTCGCGCGCGGCAAGGCCTGGACGACGCAGGCTACCCGGATGTCCAGGTACTGCGCGCCGACGGCGAGTTCGGCTGCCCGCAAGGCGCGCCGTACGACCGCATCATCGTCACGGTGACCGCCTGGGACATTGCTCCCGCCTGGCTGGAGCAGCTCGCGCCGGGCGGGCGCATCGTCGTACCGCTGCGGTTGCGGTCGCAGACGCGGTCGATCGCGTTCGACCTGCTCGACAGTGGGCGGTGGGGGCGGAGTCTGGAGAGCCGGTCGATGACGGTGTGCGGCTTCGTCAACATGCAGGGCGCGGGCGCGAACGACGAGCGGTTTGCCAGGCTGCACGGCGGCCTGGTCAGTCTGAGCTTCGACGAAGACCAGGTGGGGGCGCCGCTACCGCCCGAGCGGGTGTTGGACGAGCCGAAGGTGTCGAGGTGGTCCGGTGTCCTGATGCACCGCGAGGAGCCGCTGTCCGACCTTGACCTGTGGCTAGCGACCACACTGCCCGGGTACTGCGTCCTCAGCGCCGAGCGTCGCGCCTTGAACAAGGCGCTGGTCTCACCAGTGCCGCGATGGGGAGCTTCCGCGATGGCGTCGGACAACTCGCTCGGCTACCTGACTGCCCGTCCCGGGCCCGACCCGGACTTCGCCGAGCTGGGCGCTACCGGCCACGGTCCCGCGGCCGAGGACTTCGCTCAGCAGCTCACCGACCAGACAGATCGCTGGAACGAGACCCTCCGCAATGGTCCCGGCCCGAAGCTCCAGGTCCATCCACCGACGTTCCCGGTCGACCAGCTCCCGCCAGGCTTCCACTTCCGCAAACGCCACAACCACCTGACGCTCAGCTGGCCGGGTTAGCCGGTCGGGTTGGCCGGGCGGCCGGCGTTGCGGACGGACTGCCAGAGCTCGTCCATGTCGGTCCGGTCCTCAGGATCGGGCTGGTCGACCCAGCCGCTGGCCCAGACGTTCTCGTCGCGGTCGAGATCGAAGACCGACTCGGCGAACGCGGCCGAACCGACGTACCGGTCGGTCTCGTCCGCCTCGAACCGGCTGTCGACCGCAGCGTCCCCAGCGGCTCCACCGCTCGAGGCCTTGCCGGGCGGGGCGACCAGGGCGCGGGCGTACTTCTGCGCCTCGATGATGCCGAGATCCTGCTCGTCACACAGCAACCGGATCGCCGGTACTTCGTTCCCGCTGGTCATCAGTTCGCGAACGCGCCGTTCGAGCGGGCTGTTCGGTGCGGGGAAGTTGTGCTCCGGCTGCCGCCCGTGCTGAGTCCGGTCGGCCCGCTGGTGGTGCTGGGGCTGGTGCTGCGGGGGAGGGGGCGCCGGATACTGCCACTGCCCGGGCGGCGGGAACTGCGCCTGGACCGGCGCGACGTACTGAACCTGCGCGGGGAACTGCCCCTGCACAGGGTGCTGACCCGGCACGGGGTACTGACCCTGCGGGTACTGCCCCGGCACGAGGTGCTGCCCCTGCACCGGATACTGACCCGGCACCGGGTACTGACCCTGCGCGGGGTGCTGCCCCTGGACCGGCCCGGAGTACTGGCCTTGGAGCATCTGGGGCTGGTTGCCGGCCTGCTGGGCCTGGATCCGTTCCAGCAGCCGCTGGGCCCGCTCGCGCCGCTTCGCCGGATCGCCGGCGTTGGTGACCTTGCGGCTCAGCCCGAAGATCAGCATCAGGACCACGAAGATGGTGAATGCGGTCATCGGATGCCTCCCGGGCTCGGCCGTCGCGGAATGCGCCGCCTCGAGGCCAGCGTAAGGCCCGCGGAGACCACGAATCGGGAGAACCGCGTGCCGACCGCTACAATCTGGCGTACCGCTGATCACTTCCGCTGTGACATTTCGAAGGGGAACTCCCGCGTGGCATCGACGAACGACCTCAAGAACGGCATGGTGCTCAACCTGGATGGGCAGCTGTGGTCTGTCGTCTGGTTCCAGCACCACAAGCCCGGTAAGGGCGGTGCCGTGATGCGGACCAAGCTGAAGAACGTGCTGAGCGGCAAGGTCGTCGACAAGACCTTCAACGCCGACGTCAAGGTCGACGTGGCCAACGTCGACAAGCGCGACATGACGTACCTGTACAACGACGGCGGCTCCTTCGTCTTCATGGACAAGACCACCTACGAGCAGGTGAGCATCACCCCCGAGGTCGTCGGCGACGCCTCGCACTTCCTGCTGGAGAACCAGGACGCCATCGTCGCGGTGCACGAGGACCTCCCGCTGTACGTCGAGCTCCCGGCCTCGGTCGAGCTCACCGTGGAGTACACCGAGCCCGGTCTGCAGGGCGACCGCTCGACGGGTGGCACCAAGCCCGCGAAGCTGGAGACCGGCTACACGATCAACGTCCCGCTGTTCCTGACCACCGGCGAGAAGGTCAAGGTGGACACCCGGACAGGGGACTACCTCGGCCGCGTCACCTCCTGACCAGCAGCACCTATTCCTGGAGCTGACAACAGAACATGTCTGCCCGTAGCAAGGCCCGCAAGCGCGCCCTCGACGTGCTCTTCGAGTCGGAGGTCCGGGGGCTGCCGGTCGGCGGCACCCTGGCCGACCGGGTGGCTGACAACGACCCGCCGGTGAACGAGTTCACCGTGGCGCTGGTCGAGGGTGTGGCCAAGCACATCGAACAGATCGACGAGCTGCTCGGCGCGCACTCGGTGGGCTGGACGCTGGACCGGATGCCGGCCGTCGACCGCAACATCCTCCGGATCGGTGCCTACGAGCTGCTGTTCGACGAGCAGGTCCCGGACGTGGTGGCGGTCAGCGAGGCCGTCTCGATGGCGCGCGACCTGTCCACCGACGAGTCGCCGGCCTTCGTCAACGGGCTGCTGGCCCGGCTGCTGCAGCTGAAGCCCACCCTCGGCGTCTAGTCCCGCCGCCGGAAGTCCAAGCCGCCGGAAGTCCAATAGGCCCGGTACCGCCACGGTGCGGTGCCGGGCCCTCTCAGCGTCCCCGTTCGTCGGCTCGGGGGAACGGCCCCGGCCTGATAGTGCGAGAAACTTGGCCCGTCCCCCGTGAGGAGGGCGGGCAGGCGGCCGCGGGCAAGCTGCTACGAGCCCCGACCGTCTTGTCGCGCCGTTCCGAGTCGGACGCCGTCAGGCGCCGGCTGCCTCGGACTCCTCGACGTCACCCTTCGCCTCCGGGTTCAGCACACCCCAGGAGATGAAACGCTCGGTCAGAGTCGTCGGCGACTCGTCGTAGATCACGGCCAGGGTTCGCATATCGTCCTGTCGGATCGACAGCACCTTGCCGTTGTAGTCCCCGCGCTGAGCCTGGATGGTGGCCGCGTACCGCGTGAGCGGACCGGCCTCACTCGCGTCGAGGTGTTGCAGAGCCTCCAGATCCAGAATCAACCGGGGCGGAGCTGCAGCCGCAGCAGCCGCACTGGCGGATCCGGGCAGCAGCTCACGGATCGGCACGCCGTAGAAATCGGCGAGCTCCGCGAGCTTCTGGACGGTGACGGCCCGATCGCCACGCTCGTAAGAGCCGACGACGACCGCCTTCCAGCGACCCTTGGACTTCTCTTCCACGCCGTGCAGCGACAGACCTTGCTGCTGGCGGATGGCGCGCAACTTGCCGCCCAGTGTCTTCGCGTATTCGCTAGGCACGCTGGTACTTCCCTCCGACTTTTGGTCGATACTCCGATGGCCCGGACAGTGACTTCTCAGTAACTCTTACCAATGGGCCGTTTGGTGAAACCCCCCACGATTACACAGAGTAACAATATTCTGGGCCAGAGGCCAGCGTCAAGACGGCGTGTCACTTCCGATACCATGGCAAGCGGTCCGAACGTCCTTTAAAGACCCGTCCAGAGAGGCGGGAAAGGAGGAACGGTAGCGATGAGCCCTGCCTCGGTGCCAGAGCCGGAGGGCACGTTGGTGGAAAATTCCGCCCGCGTGGCCCAGGCCACACCCCGCACAGTGCTGGATGCTTCCGATATTTCCCGGGCACTGACCCGGATCGCGCACGAGATCCTCGAGCGCAACCGGGGTGCCGACCCCGTCGTCCTGCTCGGCATTCCCACCCGTGGCGTCGGTCTGGCGACCCGGATCTCCGACCGGATCGCGGCCGTCGAGGGGCGCAGCGTGCCCACAGGGTCACTCGATGTGACGATGTACCGCGACGACATCGGGCTCAAACCGGCCCGTGCGCTGGAGCACACCGACATCCCGCCGGGCGGTATCGACGGCAAGGTCGTCGTGCTGGTCGACGACGTGCTGTTCTCCGGCCGGACCATCCGGGCCGCGTTGGACGCGATCGGCGACATCGGCCGGCCCAAGGCGGTCCAGCTAGCTGTCCTGGTCGACCGCGGCCACCGCGAACTGCCGATCCGCGCGGACTACGTCGGCAAGAACCTGCCCACCTCGCTGGTCGAGCGGGTCACCGTCCATCTGACCGAGTACGACGCGGACGACGCGGTCCTGATCGCCGACAAACCGGCGCGGGCCGAGCGGGAGGTGCAGGCGCGATGAGGCACTTGCTGAGTGCGGGTGATCTGTCGCTGGACGAGGCGAACCTGATCCTGGACACCGCCGAGGAGATGCGCTCGCTGGCGGACCGGCCGATCAAGAAGCTGCCCGCCCTGCGCGGCCGCACGGTGGTGAACCTGTTCTTCGAGGACTCCACCCGGACCCGGATCTCGTTCGAGGCGGCCGCCAAGCGGCTGTCGGCCGATGTGATCAACTTCTCCGCCAAGGGCTCGAGCGTCAGCAAGGGCGAAAGCCTCAAGGACACCGCGCTGACCCTGCAGGCGATGGGCGCCGACGGTGTCGTCTGCCGGCACGGCTCGTCCGGGGCACCGCATCTGCTGGCCACCTCCGGCTGGCTGAACGGCTCGGTGGTCAACGCCGGCGACGGCACCCACGAGCACCCGACCCAGGCGCTGCTCGACGCCTTCACGATGCGCCGCCACCTCGGTTCGCTCGACGGGCGCCGGATCACCATCGTCGGTGACGTCCTGCACAGCCGGGTAGCCCGATCCAACGTGCTGCTGCTCTCGACGCTCGGCGCCGAGGTCACCGTGGTCGCGCCCCCGACGCTGCTCCCGGTCGACATGACCAACTGGCCCTGCGCCACGTCGTACGACCTGGACGGGGCACTGGCCAAGAGTGACGCGGTGATGATGCTGCGGGTCCAGCGCGAGCGGATGAACGACGCGTTCTTCCCCAGCGCCCGCGAGTACACCCGGCGCTACGGGCTGGACGTGCACCGGATGGCCCAGCTCGGCGACGAGGCGATCGTGCTGCACCCCGGCCCGATGAACCGGGGGATGGAGATCAGCGCCGAGGTCGCCGACTCGACCCGCTCGGTGATCGTCGAACAGGTCACGAACGGCGTGGCGATCCGGATGGCCGTGCTTTACCTGCTGCTGTCAGGCAGTAACGACACCAACCCGACTGAGGAGCCCAAGGCATGACCGCGTACCTGATCACCGGAGCCGGCATCATTGGTGGCGAGGTGGCGGACCTGCTGATCGACGCCGGTGAGATCGTCGCCGTGGGCAACGACCTCGCCAAGCCCGACGGTGCCGAGGTGATCGACGCGACCGGGCTGATCGCGCTTCCCGGGCTGGTCGACCTGCACACCCACCTGCGCGAGCCCGGCCGTGAGGACGCCGAGACCGTCCTCACCGGCACCCGGGCCGCGGCGATCGGCGGCTTCACCGCCGTCTTCGCGATGGCCAACACCGACCCGGTCGCCGACACGGCCGGCGTCGTCGAGCAGGTCTGGCGCCTCGGCCGCGAAGCCGGGTACGCCGATGTCATCCCGATCGGAGCAGTCACCGTCGGCCGGCAGGGCACCCAGCTCGCGGAGCTCGGCGCGATGGCGGACTCGGCGGCCCGCGTGCGGGTCTTCTCCGACGACGGCGACTGTGTCTGGGACGCCGCCCTGATGCGCCGCGCCCTCGAGTACGTGAAGGCCTTCGGCGGCACGATCGCCCAGCACGCTCAGGAGCCGCGGCTGACCCAGGGCGCCCAGATGAACGAGGGAGCGCTGTCCGGCGTGCTCGGGCTGACCGGCTGGCCGAGCGTCGCCGAGGAGTCGATCATCGCGCGCGACATCCTGCTCAACGCGCACGTCGGCTCGAAGCTGCACATCTGCCACCTGTCCACCAAGGGCTCGGTCGAGATCGTCCGCGCCGCCAAGCGCCGCGGACTCGAGGTCACCGCCGAGGTGACCCCGCACCACCTGCTGCTGACCGAGGACCTGGCGGCGTCGTACAACCCGGTCTACAAGGTGAACCCGCCGCTGCGGACCAAGGCCGACGTCGAGGCGGTCCGCGAGGGCCTGGCCGACGGCACGATCGACATCGTCGCCACCGACCACGCGCCGCACCCGGTGGAGGACAAGGACTGCGAGTGGAGCGCGGCCGCGTTCGGGATGACCGGGCTGGAGACCGCGCTCTCGGTGGTCCAGCACACGATGATCGACACCAAGCTGCTGACCTGGGCCGACCTGGCCGACCGGATGAGCTACCGGCCGGCCGCGATCGGCCAGATCAGTGACCACGGGCAGCCCCTCACAGTGGGAGCCCCCGCCAACCTGGTCCTGGTCGACCCGGCGGCCGAGCGCACCGTCGTACCGAGTGAGACGGCGTCACTGTCGCGGAACACTCCGTTCGCCGGGATGACGCTGCCCGGCCGGGTGATGGCGACCTTCCTGCGCGGCGAACCGACCGTGCTCGACGGGAAGCTCACCAAGTGAAGGTTGTTCTGGGCATCCTCGGCACGCTGCTGGTGATCGGTGGCGGCTGGTTCGGCATGTACCGCGGCTGGCGCAACCGCCAGTCCCGGCAGGCCGATCTCGCGCCGCTGCCGGTAGTGCCCGAGGGCAAAGTAAAGGGCGTCGAAGGTGTCTACGTCGCCACCACGACCGCCGGCGACTGGATGGACCGGATCGCCGTGCACGAACTCGGAGTCCGCAGTACCGCGGACCTGGCCGTCAGTGAGGCCGGCCTGATCTTCCATCGGCAAGGGGCGGCGGACGTCTTCATCCCCGCGGACCACCTGACCGGTGTCCGGACCGACCGCGGGATCGCGGGCAAGGTCACCGCCGAGGCCTCCGGGCTGGTCGTGGTGACCTGGACCCATGACGGCCGCGAGCTCGACACCGGCTTCCGGCCCCGCCGCAAGGCCGACACCGCCCCGCTGACCGAATCCATCTCGACCCTGATCGGAGCCGAGCAATGAGCCAGGCCGCCACACTTCCTGCGCTGCTGGTCCTCGAGGACGGCCGCGCCTTCGCCGGTACGTCGTACGGGGCGACCGGCGAGACCTTCGGCGAGGCGGTGTTCACCACCGGCATGACCGGCTACCAGGAGACGCTGACCGACCCGTCGTACCACCGCCAGATCGTCACCCAGACCGCGCCGCACATCGGCAACACCGGCGTCAACGACGAGGACGACGAGTCGCAGCGGATCTGGGTCGCTGGGTACGTCGTCCGCGACCCCGCCCGGGTGCCGTCGAACTGGCGCGCCACCCGCACCCTCGACGACCAGCTGAGAGGCCAGGGCATTGTCGGGATCTCCGGCATCGACACCCGGGCGCTGACCCGGCACCTGCGCGAGCGCGGCGCGATGCGGGCCGGGATCTCGACCGAGATCCTGGATCCCGAGGTGTTGCTGCGCAAGGTGCTCGAGCAGCCGCCGATGGCCGGCGCCGACCTGGCCGAACAGGTCACCACGGCCGACGCGTACGTCGTACCGGCGGAGGGGGAGAAGCGGTTCACCGTGGTCGCCCTCGACCTCGGCATCAAGTCGATGACGCCCAAGCGGATGGCCGAGCGCGGGATCGAGGTCCACGTGCTGCCGGCCACCGCGTCGCTGGAGGAGGTGCTGGCGGTCAACCCCGACGGCATCTTCATGAGCAACGGCCCGGGCGACCCGGAGACCACCGAGCACCCGACCACGCTGCTCAAGGAACTGCTCGGCCGCAACATCCCGTACTTCGGGATCTGCTTCGGCAACCAGGTCTTCGGCCGCGCGCTGGGACTGGGCACCTTCAAGCTGAAGTACGGGCACCGCGGGATCAACCAGCCGGTGCTCGACCGGGCCACCGGCAAGGTGGAGATCACCTCGCAGAACCACGGCTTCGCGGTCGACGCCCCGCTCGACGGGACGATCGACACGCCGTACGGCGTCGCCGAGGTGAGCCACGTGTCGCTCAACGACAACGTCGTCGAAGGGCTCAAGCTGACCGGTCGCGACGGCAAGCCGCTCGCGTTCTCGGTCCAGTACCACCCAGAGGCAGCCGCCGGGCCGCACGACTCGGCCTACCTGTTCGACCGCTTCGTAGAGCTGATGGAGAAAAGCTGATGCCCCGCCGTACAGACATCGAATCGGTGCTGGTGATCGGTTCCGGCCCGATCGTGATCGGCCAGGCCTGTGAGTTCGACTACTCCGGGACGCAGGCCTGCCGGGTGCTGAAGGAAGAGGGTTTCCGGGTCATCCTGGTGAACTCCAACCCGGCCACGATCATGACGGACCCCGAGTTCGCCGACGCGACCTACGTCGAGCCGATCACGCCGGAGTTCGTCGAGAAGGTGATCGAGAAGGAGCGCCCGAACGTCCTGCTCGCCACCCTGGGCGGCCAGACCGCGCTGAACGCGGCGATCTCGCTGCACGAGAACGGCGTGCTGGAGAAGTACGGCGTCGAGCTGATCGGCGCCTCCGTGGACGCGATCCAGCGCGGCGAGAACCGGGAGTCGTTCAAGGCGATCGTGGAGTCGCTGGGCGCCGAGACCGCCCGCTCGCACGTCTGCCACACGATGGACGACGTACTCGCCGCGGCCGATGCGCTGGGCTACCCGCTGATCATCCGGCCGTCGTTCACGATGGGCGGCGTCGGCTCCGGGATGGCCTACGACGAGAACGACCTGCGCCGGATCGCCGGCGCCGGCCTGACCGCCAGCCCGACCACCGAGGTGCTGATCGAGGAGTCGATCGTCGGCTGGAAGGAGTACGAGCTGGAGGTGATGCGCGACAAGGCGGACAACGTCGTGATCATCTGCTCGATCGAGAACGTCGACCCGATGGGTGTGCACACCGGCGACTCGGTCACGGTGGCCCCGGCGATGACGCTGACCGACCGCGAGTACCAGACCATGCGGGACCTGGCCATCGGCATCATCCGCGAGGTCGGGGTGGACACCGGCGGCTGCAACATCCAGTTCGCGGTGAACCCGGCCGACGGCCGGCTGATCGTGATCGAGATGAACCCGCGGGTGTCGCGGTCCTCGGCGCTGGCCTCGAAGGCGACCGGCTTCCCGATCGCGAAGATCGCCGCGAAGGTGGCCATCGGCTACACCCTGGACGAGATCCCGAACGACATCACCCAGCAGACCCCGGCCAGCTTCGAGCCGACGCTGGACTACGTGGTGGTGAAGGTGCCGCGGTTCGCGTTCGAGAAGTTCCCGGCCGCGGACGCCACCTTGACCACGCACATGAAGAGCGTCGGCGAGGCGATGGCGATCGGCCGCAACTACACCGAGGCGCTGCAGAAGGCGCTGCGTTCGCTGGAGAAGCCGGAGGCCCGGTTCTCCTGGGCCGACGCGCCCTCGTCCGACCTGGAGTCGTTGCTGGAGGCAATCAAGACGCCGCACGACGGCCGGCTGCGCACGGTGATGGACGCGATCCGGGCCGGCGCGACGCCGGAGCAGATCTTCGACGCGACCAAGATCGACCCGTGGTTCGTGGACCAGCTGTACCTGATCCACGAGACCGCCGGCCAGGTCGCGGCCGCGCCCCGGCTGACGCCGGAGATCCTCCGGCTGGCCAAGCGGCACGGCTTCTCCGACCTGCAGCTGGCCGAGATCCGCGGGCTGGCCGAGGACGTCGTCCGCGGGGTCCGGCAGGCGCTGGGGATCCGCCCGGTCTACAAGACGGTCGACACCTGCGCGGCCGAGTTCGCCGCCGCGACGCCGTACCACTACTCCTCCTACGACGAGGAGACCGAGGTCGCGCCGCGGGAGACCCCGGCGGTGCTGATCCTCGGCTCGGGCCCGAACCGGATCGGCCAGGGCATCGAGTTCGACTACTCGTGTGTGCACGCGTCGATGGCACTGCGGGACGCCGGCTACTGCACGATCATGGTCAACTGCAACCCCGAGACGGTCTCCACCGACTACGACACCTCCGACCGGCTGTACTTCGAGCCGCTCACCTGCGAAGACGTCCTGGAGATCGTGTACGCCGAGATGCAGGCCGGCCCGATCGCCGGCGTCATCGTCCAGCTCGGCGGGCAGACCCCGCTCGGCCTGGCCCAGCGGCTCGCCGACGCCGGGGTGCCAATCGTCGGGACTTCACCCGAGGCGATCCACCTCGCCGAGGAGCGTGGCGCCTTCGGCAAGGTGCTGTCCGACGCGAACCTGCCGGCCCCGAAACACGGGACGGCGATGTCCTTCGACGAGGCACAGCTGATCGCCACCGAGATCGGCTTCCCGGTTCTGGTCCGGCCGTCGTACGTGCTCGGCGGCCGCGGCATGGAGATCGTGTACTCCGATGCCGAGCTGACCGCCGCGCTCGAGCGGCTCAGCGGAGGCGCGCTGGCCGCGAACTGGGAGCACCCGGTGCTGATCGACCGGTTCCTGGACGACGCGGTGGAGATCGACGTCGACGCGTTGTACGACGGCACGGAGCTGTTCCTGGGTGGCGTGATGGAGCACATCGAGGAGGCCGGGGTGCACTCGGGCGACTCGTCCTGCGCGCTGCCGCCCATCACCCTCGGGAACGCGGACATCGAGAAGATCCGCGAGTCCACCGAGGCGATCGCCCGCGGTGTCGGCGTACGGGGTCTGCTGAACGTGCAGTACGCGCTGGCCGGTGACGTGCTCTACGTGCTGGAGGCGAACCCGCGCGCGTCGCGGACGGTGCCGTTCGTGTCGAAGGCGACCGCGACCCCGCTGGCCAAGGCGGCGGCCCGAGTGATGCTCGGGGCAACGATCGCCGAGCTGCGCACCGAGGGCATGCTGCCGGCCGAGGGCGACGGGGGCACGCTGCCCGCGTCGACGCCGATCGCGGTCAAGGAAGCGGTGATGCCGTTCAACCGGTTCCGCACCCTCGACGGCGCGTCGGTGGACACCGTGCTCGGGCCGGAGATGCGCTCGACCGGTGAGGTGATGGGCATCGACGACACCTTCGGGACGGCGTTCGCCAAGTCGCAGGCCGCCGCGTCCCAGCCGCTGCCGGGTGCCGGCAAGGTGTTCGTCTCGGTGGCGAACCGGGACAAGCGGGCGATGATCTTCCCGGTCAAGCGGCTGGCCGACCTGGGCTTCCAGATCTACGCGACCGAAGGCACCGCCGACGTACTGCGGCGCAACGGCGTCCAGGCCGTGACGGTCCGCAAGAGCAGCCAGGGGCCAGGGCCGAACGGTGAGCCGACGATCGTCCAGATGGTCCAGGACGGCGAGCTGAACCTGATCGTCAACACCCCGATCGGGATCACCAAGGATGGTTCCCCGCGCCTCGACGGCTACGAGATCCGCAGCGCGGCGGTGGCCCGCAACATCCCCTGCATCACCACGGTCCAAGGCCTCGGCGCAGCGGTCCAGGGCATCGAGGCACAGCAAGCAGGTGACATCGGAGTCCGCTCCTTGCAGGACTGGGCCAGCCGCATCCGCGGCGAGGCCGACGCGCCGGCCGGCACGCCTTCCATCTCCTCTTCGCCGGAGGCAGGGAGTTGATGTACGAGCGGCTCATCCGGCCCGTCCTCTACCGCCTCGGTAGAGGCGACGCCGAGGTGGCGCACGAGCAGACGCTTCACGGGTTGCGGCGACTGAGCCGCATCCCGGGGGCGGTGCCTGCTCTGTCTCGCACGTACGGCGCACTGCCGGCCGGGCTGGAGCGCACTGTGTTCGGGGTGCGCTTCCCCAGCCCGGTCGGACTGGCCGCGGGGATGGACAAGAACGGTCTGGCTTTGCCGGCCTGGCGGGCGCTCGGTTTCGGGTTCGTCGAGGTCGGCACGGTGACCGCGCATCCACAGCCCGGCAACGAGAAACCCCGCCTGTTCCGGCTGGTCGACAGCGAAGCCGTGATCAACCGGATGGGCTTCAACAACGAAGGGTCCGAAGCGCTCGCGAGCCGGCTGGCTGAGTACATGCTGACCCCACCCCACCACCCCGGTCAGGTGTACGGGGATCTGGGCTACCCGCTCGGCATCAGCATCGGGAAGTCCAAGGTGACGCCGCTGGAGGACGCGGTGGGGGACTACGTCACCTCTCTGCGCCGGCTGTATCGCTTCGGCGACTACTTCGCCGTCAACGTCAGCTCGCCGAACACACCGGGCCTGCGTTCCTTGCAGGACGCCGGTCACCTGCGCGAGCTCCTCACCGCCCTGCACGACGAGGCGAGGACCCTCAGCACGGGCGGCCGCGACCCGAAGCCGATCCTGGTGAAGATCGCACCGGACCTGGCCGAGCCGGCGATCGACGAGCTGCTCGGCGTCTGCACCGACGTCGGTGTGGCCGGCATCATCGCCACCAACACAACGATCGGCCGCTCGGGTCTGGCCCCTACCGACGAGCGACTCGGCGGCGAGACCGGCGGTCTGTCGGGCCGGCCGCTGACCGAGCTCGCGGCCAAGACCGTGGCCCAGATCCACGCGAGTACCAACGGAACGCTGCCGATCATCGGGGTCGGCGGCATCCTCGAACCCGACGACGCGGTCCGGCTGTTCGACGCCGGCGCCAGCCTGGTCCAGCTCTACACCGGCCTGATCTACCGAGGCCCGTCCCTGGTACGCCGCACCAACCGCAGATTGGCCCAAAGATGAGAGAGCGAGAACGTCCCATGAGCAGCCAGCCCTTCGGAACCCGGTTGCGCGCGGCAATGAACGAGCGCGGCCCGCTCTGCGTCGGGATCGACCCGCACGCCCACCTGCTCGACGCGTGGGGACTGCCGGACGACGCGGACGGCCTTGCCTCCTTCACCTTCGGGGTGGTGGACGCGCTCGCCGACCAGGTCGCGGTCTTCAAGCCGCAGTCGGCCTTCTTCGAGCGCTTCGGGTCGGCTGGCATCGCGGTACTGGAGCAGGCGACGATCCGGCTGCGCGAAGCCGGCGCACTGGTCATCATCGACGCGAAGCGCGGCGACATCGGGTCGACGATGGCCGGGTACGCGTCGGCGTACCTGGCAGAGAAGGGACCGCTGGCCTGCGACGCGTTGACCGTCAGCCCGTACCTCGGCTTCGGCTCGCTCCAACCAGCGATCGACGAGGCCCGGGCGGCCGGGGCCGGTCTGTTCGTGCTGGCGCTCACGTCGAACCCGGAGGGCCCGCAGTTCCAGTCGGCCCGGACCGTCGACGGGCCGACCGTGGCGGGCGCCGTGCTCGACGGTCTGCGGGAGCTCAACGCGGGTGCCGACGATCTCGGTTCGTTCGGTGCCGTGGTCGGCGCGACGATCAAGTCGACGGGGGAGGACCTCGACATCCGCGGCCCGCTGCTCGCGCCGGGGCTCGGTGCGCAAGGCGGTACGGCCGAAGGGCTGGCGGCGGTCTTCGGGTCGGCGGTGCGCAACGTCGTACCGTCGAGCTCTCGCGAGATCCTCGGAGCCGGTCCGGACGCGACGTCGCTGCGGGATGCGGCCGATCGGGCGAACGACGCTTTCCGCGCGGTCCTCGGATACTGACGACGCGACAGGTCACAGGCCGGTTCCAACCGACCGGTGGGAGGTTCCTCACGGCGTGCCGACAGCCGCGATGACCCTGCCGTTCGCCAGGGTTACCGGTGACGGGAAGAGATGGTCTTCCCGCGGTGACAGTTAGGACTGGAATGCGTAAGGTTGCGGCCCTCGCGGCGGTAGTGACAATGAGCGTCGGCTTCTTGACGGCGTGCTCGGGTGGCGACTACTGCAACGAGCTGAACAGCTATGCGACGGCCGCCAAGGGCCTCGACGTCAAGGACCCCAAGGCCGTCGAGAAGATGCGCGACGAGGCCAAGAAGGTGTCCAAGTCGGCGCCGGACGACCTGAAGGACGACTGGAAGATCCTGCTCGACTACGCCGACAAGGCGATCGACGCGAAGGGCGACACGGCCAAGCTCACCGAGCTGTCCAAGGCGGAGGGCGCGAAGGTCAAGCCGGCCTCCGACGCGATCGCCAAGCACGCCAAGGACACCTGCAAGCTGGACCTCAACGGCTGATCGGCCGACCTCGAACCGATGGCGGCGGCCAGGTGCCGCCGCCATCGGTTTTCGTTGCCGGTCCTGCTGCCGGTAGCGTGACCGGCTCCACCCCGCAAGCCCCTCGGAGGATGAGTTCCCGATGCGCCGCACCGCTGTGCTGACCGCGACGATCGCGATCGCTGCCGCCGCACTGACCGGCTGTACCGAAGAGCAGGCGTACTGCGTCGACCTGGCCGGCTTCGCCGCGGCCGCCACCAACGTCGACCCGCAGAAGCCGGCCGACTACGCCAAGATCCTCGAGGACGCCAAGAAGATGCGCGACGGCGCACCGGCCGAGGTCAAGGACGACTGGGCAGTGGTGGTCGGGTTCGCCGAAAAGGCGCAGAAGGCCGGGAAGAACGAGATCGAGCTGGCGCGGCTGAGCAAGCAGCTCGGTGGCGTGACCTCGGCGTACAAGGGCGATCGCCACCCAGGCGAAGGACTCCTGCAAGGTGGACATCCCCAACCTGAACTGAGCGCGCTGTCGCCGGTCGCACACGGTGCGGAGCCGGTGGCTGCGGAGGGTCTCGGCTCATATCCCAAACGGATTTGCGGTGCTAGCCTCGACAGCGGGGGGATGGCTGCACGCTTGTCGGCTGTCCTGGGGTTGGATCCGTAGATACCAGGGGGGCCTCGGTGTCAGTTTCAGGCTTGTTCACGTCACGCGCCTTACGCATCGGTGCCGCTCTCGCGGTCGCCGTTTCTTTCGGTCAGTTCACCGTCATGCAGGCGCAGGCCGCCGGCGAGACCGTGGTGTCGCTGACCTTCAACGACGGGCTGATGTCGCAGTACCAGCACGCGCGGCCGGTCCTGCTCGCCCACAGCGTGCAAGGCACCTTCTACACGTCGAGCAAGGTCCTCGAGGCCAACGCGCCGGGCTACATGGCGACCTGGCACGCCGATGCGCTCTATCGCGAAGGCAACGAGATCGGTGGCCTGAGCAAGGATCACGTCGATCTGACCGACCCGGGCACCGACCAGGCCTACAAACAGGACCAGGTTTGTGGCGACAGGCAACGACTTGCCACCCTGGGCTACGACCCGCAGAGCTTCAGCTACCCGTTCGCCGCGGTGAACGCGAACGCCGAGAGCATCGTCCAGGGCTGTGGCTACCTGTCCGGCCGGACCGTCGGCGGCCTGTCCACGACCACCGGCCCGTACGCCGAACTGATGCCGCCGGCCGACGCGTTCCGGCTCAGTACGGCGAACCTGCCGGGTGGACCGATCCAGCTGGCCGACCTGCAGACTGCGGTGAATGTTGCCGCCGGCAATGGTGGCGGCTGGGTGCCGATCGCGTTCAACCACGTCTGCCAGCCGAGCGCGGCCGACTACTCCAACTGCATGACCACCTACCAGGCGCTCGACGCCGGCGTCCTGTCGGCCTTCCTCGACTGGCTGCAAAGCCCGGAAGCACCCGCCGGTACTACGGTCCAGCGGGTCCGCGACGTGATGGGCGCCGGACCGCAACCGCCGTTGCCGCCCCGGCCGACCACGGTCTCGCTGACCTTCGACGACGGGCTCAAGTCGCAGTACGCGACCCGAACGATCTTCTCGTCGCACGGCATGCACGGGACCTTCTACATCAACAGCGGGCCGGTGGACGCGGCCGAAGCGGGCACCATGACCTGGACGCAGATCCACGCTCTCCGGGCCGATGGCAACGACATCGGTGGCCACACCAAGGACCATGTCGACCTGACCGCGGCGGACACCAGCTTCGACTACCGCTGGAAGCAGGCCTGTGACGACCGGGCCCGGCTGCAGGCACAGGGCTTCTCGCCGGCGAGCTTCGCCTATCCGTTCGCGGCCTTCAACGCCCAGGCGATCAGCATCATCAAGGGCTGTGGCTATCAGTCCGGACGCACCGGCGGCAGCCTCCTGGTGGGTGGCCCGCTCTACAGCGAGGCGATCCCGCCACCGGAGCCGTTCAGCTTCAAGGCGCTCGGTACGACGTACGACGGCCCGATCACCCTGCAGTCACTGCAGGACGCGGTCAACGGTCCCGCCGAGCGCGCCGGCGGCTGGGTGCCGATGCTCTTCCACGAGATCTGCATCGAGGGCTCCTCGGACTTCAGTGCCTGCATGGCCGGCTACCGCCCGGTCTCCAACACCACGCTGAGCCAGTTCATGGACTGGGTGACGGCGAACGCGAGCCGCGGCATCTCGGTCAAGACCGTGGCCGAGGTGATGAGCGGCGGGCAAACGATCCCGAACCCGGTCATCACGGCACCGACGGCCGGCCAGCAGCGCCCGCCGAACCCGACGATCAGCGGCACCGCACTGACGACGGGTGGCGACGTCACGGTCGACCTGTACTCCGGCCCGTACAGCCTCGGTACGCCGGTCCTGTCGGCCACCGCGACCAACAACAGCGGCACCTGGACGACCACGCTGCCCGGTCCGCTGGCGAACGGCACCTACACGGTCCAGGTCAAGCAGACCGGCAACGGCCTGACCGGCCTCAGCGCGCCCCGGACGTTCGTGGTCTCCGACACGATCGACCTGACGCCGCCGGCGATTGCGATCACCACCCCGGCGAACAACTCGCGCACCTCCGACACGACGCCGACCATCAGCGGCACCGGCGGCACAGCGACGGGTGATGTCGCCACGGCCACTGTGCGCGTCTACAACGGCGCTACCGCGACCGGTACGCCGCGCCAGACGGTCGCAGCACCGATCACGGCCGGAGCCTGGACGATGACGTCCGCAGCGCTTCCACAGGGCACCTACACCGCGCAGGCGACCCAGACCGATGCCGCGGGCAACGTCGGTACCAGTACGTCGACGTTCACGGTGGATACCACCAAGCCGATCGTCCGGATCACCAGCCCGGTCAACAGCACGACGATCACCTCGACAGCACCGTTCACGGTGTCCGGGACGACCGGAACGCTGGCCGGTGACACCACTGCGGTCACCCTGAGGGTCCACGCGGGCAGCGGCACCTCTGGGGCAGTAGTAGCCACCCTGCCCAGTACTGCGAGCGCAGGCGCCTGGTCAGCCAGCGTCTCGGGCCTCAATGCCGGGACGTACACGCTGAGTGCCTCCAGCATGGACACTGCCGGCAACACGGGCGTCAGCAACAGCGTCGTCGTCGTACTGCGCAGTGCCATGACGGTCACGTCGCTGTCGCCGAACGCCCACGCCCAGGGCCTGACCGGCCGGGCGGTCGCGATCAACGGCACCGGCTTCACGGCCGCGTCCGTGCCGTCCTTCACCGGTGCGGGCGTGACGATGACGTCCTACACCTTCGTCAGCGCCACCCGGATCAACGCGGTGATCAACACCTCGGCGACGGCGACCATCGGCCGGAGCAACATCGTGGTCAGCCGGCCCGGCACCTTCGACGCGGTCTGTACCAACTGTGTGACGGTGAACGCACCGCCGGTGGTGACCGGCGCCTCACCCAGCACGGTGTCCAGGGGACTGCTGAAGTCGTTCGCGATCACCGGCAGCGGGTTCACCGCGGCCAGTCAGGTGAGCTTCTCCGGCGGGGCCGGGATCAACATCCTGACGATCAGCCGGTCGCCGAACCTGATCAACATCACCACCTCGTCGATCTCCGGCGCGGCGGGTGTCCGCAACATCACCGTGACGAACCCTGACGGCGGCGTGTCGACCTGCGTCGGCTGCCTCACCATCACGTAGCGCCACGGCTCCGGCCGGATCGGCGACGGTGGCGCTCGAGCGCGACCGTCGCCGTCTGGTGTGTTGTTTGCTGTCGGAGGGAGTGTTTGGCTAGGTTCACCTGCGAAGACACACAACGGGACAGGTGAGACGGTGCCACTTCCTTCTTTGACCCCGGAGCAACGCGCGGCTGCTCTGGACAAGGCCGCTGCCGCACGGCGTGAGCGTGCGGAGATCAAGAACCGGATCAGGCACTCGGGGGCGTCTCCTACGGAGGTGCTGCACGAGGGGCAGACCAACGACGTGATCGGCAAGATGCGGGTCAGCGCGCTGCTGCAGTGCATCCCCGGTGTCGGCAAGGTGCGCGCCCAGCAGATCATGGAGCGGGCCGGGATCTCCGAGACCCGCCGGGTCCGCGGTCTGGGGACCAACCAGATCGCCGCTCTGATGCGCGAATTCGCCGAGTGACGTCCACGATGACACCGCCGTCCGATCTGATGCCGAGTGAGCTGGAGACAGACGTGGTCACGGGGAACGGTTCGGCCGACGGCGGACCAGGCGGTGCCGGCGGAGCCCGCCTGACCGTGCTGGCCGGCCCGACGGCGGTCGGCAAGGGCACGGTCGCGGCCGACATCCGGGAGCGTTTCCCGGACATCTGGATCTCGGTCTCGGCCACCACCCGCAAGGCCCGGCCGGGCGAGGAACACGGTGTGCACTACCTGTTCGTCTCCGACGACGAGTTCGACCGGATGATCGCCGACGACGAGCTGCTCGAGTGGGCCGTGGTGCACAAGGCCGCCCGCTACGGGACGCCCCGTCAGCCGGTGCTGGACAAGCTGGCCGAGGGCCGGCCGGCGCTGCTGGAGATCGATCTGCAGGGTGCCCGGCAGGTCCGCGA
The DNA here is from genome assembly GCF_040639475.1 of Kribbella sp. NPDC023855. NCBI lineage: Bacteria > Bacillati > Actinomycetota > Actinomycetes > Propionibacteriales > Kribbellaceae > Kribbella > Kribbella sp. NPDC023855. The sequence continues at coordinate 339,035 of NZ_JBFAAA010000004.1, forward strand.
GACGATGCCGGAGGCGCATTTCGTCTTCCTGGCGCCGCCGAGCTGGGACGAACTGGTCCGCCGGCTGGTCGGCCGGGGGACCGAAACGCCGCAGGAGCGGGAGCGCCGGCTGGAGACCGCGACGCTCGAGCTGGCTGCCGAGAAGGAGTTCGACGTGACGATCGTGAACGCGTCGGTTCGGGAAGCGGCCGATCAGTTGGTAAAGTTGATTCGATCACCCAACATCTCTGGAAAGAGCTGACACTTTGTCTGGCAACCAGCCCGTCGCCATCGGCATCACCTCGCCGCCGATCGACGACCTGCTCACCCACACCGACTCCAAGTACAAGCTGGTGCTGTACTCGGCCAAGCGGGCGCGGCAGATCAACGCCTACTACTCCCAGCTCGGCGAGGGCCTGCTCGAGTACGTCGGTCCCCTGGTCGAGACCCACGTCCAGGAGAAGCCGCTGTCCATCGCCATGCGCGAGATCAACGACGGCGTGCTGACCTGCACGGACATCGACCCCGAGGCCGAGGCGGAAGCCGCCGCTGCCGCCGCGGAGAAGTCCGAGTAACCGCCCTTACATGAAGTCGGTGGTGCTCGGCGTCGGCGGCGGGATCGCGGCGTACAAGGTCTGTGATCTGCTCCGCCGGCTGACCGAGTCCGGGCACAGTGTCCGGGTGGTGCCGACCGCGGCCGCCCTGGAGTTCGTCGGCGCTGCCACCTGGGCGGCGCTGTCGGGTCAGCCGGTGACGGCCGACCCGTTCGACGACGTCCACGAGGTTCCGCACGTCCGGATCGGCAAGGGCGCGGACCTCGTCGTCGTCGCGCCCGCGACGGCGAACCTGATCGCCAAGGCCGCCCACGGGCTGGCCGACGATCTGCTCACCAACACGCTGCTGACGGCGCGCTGCCCGATCCTGTTCGCGGCCGCGATGCACACCGAGATGTGGGAGCACCCCGCCACCCAGGCCAACGTGGCCACGCTGCGTTCTCGCGGCATCACCGTGCTGGACCCGGCCGTCGGCCGGTTGACCGGCGCGGACACCGGCCGCGGCAGGCTGCCGGAGCCGTCGGAGATCTTCGCGATCAGTCAGTTGATGCTGGCTGACGAGGCCGCCCGCGCCGCTGGCCAGTCCGTCGCTGATCTGACCGGCAAGCAGGTGCTGATCAGTGCCGGTGGCACCCGTGAGCACCTCGACCCGGTGCGCTACCTGGGCAACTCCTCGTCCGGCAAGCAGGGCTACGCGCTGGCCCGGATTGCCGCCGCCCGTGGCGCCAAGGTGACCCTGGTCGCGGCCAACTCCGAGCTCGCGGACCCGGCCGGCGTCCAGGTCGTCCCGGTCACCAGCACCCGCGACCTGTACGACGAGATCACCGGCCGGGCCGGTGACGCCGACGCGATCGTGATGGCCGCCGCCCCCGCCGACTTCCGCCCGGCCGATGTGGCCGAGCACAAGATCAAGAAGACCGGCGACGGCTCGGTGCCGTCGGTCAGCCTGGTGGAGAACCCGGACATCCTGGCCACCATCTCGCACGAACGCCGCCGGACCGACCAGGTGATCGTCGGGTTCGCCGCCGAGACCGGTGACGCCCAGCACAGCGTGCTGGAGCTCGGCCGGGCAAAGCTCGAGCGCAAGGGCTGCGACCTCCTGGTCGTCAACGACGTCTCCGGCGGCAAGGTCTTCGGCAGCGACGAGAACGAAGCGGTCATCCTCGACCGCGACGGCGCCGCCCTGCCCGTCCCCTCCGGCAGCAAGGACGCTCTGGCCGGCGTCATCTGGAACCTGGTCGCAGCCCATTGGTGACCTGGCCTGCCGTCGTCGCGCGGCGGATGGCACGGCACCACCTGAGCGTTCCAGCGGCGAGTAGCCCGGCGGACGTCGTACGGGCGATGGCTGGGGCGCATGCTCAGGTGTTGTCGGCTGGTGAGACCTCTGTTGCCCTCCGGCTCGAGGGAGCGACGCGGGTCGACGTACAGCGGGCTCTGTGGGAGGACCGGACTCTGGTGAAGACGTTCGGGCCGCGGGGGACCGTTCATCTGTTGCCGACCGATGAGCTGGCCAGTTGGGTGGCCGGGTTGTCCGCTTTGCCGCGGCCGGCTGCTTCGGTGCCGGAGACGATGCGGATGACTGCGGAGCAGACCGCCCAGGTTGTAGCGGCGATCGGGGACGCGCTGGCGGACGACGACCTGACTGCCGACGAACTCGGCGACGAGGTGGTCGGCCGGACCGGTTCGTGGGCCGGCGACCTGGTGATGCCGGCCTTCCAGGGCTACTGGCCGCGATGGCGGCAGGCGATCTCCGAGGCCGCGAACGCCGGAGTCCTTTGCCACGGACCCAATCGGGGACGCAACACCACCTACACCAACCCGCACCGGTTCGCGCCGTTCGAGCCGGTGAGCAAGGACCAGGCGATCGGTGAGCTGGTACGGCGGTACCTGTGGTCCTACGGACCCGCGACCCCACAACACTTCGCGAAGTGGCTCAGCATCTCACCGGTCCTCGCCACCAAGGCCTTCACGTCGTTGGCCGACGAACTCGAGGAGGTCCTGCTCGACGGCACCCCCGCGTGGCTGATCCGCGGCGACACGGACTTCACCACCGAGTCCGCATCCGGCGTCCGCCTCCTCCCGTACTTCGATGCGTACGGCGTCGGCAGTCATCCCCGCGAACGGCTCTTCCCGGGCAAGGCCTGGGATCGTGCGCTGGCCCGCGGACAAGCCGGCAACTTCCCCTTGCTGCTGATCGACGGCATCGTGGCCGGCGTCTGGCACCAGCGACGCAGTGGCCGGACGCTCACCCTGACGGTCGAGCCGCTCCGCGACCTCAAGCCCGGTCAGCTGCGGCAGCTCGACGACCAGGCCGAGCGGCTCGGCGCGATCGTCGACGCGAACCCGGTGCTCACGATCGGAGCGGTGACGGTCGGACCCCACGCCTGATTCAGGCGGGTTAGTCCAGTATGTGAGCAGGCCGTCTCGCCACGTGGGCGAAATGCGTGCTGGTTCCGGCCGGTGGGCACAACTGCTGGCATACTTCCCCACAGCATCGCGTGAGGCGGTGCGCGGACGGGGACGACCTTTCCCGTCGGGTGGCAGACGAGAAAGTCCAAGGGAGAATCCGTGGCACGGCGCCTTTTCACGTCCGAGTCGGTGACCGAGGGTCATCCGGACAAGATCGCTGACCAGATCAGCGACTCGATCCTCGACGCCTTGCTGGCCGAGGACCCGAAGAGCCGCGTCGCGGTGGAGACCCTGGTGACCACCGGGCTGGTGGTGGTGGCCGGCGAGGTCACCACGTCGGCGTACGTGGACATCCCGGGGATCGTCCGCAACCGCATCCTGGAGATCGGCTACGACTCGTCGCTGAAGGGTTTCGACGGTGCCTCCTGTGGCGTCACGGTCGCGATCGGCAGCCAGTCGGCCGATATCGCCCAGGGCGTCGACACGGCGTACGAGACCCGTTCGGACGCGTCCTCGGACGTGCTCGACCTGCAGGGCGCCGGTGACCAGGGGCTGATGTTCGGCTACGCGTCGAACGAGACGCCCGAGCTGATGCCGCTGCCGATCACCATCGCGCACCGGTTGTCCGCGCGGCTGTCCGAGGTCCGCAAGGACGGCACGATGGCCTACCTGCGCCCGGACGGCAAGACCCAGGTGACGATCGAGTACGACGGTGACAAGGCGGTCCGGGTGCACACCGTGGTGGTGTCCAGCCAGCACGCGGCCGACATCAGCCTGGACTCGATGCTGACCCCGGACGTGAAGAAGCACGTGGTCGACCCGGTGCTGGAGCAGTTCGACATCGACTCGGCCGACTACCGGCTGCTGGTCAACCCGACCGGCCGGTTCGAGATCGGCGGCCCGATGGGCGACGCCGGGCTGACCGGCCGCAAGATCATCATCGACACGTACGGCGGGATGGCCCGCCACGGTGGCGGCGCCTTCTCCGGCAAGGACCCGTCGAAGGTCGACCGCTCGGCGGCGTACGCGATGCGCTGGGTGGCCAAGAACATCGTCGCGGCCGGCCTGGCCGCGCGGGCCGAGTGCCAGGTTGCCTACGCGATCGGCAAGGCGGCGCCGGTCGGTTTCTACGTGGACACGTTCGGCACCGAGACGGTGCCGGTGGACAAGATCAGCGACGCGGTGCTCGAGGTGTTCGACCTGCGCCCGGCCGCGATCATCCGCGACCTCGACCTGCTCCGGCCGATCTACGCGCAGACCGCGCGCAACGGTCACTTCGGCCGCACCGGTGAGGACTTCACCTGGGAGCGCACCGACCGGGTCGAAGAGCTGAAGGCAGCCGTCAGCAAGTAGTTCTCCACGAACCGCCCGTGACCTGTGGATGGTCGCGGGCGGTTTGTCGTTTCCCCCGACTAGAGTTCCTGGGTGGCATCGAACGGGGACTCACCTGAGCAGCTGACGCTGCTGCGCGAGACCGTTCGGCGTTCGCGGACCAAGGAGCCGGCCGGGATCACTTCGTCGCTGCCGGTCGCCCGGATCGCGGTCGACGTGTCGCTGCCGCACCTGGACCGGCCGTTCGACTATCTGGTGCCCGACGATCTCGCCGAGGCGGCGCAGCCCGGCGTACGGGTGAAGGTGCGGTTTGCCGGCAAGGACCTCGACGGGTACGTCCTGGAGCGGCTGGAATCGTCGGAGCACGAGGGCAAGCTCGCTAGGATCCGCAAGGTCGTCTCGCCCGAGCAGGTGCTGACGCCCGAGGTCGCCGATCTCTGCCGCGCCGTCGCCGACCGGTACGCCGGAGTCTTCGCCGACGTGACCCGCCTCGCGGTGCCACCACGCCATGCGAAGGTCGAAGCAGAGGCGCTGAAGTGCACCCAGCCGGTCCGCCCGGCAACGTCGGCCTCGCGCTCCGAGTGGGCGCCGTACCCGCTGGCTGCCGGGTTCCTCGATGCGGTGACCCGTGGCGAGGCGCCGCGCGCGATCTGGACCACAGTACCGGGGGCCGATTGGGCGACGGCCTTCGCCCAGGCCGCAGCTGCTTGTGCCTCGGCAGGTCGTGGCGCGCTGCTGCTCGCCCCAGACGCACGCGACCTGGAGCGACTCGCTGCAGCCTGTACTGCGGTGCTCGGGCCGGACGGGTTTGTCATGCTCTCCGCCGATCTGGGTCCGACCGCGCGGTACCGGGCCTTCCTTACCGCCCTGCGCGGCTGCACTCGGGTGGTGATCGGCACGCGCGCCGCAGCCTTCGCACCCGTCGCGGACCTCGGTCTGGTGGCTTTGTGGGACGACGGCGACGACTCGTACGCCGAGCCGCGCGCGCCCTATCCGCATGCGCGCGAGGTGGTCCTGCTGCGCGCGTACCGGCAGAAGTGTGCTGCGTTGCTGGGCGGCTTCGCGCGCTCTGCCGAGACTGCTGCGCTGATCGAGTCGGGTTGGGCGGTCGAACTGATCGCGGATCGCACGGTGATCCGCGCGGCCGCGCCGGCCGTCCACATCGCGGGGGAGTCCGACACCGATCTCGCGCGCGACCCGGCGGCTCGCGCAGCGCGGCTCCCGCACCGGGCTTTTGAGGTGGCGCGGGAGGGGTTGAAGACCGGGCCGGTGCTGGTCCAGGTTCCGCGGGCTGGGTATCTGCCAAGCCTGGTCTGCCAGACGTGCCGTGCGCCGTCTCGCTGTGCCACCTGCGGCGGTTCGCTCCGTCGTACGGGCGGATCGGGGCCGCCGAGTTGCAGTGTGTGCGGCCGACCGGCCGCGGATCACCGCTGCCCGGAGTGTGGTGACACCCGCATGCGCGCCGCCGTCGTCGGAGCCCGCCGTACTGCGGAGGAGCTCGGCCGCGCCTTCCCCGGAGTACTGGTCCGGACCTCGGGTGGCGACAACATGCTGGACTCCGTTTCCGATCAGCCGGCCTTGATCGTCACGACCCCGGGTGCCGAGCCGGTCGCCGCTGGCGGGTACAGCGCGGCATTGTTGCTGGACACCTGGTTGTTGCTCGCCCGGCCGGATTTGCGTGCGCCGGAAGAGGCGGTGCGCCGGTGGTTCAACGCGGCCGCTCTCGTTCGGTCTGCTCGCGACGGCGGGGCAGTGATCATGGTGGGGGAGCCGTCCGCGACTCCGTTGCAGGCGGTGGTTCGGTGGAGCCCGGAGGGGTTCGCGGCGCGCGAGCTGGAGGAGCGGCGTACTGCGCGGCTTGCGCCGGCGGCGAAGCTGGCCGAACTGACCGGGCCGACCGACGCCGTGTCCGACCTGGTGACGCGGGTGCGGCAGTTGATGGATCCTCAAGCGGGGCTGGACGTTCTCGGGCCGGTGGCGATCGACGACGAGACCTCGAGGGCTGTCGTGCGGACTCCGCGGGCGGCCGGGACGAGTCTGGCTCGGGCGCTCAAGGAGGGGCAGGCGGCTCGTAGTACGAAGAAGCTGGTGGGGTCTGTGCGGGTGCAGGTCGACCCTGCGTCCTTCGGGTGAGTTGTCAGGCTGTCGCGAGGGCTGCTGGGCGGGAGGCGGCCAGGAGGTGGTTGCCGAGGGTGGTGCGCGAGTAGAGGACCGTGCGACCGTCCCGGCGTGAGTCGACGACGCCAGCGTTGCGCAGGATGCTTAGGTGCACGCTCAGGGTCGGTGCGGAGACACCGAGCTGGTGGGCGAGGTGAGTGGTCGACATCGGCAGGTCGAGGTGGCTGACGATCGCGGCACGGGTCTTGCCGACGAGATCGGCGAGCGGCGACTCGCTGAGGTCTTCCTGGCTCTCCCAGAGCCGGCCAAGCCCGCGCGGCGGGTAGGTCATCGTTGGGAGATGCGGCGCAGCGGTGATCTGCAGGGTGGTCGGCCAGGTGAACACGCAGGGGATCAGCAACAGGCCTTGGCCGGATAGCGGCTGGCCGTCGCAGCAGTAGGGCTTGTCGACCTCGATCCGGTCGCCGCGGAACGTCACCGAGGGGTGGAGATTGCGGAGCAGCCCGGCCACTCCGCCGCAGGACAGCTCGTCCAACCGGTAGGCGAGGTCCTCCTGGAGCAGCGACCGGATTCGGCCCCAGTCGGGCTCGATCGCCAGCCGCCAGTACTCGTCGAGCGCGGTCGTGATGCGGACGAGCGCCTTGGCCGGGTTGGCGATCAGCTCGGGCAGCAGGGGGTGTGGCGTGTCCTGCTGCAGCTGGGTCAGTTCGTCGACGACCAGCGGCAGGGGAGTGGCGGCGATCGCGGCCAGGCCCGATTCGAAGCTGGTAGAGCGGCGCGGCGGCGCCGGGGTGATGAAGTCGGGGATGTAGCTGACCGGCGGGATGAGGGCCTTCAGCAACGAAAGGTCGTGCTGCGCCAGCAACGGGCGGACCTTGCGCAGCCACGGTCCGTGCACGCTGCCCGTCGTACTGTTGCTCAGCGCCCGGATACTCGTCACGGTCTCCCAGACCGGCGAGAACGCGAACCTGATCCGGCTCAGGTCGTCAGGGCTGAGCCGCAGGGTGATCACCGGACAACCTTAAGGCCGGGGTAGCGGCCGGGTCTAAGGATTAGTCCACGGTCTAATGATCGACAGACCGGGCGGATGGCCTGAAGGTGGTTTCCATGAACGATGCTCCACGCCTGCCACGCGCCTTCTGGGCTCTGTGGGTCTGCCAGCTGATCAACCGGCTCGGCAGTTTCGTCCAGCCCTTCCTCGTCCTCTACCTGACCCAGGAGCGTCACCTCTCAGCCGGTACTGCGGGTGCGGTGGTGGCCGCGGTCGGCGCGGGGTCGGTGGTGTCGCAGCTGGTCGGCGGCTGGCTGTCCGACCGGTTCGGTCGCCGCCGCACGATGCTGATCGGCTTCCTCGGTACTGCGGCCGCGCTGATCCTCTTGGGTTCGGCTCGCTCGATGGTGACGATCTGGGCGGCGGCGTTCGTGGTCGGCCTGATGGGCGACCTGTTCCGGCCTGCGGTCCAGGCGACGGTGGCCGACCTGCTCCAGCCGCGGGAACGCGTTCGCGCCTACGGACTGTTGTTCTGGGCGATCAACCTCGGCTTCTCGGTCTCCACCGTCAGCGCCGGCGTACTGGCAAGCATCGGCTACAACTGGCTGTTCTGGATCAACGCCACTACGTCGGTCGTCGCCGCGCTGGTGATCTGGCGAATGGTGCCCGAGACCCGACCGGTGCTCGACGACGGACCGCGTCGGCCGCTGCTGCCGGTCGCCTTGCGAGACTCCACCTTCCTGCTGATGATCCTGCTCCAGATCGGCTACGCAACGATCTACTTCCAGGGCTACTCGACGTTGCCGCTGGCAATGGCCGGCGACGGCTTGCCGTCGTCGACGTACGGCTTGGTGATCGCTCTGAACGGTGTGGTCATCGTCCTGGTGCAGCCGTTCGTCAACCGGCGCCTGGCGGCCCTCGATCGCCCGAAGCTGCTGGCCTGCTCGATGCTGGTGGTCGGCCTGGGTTTCGGCCTGGGCGCTGTTGTGGACAGTTGGTGGGGATACGGGCTGTCTGTCGTGGTCTGGACAATTGGCGAAATCGGCTTCGCAGCCGTGATCGGCGCGGTGCTCGCCGACCTCGCCCCGATCGACCTCCGCGGCGGCTACCTCGGCCTGGCCGGCAGCATGTCCTTCGGCCTCGGCAGCGTCATCGGGCCATTGCTCGGCACCAACGCTCTCGAACACTTCGGCGGAGCGACCGTCTGGCTAGCCTGCGCCGCCCTGGGCGTCATCCTCTTCCTCGGCCAACTCGCCCTCGCTCCGGCGCTGCACGCCCGCGCCGAGGCGAACGCCCGGGCCGAGGACGAAGTACCGGCGTGATCAATCGCGGATTCATGAAGGCCGCCGCGGCCGCCGCGGCGGCGATCAGGGCGAGGGATGCCCAGAACGCGCTCCCTGCCGCCGCGTGTGGCGGGCTGGAGCTGAGGCGGTGGAGGAAGACCGTCCCCAGCAGCGCGACGCCGACCGTACCGCCGAGTTGCTGGACGGCGTTGAGCAGACCCACCGCCGAGCCTGTTTCAGCTGGCCGCACACGATGCAGCGCGGCGATGAAGAAGGACGTGGTCAACACACCAGCTCCCACCCCGCTGATCCCGACGGCCGACAGCAGCCAGCCGATCATGCTCGCGTGGTAGACACCGCTCGTCGTCAGCACCCGGCACCGAACGGCGCCAGCCCCGTACTTCGGGATCAACAGACGCCCGGCCAGCCAGGCCACGAGCCTCGAACTCGTTGACCAAGGCAACAAGATGAGATCCCGATCCGGAACAGGCGTTTGCACCCGAGATGTCGCCGAGCCGCCCGCCGGCGATCAGCAGTCCGGCGAACGGCAGCGTGTAAGCGGCGCTCAGCTCGGACCTGGACTCCCTGCACCACGACCTCACCTTCCCGAAATCAACTCCCAGGAAAGCGCCCCCATACTCTGAACCTCAAGTCCTCCGCCCCCTCCACGCCCCGAACGCCCAGCACACGGGCCTGGCCTGCCGGTTCATAGGGTGTCTGGGCGTTTCATAGATTGGCGGCATCCGTCGCGTACCCGTGCTCGTACGCCCTACCCGTGCTCGTATCGCAGGCTGAAGCTCGTGCCTGCCCGAACCTTCTGCTTCCACCGCAGACTTATCGCCGAGCGGTGACACTCCGGGATCACAGCCCCGTCACCTGGTTGGCGTCGGGCCTCCATCGCCTTACAGGCAAGGGATCCCGGGCATATCGCGATTTGCATCGATCAATCACACAGAGTAGTATCGAACACATGTTCGCATCCGATGTCAGTGAGTACACGGCCCGGGAGACCCTGTCCGCGGCCGACGAACTGACCGGGCTGCGCGACCGCATCGACGTCCAGCTGCTCCGCCTCGGCCAGCACTTCGCCGACCTCCACCCCGCCCCCGCCACCATCTCCGACCACGAACTCGTCCCCGGCGGCGAACAAACCCGCGTCTACGGCGGCGCCGGCTGCCCCGCCGTCGCCGAGTTCGCGGTCGCCGAGTTCGGCGCCGTCACCGGCCGCTCCACCTGCGCAGCCGCCCGCTACATCGGCCAGGCCCTGGCACTGCGCCACCGCCTCCCCAGACTCTGGGCACAAGTCGAATCCGGCCACGCCACCCCCTGGAAAGCCTGCAACATCGCCCAAGCCTGCCGCGACCTGTCCGAAGAAGCAGCCGGCATCGTCGACCGGCGCGTGGCCGCCATCGTCAACACCCTCAGCCCGCTGCGCCTGCACAACATCGTCAAAGCCGCCGTCTGGGAAGCAGACCCGATCGCCGCCAGCGCCCAGGCAGAACAACGCGCCCGCGAACGAGGCGTCTGGACCGGCCGCACCGACGGCCTCGGCACCACCACCTTGTTCGTCAAAGCCGCCACCGGCGACATCATCCGCTTCCAAGCCACCCTCGACCAACTCGCCGACGCCCTCGCCGCCCTCGGCGACACCTCCCCCCTCAACGCCCGCCGAGCCCGCGCCATCGGCCTCATCGCCGACCCCGCCCTAACCACCGACCTCCTCAAAGTCGCCCACCACCTCACCCCACCCACCGCAGCCGACACCGCCCCACAGGACCCCGCCGCACCCGACACCGCCCTACCCGCCCCCGTCCCGCCCGACGCCACCCCCGTCCCGCCCACCCCCGTCCCGCCCGACGCCACCCCCGTCCCGCCCGACGCCACCCCGCCCAACCCCCTCCCGCCCGAACCCACATCCACCCCCACCGCCCTACCCAACCCAGTCCCACCCGTCTCCACATCCACCCCCGCTGCAGTCGACACCACCCCGCCCGAAGCCGCTGCCGCCCACCCGCCCGAGCCCCAGTGCACACCGCAACCTGCCGCCGACTCCGCACGCGCCTGCCCACCCGAGCCCCAGTGCACGCCGCAACCTGCCGCCGACTCCGCTCCCGCCTGCCCACCCGAGCCCCCGTGCGCACCGGAACCTGCCGCGTCTGCACACGCTCCTGGCCACGCGCCCGCTCCCTCACCCCAGCCCGCCGGCCCCGCGTCCCAACCCACTGCTCCTGCACTCCAGCCCACCGCCGATATCGCTGTACCCCCCAGCGTCGCGCCGACGACCCCGCCGGAGTCCGTCGACCGTGCGCAGCAGGACCCGCGCCCGGGATCTCAGCCTGTGCACTGGCCCTGGGACGAGACACCTGGCCCCGAGAACCCGGAACAGGACCAGGAGCCGGGGCAGGAGCCCGGCCAGCGCGAGGCGAACGAAGAAGACACATCCAGGCTCGAGCCCGAGGCGCTGCGCCGGTTGATCGGCAAACTAGCCGCCACCCAACAGCCCACCACCCACAAACCCACCCGCCGGCACGCCAGCGGAACGACGCTCTACGTCCACCTCACCGACGAAACCCTCCTCACCGGCGAAGGCGTCGCCCGCATCGAGGGCCACGGACCCATGCTCATCACCCAGCTCGCCGAACTCACCGGCCACAACCACATCACCATCCGCCCCGTCATCGACCTCAACGACAAACTCAGCGTCGACGCCTACGAAATCCCCCAGCGAATCCGCGAACACCTCAAACTCAAATACCCCACAGAACAGTTCGTCTACGGCACCGCCGACACCAGCCGCACCCCCGACCTGGACCACATCCAACCCTTCACACCCAACGGCCCACCCGGCCAAACCAACACCGACAACCTCATCCCGCTCCGGCGCTTCAGCCACCGGGTCAAAACCCACGCCGGCTGGCAAGTACGCCGCCTCGACAACCACACCCTCGAATGGACCACCCGCCACGGCTTCAAATTCATCGTCGACCACCAAGGCACCCACCCCGCCGACCGACAATGAACCCGACCACCAACCAGCAAGCCTGATCAACCGAGGCGGCGATAGCAGTAGCCAGCAACCACCAGCATGCAGGCGAACTGCCCCGTCGATGCGCAGGAGCCGAGCGATGGCAGCGATGGCTCGAGCGTCGTGCCCGCCCGAACCCCTCGTGGGGCGCGCAGGCTCGCCGAAGAACGGTCGCATCGATCCGGCGCGCCGGGTGAGCTAAGCCTGGCGACCGCCAGTCGGGCGCGGGTGGGTGCAAACGCCGGCAGGAACATGTCGACGCGGGTTCGGGATGCCTGCGCGTTGCACCGCGAGGGGTTCGGGTGGGTGCGACGCTTCAGCCCGGAAGGCGGGTGCGGGTGGGTGCGAGACTCCAGCAGGAACACGCCGACGCGGGTTCGGGATGCCTGCGCGTCGTACCGCGAGAGGTTCGGGTGGGTGCGACGCTTCAGCCCGGAAGGTGAGTACGGGTGGGTGCGAGACTCCAGCACGAACACACGCTGACGCGGGTTCGCGATGCCTGCGCGTTGCGCCGCGAGAGGTTCGGGTGGGTGCGACGCTTCAGCCCGGAAGGTGAGTACGGGTGGGTGCGAGACACCAGCATGAACCCAGCACCAGACGTTTCGTAGGGTGGCGGTATGAGTGAGTCGAGGGTTGAGGTTGTGGTGTTCGATATTGGTGGGGTGTTGCTGGACTGGAGTCCGGATTATTTGTACCGGGAGTTGATTCCGGATGTCGCGCAGCGCGAGCACTTTCTGACCAACGTTGCGACGCACGAGTGGAACCAGCAGCAGGATGCCGGGCGGACCTGGGCTGAGGCGGTAGCCGAGTTGACCGCGTTGCACCCGGAGCACGCTGAGTGGATCGAGGCCTACGACACCGGCTGGCTCCAGATGGTCAACGGTCTGATCGAGGGGACCGCCGAGATCGTCACCGAGCTCCGGTCGCAGGGCGTGCCGACGTACGCGTTGACGAACTTCTCGGCGGAGAAGTGGGAGATTGCGAAGGAGGCGTTCCCGATCCTGGCCGGGTTCACCGGGGAGGTTGTCTCCGGTACGGAGCGGACGGTCAAGCCCGGCGAGCAGATCTACCGCATCCTGCTGGAGCGCTACGACCTAGACCCCGCCCGGGCCTTCTACACCGACGACAAGGAGGCCAACGTCGTCGCCGCCCGTGCGGTCGGCATGCAGGCCGAGGTCTTCACCGACGCCCCCACCCTCCACACCCACCTGAAATCCCGCGGCCTCCCCATCTGACGCCAGCCCCCGAGGCCCAGCAATTTCAGGTGGTGGTGACGGCGAGGGCTTCGGTGTATTTGCGGGCGGCGCCAAGGTGGGCGACCTCGACGATGAGGGTGCCGTCCTGGCAGGTGGGTGGGGTGAGGGCGGCGTCCGGGGGAGTGGCGTAGATGCGTTGCGGGCGGGCGATGCCGGGTTGCCAGCGATGCAGCTGGAAGCGCTCCACGCCTTCGGTCACCAACCGCACCTCCCAGTGGATCCAGTTGCCGCACGGCACGATCGTGTCGGTGACGATCGGGCCGAGTGAGCGCGCCGGGCCGCCGGCTGTCTCGCGGACGTAGGCGGTGCTTTGGTACTGGTCCGGATCCGTCGGGCCGACCTCCGACCAGACAGTTGCCCCACGCAACGATGCGCCACTCCATTGGAGGCAGTTCTTCGCCGCCGCGACTGGCCGGACAGCAGCGCCTCCAGTCAGCCCGACGGTCAGCAGCCGCTTGCACCGGCGCGAGGTTTCCGGCGCGGTGATCTCGCTGAAGGTCACCGAATCGCCCGAGACGACCGGATCGGCGATGTATCCCGGATCGGCCACGCAGCTCACCGTGCGCGACGTCAGCGTCGCGAGCTCGGCGATCACCAGACAGGACCGGCGTTTGGCATCGGTGCTGCTGTAGGCGAAGGTCCCGCCGGCCGCTCCGATCTCCGGCTCGGAGATCCGGGGCAGCGCCGGCTGAGTTGCCAGGTCGATGCCCTTGCCGGTCGTCAGGTCGTACCGGTATGCGCGGATCTCCGGGCTCGGACCGCTGTCGCGGATGTCCTCGATCAGCGCCCAGCGGTCGTCGATCACCACCGGCGATTGCGCGACGAACCCGGCCGGCGGGACGTGCTTCACGACGACCCGCTTGCTCGTCCGGTCCGTCACTGTCGTGGTGCCCGCCTCGTCGCTGCTGCGAGTGACGAGGTACTTCCGCTGCTGGGTCACGACGTGCTGCCCGTCGACCGGCTGCTGCAGGATCTTGGTCCAGGTCGGCGGACCGGCGGGGGGCGACGGCACACTCGGGCTCGGCGACGTCGGCGTACCGTCCGGCGTGGCCGGGGTCGACGGCGAGCCCGCGCCCGGCGTACCGGGAGCGGTGGTGCTGGGCGGCGCGCTCTCGGGGGAGTCGGAGGAGCAGGCGCTGGCGAGCAAGGCGAACCCAGCTACGGCTGCTACCGGAGCCAGAAACTGTGTACGACGCATTCGCCTACAGACCCATGTTCTTGAACGAGTTGGCCAGGGTGGCGTTGAACAACGCCGAGGCCGGAACGTTCTTCGGCCCGTGGGTGACGTTGCCGCGGCTGTTGAAGCGCCGCTCGTTGAACACCTCGAAAATGGCGATCGTTCCCTTCTGAGCGTCGTACCCGCGACCGACCTGGAAGTGCCCGCTGTGGTTGAACGCGAGGTACGGGAAGTACCGCTTCAGCAGTTGCGGGTGCTCGATGATCGGCGCCGGCTTGCCGTCGCCGAGGTGGCTGCGGTGGACGGCGAAGAACTTCTGGGTGTTCCAGTGGCCGACGCTCTGGACGATGTAGCTGCCGGCCGCGAGGTCCCAGTTGGTCTTCAGGTTGGTCTGCTTGACCATCGCGGTGATCGCGGTCCCGGAACTCGTCGAGCCGAGGTCCTTGGCCCAGGACGCCTGGGTGTCCTTCTGCTTGTCGTCCGCCCAGTCGATCGACTGGAACGTCGCCGGACCGCACCAGTAGCCCCGCTCCTGCGAGGTCTGATAGCCCTTCATGATGTACGACGACGACGGCAGCTGCACCACGGGCGCGGAGGTCGACGGCTTCGGCACACCCGGCGAGGCAGGCGTGGTCTTCACCGGCACACTCGGCGTCACGGTCGGCGTCGTGGTTGGTGTCGTGGTTGGGGTCGGTGTCGGGGTCGGCGCGACCTGGTCCGAAGTACCAGCTGGTACTTCGAGTTCGCGCAGCGCGCGGGCCTTGTCGCGGCCGTCCCAGGCCGCCCGCATCTCCTCGAGCTCCGCGTTGAGCCGCCGACTGTCCGGCAGCGCCGACCGCGCGGTGACGAACCCGGCCGGCGTCAGCGCCCCGGTCGCGATGTCCTGCTCGGCGCTCGCGTCCCCACCTTCGGCATCAGCTGAAGCGCGGCTGTCAGCCTTGGCGGTCAGCTCACTGAGCTGCGCGCCGCTGGGCAGCTTGTCGACGAAGCCCAGCCCGAGGCAGTAGTTCTCCGTCTCGAGTTTGAAGCACCGCATCACCTGCTTGCTCTGGTCCGCGAGAGTGGTTGCCCGCAGCATCGGCGCGTGCGGCGCGGTCCGGATCACCTGCCGCGCCAGCTCGGACCACGACCTCGCCACCGGCGGCTCTGCGGTCGGAGCGGTCGATGCTGCCGGGGCGGTGGCCGGTAGCTCGGCTGGTCCCGAGGGCTCTTGAGGTATGCGGGCCGCGGCCAGTGGGGCCTGGGCGAGCAGGGCACCGAGCAGGATCAGGCCGGCTGCCCCCCGTGTCGCTGTGGGCATTGTGGTCTCCCGTTGGGCGTGTGACGGTAGTGACTGTTGGTACGCCTGAGACCACAGTACGTGCTTGCGGCAACAATGTGGAGGGGGACCGTCGCTGAGCGCTACGCCGGGCGGTGTGCGAGCCGCCCGGGCCCCGACCACTAGACTTGCCGGGTCCCCCTTCGGTGAGTGCTGTGGAGTTTGCGTGTCGGTCCAACCCATCCGCCTGTTCGGCGATCCCGTCCTGATCACCAAGGCCGACCCCGTCGTCGACTTCGACGCCGAGTTGCGCCGGCTGGTGGCGGACCTCACCGACACCATGCAGGCCGCGCCCGGTTCCGGCCTGGCCGCGCCGCAGATCGGGGTCGGCCTGCGCGTCTTCACGTACTTCGTCGACGGCGAGCTCGGCCACCTGGTCAACCCCGAGCTGGAGCTGTCGCCGGAGGAACAGTTCGGGCCCGAGGGCTGCCTGTCCATCCCCGGCCTGACCTTCGACTGCCGACGCGCGCTGAACGTCATCGCCAAGGGCTTCAACATGTACGGCGATCCCGTGGTGATCGAGGGCTCGGACCTGCTCGCCCGCTGCATCCAGCACGAGACCGACCACCTGGACGGCGTGCTGTTCGTCGACCGGCTGGACACCGTGACCCGCAAGGCCGCGATGAAGGCGATCCGCGAAGCCGAGTGGTCCGGGCTGTCCGGACCGCCGCAGGTCAAGGTCTCGCCGCACCCGATGAACGGATTCGGACTGTGAGAGTCGTTTTCGCCGGCACCCCCGAGGTGGCCGTCACCGCGCTCCGCGCGATCGTTGCCAGCGGCCATGAATTGGTTGCCGTCGTCACCCGTCCGGACGCACCGGCGGGCCGCGGCCGCAAACTGGTCGCCTCACCGGTCGCGCAGTACGCCGAGGAGCTCGGTCTCGAGGTGCTCAAGCCGGTCAAGCCGAGCGATCCCGAGTTCCTCGCACGACTGACCGAGATCGCGCCGGACTGCTGTCCCGTCGTCGCGTACGGCGGGCTCCTGCCGCAGGCCGCGCTGGACATCCCGCCACACGGCTGGATCAACCTGCACTTCTCCGTACTGCCCGCCTGGCGGGGTGCCGCACCGGTGCAGCACTCGATCATCTCCGGTGACGACGTGACCGGCGCCAGCACGTTCCGCATCGTCAAAGCACTCGACGCGGGTCCCGTGTACGGCGTACTGACGGAGCGGATCGGCCCGAAGGACACGGCCGGTGACCTGCTCGCCAGGCTGTCCGAGTCGGGCGCCAAACTGCTCGTCGACACCCTCGACGGCATCGAAGCCGGCGTCCTCCAAGCGCGTGAGCAGCCGGCCGACGGTGTCTCGCTTGCTCCGAAGATCACCGTTGAGGACGCCGAGGTGGATCTCACCGCCCCGGCGCAGCGCGTCGACCGGCTGGTCCGTGGCTGCAACCCGGTGCCGGGTGCCTGGACGACGTTCCGCGGCGAGCGGCTGAAAGTGCTCGACGTCGATCTGACCGAGGACGAGGACCTGAAGCCCGGCGAGTTGCGCACCACCAAGTCGACCGTCGAGGTCGGTACCGGCAGCAAGACGCTGAAGCTCGTCACCGTCCAGCCGCAAGGCAAGAAGCCGATGGCCGCGGCCGACTGGGCCCGCGGCGTGCGGATCACGCCCGACGACCACCTCGGCCCGGCAGAGTGAGCGACCGGACCCCGCGGAACCGGGCGCCGCAGCGGCGGCCCGACAAGGTTCGCCAGGTCGCCTACCAGGTGATCCGGCAGGTCTCGTCGCAGGACGGCTACGCGAACCTCGCCCTCAACAAGGCGCTGCGCGACCAGCGGCTGAGCGGCCGCGACGCCGCGTTCTGCACCGAACTCGTGCACGGCACGCTGCGCTGGCAGGGCACGTACGACGCGATTCTTGCCGGCAGCGTGTCCCGCCCCTTGGCCGAGCTGGACCCCGAGCTGCTCGACCTGCTCCGCCTCGGCGCTCACCAGCTGCTCCGGATGCGCGTCGACTCCTACGCCGCCGTCAACGAGATGGTCACCCTGACCCGCGCCGAGGTCGGCCAGAGCCGCAGCGGCCTGGTCAACGCCGTACTGCGCAAGGTCAGCCAACGCACCCTCGACCAGTGGATCGCGGCGATTGCGCCGCACTCGGACGACGACCTGTTCGGCTTCCTCTCGATCGCGAAGGCTCACCCACGCTGGATCGTCGAGGCGTTCGCCGACGCGCTCCACACCGACGGCTACGAGCTCGACGACCTCCTGGACGCCGACAACGAGCCACCGCGGGTCACCCTGGTGGCACGACCCGGCCTGGCAGAGGTGGACGACCTGATCGAGGCCGGAGCCACCAGAGCGCGCTATTCGCCGTATGCGGCTGTGCTGCAGGGTGGTGGCGACCCTGGTCGCATCTCGGCCGTCTCCTCGGGGCGGGCCGGAGTGCAGGACGAGGGGTCGCAGTTGGTCGCTACTGCGCTCGCTATGGCGCCGCTGGAAGGTCCGGACGCTCAGTGGCTCGACCTGTGCGCTGGGCCCGGCGGCAAGTCCGCGTTGCTCGCAGCGATCGGTAGTCAGCGGGACGCACTGCTGACGGCGGTCGAGCCGCTGCCGCACCGGGCTGAGCTGGTCCGGGCGAACCTGCGCGCAGTACCGGGAGATCACCGGGTGCTGGTCGGCGACGGCACCAAGCCGACGTGGCCTGAGGGCTCCTACGACCGGGTCCTGGCAGATGTCCCTTGCAGCGGGCTGGGTGCGTTGCGGCGACGCCCGGAGGCGCGCTGGCGTCGTACTGCGGAGGACGTGGCCGAGTTGCGGCCGCTGCAGGAGCGACTGCTCGACTCAGCGATCACCTCTGTCCGCAAGGGCGGTGTGGTGGCCTACGTGACGTGTACTCCGCATCTGCAGGAGACCCGCGCGGTGGTGGACGCAGTACTGGCTCAGCGCTCGGATGCGGTGCTGGAGGATGCCCGCGAGCTCCTGCCCGGCGTACCGTCGCTGGGTGAAGGGCCGGATGTCCAGCTGTGGCCGCATGTGCACGGCACGGACGCGATGTACCTGGCCCTCATCCGGCGCCAATAGGTGGACCGCCTGTCAGGTGCATCCAGCCGAACGGTCATGATAGAGGCGTGACGACCACGGAAACCCGTCCTCCCCGGAGCGCGCAGCAGCACCACCTCATCGGGCTCACCGCCGCCTTCGGCATCGGCATGCTGTTCGCGATCCAGTCGCGGCTGAACGGGCAGCTCGGCCGTGAGCTGGGCGACGGCATTCCGGCCGCCCTCATCTCGTTCGGCAGCGGGCTGGTGGTGTTGCTGATCGGCTGCGCGGTGATCCCGCCGATCCGTCACTCGGTGGGCAGGGTCTGGCGGACGATCAAGACACCGTCGGACGGGAATGGGCTGCTCAGGTGGTGGCAGTGCATCGGCGGTCTCGCCGGCGCGTTCCTGGTCGCGGTCCAGTCGGTCACTGTGTCAGTGATCGGTGTCGCCGTGTTCATCGTCGCCGTGGTGGCCGGACAGGCGGTCAGCAGCCTGGTAGTGGACCGGGTGGGCTTTGGGCCGGCCGGGCCTCAGCCCTACACGCCGCTGCGGATCGTGGGCGCAGTGGTGGCCGTGGTGGCCGTAGTACTGGCGGTGTCGGATCGTTTGAACCACCCGTCCGGCCTACTGCTCGCAGTTCTCCCAGCTATCGGAGGTGTCTTCACTGCGGTGCAGCAGGCCGTCAACGGCCGAGTCGCCCGTACTGCGGCGCTGGACGCGTCGGGAGCCATAGCCGCCGGAGTCATCAACTTCCTGGTCGGCTTTGTCGCGCTCCTGGTCGTCTTCGGGGTCGACCTGATCGTGCGTGGCGCTCCGAACAGCCTGCCGTCCGACCCCTGGCTCTACCTGGGTGGCCTGTGCGGCGTCGTGTTCATCAGCGCGGCCGCCGCTGTCGTCCGGGTGGTCGGCGTCTTCCTGCTAGGCCTTGGCACCATCGCCGGCCAGTTGATCGCCAGCCTGTTTCTCGATCTCTTCGTACCGGCGTCCGACCAGCCCGTCACGCTCCCGGTCGTCGCGGGCACGCTGCTCGCCCTGGTGGCCGTCGTCGTCGCCTCGATCCCCAACCTCCGCAGGTCCCGCGGCGCCTAGCGGTGCCGCCGGGCGGAGCGTCCTGAGGACTCCCTGGGAAACCGCGACCCCGAGCAGCACGATCACCGCGCCGACCGGCTGGTACCAGGTGAGGCGCTCCTGCAGGACGATGACGCCGGCGAGGATCGCGAAGATCGGCATGATGTAGGTGACCATCGAGCTCATGCTCGCGCCGACCAGCCGGATCATCCGCAGGTTCAGCACGAAGGCGATGCCGCTGCCGAGCGCGCCGAGGGCGACGACGCTGCCGATCGCTTTGAGTGAGAGCGACCACGGGGCCGGTGGTGCCTGGCCGGACACGATCGGCGCGGCGATCGCGAGCTGAACGGTCGAGCAGAGCAGCAAGGCCGCCGACAACGACGTACCGGACAGCTTGCTGCCGGCCAGGAACTTCTTCTGGAACGGGATGGCGATGCCGTACGACACCGCGGCCGCCATGCAGAACAGCTGGCCGACCAGGTCCGAGCCGCCGTGCAACTGCCAGGCGCCGAGCACGACCATCATGCCGAGGAAGCCGATCAGCAGGCCGAGCACGCGTTGCAGGGTGAACCTCTCGGTCCGGAATGCCAGTACGGCGATGGGTAGCACGACCAGCGGGGTGATCCCGTTCCAGATGCCGGCCAGCAAGGAGGGGATGCGCTGTTCGCCGTACCCGAACAAGGTCCAGGGGACGGCCGAGCCGATCAGGCCGGCGACGAAGCTGTAGGCCCAGATCCGGGGCGACCGCGGTAACGACTCGCGCTTGACCAGCAGCACCGCGAGCAGGACGAGCGTGCCCGCGATCACCCGGCCGAGCGCCAGGTACGCCGGGTGCAGCTCGCGCACGCCGATCGAGATGAACAGGAAGCTGCAGCCCCAGATCGCGCCGAGGGACAGCATCACCGGGAGCCAGGCGCGCACCGGCGGCCTGTCAGGAGTCGCAAGGGTTCTCACTCCTGACATCCTGCAGCATGCCGCCGACAATTTCCTCATCCTGCCCGCAATTGGGCAGCGGCCCGGGTGACAGGATGGTGGGCATGGGTTTTGACGTGGAAGCAGTCCGCAAGCAGTTCCCGGCGTTGGGTGAGGGGGCGGCGCATTTCGATGGACCGGGCGGTTCGCAGACGCCGCAGGTGGTGGCCGACGCGGTCGCGACGACGATGGTGTCGGCGCTGGCGAATCGCGGGCAGGTGACCGCCGCCGAGCGGCGGGCGGACGGCATCGTGCTCGATGCTCGCCAGGCGATGGCGGACCTGCTGGGCACCGATCCGCGGGGCATCGTCTTCGGCCGAAGCATGACCCAGCTGACGTACGACTTCGCCCGTACGCTCGCCAAGGATTGGGGTCCCGGTGACGAGGTGATCGTGACCCGGCTGGACCACGACGCGAACATCCGGCCCTGGGTGCAGGCGGCCGAGGCGGTCGGCGCGACGGTCCGCTGGCTGGACTTCGATCCGGACACGTCGGAGCTCGACGACATCGCGCCGCTGCTCTCGTCGCGGACCCGCCTGGTCGCCGTCACCGCGGCGTCCAACCTGCTGGGAACCAAGCCGGACGTCGAAGCCATCGCGAAACTCGTCCACGAGGCTGGCGCCTTGGTGTACGTCGACGGGGTGCACCTGACTCCGCATTCGCCGGTGGACGCGCGCTTCGCGGACTTCTACGTCTGTTCGCCGTACAAGTTCTTCGGACCGCACTGCGGCGTGCTCTCGGCCTCACCCGAACGGCTCGAAGGACTGCGGCCCGACAAGTTGCTTCCGGCAAGTGATGTGGTGCCGGAGCGGTTCGAGTTCGGGACGCTGCCGTACGAGTTGCTCGCCGGTACTACGGCCGCGGTCGACTTCCTGGCCGGACTCGGGGGCACGGGGGAGAGCCGGAGGGCGCGGTTGCTGAGCTCGCTGGCGTTGCTGGAGGACTACGAGGACGGGTTGAGGTCGGAGCTGGAGACGAGGCTGAGTGAGATCGGGGGAGTGACGCTCCACGGTCACGCGAAGCGGCGTACGTCGACGGTGTTGTTCTCCGTCGACGGCGTGGATTCGAAGGTGGTGGCCGCCAAGCTGGCCGAGTCGGGAGTTAACGCTCCGGCGGGATCCTTCTACGCACTCGAGGCGTCCCGGCGTCTCGGGCTGGGTGACGGAGGAGCGGTACGCGCGGGAATGGCGCCGTACACGAACCAGTCCGACGTCGACCGCCTGGTCACCGCGGTAGACCTATTAATCAACTCCCTGGACTAAGTCCGCTAAGCTCCCTTCCGTGAGAGCACCCACCCAGGTCTTCTTCCAGCTCAACCCCGCAGACGCACTCCGTCCCGCGGGGCCTACCTCGCCTACGCGCTGGACAGCCCCCGGCATCGAGGTCCGCTGGACAGAGGCGCCCCCGCGCTCCAGCACCACCACCTCCGCTGCCGAAGGCAGCGCGGTTCTGGTTGCCGCCTCCGGCGGGGTGGCTCGGGTGGTTCTGCGGTGGGACGAGCCCGTTCCAGCGCACGCCCTCGTCCTCGGTGACGCGTGGGAACGGTCCTACGGCGATCTCCAGTGGCGCCATCTCCAGCCCGACCGGCTGCTCCCGTGGTACTGGCTCGGCCACGACGAGAAGACCGGAGCAACGTTCGGCGCCGGTGTCGACGTCCACCCCGGCGCCTTCTGTTCCTGGACCGTCGACCAGACCGGCTTCACGCTCTGGCTCGACCTCCGCAACGGCGGCGGCCCGACCCACCTCAGCGGCCGAGAGCTGACAGCCGCCGTCGTACGACGCTTCGAAGACGCCGGTACGCCGTGGCTAACCCTGCACTCCGCCATCGAGGCGATGAGCTCGCACGTGACCCTCAAGGACATCGGCCCAGTAGTCGGCGCCAACAACTGGTACTACGCCTACGGCGAGGGCTTCGACGAGAAGGCGGTGCTCCAAGACGCCGCCACCGTGGTCGAGCTAGCCGACGGTCATCCGGTGAAGCCGTTCAGCGTCGTGGACGACGGCTGGAATCCCGGCGGCAACGGCTCCGGCGGCCCCTGGGACAGCGGCATCCCAGGCCTCTTCGACGACATGGCTCACACCGCCGCAGCCATCAAGGAGATCGGCGCCCGCCCAGGCCTCTGGTTCCGCCCGCTCCTCTCCCGTGAGCCCGGCCCCTGGGCCCGCCCCGGCCAGTACGACGGAACCGGCCGCGCCCTCGACCCGACGTACCCGGAAGTTCTCGACCTGATCCGGGCGGACCTGCGCCGCTTCAAGGACTGGGGGTTCGAGCTGGTCAAGCACGACTTCAGCACCTACGACCTGTTCGGCCGCTTCGGCCCCGCGATGGGCGCCCGCCTGACCGACGACGGCTGGCAGTTCCACGATCCCACCCGCACGACCGCCGAGGTCATCCTCGACCTGTACGGCGAAATCCGCGCGGCCGCCGACGACCTCGTACTGATCGGCTGCAACACGGTGGGCCACCTCGCGGCCGGCCTGGTCGACGTCCAGCGCACGGGCGACGACACCTCCGGCCGCGACTGGGAGCGAACCCGCAAGATGGGCATCAACTCGCTCGCCTTCCGCCTGCCACAGCACCGCCGATTCTTCACCCTCGACGCCGACTGCGTGCCCTGTACGCCGCAAACGCCCTGGGAGCTGAACCGGCAGTTCCTCGACCTGATCGCCAGATCGGGAAGCGCGCTGTTCGTCTCCGTCGATCCGGCCGCGCGGACGGCGCGGACGGACCGCGATCTTGGCCACGGTATACGGTTGGCGCTCAGTGGTGGCGACGCCGCGGACGGTGGGATCGAGCCGCTCGACTGGCTGGTGAACACGACGCCGGCCAGGTGGCGCGCCGGCACCGGCACGGTATGGATGGGGGAGTGGTGAGCAGCGACGGGCCACCGGCAGTGGTACGCCGGGGTACGAACCTGGATCGGGTGGGCGGCTTCAACGACACGGTCGTGCTGGATGCGATCCGGTGCGCCGAGCAACGCCTGAGCCGGGTCGAGATCGCGGCCGCCACCGGACTGTCCGGCCAGGCCATCTCCAACATCACCCGCCGGCTGCTCGACGCCGGCCTGGTCCGCGAAGCCGGCCGGCAGAAGGGCGCCGGTCTCGGCAAACCCCGCACCCTGCTCGAGTTGGAACCCACCGGCCAGTACGCCGTCGGCGTGCACCTCGATCCGGCGGTGGTCACGACGGTGGTGCTCGACCTGACCGGAGAGGTCGTGGTCCGCGAACGTGCCGAGACGCCCGCGTCGGACGATCCGGACGAGTTGATCGCCGGGATCGCCGCCACGGTCGAACGCGTGATCGCCGAAGCCGGCGCGCCGCGGGAACGCGTGGTCGGCGTGGGTATCGCGGCGCCCGGACCGATCGACGTCGAGCGTGGTGTCGTTGTCGACCCGCCGAACCTGGCCGCCTGGCACCTCGTCCCGCTGCGCGACGCCCTTCGCGTGCGCACCGGTCTGCCGGTCCTGCTGGACAAGGACGTCACCGCGGCGGCCTCGGCCGAGAAGTGGGCCGGCGGGCCGAACGGCCGCGGCAGCTTCGTCTTCTTCTACCTCGGCACCGGCGTCGGGGCCGGCCTGGTGATCGGCGACGAGGTGGTCCGCGGTTCGAGCAGCAATGTCGGCGAGATCGGCCACGTGATCGTCGACCCCGACGGCCCGGTCTGCTACTGCGGACGCCGCGGCTGCGTCGGCGAGACGAGCCAGCCGCGCTATCTGGTCCAGCAGGCGGTCCAGGCCGGAGTACTTGCCAAAGGCATCGATCTCGACGACCGGCAGGCCGTCGACCTCGGGTTCGCCGAGCTGTGCAGTCAGGCCGCGGCCGGTCCGGGCGTGGCCCGCGAGCTGGTCGTCTCGCTGGTGGACCGGATCGTCAAGGTGGTCGAGGACATCGCGAACCTGCTCGACCTGGAGCGCATCGTCTTCGGCGGCCCGCACTGGGACCAGCTCGCCCCCTTTTTCGACGACACGGTCCGGGCAGCCCTGGTCGAGCGGTTCCTGGTCCGCTCGGTGCACCCCTTGGCCGTCACCGGTACTGCGCTCGGCGCGGACGTCGGTGCGGTCGGTGCGGCCAGCCTTGTGCTGGACCACACCTTCTCTCCCAACCCCTCAGTGCTCTTGCTCGGACCCGCAGAGAGCGCTCCACCTGTCGTAGCCGGGTCCAGTGAAAGGTGATATCTCCATGACCGGTATCGATCCCGAGATCCTCGCCCGTGCCACCGAGGAGGTACGCCGGGCCACCGGTGACCAGGTGATCGCGGACATGTTCCACCGGTCGATGGCGGAGAACCTGCCCGCCGTCGCGGAACGGCTGCCGGACGGTACGACGTTCGTGCTGACCGGTGACATTCCGGCGATGTGGTTGCGTGACTCCGCCGCCCAGTTGCGGCCCTATCTGGTGCTGTGCGCCGACGACCCGGCCCTGCAGGACACGCTGATCGGCGTGCTGCACCGCCAGCTCGAGTACATCGCGATCGACCCGTACGCCAACGCCTTCAACCGCGAGCCGAACGGCGCCGGGCACACCGGCGACGAGACCGAGATGTCGCCGTGGGTGTGGGAACGCAAGTACGAGATCGACTCGCTGTGCTTCCCGATCGAGCTGGCCTACCGGCTGTGGCGGATCACCGGCCGCGCGGACGTGATCGACGACCGCTTCCGGGTCGCGGCCGAGGCGGTCCTGGAGCTGTGGACGGTCGAGCAGGATCACGAGGCCAATTCGCAGTACCGGTTCCAGCGGCACGACGATCGGGACAGTGACACCCTCGTCCGCGAAGGCCGGGGACGGCTGACCCGGCCGACGGGGATGTCCTGGAGCGCTTTCCGGCCGAGCGACGACGCCACTGAGCTCGGCTTCAACGTGCCCGGCAACATGTTCGCCTCGGTGGTGCTCGGCTACCTGCAGGTGATCGCGACCGAGGTGCTCGGCGACGCCGCGCTAGGTGACCGCGCCAAGGAGCTGAAGGCCCGCATCGACGAGGGCATCGCGGAGTACGGGACCGTCGACCACCCGACATTCGGCCGGGTCTACGCCTACGAGGTGGACGGCGCGGGGGAGCGGTTGCTGCTCGACGACGCGAACATGCCCAGCCTGCTCTCCATGCCGATGACCGGCTTCGCCGCACCCGACGACCCGACGTACCTGGCGACCCGGTCGCTCCTGCTCAGCCCCGAGAACCCGTACTACTACAGCGGTACGCATGGTGCCGGGATCGGCAGCCCGCACACCCCGCCGGACCACATCTGGCCGATCGCGCTCGCAGTCCAAGGCCTGACCAGTACGTCGGCGGACGAGCGACAGCGGCTCCTCGAACTGCTGCGCGACACCACCGGCGGTACCGAGCAGATGCACGAGTCGTTCCACGTCGACGACCCGACGGTGTACACCCGCGAGTGGTTCTCCTGGGCCAACGCCATGTTCTGCGAGCTCTGCCTCAGTCACGCCGGACGTACCCTCAGCTGACGTCGCGTCGCCGGGTGGTGACGACAGCCAGTACGACGAAGACGACGGCGTAGCCCAGCATCGTCAGGAGCGCGCGATCCCCGGACACGGCATCCCGTACGCCGGGTGGCGCGTCGGCCGGGTTCATCCCGGTCACGCTGAACACCAGCGCGCCGGCGTTGGCACCCGGCATCGCATCGGACAGGAACTCGAGATCGGGGAGCAGGCTGCTGACCACACCGGCCAGCAGCGCCTCGATCCCGAGGATCCAGACCACACCCAGCCCGATCGGGAGCGCAACGTTGCGGAAGGCAACGGCCAAGGCGGCGCCGGCCAGGCACCAGAGGGTGAGGACGAGCCAGCCGCCGGCGAGTCCTTCCAGCACGGCCATCGGGCCCGGCCAGTTCATCGGCGCACCCTCGCCCGCGGCGATGGCGATACTGCACAAGGCGCAGGCGGCGAAGATGCCGAGGACCCAGACGGCCAGCATCGTGAGCAGTCCCAGCAACTGACCGGCCAGCAACGTGCCCCGGCCGGGACGCTGGGTGAGGATCGTCTTCAGCGTTCCCCAGGTGTACTCGCCACCGACCACGATCGCACCGAGCACCAGAGCGAGCGCTCCCGCGAACACCGGGAAGCCACCGATCGTGTTGTCCAGCACGCGTTCCGGCAGGACGCCGCGCAGTACCTCGGAGCGGGGGATGCCGTTGGTCTGCGGGTTGTCGTCGCCGGTCAGATAGCCCAGGTAGGGCAACAGGTAGCCGAAGATCAGGCTCAGCACCAGGCCGGCTCCGAACAGCACCCAGACGGCGGATCGTTTGCGGAGCTTGAGCAGCTCTGCGCGGTAGCTACCCAGCATTGGCTTTCTCCTTGCCAGTCTCGGTCGTGAGTTCGAAGAACACGTCCTCGAGGGCTCGTTCGGTGCTGTGCAGCTCGGAGACCGCGATGCCGGCCTCGACCAGGACGCGGTTCACCTCGGCGGCCCGGTCGGGGGCGACCTTCACCCGCAGCGTGTCGTCGTACAGGTGGACGGCGGCGACGCCGAGGTGGCCGATCAGCAACGCATGGGCGCTGTCCCGTGGGGTCGCGCGGATCACCAGCTCCTGTTCGGTCCGCAACTCGTCGACGGTGTGCTCGGCGACCATCCGGCCCTGGCTGATGATGCCGACCCGGTCGCAGATCTGCTGCACCTCACCGAGCAGATGGCTGGACAGCAGCACGGTCCGGCCGTCGGCGCCGAGCTCGCGGATGAGTCGCCGCATGTCCCGCATCCCCGCCGGGTCGAGTCCGTTGGTGGGCTCGTCGAGGATGACGAGCTCGGGATCCTTGAGCAGCGCCGCCGCGACCCCGAGCCGTTGCTTCATGCCCAGCGAGTACGTCGAGAAGCGGTCCTTGGCCCGATCGGCGAGATCGACCAGCTCGAGTACTTCGCGGATCCGGGTGCGCGGCACGTCGGCGTACTCGGCCAGCAGGCGGAGGTTGTCGAGACCGGACAGGTACGGATAGAAGGCGGGCGACTCGATCATCGACCCGGTGCGGGCCAGCACCTTGGCCTGGCCCGGGGCGCCGCCGAGGACGCGGACCGAGCCGCTGGTCGGAGCGATCAGGCCGGTGAGGATGCGCAGGGTGGTCGTCTTGCCGGCGCCGTTCGGTCCGAGGAAGCCGTAGACCTCACCGGGCAGCACGGTCAGATCGACACCGTCGACCGCCAGGGTGTCGCCATAGCGTTTGGTCAGGCCCGAGACCTCGACCAGCGGGGCAGTGGATGCGTTCATGCCTCGACAGTGCCGGTCGGCACCCCTCGACCGCGTCGTCCGCCGGGAGTGACTCCGCCTACCGCTCCGGGAGTACGGCGGTCGCGTTCAGCCGAGCCAGCCCGGGCGGACGAGGCCGGTTTGGTAAGCGACGACGACGAGTTGGGCGCGGTCGCGGACGCCGAGTTTGATCATGGCGCGGCTGACGTGGGTCTTGGCGGTGGCCGGGCTCAGCACGAGGCGTTCGGCGATCTCGTCGTTCGACAGCCCTTCGCCGACGAGTGCGACGATCTCCCGCTCGCGGTCGGTGAGGACGTCGAGCTCCTTGCTCGCGTGCGGCTGGCGGCTCCGGGTCGCGAACTCGGCGACCAGGCGGCGGGTGACGCCGGGGGACAGCAGCGCGTCGCCGCGGGCCACGACGCGGACCGCCTGCAGGAGTTCGACCGGCTCGGTGTCCTTGACCAGGAACCCGCTCGCGCCGACCCGGAGCGCCTCGAACACGTACTCGTCGAGGTCGAAGGTGGTCAGGATCACCACGTGCACGTCACACAGCGTTTCGTCGGCGCCGATCAGCTTGGTCGCCTCGAGGCCGTCCATGCCCGGCATCCGGATGTCCATCAGCACGACGTCCGGCTTCTCCGCCCGCGCCACCTCCAGCGCGGCGGCACCGTCGGCGACCTCGCCGATCACGGTGATGTCGTCCTCGGCGTTCAGCAGCGAACGGAATCCGGCACGCACCAGCGCCTGGTCGTCAGCGAGCAAGACCCGAATCATGCGCCCACGCTATCTGGTGGGGGCGGTCAGGCGAGACCGGCGTCGTGGGCGAGGAGGGCGATCTGGGTGCGGTTGCCGAGGCCGAGTTTGCCGAGGATGTGTGAGACGTGCGCCTTCACCGTCGCCACGCTCATGTGCAGCTCGGCCGCGATGTCCGCGTTCGCCTTGCCTTGCGCGACCGCGAGCACCACGTCGTACTCCCGTGGGGACAGCCGCGAGATCGCTTCCCGAGCTTGCGTGTGGGCGTCGGCCTGGGTCGCTGCCTGGTCCATCAACCGGCGGGTGATCGCGGGCGACAGGATCGGGTCACCCGCCGCGACCCGGCGTACCGCCTCGACGATCTGCGCCGGTGGGGTGTCCTTCAGCAGGAACCCGCTCGCCCCCGCGCGCAACGCGTGCAGCACGTTCTCGTCGGTGTCGAACGTGGTCAGCACGACCACCTCCGGCGGATTCTTCCGTGCCCTGAGGCGTCGGGTCGCGACGATCCCGTCGACGCGCGGCATCCGGAGATCCATCAGCACGAGGTCGGGGAAGTGCGCGTCGATCGCCGCCGGCACCTCGTCCCCGTCGGCGGCCTGGGCGACCACCGCGATACCGTTCGCGCCGTCCAGCATCATCTCCAGACTGGCCCGGACCAACGCGTCGTCGTCCACCACCAGGACCCGGATCGTCTCGCTCATGCCGGCCACGGTAGCGAGGCCTGCAGGCGGAACCGTCCATCGGCCGCCCGCCCGTGGTCCAGCGTGCCGCCGGCCAGGTGCACCCGCTCGGTCAGCCCGACGAGTCCGGTCCCGCTCCCCGGCGTCAGCGGTACGCCGTACCCGCTCGGGTTGGTCAACTCGATCCGCAGCGACTGACCCGGTCGCCCGTCGACGACCAGCGTGACGGGATGCCCGGCCGCGTGCTTGCGCGCATTCGTGAGCCCCTCCTGGACCACCCGGTACGCCGTCCGCCCGGTTGCCGGTGGCAACAATTCGGGGGAGTTGACGGATTCGTCGTACCGGATCTCGGTACCGGCGTCTCGCGATTCGGCGACGAGGGCGGCCAGATCGCCGAAGGTCGGTTGCGGCCGTCCGCCGGGGAGTTCGTCGATCTCGCTGTCGCGTAGCACGCTGATCACCTCGCGCAACTCGTCGAGCGCCTGATGGACGCCGGCCCGGATCACGCCCGCCGCCTCAGCGAGTTTCTCGGGCGGCGAGTCCGGCCGGTACTCCAGCGCACCGGCGTACGTGGCGAGCAACGACAACCGATGAGCCAGTACGTCGTGCATCTCGCGGGCCATTTGGGTCCGCTCCAGTGTGCGTGCTTCGGCGACCCGGCGGCCCTGCTCCTTCTCGGCCCGGACGGCGCGTTCTCGCAGCGAGTTGAGCAGCGCTTGACGTGCCTGGGTCCACTGCCCCCAGCCGAGCAGGGCGGCATGGACGGCGACGTCCAGAACGACGTACCAGCGCAGGTCGATCCCGCCCATCGGCCGCCAGATGCCCTGGACGAGGTGCCCTGCGACGCCGGCTCCGGCCACGAGAGCGGCTGTCTTGAGCGGACGGCGTTGCGCGACGGTCAAGGTGCCGACTGTCGCCGCCGGCGTCGCGGCCGGGGAGAGCGCTGCCAACGCGGCCTGCCCGAGCGCGCCCTGCACAGGACGACGGGTCAGCACCGGAATGAGGCCACAGGCAACAATCCCGACCGCCACATCGAGCACCAGCCGCCCGCCTCGGAAATCACCCGCCTGCCGCCCGACGATCGTCAACGCCGACAGCGCTCCCACCGCCGTCACCGCGATCACGTTCGCCCACCGCTCGCGCCGCCGGTCGGCGCAGATTTCCTCCATGCCGCCGACCCTAGGCGCCCTCGCTGCTCCCCACCACCGACCAAAGTCGGTACCGTGCCGACTTGCGATCGGGGTGGTTGAGCCGCTCGGCCGATGCCTGTGGACAGCCCCCTCGCCGAGGCTTGCGGCATGACCACTACCTCGAGCACCACCGTGAATCCCGTCCGCGTCGCCGGTCGCAGCCGGCTGGCCGTCGTCGGCGTCACCGCCCTCGCCGCGCTCGCCTGGTGGGCAGTTCTGGCCAAGGCCTTCGGGATCGAGTTGCAAGCGAAGCAGGGCTCGACGATCCAGGTCGGCGCTGGGGCCGTTCTCTTCGCGTCGGTCGCGATGGCCTTCGCAGGCTGGGCTCTGCTCGCCATCCTCGAACGCAAGACGATCGCCGCCCGCAACACCTGGACCATCGTTGCGGTGATCGCCTGCCTGCTCTCCTTGGGCAGCCCGCTGAACAGTGGCATCGGTGTCGGCGCCAAGCTCGGTCTGGCTTCGTTGCACCTCGTCGTGGGTGCGGTGGTGATTCTCGGCCTGCGGCGCACTGCCCTCTCCACCGCCGAGCGCTGCAGGCCCTAGCGCAGTTGAGCTGCTCGGTAGAAACCTTCGATGTGAGCAGTGATGAGGGCCGCCGCCTGGTCGCCCTGGCCGGCCCGGATGGCCGCCACGATCGCCCGGTGCTCGGTGCGCAACCCGACCGCCGTCGCGTCCCAGTCGGCCAGGTTCGGTACTGCGGCCAGCACGTATCCGTGAATCGCGGTGCGCAACGACGACATCACCGCCGCGATCAGCACGTTGCCCGCGAGCGCCGACAGCGCAACGTGGAACTCCGCATCCAGCAGGTGGAACTCCTCCGGGGTGAGCCCCGGAGCATCCATCCGGTCCAGCAACTCCTCGGCCGTCGCCAGCTGCTCGTCGCCGGCCTTGTTCTGGGCGGCTTCGCGGGCCGTCCAGGACTCCAGCAGAACCCTGGTCTGGACGATGTCACCCATCGGCAGGTGGTTGGTGGCCAGGTGCAGCCGCAGCAAGGCGGTCAATGGCGCCGCCGGCTCCGCGACGATCACCGCACCTGCCTCGGGGCCGGAGCCGGTCGCAGTACGGACGATGCCCATCGCCTCGAGCACCCGGACTGCTTCCCGTACCGACGGTCTGCTGATCCCGAGCTGCTCGGCCAGGGTGCGCTCACCGGGCAGCCGGCCACCCAGCCGGAGCCGGCCCGCCGCGAGATCGGCCTCGACCCGGTTCAGGACCAGCTCGTAGTTCTTCACAGACGCGAGTGTAGCCGTGTGGTCGGACCACAGACTATGCTGTGGTCCGACCACACCGTCCGCTGCCCGAGGGAAGTCCGATGACCGATCGCCAGATGCCCCGCTGGTCCGAGCTCAAGCCGCTGCTGCGTCCCAAGCCGGTCACGCTGAACGCGACCGACCGCCGGCTGGCGAAGGCGCTCACGATCGCGGACCTGCGCGCGATCGCCAAGCGCCGTACGCCGCGCTCGGTCTTCGACTACACCGACGGCGCCGCCGAGTCGGAGATCAGCCTGGGCCGCGCCCGCCGGCTGTTCGCCGAGATGGAGCTGCAGCCGTCGATCCTGCGCAACGTCTCCGAGATCGACCTCGGGACGACGATCCTCGGCCGGCGCTCGGAGCTGCCGTTCGCGTTCGCGCCGACGGGCTTCACCCGGATGATGAACCACGAGGGCGAGAGCGCGGTGGTCAAGGTCGCGCAGGAGCTCGGCATTCCGTACGCGCTGTCGACGATGGGGACCACCTCGATCGAGGACGTCGCCAAGGCCGGGCCGGACGCGCGCAAGTGGTTCCAGCTCTATGTTTGGAAGGACCGCGCGGCGGGGGAGGACCTGGTCAAGCGGTCGGCCGCCGCGGGGTACGAGGCGTTGATGCTGACGGTCGACGTACCGGTCGCGGGTGCACGCCTGCGCGACGTACGCAACGGCTTCACCATCCCGCCGTCGCTGACGGTGAAGACGGTTCTGGACGCGTCGCTGCACCCGGCGTGGTGGGCCAACCTGCTCACCACCCGGCCGCTGACGTTTGCGTCGCTGTCCAGCTGGGACGGCACGGTCGCCGACTTGCTGAACCAGCTGTTCGATCCGACGATGACCATCGACGACCTGACCTGGCTGCGCTCGATCTGGGACGGGCCGCTGATCATCAAGGGCATCCAGACGGTGGAAGACGCCCGCCGCGTGGTCGACGCCGGCGCCGACGCCATCGTCCTGTCCAACCACGGCGGCCGCCAACTCGATCGAGCCCCCACCCCGCTCCGCATCCTCCCCGACGTCCGCAAAGCCATCGGCACCGACGCCGAGATCTACCTGGACACCGGCATCATGAGCGGCGCCGACATAGTCGCAGCCCTCGCCCTGGGCGCCGACGCCTGCCTAGTAGGCCGCGCCTACCTCTACGGCCTCATGGCCGGCGGCCAACGCGGAGTAGCCCGAGCCGCCCAAATCCTCACCACAGAAATCCACCGAACCATGGCCCTCCTAGGCGTCCCCACCGTAAAAGACCTAAACCCCACCCACGTCCACCTCCCGTAATCGTTGTGGTTGGGGTTAGAAGGGCAGGGTGGCGGTGACTCTGAGGCTGCCGGTGGGGGTTCGGGTGGTTGTGAGGGTGCCACCTAGGGCGGTGGCTCGTTCTCGCATGCCTACGATGCCGTTGCCGTCCTTCGGTGGACCCACGAGCGCAGTCCCGTCGTCATCCACCTGCACCACCAGCGACTCCTCGCCGTACTGGATGCGCACGGTCGCCTCCTTCGCCTTCGCGTGCCGTACGACGTTGGTGAGCGACTCCTGGATGATCCGGAACGCCGCCCGATCCAGACCAGTCGGCAGTGGGCGCGGCTCACCGCGGATGATCGCGTGCACCTCCAACCCCGCCATCGACGTCCGGCTGATGAGCTGGTCGAGTCCGTCCAACCCGGCGACGGGCTGCCGTGGCGCGGCCTCGTCCGACTGACGTAGTACGCCGACTATCGAGCGCAGCTCGACAAGTGCTTCCTTGCTGGCGTCCTTGATCGCCGCCAACGCCGGCGCGGCCTGCTCCGGCTGCCTGTCGACCAGGTGCAGCGCAGTAGACGCCTGCACGTTGATCAGCGAGATGTGGTGCGCCACCACGTCATGGAGCTCCTGCGCGATCCGCAGCCGCTCCTCACCGGCCCGGCGAAGCTCTGCCTCGCGCTTGGTCTTGTTGGCCGCCGCCACCCGCTCCCGGTGACCACGGAACAGCTCCGCCAAGAACCCCAGTACTACGAAACACGTCCCTACCAGGAGCACCTGGTAGACGCCCTGCTGGTTGATGTTGAGTACCAGCCGCCCGAGCACATGTCCGGCGTACAGGGCGACGAGGCCGAGCCAGCCGGCCAGCCGGTGACCGGTCCTGATCACGGTGAAGACGGCGATGACGAAGCTGAAGATCACCGGGCCGTACGGGTACTCCCGGAGCATGTAGACGAGAGTCGAGACGACTGTCACCCACATCACCGCCACCGGTCGGCTGCGGAGCCAGTAGAGCGCCCCCGCGCCGATCACGAGGAGCACCACCATGATCCAGTCGGCAGGTCTCCGGTCGTGCGCGTTGCGGGACGCACCGAACGAGCCGGCGATGGTCACCACCATGAGGACGGCAGGCAGCGCCACCCGTCTCACGCGGGCGCCGACCGTCGGCTCAGCGGTGCTCACCCTCGAACCGTAGAGGTCCGGGTCACCCGGTGTCATCGTCGCCACGGAGTACGTCGTACTGCTTCTCCTGCGGTACGCCGCTCAGTACTTCCCGTTGTAGATGCCCTCTTCATACCGCGGCCCGTAGTACTCGCGCAGCTCGGCCAGCTCGGCGTCCTTGCGGTCGAGCGCCTTCGCGATCTCGGCCCGGCTCGGTACTGCGTCCGGGTTCCAGGTCTCGGGCTTCCACACCTTCGAGCGCAGGAACGCCTTCGAGCAGTGGTGGAAGACCTCCTCGATCTCGACCAGCAGCACCAGCTGCGGTCGGTGGCCTTTGACAACCATCTCGTCGAAGAACGGCGCGTCCTTCACGATCCGGGCCCGGCCGTTGATCCGCAGCGTCTCCCCGCGACCCGGGATGAAGTAGATGAGCCCGACGTGCGGGTTGGTGAGGATGTTGAGGAAGCCGTCGACGCGCCGGTTCCCGGTCCGCTCCGGGATCGCGATCGTGCACTCGTCGAGCACCTTGGTGAATCCGGCCGGATCGCCCTTGGGGGAGACATCGCAGCTGCCGTCGGCGGCGGACGTGGCGACCAAGCAGAACGGCGACTCGGCCAGCCACTGCTTGTCGAGCTCGTGGAGCTCCTTGCGCACCTTGTCGGCGGTGGTCTGCAGCGGGGGCGGGACCACCTCGCGCAGCTCGTCGTACGAGGTGATCTCGACCAGTCCGGGGATGTCCATCAGGCGGCGCACTCCTCATTGAGCGACGGCTCGGTCACCTGGCTGGCGGACCGTGTCCGTGCCGCCCATCGTACGGCGGGACCAGTTGCCACACTGGTCCCCAGGAACAGTGCACCGACCACCATCCAGCCCACTGCACCCCATCCCAGGACCAGTGTCGTGAGCAGCGCCGGGCCGAGCATGCGAGCCACAGCAGGGCCTGTGCCGAAGAAGCCCTGGTACTGCCCCTGCTTGTCGGCGGGCGCCAAGCCGAAGCTGATTTCCCACGCTCCAGAGGCCAGCTTCATCTCACCGAACGTCAGCAGAGCGGCAGCAGCAGCCAGTACTCCGGCCGCGACGGCAGGAGCCATTCCGATGGCGGTCAGCGCGAAGACCCCGCAGGCGGCCAGCATCGCGACTCCCGCGAACCGGATCGAGCGGGTCGCAGTACGGAGGCTGGTGACGCTCCGGGCGATCCGTACCTGGAAGAGCATGACGCCGAGCGTGTTGATGATCAGCAGCGAGGCAACGACCCAACCAGGAGCGTTGGTGCGCTCGACGATCCACAGCGGGGCGACCAGACTCAGCAGCGGCATGAACATCAGCATCACTGCGTTCAGGAGAGCCAGCAGGGCGTACGGGCGATCGTGCAGAACAGCCAGGCGGGGCTCGCCGGCGACCCGGAGCTTCACTGCCTTGACCGCGGGCACCCGGTGGATCAGTCCGGCGGCGATCAGGAAGCTGGCGGCGTCGATGGCGAACACAGTCAGGTACGCCGGTGCCGTGTCGAACCGCAGCGCGACACCACCGAGTGCCGCGCCGACCGCGAGACCGGCGTTGACCGTCGCCTGCAGGAAGGCGCGGATGCGGGTCCGCTCGGCCGGCTGGACCAGGCCCGCCAGCAGCGCTTGCCGGGCGGCGGTGAGCCCGGTCTGGCTGGTGGCGTAGGCGATGGCCGCGATCAGGAAGAGCGGGAAGCTGCGGACGAAGAGGAACGAGCCGACCGAGACCGCGGTGGACAGCGCCAGCAGGATGGCGACACCGCGAGCGCCCTTGCGGTCGGCGAGATTGCCGAGCGGGACACCGGTCAGAAAGCCGACCAGCCAGGCGATCGTCAGGCCGAGCCCGACCTGCGCGGTGGACAGCCCGACGACCCGCGTGAAGAAGAGCGCGGAGGTGACGATGAACGCGCCGTCACCCACCGAGTTGGCCAACTGTGCAAACGCCAGGTTGCGGGCAACTCCCGCCGGCGGCAACAACGAACCGACCTTGGTACGACGGACAGTGGTGGTCATCTCGATCTCCCTTGGCTCTTGTACCAAGACCCTAGATCTCCACCGGCCCATCCATCAGGTCCACTTCTCCTCTGATCCCATGGGCCAATTGAGGCAGCGAAATTGGTCTGTGGACAACGGAGAATCGGGGCGGAGACGACGGCACATTCTAGGTATGACCTTCACTGATCTCCCCGCGAACTGGCTCAAGCTTCCTCTCACCGATCCGGACCTGGCCGCCGACGTCGTCGACCTGTACGTCTCACAGGGCGACCGGCGCCGCGGCGTGCTCTCAGCGCTGCTGTGCGACGCCGAGGTGCGTTTTGTGGCAGCCATCGATCTGGATCTGCCAGAGGAGGGCCCACTCACCTCACCCAAGGCGTGCGCTAGAGCGTTGGCGCCATTGATACCTGCCTTACAGCTCCGCCCGGAGGGCGCTTTGCTGCTCGCCCTTGGGCGCCCTAGACCCAATCCGGCC
This sequence comes from Kribbella sp. NPDC023855, assembly GCF_040639475.1. Taxonomy (NCBI): domain Bacteria; kingdom Bacillati; phylum Actinomycetota; class Actinomycetes; order Propionibacteriales; family Kribbellaceae; genus Kribbella; species Kribbella sp. NPDC023855. Next base: position 375,440 of record NZ_JBFAAA010000004.1, read on the forward strand.
TCGGACCATGACTGGACCAAGGCCGCGCTCGAGACCTGCCGGGCGGCATCGATACGACTGCTGACCTTCTATATCGCCACGCCCGGCCACCTGCGCCGCGCAACGCTGCCCACGCCACGCCTCACGCCCATCCCGCGGCCGCCGTGGGTTGACTGCCGGCTGTCGTGCTAGCGGACGCAGGGCTAGCGGACGCCGCGAGGGCGGAACTGGATGCTGATGCGCGGACCGATGTGGCCGGCCGACTTGGGGATGGCGTGTTCCCAGGTGCGCTGGCAGCTGCCGCCCATCACGATCAGGTCGCCGTGACCGAGTGGATAGCGGAGGGTCGAGCTGACCGGACCGCTGGACCCGCCGGGTTTCGGCCGGAGAGCGAGAACGCGTGGTTCACCGACGGAAAGGATGGCCACCATCGTGTCCTCACGGCTGCCGCGGCCGATTTTGTCACCGTGCCAGGCAACGCTGTCGCGCCCGTTCCGATAGAAGCACAAGCCGGCCGTCCGGAATGGTTCACCCAACTCGTCCGCGTAGTGCTCACTCAACAGGTCCCGGGCCTCGTCGAGAATCGGAAGGGGAAGATCGTGATTCTCACCGTAGAAACACAGCAGCCTCGGCACGTCGACCATCCGGTCGTACATCTGCCGCCGCTCCTCGTGCCACGGCACATCGGCAGCCAGCCGCTCGTACACCTGATCCGCCCCGGTCAACCACCGCGGCAGCACGTCGATCCACGCACCCTGGCTCAACTCCGTACGCCGAATCCCGTCCAGCGAACCCAACGCAGGATCCTCGAACGCATCCAGCAAGGAGCCCTGAAGGTCAGCACCCATAACCCCACCATACCCGAAACTCGAACAGGTGTTCCCCTAGGTTCCCTAGGTTGACCCTCTGTGATCATCAATCCACTAAACTCGGCGGGTGACGCGGCGACGACCGGCTGGGGGAGCGGATGAGCGGGCGATGCTTACCGGTTGGCTGGACTTTCAGCGTGCGACGGTGCGGCTGAAGTGTGATGGGTTGACGGAGGACCAGGCGCGGCTCGCTCCGTTGCCGTCGTCACCGCGGATGACCGTGGCGACGCTGGTTGCGCATCTGTGCTGGGTTGAGCAGTCCTGGTTCGAGGTCAGCTTCCTCGGCCTCCGGGAGTTGACGGCTCGGGATCCGTTCGAGTTGCCGTCCGCGCCCAGTGCGCCGCTCGGCCGACTGCTCGACGAGTACGACGCCCAGTGCGGCAGATCCCGCGAGATCGTGGCGGGCCATCAGCTCGACGAGCTCGAGGCCTGGGCACCCGAAGGACTGGAGTTGGTGTCGTTGCGCTGGATCATCGGTCACCTCCTCGAGGAGACTGCGCGGCACCTCGGTCACCTCGATGCCCTTCGGGAGTTGATCGACGGCAGCACTGCCCACTGACCTCAAACCGGCTGCCCGAACCAGTGGGTCAGGTGGCGGGTCAGCGACTGTTGGTTGTCGCCGAGCCAGGCGAGGTGGCCGTCAGGGCGGAGGAGGACGGCGGGAACATCGAGGGCTGCGGTGGGGTCTGCGAGGTAGTCGACGCGGTCTGACCAGCCGTCTACCGTCAGGCGTTCGGTGCGGTCGAGGAGTAGGCCGCGGCCGCGATGGAGCCGGCTGTAGAGGGTGCCATGGTTGAGGTCGAGGTCGCGCTGGCGGCGGCCGAGCAGGTCTGGGCCTTCGCCGAAGTCGTAGCGGAGGTCGATCGCGGTGATCTTCTCGATCAGGTGGCGATGCACCTCGTCGAAGTCCATCAGTTCGGTGAACAGCCTGCGCACGGCCTGGGCGCCCGGTTCGTCCGACATCAGTTCCGTCTGGGCGCGGGTGTTGTCCAGCACAGCCTCGGCGACGGGGTGACGTTCGGACTCGTAGGTGTCCAGCAGTTTCTCCGGCGCCCAACCGTTGACCGACGCAGCCAGTTTCCAGCCGAGGTTGAACGCGTCCTGAAGGCCGAGGTTGAGACCTTGGCCGCCGGCGGGCGGATGGATGTGGGCCGCGTCGCCGGCCAGCAGTACCCGCCCGACCCTATAACGCTCGGCCAGCCGGGTCGCATCACCGAAGCGAGACATCCAGCGCGGCGAATGTACGCCGAAATCGGTACCGGCGATGGCGTGCAACTGTTGCCGGAAGTCCTCGAGGGTGGGCGGCTCCGCGCGATCGCTGATTCCCGCGGCGGGCACCACGACGCTGTAGACGCCTTCACCGAACGGCCTGAGCCACACTCGCTTGCCAGTCGCGTGGATCTCGGTCAGCCTGGCGGCGATCTCCTCCTGCGATACGCCCACCTGCATCTCGCCCATGAGCGTGTCGATTCGAGAGGGTTCGCCAGGGAAGCCAACGCCGAGCAGTTTGCGCACGGTACTGCGCGCGCCGTCGCAGCCGACGAGATAGCGCGCACGCACCTGTTCTGCGCCGATGCCGCCGACGGCGCGATTGCCATCGGCCAGTTCGACGGTCACCCCCTCGTCGTCCTGCTCGAAGCCGGCGACCGCACAACCGCGCCGGACCTCCGCACCCTGTTCGATCGCGTGTTCTTCGAGCAGCCGGACGATGACCGGGTGCTGGATGCCGAGCAGATAGGCATGCGCGGAATCCAGACCCTCGGGTTCGGTCTTGGCGATCCCGGCGAAGATGCCGCCGACCGGCCGCCGTCTTCCGTGCTCGAGCAGGCGATCCAGCAGCCCGCGCATCGCCAGCAGTTCGAGACTGCGAATGTGCAGACTGACAACGCGGACGAACGAGACCGGCTCGGTTTCCTTCTCCAGAAGGAGTACCCGCACATCGTGCAGCCTGAGCTCGGCGGCCAACATCGCGCCGACCGGCCCGCACCCGGCGATAACCACGTCGTACGGATCGGCGGAGAGTTGCTGAAGGTCCATAGTCACGGTCAACCGCAAAATACCACCTGATCCCGACTACTGCGGGATGATCCTTGGGTCACGAGCTCTGGAGGAACGATGACGCGGTTGGTGATCCGGAACTGTTCGGTGCTCGTTGTGCCGGTCGCGGGGGTGTGCCGGGTCGACGAGTACCAGGACATCCTGATCGAGGACGGCGCGATCACCGAGGTGATGCCAACCGGGGCGGTCGATGCCGAGCCCGGTCTGGAGGAGCTCGACGCGACCGGGCTGATCGCCGTACCGGGGCTGGTGAATTCGCACACCCACAGTCCGATGGTGATGATGCGGGGCGCCGCTGAGGACGTGTCGATCGACGACTGGTTCAACCGCAAGATCTGGCCGATGGAGATGAACCTGACGCCCGAGCGGGTGAAGGTCGGCGCCCGGCTGGCGTGCGCGGAGATGTTGCTGGCCGGCGTCACCACGTTCGTGGATCACTACTTCCATGCCGAGCAGATCGCCGCGGCCGCGCTGGAGACCGGGATCCGGGCCGATCTCGCGCCGACCTTCTTCTCGTCGACCGGCGCGGACGTACGCGAAGCGGCGTACGAGTCGGCGCGGGAGATCCGGGCGCTGGGGAAGAGCTCGGCCGGAGACGGACCGCCACGAATCACGGCCAGCCTCGGACCACACGCGCCGTACACGGTGACAGAGGAAGACCTCGTCCGTACTGCGGAAGTCGCGCGCGCCGAGGAATTCCGCATCCACCTGCATGCGGCCGAGACTGCCGACCAGACGCAATCGTCCAAGGAGCGTCTCGGGGTCACGCCGATCGAGGTGCTGGAGCGCACCGGCGTACTGGATGCGGGAGCGTTGATCGCCCACGGCTGCGGCATCCTCGACTCCGACCTCGGCATCCTCGCGAACCACGCGCGCCGTACGACGGTCGCCGCGTGCCCGAAGGTCTACCTGAAGCTTGCGATGGGCTCGACCACTCCCATCAGGCAACTGCAGTCGGCCGGGATCGCAGTCGGGGTCGGCACGGACGGAGCCGCCGTACACAACACCCTCGATGTCTGGGAATCCCTGCGGTTGTTGGCATTGACGCAGAAGCAGCGCGAGGAGGATGCCGAGTGGATGACCGTCTCGGACACCCTTCGCCTCGCAACGAGAGGCGGCGCGGCAGCAGCCGGCCTGGCCGACACGATCGGCGCGATCGAGCCCGGACGCCGCGCGGACATCGCCCTGGTCGACCTGTCCGGACCCCACTGCCAGCCACTCCACGACCCGCGCGCCGCGCTCGTCTACTCCGTACGGGCCTCCGACGTCGTCACAGTTGTTGTCGACGGCAACATTATCGTCCGCGACCACCGCCTGATCACGGCAGACCTGGATGAGATCCTGCACGCCACGAAGGACGTGGCACACACGCTGATCGACCTGTCCCACGGCGGAGCAGTCCAGCACCACGCACCCTGATGTTCGTGACAGGGTGAGCAAATGCCAACCAACCGCGGGCGCTCGCCTACGAGCCTTGCGGCTTCACCTGCTCGCAGCCGATCCCAGAAGTCGAGAGTGCCGAGCCATCCAGCCTTTCGACGCCGGCGATCCGATCGGCCTCTTCGTCATCAGCACCCGCGATCGTGATCACTTCGGCCAGTTCGTCTTCCCCATGGCTGCTCTCCGCCACCACGGCGTCACTTCAACAGCGGGTTCCGGGGGCAAACGAGCGTTTCGTGTCTACCGCCTTGGGTGACCACCACCAGCCAGGCCGGTACTGCGCGGGCGGGGCAGCTAGACCACTTTCTCGAGTTGCCTCACGACCGACCGACCCCATCGACGAGCTCCGGACTGAATGGAGGCGAACGGTCACGCGCAGTGCCCGAAGTGTTAAGGGAGTGTGTGGAATTCGGCGGCTGTGATTCGGGGTTTAGAGGGCGGGGACTGTTGCATTGATACTGGAGGATGTGAACTGGGCGGGGGTGATTCGGGTGCCCGGACGGGTGGATTCGTTGCTCTGTGCAAGGCGCGTTCAGCCGTGGGTGACGCTCGTCGGTTTGCCCTGGCCGCACCCCCTTGCGACGTGGCACGATCGGCCACCGGGGAGTCAAGTCATCAGGGGGCGGACGAATGGCGAAGGCCAAGCGAGTCAACGACCGGAGTGCGAGCGACATGGGTGCCGACAGGGCTGAGGACCGCCGCCACCAGAACGGCCCAGCGCCACTCACGGTCCGCAACGGCCGCTCACCCAACGGAGCCCCCGACGCAACGGCAGCCAACGGGACACCCAACGGAACGCCCCCGATCGAGCCCGTTCCCGGCAATGGACCAGTTCCCGTCCGGGAGCCGGTGCCCAGTACTTCGAACTTCGGTACGCCGGTGAAGGTCGACGAGATCGCGGTAGCAGCGATGGCCTTGTCGGAGAACCTCTTGGCCGCGACCCGCGGCCTGCCCGAGTCGGTCGCGTCCCGCCAGTTGCGGCGCGACCTGGACGAGGCGGCCGACACGTTCCGCGCGGTGGCCGGCGAACTGGAGGCGACCGCCGGCAGCCTGGTTCGCCTGGCCGCTACCGAGGGTCAGTCCTGCGGCGTCAGCTGGGGGATCTGCGAGGACCACGGCCTGACCTTGATGAGCGTCGGCGAAGTCGTCACCTGCCACGTCCTCGGCTGCCATCGCGAACAGCAGGCCGTCGTGGAACGCTGCATGCAACCGGTCGCCTACCGCGTCGTCGACGTGGCCGGCCCTGCCCTCCTCACCTGTGCCGGCCACGCCATCGCCTGCCGAGTGCACCTCGACGGCGCCGTCATCACGCTCGCCACCGACAGCCTCGAACTCCTTTAGAACAACGGAGCTACTGGATCCGGCACGACGTCAGGTGGTCGTTCGCATTGGGCGACAGGGCAACGAAGTTCGCCGTGTCCGCCGTCCTGGTCCAGCTCTGCCCGGTGAAGTTGTCCTCGGCAAACATCGTCACCGACCAGCCAGCCGGGACCCGGACCGACGACGCCCAGTTGTCCGGTACGCCGGCTGTCGCCAGTTGCGCGCGAGTGTAGTTGCCTTTAGCAAGTGCCTGCCCGGCCGCGCCGCCGTAATCCACGTGCTGGTAGAAGATCACCCCACCTGTACCCTGGCTCGGCATCGGCTGGGTCGGCCGCTGAGCGGTCAGCGGGAGCTGCCCCTTGAACATCCGCCCACCGTCGTTCGTGAGCCGCAGGTAGTAGTCCGACGAACACGCCGTACCGTCCTCGTCGAGCGCGCGAATCCCTGACCCACCGGGGATCCAGGCCGAGCTCTCGGCCGTCTTGGCGATCTGGTTGCCCTCGTTGTACTCGTCGAACATCGAGATGTACATGCCCTGCACGCCGACCCGGGTGAGGTTGTAGAACTGCCGCCACATCAGGTCGCCGTGCCGTCGGTGCCCCGACTGCAGATCACCCGGAATCACGCACGGCTGATAGTCGATCCCGTACGCGTTGCAGTCGGCCTGGTCCTGCTGATTCACGTTGTTGTAGTAGTGATCCGCGCCGGCCACGTCCTGGATCCGGCCGACCATCCACGGCGAGATCATGTTGAACGCGTGGTACACATCGAGATACCCCGCCCGCGAGTCCTCGACACCGCGTCGCCAGTGCGTTGGCACACCACCGATCACGTAATAGCCCTGGCCCTTGAACCAGTTCACGACATCGAGACAAACCGAAGCAGGGAAGGCCTTGTTGGCCTCGTTGAAGCCGAAGCCCCAGATGCACACCACCGGCTTGCCGTTCTGCTTCGCGTACGCCGGTGAGCTCGTGTAAGCCCGCATCTTGTTGATCCAGTCGGCCTTCATCTCCGACTGCATGTTCGTCCAGTCGGTCGCGTCGTACATGATGTAGAACTTCCGCCCGAACGTCTCGGCGGCCTGGCGGACCTTCACCGCCATCGCGTCGCGGGTCGGGCCTTCGCCGCCGGTCGGATTGAACCGTTGCAGCGCGGCGGTGTCACAGCCGTGCTGCTGCATCCACTGGAAATGCGTGTCGACGGTCTGCTGGTCGTACGACGAGAACAGTTTCGCGGGCTGCCCGTTGCCGAGATTCGCGTACGCCGTCTGGTAGGTGCTCGTGTAGTCGCGGACGTCGGGCCAGCTGCCCAACGCGTTGTTGCTCGGCGACGGCGGCTGACCCCAGTTGTTGCTCCAGTGCCACCAGCCGTTGATCGGTGCGCCGTCGCCGGCGCAGGCGAACCAGCCCTGGTAGCCGACGGTGATCTTGCCGACCACGTCGCCGGGTGGACTGGCGACCGGCGTCGCGGTGGTCGCCGAGGTCGGCAAGGTGCTGCCGATCGTGGTTGCTGCGGCTGCCGAGGCAGCCAGGAAGGTACGGCGGGTCACAGACATGTGCAGGCTCCTGATGGGGGCGGGGCAGGACTGCGGAGAGTGGCGCCGAGCGTACAAACGAGCGCTTCAATCTGCAAGACTTCGATGAAAGTCTGCAAATTGCGAATCGAAAGCTTTCGACCAGGTCGTGAAGAAACTTGGCCGCAACATCTTGACGGCCATCCCGCCGGTACTTAGTTTGTTGGCTCAACAGACAAAGTCTGTGACTGGCATCACAGATGCCGTTCTCCAGGGGGAGAAGGGGGTGGGCTCATGACGCTGTCCAAGGGCAGTCGGCCAGGCAGCGGTGTCGTCGCCGCCGATCATGTCTCGCTCCGGCGGAACAATCTGTCCGTCGTCCTCCGGCACGTCCGCGAGGCGGGATCGCGCTCACGCGCCCGGATCGCAGCGGAGACCGGCCTCAACAAGGCGACCGTGAGCAGCCTGGTCGCCGAGCTGGTCGAACGCGGCCTGCTGCGCGACGGTCAGGCCGAAGCCGGCGCGCTCGGCCGGCCCGGGCAACTCGTCGAGCTCGACGGTCGCGGCATCTGCGGCGTCGGCGCGGAGATCAACGTCGACTACCTCGCCGTAACAGCTCTCGACCTCGGCGGCGAGACAGTCACCGAACGCCGCGTCCCGCTCGACGTCGCCCACCTCGATCCCAGTACGACGCTCGATCACCTGGCCGAGCTGGTTCAGGAGTCGGTGGCGGCCGTGCTGGCCCGGGGCGGTCTGATCGCCGGTGTCACGCTCGCCGTACCGGGTCTCGTCCAGAGCGCGACCGGGTTGCTGAAGCTCGCGCCGAACCTCGGCTGGGCGGAGGTGTCCGTGGTCGACGAGATGCGCGAGCGGCTCGGCGGCCCGGCGTACCCGGTGCGGGTGGACAACGAGGCGAACCTTGCCGCGCTGGCGGCGTACTCGGAGATGAAGACGGGGCCGGACCCCGTGCAGGACATCGTCTTGCTGACCGGTGCTGTCGGTGTCGGTGGCGGCATGGTCACCGGCGGGCACCTGCTCCGCGGTGGGCACGGCTTCAGTGGCGAGGTCGGCCACATGCCGGTGGCCCCGGCCGGTGGGACCTGCGGCTGTGGCCGGACCGGCTGCTGGGAGACCGTGGTCGGCCTGACCGCTTTGTTGAACAAGGCAACTGATCTCGACGACCCGGTCCGCGACCCGTCACTGGACGTGGAGCAGCGGCTGGCCGAGATCACCCGGCGGGCCGAGGCCGGTTCGGCCCGGACCCTGAACGCGCTGGCCGAGGTCGGCACCTGGCTGGGAATCGGAGGAGCGGTCCTGGTGAACATCCTGAACCCGGACGTGCTGGTGCTCGGCGGCTACTTCGCCGTGCTCGGGCCGTGGCTGAAAGAACCGCTGGAGACCGCGATCCGGGAACGGGTGATCGCTCCGGACGGCGGTGGCTGCCGCGTCGTCCAGTCCGAGCTCGGCTTCACCGCCGCGGTCCGCGGCGGCGCGCAGATCTCGCTGGACCAGGTTTTCCTCGACCCGACACTGGTCGGTCGCGACGCGGCAGGAGTGGCCCAATGACCCAGTACGACGTCCCGTCGGCCGGCGAGGCGGAGAGCGCGGAGCTGCTCCGGATGACCGGGATCGTGAAGGAGTTCCCCGGCGTCCGGGCCCTGGACGGTGTCGATCTGGACATCCGGCGCGGCGAGGTGCACTGCCTGCTCGGCCAGAACGGCGCCGGCAAGTCGACGCTGATCCGGGTGCTGACCGGCGCGCACAAACCCGACGCGGGCACCATCCGGGTGAACGGCAGCCTGGTGTCGCTGAACACCCCGGCCGACTCGATGCGGCTGGGAATCGCTGCCATCTACCAGGAACTCGACCTGGTTCCCGACCTCACCGTCGCCGAGAACGTGTTCCTCGGCCACGAGCCGGCCCGGTTCGGGCTGACCCGCCGGCACGAGGCGAACACGAAGGCCCGCGAACTGCTCAAAGGCCTCGGCCACGGCGAGATCCCACCGGGCCGGACCGTCGGTCTGCTGTCGGCCGCCGGTCAGCAGGTGGTCAGCATGGCGCGAGCGCTGTCCAGGAAAGCGCGGCTGATCGTGATGGACGAGCCGTCCGCGGTGCTCGACTCCGAAGAGGTCGACAACCTGTTCCGGGTGATCCGCGACCTCACCGCGCAGGGTGTCGCGATCGTGTACATCTCGCACCGGCTCGAGGAGATCCGCGAGATCGGCGACCGGGTCACCGTGCTCAAGGACGGCGCCACCGTGGCCACCGGCCTGGATGCCCGCGAGACGCCGACCACCGAACTGATCCGGCTGATGACCGGCCGCTCGATCGAGTACGTCTTCCCGCCTCGCGTCGAGGTCGCGAGTACCGCACCCATCGTGCTCGAGGTGGAGAACCTGTCCCGGCCACGGGAGTTCGCCGACATCCACTTCGCAGTACGGGCCGGGGAGATCCTGGGGCTGGCCGGCCTCGTCGGGTCCGGGCGTTCCGAAGTACTGGAGACCGTGTACGGCGCGCGCAAGGCGGCGACCGGTGTTGTCCGGGTGGACGGCAAGTTGCTCAGGGCCGGTCAGGTGCAGGAATCCGTCAAGGTGGGGATCGGGCTTGCCCCGGAGGAGCGCAAGAGCCAGGCGCTGCTGCTCGACGAGGCGGTCTACAAGAACATCACGGTGTCGAGCATGGGCCGCTTCGCCAGCGGAGGATTCCTCAACGGCCAGGCGGAACGGAAAGCGGCGGAGGAACTGACCAAGGCGCTCGACGTTCGCCCGGCCGGAGTCGAGCAGCCTGTCCGCAACCTGTCGGGTGGGAACCAGCAGAAGGTCGTGCTGGCCCGCTGGCTGTTGCGGGACTGCCGGGTTCTGCTGCTGGACGAGCCGACCCGGGGTGTCGACGTCGGAGCGCGGTCCGAGATCTACGCGCTGATCCGCAAGCTGGCCGCCAACGGGATCGCGATCGTGCTGGTTTCCAGCGAGGTCGAAGAGGTGCTCGGTCTGGCCGACCGGGTCGTGGTGATGCGGGAGGGGCGGGCCGTGCACACGGGCCCCGCGCAGGAAATCGACGAGCACCAGGTGCTCGACCTGGTGATGGAAGGAAGTGCCGTCTGATGAACGACGGAGTCGCACGACCCACGGATACCCAGGGGCAGACCATGGTCGAGGTGGACCCGGTGACCGGGACGGTGCCGCGCAGCGGCCGGGGTGGTCCGATGGCGGGAGCAGCCGTCGGCAACCTGTTGAAGAGCGGGGCCGGCCGGAACGTCGGTCTGGTCATCGCGCTCGTCCTGCTCTGCATCGTCGGATTCGTCACAGCGGGGGACAGGTTCGCCAGTACCGCCAACATCCTCACCATCCTGCGGCTGGCGGCGGTGGTCGGTGTGGTCAGCATCGGCATGACGTTCGTGATCACCGGCGGCGGGATCGACCTGTCCGTCGGGGCGATGCTCGCCCTGGCCAGTGTCTGGGCGAGCACGCTGGCCACCCAGCAGATGGCCATCGACTACCACTGGATCTTCATGGTCACCACCGCGCTGCTGGTCGGCTCGGCGTGTGGTCTGGTCAACGGGTTACTGGTTGCCTACGGCAAGATAGTGCCGTTCATCGCGACCCTGGCGATGCTGGCCGGGGCGCGCGGTCTGGCCGAGATCCTGTCCGACCGCAAGACCCAGATCATCAACGTCAACTCGTTCGTCGACTTCTTCGGCGGCTCGCTGATCGGCGTACCGGTGCTGGTCTGGATGTTCGTCGTGGTCGCCGCGGCGGGCTGGGTGCTGCTCAACCGGACCACCTTCGGCCGGCGGACCTTCGCCGTCGGCGGCAACGCCGAGGCGGCGCGGCTGGCCGGTATCAAGGTACAGAAGCACACGGTCGCCCTCTACGTGCTGGCCGGCCTGTGCTGTGGCATCGCCGCGGTGATGCTGATGGCCCGGACCACGACCGGCAGCTCGACCCACGGTCAGCTCTACGAGCTCGACGCGATCGCGGCGGTGGTGATCGGCGGCACGCTGCTGTCGGGTGGCCGCGGCACGATCGTCGGGACCGTGTTCGGCGTGCTGATCTTCACCACCCTGAACAACGTCTTCACCCTGAACAACTTGAGCATCTCCGCCCAGTCGGTGGCGAAGGGCGTGATCATCGTGATCGCTGTCCTCCTCCAGCAACGCCTGGCCGCTCGCGCCACCACGCATTGACCGAAGAACGGCAACCCCTGTAAATGCACCACCTTTTGGAGGACAAGATGTCCGTACGTTCCGCCCGATTACTGTTCACCGCCGGCCTGGTCGGGCTCAGCTCGATGGCCCTGATCGCCTGTACCAGCAACACCCCCGAGGCCGAGAAGACCAAGGACTCCGGCACCCAGCAGGTCGCGGCCAAGGGCAACGACGAACCGGGCAAGAAGGTGAAGATCGGCTTCTCGGCGCCTGCCGCGGACCATGGCTGGATGGGCGCGATCACCAAGGCCACCCAGGCCGAGGCGAAGAAGTACTCCGACGTCGAGCTGGTCGTTGCCGAGGGCACCAACGACGTGAACCTGCAGATCAGCCAGGTGGAGACCTTCATCAACGACAAGGTCGACGCGATCGTGCTGCTGCCGTTCGACGGTGCGGCGCTCACCCCGGTGGCGATCAAGGCGATGGAGGCCGGTATCACGGTGGTGAACGTGGACCGCGAGTTCGGCAGCACCTTCGCGGCCCGGACCACCATCCTCGGCGACAACAAGGGGATGGGGGTGTCCGCGGGCACCTACGTCTGCAAGGAGATGAAGGGCAAGAAGGACGCCGTGATCGCGGAGATCGCCGGCATCGACTCGCTCCCGCTGACCCAGGCGCGCAGCGCGGGCTTCAAGGAAGCGCTGGCCGACTGCGGGCTGAAGGTCAGCAACCGGGTCGCGGCGGAGTTCACCGTCGAGTCCGGTGAGAAGGCCGCGGCCAACCTGTTGCAGGCGGCCCCGAAGATCGACGCGATCTGGAACCACGACGACGACCAGGGCGTCGGCGTGATGGCGGCGATCAAGAACTCCGGCCGCAAGGAGTTCTTCGTCGTCGGTGGCGCCGGTTCGGCGAACGTGATGCGCGACATCAAGGCCGGCAACTCGGTGGTGAAGGCCACCGTCATCTACCCGTCCACGCAGGGTGCGGACGGCGTCCGGCTGGCTCGCCTGCTGGTCCAGAAGAAGGCCCTCGGCGACCTGGTGGAGGTCGAGGTGCCGCGCACCATCCAGCTGTACGCGCCGGTCGTCACCAAGGACAACGTCGACCAGTACCTGCCGACCGCCTTCGAGAGCTGACACGGCGAGAGCTGACGCAGCGAGAGCTGACAAAACCGAGAGCTGAGGACTATCTGTATGACGAACCTGGGCATCGGCCTGATCGGGTACGCCTTCATGGGGGCCGCCCACTCACAGGCCTGGCGCAGCGCGCCGCGCTTCTTCGACCTGCCACTGCAGCCGGACATGACCGTTCTGTGTGGCCGGTCGGCCGACGCGGTCACCGAGGCCGCCGGCAAGCTCGGCTGGAGCCAGACCGAGACCGACTGGCGCAAGCTGCTGACTCGCGACGACGTGCAGCTGATCGACATCTGCACGCCGGGCGACAGTCACGCCGAGATCGCGATCGCCGCGCTGCAGGCGGGCAAGCACGTGCTCTGTGAGAAGCCGCTGGCCAACACCGTCGCGGAGGCCGAGCAGATGGCGGCCGCGGCGGCCGAGGCGGCGGCCAACGGGGTCAGGTCGATGGTCGGGTTCACCTACCGCCGGGTGCCGGCGATCGCGCTGGCCCGCCAGTTGGTTGCCGAGGGCAAGATCGGCACCATCCGGCACGTGCGGGCGCAGTACCTGCAGGACTGGATCGCGGATCCGGAGGCGCCGCTGTCGTGGCGGCTGGACAAGGAGAAGGCCGGCTCGGGGGCGCTCGGTGACATCGGGGCCCACATCGTCGACCTGACCCAGTACATCACCGGCGACCGGATCACCGAGGTCAGCGGGCAACTGGAGACGTTCGTCAAGGAACGTCCGGTGGCGGCCGCGCACAGCGGGTTGTCCGGCGAGGCCGGTACCGAACATGGACCGGTCACGGTGGACGACGCCGCGATCTTCCTCGCCCGGTTCGGTGGCGGCGGGCTCGGCGTCTTCGAGGCGACCCGGTTCGCGACCGGCCGGAAGAACGCGATCCGGATCGAGATCAACGGCAGCGACGGCAGTCTGGCGTTCGACTTCGAGGACATGAACGAGCTCCACTTCTACGACGCGACGGAGCCGGCCGAGACCGCGGGCTTCCGGCGCATCCTCGTCACCGAGGCGACGCACCCGTACGTCGCCGCCTGGTGGCCGCCGGGTCACCTGCTCGGCTACGAGCACGGCTTCACTCACCAAGTGGTCGATCTGGTCACCGCGATTGCCGAGGGCAAGGATCCGGCACCGTCGTTCGCGGACGGCCTGCAGGTCCAGCGCGTGCTGGCCGCGGTCGAGGACAGCTCGACCTCCCGACAGTGGCAGGAGATTCCTGAATGAACTCATACACACCGGCCAAGAGCGACAAGTTCTCCTTCGGATTGTGGACCGTCGGCTGGGAAGGCGTCGACGTCTTCGGTACTGCGGTCCGCGCGCCCCTCGACCCCGTGTACGCGGTGGAGAAGCTGTCCGAGTTGGGGGCGGCGGCGGTGTCGTTCCACGACGACGACCTGGTACCCGACGACTCGACCCGTCAGCAGGTGCTGACTCGGTTCACCAAGGCCCTGGCTGACCACGACATGGTCGTGGAGGAGGCCACCACCAACCTGTTCGCCCACCCAGTCTTCAAGGACGGTGGCTTGACGGCCAACGATCGTGACGTCCGCCGGTACGCGCTGGCCAAGGTGCTGCGCAACGTCGACCTCGCCGCCGAGCTCGGCGCGAAGATCTATGTGCTCTGGGGCGGTCGCGAGGGCTCCGAGTCGGGTGGTTCGAAGAACGTGCACGCGGCGCTGGACCGCTACAAGGAGTCGATGGACCTGCTCTGCGGCTATGTGCGTGAACAGGGCTATGACATCCGATTCGCGATCGAGCCGAAGCCGAACGAGCCGCGCGGTGACATCTTGCTGCCGACCATCGGCCACGCGATCGCCTTCATCAACGACCTCGAGCACCCCGAGATGGTCGGAGTCAATCCCGAGGTCGGGCACGAGCAGATGGCCGGGCTGAACTATGCGCACGGGATCGCGCAGGCGTTGTGGCACGGCAAGTTGTTCCACATCGATCTGAACGGTCAGCACGGTCCGCGGTTCGATCAGGACCTGCGCTTCGGCGCGGGAAACCTGCGGGAGGCGTTCTGGACCGTCGATGTGCTCCAGGGTTCCGCCGGTGGACCGGCCTTCGACGGCTATGTGCACTTCGACTACAAGCCGCCGCGCACCGAAGACATCGAAGGGGTCTGGGAGACCGCGCGGGGCTGTATGCGCAACTACCTGATCCTGCGGGAGAAGGTGCAGGCCTTCCGCGCCGACCCCGAAGTACAGGAAGCCGTCGCGGCCGCCCGCGTGAACGAACTCTCCCAGCCCACCCTGGGTGAGGGCGAGTCGCTGGCGGATCTGCGCAAGGCGACCTACGACCCCGACGCGCTGGCACAACGCGGGCTCGGGTTCGAGCGGCTCGACCAGCTCGCCATGGACCACCTGCTCGGCGTCCGATAACCCGACCCATCCCGCGCAGGGCAGAGCACGGGGACCGCAGTAGCTGAACTTCGCAGTACCAGGGCCGAAAAATCCGGGGACCCGCCCCGGAACCAGATGGAGCGCGCGCCTTATCCGACCCATGAGGAGCACCCCATGATCCAGCTACGCAGACGAGGCACGCTCATCCGTGTCCTCGTGCTCGCCCTGATCGCCTCCTTGGCGATCACTTTGCCGGCCCAGGCCCATCCGGGGCACGGGGCCGAGACCTTCAACGCGTTGATCTTCAGCAAGACCGCCGGGTTCCGGCACGACTCGATCCCGGCCGGGATCCAGGCGATCAAGGAGCTGGCGGCGGGCAACGACTTCACCGTCACCGCGACCGAGGACGCGGCGATGTTCAACGACACCGAGCTCGCGAAGTACGAGGTGGTGATCTGGCTGTCGACGACGGGTGACGTGCTCAACGCGGATCAGCAGGCCGCGTTCGAGCGGTACATCCGCAACGGTGGCGGATACGCCGGGGTGCATGCCGCGTCGGACACGGAGTACGACTGGCCCTGGTACGGCAAGCTGGTCGGCAGCTACTTCGACAGCCACCCGCCCGGTACGCCGAACGCGACGGTGAAGGTGGAGGACCACGCGCACCCGTCGACTGCCGAGGCGCCGACGAGCTGGCCGCGGACGGACGAGTGGTACAACTACCGGTCGAACCCGCGGGGTGCTGTGCACGTGCTGGCCTCGCTCGACGAGTCGACGTACACCGGCGGCAACATGGGCGTCGAGCACCCGATCGCGTGGTGTCAGGACTACGACGGCGGCCGCGCCTGGTACACGGGGATGGGGCACACGATCGAGTCGTTCTCCGACGCAACGTTCCGCAAGCACCTGCTCGGCGGCATCAAGACCGCGGCGGGCGTGCAGCCGGCCGACTGTGGCGCCTCGCTGAGTGACAGCTACGAGAAGGTCACCCTCGACGACGACACCGCGAACCCGATGGAGCTGGCGATCGCCAACGACGGCCGGGTGTTCTACATCGACCGCAACGGCGCGATCAAGATCATCAAGACCGACGGTTCGGTCCTCACCGCGGGCACCCTCAGCGTGTACACCGGCCAGGAGTTCGGCCTGCTCGGGATCGCGCTCGACCCGGCCTTCGACCAGAACGGCTTCCTCTACCTGTACTACTCGCCGACCGGAAGCGATCCACACGACAAGGTCTCGCGTTTCAAGGTCACCGGGGACACCGTCGACCTGGCCAGTGAGAAGCAGGTACTGCGGATCGACACCCAGCGCAACGAGTGCTGCCACGCCGGTGGTGCGCTGGAGTTCGATGGCCAGGGCAACCTCTACATCGCGACCGGTGACAACACGAACCCGTTCGACTCCGACGGCTACTCGCCGCTGGACGAGCGGGCCGGCCGCGCCGCCTGGGACTCGCAGCGCAGCGCCGCGAACAGCAACAACCTCAACGGCAAGGTGCTGAAGATCCACCCGGAGGCCGACGGCAGCTACACCGTCCCGACCGGCAACCTCTTCCCGGCCGGTACTGCGAAGACGCGGCCGGAGATCTTCGCGATGGGCTTCCGCAACCCGTTCCGGATCGGTATCGACCCGGCCACCAACAACCTCTTCGTCGCCGACTACGGTCCGGACGCCGGCCAGGTCTCACCGACGCGTGGCCCGGACGGCCGGGTCGAGTGGAACATCGTCAACAAGCCCGGCTTCTACGGCTGGCCGTACTGCGTCGGCAACAACACGCCGTACAACGACTACAACTTCGCCACCGGCGCGGCGGGAGCAACCTTCAACTGCGCCGCT
Organism: Kribbella sp. NPDC023855; assembly: GCF_040639475.1. Classification (NCBI taxonomy): domain Bacteria; kingdom Bacillati; phylum Actinomycetota; class Actinomycetes; order Propionibacteriales; family Kribbellaceae; genus Kribbella; species Kribbella sp. NPDC023855. The sequence continues at coordinate 392,080 of NZ_JBFAAA010000004.1, forward strand.
CCGGTCAACGAGTCGCCGAACAACACCGGAATCACCCAGCTGCCGGCGGCGATCCCGGCGACGATGTGGCAGGGCAAGTCGACCACCGGTGTCCCCGAGATCGGCGGCAGCGGTGCGCCGATGACGAGTGGCGCGTACAAGTTCGACCCGGACAGCAACTCGGATCGCAAGTGGCCGAAGTACTTCGACGGCAAGGCCGTGTGGGCGGACTGGAACGACAGCCGGCTGTTCTCGGTGCAGTTGAAGGACGACCGTACCGGGGTGGCGGACGTATCCCGGATGCTGCAGAAGATGGCGTTCGTCCGGCCGCACGCGTTGCAGTTCGGACCGGACGGTGCGCTGTACGTGATCGAGTGGGGCAGCGGGTTCGGCGGCAACAACGCGGACTCCGGCATCTACCGGATCGACTACGTGCAAGGCAATCGGGCGCCGATCGCGCAGTTCAGCACGGACAAGACGTCCGGACCGGTGCCGTTGACCGTCGCGTTCGACTCGACCGGCTCGCGTGATCCGGACGGTCAGCCGATCACGCTGGCGTGGGACTTCGACGGCAACGGAACGACGGACAGTACCGACCCGAAGCCGTCGCACACCTACACCACGGCCGGGGTGTTCACGGCCCGGTTGACAGTGACCGACAGCGATGGCCGGACCGCGGTCTCCAACCGCACCATCACGGCCGGCAACACCGCACCGACGATCACGGTGGAAGCACCGCTGGACGGTGGGTTCTTCGACTTCGGCGACACGATCAGGTACAAGGTCACTGTCACCGACCCGGAGGACGGCACGGTCAACTGTGCCGAGGTGATCACCCAGCCCGCGCTGGGCCACGACGAGCACGCCCACGACTACGAGCAGTACCCCGGCTGTGAAGGTGTCATCCCGGTCAACGGGGACAACGGCCATGTCGGCGCGAACATCTTCGGCCTCGTCAAGGTGAAGTACACCGACAAGGGGGCGCCGGGGAGCGGGCGGCTGACCACCGAGAAGGTCGTGCAGCTCCAGCCGAAGACGCGCGAGGCGGAGTACTTCAGCGAGACCGGTGGGCCGGGCGACACGGGCGGCGTACAGGTCGAGGACACCGGTGACGTGGCCGGTGGTGGCAAGAACATCGGGTTCATCGAGGACGGTGACTGGTGGGGCTGGAAGCCGACGAACCTGACCGGCATCACCCAGCTCCAACTGCGGGCCGCTTCACCTGACGCGGGAGCGACCGTGCAGGTGCGGCAAGGGTCGCCGACGACCGGACCGATCGTTGCCACCATCAACGTCACCCCGACCGGTGCCTGGCAGACGTACGGCAACTTCACCGCGGACGTCTCCGGCGCCTCGCTGACCAGCGGACCGCTGTACTTCGTCAAGACGACCGGGCAGCTGAACGTCAACTGGGTGAAGTTCATCGGCAAGGGCATCACGGAGAACCAGCGGCCCAACGTCTCGATCAGTGCCACACCGGTGCAGGGCAAGGCGCCGCTGAAGGTCGACTTCACGGCGACGGCGACCGACCCCGAAGGCGACGTCCCGTTGTCCTACGTGTGGAGCTTCGGTGACGGCGCCACCGCCACCGGTGCGACTGTCAGCCACACCTACACGACCTCCGGTACCCACGAAGCGACCGTCACGGTGACGGACGCGAAGGGTGCGGCCGGTACGTCGCACGTGCAGGTGAAGGTCGACGCGTCAGCTCCGCCGACCTGCTTGACCGGCCGGTCGGACGGCTTCGAGGGGACGACGCTCGACACCGGACGCTGGAACTCCATTGTCAGAGGCAACCAGGAGCTTGCCGTGAGCAACGGCAACCTGGTGCTCCCGCTGACCGCGACCGACATCTACGGCACCGGCAACACCGGTACGCCGAACATCGTGCTCCAGCCGCTGCCCGCGGGTGCATGGCAGGCGACGGCGAAGATGACGTTGCCCGCCCGGCTGGCGTACCAGCAGGCTGGGTTGATCGTCTACGGCGACGACGACAACTACGCGAAGATGGTGCTGCAGGGCCGCTCGACGGGTTCGCCGTCGGCCGCGGACCGGATCTTCCAGTTCATCCGGGAAGAAGCCGGTGCACCGAACGAGGTGGCCGCGTCGAACACGGCCAACCTGGGCGCGGCGTACCCGGACACCGTCTGGGTCCGCTTCACCAGCAACGGGCAGAACCTGCGGGCGTCGTACAGCGTTGATGGTGCGACCTTCGTCGACATGCCGGAGACCAAGCAGCTGGCCGGGATCAGCAACCCGAAGATCGGGCTGTTCGGGCTGGCCAACCGGACCGAGGCGCTGCCGATCACGGCGCAGTTCGACTACTTCTCCATCACGCCGGACGACACCGCCGAGGCACCGACTCCCGACGACGAGTTCGACGGTACTGCGCTCGACGCCTGCCGCTGGTCGGCGAGCGTGCGGCCGGACGCAGCGGCGTACCGGGTGACCGGCGGGAAGCTCGAGATCGACACCAGCAAGGGCGACATCTACCAGGGCACGGCCACGAACCCGAAGAACCTGCTGCTGCAGCCGGCTCCCGACGGTGACTGGACGATCGAGACCAAGGTGGACGGGTCCGCGTTCGACGAGCGGTACCAGCAGGGCGGCCTGATGGTGTACGGCGACGACGCGAACTACGTGAAGCTCGACTTCCTCACCTCGAACGTCGCCGGCAGCACGGTGACCCGGGGGATCGAGTTGCGCAGCGAGGTGAACAACACGATCGTCCAACCCGCACCGAACGCGTCACCGGCACCCACCCAGGGTGTCTGGTATCTGCGGCTGGCGAAGAGCGGTACGACGTACACCGGGTCGTACAGCGCGGACGGGCTGGAGTGGACCACCCTGCCGGCCGTCACCAACACCGCGCTGACGTCGGCGAGCTTCGGGATCTATGCCTTCGGGGTCGACCAGGTCGCTTCGAAGACGGTGAAGTTCGACTACTTCAAGCTGGTCAAGGACACGGTCGCGCCGCAGGTGAACCTGTCGGTCAACCCCTCGGCGCCGTCAGGTGACAACGGCTGGTGGACCGATGCGGTGGTCGCAACGGCGATGGCGACGGACAACCAGCCCGGTCAGCTCTACCTCGAGCAGAAGGTCGGCGACGGCGACTGGGCGGAGTACACGACTCCGGTCAGTCTGACGGCGGACGGCACCCACACCCTCCAAGTGCGGGCGAGTGACACCGCGGGCAACGTGTCCGAACCCAAGTCGGTGACGGTCAAGCTCGACAAGACCGCCCCGGCGGCGACAGTGACCGGTCTGACGGCTGGCGCCGAGCTCGGTGTGGCGAGTCTGGCCACGGTGGCGGCGACTGCCACGGATGCGCTCTCGGGGATGGCCGGCGTGACGCTGACCATCGACGGGCAGCCGTTCCCGGCGACCGGCAAGCTCGACGGCATGGTGCTCGGTCTGGGTGCGCACGAAGTGATCGCCCGGGCGACGGACAAGGCCGGCAACGTCGCGGTGACGAAGGTGCCGTTCACGGTCATCGCGACTTACGCGCAGGCGCTCGAGGTGGTCAAGCGCTACCGGGACGTTCGAACGCTGGACCTGCAGCCCACCGTCGAGATGAAGGTGCAGCTGCGGGCGGCTGAACGGGAGCACGCCAAGGGTCGCCTGGCGGCCGCCCGGACCGCGATGGACAAGTACCTGGCCGAGGCTCAGAAGGTCGCCGACGTACCGGCCAGGACGCTGCTCGTCGCTATCGGTCAGGACCTCAGGCAGAGGATCTGACCCCATGCTCGTCGCCGTGCGCAACCGCACCCTGTCCGACGCGGAGAGGTGGACAGGAGCTCCTCCGGCCCGGGGTGGTTCGGCCCCGCCCCGGGCCGGTGGGAGAGCGGTGGCGCACGGTCGGCGGGGGACCGGTTCGTCCGGTTCCGGTCCCCGGCGCCGCGACCAGCGCTCCGGCCGCGGCGCCGGGGACACCCCTTTGAATCCCATGTGTAGAAGGAGTTTGTGATGGCACGACCGATCACCCTGTTCACCGGCCAGTGGGCCGACCTGCCGTTCGAGGAGGTGGCCCGGCTCGCGTCCGGATGGGGCTACGAAGGACTCGAGATCGCCTGCTGGGGTGATCATCTCGACGTCCGCAAGGCGGCCGAGGACGACGACTACGTCCGCGGCCGGCTCGACATCCTGGAGAAGTACAACCTGAAGGTCTGGACGATCTCCAACCACCTGCTCGGCCAGGCGGTCTGCGACGACCCGATCGACCAGCGGCACCAGGCGATCCTGCCCGCGCACATCTGGGGCGACGGCGATCCGGAAGGCGTCCGGCAGCGGGCGGCCGAGGAGATGAAGACGACCGCGCGAGCCGCTCGCCAGTTGGGTGTGGACGTCGTGGTCGGCTTCACCGGGTCGTCGATCTGGAAGACCGTCGCGATGTTCCCGCCGGTCCCACCGGCGATGATCGAAGCCGGGTACAAGGACTTCGCGGACCGGTGGAACCCGATCCTCGACGTCTTCGACGAGGTCGGGGTGAAGTTCGCGCACGAGGTGCACCCGTCCGAGATCGCCTACGACTACTGGTCGACGACCGCGACGCTGGAGGCGATCGGGCATCGCGAGGCGTTCGGGCTGAACTGGGACCCGAGCCACTTCGTCTGGCAGGACCTCGACCCGGTCGGTTTCCTGTGGGACTTCAAGGACCGGATCTACCACGTCGACTGCAAGGACGCGAAGCGCCAGGTCGGCAACGGCCGCAACGGCCGGATGGGTTCCCACCTGGCCTGGGGCGACCCGCGGCGCGGCTGGGACTTCGTCTCGACCGGGCACGGCGACGTCCCGTGGGAGGCCTGCTTCCGGATGCTCAACTCGATCGGGTACGACGGCCCGATCTCGGTCGAGTGGGAGGACGCCGGGATGGACCGCCTGGTCGGCGCCGCCGAGGCCCTCCAGTTCGTGAAGTCGCTGGCCTTCGACCCGCCGACCGCCTCCTTCGACGCGGCCTTCTCCTCCTGATCACAGCAGTCCTGATCACAGCAGTACTGCGCGCCGCGGACCCCGCGGCGCGCAGTACTGTCTGTCGCTACTTGCCGATCTTCACCGACAAGGTGGTGCTGTTGTTGGCCGGCACCGGATCACCGGTCGGCGAACTGACCGTGGCCGAGGTCGTCACCACGCCCTTGCTGCCCTTGACGAGCAGGTGGACGTTGAACGACCAGCTCGTACCGGAGACCAGCGAGGTCGGCCGCGGGCAGGTCAGGACCTGGCCTGCCTTGGTGCAGCCGGCGGTGTCGAACACGTAGACCGCGGCCTTGATGTCCGGCAGTCCGATCGTGACCGTCGGGGACTGGGCGTCGGACGGACCGAGGTTCGTCACCGTGGCCGTGTAGACGATCGTCGACGACGGCTTGTAGACGTCCTTGTCGGCGACGAGCGCCATCCGCAGATCGGCCGAGGAGCCGACCGTCGTGGTGGCGGACGCGGTGTTGTTGCCCGGTACCGGGTCCGTCGCGTTCGAGGTCACCGTCGCGCTGTCCGAGATGTTGCCGGCCGGGGCACCGGACGCGACGCGGGTGGCGATGACCACCGTGGTCGGGCCGCTGGCCGGAGCCATCGTGCCGAGCTCACACTCGACCTGCTTGGACGGTGGATCCACCGGAATCGTCACCAGCACACAGCTTCCGGATCCCGTCGTGACCGTCGCGGACGTGAAGTCGACCGCTCCGGGCAGGACATCGACCAGCTTGACCCCGGTCGCCGTCGACGGTCCCGCGTTGCTGACCCGGACCGTGTAGGTCAGCGGCCGCCCGGCGAACACCGGGTCGGGACTGTCGGTGGAGGTGACGGACAGATCGGCCTGGGTGCCGACCTGGGTGGTGACCGTGTCGGTGTTGTTTCCCAGGTCGGGATCGGCCGTCGTCGAGGTCACCGTCGCGTCGTTGTGCATGGCACCGGAGAACGACGAGTTGATGGTGGCAACTACCGTCATCGTTCGGTTGCCGCCGGCAGCGATGTTGCCGAGCGAACAGGTGGTCGGTTGCGACGGGCTACCCGGCACACCCGCAGTACAGGTGCCACCGGTGGCGCTGACCGAGACGACGGTGACCTGGGCCGGGAGGACGTCCCGGACGACCACGTTGGTCGCGGTCGACGGTCCCGCGTTGGAAACCGTGGTCGACCAGGTGATCTGGCCGCCCGCTGTCGCCGTCGCCGGTGCCGTCTTGTCGATGCTCACGTCCGCCGAGGAAGCGAAGTGCAAGGTGTCGGACGCGGAGTTGTTCGCCGTGTTGGGATCGACCGAACCGCTGCTGACCGTCGCGGTGTCCGCGATGTCCTGCGCTTCGTTCGCGCTTTCCCGGATCACGACGCTGCGCTGCTGACCCGACGGGACGTCACCGAGCAGACAGGTCGCCTGCGCGCTGCCGGCCTGGTCGCCCGCGGGTGCGGTGCACCCGGTCGACGTGGTGGACAGCTGGAACGTCCCGCTCGAGGTCACCGTGTCGGTCACCTGGACCGCCCGCGCGATGGCCGGGCCGTTGTTCGTCACGGTGATGGTGCACGGGTACGACGTACCGGCTGCTGCCGGACCGTCCGGCAGACAGTTCTTCGTGACGGCCAGATCAGCCCGTCCGGTCGCCGAGGAGAAGGCGTCCAGAACGCCCGAACCGAAGGCGTTGTCAGGACCCGCGGCGGCTCGATCCGTGGCATTAGCATTCAGTACTGCGGTCAACGCCGATGGTGTCAGCGCGTTCGGCCCACCGGCCGCGTCCAGCACCAGAGCTGCGACACCTGCCGCGCTCGGGGTTGCCGCCGACGTACCGAAGAACCTGCAGTCGCCTTGAGTCGAGGCTGGGCAGCTGCCCGCGCCGAAGTCTCCGACGCCGCTGACCGACACGCCGTCGCCAGCCGTGTAGGTCGGAGCGATCGCCGTCCGTCCACCACCGCCGGCAACACTCTGGTTCGTGGTGCCCGGAGGAGCGACCGCGGGACACGGGTACGACGTCGAGCAGACCGTCGTGCTGACCAGCGAGACCGGGCCTTGGCCGCTGAAGGTCTCCAGCGGAACCGTGGCAGGGTTCTGGTCCACACCGGCGTTGACGGCGCCGGCCGAGGTCGCCAAGTCGGTGTAGTTGCTGTCAGGGTTGAGTGATCCGGCACTACCGGTTGCGTCGACGGCGCCGGCGCCACGCCAGCGGAGGTCGATCGTAGGCGTGCCCTTGGCGCCGGTCGAGCCCGTCACGTTGACCACCAGCTTGACGGTGGCCGCGGTGGTCGCGCTGGGGTTGGTCCAGGCGGCCTGCTCGATCGTGTCGCCGGTTCCGCCGCCTTGGGCGCCGGTGCTGTTGGCCAGGCAGTTCGTGCCGGCCGCGTTGAGGATGTAGAGGTCGAGGTTTGTGAAGCCACCCGCGCCCGCCGTCGGGAAGATCGCCCGCGGCTCACTCCACTGCAGGGTCGAACGGAGCGTGCCGCCCGCCCCGACGGTGACGTCGAAGGTGGTGTCGGCGCCGTTGAAGGCGACCGTGTTCGTGGGTGCCACACCGCAACCAGTGGGTGCTCCACCGTCGGGACCGTTACCGGTACCAGTGGCGGCGACCCGCGGAGCGTGCGTGCCGTTCAGGTTTCCGGCCGACGAGCTGACCCAGACACCCGAAGCGGCGAGGATCTCGCCGTTCACCGCGGCGATGCCCTTCTGGAAGGCCGGCTCGCTGTCGAACGGGATGTCCTCGGTCAGGATGTCGACGCCGGCGGTGGCCAGGTCGTTCTGGGCCGCCACGTGGTCGGTCACACCGTTGCCGGTGGCATGGAAGAACAGATCGGCGCCGGGCGCCATGTCGTGCACGATCTCCAGCATCGAGGTGCCCTCGTCGCCGGAACCGGTCTCCAGCACGGTGACGCCGGCGGGGAGATCCCCGAGGTCCTCGGCAGCGGCCAGGTTGCTGACGCCGTCCGAGATGACGCCGACGGAGATCCCGCCGCCGTCGAAGCCGATGTTCTGGGCGGCGTCCGCGCGATGCAGCGCGACGCCTTCGCTGAGGAAGCTGCCCGCGTCGGGCGGCAGGCTCTCGGTCGGCCGGATCGCGGCGACCCAACCGAGGGCGGCGACGTCGTCCACCCGGTCGTAGGGCACCAGCGCGCGGAAGACACCGGCGTTGAGGAGCGCCTTGACCCGTTGGGGTTTGACCCACTGGTCGGAGCCGTTGAGAATCCGCGCTCCCAGCCGCTGCAGCTCGGCCCGCTCCTTGCCGGCCACCCGGCCGAGGGCGTGTACTTCGAGATCGAGGTTCGCCGCCGTGTCCACGGCCAGCAGCGGATCGCTGAGCTTGGCGCGCTGGCCCGCGTCGAGCCGGTGAGTCGCTCCGGCGGCCTTGCCGACAGCGGCGATGCGCTGGCTGACGAGTGACGGGATCTTTGACGCGGGAGCGGCCGCAGTACCGGCCGCTGGACCGGCGGCCGCGGTGACGGCCGCGGGTTTGGCCTGCGCGATGCCTGATCCCATGATCATGAAAGCGACGAGCCCGGCCGAGGCCACTGCTCGCCGCGTTCGGGCATGACTGTAGTAACTCATCGGTGGTGCCCCCTGTGTCGATCGCCCCTGTGCTTCCCCAAGCACCTGCTACTCCGGCCCCCCAGGCGCAGAATGATTTCGACGGTGCTCGCACTCGCCCCGGGTGTCAAGATCTGGGGCGACCACAATAGGGACCCAAGGCAACCAATCTGCCCTTTCGGGCATCCTCGCGCGCTGCGATCAGAGTTGCGCGCTGGCGATGACGTGCGCCGGCTGGCTCTGCCACCACGCGGCGCCCGCGCGCACCGCGGCCGGAGTATCCGGATCGGAACGCAGCCGCCGCAGCGGCCCGCGGTTTCCGTTGACCCCGGCGCTGTAGGCCAGGCCGCGGAGGGCCGCCACGCTGGTCTGACTCTTGGTCCGCTGCCAGTCCGCCAGATGTTTACCGAGTGCGCGGTCCCACCAGGAATCCGGTGGCGTCTCGGCGAAGTGGCCGAGCGCGAACGCCGCGACGGAGATCGTCGGCGACGGTATGCCGTCCGCCACGACGATGCGCTCGATCAGCCCGCGTTCAGGTCGTCCGCCCAGCATCCGCAGGGCGGAGAGGAACGCGCCCGCCCGCTCGGGGTCGCCGGTGAGTGTCCGGCCGCGCTTGAGCTCTGCTGACAGGGCCGCGGCGATCCCGGCGCGATAAGGAGTCGCGGCGATCATCGCCGAGACCATCAGGCGAGCGTCGTCCGACGGGTCGAACAGCAGCTCCTCGACCAACTGAGGCAGTACGGGATCGGCGAAGTTCTCCGGGGCGTTGGGGAGGGCGGCCGCGGCGGTGTGCGCGATGCGCTGGGCGATGAGCGAGACGGGTTCTGCTGCGGAGTACCGAGTGCTGGCTGTGTTGCGGGTGGGCCCGCCGATCATTCGCAGCGCTTCGTGGGCCATCGATCCGAGTGGCCCGCCGGGCGCGACGATCTCCCGGAGGAGCCGGATCGCTTGCCGCCGCTGCCCTGGGTCGAGCTGGTTCAGGGTCGCTGCCTCGGTGAGGGCCAGCACCGTTCCGTACAACGCGCGTTCGTCGGTCGGATTCACCAACTGGCGCAGGAGAATCGAGATCGAGTCGCGATGGCTGCTCGTCCCCAGCGCGGCCAGGGTCGAGATCATCACCTGGTTGTCGCGATCGGCCGCGGCGACCGCGCAGGCATCGATCAGGTCGGCCTGCGCGGCCGGATGGGCGAGCAGCCGGTTGACTGCCTCGTAGCGCTGCAGCCACGACCTGCCACACGCGAGCAGCATCTCGGCGAGCAGACGATGCGAGAGCTCCCGCCAGGTCCGTCCCGGCAGGTACGCCGTGGGCCGGGTCGCCAGCAGATCGGTGAGCTCGTCCCAGTCGGATCCGCTCATCAGGCCCGACGTACAGGCTCGATCGAGGTGCGCGTCCAGCCGCCGGTCGAGTGCTCGGTGGTCCAACCGGTGTTCGCGGCTGAGTGCGGGCGGGGCTTCGATCACCGGCTTGTTCGTCCTGAGCGCGTGGTCGAAAACGGCGACCAGGTGGCCGGCCGGCAGTCCGAGCAGGTGTTCGTACCGACGTACCGTCGAGTGCGGGATCGCCGACTGGCCGGCCTCCCAGCGGTAGATGGTCGACGGGTTGACCGACCGTGGATCCGTGCTGCTCGGCCAGGCCTCGGCGAACCTGGTCCGGACCGCGAAGGCCGGCTGCGAGCCCAGCTGCCGATTGACCCGCAATATCCACGCCAGCCGATGACGCAGTGAAAGCCGTTGTGGCAGTGCAGGTGAAACGGTCTGACCGCTCGGCATTGAGGCCCCCCTCGCCAACCAGCTTCAGAACTAGCACGTCCGGTCACTTTCTGCAACAGGTCGTGCCGGTGGGGCGTCAGGTCAGGAGGGTGGCGGTTTGGGTTTGGAGGAAGGGGATGTGGACCTGGTGCGACCAGCGGTTGACTTCGGTGGCGATCGCGCGGGAGGCCTCGGGGTTGCCTTCGTCGCGAGCCAGTACTGCGAGGAGCGTCTGCTGGGCCAGCGCGCCCAGGAGGTGACCGACCTTCTGGCGTAGTTCGGTTGACCGTTCCCATTCCGCGCGGGCGAGGACGAGATCACCAGCCGTGTGGGCGTGGTCGCCGAGGTGACGCAGGGCGAGGGAGATCAGGAGGTCGTCAGCGGAGCGTTCGCCGAGTTCGAGCGCGGTGGTGAAGGCGGTGAAGGCAGCTTCGGGGAGTTCCTGAAGGTTGTCCGCGATGACGCCTTGGTAGAAGGCCGCATAGCCTGATCGGGCCTCGTCGGGTGCTGTCTCGTGGAGTTCGGCGGCACGCTTCGCGTAAGCCTCACCAGCGGTGCGGTCGCTCGTGGAGAGCGCATTGCTGTAGTCCTTCTTGAGGCGGAGGAAGGCAAGGTCCCAGCTCGTCGTCGCGTCCGGAGTTTCAACAAGCGCTTCCTCCAGTACTGCGAGCGCCGGGCCGGCGTTGTCGGTCTGCTGGCTGAAGTCTTGGTCGACGGTGACCTCGGCCAGCGCGGCAGAGAGCGCGAGGCGCTCGGACGGGGTCGAGGCGGTGGCCGCCTGCAGGAGGTCGGTGGCGGTGGTCCAGCGGCCCGCGCGCATCAACGCGGTCACGGCGGCGAGCAGGGGGTCGAGCGCGATCTGTGTCATGGCGGGACAGTATTTCGACATCGAAAGTTTTGACAACAAAGCTTCAGCCGGTGAATCATTCAGCAGGTGAAGGACTCGATCGACGCGCACGTGGAGCTGTGGAGCCGGGAGCTGCCGGAGATGGATCTGCGGGTCGAGGGGATCGCGACCCGGCTGCAGGTCCTCGGGCGCTACCTGGACCGCCAGCGGGACGCAGTACTGGCTCGGCATGGTTTGCAGTGGTGGGGTTTCAAGACGCTGCACATGCTGCGCCGGGGCGGGTCGCCGTACCAGTCGACGCCCGGGCGGCTGGCCACTCAGCTCGGGTTGTCGCCGGCCGCGATGACGAATCGGCTGGACGCGCTGGAGCGGTCGGGTTACGTCGCCCGGCACCATGATCGCGACGACCGGCGCAAGGTGGTCGCGACGCTCACCGACGCGGGGCTGCTGATCTGGCAGCAGGCACTCGGCGACATCACCCAGGTCGAGGTCGACCTGGTGAACCAGCTGCCCGCCGCCGACCAGGACCGCCTGACCGTGCTCCTCCGGACTCTCGTCCACTCCACCGAGCAGCACTGAAAGCAAATTGTTGCTGGATGTAGAGCTGCGGCGCGCAGCTCCGACCTTGCAGTGAAGGCACCCACCAGGGGAGCCCGAGCAGGGAGCGCCGAGCAATGGAAGCGTTGAGCGTGGTTGTCAACAGCAAGCTGGTCGCCGACGACGTGCGGCACTCGGTCGGCGGTGACCACGAGGTACGGCTGATGGCCGCCGAGGCACTGCAACGCCAGCGCCGCGAGCACCGCGTCCGGAACGCCTTCCGGCGGGCCGTCCTCGCGCTGACCCGCCGACGTTCGGCCACGGCCGAATCGGTCGTGGATCGGACCCCGTGCATGGCACAGTCATCGGGTGACTGAACCAACCAACACTGACCGGATCGCCGTCCTGCTGGCGGCGTACGACGAGCAGCTGCGCGGCGGATCCGAGGCGGCCGACGTACCGACGAGCACCGACGGGCCGGTGATCCGGGTCGAGTACCCGAGCCGTGGATTCGTGAGCTACCGCTCTCTCGAGGGCCTCGACGGCACCGAGCTCGACGCGCTGATCGCTCGGCAGCGCGACTACTTCGCCGCGAAGGGGCAGCCGGTCGAGTGGAAGACCCGCGGGCACGACCTGCCGGCCGATCTACCCGAGCGGCTGACCGCGGCCGGGTTCGTGCCGGAGGAACGCGAGACCGTCGTGATCGCCGAGAGCGCCGAGATCGTGGAGCGGCTGGCCGGACGTGACGCTGTGCCGGGTGTGACGATCCGCCGTACCGGGGACAAGGCCGACTTCGAGCGGATCGCGGCGATGGAGTCGGCCGTCTGGGGCAAGGACTGGTCGTGGCTGACCGATGACCTGGTCCGGCGGCAGGCGAATGGGCTGACCGACGTGTTCGTGGCGGAGGCGGACGGCGAGGTGGTCTCGGCGGCCTGGGCGGTCTACAAGCAGGGCACGGACTTCACCGGGCTCTGGGGCGGGTCTACGCTGCTCGAATGGCGAGGCAAAGGCATCTACAAGGCCTTGGTGGCGGTGCGCGCCGCCCGCGCGGTCGAGCTGGGTTACCGGTACCTGCAGGTCGACGCGTCGGACGACAGTTCGCCGATTCTCCAGCGGCTCGGATTCCTGCCCGTCACCACCACCACGCCGTACGTTCACACGCCGGTCGGCTGACCCTGTCGAGAACGGGAGATCGGCTCCGACGTTGCTGCTGAGCGACCCCGGTGTGGGGACGGACGACAAGGAGTGGGACCGATGAAGTACATGCTGCTGATGGAGTCCAACAAGCAGGCCTGGGACGACATGCCCAAGCTGTGGTCGGACGAGGACATCAAGGTGATGGTCGACTTCATGCACGATCTCAACCGGGAGCTGCAGGACTCCGGTGAGTTGGTCGAGGCGCGCGGGCTGACCGGTCCGGACAACATGAAGACGGTTCGCGCGCAGGACGACGGCGAGCCGATCATCACCGACGGGCCGTTCAGTGAGACCAAGGAGGTGCTGGCCGGCTACTGGGTCGTCGACGTCGCCTCCGAGGAGCGCGCGGTCGAGCTCGCGCTGCGCATCTCCCGTACGCCGGGCCCCGGCGGCCGCCCGCTCAACCAGGTCGTCGAGGTCCACCCCGAGGGCGTCGCGCCGGCCTGACCGACCGACCGACCGGCCGACGACAAGGAGTGGGACCGATGAAGTACATGCTGTTGATGCATTCCAACAAGCAGGGCTGGGACGACATGCCCACCACCTGGTCGCAGGAGGACCTCAAGGTGATGGTCAACTTCATGCGCGAGTTCGACCAGGAGCTGAGGGAATCCGGTGAGTTGGTCGAGGAGCGCGGGCTTGCCGGTCCGGACCAGATGAAGACGGTTCGCGCGCAGGACGACGGCGAGCCGATCATCACCGACGGGCCGTTCAGTGAGACCAAGGAGGTGCTGGCCGGCTACTGGGTCGTCGACGTCGCCTCCGAGGAGCGCGCGGTCGAGCTCGCGCTGCGCATCTCCCGTACGCCGGGCCCCGGCGGCCGCCCGCTCAACCAGGTCGTCGAGGTCCACCCCGAGGGCGAGGCGCCGGTTTAGTTCCTGGGTGGGCGGCGCATGGCCCAGTGTTTCGGGCCTTGCGCCGGCAGGTCGAGCTCGGCGAGGACTTCGAAACCGAGCGACTCGTAGAAGGCGACGTTGGCGGGATCCTGCGTCTCCAGGAACGCGGGGGAGTTCTCCTCGTCGGCCGCGGCGATGCCGGGAGCGATCACCGCCCGGCCGAGCCCGCGGCCCTGCCGCTCGGGATCCACGCCGACGACGCTGAGGAACCAGATCGGCTCCGACGGCCGGAACAGCACCATCGCCTGCTCGTACTGCGACGCCAGCTCGGCGCGACTGCCCGCGATCTCCTGGAACTCCGCGGCCAGCGGGGCAAACACACCGGGCGGTGTCCGCGGTGTGGTCCAGCTGGCGACTGCGGTGTGATCGTCGGCGACCCAGACCCGGCCGTGCGCCAGACCGACCTCGCGGAGGAACAACCGGTGGTACTGCGCAAGCCGGTCGAGGTAGCCGTCCGGGTCGAGCCCCAGCCGGGTCAGCGGGTAGTCCTCGAACGCCCGCACCAGCGTGTCCACGGCCGGCTCCAGGTCGCCGGCGTCAGCCAACCGGATCTCCACCACGTCAGCTCGCCTCAGCGCAGCTTCGCGACGATCAGGTCGGCGACGGCTGCCATACCAGCCTCGTTCGGGTGGTACGGGACGCCACGGCCGAGCCGGAAGCCCGTCGTCCAGGGAGTCGCCGATCCCACCGCGTGGTCAAGGCTGGCGGCCGAGGCGGCGATCAGGTCGGCGCCGGTCTTCTCGGCCGCTGTGGCGAAGGCCTTGGCGAGGCCGTCGGCCATCATCACCACGCTCGGCAGCTGCTCCTCGTTCAGCGGTACGTCGAGCCGCGGGCGAGTCGCCGGACCTGCCACGGTCAGGTAGTCGACGAGCATGATTCGGCTGCTGGGAGCGCGATCGCGGACCTCGGTCACGATCTCGGCAAGGGAAGCGGCGACCGCGTCGTACTCGGTCTGGTCCTTGAGGTAGCTCACCCGGGCGCGGATCCGGTTGGCGACGCGCTTGCCGAACAGGGTGGCCGGCTTCGCGAGCGTGTTCATCAGGCTGCCGCGCAGGAACGTGCCGATGTACTCGAGATCGTTGCCCCCGGCAGTGATCGTGACGAGTGCCGTTTCGGGGCCGACGGCATCGATCTGCGGGGGAGCACTGTCCTGACGGTCCCGCAGGATCGTCGCCGTCGTGGCACCCGAGTACGTCACGTCGGTCAGCTCCAGCCCGAGCGCCTCGGCGACCAGATGCGGATAGTTCCGGCCGGACCGACCCGCCGCCTTGTCCACGATCGGCTTGATTCCAGGCCCAGCAGCAAACGAACTGCCCAACGCGACATAGCGACTACCAGGGTTGATCACGCCCTGACGATACCTGCCCGGGACCGCGCCGATCGGCGAGAATTTTCTGGGCGGCATACTCAGCCGGGTGAGTGATGTGTTTGGAAGTGGTGGGATTCGGGAGCGGGTGCTGGCGGGGTGGGCCGCGGCGCCGGTTCGGTTCAGGGAGGATGCCAACGCCGAGGAGGATCTGGCGTTGGGCGGGTACCTGGATCGGGTTGTGGTCGAGCTGGCTCAGAACGCGGCCGACGCCGCGGTCCGGGCGGGAGTGCCGGGGCGGGTGCAGTTCTCGCTCCGGAGCGGGACGCTGGTCGTCTCGAACACCGGTGCGCCGCTGACGGCCGAGGGTGTCGAGTCGCTCGCGACCCTGCGCGCGTCAGCGAAGCGGGACGACGCGGAGAGCGCTGTCGGGCGGTTCGGTGTCGGCTTCTCGGCCGTGCTCGCCGTGACCGACGAGCCGGTGATCCTGTCGCGGACCGGTGGCGTGCGCTTCTCCCGTCAGGACAGCGCGGCCGCCGTTGCCGATCTGCAGTCCGCGGGGCTGGAGACCGAGGTCCGCCGACGTGACGGTCAGGTCCCGGTACTGCGCCTACCGTTCGAGGCCGAGGGCGAGCCGCCGGAAGGCTACGACACCGCGGTGATCCTGCCGCTCCGCGACGAGGCGGCGGCCGAGCTGGTACGCCGGTTGCTCGACGAAGCCGGCGATGCGTTGCTGCTCGCGTTGCCGGGCCTGGAGCGGATCGAGATCGACGTCGACGGGTCGGTGCGCGTTCTCGCCGACGCCGAGTCACGGTGGTACGTGCAGCGCGCGGCCGGCGTGGTCGACGAGAGCGACAGGGAGCGACTCCTCGCCGACCGGCCCACCGAGGAACGCTCGCGGCCATATTGGTCGATCCTCTGGGCGCTCCCGCGTACTGCGGCCGCTGGGCCATCGGGCGGTGCCGAGGCGCTCTCGCCAAGCGGCGAGCTGCCCGGCGTCGTCCATGCGCCGACTCCCACCGATGAACCACTCTCCCTACCAGCGTTGCTGCTGGCAACCTTCCCGCTCGACCCGTCGCGGCGCCACGTCGCCACCGGACCATTGACCGATCACCTCGTCCAGGAAGCAGCGACGGCGTACGCGGAATTGCTCCGCAGCCGTGCCGAGGATGGTGCCGACGTCCTGTCGCTGGTCCCGACCGGCCTCGCTGCCGGCGCGCTGGATCGTGCCCTCCGCGAAGCGATCCTCGCCACACTGCCCAGTACGCCGATCGTGCGCGCGGTCGAGGACGGCTCACTGCTGCCGCCTCGTGAAGCCGTCGTCGTCGAGGGTTCGGACGACGCGTTCAACCGCGTCCTCGCCCCGATCGTTCCCGGCCTGATCGGATCGCCGCGCCATCACCGGACCGCACTCGATGCCCTCGGCATCCGTCGGCTGGAGCTCGCCGACATCATCGACCAACTCGGTTCGGTGGCTGCGGCGGAATCACCAGCTTGGTGGCGTGAGGTCTACGGAGCCCTCTCCGAGATGGTCACCGACGCCTTGCTCCGCGAGTCCCTCGGCACCCTTCCCGTCCCGTTGGCCGACGGGCGATTGGTCCGCGGAGTACGCGGCCTGTTGCTTCCGGGCGACGAGGTGCCGGCCGACGTACTGGCCAGCTTCGGCGAGTACGGCGTACGGGTCGTGCACCCGGAGGCGGTTCATCCTTCACTGGAGCGGCTGGGCGCGACTCCGATGTCTCCGCGCGCATTGCTGGAGGACAGTGCTGTGCGGGTGGCGGTCGAACACTCCGCCGACGCCGATGACCCCGACGTCATCGCCGACGCGGTGCTCAGCGTGGTCGCGGCGGACGTCTCCCAGGCGGAAGGCCTGTGGTGGTTGTCCGACCTCGTACTCCGAGACGCCGACGGCGAACTCGTCCCGGCCAACGCACTCGTGATTCCCGGTTCGGACGCTGCCGCCGTACTCGACCCCGAAGAGGTCGCACCGATCGACACCGCGATCGTGGAACGTCACGGACTCGCGGCCGTCGAGGCGATCGGCGTACTCAGCTCACTGGGCACGATCTCCGCCGCCGATGTCGCCCTCGACGAGTTGCCCGAGTCGCTGGCCGATCTGGACGGAATCACCGACTGGGCGTACGACGTGGCGCCGGACGGCTCGCGTTTCGGGGCGACTGTCGGCGAGCTGACCGCGGTCCGCGATCTCGACTGGGTGATGGACGGTTCGTGGCCGCGGGTGCTCGAACTCTTCGGGACCTCGCCCGAGTTGCGCCGGGCGCTGGTCGAGCCGGTCCGGGTGGTCGGGCCTGACGATCGTCCGCATGGTGCTCTGTCGTACGCGGCCTGGTGGATCCGGGATCGCGTTGTTCTCGAGGACGGCGAGCCGCTGGCTGGCCGGGCCGATCCCGCCGCGGATCCGGTGCTGGCGAGCTTCCTCGACAGTGCGCCCGAATGGACGGCCCGGCTCGACCCGGAGGTGCGGACAGCGGTTGGTCTGGTCCGGGTGGTGAGCGATCTGGATGCCGCCGGTGTCGAGCTGCTGCTGGACCGGCTCGCGGACCCCGACCGGGAGGTCGAGGAGAGCGCGATCCTGCGGCTCTGGAGTCAGCTCGGGACGCACTCGGCCTATCCGGGGGAGACGCCGGACGAGGTTCGGGTGCTGGACGGAAGCGGTCTCACCCGGGTGGTGAGCGCGGGGGAGGCAGTGGTCGCCGATGCGCCGATGTGGTTGCAGCGCAGCGATCTCGGCGGTTTCGTGGTCGCCTCCGGCGCCGCTGCCGACGGGTTGAGCGACCTGCTCGACGTGCCGATGGCGGAAGAAGTTGCCGCAGGCAAGATTGATGGCGAGGGGACCGCGGCCGACGTACCGGAGCTGGTGCGGGAGCTGGTCCCCGAGGCGCCGGACACCTGGTGGGAACACGAGGAGCTGCTGGTCGACGGCGTCGAGGTCTCCTGGTGGGTCGACGAGGAGCGCCGGCCGCACGCCGCGACCTTCGACGGCCTGGCGAAAGCACTCGCCTGGGCGGCCGGCCGCTGGGACCAGCGCCACGTCATCCGTGCTGTCCTCAGCGAACCCGACCGCTCCAGCGAACTCCGCCTCGACGCCACCTTCGACTAGCGCTTTTTGCGGATGAGGGTGTCCAGCGCGGGGTTGTCGATGCCGGCGCCGAGCAGTCGGGCCGAGTCGGCTGCTGTCGCGTCGCCCAGGCGGGCGTGGTGCAGTTTGGCTCGCACCAGAAGCTCTCGCATCTCGCAGCGGGCGGCCAGTTCGGCCAGTTGGTTCACCAGCGGGCGGGCGCGTTCCTCGTCGTCGCGCGCCAAGGCCGCAGTACTGGCTGCGTCGAGCACATGTGCGTGCACCCATTGGTAGCGGTCCGGTTCGCGACTTGCCCGGCTGACCGCCTGCGCGAGCCACTCGGTTGCTCCGGTGTGATCGCCGCGCCCGGCGCTGAGTAGGCCGAGCCCGCGACCCGCCATCCCTTCCCAGCAAGGATCGTTGAGCTGGCAGCCGAGCACCCAGGCTTGCTCGAAGCCATCCGCGGCGGCGTCCACATGCCCGGCGTACAGCTCGAGCTCGGCATTGAGTGCCTGCGGCCATGGCATGAAAGCGATCCATCGCTCCTGCCTGACGAGTTCGAGCGACTCACGGAGGGCCGCGGCTGCCTGGCTGTACTCCTCTCGCAGGAGATGCGCGCGACCCGTGAGCGACAGCGACCATGCTTGCTGACGGCGATCCCCGCAGCGCGCGGCCGACTCCGCCGACTCGCCCAGCTGTTCGAAGGCCGCGGGGTAGTCACCTTGATCCGACGAGTTCATCCCCAGTACGCCGAGGATCGCCGCGTGCTCCTCGTCGGTCTCGGCCAGTTCCTGGGCTTTCGTCAGCCAGTTGCCGGCGGTCTGGCGGCGACCGGCCTGCACTTCCACGAAGCCGAGCTCGCGATGAGCAAGTACTGACGTACTCCGGTCACCGGCCTGCTCGGCGACCAGGATCGCCTCGTGCAGGACGATCGCGCC
Source organism: Kribbella sp. NPDC023855 (assembly GCF_040639475.1). Lineage (NCBI taxonomy): Bacteria > Bacillati > Actinomycetota > Actinomycetes > Propionibacteriales > Kribbellaceae > Kribbella > Kribbella sp. NPDC023855. Next base: position 411,105 of record NZ_JBFAAA010000004.1, read on the forward strand.
CTCCTCGTCCCGGCCCCGGACAGCGTGGACGAGAGCGCCGCCGAGAGCTGCGAGCGCGCGACCTCGTAGTACCGGGTCTTTGCAGTGTTCCGCCTCGGACACTGCTCGCCGGAGACACTGCAGACCCGCGTCAACCGCGCCGGCCACGATCGCCGCGCGACCGGCTTCCAGTTGACTCGCTGCCGCGGCGTGGCCGCCCAGAGCTGGGCCCGCGATCGAACCGGGGCCGACCTCTGATGCGTCCAGCAGAGCGGCTGATGCCTCGACGCCGAGCTCGCGGCGCAGTAGGTCCGTGCAGGCTGCGACCTGCCGGAGTGCGGCCGGGCGGTTTCCCGAGATCGCGAGGCAGCGGACGAGTAGCTCGTGGTTGCCCTGCTCCAGCGGGTTCATCGCGACAGCCTTCGAGGCATAGGCAACGGCGTCCGCTGAGCGGCCTCGTGCCACCAGCGATACGGCTGTCTCCCGCATGCGGCCCTCGATCGCGGCGGAGAGCCGGTACCGCTCCACCAGCAACCACGACTCGAACTCGGGGCAGGACGGAAGCTCGATGCCTTCGAGCAGCTCGCCGCTGAGGTCCAGCAGCGCGTCTGGCGCTGCCGATTGCCCCATGACGACTTGAGCGTCCACAAACGTTCCCGGATCGAGTGTCATGACCACGGGATCGCCAGCGAAGTCCACGCCGGGCAGCGCCCGCCGCAACTCAGCCAGCGACCAGCGCAGTGCGCCTAGCGGGTCGTCGGCGTCCGCAAACAACATCTCCGCCAACCGTTTGCGGGTAGGCGGGCGATCCGCCAGCAACACGTAAGCAAACAAAGCCCAAGCCTTACGCCCCCGAGGCGCCCGAGCTCCGCCCCCGTGCTCAACCGACGGCGCCAACACCCGGATCGCCCCCATGGCCGTCACCCCCTCCCGCCAGTGTGAACCCACGCACGTCCTCCCGCGAGCCTCCACCCCGGCCCCGGCAGCACCGGCCGGCCCTCATGCCGCCCGGCCCCACGGCACCAGCCAATGCTTCAGCGTCTGATGCCTACTGCTTCGAGGTACTCGGCCGGGGCGGCCACGGTGCCGTCGTCGGCTTGGTTGTGGGTGCGGGGGACCTCCGCGAGGTCGGCTGCGAAGGAGGTGAGGTCGTCGCCGGAGAGGGTCCCCGCGAGACGAGTGATCGGGCCGTAGTACTGCTGGAACCACTCGGAGAAGTGCTCCGCGGACAGGTACCGGAACACGTAGTGGCGCTTGGTCAGGCTCACCCACTCGACCCTGTCCCCGAACAGCCCGGACAGGTGCTCCTCATCGCCCCACAGGGTGGCCGGCTGTACTCCGGCCGGCGGGGGAGCCCACTTGCCGACCGTCCGGAACAGGTCGCCGATCATGCCGCTCGGCGTCCAGCTGGCCAGCGCGATCTTGCCGCCGGGCTTCGTCACCCGCACGAGCTCGTCCGCGGCGCGTTGATGGTTCGGTGCGAACATCACGCCGACCGTGCTCGTCACCAGATCGAACCCGGCGTCCGGCACCGGCAGCTTCTCCGCGTCGCCCTCCAAGAAGGTGACCGGCAGATGCTCGGCAGCCGCCCGCTCCCGCCCCTGCTCCAGCAGGTTGACCGCGTAGTCGACCCCGGTCGCATCAGCGAACCGCCGCGCCGCCGCCATCGCCACATTCCCTTGTCCACATGCCACATCCAGGACACTCTGACCTGCCCGCACATCGGCCGCCTCGACGAGCAGCTCGGCGATGATCTGCAACGTGTTGCCGACCCGCGGATAGTCCCCGGTCTCCCAGCCGGCCCGCTGCTTGGCCTTGATCGCGTCGAAGTCGATCGCCGCACCCGTCGTTTCCGTACTCATGTGTTTCCCCCTCGAACGAACCCGCGCCCCCCAGCAACGCCACCACCGTGGTGTCACCCCGATCAGACCGCGTCCACGTGTGACAAGACGTGTGACGACCTGTGCTCAACCACTGAATCCAGCACAACGCTTTCGTTGTCAGAGGTTGGTATATCCACGGAGCAGCGCATTCAGCGCACTCGCTTAGGTTTCAGTGCAAAGTCTTTACAACGTTGTCATCGCTACTTATAGTCCGAGAAACGTTTCCATGAGTGACGTACCCGCCCGGTCAGGACTCGGATCGAAGGGAAACCATCGTGAACGATGCGCCGCGCCCCCAGTTCGAAGACGTCGCCGACGTCGTCCGCCACCAGTTGAACAGCCCCCTGACCCGACGCCTCGTGGTGGGCGGAGGCGCGGCCACGCTGGCCGGCTTCCTGGCCGCGTGTTCCGGTAACGGCGGCTCGTACTCCGACAAGCCCGCGAACAACAAACCCGCCGCCACCAAGTCGATCCAGATCGGCAAGGCGAACATCCCGACGCCGCGCGACCAGACGGTGATCGTCGGCCAGGTCGAGTACACGGTGTTCGACAGCTTCAACGGGATGATCCCGAACGGCTCGCCCGGCGGTGCCGGCGTGGAGCTGGCCACCGAGCCGTTGTTCTTCCTGAGTTTCGCCACCGGCAAGCTGACGCCGTGGCTGGCGACGGAGTACAGCTACAACAGCGACCACACCGAGCTGACCCTGAAGTTCGATCCGAAGGCCCACTGGAACGACGGCAAGCCGCTGGGCGCGAAGGACTTCCGGTTCACCGTGATGATGCTGAAGGACCGGCCCGACCTGTTCGGCGGTGGCGGTGAGCTGAAGGAGTTCGTGCAGAGCGTCGAGGTCCCCGACGACCACACCGCGGTGGTCAAGCTGCTCAAGCCGACGCCGCGGCTGCACTACAACTTCATCGCGGCGATCTCCGGCGCGCCGATCAACGTGATGCCCGAACACGTCTGGAAGGCGCAGGACCCGACGAAGTACAAGGACAACCCGCCGGTCCGGTCCGGCCCGTACAAGCTGAAGCAGGCGATCCGGAACCAGAAGATGTTCGTCTGGGAGAAGGACCCGAACTACTGGAACAAGGACAAGCTCGACGTCAAACCGCAGTACGTGATCTTCCAGAGCATGTCGAAGCAGGGTGACCAGGCGTCGCTGGCGTTCGAGCGGGCCGAGTTCGACGTCGGCTCGATCGACGCGCAGCACGCCAAGCAGCTGAGCAACGCCGGCTACCCGAACCTGCAGACCACCCAGTTCCACGACCCGAACCCGCGCGTCATGTGGCTGAACTGCGACCCGGCCCGCGGCGTGATGGCCGAGCCCAAGATGCACTGGGCGATCAACTACTGCCTGGACCGGGAGAAGATCGGCAAGTCGGTCTGGCAGGTCGAGGTACCGCCCGCGATCTACCCGTGGGCCGACTACCCGACCAACGACAAGTGGAAGAACGACGAGCTCGCGAACAAGTACAAGTTCGAGTACAGCCTGGAGAAGGCGACCGCGCTGCTGGACGAGATCTGCCCGAAGAACTCCGCCGGCAAGCGGATGTACAAGGGCAAGGAGGTCAACCTCGAGATCATCACCCCGGCGCAGAAGGACAAGGACGAGTACGCCATCGCGAACGTGCTGGTGACCGACCTGGCCAAGGTCGGCGTACCGGCCACCTTGCGGAGCCTGTCCGGCAGCGTGCACAGCGAGAAGTTCGAGCGCGGTGAGTACGACATCGACTCCAGCTGGGCCGGGTTCGCGATCGACCCGGAGCAGCTGTACACGGACTGGGAGAGCAGCCGGGCGCGGCCTATCGGCAAGAACGCCGCGGGCAAGAACAAGATGCGCTTCCGGGATCCGAAGTTCGACGAGATCTCGCAGAAGCTGGCCGGGATGGACCCGAACAGTGAGGAAGCCAAACCGCTGCTCGACCAGGCGCTGGAGATCTACTTCCAGAAGCTCCCGCTGCTGCCGGTGATCCAGACCGGCTACCCGCAGTTCTTCAACACCGCCTTCTGGACCGGCTGGCCGACCGATGACGACCTGTACGAGGTGCCGCTGAACTGGTGGCCGCACTTCACCTTCGTGCTCGCCAGGATCAAGGCCACCGGGCAGAAAGGGCCGGCGTGACCGCTGAGGCGCCGCCGGTAGTTGCCGTGGACAAGGAACAGGTGTCCGCACCCCGACCCGGGGTGCGCGCCTGGCTGTCCCGGCATCCGCTCGCGGCGTACGCGATCCGCCGGCTCGGGCTGTACGTGGTGGAGCTGTGGGGCGCGCTCACCATCGCGTTCTTCTTCTTCCGGCTGATGCCCGGCGACCCGATCAACACGCTGATCCAGAGCCTGCAGCAGAACTACATCTACAACCAGCAGGCCAGTGCCGAGATCATCGCCCGGTACCAGCACGAGTTCGGGCTCGAGGGCAACCTGTTCTCGCAGTACCTGAAGTACATGGAGAAGCTGGTCCTGCACGGCGATCTCGGGCCATCGCTGATCAACTATCCGACGCCGGCGCAGGACGTGATCCTGCGGGCGTTGCCGTGGACGATCGGTCTGCTCGGCATCTCGGCGGTGCTCTCCTGGGTGATCGGCATCGCGGTCGGCGCGATCGCCGGCTGGCGGCGCGGCAAGCGGGGTTCGGCGATCATCACCAACCTGTCGATCGCGCTGGCCCACGTTCCGTTCTTCTTCGTCGCGCTGATCCTGGTCTACGTCTTCGCCTACACGCTCGGGGTGCTGCCCGCGCGGGCGGCGTACGACTCGAACATCAGTCCAGGGTTCAACCTGGACTTCATCGGCAGCGTGCTGAAGTACGGCCTGCTGCCCGGCCTGTCGATCGTCGGGATCGGCGCGATGGGCTGGATCCTGTCGACGCGGATGCTGATGGTGCCGGTGCTCGGCGAGGACTACCTCGTGTACGCCGAGGCGAAGGGGCTCAAGCCGTGGCGGATCCTGACCCGCTACGCGTTGCGCAACTGCTACCTGCCCCAGGTCACCGCGTTCGGGATCTCGCTCGGCTTCATCTTCAACGGCAACGTGCTGGTCGAGCAGCTGTTCAACTATCCCGGCCTCGGCACCACCCTGGTGACCGCGATCCAGCAACTCGACTTCAACACCATCCTCGGCGTCACCAACATGGCGATCTTCTCCGTCCTGACCGCGGTCCTGCTGCTGGACCTCCTGCTGCCGTTGCTTGACCCTCGGGTCAAGTACTGGAAGTAGGTCCGATGAGAATCCTCCACGCGGTACTGCGAACCGTCCGCAACAGCCGCCGTCTCGCGACCGGTCTGCTGATCATCGCCGTGATGGTTCTGCTGGCCTTGCTCAGCCCGTTGATCGTGAACGGAATCGGCGGGGGAACGGACCCGATCGAGGTGGCGGCGTACGAGAAGTGGCTGGTGCCGTCGGGTGACCACGTGCTTGGCACTGACCAGTTCGGCCGGGACGTGCTGGCGATGGTGCTGACCGCGCTGTCGGTGTCGCTGCAGATCGGCGCGATCGCCGGGATCATCTCGACCGTGGTCGGGGTGATCGTCGCGTTCGTCGCCGGCTACAAGGGCGGCTGGATCGACAACGTGCTCTCCACGTTCACCGGCATCCTGCTGGTGATCCCGACGTTCCCGTTGCTGATCGCGCTGTCGGCGTACGCGAAGAACGTGAGTCTGTTCCAGGTGGGGGTGATGATCTCGATCTTCTCCTGGCCGTTCGCGGCCAAGACGATCCGTTCCCAGGTGCTCAGCCTGCGGTCCCGCCCGTACGTCGACCTGGCCCGGGTCAGCAAGGCGCGGGACCTGGAGATCATCACCACCGAGCTGCTGCCGAACCTGCTCCCGTTCATCGGGGTCGGCTTCGCCTCGTCGGCGCTCGGCGCGATCTTCGGGCTGGTCGGCCTGGAGGTGATCGGGCTCGGGCCCGGCGGCGTGATCGACCTGGGCCAGATCATCTTCAACGCGATCAACACCGGCGCGCTGACACTGGGCGCCTGGCCGATGTTCGTCGTACCGATCGTCTTGCTGACGCTGCTGTTCGCGGCGCTGAACATGATCAACATCGGCCTCGAAGAGGTCTACAACCCACGGTTGAGAGGAGTGGCCGGTGAGTGACGAGACCGTACTGGACGTGTCCGGCCTGGAGGTCGTCTACTCGACCAGCCGTGGCGACGTGAAAGCTGTCGAACGGCTGGACCTGTCGGTCCGGCGCGGCGAGATCCTCGGCATCGCGGGGGAGTCGGGCAGCGGCAAGTCCACTCTCGCGGTGGCGTTGCTGCGGTTGCTCAAGCCGCCAGGCAAGGTGACGGCGGGCTCGGCGATCTTCCACCGCAAGGGCGGTTCACCGGTCGACCTGCTGAAGGTCCAGGGCGAGGAGCTCCGCGTACTGCGCTGGAGCGCGCTCTCCTATCTCCCACAGGGCTCGATGAACTCGCTCAATCCGGTGATGCGCGTCGAGGACCAGTTCAAGGACGTCATCCTGGAGCACGCACCGGAACGCAAGGAAGCTCTCTCCGAGCTGGTCATCCGGCTCCTCGACCAGGTCGGCCTGGAACCGCGGGTGGCCCGGATGTACCCGCACGAACTGTCCGGCGGGATGAAACAGCGCGTGCTGATGGCGATCTGCGTCGCCCTCGAACCCGACCTGGTCATCGCCGACGAACCGACCACCGCGCTGGACGTGACGATCCAGCGAGTGATCCTGCAGAGCCTGGCCGACCTGCGGCGCGACTTCGGCGTCACTCTCATGGTGATCTCGCACGACATGGGTGTGCACGCCCAGCTGGTCGACCGGGTCGCGGTGATGTATGAGGGCCGGCTGGTCGAGGTCGGCGACGTACACCAGGTCTTCAAGGATCCGCGGCACGACTACACCCGCCAGTTGATCGACTCGATCCCACGACTCGGAAGGAGGGCGTCATGACGGATGGCAAGGTGATCGAACTGCGCGGCGTCCAGCAGCGCTTCCACGCCCGCGGCACGGCCGACGGCTACCTGACCGCCGTCGCCGACGCCACCTTCCGGCTGGACGCGGAGCCGCCGCAGGTGGTCAGCCTGGTCGGCCAGAGCGGCAGCGGCAAGAGCACGATCGCGCGCAACGTGCTCGGCCTGCAGAAGCCGACCGCCGGCACGATCACGTACGGCGGCAAGGACATCTTCAAGCTCAACCGCGCCGAGTACGACGAGTACCGCCGCAACGTGCAGCCGGTCTTCCAGGACCCGTACTCGATCTTCAACCCGTTCTACCGCGTCGACCGGGTGCTGTGGAAGGCGGTCAAGAAGTTCTCTCTGGCCACCACCCGGGAGGCCGGCCAGAGCCTGATCGAGGAGTCGCTGCAAGCGGTCAGCCTCGACCCCGGCCGGGTCCTCGGCCGGTACCCGCACCAGTTGTCCGGTGGCCAGCGGCAACGGATCATGCTGGCCCGGATCCACATGCTCCGCCCGGCTTTCGTGATCGCCGACGAACCCGTCTCCATGCTCGACGCGCAGATCCGGAAGCTGTTCCTGGACATCCTGCTGGACTTCCAGCGCGAGCACGGCATGACGACGTTGTTCATCACCCATGACCTGTCCACCGTCTACTACCTCGGTGGACAGGTCATGGTGATCACCCAGGGCGAGATCGTCGAACGCGGGCCGGTGACCGAGGTGATGCACACCCCGAGCCACCCCTACACCCGCCTGTTGCTCGACTCCATCCCGCAACCGGACCCGGACGCCCGCTGGACCAACCGCATCACCATCCACGAATCCGGCGCCACCCCACCCACCGACACCGCGGAAGAAGCCACCCCGATCATCTAGTGCGGCGGAGGGAGCCGAAACCGGCCAGCGCGGTGAGTACGCCGAGCAGGCCGAGGGCGGTGATCAGGACGAAGGCGGTGTGGAAGCCGGCCAGCCCGGAGCCGGTCACCAGTACGGTCGCGACGACGGCGACTCCGGCGGCGCCGCCGATCTCGCGCATGGTCTCCACCAGGCCGGAGGCCAGACCAGCGGCCGACTCGGGCACGCCGGATAGCGCGCCGATCTGCAAGGCGGGCCCGCAGAGCCCGAAGCCGACTCCGGCGAGCAGGAAGGCCGGCAGCAGATCGGTGACGTAGTCGGCCTCCGCGGGCACCCGCGCCAGCCAGACTGCCCCGACGGAGACCAGCGACAGTCCGATGACCAGCACCCAGCGGATCCCGACCAGCGGAATGAGCCGGGCTCCGTTCATCGCCACGACGACAACGGTGACCGTCGTGGCAAGCCAGGACAGTCCGGTCCGCGTCGGCGAGAAGCCCAGAACCTGCTGCATCAACAGGGAACCGATAAAGATGTAGGACAGCAGAGTGGCGAACGCGAGGAAGGCGGTGAGGTTGGCGGCGACCAGCGTCCGGTTCCTCAGTGTCGACGGCGGGATGAGCGGGGCGGCAGAGCGTGCCTCGATCAGAACAAAAGCCCCAAGGAGTACGGCGGACACCGCGAACAAACCCAGAGCCGTGCCGGTCAGCCAGCCGTGGCCGGCAGCATGCTGTAGTGCGTAGACGAACGCCAGGAGACCGGCCGTGACGGTGGTGGCACCGGCGGTGTCGAGCCGGGTGGTGCGGTCGACCGCACGATCCCTGGGCAGGAACGCGGTGGCGAGCACGATGACCACCACGCCGATCGGGACGTTGATGAAGAAGGCCCATCGCCAGCCCGGGCCGGCCGTGAGCAGCCCGCTGGCGACCACACCGATCGAGCCGGCCGCGCCACCGACGGCTCCGAACAGCCCCAGGGCGCGGTTGCGCTCCGCGCCTTCGGTGAAGGTGACGGCCAGCAAGGACAGCGCCGCCGGTGCGACGAGCGCGGCTCCGAAACCCTGAAGCCCGCGGGCCGCGATCAGCAGGCCCGCCTCCGAGGTGGCGCCGGCCAGGAGTGAGGCTAGCGAAAAGATGACGAACCCGGCGAGGAACACCCGTCGGCGTCCCAGGTAGTCGGTCATCCTGCCGCCGAAGAGCAGGAAGCCGCCGAGCAGCAGGCCGTACGCGACGACCACCCACTGCACCGTCGCGTGGCTGACCCCCAGCTCGTGCTGGATCGAGGGCACCGCCACGTTCACGATGGCAGTGTCGAGGCCCACCACCCCCTGCGCGGTACAGGCCAGTGCGAGCACCAGCCCGCGCCGAGCAGGTCGCGCGGGCGTTCTCTGGTCGACTGCTCCGGGCTCGAGGTCACAGCGTGACATGAGTCGTTACCTCCGTTTGGTCGGTTGTGCCCGACCGACGAAGACGACGACGCCAGATCGACATCCGCCAGAAAAAACTTCAGAGCTCGTCGAGCCGCCCGGCCAGGTACCGGCGTTCCGCGTCAGTCGGAGCCAGCTCGAGCGCCTCCGCGTACGCCGCCTTCGCATCGCCCACCCGGCCGGCTCGCCTGAGCAGGTCGGCCTTGGTCGCGGGCAGCAGGTAATAGCCGGCGAGTCGGCCCGACGCTGTCAGCTCATCGACCAATGCCAGGCCGGCCGGGATACCTTCCGACATCGCGATCGCCACGGCGCGGTTCAGCTCCACCACCGGTGACGGCGCCAGCCACGCCAGCTCGGCGTACAGGCCGGCGATCTGGCGCCAGTCGGTGCGTTCGCTGTCCAGGGCGGTGGCGTGGCAGGCGGCGATCGCGGCCTGCACCTGGTACGGGCCGGGCCGCCGCATGGCCATCGCCTGACCCAGTACGGCGACACCTTCGTCGATCAGGCCGCGATCCCACTTCGACCGGTCCTGGTGCTCCAGCGTGACCAAGGTGCCTTCCTCGATCCGCGAGGTACGCCGAGCCTCGTGCAGCAGCATCAGCGCGAGCAGGCCCGCAGGTTCGGGCTCCTGTGGCATCAGCCGGACCAGGACGCGGGCGAGGTGGATCGCCTCGGCGGTCAGCGCCCGGCGTCCTTCCTGTTCGTCGTAGCCCTCGTTGAAGATCAGATAGAGCACCCCGAGTACGGCGGCCAGCCGTTGCGGCAGCCGGTCGGCGGGCGGGACGCGGTACGGGATGCCTGCCTCGGTGATCTTGCGCTTCGCGCGGACCAGGCGTTGCGCCATCGTGGTCTCGGCGGTCAGGAAGGCCTTGGCGATCTCGGCCGTGCTGAGGCCGGCGAGCGTCCGCAGGGTCAGCGCGACCCTGGCCTCGAACGGCAGCGCCGGATGGCAACAGGTGAAGATCAGCCGCAACCTGTCGTCGGGAATCTCGTCCATGGCCGGGTCGTCCTGCTCCCGCGCCAGTACTGCGAGCTGCCGCAGCTTGGCGCGACCGACCGCGTCCCGGCGCAACCGGTCGGTCGCGCGGTGCCGCGCGGTGGTGGTCAGCCAGGCACCGGGTCGACTCGGAATGCCGTCGCGCGGCCAGGTCGCGAGCGCCGCCTCGAATGCCTCCTGAGTGCAGTCCTCGGCGAGATCCCAGTCCTGGGTCTGCCCGACCAGGGTCGCGAAGACCTGCCCCCACTCCTCCCGGTACGCCGCGCCGACGGCCTCCCGGACGGCGTCGTGGGTTGCGGTCACTCCCAGACCGGGCGGATCTCGATGCACCCGCGCGCCGCGTAGGGGTGGCCGGCGGCGATCTCGATCGCCTGGTCGAGATCGGTGGCCTCGATCACCGACACCCCGCCGATGAAGTCCTTGGTCTCGGCGAACGGCCCGTCGGTGGCCAGCGTCTCGCCGTCACGGACGCGCACCGTGGTGGCGTCGGCGACCGGCCGCAGCCGGGCCCCGAAGAGTTCGCCGCGGCGCTCGTCCAGCGCGGCCTTCCAGGCCCGGTGCACGGGATCGGCGGCCATTTCCTCCTGGCTGGGCGACCCGTTCTCGTCGTCACAGATCAGCAACACGTATCTCATAACCGCGAGTCTGCCACCCGGTGGTGCCCGGGCCGAGCGTGGTATCGATTCCATAACCGTTCGCGGCGAGAGGTTGCCGACGGCATCGGAGAGGTTGCCGGATGCAAGCGGATTCGGGGCGGGACGGCGATTCCTCGGGGTGCTCGGTGGATTGTTTCGGGGGTTTGGAAGGTTTGGAAAAACTTGCAGGTGTGCTCATCTTGACGCGTGGGGTGAGGGCTCGGTTACGGTTTGTGATGTAGCGGTCGACACGGTGGGACACAGGGCGAACTGGGCGCCAGGCAGTCTGTGATCCGGCCGGAGCCCTGGGGGGCAGTCGGCCGATCGGATCCAGCGGAGCTGGGTCAGCCAATCCATCGAACAGGTGCCGTGTGCACCTGTGCCCGAAACCCGAGCCCGTCCACCCGCCGGCCGAACACCCCTGCCCGGACACCCGTGCCCGGCAGGGCCGCGACGACCGCCCGTGCCTCGGGCGCAACAACGTGAACCGCGAACGAATGGTGGTGGGTAGTGTGACTTTGACCGAGCCGGCCTCGCAGGATGTCAACGCCGACGAACAACGGCCTCAGTTGAGCCTGGGAACCGCGGCCGCACGCAACCTGGCGACGACGACCAAGTCCGAGCCGCAGATGCAGGGCATCACCTCGCGCTGGCTGCTGAAGCTGCTGCCCTGGGTGGAGGCCAAGGGTGGCGCCTACCGGGTGAACCGGCGGCTCAGCTACGCCGTCGGCGACGGGCGGGTCACCTTCACCACCACGGGTTCCGAAGTACGGGTGATTCCGCAGGAGCTGTGCGAGCTGGCGCTGCTGCGCAGCTACGACGACGTCGAGGTGCTGACCGCACTGGCCGACCGGTTCGTCCAGCAGGAGTTCCGGCCCGGTGACGTGATCGTCGAGCGCGGCCGCCCGGCCGACCAGATCTGCCTGATCGCGCACGGCAAGGTGGACAAGATCGGCGTCGGCAAGTACGGCGACGAGACGGTGCTGGAGACCCTGATCGACGGCGACCACTTCACCTACCGGGCGATCCTGGAGTCCGACGACTTCTGGGAGTTCACCGTCAAGGCGATCACGCCGTGCACGCTGCTCACCCTGTCGCAGGAGTCGTTCGAGGAGCTGGTCGGCCGGTCCGACAGCCTGCGCCAGCACATCGAGCAGTTCCGCCGCAGCCCCGAGCGCGCCGAGAACGAGTTCGGCGAGGCGGCCATCGAGATGGCGGCCGGTCACCAGGGCGAGGCCGAGCTGCCCGGCACGTACGTCGACTACGAGACGACCCCGCGCGAGTACGAGCTGAGCGTCGCCCAGACCGTCCTGCGGGTTCACACCCGGGTAGCAGATCTCTACAACCACCCGATGGACCAGACCGAGCAGCAGTTGCGGCTGACCATCGAGGCGCTGCGCGAGCGGCAAGAGCACGAGATGGTCAACAACCGCGACTTCGGCCTGCTGCACAACGCCGATCTGAGCATGCGGATCCCGACCCGCAGCGGCCCGCCGACGCCGGGCGACCTGGACGAGCTGCTCAGCCTGGTCTGGAAGGAGCCGGCCTTCTTCCTGGCCCATCCGCGCTCGATCGCCGCGTTCGGCCGGGAGTGCACGAAGGCCGGTGTCTACCCCGACAGCATCGACGTCGGCGGTCACCGGCTGCCCGCCTGGCGCGGCGTACCGATCTTCCCGTGCAACAAGCTCGGGATCAGCGACACCCGGACCAGCTCGATCATGCTGATGCGCACGGGGGAGGACAGCCAGGGCGTGATCGGTCTGCACCAGACCGGCCTGCCCGACGAGTACGAGCCCGGGCTGTCCGTGCGCTTCATGAACATCAGCGAGAAGGCGATCATCAACTACCTGGTCAGCGCCTACTACTCGACCGCGGTCCTGGTCCCGGACGCTCTCGCCATTCTCGAAGGCGTAGAGATCGGCCGGGAAGGCTAGACCATGGCGCAGCCCTACCAGCTGCCCGACTTCTACGTGCCCTACCCGGCCAGGATCAACCCGAACCTGGAAGGGGCCCGGGCGCACAGCAAGGCCTGGGCCTACCAGTTCGACATGATCGACGTTCCCCAGCAGGGCAAGGCGATCTGGGACGAGCACGACTTCGACTCGCACGACTACGCGTTGCTGTGTGCCTACACCCATCCCGACGCGACCGGTCCGGCGCTGGACCTGGTGACGGACTGGTACGTCTGGGTGTTCTACTTCGACGACCACTTCCTCGAGCTCTACAAGAAGACCCGGGACCTGGCCGGCGCGAAGGCCTACCTCGACCGCTTGCCGGCCTTCATGCCGGTCGAAGGCCCCATCACCGCGACGCCAGAGAATCCGGTCGAGCGCGGCCTGGTCGACCTCTGGAACCGAACGATTCCGTCGATGTCACCCGGCTGGCGCAAACGCTTCGTCGGTACGACGGAAGCGCTGCTGGCCGAGTCGCTGTGGGAACTCACCAACATCAGCGCCGGTCGGATCGCGAACCCGATCGAGTACGTCGAGATGCGCCGCAAGGTCGGTGGCGCGCCCTGGTCGGCGAACCTGGTCGAGTACGCCGTGAATGCGGAGGTCCCGGTCGAGATCGCCGGGACCCGGGCGATGCAAGTGCTCAGCGACACGTTCTCCGACGCGGTCCATCTGCGCAACGACCTGTTCTCCTACCAGCGCGAGGTGGAGACCGAGGGCGAGGTGAACAACGGCGTCCTGGTGGTGGAGCGCTTTCTCGGGTGCAGCCCGCAGGAGGCCGCCGAGCTGGTGAACGACATCCTCACCTCGCGGCTGCACCAGTTCGAGAACACCGCGGTCACCGAGATTCCGCCGTTGCTGGCGGAGAACGTGGTCGGCCCGCAAGGCCAACTCGACGTCCTCAACTACGTGAAAGGCCTGCAGGACTGGCAGTCCGGCGGTCACGAGTGGCATCTGCGGTCCAGTCGCTACATGAACAACGGCGGCAAGGCCGCGCTGGGTGGACCGACCGGGTTGGGGACAGCCGCCTCGCGCATCCTGTCGTCGCTGGTCGCCACCGCGCCGTACCGGATCAGGAGCCACAGTTTTGTCCCGCACCGGGCGGTGGGGGAGACGCCGCGACCGGACTTCTACTTGCCTTACGCACCTAAACGCAGCCCGCATCTCGACGCAGCACGCGAGCACGTGCGGGAGTGGTGCGCGGAGATGGGCATGCTCGACGGCGTGGTCTGGGATGCCGACTACCTGGAAGCCAACGATCTTCCCTTGTGTGCGGCCGGAATTCACCCCGACGCATCGCCGGAGGGGTTGAACCTGTCGTCGGACTGGCTGGCCTGGGGTACCTACGCCGACGACTACTACCCGATCGTCTTCGGACGGACCCGGGACATGACCGGGGCCAAGGCGACGACGAAGAGGTTGTCGGACTTGATGCCGATCGAAGGACCGGCGGCCACGCTGCCGGTCACCTCGTTGGAGCGCTCGCTGGCCGACCTGTGGGTCAGGACGGCCGGGCCGATGAGTATCGAGCACCGGCGGGACTTCAAGCACGCGGTCGACACGATGACGGAGAGCTGGCTGTGGGAGCTGGCCAACCAGTTCCAGAACCGGATCCCCGACCCGGTCGACTACCTCGAGATGCGCCGGCGGACGTTCGGCTCAGATCTCACCATGAGTCTGTGCCGGATCGGGCACGGTCGCACGGTGCCGCCGGAGATCTACCGGTCCCGGCCGATCCGGGCGATGGAGAACGCCGCCGCCGACTACGCCTGCCTGCTGAACGACGTCTTCTCGTACCAGAAGGAGATCCAGTTCGAGGGCGAGTTCCACAACATGATCCTGGTCGTGCAGAACTTCCTCGGCTGCGACCGCGACCGGGCACTCGGCCTCGTGAATGACCTGATGACGGCGCGGATGCAGCAGTTCGAGCACCTGGTGGCGGTGGATCTACCGGCCCTGTTCACCGACTTCGGTCTGGACGACGAGGTCCGGCGCACCCTCACCGGGTACGCCGAGGAACTGCAGAACTGGATGTCCGGAATCTTGGTCTGGCACGCCGGCGTCGATCGGTACAAGGAAGCCGCGTTGCTGAGCCGGGCAGGCGAACCGGCCAGGCCGCTGCGAGTTCTGGGTGGTGCCACCGGTCTGGGCACCTCCGCGGCTCGTCTCCCCAGACCACGGCAGCTCGTTGGCGCACAACGATTGGACGGTGCATTGTGACGGCGATCGATCAGGAAAAGCCGCAGCTGAGTCTCGGGACCGAGGCCGCCAGGCAGTTGGCGACCACCACCAAGTCGGTCCCGCAGATGCAGGGCATCTCGCCTCGGTGGCTGCTCAGGATGCTGCCATGGGTCGAGACCCAGGGCGGCGCGTACCGGGTCAACCGCCGGACCACCTTCGCGGTCGGCGACGGCCGGCTGAGCTTCTCGGCGACAGGTGCCGACGTCCGGGTGATCCCGGCCGAGCTGACCGAGCTGCCGCCGTTGCGGGACTTCGCCGACGACGACGTACTGACTGCGATGGCGGATCGGTTCTACCAGCAGGAGTACCAGCCGGGTGACGTGATCGCGGAGTTCGGCAGCCGGGTCGACGACGTCGTACTGATTGCCCACGGCAAGGTGAGCAAGATCGGCACCGGTCCGTACGGCGACGACACCGACCTCGGGACAGTTGCCGATGGCGACTATCTCGGCGAGGGACTGCTCACCGAGCCACCGGAGAATCTCTGGGAGTTCACCGCCAAGGCGCTGACCCAGTGCACGGTGCTGAAGCTGCATCGCAACGACTTCAACAACCTGGCGGAGCAGTCCGAGGCGCTGCGGAATCACCTCGACGAGTTCCGGCAGCGGCCACGGCCGCCGCAGAACAAGAACGGGGAGGCGGCCATCGAGGTCGCTTCCGGTCACGCCGGTGAGGACGAGCTGCCCGGGACGTACGTGGACTACGACCCGGCACCGCGCGAGTACGAGTTGAGCGTGGCGCAGACGATCCTGCGGGTCCAGACCAGGGTCGCCGATCTCTACAACCAGCCGATGAACCAGACCGAGCAGCAGTTGCGGCTGACCATCGAGGCGTTGCGGGAGCGGCAGGAGTCCGAGCTGATCAACAACCGCGACTTCGGGCTGCTGCACAACGCGGACTTCAGCCAATGCATCTACACCCGGACCGGTCCGCCGACCCCGGACGACTTCGACGAGTTGCTGACCCGGCGCCGCAAACCACGGCTCCTGCTCGCGCATCCGCGCGCCATCGCGGCGTTCGGCCGGGAATGCACCCGCCGGCACGTGATGCCCGAGACGGTCGAGGTCGAGGGCCGCCGGGTGAACGCGTGGCGCGGCGTACCGCTGCTGCCCTGCAACAAGATCCCGATCACCGACACCAACACCACCTCGGTGCTGGTACTGCGGACCGGGCTCGAGGACGAAGGCGTCATCGGCCTGCGGCAGACCGGCCTGCCGGACGAGGTCGAGCCCGGTCTGAACGCCCGGTTCATGGGCATCAACGATCGCGCTGTCACCTCTTATCTGGTGAGCACCTACTACTCGGTGGCCGTGCTCGTCCCGGACGCGCTCGGCGTTCTGGAAAACGTCGAACTCGGTGGATGAGGAGCAATGTCATGTCCACTCTCCAAGAGGCGAGTCAAGCCGCCGGTGCCGGCCGGTCTGCTCAGCAACTCCTGGCCTGGAGTCGCGACCAGGTCGAACCCGCACTCCGTGCGGCCGTCGCCGGTATGCCGCTGGCCACTCAGCGGATCACCAACTACCACTTCGGCTGGGAGGACGAGGAGGGAGCTCCAACCCGTGCCGACGGCGGCAAGGCCCTCCGCCCGGCGCTGGTTCTGCTGGCTGCGGAGGCCGTTGGCGGTACTGCGGAAGCTGCGGTTCCCGCCGCTGTAGCGGTGGAGCTGGTGCACAACTTCTCCCTGCTGCACGACGACGTGATGGATTGCGACCTGACCCGTAGGCACCGGGCGACCGCGTGGTCGGTGTTCGGTCTAGGGCCGGCGATCCTGGCCGGCGACGCGTTGCTCAGCCTGGCGTTCGACGTACTGGTTGACAGTGGCAACGAACGGGCGGGGGACGCGGCCCGGATGCTCGGTTCGGCGGTGCAGGAACTGGTGGACGGGCAGTTGTCGGACTCGTCGTTCGAGACCCGCGACGATGTGGTCCTGTCGGAGTGCGTCCGGATGGCTCAGCTCAAGACGGGCGCGTTGCTCGGGTGCTCGACGGCACTCGGCGCGCTCTTCGGCGGCGGCCGGGCCGAGCAGATCGACCACCTCCGGCTGTACGGCGAGGACCTCGGGCTCGCCTACCAGTACGTCGACGACCTGTTGGGGATCTGGGGAGACCCGAAGGTCACCGGCAAGCCCGTGCACTCGGACCTGCGCCGGCGCAAGAAGTCGCTGCCCGCGATCGCTGCGCTCATGTCCGGTACGGAGGCCGGTCGCGAGCTGGCAACCATGTACCGCCGCAAGGACGAGCTGTCGGATGCCGAACTGACGCAGGCGGCGGACCTGATCGAGACGACCGGAGCGAGGGAGCAGAGCCAGCTGCAGGCGGACGCTCTGCTGTCCGCGGCCTTGGGGGAACTGGCCTCGGCCCGCGCGGTCCAGCCGGCCGCGGGCGAGCTGGAACGACTGGCCAGGTTGGCCACGCGCCGCGATCACTGAAGGGGGAATCGATGACGACACGCACCATCCTGCTGGCTTCGCCGCGCTCGTTCTGCGCCGGGGTCGAGCGGGCCATCGAAGTGGTCGAGCAGCTGCTCGAGCGGCGCGGCCGTCCGATCTACGTGCGCAAGCAGATCGTGCACAACACTCACGTCGTCGCGGAGCTGGACAGCCGCGGTGCCGTCTTCGTCGACGAGCTGGACGCCGTACCGGAGGGAGCGACGGTCGTCTTCTCAGCCCATGGCGTCTCGCCGGCGGTCCGGGAGGAGGCGGACCGACGTGGCCTGGACGTGATCGACGCGACCTGCCCGCTCGTCACGAAGGTCCACGCCGAGGCACGCCGGTACGCCGCCCGCGGCGACACGGTGGTCCTGATCGGGCACGCGGGACATGAAGAGGTCGAGGGAACGATGGGGGAGGCGCTGAACCGGACGGTGCTGGTGGAGACCGTCGAGGACGTCGCCCGGCTGGAGGTCGAGGATCCGTCCCGGGTCTCCTACCTCACCCAGACCACCTTGGCGGTGGACGAGACGACCGCCATTCTCGATGCCTTGCGCAACAAGTTCCCGGGGTTGCGCGGACCGGAGGCGGCCGACATCTGTTACGCGACCACGAACCGCCAGGAGGCGCTGGCGGCGATCGCGGACGAGTCGGATCTGGTCCTGGTGGTCGGTTCCACCAACTCCTCCAACTCACGCCGGCTGGTCGAGCTGGCAGTTAAGCGCGGTACCCCGGCCCACCTGATTGACGACGCCTCGGACATCGACGCCCACTGGCTCGACGGCGTCCAGGTGATCGGCCTGACCGCAGGCGCGTCGGCGCCACCGCGACTGGTCGACGAAGTGATCGCCTGGTTGCGCGAGTTCGGGCCGCTCGAGGTGGTCGAACGCGAGCTGACCCGAGAGACAATCCATTTCACCCTCCCGTCCACCGTGCGACAGCCATGACGGCCGCCAACCCGGCTCCGTCGCGCTCCGCTCTCCCGATCCAGCTCGGCATGCCTGCTGCGCCCGCACCGCGACGCAGGTCGCGCTCCCTGACGGTCGGTAGCGTGCCGGTCGGCGGCGGAGCCGCAGTGTCTGTGCAGTCGATGACGACGACGCCTACTGCTGACGTGGAGGCGACTCTGCGGCAGATTGCTGAGTTGACTGCCGCGGGGTGTCAGATCGTGCGGGTGGCGGTGCCGTCGCAGGACGATGCGGATGCGCTGCCGGCGATCGCGTCGAAGTCGGGGATCCCGGTGATCGCCGACATCCACTTCCAGCCGAAGTACGTGTTCGCCGCGATCGAGGCGGGCTGCGCGGCGGTCCGGGTGAACCCGGGCAACATCCGCAAGTTCGACGACCAGGTCAAGGAGATCGCGCGGACGGCCGGCGACGCGGGGGTGCCGATCCGGATCGGGGTGAACGCGGGCTCACTCGACCAGCGGCTGTTGGCGAAGTACGGCAGAGCGACGCCCGCGGCGCTGGTGGAGTCGGCGCTGTGGGAGTGCTCGCTGTTCGAGGAGCACGGGTTCACCGAGCTGAAGATCTCGGTGAAACACCACGACCCGCTGGTGATGATGGCCGCCTACCGCGAACTAGCGAAGCGGTGCGACTATCCGTTGCATCTCGGCGTGACCGAGGCCGGCCCGTTGATGCAGGGCACGATCAAGTCGGCTGTCGCGTTCGGCGTGCTGCTGGCCGAGGGGATCGGCGACACCATCCGCGTCTCGCTGTCGGCGCCTCCGGTCGAGGAGGTCAAGGTCGGGATCGGAATCCTGGAGTCGCTCGGGTTGCGGCCGCGCCGGCTGGAGATCGTCTCCTGCCCGTCGTGCGGCCGGGCACAGGTGGACGTCTACAAGCTCGCCGAGCAGGTGACCGCCGCGTTCGAGGGATTCCCGGTGCCGTTGCGGGTGGCGGTGATGGGGTGCGTGGTCAACGGTCCCGGCGAGGCCCGCGAGGCCGATCTCGGGGTGTCGTCGGGTAACGGCAAGGGCCAGATCTTCGTGAAGGGCGAGATCGTCCGGACCGTACCGGAGAGCCAGATCGTCGAGGCGCTGCTCGAAGAGGCGATGAGCCACGAGTGGCCGGGGGCAAGTGAGGGGGATGTATGAGTCTGGTTGTCAGTGGGCTGTTCTGGGTCATCGGGGTGATGGTGGTGACCGCGGTGCTGGCGTTCGTCCTGCGCCGGGCGCGGCAGCGAGTCGGCCGGGAGGCGAACAACGAGGTCGCCGGCCAGGTGTTCACGGTGGTCGGTGGTGTGAACGTGGTGATCGCCGCCTTCGTGCTGATCTCGCTGTTCGACGCGATGGACAAGGCACAGGACACGTCGTACGACGAGGCGAACGCGCTGGTCGCGGTGCAGTGGGCGAGCGAGTCGCTGGCCGAGCCGGAGCGGTCCAAGGTGCAGCAGCTCACCAGGTCCTACGCGACCGTCGTGTCCGAGCAGGAGTGGCCGGACCTGCAGGCGGGCCGGCCGGTCCATCCCGAGGGGTGGGAGTTGCTGACCAATCTGCAGTCGACGATCGAGCACGCGAAGACGACGACAGAGCGCCAGGAGAACAGCCGGGTCGACGCGGCCGCGCAGATCTGGAACGTCTACCAGGCCAGGCAGGTCCGGCTGAACTCGAGCGGTAGCGGGGTCAGCGGCGTCGTCTGGTTCGCGATCCTGGTCGGCAGTGTGATGTCGGTGGCGCTGATGTTCCTGTTCGGCGGGCCGGGCGTCTACTCGTACTCGATCATCGTGTCGATGCTGTCGGGGGCGATCGGCCTGCTGCTGTTCGCGATCTACCAGCTGCAGAACCCGTTCAGCGGCGGCGCGAGCGTCGGACCGGACGCGTTCGTGTCCGCCTTGGCCAGACTCGGCAGCGGCGGTTGACGGTGAACCGCTCAAAAACCCATCCAGTACTGCGTTCCTCGGCCGCCTTCGTCTTGGCCGGCGTCAGCCCCGTGCTGGCTGCCGACCCGTCGGAGGCAGCCACCGACTGTTCGATGCTGCAGTTCCAAACAGCGGGGCATCACTCGCTGTCGCGGTTGGCGCGAATCGACTTGCCGTCGGGCCGGAGTACTGACCTCGGGCGGCTCGACTACCAGATCAACGCGGCCGGGTACTCGAAGGATCAGGACCTCGTCTACGGGATCGCCTCCCGCGACAAGTCCGGGTGGTTGCGGCGCCGGCCGGTCCTGGTGACCGTCGACCGCCGCGGCGCTGTCAACGAGCTCGGTCCGGTGAGGGTCGGTGTCGGTGGGGTCGCCGACCCGACGGCCGGGACAGTGGCGGGGTCGCGGTTGTACCTGCGCGACAACCATCGGCTGTACACGATGGACATCGACCCGCGCAGTACGTCGTACAAGCGGGTGGTGAAGGTGGTCCGGTTGTCGCCGGTGCTGCTGACGTTGTCGGTGGACGACTTCGCGATGGATCCGCGCAGCGGGTTGCTCTACGGCATCTCCACTCTTGGCCACAAGGCGCGGATCGTCAGCCTCGATCCGCACCGAGGCACGGTGAAGATGGTCGCCGAGGTCCGGGGCGCGCCGGGCCATGACACGTACAGCTCGGTGGTGATGTCGGGCAGCAGCCTGTACGCCGTTCGCACGGGAGGCTCCCGCAGTCGCCTCTACCGGATCCGCCTGGACGGTTCGTCGACCGAGCTGGCGACCCTGCCCGCGCTCACCTCCTCCGACGCCGCCGGCTGCCTCCACCAGGCACCGCCGCCCCAACCACCTCCGCCACCCCCACCTCCTCCGCCGCCACCTCCACCACCGACGCAGCCGCCTCCGCCACCGACGCAGCCACCTCCGCCACCGCCGTCGACGCCGCGGCCCACGCCGACTCCGGCGACCCCCGCACCGACTCTCAGACCGCCGAGGCGAACCCCCGCCGTCACACCCAAACCCACGCCGACGCCCACCCCGACGAGACGTCCTTCGGCGCGCCCGACCCCCACACCCACCCGCGCGGTCGAACTCCCGCCACCGCCACCACCCCCAACTCCCACGCCGACTCCTAAACCCCCTGCGTCGACACCTGCCGAGATCACCATCGCCCGGCAGACGGCAACCAGCCCGGAACCTCCTGACCACACGGTCCAGGTCCTCCGTCGCTGGTCCCTCGCCACCCTCCTGATGGTTCTCGCCGGAGGTGCCGCGATGGCAGCCCAACGCCGAATGCGCCGATGAAGCTGGTGGGCAGAGACCAGGAGCTGCGCGTACTGCGAAACGCGGTGCGCGCCGCTCCGGGCGTGGTGCTCGTGGTCGGGGAGGCCGGGGTAGGGAAGACCCGGCTGGTCACTGAGGTCCAGACGGCCCACTCGGCGCGGTGGCTGACAGGCCAGTGCCGCCCGGTCGAAGACCAGTTGCCGCTGTCCCCGGTGATCGAAGCCCTGCCCGAGCCCGTACTCCGAGCCGGCACCCGCCACGCGGTCTTCGCCTCAGTGCTCGATCAACTCGCCAACGCCGGACCGGCCGTCCTCTTGATCGAGGACCTCCACTGGGCCGATCCGGGGACCCTGCAACTGTTGCGATTCGTCGCCGGCCGTCTTCCGCGTGACCTGGTGCTGATCGGTACCTATCGCGAGGAGGACACCCAGCACGCGGGGGAGATCACCGCTTTGGCCGGCTGCGTCCCGGCCGGGACGAGAGCTACCGAGGTCCGGCTGCGGCCGCTCAAGCGAACCGGCGTACAGGATCTGGCGGCTGGGTTCCTTGGGGTGAAATCGTTGCCGCCTTCGCTGACCGGCGCTTTGATCGAGCGCACCGGCGGGCTCCCGTTCGTCATCGAGGAGCTTCTCCGTGGGGTGTCGATTGGGAAAGGCGCGATCGATACCCCGGCCATCGTGCGGGCGCTGGCCGACAAGCCGGCGCCGGTGGCCGTCCGGGCGTCGCTCACGATCCGGCTTCAGCAGGTCCCGGACTACTGCCGCGCGATGATTCGTGCTGCCGCCGTACTCGACGCGCCCGCTTCGGAGGCGCTGCTCGGCGCTGTCGCAGACGTGTCAGGCAGTCAGCGGCTGACCGCGCTGGACACCGGCATCGCGCGTGGTCTGCTCGGTGAACCGAAGCCGGGACTGTACGACCTGCGGCACACCTTGGCCCGCAGGGCGATCTACGAGACGATCCCGCCGGACGAAGTACGACGGTTGCATCGGCGGGCGGCGACTGCGCTGGCAGCCGTCGAACCTCCCGATCATGCGCAGATCGCGGAGCATTCGCGGCTGGGCGGATCGTTGCCTGACTGGATGATCCATGCCGAACTCGCGGCGGACCAGGCGCAGGCGCGTGGCGACCACGAGGCGGCCGTCGGGCAGTTGACCGAGATGTTGCAGATCGAGGCGCTGCCCTGGAGTGATCGGGCCCGGCTGGCTTTCAAGCTCGGCCAGGCCACCTCGCCTGGCGGGCACTGGCAAGATGCGGTCGCGACGATGGAGGCCGTGCTGGTGGAGTCGACGGTTGCGAGCCCGGTGCGCGGGCGGCTGCGACTGGCACTCGGGTTGCTGCTCCAGGAGCGGGCCGGGCAGATCAGTGCGGGCCGCCGCGAACTGCTAGCTGCGATCGGCGAGCTGGGCGAGGATCCGGAGTCGGCCGCTTGGGCATTGTCGGCTCTCGCTGTGCCGACTGCGGGGGTGGAGCCGATCGCCGAGCAGCGCGACTGGCTGGAACGCGCCCTGCTGCTGGTCGGCGACGGCACGGAAGGGGAGGCGCAGGCCGCAGTACGGCGGAATCAAGCGCGTTTCCGGCTGGCCTTGGGGGAGGTGGACGAGGCTGACGGGGTCGAGGTCGCGAGCGGGCTGGCGTGGTTGGGGCACGACCGGCGTAGTACGGCGTTGCTGGACCGCGCTGCGGAGACCGTGAATCCCTTCACCAGAACGGAGATCGTGGCAACGCGAGCCCGGCTGGACCTTGCCGCCGGCAACTGGGAGGGGCTCGCCGATCGGATCGCGCGAGCCCGCCAGGAAGCCGCCGCGCTCCCACTGCTGCGCGCCGAACTCGACCTGGTCGACGGCCGGCTGCGCCTGGCGCAGGGAGATGTTGCTGGCGGCAAAGAACTTCTCGAGTCGGTGCTCGCGGCAACCGAGCACGGGCCCTGGCCGGTCCGAGCGACGGCCACAGCCGCTCTCGCCCGGTACGCCGAACTGCCGGCTGCGTCGATCCAAGACTGCCTTGCGATGGTGATTCGCAAGGATGGGTGGGCGTGGGCCGGTGAGCTGATCGCGGTGGTTGTCGGGCAACGTGATGCTGCAGCGGATCGGTTGGCCGCTGAGTTTGCTGCGGCTGTGGCGAAGCGGGACGCGCCGGCCGCGGCGGCAGCGGTGTCTATGGTGCGGGCTGTGGTGGAGGATTCGGTGGAGTTGTTCGGCCTTGCGGCTGAGCAGTATCGGGTGATCGGCCGACGCTACGACGAGACCATCGCTCTGGAGGGCCGCGGCCTGCGTTTGCTCGCGGACGGTCTTCCCGACGAGTTCCTGTCGGTGGCCAACACCTACGAGGCGATGGGTGCGCGGGGCGACGCTCGCCGCTGCCGGGAGGCACTGCGGGCAGCCGGGATCGCCGTCTCGCCGAAACGCGGTCGGCGCGGCTACGGGAACGCGCTGTCGCCGCGCGAGTTGGAGGTGGCTCGGCTGGCGGCCGAAGGGCTGACCAACAGCCGGATCGCGGCGACGCTGACCTTGTCGGTCAGCACGGTGGAGGATCACTTGTCGCACGCGATGCGCAAGCTGAAGGTGCGATCGCGTCACGACCTGGCACCGCTGGTCAAGTCCTGATCCCGGCAGGGACGCCGGGACCAGGACGCGATTGTCAGGCGGTGATGATGGCCGGGTCGCTGACGCCGGCTTCGCCTGTCTCGACGTGGCCGGCGAAGCGCCGGGCGAAGGCGCTGTCGGTGTCGGCGACCACCGTGACGTCGTACCACTGCTTACTGTGATGCACGTTCAGCATGTACTGCGCACTCCGGCCCTTGAGCACCCTGAGCCGCTTGGGCCGGCCGTCGTAGGCGTTCGTCAGGGTGAAGACGACGTCCTTCGTGCTGTTGTTGGTCAGCGTGAAGTCGAGGTCGTGGGTGCTGCTGTTGTGCCGGGCGGTGACCTCGAGGCCGGTGCCGGGCTTGCCCTTGAAGCCGCGCACGAAGCCGTTCGGGCCGTGCACGGTCAGGTCGGTCACGCCACCGGAGTACGCCGTGTTCCAGGTGTCCGCGATCGTCTTGCCGGCCTCGGTCGTGTAGGTCCACGGGCCATCGGTGCGGTTCGCCGAGGTGACCAGGAAGGCCGCGCCCGCTTGGTTGCCAGAGGCAAACGTCAGCTGGTACTTGCCGGCTTGCGTGGCGCCGTCGACGTACGGTGCGTAGGGCAACGGCCGGGTCCGCCGGGATCCGCTCTCCTGGACCGGCATGGCACCGACCGCGGGCGGCGTCGGCCGGTAGTCCGGGTGCCGCTCGTGGTCCGGCGGCTGGTACGCCGAGGTGTCCGGCAACTGGCCCGGTTGGGCGCCGTCGACGCTGAAGTCGAAGGCAGAGGTGAGGTCACCACAGATGGCCCGGCGCCACGGCGAGATGTTGGGCTCGTGGACGCCGAACCTGCGCTCCATGAACTGGATGATCGACGTGTGGTCGAACACCTCGGAGCAGTTGTAGCCGCCCGTGCTCCAGGGCGACACCACGATCATCGGCACGCGCGGGCCGAGACCGTACGGGCCGGCATTGTAGCGCGTGCCCCCGGCGTACAGGTCGGGGGCGACGTCGACGGTGGACAACCCCTGTGATGCCGAGGCGGGTGGGAGCGGCGGCACGACGTGGTCGAAGAAGCCGTCGTTCTCGTCGTAGGTGATGAACAGCGCGGTCTTGCTCCAGACCTCGGGGTCGGAGGTCAGCGCGTCGAGGACCTGGGAGATGTACCAGGCGCCGTAGTTCGACGGGAAGTTGGAGTGCTCGGTGAAGGCCTCCGGGGCGGCGATCCAGGAGATCTGGGGGAGGTTGCCGCCCTGGACGTCCGCGCGGAGATGGTCGAAGAAGCCCTCGCCGGCCTTCGCGTTCGTCCCGGTCCGGGCCTTGTCGTAGAGCGGGTTGCCGGGGGAGGCGTTGCGGTAGTTGTTGAAGTACAGCAACGAGTTGTCACCGTAGTTGCCGCGGTACGCGTCCTCGATCCAGCCCCAGTGGCCGGCAGCGTTCAGGCCGTCGCCGATGTCCTGGTAGATCTTCCAGGAGACACCGGCCTTCTCCAGCCGCTCCGGGTACGTCGTCCAGCCGTAGCCGAGCTCGTCGTTGCCGAGCACCGGGCCGCCGCCGGTTCCGTCGTTGCCGGTGTAGCCGGTCCACATGTAGTAGCGGTTCGGGTCCGTCGCGCCGATGAACGAGCAGTGGTAGGCGTCGCAGACAGTGAACTTGTCGGCGAGGGCATAGTGGAAGGGGATGTCCTCGCGGGTCAGGTACGCCATCGTGGGTGGTGTCTTGGCCGGCACCCAGCGGTCGTACCTGCCGCCGTTGATGGCTGCCTGACCGTCGGGCCAGCTGTGTGCGAGTCCCTGGAGGAACTGCATGCCGAGATCGTCGGCGTCCGGATGGAACGGCAGGATGTCCTTCGTCCCGTCCGACTGGTGGAAGACCGACTTGCCGCTCGGCAGCGTCACCGGCCGCGGATCACCGAAGCCGCGGACTCCCCGCAGGGCGCCGAAGTAGTGGTCGAAGGAACGGTTCTCCTGCATGAGCACGACGATGTGCTCGACATCCTCGATGCTGCCGCTGCGGCGGCTGGCCGGGATCGCGGCGGCCTGCTCGATCGTGCTCGACATCGCCGCGAGGGCGGCACTGCCCCCGGCGAGCTGCAGGAACCGGCGGCGGTTGAGTTCTGGCATGGGCGGATTCTCCTCGTCGGGCGGAACGGGAACGAGAACAACAGGTGGCAGAACTGTGAAGAAACTTGCGCGTAAATTGTCGGTTTCAAACCGTAACGGACGGAGTTAACGTTTGAACAGGGTCTGGTACGTCGCCTACGGCTCGAACCTGGCGAGCGACCGCTTCCGCTGCTACCTCGCCGGTGGCCGCCCCGCCGGCGGTATGCGCGACTACAGCGGCTGCCGCGATCCTGACGAGCCGGTGGGTGTCGCCAGCCTGGAGATCGACGGCGGACTCGTCTTCTCCGGCGAGTCAAAGGTCTGGACCGGCGGCAGCGCCTTCTACGACCCGTACGCCGCTACGCGGGTGGCCGCCCGCGCGTACCTGATCACCGCCGGCCAGTTCGCCGACGTGGTCGCCCAGGAGATGCGCCGCCCGCCCGGCGGGGAGTTTGCTCTTGAGGTCAGCGCTGCCGCGGGCACCGTCGAGACAGCCCATGTCCTGGGCCCCGGCCGCTACGAAACCATCACCCGCGTCGCAACGCGCGACGGCGTACCGATGCTGACCATGACCAACGGCGAGGCGGCGTCCCTCCCTCCAGCAGCCCCCAGCGCGGCGTACCTCCGCTGGATCGCAGCCGGCCTTCGCGAGGCGCATGACTGGAGCGGTGCGCGGATTGCCGAGTACCTGAGTGCTGCCCGGGGCGTGAAAGGCGCTTGGTCCCGGCGTGAGTTGGTTGCTGTGGTGGGCGCGTAGTCAGCCCTGCTGGTTATATGAAATCCATATGATATGGTTTCGGTATAACCAAGTGAGAGGTGAGGACGATGCGAATCACGGTGTTCGGAGCGACCGGGCGGATCGGGGCGGCTGCGGTCGAGCAGGCGTTGGAGGCGGGCCACAAGGTGGTGGCGGTGGTGCGCGCCTCGGCGCAGTACGAGGTGCGGCATCCGGCGCTCGAGGTGGTGAAGGTGGCGGGGCTGACCCACGCGTCCGAGCTGGTCCAGGCGGTCGATGGGGCGGAGGCGGTGCTGTCGGGCGTCGGCCCGCGCGGACGCAAGGACGGGCCGGTCACATCCACGTCGACCCGCTCGATCATCCAGGCGATGAAGGAAACCGGAGTACGCCGGTACGTCGGTGTCAGCGCCGCTCCTGTCGGACCGGTGCCGCCGGGCGACAGTCTGGTCAACCGCGTGCTCATCCACCCGTTCTTCGGGTGGTTCCTGAAGGAGACGTACGCGGATCTCGCGTTGATGGAGGGCGACCTCGCCCGCTCCGGCCTCGACTGGACCGTCGTCCGCCCGCCCAAGCTGGTCAGCAAGCCCGTCACCGGCGTCTACCGCACGGCCCTCGACGCCAACCTGCCCCGCGGCATGGCGATCTCCCGCGAAGACACCGCGCACCTCATGCTCGCCACCCTGGCCGACCCGACCACGGCCGGCCACACGATCGGGATCGCGTACTGATGAGACTCGTACGGTTCGCCAACGTCTGGCTGGCCGGCCTGTTCGCCGGGTTCGTGCTGACGGTGCTGGTGCTCGAGCAGTCGTTGCGGCGCTTCGACGCGCAGATCTACACCCAGGTGCGGCAAGTGGAACTCGTCCGGCTGGACACCCTGGCCAGCGTGACGTTGCTTCCGGCAATCATCACGACGGCGATCCTGGTACTCCGGGCCAGGCGCGGGCCGGCCGTCGCGGCTCTGGTGCTCCTGATCGGCGTGTTCGTCCTGACCCTCGCGGTGAACCTGCCGATCAACGCGGACCAGACGCACTGGGTGGTCGAGAACCCGCCCGCAGACTGGGCCGACGTACGGGATCGGTGGCAGGTGTCGCACCTGGTCCGGACGGTTGCGGCGATGACCGCGTTCGGACTGCTGGCCGGAATGCGCCGGCAGCCTGCTGAGTAAGGTGTTGTTCGGCGTACGTACAACACGAGGAGCGCATCATATGAGTTCGGTAGCTTCTGAGGACGCGCGGCGGCGACGGCGGCGGCTGGCGACCGAGATCAAGGACTCGCTGCGCGTGCTGAGCAACCAGCTCTCCCTGCTCAACCACCAGGTCGGCGCCCAACTCGCCCTCAAGGACGTCGACCTGGACTGCCTGGACCTGATCACCCGGGACGGTCCGCTGACGCCGAGCACGCTGGCCCGCCGGACCGGTCTGCACCCGGCTACCATGACCGGCATCCTCGACCGGCTCCAGCGCGGCGGCTGGATCACCCGCGAACGCGACCCCGAGGGCGCCGACCGCCGCGCGGTCATGATCCGGGCGGTTCGCGACCGGAGCGCCGAGGTCTTCCACGCCTATGGCGGCATGAACACCAGCATGGACGCCGTCCTGGCCGAGTACTCGGCTGCCGAGCTGGAACTGCTGGTCGATTTCCTGCAGCGCACCACCGCGGCCGGCCAGACCGCGACGAGCGAACTCGCCGAGGCCTGACCGGCGTAAGTGAGCTACCGGGCGATGGCCACGCAGGTGGTGGTGGCCTTCTTGGTCGGGTCGGACTCCGAGGTGGCGGTCAGAGTCACCTGAGCCAGGCGGCTGGCGTTGTCACTCGGCTTGGCCTGAACGGGGACCTTGATGGTGGTGCCGGTCTTGGCCGTGGCCAGCGCATTGGGCAGGGCGATGGCCCAGCCCTTGCCGGTGACCTTGGCGGACAAGCGGTAGACATCGCTGTTGAGGTACTGCGCGACGTCCTCAGGGTGCTCGCCTTGCGGGGGCGCCGCCTTGCCCGTGTTGGTCAGGGGGAAGGCACAGGTCGTGGCGCCGTCAGCGCCGGTGAGGCCGACGGTCGGCAGCAACCGGACTCCGCGCTGCTGCGGTCCAGCACCGTCGAGCGAGCGGATCGCCACCGTGTACGAGAGCTCGCCTGCGCTGTTGCGGTGCACGTTGGTGATGTAGAAGTGCAGCCGGTTGGCCTCGTCGACGTACTCGTACTCGCTGCCCGAGTTGGTCCCCGCGTGGAACAACGCGTCGGACAGCTGGCGGTAGTCGCCGATCGTGATCGGGACCTTGGTGCCGTCGGGCAGCACGTAGTCGGTCATGTTGATGTCCTGCGGGTTCGCGTCGATCACCCACTCGAAGGGTGCCGCGTCCTGGTTCTTCGTCTTCGCCAGCAGGACGCCGGAGTCGGGCGTGAACGAGTCGGTGCCGACCCGGTCGACGACTTCGACGGTGTAGTTGTTGTAACCGCCGCCGTCGCACAGCGGGTTGGTCGCGACGTTGCACGCGGGGGAGAGGTCGCCGGTGCCGAGCATGATGTTGACGCCCGACAGTCCGGTGGCGCCCGGCTGGATCGCCCGGGCGGTGACGTCGGCGACGACCACGCCGGACTGGGGGAGTGCTTCGCGCGACAGCCGCAGTACGTTCTGCTCGTCGACCATCTTGAGCTTGATCTTGTTGCGCAGCATGTGTTGCGCGCCCATCGAGGCGCCACCCGTCGCCGGGATCATCCCCCGGCTGTGCGGACCGCCGGGCCCGTTGAAGGTGCCGCGGCTGAGCATCTCCCAGATGCCGCTGTACGCGCGCCGTGGCGGTACGCCGTACGGGTTGTTGTAGTTGTCGCCGATGCCGAGCACGTGGCTCAGTTCGTGGGCGAAGACCGACATGCCGGAGCTCTCGGCCTGCGTGGTCGAGCCGCCGCCGGCGTTCGGCCACAGGGTCGAGCCGGAGGCCCAGGAGGTCCACGGGACGTAGCGGGTCAGCGACCAGTTCGGCAGCGCCGGGTCGGGCGGGCCGAAGGCGTCGGTTACGTCCTCCTTGGTCGGGAACTTCATCGGCCCGAACTCCTGCCAGGTCGACGACTCGTCCTGCCCGGCGCTCATGTAGAAGATGAAGTCGAACCCGGCCGGTACTTCGGCGCCGACGTCGGCGACCCACGCCGCGCGGGCGTCGGTCCGGAGGTTCTTGGTGCAGGTGTCACCGGCGGGGCAGGCCGTGCCGCCCTGGAACTCCATCGCGTACTCGTGCGACTTCCCCGGCATCTGATACGCGCCGAACGAGGTCAGCTCCACGCCGTACCGGCCGCCGGAGTCCTCCATCCAGTACTCGTGGATGGTGTGGCCGCGGTTCAGCGCGTTGGGCTTGTTGAGGAAGTCGCGGTAGAAGTCCGCTACCTGCTCGCGCGGTACGCCGCTCGCCTCAGCGCTCGGGTTGCCGAACACCGACGAGCCCTTCGGCTGGGTCACCACGAACGGCTGGTTCGGATAGTCGACGAGCACCAGCGCGCCCTTGAACGTCCGGACCGATCCCTTCTTGCTCGGATCGGCCCAGTTGGTCCCGGGCGGCTTCTTGTAGTCGGCCCACGTCATGTGGTCCGGGTTGACCCAGTTCTGCGGGTCGAGCGGAGCGCCGAAGCCGGGCTGCGCGATGCCCTTGGCCGCCGGCTTCTGCTCCTGCCACGGCTGCTGCTGCGGCCAATGGTCGAACTGCCACGGATGAACTGGATCAGCTTGCGCCGCCGCCGGTACTCCGGACGCGGCAGCGGGGCGGGCCTCGGCGCCTGGCACGGCAAGGGCGAGACCGGGAAGCGAAACGGCGGCCAGCAGAGCGGTCGCACGCAGAACAGAACGGAACTTTCGTTGCTCAGACACGGGCGGAGTCCGATCGACGAAGGAAACATGCGGTCCTTCATCCTGCCTCATGCCACCCCGGGAGGCGAGGACACGCTCACTGTATACAGTATGTGAAGAAGGCGGTAGGGTGCCCGACATGTACTCAGTCACGAATCCTGCGACGGGTGAACTGGTCGAAGAGGTGCCGAACTCGACTGCTGAGGAGGTGGAGGCGGCGATTGCGCGGGTCCACGGCGGATATCAGGCGTGGCGGCGGCGGAGTGTGGAGGAGCGGGCCGCGATCGTGCGGCGGGCGGGGGAGTTGTTTGCTGAGCGGGCCGACGAGTTGGCCGCGATCATGACGTTGGAGATGGGGAAGCGGATCAACGAGGGCCGGGGCGAGGTCGGCATCGTGGTCGACATCTTCGAGTACTACGCCGAGAACGGGCCGGCGCTGCTGGCCGATGAGCCGATGACGCTCAAGGGCGGCCGGGCGGTCATCACCAAGAATCCGATCGGTCCGCTGCTCGGGATCATGCCGTGGAACTTCCCCTGCTACCAGGTCGCCCGGTTCGTCGCCCCGAACCTCGTCCTGGGCAACACGATCCTGCTCAAGCACGCGTCGATCTGCCCACGCTCGGCCGCGGCGATCGAGTCCGTACTGCGCGACGCCGGCGTACCGGATGACGTCTACGTCAACACCTTCGCCTCCTCGCGGCAGATTCCGGCGATCCTCGCCGATCCCCGCATTCAGGGCGTCTCGTTGACCGGCAGTGAGCAGGCCGGCATCTCCGTCGCCGCCGAGGCCGGCCGGAACCTCAAGAAGACCGTGCTCGAGCTCGGTGGCTCCGATCCGCTGATCGTGCTCGACAGCGACGATCTGGACGAGACGGTGAAGGCGACGGCGACCGCCCGGATGCGCAACTGCGGCCAGTCCTGCAACGCGCCGAAACGGATGATCGTCATCGCCGACCTGTACGACGAGTTCGTCGACAAGCTGACCAAACGCGTCGCCGACTTCTACGTCCCCGGCGACCCGGCCGACCCGGAAACCAAGCTGCCCCCGCTGGCCTCGATCGCCGCGGCCGACGAGGTCGCCGAGCAGGTCGAACGCGCGGTCCGGCAAGGTGCCACCCTGCGCACCGGCGGACGCCGGATCGAGCCCGGCGCCTACCTCGAAGCGACGGTGCTGACCGACGTGACACCGCAGATGGACGCGTACTACGAGGAGATCTTCGGGCCGGTCGTGTTGGTCTTCAAGGCCGCGACCGAGGAGGAGGCGATCGCGATCGCGAACGACTCGCCCTTCGGTCTTGGTGCCAGCGTCTTCGGGACCGACCCGGCCCGCAATCGCCGGGTCGCCGGCCAGATCGAGGCCGGAATGGTCTACCTGAACAGCGCCGGCGGCTCGCAGGCCGACCTGCCGTTCGGCGGGATCAAGCGCTCCGGGATGGGCCGCGAACTCGGGCCGGCCGGGATCGAGGAGTTCATGAACAAGAAGTCCATCCGGCTCTGAACCGGATGGACTTCCGCGGTGACCGGGCTGCCGTAGTACAGGCTCTGCGGTCAGCCGATGGCGCTCAGGAGGGTCTTGTTGAAGGCCGGCAGGTCATCGGGGTTGCGGCTGGTGATCAGGTTGCCGTCGGTGGCGACGGTCTCGTCGATCCAGTTGGCGCCGGCGTTGCGGAGGTCGGTCTGGAGGCTCGGCCAGGACGTCACGGTCTTGCCCCGGACGACGTCCGCTTCGATCAGCGTCCACGGCGCGTGACAGATGGCGGCCACCGGCTTGCCGGAGTCGACGAACGCCTTGACGAAGCTCACTGCGGTTTCGTCCGTCCGCAGCGCGTCCGGGTTGGCCACGCCGCCGGGCAGCACCAAGGCGGCGAAGTCGTCGACCGAGACGTCCCCGACAGCCTGATCGACCGGCTTCTTCTCAGCGGCCGTGAGGTGGTCGAAGGTCTGCACCTCGCCGGTCTCCGGGCTCAACAGCACCGGCTGGTGACCGGCCTCCGAGACGGCCTTCCAGGGTTCGGTCAACTCCACCCGCTCGATGCCTTCGGCAGCGACCAGGAATGCGATCTTCTTCTTGTCTGCCATAGGGCGCCGGTACCCGGTCGGGCGCGGCGTACACGACCTGGCTGGATAAAGTTGCGGCCGTGAACACTGTGAGGGCGTCGCACATCGTCTGGGACTGGAACGGCACCCTGCTGCACGACAACGCGGTGGTGCTTGCCGCAGTCAACGAAGTTTGCGCGGCGTTCGGCCGTGCGCCCTTGCAGTGGGAGGAATGGCAGGAGTTCTACTCACGACCGGTACGCGCCTGTTACGAACGCTTGCTGGACCGAACCCTCGACGATGAGGCCTGGGCACGCGTCGACCGCCTCTACCACGACCGGTACGACGTACTGCTGCACACCAGCGTCTTGGCCCCCGGCGTACCAGAGCAACTGGTCACCTGGCGGGAAACCGGCCGAACTCAATCCCTGCTCTCGATGTGGTTCCACTCCCAACTAGTCCCAACCGTCGCCGGCCACGGCCTCACCGACCTCTTCAACCGAGTCGACGGCCTACCAGGAGACCTAGGCGGCGAGTCCAAAACAGACCACCTCATCCGCCACCTAGAAGCCCAAAACCTAAACCCCGCCTCCGTAGTCGTCATCGGAGACGTAGTAGACGACGCCCAAGCCGCAGCCGCAGTAGGCGCCCCCTGCATCCTCGTAGCCACCGGCGCCATGACCCGCCCAGCCCTAGAATCCACCGGCGCCCCCGTAGCCAACACCATCCCCGAAGCCATGCAGCACGTAGTACCCGCCTGAGCGAGCACCTCAGACAATTCAGTACTTCCGGCCGGGCGCTCGCCTCGCTCGCCGCCCCGGAACCCACCGGATCAGCCCGCCGGCTGCGGCGTGACCTGCGCTGTGACCGCATGCTCGAAGGCGATGTGCTCCGACACCGGCTCGCTGACAACTCGTGCGCGTTGATCTGAATTCCGCGCTGAACTCCAGCTTGAGGGCTGTCCGCGTGCAGTTCGCCAGCAACTCATCGAACGACTCCGGCACGGCACGCCTCCAGAATGATCTCGACCATACGAGCCGGCAGTTTCACGACAGACTCAGAATCCATCAGCATGATCGACGACCGTTCGCCCGGTGTCTTCTGTTCTTTCGTCCCTGAACACAGCCCAGCAGCTCGGTATCTCCAGCCAAGCGCTTCGCAGTACCGTCGCAACCGTCCGCAAGTCTGGTGCGGCTGTCCTGCCCAAGCCGTAGGACGACGTTCTGCCGCGAGGACACCTGCTTGGGCGCGGCTCGGCGACTATATTTTCTGTTTTGTTTTTGTTCTTCTGTTCGGTTTTGTTGGCTCTTTCCTAGGAACCCGGGAACGCGAACGGGCCGCGAGCGGATTGCTCGCGGCCCGTGTGGGGAGGGGATGGGTCAGCTGTTGATGTCGTCGTCTTGGCCGTCGAGGGCGTCGAGGCGGTCCTTGGCCTGGTCTACGCCCTGGTCGATCTTGTCGCCGTGCTGGCCGCCGGTCTTCTCGTCCACCATGCCGCCGGCCTTGTCCAGGCCCTCGCTGACCTTGTCGCCGTGCTGGTCGACCGCGTCGGTCGCCTTGTCCTTGAAGCTGTCGAAGGCACCCATGTCGCTCTTCCTTTCGTCGGAGTCGAACATCCGGCGGCTCCTCGCCCCCTCCGCAGGGCGGGGCCGGACGCTCAGTACTCCGGCCATGTGCCCCTGCATCCGGTTGCCAAACGCAACGGGACCGGCCGGTCACCCGGTGACACGGCAACTCGGACACGGAGGGTGAAAAGTTACCGAATCTCACCCTGAGTTGTATATATCTGACTCTCCGCGAGGTATAAGGGGCAGATGGGTCGAACCGCCCCTTGGACCTAGGAGGAGTAATGGCTGCATTGCAAGGAGAAGTGTCATGGTTCTGTTGCGGAAACGCATGGGGACCGTGTGGATCGGTCGGTCACGGTGCTTGCGGGACCTGCAACTCGGGTAGCTACCAGCACGCGTGGACCAACACCTCGGACGCCTGCTACTCGATCACGCGTCCCGACCGCTGTGGGATCAGCGGCGTCTCCCGGCGTACCTGCGGGTTCCGGCACGCGACGACCAACCTGTGCAACGGCAAGCGGGTCGTCACCAGCATCGCCGATTGCGGGCCGCAGACCGACCTGTTCTGTGGTGAGCGGGCCTGCTGCGGCGGCACCTGCGCGTCCAACCGGGTCATCGATCTGACCCCGGCTGCCTTCAGTGCGATCGCGAGCCTGAGCGCGGGACTCATTCCGTGCCAGGTGGACGCGGGCTGAGGGGGACTGACCGATGAAGAACACCATGGACCGCCGCACCCTGCTCACCAGTGCGGTACTGGGCACCACAGCGACCCTCGTCGGCGCGACCGCGATGGGCTCACTTGCTCCCGAGACGGCCTTCGCTGCCCGCTCGCAGAACCCGGAACCGGGCAGCCCCGACCCGAACTTCGCCGAGGGCCGGGTCACCGCCCGCGACGGCAGCATGCTCGTGGTTTCCGGTTCCGACGGCCGGTTCCACCGGCTCCGCCTGACCGGCGGGACCAGCGTCTGGAAACTCCGGCCGACCACGCTCGACCAGGTCAAGGTCGGTGACGGCCTGTACGCGCGCGGCGTCCTGCTGCCCGACGGCACGCTGGCGGCCGAGGCGGTCTGGGTGAACATCGTCAACCTGATCGTGCACGTCACCGCGATCGGCCGGAACGTGCTGCACCTGGATCATCACGGCTCCAAGATCGTCGGTCACGTCGTACCGGGTACGAGCGCCGCGGTCTACAACGGCAAGCCGGCGGTGGCCGACATGTCGATGGTGAAGGTCGGCAAGCACGCCCAGGTGATCGGTGCCTGGCGACCGGACACCAACGAGATCGACGTCGCCACCATCTACGCGTCGGCCTAGGGAGGTCCCCGATGATGGCACAAGTGGCGGCCCTGCAGGCGCTGGTGATCAGCGCGCTGCTGGTCTGGTCGTCGTACGGGAAACTGGTGGGGCCGATGGTCGGGGCGAGAGCCCGGCGTACGGCGCTCAAGAAGTTCGTCGGCGAGGAGAAGGCCGAGCCGGCGTTTCGTGCGGTGGGTGCGGTCGAGCTCTTGCTCGGCGCGCTGTTGTTGCTGCCACCGCTGTGGGCAGTGGAGGGTCCGGCCGCAATCGCTTTGGCCGTGGGCTTTCTGGGCTTTCTGACCTACTCGCGGGTGGCCGCTCCGGACTCGTCGTGTGGTTGCGCGGGATCGGCGACCGCGCCCGTGACGTGGCGGTCATTCGGCAGAGCTGGGTTGCTGCTGGTGGCCGCAGTACTGGCGTCGACGGCTGACGTCGGTTGGTGGTCGTCGCCGGGAGTCGCTGCCGTTGCGGTCGTGCTCGTCGAGGTGATGCTGTTCGTTGCCTTGTCGCCCGAGCTGGACCGCCATTGGTTGCTGCCACTGCGCCGGCTGAAGGTCAGACTGACTCACCCGTTGGCGGCCACCGCGTCGTACGACGTACCGCTGGCCACGACGCAGCATCAGTTGTTGCGCAGTGGGGCCTACCGTGCGGTGAACTCGCTGCTGCGATCCGACATCCGCGACCAGTGGGAGGAAGGGGACTGGCGTTTCGTCAGCTACACGGCGTCGTACGGCGAACGTCCGGCGACGGCGGTCTTCGCAGTACCGCGGCTGCGCTATGCGCCGGAGGAGATCCGGGTCGCGATCGTCGACGACGAGAACGGCGAGACGCTCTACCGGCCTTCGCTGCTGCCGGTGCTGGCCTGACCAAGCTGTCCTGCTGATCTCACCCGGAGATCAGCAGGACGGTCGTCAGACGCTGCGCAGGACCGAGACCACGATGCCGAGGATGACGGCGTTGTCGCCGTCGATCACCTCGTAGGCGTCGTTGCGCGGTTCGAGGTACACGTGGCCGTTGCGCCGGCGGTAGACCTTGACGGTGGCTTCCTCGTCGATCATCGCGGCGACGATCTGACCCGAGTGCGCCTCGGTCTGCTGCCGGATGACGACCATGTCGCCGTCGCAGATCGCCGCGTCGACCATCGAGTCGCCGCGCACCCGCAGCGCGAAGATGGTGCCCCGGCCGGTCAGCTCGCGCGGCAACGTGAGGGTGTCGTCGAGGTGCTCGATCGCGGAGATCGGCGTACCGGCGGCGATGTCACCGACCACCGGCACCGACACCGAGTCGTCGGCAACCGCCTGCGGCCGGCTGTCCTGCAGGAACATCCGCACATCGATCGGCCGCGACATCGCCTGACTCCGGCTGAGAAACCCCTTCTCCTCCAGCGCGGCCAGATGCTTCGACACCGAAGACGACGACCGCAACCCCACCGCCTCACCGATCTGCCGCGTACTGGGCGAGTACCCGTGCTTGACCACCCAGTCCCGAATAGCCACCAAAATCCTCTGCTGCCGCTCCGGCAGGTTCGCTGCGTCCAGTTGGTCGAACGGGTCGAGGGAGTCGTAGGTCACCCGCGGATTCTGTCACAGCCGGACGTGCCGACGGGTCTACATCACAGCGGGGAAGTGATCTCGGTGACGGACAGCCGGAGCCCGCGGTGAACATGATGATCTGACAGACGACAGGTCAAAGGAGATCTGGATGACAGTCGGCGGCAGTTCCGTGGAGCGGCAGGTTGCTACTTCTGTTCTGGTGATTGGGACTGGGGGAGCGGGGTTGCGGGCTTCGATCGAGTTGGCGGAGCGGGGGGTGGAAGTACTTGCTGTTGGCAAGCGTCCTCGGGCGGACGCGCATACCTCGCTGGCGGCGGGTGGGATCAATGCGGCGCTGGCGACGATGGATCCGGAGGACAGTTGGCAGCAGCATGCGGCCGACACTCTGAAGGAGAGTTATCTGCTGGCGAATCCGGTCACGGTGCAGATTGTCGCCGAGGGTGCGGCGCGGGGCATTGACGACCTGGAGCGGTACGGGATGCCGTTTGCTCGGGAGAGCGACGGGCGGATCTCGCAGCGGTTCTTCGGTGCGCACACCTACCGGCGGACGGCCTTTGCCGGTGACTACACCGGGCTGGAGATCCAGCGCACGCTGATCAATCGCGCCCTGCAACTGAAGGTGCCGATCCTCGACACCGTCTACATCAGCCGCATCCTGGTCAAGGACAACGTCGTCTTCGGTGCCTACGGTTTCGACCTGAACGACGGCACGCGGTACGTGATCCACGCGGACGCCGTCATCCTGGCGGCCGGCGGGCACACCCGGATCTGGCGGCGGACGTCGTCGCGCCGGGACGAGAACACCGGCGACTCCTTCCGGCTCGCGGTCGAGGCCGGTGGGCGGATCCGCGATCCCGAGCTCGTCCAGTTCCACCCGTCGGGCCTGATCGAGCCGGAGAACGCGGCCGGCACGCTGGTGTCGGAGGCGGCTCGTGGCGAGGGCGGGCAACTCCGCAACAACTTGGGTGAGCGGTTCATGGTCCGCTACGACCCGGAGCGGATGGAGTTGTCGACGCGCGACCGAGTCGCGCTGGCGGCGTACACGGAGATCAGGGAAGGCCGCGGTACGCCGAAAGGCGGCGTTTGGCTCGACGTCTCGCACCTGCCGCGCGAGACGATCATGCGGCGGCTCCCACGGGTCTACCAGACCCTGCTCGAGCTCCAGATGCTCGACATCACCCAGCAGCCGATCGAGATCGCACCGACCGCGCACTACTCGATGGGCGGCGTCTGGGTGCGGCCCGACGATCACGGGACCGGCGTCGACGGCCTGTACGCGATCGGTGAAGCGGCCAGTGGGCTGCATGGCGCCAACCGGCTCGGTGGGAACTCGCTGATCGAGCTGCTGGTGTTCGGCCGGATCGTGGGGGAGGAGGCCGCGAAGTACTCGAAGGAACGCGAGTCGCAGCTACGGTCGGCCGACGTACTGGGTGAGGCCCGGGCGGAGGTCGACGGGCTGCTCGCGAGCGACGGGCCGGAGAATGTGCGTGCCCTGCAACGGGTCCTGCGCGACACGATGACCACGTACGCCGGTGTCGTCCGCGACGAAGAAGGCCTGCTGACGGGGTTGTCGGAGCTTGCCGCGCTGGAGGAGCGCATGCAGCACGTCGGCGTGCATCCGGACATCGCGGGCTTCCAGGATCTGGCGCACGCGTTCGACCTGAAGTCCTCGGCGCTGGCGGCCCGCGCGACGCTCGACGCGGCCCTGGTACGCCGGGAGACGCGCGGCTGCCACAACCGGTCCGACTATCCCGAGCTGGACGAGTCGCTCCAGGTCAACCTAGTCTGGTCCGGGCCGGGACAGGTCGAGCAGGAGGAGATCCCGCCGGTTCCCGCGGACTTGGCCGGCCTGATGCGGGAAGTGTCCAGCGCGGGCAAGCTGGTCGAGTAAACGACGTTAGTCGGCCGGGCGGGAGATGCCGAGACCGCTGCGGGCATCGCGACCGTACTTCGCGATCTCCGCAGCGAGGTCGAGTCGGGAGACTCCCACCTTGGCCCGGTCCTCGTCGGTGAGCAGCGCGGCCGGGATGATCCAGACGATCTCGAACTCCAGGCCGTCGGGGTCCCGGCCGTAGAGCGACTTGGTGGTGCCGTGGTCGGAGGCACCGACAAGCGCGCCGGCGTCGCTGAGTCCCTTGGCGAGGTCCTCGAGATCGCCGAGGGTGTCGACCTCCCAGGCCAGATGGTAGAGGCCGACGGTCGTCCGGCCGGCCCCCGACGGTCCGGCCTCGCCGCCGAGCTGGAACAGGCCGAGGTCGTGGTCGTTGGTCGATCCGGGCGCGCGCAGGAACGCGGCGCCCTGGAAGGAGTCGCCACCCTCGATGTAGCTGAACCCGAGTACGTCACGGTAGAACGCGACACTCGTGGTGATATCGCGTACGTACAAGACAGCATGGTTCAGCCGGAAGATCGCCATGCCACCCATGATAGTTGAGTACTCAACTTTGGGAAGGGCAGCCTCAGTGGCGCTTGGTGGCCTTCGCCCCGCGCACCCGCTCGGCCTCGGCCTGTACGTCGGCCTGGATGGCGCGCTCACGCTGCAGCCACTCGGGGTTCTCCGCGCGCAGTTCCTCGATCTGCTCGGTGGTCAGCGGCTCGGTGACGCCACCCCGGGCGAGACCGGAGATGGAGATGGCCAGCCGGGCGGCGACGACCGGGCGGGGATGCGGGCCGGTACGGCGCAGTTCGCGCAGCCACTCCGGCGGGTCGGCCTGCAACGCGTTGAGCTCGTCGCGGGACACCACACCCTGCTGGAACTCCTCGGGGGTGGCCTCCAGGTACACGCCCAGCTTCTTGGCCGCCGTCGCGGGCTTCATCGTCTGGGCTGTTTTCTGCGAACTCATGTCCCCAGGGTATCGAGGATGCGACCCCATCCCGACCACGCTGCCCGACCATGCCGGATAGCCTGACCGGGTGACTGCACCCTCTTTCCGGCTCGCGTACGTTCCCGGCGTCACACCGACCAAGTGGGTGCGGATCTGGAACGAGCGGCTGCCCAGGGTCGCGCTCGAGCTGATCGGCGTACCGGCTGCCGAGGCGGCTGACCGGGTCCGGGCCGGCGAGGCGGATGCCGCGTTGCTCCGGTTGCCGATCGACCGGACCGGGCTGAACGCGATCCCGCTGTACACCGAGACGACGGTGGTCGTCGTACCGAAGGACCATCTGGTCACGGCCGCCGAAGAGGTGACCGCCGCCGATCTCGCCGACGATGTCGTACTGCGCCCGCTGGACGACACGCTCGAGTGGGAACAGATGCCGGGCCACCCTTTTGCCGAGCGGCCGGAGACCACCGCGCAGGCCGTCGAACTGGTCGCGGCGGGAGTCGGGCTGCTCGTGGTGCCGCAGTCGCTGGCGCGGCTGCATCACCGCAAGGACCTCACCTACCGGC
The DNA here is from genome assembly GCF_040639475.1 of Kribbella sp. NPDC023855. NCBI lineage: Bacteria > Bacillati > Actinomycetota > Actinomycetes > Propionibacteriales > Kribbellaceae > Kribbella > Kribbella sp. NPDC023855. The sequence continues at coordinate 451,620 of NZ_JBFAAA010000004.1, forward strand.
CGATCACGGACGCGCCCGAGTCGCGGGTCGTGCTGAGCTGGCCGGAGGGCGAGAACAGCGACCTGATGGAGCAGTTCATCGGCATCGTCCGCGGGCGGACGGTGAACAGTTCGCGGGAGCGGCCGGCCGAGCCGCCGCGCAAGAAGACAGAGAAGAAGAAGGCCGAGGCGAAGAAGCGGGCCGCCGCGCAGCCCGCGCGGGGCAAGGGACGCGGCCGGCCGAAGCGCTGAAGTTGACTGATTCCAGAACTAATCTTGACTCGTTCCAGAAAAGGGGCCAGACTGCAGAGCGTGACCACGGCGGCGGACTTCGAGCAGCGGTTGCGCTCGGCCTCGTTGCGGGTGACCCGGCCGCGACTGGCTGTGCTGGCCGCGGTTGACGAGCACGCCCACGCCGACACGGACTCGATCATCCAGACCGTGCGGACGGAACTCGACGTCTCCCACCAGGCCGTGTACGACGTCCTGCGCGCCCTGACCACGGCGGGTCTGCTCCGGCGGATCCAGCCGACCGGGTCGGTGGCCCGCTACGAGTCGCGGGTCGGTGACAACCACCATCACGTCGTCTGCCGGTCCTGCGGAGCCATCGAGGACGTCGACTGCGCGCACGGCTCCGCTCCTTGCCTGACGGCATCGGACGATCACGGCTACGTGATCGACGAGGCCGAGGTCGTCTACTGGGGTCTGTGCCCCACCTGCTCCACCACGTCCAGAAATCCTTGATCCGGAAGGTTTGCCGTGTCTGAAGGTCCGAACGCCGAAGTCGGCGAGATGAACGATGAGAGCGGCGCCCAGTGCCCCGTCGCGCATGGGCAGCTCAAGCACCCGACCGAGGGTGGCACCAACAGTGAGTGGTGGCCGAACCAGCTCAACCTGAAGATCCTGCGCAAGCACCCGGCCGAGGCGAACCCGATGGGCGGCGAGTTCGACTACGCCGCCGCCTTCGCCACCGTCGACCTCGACGAGCTGGCCCGCGACATCGACGAGGTGCTGACCACGTCGCAGGACTGGTGGCCGGCCGACTTCGGCCACTACGGCCCGTTCATGATCCGGATGGCCTGGCACAGCGCCGGCACCTACCGGATCCACGACGGCCGCGGTGGCGCGGGCGCCGGCATGCAGCGGTTCGCGCCGCTGAACAGCTGGCCGGACAACGGCAACCTGGACAAGGCCCGCCGGCTGCTCTGGCCGGTGAAGAAGAAGTGGGGCGCCAAGGTCTCCTGGGCCGACCTGATGATCTTCACCGGCAACCGCGCGCTGGAGACGATGGGCTTCAAGACCTTCGGCTTCGGCGGCGGCCGCGCGGACGTCTGGGAGCCGGACGAGGACGTCTACTGGGGTCCCGAGACCACCTGGCTGGGCGACGAGCGCTACACCGGTGACCGCGACCTGGAGCGTCCGCTGGCAGCGGTCCAGATGGGCCTCATCTACGTGAACCCGGAAGGCCCGAACGGCAACCCGGACCCGCTCGGCTCGGCCCGCGACATCCGCGAGACGTTCGGCCGGATGGGCATGAACGACGAGGAGACCGTCGCGCTGATCGCCGGCGGCCACACCTTCGGCAAGACGCACGGCGCGGCCGACCCGGAGAAGTACGTCGGGGTCGAGCCCGAGGGCGCTCCGCTGGAGGACCAGGGCCTGGGCTGGAAGCAGGGCTTCGGCACCGGCAAGGGCCGCGACACGATCACCAGTGGCCTGGAGGTCACCTGGACCTCGACGCCGACCCAGTGGAGCAACGGGTACTTCGAGAACCTGTTCGGCTACGAGTGGGAGCTGTCCAAGAGCCCGGCCGGCGGGCACCAGTGGGTCGCCAAGGACGGCGCCGGGGCGAACACGATCCCGGACCCGGAGGACGGCACGCTGAACCGGCCGCCGACGATGCTGACCGCCGACCTGGCGCTGCGCTTCGACCCGATCTACGAGCAGATCTCGCGCCGCTTCCTGGAGAACCCGGACCAGTTCGCGGACGCGTTTTCCCGCGCCTGGTTCAAGCTGACGCACCGCGACATGGGCCCGATCCAGCGCTACCTCGGCCCGCTGGTGCCGCAGGAAGAGTTGGTCTGGCAGGACCCGGTTCCGGCCGTCGACCACGAGCTGATCGGCGCCGACGACATCGCCGCACTCAAGGCGCAGATCCTCGGCACCGGCCTCTCGGTCGCGCAGCTGGTCAGCACCTCCTGGGCGTCGGCAGCGTCGTTCCGCGGCAGTGACAAGCGCGGTGGCGCGAACGGTGCCCGCATCCGCCTCGAGCCGCAGCGCGGCTGGGAGGTCAACGAGCCCGAAGCGCTCGCCCAGGTCCTGCGGACGCTGGAAGGTGTCCAGGAGACCTTCAACGCGAGCGGCAAGAAGGTCTCGCTGGCCGACCTGATCGTCCTCGGTGGCGTCGCCGCCGTCGAGACGGCCGCCAAGGCCGCCGGGTACGACGTGGAGGTGCCCTTCACGCCGGGCCGCACCGACGCGTCGCAGGAGCAGACCGACGTCGACTCCTTCGCCGCGATGGAGCCGACCGCGGACGGCTTCCGCAACTACCTCGGCAAGGGCAACCGGCTGCCGGCGGAGTACCTGCTGATCGACCGGGCGAACCTGCTCACCCTGACTGCCCCCGAGATGACCGTCCTGGTCGGTGGCCTGCGCGTCCTGGGTGCCACTCACGGGCAGTCGCAGTACGGCGTACTGACCGAGCGGCCGGGTCTGCTGACCAACGACTTCTTCGTCAACCTGCTCGAGCTGGGCACGACGTGGAAGCCGTCGGCGGCCGACGACGGGACGTACGAGGCGATCGGCGCCGACGGTGCGGTCAAGTGGACCGGCACCCGGGCGGACCTGGTCTTCGGCTCGAACTCCGAGCTGCGGGCGCTGGCGGAGGTCTACGCCAGTGACGACGCGCAGGAGAAGTTCGTCCGCGACTTCGTTGCCGCGTTCGACAAGGTGATGAACCTGGACCGCTTCGACATCCGCTGATCCAGTGTCACAGGACAGCCCGGGCCAGTTGGCCCGGGCTGTTCGTGTGAGTTGGGACCCCGACTCGACGGTAGGGGTTTCCGCCTGGGAATGTGTGCGGTGACAGGTTTTCCGACGACAGGAGTACTGCCCGGTGTTCAGCCGTATCGCCATCGTCAACCGGGGAGAGGCCGCCATGCGGCTGATCAACGCGGTCCGCGAGCTCAACGCCGAGACCGGGAGCCGGGTCGAGACGGTGGCTTTGTACACCGACGCCGAGCGCTCCGCGACCTTCGTCCGGGCGGCCGATCTGAGCTACCCGCTGGGACCGGCGGCCAGCCGGCCGTATCTGGACCACGCCAAGCTGGAGCGGGCGCTCACCGAGACCGGTGCGGATGCCGCCTGGGTCGGCTGGGGCTTCGTGGCCGAGGACCCCGGGTTCGCGGAGCTGTGCGCGCGGATCGGTGTCACCTTCATCGGCCCGAGCGCGGAGGCGATGCGCAAGCTCGGTGACAAGATCGGCTCGAAGCTGATCGCCGAGGAGGTCGGCGTACCGGTCGCGCCGTGGAGCCGAGGTGCGGTCGACTCGCTGGACGCGGCGATCGCGTCGGCGGCCGAGGTCGGCTACCCGTTGATGCTGAAGGCAACGGCCGGTGGTGGTGGCCGCGGTATCCGGGTGATCCGGGACGAGGACGAGCTGCGTGAGGCCTACCAGCGGACCAGCGACGAGGCGGCTCGCGCCTTCGGTAGCGGTGTGGTGTTCCTGGAGCGTCTGGTCACCGGCGCGCGGCACGTCGAAGTACAGGTCATCGCGGACGGGCAGGGGACCGCTTGGGCGCTGGGCGTCCGCGACTGTTCGGTGCAGCGGCGCAACCAGAAGGTGATCGAGGAGTCGGCGTCGCCGGTCCTCTCACCGGATCAGAACGCCGAGCTGAAGGAGTCGGCCGAGCGGTTGGCGCTCGCGGTCGGCTACCGCGGCGCGGGCACGGTCGAGTTCCTGTACCACCCGGGCGACAAGCTGTTCGCCTTCCTGGAGGTCAACACCCGGCTGCAGGTCGAGCACCCGATCACCGAGCTGACCACCGAGTTCGACCTGGTCAAGGCCCAGCTGCACGTCGCCGGGGGCGGCCGGCTGGAGGGGCCGCAGCCCGTCGAGCACGGTCACGCCGTCGAGGCCCGGCTGAACGCCGAGGACCCGGATCGCGACTTCGCGCCGTCGCCCGGCCGGATCGCCCGGCTGCGACTGCCGTCCGGCCCGGGAATCCGGGTCGACACCGGGGTCAGCGAGGGTGACGAGATCCCGGCCGACTTCGACTCGATGATCGCCAAGATCATTGCCTACGGCCGGACCCGCGACGAGGCGCTCGGCCGGCTGCGTCGCGCGGTCGCCGACACGACCGTCGTCCTGGAGGGTGGCGCGACCAACAAGAGCTTCGTGCTCGACCTGCTGGACCAGCCCGAGGTGATCGACGGCAGCGCGGACACCGGCTGGATCGATCGCGTCCGGGCCGAGGGCCGGCTGGTTTCGAGCCGGCACTCCGGCGTCGCCCTGATCGCCGCGGCGATCGAGGCGTACGAGGAGGCCGAGCGGGTCGAGCGGCAGCGGCTGCTGGAGACCGCTCGCGGCGGCCGGCCGCAGATCCAGCACGAGGTCGGCCGCGCGATCGCGCTGAAGCTGCGCGGCGCGGCGTACAAGGTGTCGGTGGCCCGGATCGGTCCGCACCGGTACCGCGCGGGCGTGGGCTCCGGCGACGAGTTGCAGTACCTCGACGTCGAGATCGAACGGCTCGACGCGTACGACGCGCGCATCCTGGTGGCCGGCCGGCGTTTCCGGCTGATCACCGCGACGCACGGACCCGTGCACCTGGTCGAGGTCGACGGCGTCACGCACCGGGTCAGCCGCGACGAGGGTGGCGTGATGCGCGCACCCGCTCCGGCTCTGGTGGTCGCGACTCCGGTCGCGGTCGGTGCCGAGGTCGAGGCGGGCGCGCCGGTCCTCGTGCTGGAAAGCATGAAGATGGAGACGGTGCTCTACGCGCCGTTCAAGGCGATCGTGCGTGAGCTGCCCGTCTCCGCCGGCAGCCAGGTCGAGACTGGCGCACCGCTGGTCCGGCTGGAACTGGTCAGTGGTGCTGAGGTCAAGGTCGAGACGGCGGAGGGCGCCGACCTCGAGTTGCCCGAGCAGACCCGGCCGACCGCCGCCGATCGCACCGCTCGCCGGCTGGACGATCTGCGCAGCATGCTGCTCGGGTTCGACATCGACCCGCGCGACGAGGGCCGGACGCTCTCGGAGTACCTGGAGGCCCGTGCGGAACTCGCCGAGCCACCGGTCGCCGACGAGATCGAGGTACTGCGGCTGTTCGCTGACCTGGCCGAGTTGAGCCGCAACCGCCCTGTCGGTGAGGACCTCAGCACCGAGTTGCGGGTGCACAGCCCGAAGGAGCACTTCCACACCTACCTGCAGACGCTCGACACCGAGCGGGCCGGATTGCCGGCCGAGTTCTGTGAGCGGCTGGCCCGGGTGCTCGGTCACTACGGCGTCAAGGATCTGGACCGTAGCGACGAACTCGTCGACGCGGTGTTCCGGATCTTCCTGGCCCAGCAGCGCACGTCTCCCGACGTACTGCTGGTGACCGCGTTGCTGCAGCAGTGGCTCGCCGAGCCGCTGCCCGCGCCGCCGTCGGACGCCGAGGCGAACGCGCTGCTCGACCACTTGGTGCTCGCCACCCAGCTGCGTTTCCCGGTCATCGGCGACCTGGCCCGCAGCGTGCGGTTCCGTTGGTTCGACCAGCCGCTGGTCGACCAGGCTCGGGCCGAGGTGCTGTCGATCGTCGGTGACGAGCTGGCGACGCTCGCGCTCGACCCGGACGCTCCTGACTACGCGGAACGCGTCGAGGCGCTGGCGACGATCCCCGAGCAGATCGTCCGGTTCCTGGCCGATCGGCTGGAGCGCGGCGTCAACGGCAACGAGCCGATGCTCGAAGTACTGGTCCGCCGCCACTACCTCGAACACGAGCTGCACGACCTGCGCAACGCGAGCGTGAACGGCCGCGCGGTGACCACCGCCGACTACACGCTCGACTCCCGACCGACGCACCTGGTCAGCACGATCGGCACAGTCGACGAGCTCGCCGATCCCGAGAGTGCGCTGGTCCATGACCTGACCGCCGAGATCGTCGCGCGCCCGGCCGGCCACGAAGCAGTCACCGACCTCTACCTGTCCTGGCCCGGTACGCCGGAAAGCCAGCAGGAGGCGTCCGACCGGCTGTGCGAGATCGTCGCCGCGTTGCCGTTCATCCAGCAGGTACGCCGGGTCGCCATCGCGGTGGTCCCGGGTGGTGGCCGTGAGGTCTGGTACTTCACCTACCGCCCGTCGCCCGACGGCATGGTCGAGGACGACAACGTCCGTGGCGTGCACCCGATGGTCGGCCGCAGGCTCAACCTGTGGCGACTGCGCGACTTCCGGATCACCCGGCTGGAAGCGCCCGAGGACGTGCTGCTCTACCACTGTGTTGCCCGCGACAACGAAGCTGACGAGCGCCTGGTGGCGCTGGCCCAGGTTCGTCAGTTCGCCGTGGTCCGGGACGAGTCCGGCAAGGTCACCTCGCTGCCGCACGTCGAGCGCGCGATCGCGAACTGTCTCGAAGGCATCCGCCGGGCCCGTACTGCGCGCGGTGCGGCAGGCGCCCGGCTGGAGATGAACCACGTCTGGGTGACGGTCTGGCCGGTCATCGACGGTCAGGTCGCCGAGCTGACCGCCCTGCAGCGCAACATCGCGCCGCTGACCTCGGGTGCCGGGATCGAGGAGGTCGTCGTCACCGGCCGCGTGGTCGGCTCGAACGGGCAACCGTTCCCGGTCGTCGGCCGGTTCTACTACCAGCCCGGCGCCGGTGTCGTCACCGCGGTCGAGCGGCCCGCCACCGAGCCGCTCAAGCCGCTCGACGACTACGCCCAGAAGGTACTGCGGGCCCGTCGCCGCAACACCGTCTACCCGTACGAGGTCGCCGGCATGGTGGTCGGCGCGGGCGGAAGCTTCGTCGAGCACGACCTGGACGACTCGGGCGCACTGGTCCCGGTCCAGCGGCCGCGCGGACTCAACAAGGCCGGCCTGATCGTCGGCGTGATCAGTACGCCGACCCGTCGGCACCCCGAAGGCGTCACCCGGGTCGTGCTGAGTGGTGACCCGACCAAGGCACTCGGCGCGGTCGCCGAGGCGGAGTGCGCGCGCATCATCGGCGCGCTCGACCTGGCCGAGCGGCTCGGCGTACCGGTCGAGTGGTTCGCGGTCTCGGCCGGGGCCCGGATCTCGATGGACTCCGGTACAGAGAACATGGACTGGGTCGCCAAGGCGCTGAAGCGGATCGTCGAGTTCACCCAGGCCGGCGGCGAGATCAACGTCGTGGTGGCCGGGATCAACGTCGGTGCGCAGCCGTACTGGAACGCCGAGGCGACCATGCTGATGCACACCAAAGGCATCCTGGTGATGACGCCGGACAGCGCGATGGTGCTGACCGGCAAGCAGACGCTGGACTTCGCCGGTGGGGTGTCGGCCGAGGACAACTTCGGCATCGGTGGTTACGACCGGGTGATGGGTCCGAACGGGCAGGCGCAGTACTGGGCGCCCGATCTGGCCGGTGCGCGGGACATCCTGATGGCGCACTACGACCACACGTACGTCGCACCGGGGGAGAGCGGGCCGCGGCGGGCGCCGAGCTCGGACCCGCACGACCGGGACGTCACCACGTATCCGCATGATCCGGCCGACGGCGGGTTCACCTCGGTCGGCGAGATCTTCGGGACCACGACGAACCCGGACCGCAAGAAGGCGTTCGACATCCGCACGCTGATGCGGGCGGTGTCGGACCAGGACCACCCGATGGTCGAGCGCTGGGCCAACATGGCCGACGCGGAGACCGCGGTCGTCGCGGACACCCGGCTCGGCGGGCTGTCGGTCTGCCTGCTCGGGATCGAGTCCAAGCCGGTACCGCGGCGTGGGTTCCCGCCCACCGACGGGCCGGACACCTACAACGGCGGCACCCTGTTCCCGCGCTCGTCGAAGAAGGCGGCCCGCGCGATCAACGTTGCCAGCGGCAACCGTCCGCTGGTGGTGCTGGCGAACCTGTCCGGGTTCGACGGTTCGCCGGAGTCGATGCGCAACCTGCAGCTCGAGTACGGCGCCGAGATCGGCCGGGCGATCGTGAACTTCCGGGGACCGATCGTGTTCTGCGTCGTCTCGCGGTACCACGGTGGCGCCTTCGTCGTGTTCTCCAAGGCGCTCAACCCGTCGATGACGGTGCTCGCCGTCGAGGGTTCGTTCGCGTCCGTGATCGGTGGCGCGCCGGCGGCCGCGGTGGTGTTCTCCGGTGAGGTGAACAACCGCACGTCGGCCGACCCGCGGGTCACCGAGGTGGCGCACCGGCTGGCCGAGGCCGAGGGTGCCGAGCGGGCCGCGCTGACCAACGAACTGGCCGAGATCCGCTCGGCGGTCCGGGCGGAGAAGCTGGGCGAGGTCGCGGCCGAGTTCGACCGCGTCCACAACATCCACCGAGCCGTCGCCGTCGGATCGGTCGACGCGGTGATCAGCCCGGAGGAGCTCCGGCCCCAGTTGATCGCCGCCATCGAAGCCGGCCTGGCCCGCACCACGTCGTAGTACCCGCGCTCACTCCGGCGGTTGGCCGCCGGAGTGAGCCAGGGCGATGGTCAGAGCCAGGACTGTTTGGGGGTCCTCCAGGCGCGGGCCGTAGAGGTCCCGGATCTGGCCCATGCGGTAGCGGACGGTCTGCGGGTGGACGTGGAGGGCCGCGGCGACCTCGTCGCGGCGGCCGAGGTGGAGTAGCCATTCGCGCAGGGTCTCCGCCAGGCGCTCGGCCGTGGCCGGGCGGACCGCTTCGAACGGCGCGAGCACCTGCCTGCGGAGATCGTCGAGCGCCGCCTGGTCGGACGTCACCACGAAGGTGGTCAGGTGCCGCTCGGTGTCGACCGGCGCATCGGGCTCGGCGGTCAGCCGCAACTGCCGCGCCCGCAAGGCCCGCAGGTACGACGTACGCACGGCCGTCCAGGGTTGGGTCGGGCCGACGTAGGCCTGGTAGCCGCGCATGTTCCGCAGCAGAGCGGTCCGCGCTGACCCGTCGGCATCGGGAACCAGCAGCACGGCCACCTCCGACGCGTCCTGGTCGTCGGCGTAGGACTCGTCGGCATCGCCTGGAGTGAGGTCGGCCTCGGGGCGCAGCGTCCGCGGATCGAGGGCGCCGAGGATTCCGCGGACATGCGCGCTGGGCAGGATCACCGCGGTCAGGGTGCGTGGTGGCTCCCAGTCGGCCAGCTCCGCCCGGCCGATCAGTTGCTCGGGGGAGTCGCCCTGCAGGAGACCGCGGCCGAGTTCCTGGAGATAGCGCTCTCTGACGCGGCCCGTTGTCGCCAGCTCGTCGGTGTGGCCGGACACGCTGGCGGCGGACAGTTCGTCGATGTAGGCGAAGACCAATTCGGCGAACTTGGCCAGTGTGTCGGCGGAGAGACCGGCCTCGACCGCAGTACGGGACAGCTCTCGCCAGGCCACCCGGGCACCGACTCGGTAGGCGGCGAGGAGAGCGTCCATGCTCCGGCCGCTGCGAGCCTCGCCGCGGCCGAGCACATAGGCGCCTTCGAGAGCGGGAGCGAGCGGCGTACCGGGATCCCCGCTGCTCGCCAGCCGGAGGAATCCGCCGAGGGCGAGCTGGACGGCACCCTCGATCTTGGCGCCCATCGGGCCCGCGAGCGCGTTGGTGTAGGCGGGCACTTCGACGATGATCGCGGTCACGGTCAGCCCGGCGATGTCCCGCAACCGGGAGCGCAACAGGTCGACGGCGGCCTCGCCCAGCTCGAGCTCGGCGGCGCCGCGGGCGGTCCGGCTGGCGTGCCGGGCGGGGTCGATCTCGGCCATGTTGTTCCCTCCGAACAAGATCGCGGAACAGATTCACCGCTGGCGGTCATGAAACTACACCGTGCGCCGAGGATGCTGGTACCTATGACCACGTTTGCGTCCGACACGGGAGCCCCAGCCACCATGCGGGGGCGGCTGCGTGACCGGCTCTGGCGAGTCGCGGCGGCTGCCACCCATCCGCTCGACCCAGCCGAGTACCTCGACATGTTCCGCCCCTTGCGGGCCGGCGCCGACCTGCGCGCCCGGGTCGTCGAGGTCCGCCCCGAGACCGCCGACGCGGTGACCGTCGTACTGCGGCCCGGCGCCGCCTGGCGCGGGCACCAGCCGGGACAGTACGTCCGGATCGGGCTCGAGGTCGACGGCATCCGGCTGTGGCGTTCCTACTCGTTGACCTCCGCGCCGGGCAGCGAACTGCTCACCATCACGGCCAAAGCCGTGCCGGACGGCCTGGTGAGCGCACACCTCGCCCAGGAGCTGCGACCGGGCCAATTGGTCCACCTGGACCAGGCGGTCGGAGACTTCGTGCTTCCGGACCCGGCGCCTCGCAAGGTCCTGTTCGTCACCGGCGGCAGCGGCATCACGCCCGTCATGGGCATGCTGCGGTCCGGCCTCGACCGGCTCGACGACGTCGTCCTGGTGCACTCCGCGGCCTGTGCCGACGACGTGATCTTCGGCGACGAACTGCGCCGGTTCGCCGACGACGGCCGATTGCGACTGGTCGAACAGCACACCGACACGCAGGGCCGGCTCGACGTCGCGGCGCTGGCGGACGTAGTACCGGATCTGGCCGAGCGGGAGACCTGGGCCTGTGGGCCGGCCGGTCTTCTGGACGCGCTCGAAGAGCAGTGGGCGGCGCTGGAGTTGGCCGGCCTGCACACCGAGCGCTTCCGGACCGCGCTGGCCGAGCCGGGTGAGGGCGGCACCGTCCGCTTCACCGGCACCGGAACCGTGGTCGAGCTCGACGGCACCACCCCGATCCTCGACGCGGGCGAGCAGAACGGCGTACTGATGCCGTCCGGCTGCCGGATGGGGATCTGCTTCTCGTGCGTGCTGCCGCTGCGCTCGGGCTCCGTGCGTGACCTGCGCTCCGGCGACGTGACGACTGCCGCACCGGGCGACGGGGTACTCATCCAAACCTGCATCTCGGCCGCGGCCGGCGCGTGCGACATCGACTGCTGAGGAAAGAGACTCATATGACCGTTCTGCAGAAGAAGACCGACAACCCGATCGCTCACCTGAGCGCCGACGACATCGAAGAGATCGGCCGCAGGCTCGACGCGATCCGGGCCGAGGTGATCGCCGCCCGCGGCGCGTCGGACGCGGCGTACATCCGCAAGGTCATCAGCGTGCAGCGCAAGCTCGAGCTGTCCAGCCGGGCGGTGCTGCTGCTGTCGCTGTTCCCGCCGGCCTGGATCGTCGGTACGGCGGGACTGTCGGTGGCCAAGATCCTGGAGAACATGGAGATCGGCCACAACGTCATGCACGGCCAGTGGGACTGGATGCGTGACCCGAAGATCCACTCGACCAAGTGGGAGTGGGACCATGCTTCGCCGTCGGAGCAGTGGAAGCACTCGCACAACGAGCTGCACCACACCTACACCAACGTGGTCGGCAAGGACAACGACCTCGGCTACGGCATCATGCGGGTGGACGAGGACCAGAAGTGGTACCCGGCCTACCTGGCCCAGCCGCTGTGGAACTTCATCAACGCGATGTTCTTCGAGTACGGCATCGCGGCGTACGACCTGGAGCTCGGCAAGAACCTGGCCACCAAGAAGCGGCGCAAGGACCCGGAGTTCAAGGCGCGCGCCAAGCAGGTGTTCAAGAAGATCCGCGGGCAGATGACGAAGGACTACGTCGTGCACCCGCTGCTGTCGGGTCCGTCCGCCGTGCACACGCTGGCCGCCAACTTCACCGCCAACATCGTGCGCAACGTGTGGGCGCACTCGGTGATCATGTGCGGTCACTTCCCCGAGGGCGTGCAGACCTTCGAGAAGAAGTCGATCGAGGGCGAGACGCGCGGCGAGTGGTACCTGCGGCAGATGCTCGGCTCGGCCAACATCAGCGGCGGCCGCGCGATGCACATCATGACCGGCAACCTGTCGTACCAGATCGAGCACCACCTGTTCCCCGACCTGCCGAGCAACCGGTACCAGGAGATCGCACCGAAGGTGCAGGCGCTGTTCGACGAGTTCGGGCTGCAGTACACGACCGGGCCGCTGCCGAAGCAGGTCGCGTCGGCGTGGGCGAAGGTCTTCCGGCTGTCGCTGCCGAACGACTTCGGCTCGAAGGTCCGGGGTGCGCTCACCGGCTCACAGCAGCGTCCCCTCACTGCTGGCTGACCACTGGCTGGTCAGTGCGCGGCGGCGACGGCGAGCAGGAACCAGCCGGTGTGCGGGATCCACTGCTCGGCCCAGCGCCAGGCGTCACCTGCGGGGGCGTCGGCGGGCAGGAACGCAAGATCCTGCTCGTCGGCCCACCCTGAGGTGACGCCGTTGACGATCCCACCGGGCAGGTTGGGGAAGTCGGAGGAGTAGTCGGCGTTGTTGCGACCGCGGCCCTGGAGCATGGAGGAGTCGAACGGGTTGCGCCCGGCGATCCAGGCGAGCTGGTCGTCGGCGAAGACGCGCAGGCGCGCTCTGGTGTCGTCGCTGAGCCCGTCGAGCCGCGCACAGGCACTAGCCGCAGCCGAGAGCGAAGCGATCGCCGCATTCTCCCCTTGCCACCAGTACCCGGTCTCGTTGGCATGCGGAAAGAAAAACCCTTCCCGAGGCTCCCCGCCCAGCGGCTGAACGAGCCCCCGCGGATACCCAAACGGATTAACCACCCCCGCAGTCCGCTCCACCACATCAACCATCACCCGCACCGCAATCTCCCGAGCCGCCCCAGCCTCAGGCGCCCCAGGCAACACCTCCGCAAACCGCAACAACGCAATAACCGGCAACCCAGGCTCCACAGCATGAAAAAACGGCCGCCCTGCCCCATCCACCCGAAACCACCCAGGTCCGTCACCGGGGCGCTCATACCGCCCGATCACTGAAGATGCCCGCCGCCGCGCCGCCTCCGCCGCGGCGGAGCTGACCGCTGCCTCCGCGGCTGTTAATTCTGTGGTGGCTAGGAGGGCTGTGTAGTCGTCGAGGAGGTTTTCGGTGTGGTCGAAGAGGTAGGTGGGGTTGTGTTGTTCTAGGTGGGTGAAGGCCTCGTGGGCTGCGGTTAGGTAGGTGGCTCGGGGGTGGTCGCCGTCGTCTTCGAGGGTGGAGGCTCGGGCTAAGGCGGCTATTGCTAGGCCGGCGCCGTGGCGGTAGGCCGCCTGGTAGCGGGGGGTGCGGACGGAATTTTGGAGAGGGGCGGTGATGTATCGCTCCTCCAGGCGCTTGGTGAGGGCGTCGAAGATGCCTGTGTAGAAATAGCCCTCGGGGGAGCGGAACCGGGTCAGGAAGTCGGCACCCCACAGCGCCTCGTCGCGCAGCCGGGCGCCCAGGACCGGCACGAGAGCCGGCCGGTACGCCGCGAGCTCGTCGCGTGCCGCCATCATCGCCCAGGCGCACAGCGGGATCTGCTGCGGGCTCATCGCCGACGTGTAGGTCAGATGCGACAGGAATTTGCTGGTGTCCCCGCTCGCGTCCAGCCACCCACCCCGCGCATCCACAGTCGCCCCCGACGTGTCGCCCCACAACCGCGCCGCCCGGTCCTTGCGGTCGATCTCGCCGCTCGACCTCATCGCCTTGAAGTAGGCCAGTACGTCGGACATGGTCTGCCGCTGGAGCCGCTCCGGACCGACCACGAACGGCTCCGACCACACGTCGACCCCGTCGCCGGCCACCCGGACCCGGTAGGTGCCTTCGGCAAGCAGCTCCGGCAGCGGGATCCGGGACCACGGCCCGCCGCTCCATCCAGGCACCCGCTCGACCGGGCCGGGCCGTAGTACCGACACTCCCGAGGGGCCGTGCAGCTCCGCCGTGAAGGGACGATCCGGTACGACGGCGATCGCGGCTTTCGTCGCGTCGCTGCCATAACCGAGGTGGCAGACCAGTACGCCGGGCGTCGTCTCGTCAAGTGGCCGCACCGGATGACCTTACTGCGAAGAGTTTCAGGAACTGTGACACTCCTGGTGGGTGCTCGTGAGCACCGTGGCGCTTAGCCTTGAACTATGCGTCCAGCCAGAGTGGGCTTACGCACTGCGACCCAGTCGATGATCAAGTTTGTCGGCGTCAGTGTCCTCGCCGGTGCGCTCGCGGCTGGGCTGGTGGTCCCGTTCGCCGGGTTCGCCGGCAGCGGGACCGAGGACCTCGCGGCCACGATGGCGAACCTGCCGAAGGAGCTCCAGACCGAGCCGCTGGCGGTTCGCAGCCGGGTGCTCGCGGCGGACGGCAGCCTGATCACCACGCTGTACGAGCAGAACCGGGTCCCGGTCCGGCTCGACCAGGTCAGCTCGATCATGCGCAAGGCGATGGTCGGGATCGAGGACTCGCGCTTCTACGACCACGGCGCGCTGGACGCCAAGGGCACGCTGCGCGCGATGCTGCGCAACCAGAGCGAGGGCGAGGTCCAGCAGGGCGGATCGAGTATCACCCAGCAGTACGTCAAGCTGAGTCTGGTCGAGAAGGCGAACACCGCCGAGGAGCGGCAGCGGGCCACCGCGGTCTCCTACCAGCGCAAGCTGACCGAGCTGCGCTACGCGATCGCCGTCGAGTCCCAGCTCTCCAAGGACCAGATCCTGGAGCGCTATCTCAACCTGGTGAACTTCGGCGACGGGGCGTACGGCGTACAGGCTGCTGCTCAGCACTACTTCCGGATCTCGGCCAAGGACCTCAACCTCCCGCAGGCCGCGCTGCTGGCGGGGCTGGTGAAGAACCCGACCGGTTACGACCCGACCAACAACCTGCAGCGCTCCAAGGAGCGGCGCGATCTCGTACTGCGGCGCCTGCAGGAGCTGGGCGTGATCACCGCCGCGCAGGCCAACGCGGCGATCAAGAGCCCGATCGACCTGAGCCGGATGCGCAAGGTCCCGAACGGCTGCGCCAGCTCGCGGTACCCGTTCTACTGCGAGTACGTCGTCTCCAAGCTGCTCGACAACCCCGCGCTCGGGCGCACCGTCAAGGATCGCGAGCACCGCCTGAAGACCGGCGGGCTGACCATCCGGACCACGCTCGACCCGAGGATCCAGGCGGCCGCGCAGGCGTCGATCAAGGAGCACACCAAGCGCACGGACACCGCGATCGCGGCCATCACCGTCGTCGAACCGGGCACCGGGGTGGTGAAGGCGATGGTGCAGAGCCGGCAGTACGGGAACGGCCGGTACCAGACGGCGTACAACTACAACGTGGAGAAGTCGTACCCCGGCGGCTACGGCGGCTTCCAGAACGGCTCCACGATGAAGGCGTTCGTGCTCGCCGCGGCCCTGCAGCGCGGCCTGCCGATGAGCCACCGGATCAACTCGCCGCAGCAGATCGACCTCAGCAACAAGCCGTTCCGGACCTGCAAGGGCTGGACCCGCGACCCGGACTACAAGCCGAAGAACTCCACCAAGAGCGGCGACCTCACCATGGTCGAGGCAGCGCGGTACTCCACCAACACGTACTTCCTGCAGCTGTCCCAGCAGACCGGACTGTGTGCGCCGGCCACCATCGCCGGCAAGCTCGGCATGTACAACGCGCAGTCGCTCAAACCGCTCGACCAGGTGGTGTCGTTCACGCTGGGCGTCGGGTACACCACGCCGCTGATGCTCTCGAACGCGTACGCCACCTTCGCCGCCCGCGGCAAGTACTGCCGCCCGCTGCTGTTCGTCTCGGTCCACGACAACGCGCGGCGGCTGATCGACACTCCGAAGGTCAGCTGCGAACAGGCGATCCCGCCGGCCGTGGCCGACGGCGTCAACCGGGTTCTCAGCGCGGTGATGGAGCCAGGCGGCACCGGCGGACGGCTGAACTTCGGCAACTGGGACCTGGCCGGCAAGACCGGCACCATCCAGGACAACAAGGCCGTCTGGTACGCCGGTTACGCGCCGAACCTGGCCGCCGCCGCGGTCGTGGCGGACGCGACCCTGCCGTACACGAACCTGATGTACCGGCACACCCTCGACGGCAAGGACATCTCCGACCCGACCGGCTCCGGTACCGCGGGCCCGCTGTGGCAGACCGCGATGATGGGTGCGCTCCAGGGCATGCCGCTGGAGCGCTTCGTCCCGCCGAGCCCGACGATGGTCGGCAAACCGACCGAGCCGAAGAAGCCGAAGGAGCCGAAGCCCGAGTGACAACGCCCGGTACGCCGGACCTGGACCCGATCGCGCAGGCCACAGCGGATCTCGCCGCCCGTCTCGGCATCGAGCCCGCCGAGGTGACAGTGGTCAGTTCGACCGAGGTGACCTGGCCCGACGGCAGCCTCGGTTGCCCTGAGCCCGGAATGTTCTACACCCAGGCCCTGGTCAACGGCACCCGCACGGTGCTGGAGGCGAACGGCAACCGGTACAACTACCACTCCGGCGGCGGCCGCGCTCCGTTCCTGTGCATGTTTTGACCTGGGCCTGACCGGACACCCGCTACGGTGACAGTGAGCCATGTCGCCGATCGGAGGGCGAGTGATGTTGGGACTGCCTGGTCAGATACGCGCCTGTCTGTTCGACCTCGACGGCGTGCTGACCGACACCGCGGCGGTGCACGCGGCCGCGTGGAAAGAGATGTTCGACGACTTCCTGCGCGACCTGGCCGTCAGGACGGGCACTCCCTTCGTGCCGTTCGACGCGCACGCGGAGTACGACGCCCATGTCGACGGCAAGCCGCGGCCCGACGGCGTCCGCGACCTGCTGCTGTCCCGGGGTATCACGCTGCCGGAGGGGCATCCCGACGATCCGCCGGGCACCCAGACGATCAACGGGCTCGGCAACCAGAAGAACGTCGCCGTACTACGCCGCATCCGCGACGACGGCGTCCGGGTGTTCGAAGGGTCGAGGCGCTATCTCCAGGCGGCCCGGGACGCGGGGCTGCGGCGGGTCGTGGTGTCGTCGAGCGCGAACACCGGCGAGGTGCTCCGGGTGACCGGTCTGGCCGAGCTGGTGGAGCACCGGATCGACGGGTTGACGATCCGGGAGCAGGGGTTGCGGGGGAAGCCGGCACCGGACACGTTCCTGCAAGGGGCGGCGTGGTGCGGCGTACAGCCATCCGAGGCGGTCGTCTTCGAGGATGCGCTGGCCGGGGTGGAAGCGGGCCGGGCGGGTGCCTTCGGGTTCGTGGTCGGCGTCGACCGGGTCGGGCAGGCCGTGCAACTGAAGGCGCACGGAGCCGACATCGTCGTCACCGACCTGGCCGACCTGATCGACACCCCCACCCCCGATGGGCCGCAGCGATGAGCGATCGCCCGCAGCGAAGGGCCGCAGCGATGAGTGACACCCCCGACCACGAAGGGCAGCAGGCATGATCGATCGTGGGCCGCATCCGATCGAGCCCTGGCAGTTGCGGGAGACCGAGCTGCCGCTGGACAAGCTGGCCCAGGCCGAGTCCTTGTTCGCCCTGTCCAACGGACACATCGGCCTGCGCGGCAACCTCGACGAGGGCGAGCCGTACGCGATCCCCGGCACCTATCTGAACTCCTTCTACGAGGAGCGTCCACTCCCGTACGCCGAAGCCGGCTACGGCTACCCCGAAGAGGGCCAGACCCTCGTCGACGTCACCAACGGCAAGCTGATCCGGCTGCTCGTGGACGACTCGCCGTTCGACGTCCGGTACGGCGAACTGCACTCGCACGAGCGCTGCCTCGACTTCCGCGCCGGGATCCTGCAGCGCAAGGTCGACTGGACCTCACCCGCGGGCAAGCGGGTCAAGGTGCGGTCCCGGCGACTCGTCTCGCTGACCCAGCGCGCGGTGGCCGCGATCGAGTACGTCGTCGAGGTCGACCAGCCGGTCCGCCTGGTGGTCCAGTCCGAGCTGGTCGCCAACGAGACCCAGCCGGAGTTGTCGGCCGACCCGCGCGTGTCCGCAGTACTGGAGAATCCGCTCAAGGCGGTGTCGCAGGACAGCGATGCCGAGGAGGTCGTGCTCGTTCACCGCACCTGCTCGAGCGACCAGCTGATGGCCGCGGGGATGTCGCACCAGGTCGAGTGCCCGGTCCGGACCGAGGAGGATGTCGACGTCCGGGAGGACTGGGCGCGGCACACGATCATCACCGAGCTGGAGCCGGGACAGACCCTGCGCGTGGTGAAGTTCCTGGCGTACGGCTGGTCCAGTCTGCGCTCGGAGACGGCCATCAGCGACCAGGTCTCGGCCGCGCTGGCCGGGGCGCAGTTCTCCGGCTGGGACGGTCTGGTCGAGCAGCAGCGCGAGTACCTGGACGACTTCTGGGACGCGGCCGACGTAGAGGTCGAAGGCAATCCGGAACTGCAGCAGGCGGTCCGGTTCGCGTTGTTCCACGTCCTGCAGGCGGGTGCGCGCGCCGAACGGCGAGCCATTCCGTCCAAGGGGCTGACCGGCGCGGGGTACGACGGGCACACCTTCTGGGACACCGAGGGATTCGTGCTGCCGACGTTGACCTTCACCATGCCGCACGCGGCCGCCGACGCGTTGCGCTGGCGGCACTCCATCCTCGGCCTGGCGAAGGAACGCGCGGCGGTGCTCGGCCTGAAAGGTGCGGCCTTTCCCTGGCGCACGATCCGCGGGCAGGAGTGTTCGGGGTACTGGCCGGCCGGCACGGCCGCCTTCCACATCAACGCCGATATCGCCGCGGCAGTCGGGCGGTACCACCTAGCCACCGGTGATGACGCCTTCATCAAGGACTGCGGCCTGGAGTTGCTGGTCGAGACGGCCCGGTTGTGGATGTCACTCGGGCATCACGACCGGCACGGGAAGTGGCACCTGCCGGGCGTGACCGGCCCCGACGAGTACAGCGCCGTTGCCGACGACAACGTTTTCACCAACCTGATGGCCGCGCGAAACCTCCGCCTGGCCGCCGGCTTCGCCACCCGCTTCCCCGACCACGCCCGCAAGCTGGGCGTCGACACCGAGGAGGAGGCGCGCTGGCGGGACGCTGCCGCCGCCGTCCACATCCCGTACGACGAGGAGCTCGGCGTACATCCGCAGTCGGAGGGCTTCACCGACTACGCGGAGTGGGACTTCGAGGAATACCGGGACAAGTACCCGCTGATGATGCACGCGCCGTACTTCGAGCTGTACCGCAAGCAGGTCGTCAAGCAGGCGGACCTGATGCTGGCGATGTACTGGTGCGGTGACGAGTTCACCCCGGAGCAGAAGGCCCGCAACGTCAACTACTACGAGCGGATCACGGTTCGCGACTCGTCCTTGTCGGCCTGCGTGCAGGCGGTGACGGCGGCCGAGGTCGGGCATCTCGACCTCGCCTACGACTACGCCTACGAGGCCGCGCTGATCGACCTGCTGGATCTCCACCACAACACCGGCGACGGACTGCACATGGCTTCGCTGGCCGGTGCCTGGAGCGCCCTCGTCGGTGGCTTCGGCGGGCTTCGCGAGCGTGAGTCCGGGCTCTGCTTCAACCCGGCGCTGCCGCCCGGGCTGTCCCGGCTGGCGTTCTCCGTCCGCTGGCGCGGCGTCCGGCTGCGGGTGGAGATCACCCAGGACCAGGTGACGTACTCCGTCCACGACGGGCCGGACGCGTCCTTGACCGTCGCCCATGTGGGTGAGCCGATCGAGGTGACCGCCGACAAGTCGGTGACGCGGTCGCTGGTCAAGCGTGAGCCGATGCTGGACCGCCCGACCCAGCCGGCCGGGCGCGAACCGATGTCGGCGCTCGGCAACACCACGAGCATCCACCACCCGGACAGCTGACACACCACAGCGGTCTCCTCGCAGGGGCGGCGCGAGGAGACCGCTGTGTTCAGCTCGAGCTGGGCCCGGCTCAGGTGGGCCCAGCTCAGGCAGGATCAGCTGCAGGTGGGCTCACCGGGCTGGGCGCCGAGGCTGACGGCGTTCCAGGCGGCCTTCACCTTGTTGTACTTCGCACACGTCGGGTCCAGGTTCTTGGCGGCGTTCAGGGTGGCGATGCGCCACTTGGGGTAGCTCATCCCGGACGTCTTGAGCATCATCGCGTTGTAGAAGATCCGGCCGGCCTCCTTGATGCCGATCCCGGTCAGCGTGCTGCTGTTGCAGGTCGGGCTCACCGGCTGGCCGTTGGTGGGGTTGGTGCCTTCGGCAAGCAAGTAGAACCAGTGGTTCATCGGCCCGGCCGCGGCGTGCACCGACGAGGGCAGGCTGGTCGAGTAGCAGTTCGGGTGGCCGGAGACCTTCGACGGGTTGTACATGTAGCGGATCGGGCCGTTGCCGACCAGGTTGATCAGCTCGCCGACCTCGTAGTCCGGCTTGTCGTTCGGGTTGTTCAGGTAGTGCTCGGTCAGTGCGCCCCAGATGTCGGCGACCGACTCCTGGCTCGGGTAGCCGGAGATGCCGCTCGGCGTCTTGGCGTCCAGTCCGTGGCCGTACTCGTGGGCCACCACGTCGGTACCGGTGATCCAGTAGTTGAGGTTGTTGCGGCCGAAGACGACGCCACCGATGTTGCTGGAGTGGTTCCAGTACGCGTTGACGTCCGGCAGCCCGACCTCGGCGTCGGCCCAGTTGCCCCGGCCGTCGAGACCGTTGCGGCCGTACCAGGTCTTGAGCAGGTCCCACTCGCCGGCGGCGACGTACATGACGTCGACACACCCGGAGACCTTGTCGGTCTTGCTGGCGCTGCCCCAGACGTTGTCGGCGTCCGTCATCACCGCGTTGGTGCTGTAGTCGATACAGGACAGGCTCGGGCGGGCCGGGTCGGTCATCCGGTAGGAGCCGCCGGACGACGTCGTACCGAAGGTCAGACCGGTGCCGTTCCAGATGCCGCGGCCGGTGCCGGAGGCGGTCTGCTCGGCGGTGTGGGCGACCTTGGCGGTGGTCGCGTCGACGTACACGAGCTCCTGGGTGGAGTTGTTGCCGTGGTCGTGGGCGGCGTGCTTGGCCTTGCCCGCGACCGGAACCTCCCAGGCCAGGACGGGTTTGGGCTGGCCCACGACCAGGACGACGAGCTTCGGCGTACCGGTGCCGGTCACGGTGGTGAAGGCCTTGCGCGCCGAGGCGGTCGCCTGCGCGGGCGTGAGTTTCGGCGTCGTACCGACCGAGATGGTCGCCTGCGAGGCGGCAAGCGTGGTGAGGACGTTGCCGGCGGCATCCGTGGAGACGACGGCGTCGCCACCGACGACCTGCAGGCCCTGATACGTCTTGTTGTAGGAGACGTAGAACAGGTCCTGGGTGTCGGCGTCGCCTCCCTCGAAGACGCCGAGGCGGGTGTACTTCTCCTGGCTGCCCTTGCGCAACGTGCCGACTCCGGCGTTGACCGCGCGATCGGCGGCTGCGACGGCGACGGCGGTGGCGTCGGGCGGACTGGCCACATCGGTCGGTGCGGACGCTCCGGCGGCAAAGCTGCTGCTGGCCAGGGTGCCGGCGATCAAGGCGGCGGTCAGGCCGGTGACTGCGGACAACTGGACGGCGCGGCGGCTGCGCTGGGCGATCCGGGGTTTCTGAACTCTCACGTTCGTACTCCTCACGGGGGCGGTGTGAGAAGTACCGTGACGAACTGGCCGGAATCGCGGCAAGCAATCGTCACCCTCGGTTGGGGTGCGAGGACACAGAACAAGGGGAAGCCTTCGGCCCTGCCGGCCTCCGGCGTGAGAGCAGAGGGTGACCAGTCGTTGACAATCAGCTCCGGACTGTGGTGGCGACCTCGGCCCCGTACTGCGGATGGCCGGCCAGCCAGTCGGTGTAGCGCGGGCTGCGCGCGATGGAATCGAGATAGGCCAGCCCGGCGAGTTCGATCACCTGATTCGCCAGCCCGGCGGCGGGTCCGTCGGGATGCCACCCGATCAGATGCCGCCACTTCAGCGGCACCCCTTCGATCGGTACGGCGACCACACCGGGCATCTCGCGGAACACCGGCTGGCAGAGCACCACCGCGTCACCGGATTCGACCATGTCGATGCAGCTCACCACATCGGTTTCGTACAGGGTGCTGGGGGTGAAGCCCGCTCGGCCACAGGCGGCGGCGAAGCAGTCGGCGAAGCAGCCGTCGCCGGGGGTCGCGCCCCATTGCTCGGTGGCGAGCTGCGCGAGGTCGACGGCTGGAGAGCCGGCCAGTGGATGGTCAGCCGCGAGTAGGACGAAGACAGGATCGGTGCCGAGCACCCGCCAGGTCAGGCCGGGCTGGGCCGGCGGTGGCGCGTCGCCGCAGACGCCCACGATGGTGTAGTCGATCCGTCCGTCGGCGACCATCGCCGCGAGTTCGTCGGCAGACCAGGAGACCTGCGTGGTCACCCGCATCCCGGGGTAGACCGCGGTCAGATGATGGAGGAGCCGGCCGAGCAGGTGGCCGGTCGCCGAGCCCACGGTCAGACTCGCCGGGGCTTCGCCGATCCGCCCGTTGCTGTTGCTGAACCGAGCTGCTTCCTCCTGCAGCCCGGAGACGGCGGGAAGGAGCAGCCTGGCTCTGGCGAGGACGAGCTCGCCGAGCGGAGTGGGCCGGATGCCGGTCCGGTCGCGTTCGAACAACACCCCACCGAGCACCCGCTCGATGCGCTGGAGTTGGGCGGTGAGGGCCGGCTGGGCCAGGCCCAGGTTTCCGGCAGCTTTGGTGATGGAGCCCGCATCTGCCACTGCACAGACGATGCGCAGATGTCTTAGTTCCAGCTCCATGGCAGCAAGGTAGGCAACCGGAGGCCGATCAGGAAGAGTCCGATCGGCCTCCGGCCGCGTCAGTACTGCT
This sequence comes from Kribbella sp. NPDC023855, assembly GCF_040639475.1. Lineage (NCBI taxonomy): Bacteria > Bacillati > Actinomycetota > Actinomycetes > Propionibacteriales > Kribbellaceae > Kribbella > Kribbella sp. NPDC023855. Next base: position 474,225 of record NZ_JBFAAA010000004.1, read on the forward strand.
TCACAGGACTTGCCACAGCGCTGGGACGTTCGGTGGTTCCCAGCCTGGTTGAGCCGTGTGGCCCTGCAGGCAGCGGTAGGTCCGGCCGTTGTAGGAGGCGAGCGTCGCGGCCGGATAGGCGGTGCCGGCTGCCCAGGCCGGCGTGGGATTGGTCGGAGTGGCTGTCGGAGTCGGGGTCGGGGTCGGAGTTGGCGTGACCGTCGGAGTGGGTGTCGGAGTGGGTGTGGGTGTGGTTCCGAAGGTCACGTCGGAGCAGGTGTAGAAGGCCTCCTGACTGTCGGAGCGCTGCCAGATCGAGTAGACGAGATGCCGTCCACTCCGGACCGGCAGCACTGCATTCATCTGGTAAGCGCCGTTGGTCAGCGGCGGATCGGTAGCCCGATGGAACAGCTCCAGGTCCGCCCACCGCAACGGCTGCGCCGGGTTGAACCCCGGCCGCGTGAGGTACAACTCGAACGACCCACGATGAGCCGCCGTCGCCCGATAGCTGAAGGTGTGGCTGCCGCCCGAAGGCAGCGTGGTCGCCGGCCAGTCCGCCCGGGCCAGATCAAAACCCTGGTACTTCGAGCGGTTGGCACTGCACAGCTTGCCGTCCGGGATCAGTTCGCGGTGCCGGCCGCCCGCGTTGGCGATATTGACCTCGTTCCAGTCGTAGACCGCCTGGGTCCCACCGAGTGCGATCGCCGCCTTGCACGCCGCGGAGTCGGGGGACTCCGCGCCTTCGAGGAAGCAGGTGTAAGTGCGGCTCGCCGGGCTCTGCATCGAGCCGTGCCCGAGCGCCGAGGCGGCGAACAGACAGGAGGCGCCGACGACGATCGCGGTGGCTGAACTGATCAGGACGGTCTTCTTGCGTGTCATCAGGCCGTGGTCCACAGAGCCGGGACGTTCGGGGGTTCCCAGCCGGTCTGGGCTGTGTGGCCTTGCAGGCAGCGGTAGCGCTGGCCGCTGTAGGTGACGGTGGCGCCGGTCGCGTACGTCGTACCGGCCTGCCAGGTGGTGCCGCCCGGCGGGGGAGTGGTGGGAGGAGGCGTGGTTGGCGGGTTTCCGCCAGTGACGGTCAGCGTCAGGCTGTATGCGCTGAGGATCTCGTTCACCGGCTGGAAGTAGATGACGCCGCCGGAGGTGCAGTTGCCGGATCCGCCCGACGTCACACCTTGCGCCTGGTCACCGGTCAGCCAGGAACCGCCGGAGTCACCCGGTTCGGCGCAGGCGTTGGTCCGGGTCAGGCCGGTGATGGTGCCTTCGGGGTAGGTCACCGACGCGTTCTTCTGCTGGATGGTGCCGCAGCGCCAGCCGGTGGTGGAACCTGACCGGCAGACCGACGAGCCCACCGCGGCTTCGGTCGAGCCGGCTACCGGCACGGTGCCGGGGTACCGGTTGACCAGTGGCTGTGGTGTGTTGCCGGCGGCCACTCTCACCCAGGCGTAGTCGTTGCCCGGAAAGCTCGATCCGGCAAACGTCCCGCTGGGCTGCGTGGTGGTCGCTCCGACTCGGCCACAGTGGCCGGCCGTCACGAAGCCGCCGGTGACCGCGAAGCCGACCGAGCACCGGGTGCCGCTGCCGATGTAGTAGGCGTTCCCGCCGATGATGTCGATCAGTGGCTTCGGGCTTTCGGTGGAGGTGACGAAGCGGACTGTCGCCGCGTCGACCCCGCTGGCCTTGGCAAACGCCTTGGCCTGTTGGGTTTTGCCGGGCTTGGTCAGCATGACGAGCTGGTTCGTGGTGACGTCGACGTACCAGCCGGGCACCGTCTTGGGAGCCTTGGAGGCCTTGCTGTCCAAGCGGTTCTTGAGTGCTTCGAGCTGGGTCAGGCTGCGCGGTACAGCCTTGGGGACGGCGCCGGCGGCACGGACCAGTCCGGCTCGGGCCGCATCGGTGATGCCGACGGTGAGTGTGCTCGCGTCGCGGTCGAGCCAGGCGCCGCCGAACGCAGTACCGAGGCTGGTGCGCAGGAAGCCCTCGACCTCGGCGGCCTGGTGTTCCCGGGCCAGCCGGGTACGAGCCTCGTCGGGGCTGATCCGCAGGTCTCGGGCGAGCGCGCTCAGCATCGGGTCCTGTGCGGCGGCCCCTTCCTGGTACTGCGCCGCGTTGCTGGGGATGAGTGGGCTGAGCGTGACGGCGGCCACCAAACCTGCTGCGGATACGGCGGCCGCGAGGGCGGCGATCTTTCGGGACATCGGCAACTCCTGCCAGGGGGCGGTCCAGCTACGGATTGTTGAATCGGACCGTAACGACCGGGCACCCCCGCCCGGCACATCTCAGCTGGGTCATACCGCGCTGCTCAACCGGCCGGTTCGAGACGATTGAGCGCGGACCTGCACAAAACCTTCACGAGTCGTCCGCCAAACCTGACCGAGCGGACTCCTAGGCTCGCAGCATGCCAGTCAATGCAGCGGGCGCGCGGATTCTCGTGGTCGAGGACGAGCCGGTGATCAACCAGGCGGTGACCGACCGGTTGCGCGGTTCGGGGTACGAGGTGGTCCAGGCGTGGGACGGGCCAGGGGCGGTCGAGCAGTTCACGGAGACGGCACCCGATCTGGTCGTGCTGGACGTGATGCTGCCCGGGTTCGACGGTCACGAGGTGTGCCGCCGGATCCAGGCGGCCCGGCCCGTCCCGGTGCTGATGCTGACCGCTCGCGACGACGAGGCGGACATCCTGGTCGGCCTCGGGGTCGGAGCGGACGACTATCTGACCAAGCCCTTCCGGATGCGGGAGCTGGTGGCTCGCGTCGGCGCTCTACTGCGCCGGGTCGAGCGGGCGGCAGAGCTGGCCACCCGCACGACGACGGCCGACCTGGGCGACCTGCGGGTCGACTCGGCGTCGAGGCGGGTGTGGGTCGCGGACACCGAGGTCCACCTGACTCCGACGGAGTTCGACCTGCTCGCCTGCCTCGCGGCCAGCCCCGGCGTCGTCCTGACCAGAGAGAACCTGTACGCCGAAGTCTGGGGCTGGCCGGGTGCCTCGGGGACTCGCACGGTCGACAGCCATGTGAAGGCGTTGCGCGCCAAGATCGGTGCGGAGCGAGTGCGCACGGTGCACGGGGTCGGTTATGCGCTGGAGACCGGTGGTGCCGCATGAGCAGCCCGGTGCTCAACACGGTCAGGTCGGTCAAGGTCAAGCTCGGCCTGCTGGTCGCGGTCAGTGTCACGCTGGCCTCGATCCTGGCGGCGACCGGCGCGGTGGGCAGTGTGCCGTTCTGGCTCACCGTCCCGGTGACGGTCGCCCTCGCACTCGGCGTCACGCAATTGCTGGCGGCCGGGATGACGTCACCCTTGCGCGAGATGACCGCCGCCGCGCGCGGGATGGCGCGGGGCAACTACTCCGTCCGCGTCACCGCGACCTCGAGCGACGAGGTCGGTGAGCTCGCCCGGGCCTTCAACCGGATGGCCGAGGACCTCGCCGCCGTGGATCGCCAGCGACGCGAGCTGGTGGCGAACGTCAGCCACGAACTGCGAACACCGCTGGCCGCGCTGTGCGCAGTACTGGAGAACCTCGTGGACGGGGTGGCCGAGCCGGATCCTGTTGCCCTGCGGACGGCACTCGACCAAGCCGAACGGCTTGCCGCGCTCGCCTCCGACCTGCTCGACCTCGCCCGGGTGGATGCCGGCAAGGCCGAGTTGTCCACCACTCAAGTGCCCGTCGAGGAGTTGCTGCAACGCGCGGTGGCCGAGGCGAAGGTGTCCCGCCGGGAAGTCCGGTACGACGTCCGCGTCACGCCACCCACGTTGACGGTCCCGGCCGACCGCTCGCGACTTCACCAGTTGGTGGCCAACCTGCTGGACAACGCGTCGCGGCACAGCCCAGCCGGTGGCGTCGTCCGTCTGACCGCGATGGAGACGCCCGACGGTTGGCGGCTGGAGGTCACCGACGAGGGGCCAGGCATCCCGGCCGCGGACCGGGACCGTGTCTTCGAGCGCTTCGGAACACTGTCGGAGACCGACGGCGGTGGCGGTACCGGCCTGGGCCTGGCCATCGCCCGCTGGGTCACCGACCTGCACGGCGGCACCATCCACTTCGTCGAACCGGAACCCCGCAGTACCGGCGCGCGGGTGCGCGTGGACCTTCCGCGCGAACCAGGACAGCGCCCGAATCTTCTGCCCAGCAAGACCAAGGAGCCCGTGATGACCCAACCGGTCAACAGTCCCGTACCTTCCACAGCGCCAATACCCCCGGCGCGTCCCGTCCCCGAGTCGGGGATGGACATCCTGTTCGGCAGGTTCTGGCCCGATGCCCGGATCCCAGGGAACGTCCGCGCAGTCCTCTACAGCCTGGCGGTCGGTGTGCTGGCCGGCATCATCCTGCCCTTCCGCGATCTCGGCGTCGGGACGTCCGTCGTGCTGCTGGCCGCGGGTGGCGTGATCCTCTACTTCAGCGCCAACCGGAAATCCCGCTTCACCCAGGCCTGCGCCGTCTTGTGCGCGTTGCTGTCGTTGACGGCTTTCGTCCGGGACGCGGAATGGATCGTGATCCTTTGCCTGCTGGCCGGTGGGGTGGTTTGCGTTGCCGGGCTGGTCAACGGCCGGAGCACGCCTGCCTTCGTGCTGGCCGCCATCTCGCTGCCGCTGGCCGGCTTGCGCGGACTTCCGTGGCTGGGGCGTTCGGTGCAAGCAGTCAGCAGCCTGCGGACGAGTGCGGCCGCCCTGCGAACAGTCATCTGGTCACTGCTCGGCCTTCTCGTCTTCGGACTCCTGTTTGCTTCCGCTGACGCACTGTTCGCCAAGTGGGCGGGCGCGATCGTGCCGGACCTGCAGCTGGATTCCTTTGTGCTCAGGACTTTCGTGACCATCGCAGTCGGGGGAGTGGTGCTGGCCGCGACGTACCTCGCCCTGAACCCGCCGAAGGTCGAGACCGGGAACGGTGTGGTGCGTCCGGTCGCGCGTCGCTACGAATGGCTCGCGCCGGTGCTCATCGTGGACGCCGTCTTCCTGGTTTTCCTTGCCGCACAGGCCACCGCCAGCTTCGGCGGTCACGAATACCTCGAACGCGTCACCGGGCTGACTTACGCGGAGTACGTCCACCAAGGCTTCGGCCAACTCACCGTCGCCACCGCACTAACCCTGCTGGTGGTCTGGGCAGCAGCACGCAAAGCGCCCCGTACTACGTCCGCCGACGTGACCTGGTTGCGCGGCTCACTCGGCCTGCTCTGTCTGCTGACGCTGGTGGTGGTCGCGTCCGCGCTCTACCGGATGCACCTCTACCAAGAGGCCTACGGCTTCACCCAGCTTCGCTTGCTGGTCGACGTTTTCGAAGGCTGGCTGGGACTGCTGGTGCTCGGCGTGATGGTGGCAGGCGTGACGCTCAAGGCTGCTTGGCTTCCCCGCGCCGCCCTGCTCAGCGGGGCCGCCCTCCTGTTCGGGATCGCGGCGATCAACCCGGACGCCTGGATCGCCAAGCACAACATCGACCGCTACACCGAAACCGGCCAGGTCGATTGGTATTTCCTGCAGACTCTCTCGGACGATGCCGTCCCGGTGCTGGCCAAGCTGCCGGACGACGCTGCCAACTGTGCGCTCAAGCGGTACGACATCAAGAGCGACGACTGGCTGGAGTTCAACGTCGGCCGGCACCGTGCCGAGCCCATCCTGACGTCTCGCCCGGAGCGCGCCACGGCCGTCTGTCCGGCCGAGACTCGCCGCTGATCTGCTCTTGAATTGCTCAGTTTTTGCCGCGATCTCGGGGTTCCGGGCGGCTGATCGCTGACCTAGACTCCGGTGCTCCGACAGGATCACAGGGAGGTGGGCGTCATGCGCTGTATCGATCCGCCAGTGGAGAGCTGACCACCGATGTGAGGCGCGCGCCCGGCGCTCCGGCCCCGGGCGCCCGTCGACGAGCCCGCTCGTGTGAGGACCGATGACTGCCCTACCTGTGCCTGTGCTGCTCGATGCCCGACAGCTCGATCGGAACATCAAGCGCTTTCATCAGCAGGTCGCTGACGCCAGTTGCGTGACCAGAGCGCATTTGAAGGCACATCGCACCACCGAGCTGGCGGCCCGGCAGGTGGCGGCCGGCGCGGTGGGAGTTGCGGTCCACAGCGCACAGGCAGCGCGCGACCTCGCAGCCGCCGGCGTCACCGACGTCGTGCTGGCGTGGCCCTGGCGCGAGGCGTGGCGTTGGCCGTTGTACGTCGGCGCCGCCCACGAACTCGAGCGTTTCGCTGTCCACGTTGACGATGCGGACGTGATCACTGGTCTCGGGCGAGTCGCTCAGGCCGACGGGATTCAGATCGGCGTACGGATCGATCTGCGGCACACGCCGGCGGACGACGTACTGAAGTTGGCCCGGTTGGCCGAGGCCACGGCCGGGGTGCGGCTGGATGGGGTGACCGGCTATCGCGGACCCGAGACTGCCGAGGACATCAAGGATTTCGCGTTACTGGGAAGGCGTCACGCCGAAGACGTGGTCGCCGTCGCGGAGTCGATCCGTGCGGAGGGGATCGACTGCCCGGTGGTGAGTGTCGGCGGTACGCCGACTGCTCCGGGAGCCCTGGAAGTCGACGGCATCACCGAGATCGTCGCGGGCGCGTACGCAACTCTGGATGCGGGGCTCGCCGCGGCAGGCGCTTGCGAGCTCGCGGAGGTCGCGATCAGCGTGGACGGCGATCGCGCGGATCTGCTGGTCGACTGCGGCCAGCCCTGGGATCCGGAGTCGGTGTCGGTGCCCGTGGACGGCCGGCTGCTCCCCGGCCATGTCTGCCCGTTGGCCGTGAACCTCATGCGCAGCAAGGTCGAGGTCACCGTGGTCGACGGCGGCGCGGTGGTCGATCAGTGGCTGCCGAGTGGCCGACCGGATCGCGAGTAGGCGGGTGCCGCGGCGGTTCTGGATCTTTCTCAGTGCCCGGACGGTGTCGGTGCTCGGCAGCGCCTTCGGCCCGATCGCCCTCGCGTTCGGAGTTCTCTCACTGCCCGGCGCAACGGCCGCCACCCTCGGCCTGGTCCTCGCCGCGCAAGGCGTTCCACAGCTGGCCTTGATGCTCCTGGGTGGCGTCGTCGGGGACAGGTTTCCGCGCAACCGGGTGCTGGTGGTTGCCGAGTTGGTCTCGGGGTTGGCCTATGCGGGACTGGCGACGATGTTGCTCACCGGTCACGCGCCGATCGTCTTGCTGTGCGCGGCCGCCTTTGTCGCGGGCGCGGCCTCCGCGCTGCTGTTGCCGTCGCTCACCGGCACTGTTGCCGACCTCGTGCCGGCCGACTCGCTGCAGCGCGCCAACGGTCAACTCAGACTCGGTACCAACTCGGCGCGCATCGCCGGTGTGGTCGCCGCGGGAGCAGTTGTCGCCTGGCTCGGCCCAGGGGCGGCGCTGATCGTCGACGCCGCGACCTACTTCGTCGCAGCCGGCCTCCTGAGTGTGCTCCGACTGCCAGGCTCGGCCAGCTCCGGAAGGCGTGATCTGTTGGGTGATCTGCGCACTGGCTGGCATGAGTTCTCGAGCAGATCCTGGTTGTGGACTACCGTCGCTGCCGCCGCGGTGATCAATGCGGCGTCCACTGCGGCATTTGGTGTTCTCGGTCCAGCGCTTGCCAAGGATCGACTCGGTGGCGCGTTGGCTTGGTCGTTGGTGTTGGCCGGCTACTCGGTCGGCATGTTGGCCGGCGTCGTGGTGGCGATCAGGTTCAAGCCGCGGCGGCCGCTGCCGACAGCTGTCCTGTTCGCGCCCTTGCTCGCATTGCCGCTGCTCGCTCTGGGCTTCCGTGCACCTTTGCCGGTCATCGTGCTTGCCGCCGTCTGCGCGGGCGTCGCGACGGACATCTTCGGCGTTCTGTGGGACACCACCATGCAGACCGAAGTGCCGGCCAGCGCGCTGTCGCGAGTCAGTTCGTACGAGTACCTGGTTTCCCTGTCGTTGAAGCCCGTTGGCGCAGTGGTCGCGGGCTTGGCCGCCGCCGAGCTCGGTCCGGCGGCAGGGCTGCTGCTCTTCGGCGGACTGATCGTCCTCGCCGCGGCCGGCGCGCTCGCCCAGCCGGCAGTCCGGTATCACCAACCCCGAGAAGACCTTGGAGTCCGCCCATGAACGAGGGATACGTCGAAGGATTCGCCCAGGCCTACGACCAGTTCTGGCACCCGTATCCGACCAAGTCCGCGGCCTCGCTGCTGAAGCTGATGCAGAGCGCCGCACCCGACGCCCGGGCCGTGCTGGACATCGGCTGCGGCACCGGCATCGTGGCCGATCACCTTCAGCGGGCCGGGTACGCCGTGACGGGCCTGGACAAGTCTTCAGCCATGCTCGCTCGGGCTCGGGCGCGCCTTGGCGACGACGCAGTACTGATCGAGGGAGATGCGGCTGACTTCACCGTCGACGCGCAGTTCCCCGTGGCGGTGTCGACGTACGACATCCCGAACCACCTGCCGGATCTGGAGCACATCGCGGCGTACCTCGGCTGTGTGTATCAAGCGGTCCTGCCGGGTGGCCTGTTCGTGTTCGACATCGCCACGGTCGCGGGGTTGCGTGGGATGAACACGGTGCAGATTCGCGAGACCGACGAGGCGATGCTGCTGTTCCGGGGCGCGCTGAACGAGCCGCTGGGCGTCGGCTTCTACCGCATCTCCGGTGTGGTCCAGGCCGAGGACGGCCGCTACGACCGGTTCGAGACCACGATGACGAACATCGTCGTACCGGTCGACCAGCTCCTGAAGGAGCTGGCCGAAGCCGGTTGGGTCGACAGCTATCTGGCCGCCCAGGACGACCTGCTGACGCCGCTCGACGAGGTACCCGAGACGCTCCCGCACCTGTTCGTCGTCTCGCGCAAACCCTGAGGTCAGCCGAGGTAGTCGCGCCAGGGGCCGGTGATGGCCAGCGTCAGGCCCGGCGACTGGATGTTGACGAACAGGACTTTGCCGTCCGCGGAGAAGGCCGGGCCGCAGAACTCGGAGTCGTTGAGCATGTTGCGGGCGATCGCGTACGTCGGGCCGCCCGGGGTGGAGCTCAGCACGTGGCTGCTGGCGTTGCCGTCCTCGGCGAGGATGAGCGAACCCCAGGGCGTGACGGTCACGTTGTCCGGCCCGTCGAAGTTGAAGTCCTGGTACTTCGCGTCCGCGCCCTGGTCGGCGGCGGCGCTGGACGGGAAGTAGGTGACGAGCTGGATGGTCTGGGTCTTGTAGTTGTAGAACCAGACCATGCCGTCGTGCGGGACCGCGTCGGCCGGCAGGTCCGTCGTACCGGAGTTGGCGTAGGAGTTGACGACGTACACGCCGTCGTCGGTGCCGTAGACGCCCTCGAACTTCTTGCCGCGGGTCACCTGTCCGTCGGTGAACTGCTTGCGGCAGGACACCGAGACCGCGTCCCGGGCGGGCACCGGCACCCACGCGACCCGGAACGGGCGGAGCAGCTGGGCCGAGGTCAGGTAGGCCACGTCCGGGATCGGCTTGCCGTCGTCACCGAGGATGGCCATCGCCTCGAGGGTGCCGAAGCCGGCGTCGGTCAGGTCCTGCCAGCTCCGCTTGCCGAGCCGGTAACCGGCCGGTGCGCGCCAGCGGTAGAACAGGCCGTTGGGGCCGGACGCGTCCTCGGACAGGTAGATGTGCGCCTGGTCCCGGTCCACGGCGAGGGCTTCGTGCGCGTACCGGCCGAGGGCCTTGAGCGGCACCGGGTGTGAGGTCTTGCCGTCGTCCCAGACCTCGAAGACGTAGCCGTGGTCCTTGAGCCGGGTGGTGCCGTTGGCCTTGTTCTCGGTCTCTTCGCAGGTGAGCCAAGTGCCCCACGGAGTGTGGCCGCCGGCGCAGTTGGTGAGCGTGCCGGAGATGGCGACCCACTCGCCGTGGTTGGTGCCGTCACGGTCGACGGAGATGACGGTGCAGCCGCCGGCCGCGCCGACGCCCGGGTCGTAGACGGTGCCCGGGACCTGCGGAACGCCCAGCGCGTTGTTGCTGCCGATCTCGTGGTTCTGGATCAGCGTGTAGTGCTTGCCGGTGCCGAAGACGGCCATTCCGTCGTGCGCTCCCGGCGTGGGCTCGCCGGTCTTCAGCTTGGTCTCGCCGGCGCGGGTGACGACCGTGTACTTGAAGCCCGGCGGCAACGCCAGGATGCCGTTGGGGTCGTCCATCAGCGGCGGGAACGGGCGGTGGGTCGGGTACGGCCCGCGCTGCGGGTTGGGGGTCGCCTCGGCGAGCGAGGGAACCGCGCCGACGGCGGCGAAACCCACACCCGTGGCGCCGACGGCGGCACCACGAAGTACGGAACGGCGATCGAGAGACATGGTGGTGCTCCTTCAGACAGGGGTTCGGCCCGATCGTCCCCCCGCCCGACGACCCCGCGGCGAACACCACCTGAACACCCCGTGCCGGATCACCGCGGGCTGATGCGCCCTTTCCTGCTGCCCGCGTCAGGGACGGGTGAGCGAGCGGCGGTTCTCGAATCGGGAGCGATTCGCGCGGTCGCGGGGGAGCCAGGTTGCGATGGTGGTTCGGTGGGACGGGAGTACGTGGACCTGGACTACGTCGATGCGGCGTACTGCGTCTCTGCGGAGGCCGAGCATCGGGAGGGCTAGGCGTACCTGTTGGATCGCCATTGTGCTGGGCAGGCCGTGCGTTCGGAGTACGACCTCCTCGTCGCCTTCGACGAAGAACAACACCGAGCGCAATCGCAGCGGCCTGGGCAGGCGGCGGGCGGCGCGGCGCAGCTTGTGCAGCTCAGCGGCTGACGGAGGAAAGCCGCAGTGCACCCGTACGACCACGTTGAACCGGCCCATACAGCCGATGATGCGCTTGCCGGCGCCGAGCCGCCAGGCAGTATTCGGTAACGGGTCGGTCAGGACTTCCTGGTGGCCTGAAGCAGCAGGCCGTCGACGAAAGCTTCGAGACCCTGCGGGAAGTTGTCGGCGGCGGCCACCGGACCCCACAGGTCCTTGACGGATGCCAGCTGGGGGAGGCCGGCCATGTCGCGGTCTTCGAACAGGCCATCGCTGCTGGTGTAGTCGACCTGTTCGCGGCGGGAGCGGGCGCGGACCAGGATCTCGCCGACCGTGTAGTACCAGAGCCCGCGGAAGAGCCGGATGGCTTCCTCGCGAGTGCAGCCGGCGTCGACGGCACCGGCCAGGATCACCTCGACGAACCAGAGGGCCGACTTGCCGATCCGGGCGATGAACCCGTCGACGGCGAGCACCTCCGCGGCCCAGGGCCAGGCCGCGAGCGCGTCGTGGATCGCGGTCGCCGCCAGGATGATGCGGTCCCGCGGCTCGGCGGGCAGCTCCGGGTGCGGGATCTGGTCGGCGTACTCGGTGATCAGCAGGAGCAGCAGATCTTCCTTGTCCCGCACATGGTGGTAGAGCGTGGTCGGCCCGATACCGAGCTCGGCGGCCAGCTGGCGGATCGACAGCCGCTCCCAGCCGTCCCGGTCGATGAGCCGGCGCGCACCGGCCAGGATCTGCGCGCGCGACGTCACCGGCGGCCTGCCGGTACGGGTCTGCGAAGCGGGTGGTCGAGGCATCGTCCCATCATCCTGCACTCGACGGCCGGAACGTTGCATGCTACTTTCGGAACATGTTCCGGAACGCGTTCGAAAACTCCCCGTCCCGAGCCACCCGACCTGGGCTGGTGCTCGCCGCGGTGGCTGTCGTGCAGTTCATGGTGTCGCTGGACCTGTCGGTCGTGAACCTCGGCCTTCCGCAGATCGGCGCCGCCCTCGGCTTCAGCGAAGTCGGCCTGACCTGGGTCATTCACGCCTACGCCCTCACCTTCGGCGGGCTCCTGCTGCTCGGCGGCAAACTCGCCGACCGGTACGGCCGCAGGCGGGTCTTGCTCCTCGGCCTGGCCGTGTTCGGCCTCGCGTCGCTGGCCGGTGGCTTCGCGGAGGAGCCCGGCCACCTGGTCGCCGCCCGCGCGGTCCAGGGCATCGGCGCGGCCGCTCTGGCTCCGGCCGCACTTTCTCTGCTGACCTCCACCTTCCCCAGCGGCAAGGCGCGGGTCCGGGCGTTCGGCGTCTGGAGCGCGGTCAACGCCGCCGGCGGCGCGCTCGGCGTCCTGATCGGCGGTCTGCTGACCGAGTACGCGAGCTGGCGCTGGCTGATGTTCGTCAATGTGCCGATGGCCGTGGGCGCCCTGATCCTGGCCGCTCGCAGCGTGGCCGCCGACCCGCCCGCCGAAAGTCGCGGACGGCCGGACGTGCTGGGTGCGGTCCTGGCCACGGCGGGCATGGTCCTGCTCGTGTTCGGCGTCGTCCGCACCGACCGGCATGCCTGGACCTCATCCACGACTCTCATCACCTTGCTGATCGCCGTTGTCCTGCTCGCAGCCTTCGTGTACGTCGAGAAGTCGACGACCCGTGATCCGCTGATCCGGCTCGGCCTGTTCACCAATCGCTCAGTCGTCGGCGCCAATGCGTTCAACCTGCTGCTCGGGGCGGCGATGGCTTCGTGCTTCTACTTCGCGTCGCTCTATCTCCAGCGAGTGCTCGGCACCGGCCCGGCCAAGACCGGGATCCAGTTCCTGCCGTTCGCCCTCGGGGTCGTGCTCGGTGCGGTGCTCGCCATCAAGTTCGGCTATCGGGCCGCGCCCAGGACCTTGCTGGCGGTCGGCGGGCTCCTGACCGCGGCCGGGTTCGCGTGGTTCGGGTTGATCAGTGCGGACGGGTCCTTCCTCGTCGATGTGCTGGGCCCGTCGATCGTCACCAGCGTCGGGTTCGGCCTCTGCCTCGGGCCGGTCGTCTCCGTCGCCACCCGTGGGGTCGCGGCGCACGAGACGGGTACGGCCTCTGGTCTGCTGGTGAGTTCGCGGCAGATCGGCGCCTCGCTGGGGTTGGCGGCTCTTGGTACCGCTGCGCATCGGCGTACGGGGTCGGCGGGGACGCTCAACGATGGCTATGCCCTTGGCTTGACGTTGGGGGCCGTGCTTCTGGCGGGTGCTGTTGTCGTCGCGCTCGCGGTCCTGCCTCGCAAGAGCGTCGCAGCACCGGCGGCGCCAAGCCTGGTGGGGGAGAAGAGATGAGGTTGCTCCGGCCTTATCTACCGGCCTTCACGGCCGTCGCGGTCTTGCAGTTGATCGGAGCACTCGCCGGTCTGGCCCCACTCCTGGCGGTCGCCGAACTGGGACGCACGCTGCTGGCGCCCGGCCCGATCGATCGCGATCAGGTCTGGTACGCCGTGATCGTGGGTGCGGCGGGTTTGCTGGTTCGGCTGGTCTTCACGGCGGCATCCTCCGCAGTCGGGCACCTTCTCGACGACCAGGTGCAGCTGTCGTTGCGGCGGCTGCTCGCCGATCGGCTGGGACGCGTGCCGCTCGGCTGGTTCGCGCGACGCCGGACCGGCGAGCTGGCGAAGGTGGTGGGGGACGACGTGAGTGCTGTCCACCCGGTGATCGCGCACACACCCGGCGAGCTCGTGTCCGCTTTCGTCGTACCGGTGGTGTCGTTGATCTACCTGTTCACGATCGACTGGCGGTTGACGCTGGTCGCGTTGGTGCCGGTGGTCCTGGCCCTGGCGTTCGTGCCGTTGATGATGACCGCGGCGCGCCAACGGGAGCAGCAGGAGTTCGATGCGGCCATGGGACGGATCTCGAACTCGGTCGTCGAGTTCGTGCAGGGGATCGCGGTGGTCAAGGCGTTCGGCGCGTCCGGCCGGGCGCATCGCAGTTTCCTGCAGGCCGCGGACGAGTTCGTCGCGAGCTTCTACCGGTGGGTGCGCGGCCTGGCCGGGATTGCGGCCGGGATGCAACTCGTGTTGTCACCGCCGTTCGTCTTGCTGGTGGTGCTCGTGGGTGGGGCGGTGCTGATCACGAACGGGTCTCTGCCGCCGGCCGATCTGCTGCCGTTTCTCCTGCTGGGGTTGGGTTTGACGGCTCCCGTGGCCGCTCTCGGTCATGGCTTCGACGATCTGCAGGCCGCTCGGCGTGCGATCGGCCGGATCGGCGAAGTGGTCGAGTTGCCGCCGCTGCCGGAGCCCGCGAAACCCGTCGCGCCACATGGGTACGGGGTGGAGCTGCGGGACGTCCACTTCGGCTATGACGACGCTCACGAGGTACTCCGCGGCATCGACCTGACTCTCGAACCCGGAACGGTCACCGCGATCGTGGGACCTTCGGGAAGCGGGAAGTCCACGCTGGTTCAGTTGTTGCCGCGGTTCTTCGACCCGACTCACGGCTCGGTCCGGCTGGGCGGAGTCGATCTGCGCGAGGTCGGCAGCGACGATCTGTACTGCGCGGTCTCCTTCGTCTTCCAGGACGTCCGGTTGCTGCGCGCGTCGGTCGCGGACAACATCGCGCTGGCAGTTCCGCACGCGTCGCTGGCCGACGTGGTCGATGCCGCGCGACTGGCGAACATCCACGACCGCATCCTCGAGTTGCCGCACGGATACGAAACCATCCTCGGTGAGGAGGCCGCGCTGTCCGGCGGCGAGGCCCAGCGCATCGCGATCGCCCGCGCCCTGCTCGCCGATACGCCGGTCCTGGTGCTCGACGAGGCGACCGCGTTCGCCGATCCCCAGACCGACCACGCGGTACGCCGGACCTTGGCGGACCTGGCCGGCGATCGCACCATCCTGCTCATCGCGCACCGGCTCGAAACGGTCGTCGACGCCGACACCGTCGTGATGCTGGAGAACGGATCGATCGTCGAGCAGGGCAGACCGGCTGACCTGCTCGCCCAGAACGGACGGTTCGCCGCGTTCTGGCACGGCGTACTGGAAGGGGACCCGAGATGATCCGACTGCTGCTCCGGGTGCTGGGTCAGGAGTACGCCCAGCCTGTCCGTCGCACCTTGGCCTTGATGACGGTGACCGCGATCACCGAAGGCCTCTCCTACGCGCTGCTGGTCCCTGTCCTCAGGGAACTGCTGGGGTCTCGACCCGAGGATGCTTGGCCCTGGCTGATCGGGTTCGCCGCTGCCGTGACGGTCTATGCGGGGTTGCGCTATCGCAGCGACGTGTCGGGTTTCCGCGTCGGGACCACCTTGTTGCGCGGGATGTATCACCGGCTCGGCGATCATCTGGCTCGCTTGCCCATCGGCTGGTACAACTCTGGCCGAATCGGGCAGGTGTCCGGGCTGGCGGGCCAAGGCGTTCTGCAGGCGATGAGCGTGATCGCCCATCTGCTCGCTCCGTTCATCTCCGCCGCGGTGACTCCCTTGACGATCGTGCTCGTCATGCTCGCTTTCAACTGGCAACTGGGGTTGGCCGCGCTGGTCGCAGTACCGGTCGTCGTCCTGGTCCAGCGGTGGGCGGGCCGGTCGACTGTGATCAGCGACGCGCACCGCGCCGAGCGGGAACAAGAGGCCACCGGCCGAGTCATCGAGTACCTCCAAGCCCAGCCGGTACTGCGCGCAGGCGGCCGCGCGGGGCAACGCTTCACGTCACTCGACGACTCGCTCCAGGAGCTGCAACGCGCCTCGCGCCGGTCGACCCTGTCCGTGCTGCCCGGCGCGCTCGGACTGGCCCTGTCGGTGCAGACGATCTTCACCGCAGTACTTGCCCTAGGCTCCTATCTCGCGATCGGCGGCGAAATCGGCGCCGCGGAGGTGCTGACCATCCTGGTGCTGGCGGCGCGCTGCGCGGATCCGCTGCTGTCACTGGCGGAACTCGGTGGCCAGCTCCGCAGCGCCCACGCCGTCCTCGGCAGACTCGACGCCGTACTGCGCACCGAGCCGCTGCCGGAGCCGGCCGATCCGGTCGAACCGGCCGGGCACGGGGTGGAGTTCGACTCGGTCAGGTTCCAGCACGGCGAACGCACGGTGATCGACGACCTGACGTTGTCCGTGCCAGCCGGTCGGCGGCTGGCGGTGGTAGGGCCGTCGGGGGCGGGCAAGAGCACCTTGCTGCAGTTGCTCGCACGGTTCTACGACGTGGACGCCGGCGCGGTACGGGTCGGTGGTGTGGACGTGCGGTCGATCAGCACCGAGGCGTTGATGGCGCGGTTCGCCATCGTCTTCCAGGACGTCTATCTGTTCGACGGAACGATTGAGGAGAACGTGCGGCTTGGCCGGGCCGATGCCACCGATGCCGAAGTACGGGAAGCCGCCACGGCCGCGCGGTTGGACGAGGTGATCGCACGGCTTCCCGACGGGTGGGCAACGTCGGTGGGGGAGGGCGGTGCCAGGTTGTCAGGCGGCGAGCGTCAGCGCGTCTCGATCGCCCGCGCGCTGCTGAAGGATGCGCCGATCGTGCTGCTCGACGAGGTGACGTCGGCCCTGGACCCGGTGAACGAGGCGGCCGTCCACGAAGGCATCGAACGCCTGATGGCAGGCCGCACGGTCGTGATGGTCGCGCACCGGCTGCGAACCGTCCAGCGCGCCGACCAGGTCGTCTTTCTCGACCAGGGCCGGATCGTTGAGGAGGGCACCCATGAGACCCTCCTCGCCCAGAACGGCCGCTACGCGACGTACTGGCAGCTGTCTACCGCCGGGTCCCGCTCCTCTCGGCCGGTTGTGCGCGGGTGACCCGGTCCACGCGATGGCCGGACTCGTCGAAGATGTGCAGCCGGGAGGTGTCGACCGCGAGGTGAACCTTGCCGCCTGGCTCGAGACCGCTGCCGGCGCCGATCTCGAGGACCAGGTCGGCTCGGCGGTGCGTCGGGGTCGTGGGCGCCTCGGCGTCGGGTGGCAGGCCGGCCATACCGAGGCGGGCCTTGGCCTTGGTGCCGATCGTCGACAGGCGAGTGCTCAGGCCGGACCCGTGGGGTGCCGCGTGGCGGGTGCGCGTGGTGCCGTCGAGGGCGATGCGGCGCCGCGCCGCCTGCGAGGGCCGCTGCAGGCCGACCAGGTCGGGGTTGACCATCTCGATCCCGCACTCGACGAAGGCGACCCACTGGTGGCCGTGGAACTCGATCGCCCGCAGCCGGCCGGACAACTGGCCGGGCCCGCCGCTGTCGGCGGCCGGGGTGAAGGCGTCGGACCGCGCGCCGACGATCACCTTCGCCCCGTCGTGGCTGCTGAGGATCAGCGACCGGCGGTCGATCGGCGGCAACTGGATGGCCTGCGCGCCGAAGTCCAGACTGACCCGGTGGTGGGCGGTGACCCGGACGGTCGCGGACATCAGGTTGATCCGCGGCGTGCCGAGGAAGCCGGCGGCGAAGGCGGTGGCCGGGTCGTTGAAGACCTGGTCCGGCGTCCCGACGTCCTCGATCCGGCCGTCGCGCATCACGGTGATCCGGTCGGCCAGGGTGAGCGCCTCGACCTGGTCGTGGGTCACGTAGACCGTGGTCACCTTGAGATCGCGGGCCATCGCGCCGATCTCCTGGCGCAGTTCGGTCCGCATCGTCGCGTCGAGGTTCGACAGTGGCTCGTCCATCAGGAAGATCTTTGGCCGGCGGACGATCGCGCGGCCGATCGCGACGCGCTGACGCTGTCCGCCCGAAAGAGTTCTCGGCAACCGGTCGAGGGCCGCGTCGATCCGGAGGATCCGGGCCAGCCCGGCGGCCTTCTCACTCGCCGCGGCGGGGTCCTCGCCGGCCATCCGCAACGGGAACATGATGTTCTCCCGCGCGGTCCGGTTCGGGTAGAGCGCGCCGTTCTGGAAGACCAGCGCGACCCCACGGTCCTTGGGCGCCAGGCCGGTGGCCAGCGTGCGGCCGAACCACAGCTCGCCCGCGGTGACCTCCTCCAGGCCGGCGATCATCCGCAGCAGCGTGGTCTTCCCGCACCCGGAAGGCCCCAGCAGCACCATGAACTCGCCGTCGGCAACGTCCAGTGATACGCCGTCGACGGCAAGGTATTTCCCGTCGTACACCTTCGAGACAGCATCCAGCCGAATCCCCGCCATCACCACCTCCTCAAGGCCGCAAACCCTGAGTACACAGCCCAACGCCCACCTTGTCCAGGCATGGTCCATTTCGAGAATTGCGGGTAATTTGTCCGGACGTTGCGGAGCGGACCAGCGCGACCGCAGTGCGTGATTGTTGGGCGAAGCAATAACCGCCGGGTTCTCGTTCTAGAGTTGGGGAGTGGACAGCGCAGCGAGTTGGCGGGAGCAGCGGCGGGAAGCGGCGGCGGCGCAAGGCGCTGCCCTCGAGCGGCGTAAGGCGGAGGAGACCGCGAAAGCTCGCGCATTACTGGCCGGGTTCGTTCAGGAAATGCAGGCGCGGGGGATCGAACCGCACCAGTTGCGGGCCCCGGTGGTGGGCTCCGGCACCACCTATCGGACTTCAATTACCGGCTGGTATTTGCGCCGTAATCGGTCCCTCGGGGTCGATGCTGAGGGCAACTTCTATGTGTTGGGTACGCCGGCCGGCCTGAAGGCGCGGCTGTTCGGAGTACAGGTTCTGCCGTCGGATCCGCCGCTGGTGGTCGGGCTGGGGGCGCGGGACGGGGAATCGCTGCCGCTGGAGCAGTTGCTGCGGATGCGGCTCGACGAAGCCGGCGGGTGAAAATCCGGTTGCGGGTCGCCGGCCGGCGCTGCTAGCGTCGCCGGTCTGTCTTTTCGGGTGGCTTCGCAGCACTGCGTGAAGGATCGAATCGAACCGGGCTCCGGGGCGGGATCTTCAAGATCGCCGCCGGTCCGCCGTTCGTACGCCTACACGAGTCGAGGCTTGTCAGATGGTCGAATCCGCACTGCTCCCTGCCGGTTCCGATCCCGGCTCCGCTGAGCTCGAGGCCGAGCAGGCCTTTCTCGCCGAGGCCCGGGCCGCGCTGGCCCGGATGCATCTGGAGGTGGAGGAACGCGACGTCCCGCTGATCGGCGGCGAGGACAACGACGAGCGCTTCACCAACGAGGCGAACGAACGCGCCAAGCGGCAGCGCACCCTGGCGCTGCAGGACCTCCCCGACGTACCGCTGTTCTTCGGGCGGCTCGACTACGAGGCCGGCACCATCGAGGAGATCGACCGGATCTACATCGGCCGCCGGCACGTGCACGACGGCAGTGGTTCACCACTCGTCATCGACTGGCGGGCGCCGGTGTCCGTGCCGTTCTACCGGGCCACGCGGAGCGATCGGCAACGCGTGCTGCTGCGCCGCCGCTACGGCTTCTCCGAT
The DNA here is from genome assembly GCF_040639475.1 of Kribbella sp. NPDC023855. Taxonomy (NCBI): domain Bacteria; kingdom Bacillati; phylum Actinomycetota; class Actinomycetes; order Propionibacteriales; family Kribbellaceae; genus Kribbella; species Kribbella sp. NPDC023855. Next base: position 493,112 of record NZ_JBFAAA010000004.1, read on the forward strand.
GTTGCCGAGCTGTCCGGTTTCGAGGACGAGCCGATGATCGGCGCGGGGGAGACCGATCAGGCCGACGCCTTCCTGCGCGCCGAGATCGAACGCCCGCGCACCGGACCGATGCGCGACATCGTGGCCACCATCCAGCCGGAGCAGGACGACCTGGTCCGCGCGCCGCTGCACCCGAGCGTCTGCGTGCAGGGCGCCCCCGGTACCGGCAAGACGGCCGTCGGACTGCACCGCGTGGCGTACCTGCTCTACACCGAACGGGAGCGGCTGAGCCGCGGCGGCGTCGTGATCGTCGGGCCGAACCGCTCCTTCCTGTCCTACATCCGCAAGGTCCTGCCGGCGCTCGGCGAGGTCGACGTACGGCAGATCACCATCGAGGAGCTGATCAGCCGGCCCGCCACGGCGGTGGACGAGCCGACGGCCGCGCGACTCAAGAGTGACGCCCGGATGGCCGCCGTACTGCGACGCGCCCTGTGGTCCCACGTCGTCGCGCCGACCGAGGGAATCCTTTACAGCAAGGGATCCCAGCGATTCCGGGTGCACGACTACCAGGTCGCGGAGATCGTAGCCGCCCTGCGTGAGTCGACCCGGTACGCGCCCGGCCGCGACGCGCTCGCGCAGCGGATCGCCCACGCAGTACTGGTGCTGATGGAGCAACGTGGGGAGTCGCCGGACGATCGCGTGCAGAACGCGGTCGCTCGGTCGAAGCCGGTGAAGGCGTTGCTCGATGCGGTATGGCCCCGCGTGACGCCCGAGCAGGTGCTGCACCGGTTGCTGTCGGATGCGGAGTTCCTGGCTCAGGCGGCGGGTGACGACTTCACCGAGGACGAACGCGCCGCGCTGCTGTGGCAGAAGCCGGCCCGCTCCTGGAAGTCGGCGAAGTGGTCGGCCGCGGACATCTTGCTCCTCGACGAGCTCACCGATCTGATCGAACGCAGTTCCGGTTCGCTCGGCCATCTCGTCCTGGACGAAGCGCAGGATCTGTCGGCCATGCAGCTGCGCGCGCTCGGCCGTCGCGGCCGGACCGGCTCGGTGACAGTTCTCGGCGACCTCGCCCAGGCGACCAGCCCGTGGGCGGCCGGCCCCTGGGAGCGGGTCCTGGGTCATCTCGACAAGCCCGACGCGCTGGTGGTCGAGCTCGACCGAGGCTTCCGCGTCCCCGACCAGATCATCAACTTCGCGGCGAAACTGCTGCCCCGGATCGCGCCCACGCTCGGCGTACCGCGAGGAGTCCGGACCGTCGCCGACGCGCTGAGCATCCTCGAGACCGACGAACCGAGCTTCACCGATGCCCTCGTCTCCGCCTGCCGGAGCGCCCTCACCGGCCAGGGCTCGGTCGCACTCATTGCCGCCGACAACCAAATCACCCAGCTGTACGACGCACTCACCGCGGCCGGCCTGCAACCGGCTCTGCTCGGGACGACCGAGGACGAGATGGACACCACCCGGCTGGTCTGCGTCCCGGCCACCTTGGCCAAGGGCCTCGAGTTCGACTCGGTCATCGTCGCCGAGCCGACCCGGATCGCCACCGCCGAACCCCAAGGCCTGCAACGCCTGTACGTCGTCCTGACGCGCGCGGTCAGCTCACTCCAGATCATCCACGCGACACCGCTGCCTGCTCCCTTGAGTTAGCTACTTGCGCGGTTTCGGTCCGCTGGACCGGAGACTGCCGAGTCGCGACAAGGCGTCGAACCAGAAGCGTGCTCCGGGCACGGTCGCCAGCACCATCAGGGCCCAGCCGGCCAGGACGAGCAAGAGCGTCTGAATGTCCTGGCCGGTTCCCTGGTCCGGATCGGTGAGGCCGCGCTGGTCGAGCCAGTTGCAGGAGGCGTCGGGCAGCGTGCACGCGGACACGGTGCCCCAGCCGATCGGGAAGCCGGACGCGCGAACCTTCTGGATCTCTTCCCGCAGGTCGCTCAGGCAGTCGCCGGCGTCCTTGTCGGAGCAGTTGGCGGAGCTCGCGGCCTGACTGACGACAGTCTCCCGGAGCGCTTCGTCGGTGTAGAGGGAGCGGGTGATGCCGATCGCGTTGACGTTGAAGAGCACCACCAGGACGGCCGCGACACCGAGCGAGATCCAGCGGACGTGGCGCTTGTACCAGCCGGACACGCGGTCCATCTGGTCGTCGTACCACTGCTCGACGCTCTGCCGGAACTTGGTGATGTCGCCCTCGGCCTCGACCAGGAGTGCGAGCAGCGGCTTCTTCAACGGGTTGCTGTCCGGCCAGCCGACGATCGCGGCCTTGACCTGAGCGAACGTGGTGTCGCCGGACGAGTTGGGGACGAGAAGGTCCAGCAACGCGCGAGCGAAGGAACGGCTCGCGAGGTAGGAAGGAAGCCTTCGCCGGGCCGCGCCGCTCAGGCGGGCGTTCCCCGCGTTCGCGGGCAACGAGCCCTTGTCCGCGGTACGGGAGACGATCGGCTGCATCATCAACTGAGTGACCAGCGGCTCGGCCGGCTCATGCTGTTTCGGCGAAGGGCCGAGCGAAGTACGGCGTACGAGGTCCCTCAGTCCCAGCTTGAAATGACCGCCCCCGTCGACCAACGACCGGATCCCGCGCAGCAGATACTCACCTCGCAACCCCATGAACCGCGCCACGCTCTCGGTCAAGACCGACACCACCGCCGAAAGCGCCCCGAACACCAACACCAACCCAAGCGCGGTCTGAACCACCAAGCTGTCCATGGGGTCCATCGTCGTCGACCGGGGCCTTTCCGGCCTAACACCTCGGTGTGGCATCGTGAGGTGATGAGTATCGAGGTGCGTCCGGCGTCGGTTTTCGAGGATGTGCGGGCTGTGCTGGGGCCGAAGTCGCCTGATTCCAATGTCTGTTGGTGTCTGAGCTACCGGATTCCGTCGAAGCTGAACAACGAGCTGCGGGGGCCGGCTCGTGGTGAGTACGTCGCTGGGCTGTGTGGTCAAGAGCCCGCTCCGGGGGTCCTGGCGTACGACGGTGATGAGCCGGTCGGCTGGGCTGCCGTGGCGCCGCGGGCGGAGACCACGTTCGCGAAGAACCGGAAGATCCCGCACGTCGACGATCTGCCGGTGTGGTCCCTGTGGTGCGTCCGGGTCCGTCCAGGTCACCGGAAGTCCGGTCTCTCGCACGTACTGATCGAAGGTGCGGTGGAGTTCGCTCGCGACCACGGCGCACCGGTGGTGGAGGCCTATCCGCTCGACAACGGCGACGCCAAGGTCGACCTGACGATGGCGTACGCGGGGATCCGGAAGAACTTCGAGCGCGCGGGGTTCGTCAAGGTCGCCGACACCAGCTCGGTGCTGGCCGGCCATCCCCGGGTCCTGATGCGCCTCGACCTGCGCTGAAACCACAAACGGCGCCCGGAGACCGGGCGCCGTTCGTGATTGGTGCTGCGTCAGCTCAGGCTGGCCAGCGCGTCGTTCCAGGTCTTGGAGGGACGCATGACGTCCGCGGCCTTGGCGGAGTCCGGGTGGTAGTAGCCGCCGAGGTCGACCGGGTTGCCCTGGACGGCCAGGAGCTCGGAGACGATGGCCTGCTCGTTCGTGGCCAGCGTCTCGGCCAGTTCGGTGAAGGCCTTCGCCAGCTCGGCATCGTCGGTCTGCTTGGCCAGCTCCTGTGCCCAGTACAGGGACAGGTAGAAGTGGCTGCCCCGGTTGTCGATGCCACCGACGCGACGGGTCGGGGACTTGTCCTCGTTGAGGAACGTCGCGGTCGCGCGGTCCAGGGTGTCCGCGAGCACCTGGGCGCGCGCGTTGCCGGTGGTCTGGGCCAGGTGCTCGAAGCTCGCGGCCAGGGCGAAGAACTCGCCGAGGCTGTCCCAGCGCAGGTAGTTCTCCTTCACCAGCTGCTGGACGTGCTTCGGCGCCGAGCCACCCGCGCCGGTCTCGAACAGACCGCCGCCGGCCATCAACGGGACGACCGACAGCATCTTCGCGCTGGTGCCCAGCTCGAGGATCGGGAACAGGTCGGTCAGGTAGTCACGCAGCACGTTGCCGGTGACCGAGATGGTGTTCTCACCGCGGCGGATCCGGTCCAGCGAGTACTTGATCGCCTCCACCGGCGCCAGGATCTTCAGGTCCAGCCCCTCGGTGTCGTGCTCGGTCAGGTACTGCGTGACCTTCGCGATCAGCTTCGCGTCGTGCGCCCGCGTCTCGTCCAGCCAGAACACCGCCGGGTCACCGGTGGCCCGGGCCCGGGTGACGGCCAGCTTGACCCAGTCGCGGATCGGCGCGTCCTTGGTCTGGCAGGCCCGGAAGATGTCGCCCTCGGCAACTTCCTGCTCCAGTACGACGTTGCCGTCGGCATCCACCACGCGAACCGTGCCGGCGGCCGCCAGCTCGAAGGTCTTGTCGTGGCTGCCGTACTCCTCGGCCTTCTGCGCCATCAGGCCGACGTTCGGCACCGAGCCCATCGTGGCCGGGTCGAAGGCGCCGTTCGCGCGGCAGTCGTCGAGGACGACCTGGTAGATCCCGGCGTAGCTGCTGTCCGGCAGCACCGCCAGCGTGTCGTGCTCGGCGCCGTCCGGGCCCCACATGTGGCCCGAGGTGCGGATCATCGCCGGCATCGAGGCGTCCACGATCACGTCGGACGGCACGTGCAGGTTGGTGATGCCCTTGTCGGAGTCCACCATCGCCAGCGCCGGACCATCGGCCAGCTCGGCGTCGAAGGAGGCCTTGATCGCGTCACCGTCCGGCAGCGCGGCCAGCCCGGCGTAGATCCCGCCGAGACCGTCGTTCGGGCTGAGACCGGCCGCGGCCAGCGTCTCGCCGTACTGGGCGAACGTCTTCGGGAAGAAGGCGCGGACCACGTGGCCGAAGACGATCGGGTCGGACACCTTCATCATGGTGGCCTTCAGGTGCACCGAGAACAGCACGTCCTCGGCCTTCGCCCGGGCCAGCTGGGCGGTCAGGAACTCGCGCAGCGCGGCGACGTGCATGACGGAGGAGTCGACCACCTCGCCGGCCAGCACGGGAATCGACTCCCGCAGTACGGTCGTCTCGCCGTCGGCGGAGGCGAACTCGATCCGCAGCGTGGTGTCGGCCTCCAGCACCACCGACTTCTCGGTCGAACGGAAGTCGTCGTGACCCATCGTCGCGACGTTGGTCTTCGAGTCGGCCGACCAGGCACCCATCCGGTGCGGGTGGGTCTTGGCGTAGTTCTTCACCGAAGCGGGCGCGCGGCGGTCGGAGTTGCCTTCGCGCAGTACCGGGTTGACGGCCGAGCCCTTGGTGCTGTCGTAGCGGGCGCGGATGTCGCGCTCCTCGTCGGTCTTCGGCTCGTCCGGGTACTCCGGCAGCGCGTAGCCCTGGCTCTGCAGCTCCGCGATCGCGGCCTTGAGCTGGGGGATCGAGGCGGACACGTTCGGCAGCTTGATGATGTTCGCCGCCGGCGTCTTGGCCAGCTCGCCGAGCTCGGCGAGGTCGTCGGAGATCCGCTGGTCCTCGGTCAGGTGGTCGCCGAAGACGGCGATGATCCGCCCGGCCAGCGAGATGTCCCGGGTCTCGACGCCCACCCCGGCCTGCGCGGCGTACGCCTGGATCACCGGCAGCAGCGAGTACGTCGCCAGCGCCGGGGCCTCGTCCGTGTGGGTGTAGATGATGGTCGACTCAGTCACTCGCGTCTGTCCTCTGCTCCGTCGATGCTTCCCCCCGGGGTTACCCCACGGCGGCACCCCCACCTTAGTAGGCCCACCGCCCACCCCCAGCCCAGAGTGGCGATGCTCACCACCCACACCCCCCACCCGCCCACCCCGGGCTCGTGACGCTGCGCGTCACCTCGCGGTGAGCGGCGGACATCGCGGGTGCCGCCTCCGGCTCGTTACGCTTCGCGTCACCTCGCGCCGGGAGAAGGCAGGCGCCCGGCCGCCGACCTCGGGCTCGTGACGCTGCGCGTCACCTCGCAGGTGTCCGGCGGGCATCGGGTGGTGCAGCCTCCGGGGCTCGTGACGCTGCGCGTCACCTCGCGCCGGGGGAGGCGGGCGCCCGGCTGCTGGCCGCGGGCTCGTGACGCTGCGCGTCACCTCGCGAACAAGATCAGCGAGATGCCGGCCGCCTCCGCCGGCTCGTGACGCTTCGCGTCACCTCGCAGGTGGAAGAGGGGGCGCGGCGGGGCGGGGCCGCCATCGAGTGGATCCAAGCGCACCGAGCGCACCCAGCGCATCCGGCAAACCGAGCGCACCGAGCGCATCCGGCAAACCGAGCACACCGAGCACATACAGCGCACCGAGCGCACCGAGCGCACCCAGCGCATCCGGCAAACCGAGCACACCGAGCACACCGAGCACACACAGCACACCGAGCACACACAGCGCACCGAGCGCACCCAGCGCACCCAGCGCATCGGCGCATCGGAGGGGAGGGGCCGAGGTCTTCCGTGGGTGGGGAAAGGGGGTTATGTTCTCGGGAGTGTGAGAGCGCTCTCACTTCCTCTACCGCCCCGGAGGTAACACGTGATGTCAACCCTGCAGAGAAGTCGCCGATCGCGTTGGCGCGCGGCGGCTGTGGCGCTCGTTCTGGCCGTCAGTTCGACCCTCCTGGTGGGTGGCGTGGCGACGGCAGCTGACGACTACACGCAGTCAGCCACGTCGCTCAACGCGACCCAGGCCCAGATCGCGTTCACCCCGACCACGCCCGCGCAGTACGTCGACGTCCACTACACCGGCACCGCCCAGGGTCAGCAGAACGTCCGCATGATGCTGAGCGGCGGCACCTGGCGAACGACGGTCAGCGGGCTGTCCACCGGCACCGTCATCGACTACTGGTTCACCTACGAGAAGAGCGGACCGCAGTACGACACTCCGCACTTCAGCTACACACACGGCGATACGACCACGCCCGCTGTCGCTACGCCGGCCTTCTCGCCGGCCGGCGGCACCTACAGCGCGGCGCAGACAGTGACCATCTCGACGGGCACCGCGGGGTCGACCATTCGGTACACGGTCGACGGGTCGACGCCGACCGCCTCCTCGACCCTGTACTCCGGTCCGATCAGCGTGGCGTCGACACGGACGGTCAAGGCGATCGGGTTCAAAGCCGGGCTGGCGGATTCCGCGGTGGCGAGCGCGACGTACACGATCGGCAGTACGCCGACCAGTTGCCCGACGCAGCCCGATGTCCCCAATTTCGGCCCGAACACGCGAATCTTCGACCCGGGCATGCCGGCCGCGACCATCCAGGCGCAGCTCGATGCCGACTTCAACGCCCAGAAGGACACCCTGACCGCGCAGATGGCCAACCGCCGGGTCGCGCACCTGTTCAAGCCGGGCAGTTACAGCGTGCACGACGACGTCGGCTACTACACCTCGGTCGCCGGGCTCGGCCAGAATCCGGGTGACGTGGTCATCAACGGCGCCATCACCGTCGACGCCTTCAACGAGTCCGACCAAGGCGTGGCGCTGCAGAACTTCTGGCGGTCCGCGGAGAACATGGCTGTGAACCCGATCGGCGGCTCCAACCGCTGGGCGGTCGCGCAGGCGGCGCCGTTCCGCCGGATGGACATCCGCGGCAACCTGCAGCTCTACCCGGCCAGCTACGGCTTCGCCAGCGGCGGCTACATCGCCGACTCGAAGGTGTCCGGCCAGACTGCCTCCATCTCGCAGCAGCAGTGGTACACCCGGGACAGCAACCTCGGCAGCTGGTCCGGTGGCGTCTGGAACATGGTCTTCTCCGGTACGCCGGGCGCTCCGCCGACCACGTTCCCGAATCCGCCCGAGACGACTCTGGCCACCACGCCGGTCTCCCGCGACGTGCCTTACCTGTACCTCGACAGCGCCGGCAAGTACCGCGTGTTCACCCCGTCGCTGCGCACCAACGCGTCCGGCGCGAGCTGGGCGAACGGCTCGACTCCCGGGACCTCGATCCCGATGAGCCAGTTCTACGTGGTGAAGGCGGCCGACACCGCGTCGACCATCAACACCGCGCTCGCGTCGGGCTGCCACCTGTTCTTCACCCCCGGCATCTACCACCTCAACCAGACGCTCAACGTGACCAAGGCCAACACCGTCGTCCTCGGCATCGGCTACCCGACGCTGATCCCCGACCACGGGGTCAACGCGATGCAGGTCGCCGACGTGGACGGCGTACGGATCAAGGGGCTGCTGTTCGACGCCGGCACCACCAAGTCGGCCGCGCTGCTGACCGTCGGACCGGCCGGATCCTCAGCCGGCCACGCGGCGAACCCGACCACGTTGCAGGACGTCTTCTTCCGGGTCGGTGGCTCGATCGCCGGTCACGCGACGACGAGTCTCGTGGTCAACAGCCACCACACGATCATCGACCACATCTGGGCCTGGCGGGCCGACCACGGCAACGCCGGGACCTGGGGCTGGACGCAGGCCACCGGCGACACCGGGCTGATCGTCAACGGGAACGACGTGCTGGCCACCGGTCTGTTCGTCGAGCACTACCAGAAGACCCAGGTGATCTGGAACGGTCAGCGCGGCAAGACGATCTTCTTCCAGAACGAGATGCCGTACGACGTACCGAACCAGGCGAGCTGGAACCGCCCCAGTGGCCGCAACGGGTACGCCGCGTACAAGGTGGCTGATCACGTCACCTCGCACGAGGCGTGGGGGCTGGGCAGCTACAACTTCTTCAACGTCAACCCGTCGGTGAACGCCTACAACGCCTTCGAGGCGCCGAACAACCCGAGTGTGCGGTTCCACAGCCTGTGCACGGTCTCACTGAACTACCAGGGCACGATCACCCATGTCATCAACGACACCGGTGCCGTCACGCCGCCAGGCACGGTTCCGGTGAACGTGGTGAGCTACCCATGACCTGGCGCGCCGCATAGTCGAGCGGTCGGTGGGCACGGTGGGGAGATGACTGTCTACGGTTTTCACGCCTCACATGAGCAGGTGCCGCCCACCGACCTGCTCGCCGCCGTGGTCCGGGCCGAGCAGGCCGGGTTCACGGCGGCGATGTGTTCGGACCACTTCAGCCCGTGGAGCGAGCGGCAGGGCGAGTCCGCTTTCGCCTGGTCCTGGCTCGGCGCCGCCCTGCAGGCCACCGGCCTGTCGTTCGGCGTGGTGAACGCGCCGGGGCAGCGGTACCACCCGGCCATCATCGCGCAGGCGATCGGCACCCTGGGTTCGATGTACCCCGGCCGGTTCTGGGCCGCGCTCGGATCGGGCGAGGCGAGCAACGAGCACATCACCGGTGGCGGCTGGCCGCGGAAGGAGATCCGGCAGCAGCGACTGGAGGAATGCGTCGAGGTGATCCGGCAACTCCTCCGTGGCGAGGAAGTGAGTCATGACGGCCTCGTCACCGTTGACCGGGCCCGGCTCTGGACACCCCCGGACGAGCCGCCGGCGTTGCTGGGTGCCGCCGTCTCCACAGCGACCGCCGAGCGGTGTGCCCACTGGGCGGACGGCATGATCACGGTGGCTGCCGATCCGGCTCACCTGCGCCGGATGATCTCGGCGTACAAGGACAACGGGGGCAAAGGCAAGGTGTGCCTGCAGGTGCATCTGAGTTACCACCCGGACGAGGACGAAGCCGTCCGGATCGCGCACGAGCAGTGGCGGACCAACGTGTTCGCGCCACCGCTGTGCTGGGACGTCGACTCGGCCGAGGTGCTCGACCAGGCCGCCGAGCACGTGCTGCCCGAGGCGATGCACGACGCCGTCCGGATCTCGTCCGACCCGGCCCGGCACGCCGAGTGGCTCAACGCGTACGCCGAACTCGGCTTCGACGCGATCTACCTGCACCACGTCGGGCGTGAGCAGTCGGAGTTCATCGATGTGTTCGGAGAGAAAGTCCTGCCCCAGCTGGAGGTGACCCGCCCGTGAGACTGACCGAGACCGCGGACGTCTGGTGGAAGAACGCCGTCGTCTACTGCCTGGACATCGAGACCTTCTTCGACACCGACGGCGACGGCCGCGGCGACATCCGTGGGCTGTCCCAACGGATCGACCATCTGGCCGAGCTCGGCGTCACGTGTCTGTGGCTGATGCCGTTCTATCCGACGCCCGACCGCGACGACGGGTACGACATCACCGACTTCTACGGCGTCGACTCCCGCCTCGGCACGCACGGCGACCTGGTCGAGCTGATCACGCTCGCGAACGACCGCGGCATCCGGGTGATCGCGGACCTGGTCGTGAACCACACGTCCGACCAGCACCCGTGGTTCCAGAGCGCGCGGGCGTCGCGCAGTTCGAAGTACCGGGACTGGTACGTCTGGCGGGACGAGCCGCCGGCGGACGCCAGCGAGGGCATCGTCTTCCCGGACCAGGAGGACAGCCTGTGGCAGTACGACGAGCAGGCGGGGCAGTACTACCTGCACCAGTTCTACAAGCACCAGCCCGATCTCGACATCGCCAACCCGGAGGTGCGCGACGAGATCATGCGGATCATCGGGTTCTGGTTGCAGCTCGGGCTGTCCGGTTTCCGGGTGGACGCGGTGCCGTTCCTGCTGGAGACGAAGGGTTCGCAGGCGGCGCAGAACCTGCCTGTTCCGCACGACTATCTGCGGGACCTGCGGGCGTTCCTGAGCCGGCGCAGTGGGCAGGCGGTGCTGCTGGGCGAGGTCAACCTGCCGTACGAGCAGACGCGTGAGTTCTTCGGTGACGAGGACGGCGACGAGCTGACGATGTGCTTCGACTTCATCGGCATGCAGAAGCTGTACCTGTCGCTGGCGCGCTCGGATCCGGCGGAGCTGGTCAAGGCGCTGCGGGAGCGGCCGGTGCCGCCGGAGGAGGGGCAGTGGGGCCTGTTCGTCCGCAACCACGACGAGCTGACCCTGGACAAGCTGACCGAGGACGAGAAGCAGGAGGTCTTCGCCGCTTTCGGGCCGGACAAGGACATGCAGCTCTACGGTCGCGGCCTGCGCCGCCGGCTGCCGACGATGCTCGGTGGCGACCTGGCGCGGATCAAGATGGTCTACAGCCTGCTGTTCTCCCTGCCCGGTACGCCGGTCCTGTTCTACGGCGAGGAGATCGGCATGGGGGAGAACCTCAAGGCGGAAGGGCGGAACGCGGTCCGGAGCCCGATGCAGTGGACCAGCGACGTCAACGGCGGCTTCTCGACCGCCGATCCCGACCAGCTGGCCGGTCTGGTGGTCGAGGGCCCGCTGTCGCCCGAGCACGTCAACGTCGCCGCCCAGCGACGCGACCCGGACTCGCTGCTCAACTGGATCACCCTCCTGATCCGGCGCTACCGCGAGTCTCCGGAGCTGTCGTGGGGCGAGTGCACCGTCCTGGAGGTCGACGCGCCGTCGGTCTTCGCCCATCGGTCGGAGTACGAGGGCGGCGCGGTGATCGCCGTACACAACTTCGCCGACACGCCGGTCAAGATCACCCTTCCCGTCGCGGGTGCCGGGCCTGGTGTCCGGGTCGCTGACCTGCTCAGCGGCGAGACCAGCGAGGTCGAACCCGACGGCAGCCTGCGGCATTCGCTGGCCGGCTACGGCTCCTGCTGGCTGCGGGTACTGCGCCCGTACGACCGCTACATCATCTGACCCGTCCTGATTGACGCTCATCCAGAGGGGTACCGGCGGCTAGTAGCGAAAGGAGACAGCCATGCCCGCTGGATCGAACAAGAAGCGCGAACGGCAGTACGAGCACATCAAGGACGGCCTGAAGAAGCGCGGACGCAGCGAGGACAAAGCCGAGGAGATCGCGGCACGCACCGTGAACAAGGAGCGGGCGCGGTCCGGCGAGGCGAAGCAGAAGAGCAAGTCCTCCACCAACGACATGTCGTCGAGCCGCCGCGGTGGCCTGCGCTCGCACCAGGGGTCGCAAGGCCGGACCAAGGACCAGCTCTACAACGAGGCCAAGCAGAAGAAAATCAAGGGGCGGTCCAAGATGAGCAAGGCGGAACTCGAAAAGGCTGTCGGTCGCTAGTGTCGGAGCCGAGCTGGCAAGTCATCGACACAACCCCGCTGAGCGAAGCGGAAGTCCACGGCCTCGACGCCTACTGGCGGGCGGCCAACTACCTGTCGGTCGGGCAGATCTACCTGCTGGCCAACCCGTTGCTCGAGGAGCCGCTGCGGCCTGAGCACATCAAGCCGCGGCTGCTCGGGCACTGGGGTACGACGCCCGGACTGAACCTGATCTACACGCACCTCAACCGGGTGATCCGCCGGCGCGAGCGCGAGTTCATGTACGTGATCGGGCCGGGCCACGGCGGTCCGGCCATCGTCGCGAACACCTGGCTCGAGGGCAGCTGGACCGAGACGTACCCGAACACGGGGCAGGACGTCGCCGGTCTGACCAGGCTGTTCAAGCAGTTCTCCTTCCCCGGTGGGATTCCGAGCCACGTGGCACCCGAAGTACCGGGGTCGATCAACGAGGGTGGCGAGCTCGGCTACTCGCTCAGCCACGCCTATGGCGCGGCGTTCGACAACCCGCGACTCGTCGTCGCCTGCGTGGTCGGTGACGGTGAGGCGGAAACGGGGCCGCTGGCAACGTCTTGGCACTCCAACAAGTTCATCGACCCGCGCCGCGACGGTGCGGTGCTGCCGATCTTGCACCTGAACGGCTACAAGATCGCCAATCCGTCGCTGCTCGCGCGGATCGGTGACGAGGAGCTCACCGCGCTGCTGCGCGGCTACGGACACGAGCCCTACCTGGTCGAAGGCTCGGATCCGGCCGCCGTCCACCAGGCCTTGGCCGCCACGATGGACCGATGCCTGGACCGCATCGATGAAATCCAGCTGGAGGCCCGTACTTCGGCCGAGGGGACGCCGCGAGCCGCCTGGCCGATGATCGTCCTGCGGACCCCGAAGGGCTGGACCGGGCCGCAGGTGGTCGACGGCGAGCCGGTCGAGGACACGTGGCGGTCGCATCAGGTGCCGCTGTCCGGCGTACGGACGAACGAGGAACACCTTCGCCAGCTCGAAGAGTGGATGCGGAGCTACCGGCCGGAGGAGCTGTTCGAACCGTCAGGCCGGCCAGTCACCGGCGTGCTGGAGCTGGCTCCGCCCCCGGGGTTGCGGATGGGGTCGAGCCCGCACGCCAACGGTGGGCTGCTGACTCGCGATCTGGAGCTGCCGCCGGTCGCGGAGTACGCAGTACCGGTGAAGGCGCCCGGGGCTGAGGACGGCGAGCCGACCAAGGTGCTGGGCGGCTATCTGCGGGATGTCTTCACGGCCAACGAGACGCACCGGAACTTCCGGATGGTCGGGCCGGACGAGACGGAGTCGAACCGGTTGTCAGCGGTCTACGAGGTGACGGCCAAGGCGTGGAACGCCGGCCGGCTACCGACCGACTTACACCTGGCGCAGGACGGGCGAGTGCTGGAGATGCTCAGCGAGCACACCTGTCAGGGCTGGTTGGAGGGGTACCTGCTCACCGGGCGGCACGGCCTGTTCTCGTCGTACGAGGCCTTCGTGCACATCGTCGACTCGATGGTGAACCAGCACGCCAAGTGGCTGAAGACGGTGAACCGGCTGGACTGGCGCCGGCCGGTCCCGTCGCTGAACTATCTGCTGACGTCGCACGTCTGGCGGCAGGACCACAACGGGTTCTCGCACCAGGATCCCGGCTTCATCGACCACGTGGTGAACAAGAAGGCCGAGGTCGTCCGGGTCTACCTGCCGCCGGACGCGAACACGTTGCTGTCCACGATGGACCACTGCCTGCGGACCCGGAACTACGTCAATGTCGTTGTCGCAGGCAAGCAACCGCAACCGAACTGGCTCGACTGGGACGAAGCGGCGCTGCACTGCGCTCGCGGGATCGGCGTCTGGGACTTCGCCAGCAACGACAACGGTGAACCCGACGTGGTGATGGCCTGTGCCGGCGACGTACCGACGCTGGAGACGTTGGCCGCGGTCGACCTGTTGCGCGAACACTTGCCCCAGTTGAAGATCCGCGTCGTCAACGTGGTCGACCTGATGCGTCTGCAGGACGCCACCGAGCACCCGCACGGCCTGAGCGATCCGGACTACGACGCGCTCTTCCCACCCGGTACGCCGGTGATGTTCGCGTACCACGGTTACCCGTGGCTGATCCATCGGCTCACCTACCGGCGGAACAACCACGCCGACCTGCATGTGCGCGGCTACATCGAGGAAGGGACGACGACCACGCCGTTCGACATGGTCGTGCTGAACAACCTCGATCGGTTCCACCTGGCGATGGACGTGATCGACCGGGTGCCGTCGTTGCGCAGCCGGGCGAGCTCGCAACGGCAGTGGTTCGCCGACCAGCGGACCCGCCATCGCGCGCACGTCACCACCTACGGGGAAGACCTCCCCGAAGTGCGCGACTGGCGCTGGAGCCGCTAACCGGCCTCACTGCGAGGCCGGGCGCCGGCATCCCAGCTGTCCAACAGTTGCTGGGCGAACAGGTTGTCCAGACCCAGACAGCAGGCAGCGCCGAACAAGATGTCGGCGGTGGCCTCGGGATGCTCCTGGGCGTAGGAGTCGCACAGATCGTGCGCCGCGATCTGCTCGTGAACCGCGTCGGCCTCGACATGTTCGGTGAAGTAGCGCGCGGCGGCCGGGTCGGCGCCGAGACGAGTCGCGCCGGCGGCGTACCGGCGGTTGGGCAGGGTCGAGGTCATCTCCAGGGCCGCCAGGTGACCCAGCAGGGCGCCGGTCCAGCGGCGGTGCAGGGCGAAGAAGGACATGACGTTGGAGATCGCCAGCGTGACGGCCGGTACGTCGGCGACGTACCGGCCGTAGCTGTCGTCGAGGCCGAGCCAGCGCATAGTCGTCCGGAAGAGCTCGGCATGCATGCGCTCCGGCCGGCCGCCGCCGTACTCGTCGGCCTGGATCTCCACCAGGGCAGCCTTGGTCGCACCCTCCAGCCGGGGGATGCCGAAGCTGTGCGGGTCGGCCTCCTTGAGCTGGTAGACCGAGCGGTTCAGCACGAACTCACGGAACTCGTCCAGATCGGCATGACGATGCAGGTACGCCGCCAGCGGCGGGCCGTCGTCGGCGTCGATCAGCTCCCGCAACAACTGTGAGGGCCTGCCGCTGACCACATCCGGGCGGTAGGTGGCGCTCAGCCAGTCGAGCCAGGGGCGCTCGAGCTCGGCGCGGAAGGCCAGCACGTCGAGATCCCACTCGGCCGACTCCTCGACGTCGTCGAAGCCGCGGTAGTGCAGCTCGTAACAGCACCACAGGGCGAGTTGCAGGTCCTCGTCGGCCCACGGCAGGCCGTCCTGGGTCTCGACCGCGGGCGGCGGAACGGGCCGGCCGCCCCGCAGGTGGTTCGTCAACCAGTGGGTGAGCGGCCCGCGGGATGGGGGCAGGTGCATGTGGTTCCTCCTTCGACCAGCCGCAGGTACCCGCCAGATCGATGCCACAAGCACTTTTCGCACAAGATCGGCAGGGGTACCGGTCCGGCATGAGTGATTCGCCTGGAGAAGACGTCGCCGTCATCCGCGCCTACGAGGACGGGCCATTGCTGGTGCGGGGCTCCTTCGAGCTGCGCGACGAGACCGGGGCGGTGATCGATCCCGGCAGGGCGACCATCGCGCTGTGTCGCTGCGGCAAGTCCGGACTGAAACCGCTGTGTGACGGTAGCCACGCGCTCACGAAGAGGCGGCCCCCGCGGGAGGGAGCGGCGTGAAATTCGTCGGGGCGCAGGAATGGGTGCCTTCCCGGGGCGGGCTGCCCAGCCTCGAGGCTGCACTGCCCGCCTGCCGCGGCTGCGATCTGTGGGAGGAAGCCGAGCAGGTCGTACCGGGGGACGGGCCCGCGAAAGCGCGGATGATGCTGGTCGGCGAGCAGCCCGGCGATGTCGAGGACAAAGAGGGGCGCGTGTTCGTCGGACCGGCCGGACGCCTGCTCGACAAGGCGCTGGCTGAGGCCGGCATCGATCGGGACGACGTCTACGTCACCAACGCGGTGAAGCACTTCCGGTTCGAGCGGCGAGGCAAGCGACGGATCCACAAGACGCCGGCCGTCAGTCACATCATTGCCTGCGGCCCTTGGTTGACGCGCGAACTGCAGATCGTGAAGCCCAGCCTGGTGGTCGTGCTCGGCGCGGTCGCCGCGCGGGCGTTGCTGGGCACAACCTTCCGGGTGACCGAGCATCGCGGCCAGCCTGTCGAGCTGCCGGACGGGACTGCCGCCGTGGCGACAGTCCATCCGTCGTCGGTCGTGCGTTCCGAGGAGTACCGCCGTGACTTCGGGCTCTTCGTCGACGATCTCCGCGCCGCCGCTGCCCTACTTGAGTGACCTGCGCAGCTCGGGCAGCACCTCGTCGCGGTAGAGCGACATCATGTCCACCGAGTGCGGGCCCATGTTCGCCACGTAGATCTCGTCGAACCCGGCCTCGACGTACGGCTTGAACGCCTCCAGATGGTCGTCGGCCTTCGGTCCCGCGGCTATCGACTTGGCGGTCTGCTCCTTGGTGACCAGCTGGCTCGCCTGCTCGAAGTGTCGCGGCGAAGGCAGCACCTGGGCGAGCTCGCCCGGCAGGCCCGAGTTGCCCCAGATCCGGTGCGCCTGCTCGACGCCTTCCTCGACCGTGGGTGCGTAGCTCACCTTGAAGCCCACCTGCGCCGGCTTGTCCCCGCCGCCGTGCTCACGGAACCGCTGCAGCAACTCCTTGTCCGGCGAGGTCGTGATGTAGCCGTCGGCGATCCGGGCGGCGACATCGGTCGCCTCCGGGCCGAAACCGGACATGTAGATCGGCAACGGCGAGTCGGGCCGGGTGTAGATCCGGGCGGTGTCGACCGTGTAGTGCTTCCCGCGATGGTTCACGAAACCGTCCTCGGTCCACAGCCGGCGCATGATCTCGACGGCTTCCTCGAGCATCTCCAGCCGGACGTCGACCGTCGGCCAGACATCGCCGAGGACGTGCTCGTTGAGCGCCTCACCGGTCCCGATCCCGAGCGTGAACCGCCCGTTCAGCAGTACTGCGCTGGTCGCGGCCGCCTGCGCGATGACGGCCGGGTGGATCCGTACCGTCGGGCACGTCACCGCCGTCGTCACCGGGAGCTCGCAGACCTGTGCGATCGCGCCGATCGTCGACCACACGAACGCGCT
This sequence comes from Kribbella sp. NPDC023855, assembly GCF_040639475.1. Taxonomy (NCBI): domain Bacteria; kingdom Bacillati; phylum Actinomycetota; class Actinomycetes; order Propionibacteriales; family Kribbellaceae; genus Kribbella; species Kribbella sp. NPDC023855. The sequence goes on from NZ_JBFAAA010000004.1 coordinate 510,033, forward strand.
CTGGCCCTGTTCGTCGTTCCAGGGATGGAAGTGGTCGCTGATCCACAGACTGTCGAAGCCGGACTCCTCGGCCAGCCGGGCCTGCTCGATCAGCTGTGCCGGGGTGTACTCCTCGCTGGACAGGAAGTAGCCGATCTTCACTGTGCCTCCAAGTCTCGTCGGTATCGCCCCGGTGCCCAACCCGCGAGGCGATACACGCGAGATCTCAGCTGATGGCGGAGGCCATCCGGCGGAGCATTTCGGTGAGAAGTTCTTCACTTGTGCCGAAGTTCAGCCGGGTGAAGGCAATCGCTGCCGGGTCGTAGTTGCGGCCCGGACTGAGCGCGACACGGGCGTGGTCCAGGAAGAACTCCGCCGGCTCCTGGCCCAGGTTCGCCCCGGAGCAGTCGAGCCAGCCGACGTACGTCGCCTGTGGGGGAGTCCAGGTGACTCCTTCCGGCAGCTGCGCGTCGATGACGGCACGGTTCCGGTCGAGTTGGCGCAGTACGTCGTCGAGCCAGTCGTCGCCGAACGAGAAAGCTGCCTCGGAAGCAACCAGGCCGAGCAGGCCGACCTGGTCGTTGGTGATCGGCAGCCGCCGGAGGACATCCTGCGCGCGGTCGGACGCGGTCACCAGCAGGGCGGCCTTGAGTCCGGCGAGGTTGAAGGCTTTCGATGCCGAGGTCAACGAAATGCCGCAGGACCGGGCCGCGTCGGAGACTTCGAGCCAGGGCACGTGTTTGGCCCCCGGCAGGACGAGGGGTGCATGGATCTCGTCGGCCAGCACCCACGCGCCGTACTGCGCACAGAGGTCCGCGATCCGCGCCAGTTCGTCGTACGGGAGGGTGCGGCCGGTCGGGTTGTGCGGGTTGGCCAGGATCAGGATGTCGAGGCCGTCCCGCAGCTGTGCGGTCAGGCGGTCGAAGTCGAAGGAGCGGTCGGTGAGCAGTGGCATGGGGACCAGCGAGAAGCCCGCTGCCGGCAGTTGCTCGAAGAACGGGGGATAGGCGGCGGTCGCGAAACCGATCGACCCGCCGGGCGCGATCACCCGGCACAGCTCGATCAGTCCGACCATCACGTCCGGCACGAGCGTGACCCGGTCGGGATCGACCTTCCAGTCCAGCCTTCGCTGGGCGAAACCGGCGAACGCAGTACCGAGAGAGGACGGCTGGGACGAGACGTAGCCGAGGTCGCTGCGGGACACGGCGTCGTGCAGGGCGGCCGCGATCGGCTCGGCCAGCTCGAAATCCATCTCCGCCACCGTCGCGGCGATCACGCCCTCGCCGTGGCCGTACCACTTCTCGCTCCGCCGTTGTTGCAGCTCCTGCAGGGCAGGCACCTTGGGCATGTCGCTCCTCTCGGGGGTCGGCACCGGGCCATTACCCGGAAAGCGGCCGACTGATTGCTGCCGCGCCCTTCGGGTACCGGATCGCTGTCCAGATCATCCGTCAGGAGGTACTGCGATGAGCACCAACCCGATCCCCCCTGTGCCGCCGGCCGGCGGTGGGGACCCCGACAATCCGGACCCCGACAGCAGGCAGCCTGACATCGGCATCCGGCCGGACGACGACAGCCCGCTGACCGAGCCGGTACCTGAGCCCGAACCTAACACCGAAGAGGACCCGGACGACCAGCTTCCGCGCTGGTGACGACGGAGAGGCACTGAATGCGACTCGGCTACAAGTTGATCGCGGAGGCGTACTCGCCGACCGAGATCGTCGACCAGGCCGTGCGGGCCGAACAGGCCGGCTTCGACTTCGTGGAGGTCAGTGACCACTTCCATCCCTGGGTGCCGGAGCACGAGCACTCCGGGTTCGCCTTTTCGATGCTCGCCGCGGCGGCCGCCCGGACGTCACGGATCGAGCTCGCGACCGGGGTGACGTGCCCGTTCATCCGCTACCACCCGGCGATCGTCGCCCAGGCTGCCGCCACCACGGCACTTCTGGCCGGCGGCCGGTTCACCCTCGGCCTCGGGGCCGGTGAACGGCTCAACGAGCACGTGGTCGGGCAGGGCTGGCCGGCCGTTGCCCAGCGCCACGAAATGCTGCGCGAGGCGATCGAGATCATCCGGTTGCTGTGGAGCGGCGGTTACCAGTCGTACGAGGGCAAGCACCTGCGGCTGGAGGACGCGCGCGTCTTCGACCTGCCGGACCCGTTGCCCCGCATCGCCGTCGCGGCCGGTGGACCCGCGGCCGCCCGCCTGGCCGGAGAAGTCGGTGACGCGCTCTTCACCACCGAACCTCGCGCCGACCTCGTCACGGAGTACCGGAAGGCCGGCGGGCAAGGCCCCCGGTACGCCGAAGTGCCGCTGGCGTGGGCCCCCTCGGCCGAAGAGGCCGCGGAGTCTGCCCGGCGGCTGTTCCGGTTCGGCGTCACCGGGTGGAAGGTGCAGGCGGAACTGCCCAACCCGGTGAACTTCGACGCCGCCACCAAGCTGGTGACGGCGGACCACATGGCCGAGCAGTTCGGCTGTGGGCCGGACGTCGAGCGGCATGTCGAGGTCGCCAAGGAGTTTGTGGACGCCGACTACGACAACCTGGCGCTGATCAACGCCGGCCCGGACCCCGATGGCTTCTTCGCTTTCTTCGAGAAGGAGCTCGGACCGGCGCTGCGCGAACTCTGACCCCTCGTCAGGAGGGCAGGCGGCGGGTGTCGATCAGCTGCTGGGCGACATCGCGCAACTTGGTGTTGGTGTCCTGGGAATAGCGTTTCAGGATCGCGAACGCGCGATCGCCGTCAATGGCGAACCGCTCCATCAGGATGCCCATCGCCTGCCCGACCAGCTTCCGCGCGTCGACCGCCTGCGCCATCGACGCCTCGTGCCGGGCGGTGGCCACCGCGACCGAGGCGTGCCGGGCGAGGATGTACGCGATCGCCTCGTCGTCGGGGCCGAACGCGTCCGGGTTCGGGCTGTAGAGCCCGAGCACTCCGATGGTCCGGGTCCGGTGACTGCCCGCCACCAGCGGTACGTCGAGGACGCTGCGCACGCCCAGGGCCGCGACCTTGGCCGCCCACTCGGGCCATCGCTCCTCGGTGCCGGTGTCGACGATCTGCACCGAGATCCGGTCGCGCAGCGCGGTGACGAGGGGCCCCGTCTCGCTGGCGAGCTGCATCTCGAAGACCTCGGCGACCACCGGATCGGTCACGGCGGCGATCTCGGGCCGCGCGCCGCGCGAGTTGAGGGCGATCCCGGCGTACGAGCAGTTCAGGGCCTGCAGGGCGAACTGCGCGACCGCCTCGACGGTCTCGACGACGCCGTCGGCGTCGTGCAGTTCGACTGCCAGCCGCGCGAACGCGTCGGCCGTCTCCTGGGTGTCGGCCGGCTCGGGCCGTCCCAAGGGTGCGTCCGGGGCGCCCGCCTGGTCGGAGTGTTCCATGGTGGACATCATGCCAACACCGGCCGAAGTTACACCGGGCGCGTAAGGTGAGTCTTGTCCTTGGGCGCTGCGGCTGCCTGCCACGAGGCGGAGAAGGTCATGACAGACCATGCGGTGATCCTGGCTCGGCTGGCGCGGCTGGCCGCGGCGAACGCGCGGGACCGGCATCTGGCCGAGCGGTTGTGCGAGGCGTGCCGGCTGATCCTGAATGTCGACGCCGCCTCGATCACGGTCAGCAACGACACCTCGAGCAGGATCACCCTGGCCGCGACGAACCAGGTCGCGGCCCGGATGGAAGACCTGCAGGACGTGCTCGGCGAAGGGCCGTGTCACGACGCGTTCCGGACCGGCCAGGCAGTGGCCACCGGGCTGGACGAGGAGGCCGTCCGGCGCTGGCCCGAGTTCACCCGTGCGGCCCGCGCCTCGGTCGAGCCGCTCCAGATCCGCTGCTTCGCGATGCGGCCGGGCCAGCACGTCTTCGGCACCCTGAGCCTGTACGTCGCGGGCAGCTCGCGGGTCGCCGAGTCGGAGGAGACGGCCCAGTTCCTGGCCGACGCGATCGGTGCCGCGCTGCTGCGCGACCCGTCGGTCGACGCCGGCCTCACCGAGAGCGGGGCCTGGTCCTCGCGGGCGGCGATCCACCAGGCGACCGGGATGGTCATCGCGCAGCTACGGCTCAGCCCGGACGACGCGCTGGCGATCCTGCGGGCGCACGCCTACGCGCACGACACCACGCTGGCCGAGATCGCCGACCTGGTTATCACCCGTCGGCTCGACTTCTCGCAGGGAGACTGATGTCCACACACGATGACTCCGCCGCGCGCCGTACGGCCGGTGCGCTGCACGAACTGGCGCTCGCCAGCGCCGGCCTGCTCGGTGCGGGGGACGTCATCGGCATGACCACCTCGCTGCTGGCCGGTTGCACCCGCGCGACCGGAGCCTCGGCAGCCGGCATGGTGGTGGTCAGACCGGACGACGGACGGCTCGAGCTGCTCGCCTCGACCAGCCACCGCGCCCACGAGCTGGAGCTTTACCTGCTGCAGGTCGACGAAGGCCCGTGGGTCGACGCAGTACGGGCCCGTACTGCGGTGGCCGTGTCCGGTAGCCAGCAGATCGCGTCCCGCTGGCCGTCGGTGACTCATGCACTGCAGCGAGCCGGATATCAGGCGGTGTACGCGGCGCCGATGATGTGGCGAGGTGAAGCGCTCGGCGCCCTGAACCTGTTCTTCCGCGACGAAGGCTCCGCCGACGAGATCGGGGAGGTCGCCCAGATGTTCGCCGACCTGGTGACGCTCGCCATCGTCCACTCCGGTGGGGTGACCGGAGCAGACCTCGCGGACCGGTTCAGGGCGGCGCTGGACGAGCGGATCGTGATCGAACGCGCCAAGGGCGTGCTCGCGTACGTCGAGAACGTGCCGTTCGACGAAGCCTTCGAACTCCTGCTCGCGCTGGCCGGCGACACCGGCGAACCACTCGGCGAGGTGGCCGCCCGCATCATCGACAACGCTGTCGCCGCCGACTGACAGCCGGTCGCCGAGGCGTAGCCCTGAGTGGCCGAGCCTGGTTTGCCTGATCCCCGATCGGGCACTACACCTGCGTCGATCGGTTGATCAGGGTTGGGGTGACCGATGGGAACCGGGCTGGCGCTGGCGTCCGCGCTCTGCTTCGGCCTGTCGGACTTCGCGGCCGGACTGGCCGCGCGCCGGCTGCACAGCAGTGTGGTCGTGTTCGTCGGCCAGATCTGCGGGGTGCTGCTGACCGTGTGCTTCGCGCTGGTCGCGGGCGCGTCGGCGGTCTCCGGTGGTTCACTCGCGTGGGGAGCTCTGTCGGGTATCGGCACCGGGCTGGGCGCGGCCTTCCTGTTCCAGGCGATGAGCGTCGGGCGCCTCAGCGTCGTAGTACCGCTGAGTGATGTTGCCGGTGTCGCCATCCCGGTCGTGATCGGGGTTGCGCTGTTGAACGACCAGATCGGCCTCGCCGCGTGGTGCGGGTTCGCGATCTCCATCCCGGCGCTGTGGCTGATGACCAGTCGCGCCGGGCCACGCGGTGGTTCGGCGGCAGGCGCTCGCTGGGCACTGCTATCCGGAGCCGCTTTCGCCTTGCAGTACGTCGCACTGGCGCGGGCGGACGAGTCGGCAGGGTTCTGGCCGTTGGTGCTCAACCGCGTCGTCGCCGTACTGTCCGTCGCGCCTCTGGCTCTGCGGCGCGACAGGCTACGGATGAAACCCGGTACGGCGGGCCTGGCGGTGCTGTCCGGAGTACTGGGAACCCTGGCTATGGGCGCCTTTCTGGTGGCGACCCGTCACGAGGCACTGTCGATCGCAGTCGTCCTCACGTCGCTCTACCCGGCTGTGCCTGTCCTGCTTGGACTCACTGTGTTGCGTGAGCGCCTGACCCGCGGCCAGGTGGTTGGCCTGGTCTGCGCCACTGGGTCAGTCGTCTTGATCTCTCTCTAGTGGTCATTGGCGCTGTGGTGCCGGGCCACGCGGGCTCGGTTGCCGCAGGGTGGGCCGCACCATGCCTGGTTTGTCCGGCGCCGGAAGAAGAGCCCACCACAGCCAGGTGCGTCGCAGAGGGCGAGGTCCGGCCGTGGTCCAGCCAGTACGTCGCGTACTTCGCCGGCCAGCTTTGCCAGCAGGAGCGTGAAGGGCGCTGGTGAACCGACCGGCCGGGCGACGGGCGAGCCGGTGGACTCGTCCAGCACCACCACCTCCGGACAACTCAGCAGGGCCTCGTTGAGGGTCCGGACATCGCCAGCTTGCCGCTTGCCGTGACCCGCGGCGGCCCGCAGCAGGCGGAGGGACGCGTCGCGGAGGTGTAGGAACGCCTCGACGTCGTCGTCGGTGACAGTCGCCGGACGAGGAGCCGGAAGCGCCGCCGCGTCCAGCCAGGAACTCAGAGCATCGGGCGACGTCACCAGTTCGTGCTCGGTCCAGCCGCGCCGCAGGACGGTGTTCGCGAAGTCGAGCGCGGGGCTGCCGTCCAGCCACTCCCAGGTCAGCTCGATGCCCATACTGGTCAGCCTAGAGCAACACGCTAACGGTTTGAAGGTACAAAAGCATTACTTTAGCGTCGAGGGATGGACAACTCTCGCGGCCGGCTGGTGGCTCTGTGCACAGTTCAGTTCGTCGACGTGATGGGCGTGACGGTGGTCGTGTCCGCCCTGCCGCGGATGCTGGCCGAGCTGGACGGGTCCGCGGCCCAGGCGGGCCTGCTGGTGCCCGTCTACGCGGTCGGCTTCAGCAGTCTGCTGCTCCTGGCCGCCCGGCTCGGTGATCGCTACGGGCATCGCCGCCTGCTGATTGCGGGGCTCGTGGTCTTCGCTGCCGGGTCTGTAGTCGCTGCTGTCGCTCCGACGATGGCGGTGCTGGTAGCTGGGCGCGCGATCCAGGGCGCGGCCGCAGCGGTGTCGATACCGAACGCGCTGGTCTTGCTGACCCGAGCTGCCGAGACGCAGACCGCGCGCGATCGTGCACTCGGCGCCTGGAACGCATGCGGCGGGCTGGCCGGTGCGGCCGGGTTGCTGGTCGGTGGTCTGACGACCTCGGCGGTGAGCTGGCGGGCGATCTTCTGGGGGAATCTGGTGGTCACCGCGGTCCTCATCGCAGTACTGGTGCGGGTGATCGAGCGGGATCGGTCGGAGCGGCAGGCGTCTCCGGGGTTCGATCCGCGCTCGGTGCTGTTGCAGGTGGTCGCCGTTGCGGCGGTCGTTGCCGCTGCCAACGCCACCGCGAAGCCCTGGCCTGTCCCGTTCGCGCTCGGCCTAGTCGGCGTACTGGCAGTGGTCCTGCTGGTGATTCGCGAGCGCAGTACGACGTCACCGCTGGTGCCGCCGAGTCTGTGGCGGCGGACCTTCGTAGGTGGGCTGGCCGGGTCGTACGGCATCACTGCCACGACCAGCGCGCTCGTGGTCGTCGGCACTCTCTATCTGCAGGAAACGCAGGGCTTCAGTCCCGCAGCGGCCGGTCTGATGATCCTGCCGTTCAGCGTGGCCGTGGTTTTGGCAGCAGCGCTGGCGGGACGGTTGATGCCTCGCGTGGGTGCCCGGATCTTACTGACTCTCGGGCTGCTGCTGATCCTCGCAGGCGCCGCCGCAATGGTGTTCTGGTCCGCGACGACCACACTGCTCATCGGGCTCGCACTGGCCGGGTTGGGCAACGGGATAGGAGCCGTGGCGGCGTACGGACTCGGTACTGCGGTACCGGCCGACCAGCAAGGTAGCGCGGCCGGCCTGCTCAACACAGCGGCCCAGGTCGGTACGGCGACGATGGTCGCGATCACCATCGCGGTGGCCGGCCGGGAGTACGGGCTGGACTACACGGCCGGGTGGCTGACTGTCGCCGGTACGGCGTTGGTGGTGATGGCCGGCGTGGCCGCTGCGACCCGGCCCCGCGTTCGCCGTCGCACGTTTCGCCGGCCCCGACCTAGCCAGCACTGACTTAGCCGGTCCTGACTTCCGAAGGTGGCTTTTCGAATTCGCGCGGGCGGGAACCGGGGGAGACGAGAAGACAACGAGGAGATGTGAGATCGATGGTGATGGCCCAGTCCATCCGCAACGCGAGCGAACCGTGGACGGAGGATGACCTTGCCGAACTGGCGGAGCTGGCGGTCGGCAACATCCCGCCGTGCGTGATCGGCCTGCGACTCGGACGACCTGAGGCAGCTGTCCGCGCGAAGGCAGCCGAGGTCGGCATCACGCTGCAGCCCGATTACCGGCCGCCGTACGGGACGTGACCGGGGTGCCCGAGCGCGCCGAGCGGATCGACTTCTACCGCCGGTACATCGACTGCTGCAACCAGCATCGGTTCGAAGAGCTAGGTGAGTTCGTTGCCGAGGATGTCCGGGGTGGCGACGGCAACGACGGTCTGGAGAGCTACATCGCGGGGTGCCAAGCAGTGGTCGACGCCTTTCCGGACTATCACTGGGATCTGCAGCACCTGCTGGTCGACGGCGACTGGCTGGCCGCTCGCCTGGTCGACACGGGCACCCACTCCGGGACCTTCCGTGGTGTGCCCGCGACCGGGCGGAGGATCAGGGTCCAGGAGCTGGCCGTCTACCGGCTGGAGAACGGACGCATCGCCGAAGTCTGGGGCGACCTCGGCTCCGCAGTACGGGACCTCCTCACCAACGGCGACTAGACAGTGAGAGATTTGGGGAATGCACAGGAGCCGGGTCAGTACGTTCTTGATCGATGTGCCGAAGGATCGCGCCGGGGAGTCCGAGGCGTTCTGGGCGGAAGCGCTAGGGGTGAGTACCGAGCCGGAGCCGGGGCAGCCGCAGTACGTCGTACTGAAGGACGCCTTGCCCGGGTTCGTGACGGCGATCCAGGCGGTCGATGACGAGCCGCGGTACCACTTCGACATCGAGACCGACGACGTCCCGGCCGAGGTCGCGCGGCTGGTCGGTCTCGGTGCGGTGGAAGTGTCCAGTTGGGAGGGTTGTCACACGCTGCGGGCTCCCGGTGGGCACCTGCTCTGTGTCATCCCGCTCCACAGCAGCCCCGAGGAGTTCGCGGTCGCTGCCAGAACCTGGCCGTGACGCGCGCAACTTCGGGGTTTCGCGGGCGCGTGGGGGGTACAGGGGTGCGGACAGTCCAGAAGCGACTCGCCTCCCCGGTCGGGAGGCGCGAGAGGAGCAAGCGATGAGCGACACCATCGAGTCGGTCGACGTCGAGGCGCCGATCACCGCCGTCTACAACCAGTGGACCCAGTTCGAGACCTTCCCGCAGTTCATGGAAGGCGTCGAAGAGGTCAGGCAGCTCGACCCGACTCACACGCACTGGAAGACCAACATCGCCGGTGTGACCCGGGAGTTCGACGCCACCATCACCGAGCAGCACCCCGAAGAGCGGGTGGCCTGGAAGTCGGACACGGAGCCGCGACACGCCGGTGTGGTTACCTTCCACCGCCTGGACGACACCAAGACGCGGGTCACCGCGCAGATGGACTTCGAGCCGGAGGGTCTGGCCGAAAAGGTCGGGGACAAGGCCGGGCTGGTCAGTCGCCGGGTCAAGGGCGACCTCGAGCGCTTCAAGGAGTTCATCGAGGAACGCGGTACGTCGACCGGCGCCTGGCGTGGCGACGTCGAGCGTCCGGACGCAAGCCGATGACTTCTGTCCTGCTCACCGGCGCCGGCAGTGGCATCGGCGCCGCTACGGCCCTGCGCCTGGACCGGGCCGGGATCCGCGTGTTCGCCGCAGTCCACGACGCGGCGGACGGCGAGATCCTGGCCCGCGGGGCCTCGGCCAGTCTGTCGGTGCACACCGTCGACGTGACGAATCGCGCTTCGGTCGAAGCGCTGGCGGAAGAGGTGTCGTCGCAGCTCGGCTCGGAGCCGTTGACCGCCGTGGTCAATGTGGCGGGGGAGGGGATCGCCGGTCCGCTGGAGCTACTGCCGGTGGAGAGCCTCCGGCATCAGCTGGACGTCAACGTGGTCGGGCCGGTCTCGGTCACCCAGTGTGTGCTGCCGCTGCTCCGGCGTGGCCGGGGCGGCCGGGTCATCTTCGTCGGATCGATGGGCGGCTTGGTCGCGGTGCAGTTGGCCGGCGCGTACCACGCGTCGAAGTACGCGATCGAGGCGATCGGTGACGCGTGGCGCCAGGAGCTGGCACCGGACGGGATCGCGGTGTCGATCGTCGAACCGGGTCCGGTCGCGACGCCGCTGTGGGCGAAGGCCGTCGAGACCCTGGACAAGCTGCCGGACAGCAAGCGGTACGCCGAACGGATCGATGCTGTGCGTGAGACGCTGCGCAAGGCCTCGAAGAACAGCCCGAACGCGGACAAGGTCGCTGCTGTGATCCAGCAGGCGATCCTCGCCGAGAAGCCCCGGACCCGGTATCCGGTCGGGGTGGCGGCGATGGTTGTCCCGAAGATTCGCCGGCTGGTGCCCGACCGGCTTTTCGACAAGGCTGCGCAACAGGCGACGACGAAGGGTGCCAAGGACGAGTGACCGCGGAGCGTGAGCCCCGGCCGCCATCCGGGTCTCAGGATCGGCGCAGCGTGGTGCGGGGTTGCTGGCACCTGGCATGGTGGAGCTCTTGGGACCGACGTCGGAGGGGGCGGGTGGACGAAATCGACAACGAGACCTCCGAACCACAGAAAACGAGTGAGGCGACCAGCGTGGAGCGGCTTGGCGGTGACGTGCCTGCGTTGCCGCCCGGGGAGATCGTGTTGTCTACCGCCGGGGAGACCGTCACGGTGACCGTTGCGGGGACCATCGATGTGCGGCTGGTGGTCGCGCTGCGCAAGGTGCTGCTGGAGGCCGGCAATCTGGCGCCGGCCACGTTGCGCCTGCATCTGCTCATCTCGGTGGACGGCGCCGAGCTGGTCGCGCGGATCGTCCGCGAGACCCAGGCCCGCTTCCGCTCCCGTCCGCGCTTCCTGGTCGCCACCCACGACCCGGCCGTGCTCAGACTGCTCCGCGGCGCCCGGATCAGCGCCGAACTCCAGCCCGCCCCAGGCTGACCTGACTCAGAGGATCAGCGCCCCAGGCTGACCTGACTCAGAGGATCAGAGGAAGGCGCGGAGGCTGCGGACCAGGTCGGCCGGGTTGCGCTCAGCCACGTGGTGGGTCGAGTCGATCCCGTGCCCGACCACCGAAGGGGCCCACGGACGCCAGACCTCGCACGGATCGCCGTACAGCTGCTCGATATCGTCTTTGGTCGACCACAGCACCAGCGTCGGACAGGTGATCTGCCGCCCGGCCGCGCGATCCTCCTCGTCGGCCCGCCGGTCCGGCCCGAGCCCGGCGCGATAGTCCTCGAGCATCGCGTGCACCGTGGCCGGGTCGCGGATCGCCGCCAGGAAGTCGGCGTGGTTCTCGGGTCCGAGCTGGCTGGGGGAGTTCTCGGTCCAGGCGCGGTACCAGGTCTCCGGATCCGCGCAGATGATCCGCTCGGCCGGGTTCTCGGCCTGGGCGAAGAAGAACCAGTGCCACCACTCGGTCGCGAACCGGGTGTCGCACCGTTCGAGATGCTCGACGATCGGGATGCCGTCCAGCACGACCAGCTTGCTGACCCGGTCGGGGTGATCGAACGCGGTCCGGTAGGCGACGAGCGAGCCGCGGTCGTGGCCGGCGACCGCGAACTCGTCGTGACCGAGCGTCGTCATCAGCTGAGCGACATCGGCTGCCATCGCGCGCTTCGAGTACGGCGTGTGCTCCTCGTCCGTCACCGGTTTGCTCGACTGGCCGTAGCCGCGGAGATCCGGGCAGACGACCGTGAACGTGTCCGCCAACGCGGGGGCCACCTGGTACCAGGTGGTATGGGTCCGCGGATGGCCGTGCAAGAGAACCAATGGCGGACCCGAACCGCCGTGCCGCACGCGCAGTACTGCGTCGCCGACATCGATCCGGTCGAGCTGGAAACCTTCGAACATCAGTGCCCCGGGCGGCCGTCAGGCGTGATCGCCGTCGAGGAGCTCGTGGAGCTCCGCGACTGCCTTGGCGATGTCGTCATAGTCGTTCTGGGCGGCCCGGGACTCGGCGCTGATCACACCGCAGCGGTGCACCTTGCGGAAGTCGCCGTACGGGAACTTGTAGTGGCCCTTGGTCTCCTCGCCCATCTCGGTGTCGATGCCGAGGTACCACTGGCCGTACTCCTTCCAGCCGTGCTTGTCGAGGTAGGAGTTCTCGTCGTCCGCGCTCGGTGCGTGCTCGCTCCAGTCGTCCCGGTCGTCCATCACCACCTTCTTCTTGCGCGCGAGGCTCTTCGCGTGGTCGAAAGCGGTCCGGTTCAACTTCACGGTCATCGTGCTCGAACTCCTCGTCGTACGGGTGTCAGTGCGGCTCGTCCGGCCGGTCCTCCTGGCCGGAGCGAGCTTCGGCACCGGTCGTTCCGGTGTCGGCCTCGTCGCCGGCGACCCGGCCGACGAACTCGTCGTTCGCGCCGGTACCGGTGGTGGCCGGCGTGTCGCCGGCCGGGTCGCCGCCTTCGGCTCTGGTCATCGCGGTGGACGTGTCCGCCGGCGCGTCCGACTCGTTCAGCTGGTGCGACAGCCGCCAGCGCCGAAGGCGTTCCAGGATGGACATGACGACTACTTCTCGGCCTTCTCCTGCAGCTTCTCCTTCAGCTCGTCCTTGCTGAGCGAGGAGGTGCCGGACAGGCCGGCGTTGCGGGCCTGCTGCAACAGGTCCTGGCGGGTCTCGTCCCCCGGCTGGTCGCCCAAGTGCTGCTTGCGGCTGGCGGCGAACGCCTCGCCGAGCTGCTGGCGGCGCTCGTCGCTCAGGTTGGCGCGCATCCCCGGCAGGACCTTGGTCTCCTCCTCCTCGACGTGGTGGCTGACCGCGTCGATGAGGTTCTGCAGCACCTTGTCGAACTGTGCCGACGTGGGGTCGGTGGCAGCGAGCTTCTCGAGCAACTGGTCCGCCTCGGCGTGCTCTTCCTGGCTGTGCGCCACCTCGTCCGCCTCGTCGGCCTCGGATGCGGCCACCGGGTACACCTCGGACTCCTCGGCGCGGCTGTGCGCGAACAAGAGCGTGGTCAGCACCGGTACGAGGCCCTCGCGCTTCTCCGGGTTGTCCTTCAGCTCGTCGAACAGCCGCTCGACCTCCCGGTGGTCCTGCATGATCAGATCGACGACATCGGCAGCCATGCCACTATCCCTTTCTCTGCGGTCCGCCCGGTCCAGGGCGGTTCTGCGCGGCCTGTACCCGCTCCGAAACCGTGCGAAGCGGCCGGCGGCGGGCTCCGTGTTTGTGCTGAGATGCTTCGGGAACCAGGCCCGGGAGGGATGAGATCGGCTCGCAGGTGGCGCGGTGGGAAGACCCGGCCCGTGGTCCTCGCCGCACTTCGCCGACGCGCGCCACCAGGAGCAAGCCGAACGACCTGTTCCCAGGTCTAAACCTGCTGAAACCATTGCGATTCGCCTTCGTCCGCATGACAGCTTCGTCCGCCTTGTTGCGGGACCGCGAACACGGGTACCAGAAGAACATTGAGCCGTCAGGAGGTGGTGGGCCATGCGGGTCGCGGACCGGTACCAACTCGAAGCTGTCATCGGGCAGGGCGGGATGGGCGAGGTCTGGCGCGCCACCGACGAGGTGCTCACCCGGCCGGTCGCGGTCAAACTGCTCAAGCAGGGCAGTACGGACCCCGAGTCCGCTGAACGGTTCCACCGCGAGGCCCAGGCGGCCGCGGTGGTCAACAATCCGCATGTCGTCGACGTGCACGACTTCGGACCGCATGATCAGAGCTTCTACCTGGTGATGGAACTGGTTGTCGGCCAGACCCTGGCGGCGACACTCCGGCAGCACGGTCCGATGACCCCGCGGACCGCCGCCGAGGTCATCGCGCAAGCGGCGGAAGGACTGTCGGCGGCGCACCGCGAAGGCGTGATTCACCGCGACATCAAGCCCAGCAACCTGCTGGTGGCCGCCGACGGCACCATCAAGATCGCCGACTTCGGCATCGCGTGCTTCGTGAGTGACCGATCCAGCCACGACACCGAGATCGACACCGAGGACGGCCGGGTCCTCGGCACCAGTTACTACGTCGCCCCCGAGCGCGCCCGAGCCGAACCGGTGGGCCCCGCGTCCGACATCTACTCACTCGGCTGCGTCCTGTACCAGTTGCTGACCGGCGACCCACCCTTCGTCGCCGACACCCCCACCGGCGTACTACGCCAGCACCTCGCCGCGGTACCGGTCCGGCCGACCTGCGTCGACAGCGGCTTCCGCCACTACCTGATGCGCATGCTCGCCAAAAGCCCGGAGGACCGGCCCGACGCGGAAGAGGTCGCCGCTTGGTGCCAGGACGTCTACCTGACCACGCCTGAGACTCACCTCGACGTCCCTCACCCGCTTGATTCCGCGGAGCTCGCAGTGACCGAAGCCCTGGCTGGGCTGGCGTAACACCGACGGTCCACAATGGCCCGATGAGTGAGGCGTGGCAGGTGCTGGTCGGCGTTGCCGCCGGTGTGCTGTTGCTGTGGGTGGGCCTGATGGTCGCGCTGTGGTTGGTGCGGCCCGACCAACTGCGGATCCAGGATGCCTTGCGGCTACTGCCCGACCTGCTGCGGTTGATCCGCCGGCTCGCCGCGGATCGGACCTTGCCTCGTGGGGTGCGGATCAGGTTGTGGCTGCTGGTGGCCTACCTCGCATTGCCGTTCGACCTGGTACCCGACTTCATCCCGGTGATCGGGTACGCCGATGACGCGGTGATCGTCGCGTTCGCGCTCAGGTCGGTCACCCGCCGGGCCGGCCCGGCAGCGCTGGACCGGCACTGGCCCGGTTCGCCGGACGGACTCGCCGCCGTACGCCGTCTGGCCGGCCTACCGGATTCCTGAGCCGCCGTGCGGCTCCGAGCCAGAACGCTGGGGTTAGCGGCGGCCAGGGGGCTTGGGCCCTTCCGGAGGCGACCTGCCCGACCCTGACCGCCACGCGTGGGGGTACCCGGTCGGAAAGCTGGTCAAACGCGTGGTTTCTGCGCCCCGGACCGGGGGCACCGAGAGCAGAAGGCATCCGCAGAAACCAGGGAGTTCGCATGGCTGATCACGAAGCGTCGACGACGGTGGATGTTGCCCCGAACATCCTCTTCGACTACCTTGCGGACATCGAGAACATGCCCGCGTACCTGCCCCGGATGACCGGGGTCCACCGGACCGGCCCGCGACCCGACGAAGCGCAGGGGATGGAAGCACGGCAGCCCGGGGAGCCCGTGCACGAGGACGTCGAGGTGACGGCCGTCGTACCGAGTGACTCGGGAGAGCAGGAGCGGCACACCGAGGCGACGATCGACGTCATCGAGGAGAACCGCAAACTCCGCTGGGCGGGGCCGGGCGACTCCGACTACCACGGCGAGCTGGACGTCGACTTCGTCTCCGACGGCACCTCGAAGCTCACCGTCCGGATCCACACCGGCCACGACGCCGACCCGGCCGTCGACGAACAAGTGCGCCGCTCCCTCGAAGGCATCAAGACCGCCCTCGAGCAACGCACCACCACCGGCGACGCCCCCGACGCCTGATCCCGCCGCGTGACTAGACCTCGGGGTCGGCCAGCCGCACGATGCGTACGCTGCCTGAGTCGACCTTGAGCGATTCGCCCTGGTCGCCGGTGAGCAGGTCCGTGCCGGCGACCGCGAGCTCGGCCGGCTTCGTGCCGTGGTTGATCGCGATCAGGTAGTCGGCGGTCGCGCCGTGCCGGCGTACCAGCTCCAGTTCCTCCGGGCCTTCGCCGCGCTTCAACCCGGCATCGGCATAGGCACCGTCCAGTACTACGGACAGCTGGTCGGCATCCAGTCGCGTCGAGACGTACCAGGCCGACCCGTCGCCCAGCTCGTTGCGGGTGATCGCGGGTTTCCCGGCGGCGGGCCCGTCCTCGAACGCGGCGACCACCTCCGCGCCCGCCAGCGCGATGTCATCTGTCCACACATCCCCGCTGATGCCGTCGAGCGTCAGCGACACCGTCTCGCCCGCGCGCAGCGGCAGGAACTCCTCGACAGTCAGCCCGAGCACGTCGCGCAGCGGAGCGACGAACCCACCGGCATGGACGGCGTCGTGCTCGTTCACGATCGCCGAGAAGTAGGAGACGACCAGCGTGCCACCGCCCTCCACGAACCGGCGCAGGTTCTCGGCGGCCTTGAGCGTGAGGAGATAGGAGGCCGGGGCAACGACCAGCTTGTACGCCGACAGGTCGGCCTCGGGATGGGCGAAGTCGACCGTCAGCTGGTCACGCCAGAGCCGGTCGTAGTACGCGTTGACCCGCTCGCGGTGCGACAGGTCCTCACTCGGCCGCCACTCGAGATCCTGAGCCCAGAACGACTCCCAGTCCCACAGGATCGCCACCTCGGCCCGTACTACGGAACCCAGCAGCTCGTCGAGTCCGCGCAGCCGTTGCCCGAGCGAGCAGACCTCCGACCAGACCCGGCTGGCGGTCCCGGCGTGCGGCACCATCGCGGAGTGGAACTTCTCCGCGCCCGACCGGGACGCCCGCCACTGGAAGAACATCACCGCCTCCGCGCCCCGGCCGAGGTGGCTGAGCGCGTTGCGAGCCAGTTCACCGGAACGCTTGGCCAGGTTGCGCGGCTGCCAGTTGACGCCCGAGGTCGAGTGCTCCATCAGCATCCAGGGCTTGCCCTGGGCAATCGATCGGGTCAGGTCCGCCGACAGCGCCAGACCGACCTGGTTGCGCGGGTCCTCGGCGACCAGATAGTGGTCGTTGGCAACGATGTCGACCGCGTCGACCCACTTCCACAGGTCGACCGACGGGCAGGTCCCGGCCATGAAGTTCGTGGTGATCGGGACGTTCGGGCACTCGGCCCGGATCGCGTCCCGCTCGGCGATGAAGCACTGCAGCAACGCGTCCGAGGTGTAGCGGGCGAAGTCCAGCCGCTGCGCCGGGTTGACCACACTGGCCGAGACCGCCGGTGCCGAGATGTGCTGCCACTCGTGGTAGCGCTGTCCCCAGAACGCCGTGCCCCAAGCGCTGTTGAGTTCGTCGAGCGATCCGTACCGCTCTTGCAGCCAACCGCGAAACGCCTCACTGCTGGCAGGGGAGTAGCACTCCGACACGGGAGCGCCGTACTCGTTGTGGACATGCCAGACGGCCAACGCCGGGTGACTGCCGTAGCGCTTCGCCAGCACCCGAGCGATCGACGTACTGGCTTCCCGGTACGCCGCTGAGCTCGGGCTGGCCATTCCGCGTGAGCCGAACCCCAGCGTGGTGCCGTCCCGCGAGACGACGCGGGCCTCGGGGTGCTCGTGGAAGAACCACGCCGGCGGGGACGCGGTCGGCGTACCGAGGCTGATCCGGATCCCCGCGGAGTGCAGCAGCTCGAACAGGCGGTCCATCCAGCCGAAGTCGTACTCGCCGCGGCGCGGCTCGATCAGCGCCCAGGAGAAGATCCCGATGCTGACCAGGTTCACCCCGGCCTGACGCATCAGCTCGACGTCCTCGGCCCAGGTCTCCTCCGGCCACTGCTCGGGGTTGTAGTCACCGCCGTAGCTGATCGCGGACACCCCGGGAAGCCACCCTGTCGAACCCACACTTGCTCCCTTGCTCTGTGCACGATCCCAGCGTCTGCTGCGCCGCACGGCAAGTGTAGGCGAGCCGCAGGACTGTGAACGTGCACAGTCCTGCGGTTCAGCTGACCGCTATCGGACACCCAGCAGGTGCTCCATCGCCAGTTGGTCGAGCCGCTCGAACCCGAGACCACGCTGGGCCAGCGCATCCGCGTCATAGGTCGCCTTGCGCAGGTCCTCCAGCGACTCGCCTTCAGCCAGCGTCGGCTGAGCAAGCTCGGCAACCCGAGCCGCGGCCACCGCTTCGGCGACCTCGGGGTCGGCCCGGAAGGCCTGGACCTTCTCCCGCAGGATCAGGTAGTTGCGCATACAAGCGCGCGCGGTCTCCCAGGCCCCTTCGACGTCTTCGGTGCGCGGCGGCTTGTAGTCGAAGTGCACAAACCCGTCATAACCCGGAGTGCCCTGCAGGACATCGACAGTCCAGAACGCCTCGCGCAAGTTGCCCGCGCCGAAGCGCAGGTCCTGGTCGAAGCGAGGCCCGTGCTGACCGTTCAGGTCGATGTGGAACAGCTTGCCGTGCCAGATCGCTTGCGCGATCCCGTGGGCGTAGTTGAGCCCGGCCATCTGCTCGTGCCCGATCTCCGGGTTGATGCCGACCAGGTCAGGGTGCTCGAGATCGTTGATGAACGCGATTGCATGCCCGATCGTCGGCAACAAGATGTCACCGCGCGGCTCATTGGGCTTCGGCTCCAGCGCGAACCGGATGTCATAGCCCTGCTCGCGCACATAGCTGCAGAGCAGGTCCATCGACTCCTTATAGCGGTCCAGCGCCGCATGCACGTCCTTGGAGCCACCCGACTCAGCACCTTCGCGGCCGCCCCACAACACGTAGGTCTTCGCGCCCAGCTCGGCGGCGAGATCGACGTTGCGCAGGATCTTGGCCAGCGCGTACCGGCGTACCTCACGGTCGTTGGCCGTCAGGCCACCGTCCTTGAAGACCGGGTGGCTGAACAGGTTCGTGGTCGCCATTTCCACGACCATGTCGTTGTCGGCCAAGGCCTTGGAGAAGCGGGTCAGCGTCTGCTGACGGGTCGCGTCGTCAGGGACGAGGTCGTCGTCGTGGAACGACACCGCCGCGGCTCCGAGTTCGGCCAGCTTCTCGACGGTGTGCACCGGGTCGAGCGGTGCGCGGACCGCAGTACCGAAAACGTCCACACCCTCCCACCCCACGGTCCACAGCCCGAAGGAGAACTTGTCGCTCTTGGCCGGCGTATAGGAGGTCATTCAGGCAACTCCAGGTTTGAGGAGATCGGATCGAAAGTGAGGGTCTCCAGGCCGAGACCGCCGGCCGAGAAGACCACGTACAAGGTGCCCGAGACACGCGACGCCGCGAGCTCGGACCGAACCTCGAGCCAGCTGTACCGCGCTCCGGTCGGTGCGACGTCGAAGCGGGCGAGCAACTCGCCGTGCAGCGGATCGTCGAGCCGCAGTTCGACGGAGCCGGTCGCGGAGCCGTCGTTCGAAGCCCTGGCCGTGCAGGCGAACTGCCCGGCTTCGAGCTCGATGTCGTCGAAGGCGAGCCAAGCACCGGGATCGAGGGAGCGAGCGGCTTCGCCCTGGTCGGCGGTGACCGGCATCAGGGTGATCGCGCAGTACTGGTCGAAGTTGATGGCCCGCAGGGGAGTGGCGGCGAGTTGGCGGGCGGGGATCCGCTCACCGGTCACGTCGACGGTTGCCGTCAGGCGCGCATCGGTGCAGGAACGGCCGATCAGGATGCTGTGCCGCGCGGTCTCGACGCACGGGCGATCCCGGGTGACGTCCCAGAAGGCCAGGTCGGCCGCGGCCAGGGTCAGCTCGACCTGCTTGCTCTCGCCCGGTTCCAGTGAGAGTCGCTGGAACCCGCGCAGCTGCCGGAGCGGCTGCTTTACCCGCGACCGCTGCTGATGCGTGTAGAGCTGCACGATCTCCTGTCCCGCGCGGCTGCCCGTGTTGGTGACGGTGCAGCTGATCCGCAGCTCACCGTCGGCCGGCATCGACGTGGCGCTCAGGCTGAGGTCGGAGTAGCTGAAGTTCGTGTAGCTGAGGCCGTGGCCGAACGGATACAGCGGAGTGCCGCGGTAGTAGAGGTAGGTCGCGTCGGTGGCGACGATGTCGTAGTCGAGGAGGTCGGGTAGGTCCGCGGCCGAGCGGTACCAGGTCTGGGGCAATCGCCCAGCAGGGTCGCAGTCGCCGAACAGGACGTCTGCCAGCGCGTGCCCGTACTCCTGGCCGCCGTGAGCGGACCACAGCAAGGCCGGGAGGTTCTGGTGCGCCCAGCAGACCGAGAACGGATAGCTGCTGCTCATCACGAGCACGGTGCGGGAGTTGGCGCCGTGAACCGCGCGCACCAACCGTTCCTGCGCCGGGGGCAGGTCGAGCTCGGCCCGGTCCTCGGTCTCCCGGCCGTTCACGAGCGGGTGGTTGCCGACTACAACGATCACCGCATCGGCCCGGGCTGCTGCCGCGGCACCGCTGGCGGCACCGTCGACGACGACCTCCACGTCAAAGGCGGTGGCCTGCGCGCGATCGGCCAGCGTCACGGCACCATCCACCTGGAGGAAGAGGCCGGTACTGAGCTGCCGGATCAGGGTGGTTCCCTCGGGGGTCCTGATCAGCTGGAAGGTCTGCTTGACCTCCCAGCCGTTCGGGCCAGGCTGGTTGGCGACGAGCGTTCCATCGTCCATGGCAGTCAGGTGCTGGCCGTTGCCCACCGAGCGCAGGGCGCAAGCATCGCCGCCCCAGTCGAAGACGTCGAACCAGGCATCCTCGTCGGCACCGCCCGCCGAGGCATGCAGCTGACCGTCAACGCCGACGGTCAGCCGCACACCGGTCCCGGCTACTCGGACAGCAATCCGGTCAACGCCTTCGCAGTACTCCACCCGCTCCGCGCCGAGCCGCTCGACGATGCCGTCGAGCGCGGTCACGCGGTAGGGCAGCGTCCCGGAGTACCAGTCCTCGAACAAGGTGTTCGCGAGCGGGCCGATCACGGCGACCAGGCCGGTCGACTCGGCATCCAGCGGCAGTACCTGGCACTCGTTCTTCAGCAGTACTACGGACTGCCGGGCGGCCTCGAGCGCGAGCTCCTGATGCGCGGGGCAGTTCACCAGATCCGGGGCGAGGGATCGGTACGGATCGATTTCCGGCGGGTCGAGTTCGCCCAGCCGGCAGCGGATCGCGATCGCCCGCCGGGCGGCCGTGTCGATGTCGGCCTCGGTGAGCAGGCCCAGCTCGAGGGCGGCTTCGAGGTGACGGGTCGACGGACCGGCGTCAGCATCGTCCTGGGTGAAACTGTCGACCCCGGCCCGCACTGCCGCGGCGTACGAGGACGGCCCGTCCGGGTAGTAGTGCTGCGGCTTCACCAGGTTCGCCGGGGCGCCCGCGTCGCTGACCACCAGGATCTCGTCCGTCGTCCAGCCGCGGACCACGTCGTTGATGAGCGGGCTGAGGTGCGCCGGGCGGCCGTTCACCAGGTTGTACGACGGCATCATCGCGACCGCCGCACCGGCCTGGAACGGGGCCCGGAACGCTGGCAGCTCGTACTCGTGCAGGACCCGTGGCGGCATGTTGCTCGACGTCTCGCACCGGTCGGTCTCGTTGTTGTAGGCGAGGAAGTGCTTGAGCGTCGGCGCGGTCTTCAGGTAGCCAGGCTGGTCACCGATCAGGCCGCGGCCGTAGGCGATGGCGATCACGCCGGTCAGCCACGGGTCCTCGGAGTAGCCCTCCTCGTTCCGGCCCCAGCGCGGGTCGCGGAGCGGGTTCACCACCGGTGCCCAGACGTTCAGGCCGGCGCCCGCCGGATCCTTCTGGTGGAACACCCGGACCTCGTCGCTGACCGCTTCGGCGACGGCCTGGACCAGCTCGGGATTCCAGGTGGTGGCCAGGCCGACCGCCTGCGGGAAGACCGTGGCGGGCCCGAGCCAGGCGAGGCCGTGCAGGGCTTCGGTGCCGGTCCGGAAGGAGGCCAGCCCGAGCCGCGGTACCGCTGCCTGGTGCTGGTGCAGCAGGCCCAGCTTCTCCGGCAGGGTCAGCCGGCCGAGCAGGTCGTCGATCCGCTCGTCGAGGACGCGGGCCGGGTCGCGGAACGGGGGAGTGGCGGGGGTGTTCATCGAATCGGACTCCGCTACTGGCTCGACGGGGAGGGCTCGAAGCGCTTCGATCAAGTACCGGGAAGAGCCGGACGATAGTCAATCGAAGCGCTTCGACAACAGGGGCAGAAAAATCCGTCTCGGCTCATGACGACCGTGTTACGACGGAGTGACTCAGAGGTTCGCATCCTCTGTGCGACTGGTCAAGACCTGAGCGCGATCACCGGGCGGAGGGCAGCCGCCCGGCGTCGAGGCGATCGAGGGAGCGCGCGACGGCGCCGATCGGGGTGCCGTCGTGACCGAAGGTAGAGGCAAGGATGGCGCAACCGCCCGCGTCCGGGGCCAGCGCGCGCTCGCGCAGCTCGTTCTGGGCCGAAGGGATCAGCCACTCGGCGAGCAACGCGTAGGAGCCGCCCAGCAGGACCGCGCTCGGGTTCAGCACGTTCGCCAGCACGGAGATGCCCTGCCCGAGGTGGCGACCGACATCGGTGAGGATCTTGATCACCTCGGCGTCGTTGGCCTCGGCACGGCGGATCACCTGCTCCAACCGGACCTGGGGATCGGGGTCGCCCGGGCCGTCCGGGTCGATCCTGGCCAGGATCGCCGGAATGCCGGCCAGCGCCTCGAGACAGCCGCGCCGGCCACACCCGCAGCGGGGTCCGTCCGGTACGACCTGGAGATGCCCGACCTCGCCGACGTACCCGAGATTGCCGCGCAGAGGGCGTCCGTCGCAGATGATCCCGGCTCCGATGCCGGTGTCGCCGCTGAGGTGGATGAGGTTGGGACTGCCGGCGTGCGGTCCGTACCGGTGCTCGGCCAGCACGCCGAGGTTGGCATCGTTGTCGACCATCACCGGCAGGTCCGGCCGGCCGAGTGCCTGGACCAGGTCGGCGCGCAAGGGGACGTCGCGCCAACCGAGACCAGCGGCCAGCACGACAGCGCCCTCCCGGTTCACCAGACCGGGCACACCCACGGTCAGCCCGAGAGCCTGCCGGCCTGAGGAATCGACGGTCGCGAGTGCGCGCCGGGCCAAGGCGGCCAAGGCGGCGACCGTCTTGGCCGGCCCGGCGTCGACGCCCGGTCCCGCCCGGTGCCAGCGCAGCAGCTGACCACCGGCCGAGTCGTAGGCAAAGGCGCTCAAACCGCGGGCGCTGACCTCCAGGCCGATCGCGGCGTACGCCGAGCCGTCGAGGACCAGCAAGGTGGCGGGCCGGCCGACATGGTTCTGCGTCTGCTGCGTCTCCCGGACCAGGTGCCGGTCGATCAGATCGGCGACGATGCTGGTGACAGTGGCCTTGTTCAAGCCGGTCCCGGCCGCGATCGCGGCGCGCGAACAGGGTGCCTCGCGCCGGAGGTAGCCCAGCACGGCAGCCAAGTTGGTGGCGCGGACGTCGGTGTGGTCCGCGGTCTGTGTGATCAAGGTCCGTCCTGTCGACTCGTTCGCCGGTCGCCATCTGGCTGCTTCAGTTCTACACCTTGTGGAGCAATCCGGCGTGAGCTAATTTGTTTGGCTACTAGCCCAACTAATACTACCCGGAACGGGCGTCCGTTCCCAGTGCGAGAGGGATCTCATCGTGACCGGACCAGTAGGCGGCTCCACCAGCCGCCGGACTTTCATCTCCTTACTCGGTGCCGGCGCGGCGGTGACGGCCGGCGGCGCCACGCTTGCCGGGTGCTCCGACGGGAAGGGGAAGCCGTCCACCGGCGGCACGGCCGAGACCGAGGACAAGCTGGCCGGCCTGCTGCCGAAGTACATCGCTTACGAGGGCGTCAAGCCGGATTTGCCCGGCGAGAACGGTGCGTCGCCGGGCTTCACCAAGTACCCGGCCGAGCTGAAGCGCGCGGTGCCGGAGAAGGCCGTCCGCAGCGGCAAGGAGGTCACCGCGATGACCCCGCTGTGGGCCCCGCTGCCGCCCGGCCTGGGCAACAACTCGTACTTCGACGCCAACAACGAGCGGATCGGCGCACCGGTCCGGTTCAACATCCTGAGCGGGATCGACTACGGCGACAAGCTCGGCCCGTTGCTTGCCTCCGGCAACGTCCCGGAGCTGCTCTGCGTGCCGGGCTGGAACATCTCCGGCCTGACCCGGTTCGGCCAGGCGGTCGAGAAGCTCTTCGAGGACCTGACCCCGCACCTGGCCGGCGACAAGTCCACGGCGTACCCGATGCTGGCGAACGTGCCGACCCGGGCGTGGGCGTACGGCGTGTGGAACTCGCAGCTCAAGGCGGTGCCGTTCCCCTCCGACGGTTTCCCCTGGGCGCTGTTCTACCGCAAGGACATCTTCGACCAGGTCGGCGCCGCACCGCCGAAGACCACCGAGGAGCTTTTCGCCCTGGGCAAGCAGCTGACCGACGCGAAGCGGAACCGCTGGGCCTTCGGCGGGATCACCGACGAGGTGCAGCGCGCCTTCGGGGCGCCGTCGGCGTGGCGCAAGGAGTCCGACGGCAAGCTGGTCAACAAGATCGAGACGCCCGAGTTCGAGGAGGCGGTCGCCTTCGTCCGCCGGGTCTTCCAGTCCGGCTACGTGCACCCGACCATCGTCGGCAACAAGAGCACCGACGAGAAGCCGCTGTTCGAAGGCGGCCAGATCGTGGTCCGGCAGGACGGCCTCGGCGCCTGGGCCGAGACGCTGCAGCGCCAGCTGTCGATCAACCCCAAGTTCAACATGCAGGCGATCACGCCGTTCGCCCATGACGGCGGGAAGGCGGTCACCTGGGGCGGCGACCCGGCGGGCCTGTTCACGTTCATCAAGAAGGGCCTGGGCAACGACCGGATCGCCGAGCTGCTGGGCGTGCTCAACTACACGTCCGCACCGTTCGGCACCGAGGAGAACCAGCTCTACAACTACGGTGTCGAGGGCAAGCACTACACCAAGGAGAGCTCGGGTGCGCCCAAGCTGACCGCACTGGGTCAGAAGGAGGTGGCCGCCACGTACATCTTCCTCGGTGGCCGTCCCGGCGCGATCTCGCAGAGCGAGTACCCGGGCTACGTCGAGGCGATGTCGAAGTGGCAGAACGACGCCGCCAAGCTGCGGGAGAAGAACCTGTTCGAGGGCATCCGGGTGGAGCAGCCGAGCAAGATGGCGGCCCTGGCCCAGCCGTTCGACGACAAGCTCCAGGACATCTACCGGGGCCGTCGCCCGATGAGCGACCTGAAGGTCGCTATCAAGGAGTGGCAGACCAACGGGGGGAACGAGGGCCGCGACTTCTACGCCAAGGTGCTCAGTGACAACGGTCGTTAGCGGACGCCGGAGCAAGGCGCCGCAGGCCCCGAAGGGCGGCGGCGCCAAGCGCGGCAGCGCCAAGGCCGGAGGTGCCAACTGGCGCCACCGGCTGCGGCGGGACTGGCCGCTGCTGGTGATGACCCTGCCGGTGATCGTCCTGCTCCTGGCGTTCCACTACATTCCGACCCTCGGCAACGTGATCGCGTTCCAGGACTACTCCCCGTACACCGGGATCCGGGACAGCGAGTTCATCGGCTTCGCCAACTTCAGCCGGATGTTCTCCGAGCCGGCGTTCTGGAAGGCGTTGTTCAACACCCTGTCGATCACGCTCTTCCAGCTGGTCTTCTACTTCCCGATCCCGATCGGGCTGGCGCTGCTGATGAACAGCGTGCTGTCCACCCGGCTGCGCACCCTCTTCCAGGGGGTCGTCTACCTGCCGCACTTCTTCTCCTGGGTGCTGGTCGTCTCGCTGTTCCAGCAGATGATCGGTGGCGCCGGGCTGCTCGCGCAGACCCTGCGGAACCACGGGTACGAGGCGGTGGACCTGATGACCAAACCCGACTCGTTCATCGTGCTGGTGACGGCGCAGTCGATCTGGAAGGACGCCGGCTGGGGAATGATCGTGTTCCTCGCCGCGCTCAGCACCATCAACCCCGCCTTGTACGAGGCGGCCGCGGCCGACGGCGCGAACCGCTGGCGGCGGCTGTGGCACATCACCCTGCCCGGCCTGCGCCCGGTCATCGTGCTGCTGCTGATCCTGCGCCTGGGCGATGCGCTGACCGTCGGCTTCGAGCAGTTCATCCTGCAGCGCAGCGCCGTCGGCGGTGGCGCGGCCGAGGTGCTCGACACCTACGTCTACTACCAGGGCCTGCTGGTCGGTGACTTCGGCTACGGCGCGGCGGCCGGACTCTTCAAGGGTGTGGTCGGACTCGTTCTCGTCCTGGTGGCCAACCGATTCGCCCATATGGTGGGCGAGCAAGGGGTGTACTCCCGATCATGAGCTCACAAACGTTGACCAGCGCGCGGCAGCTCGCGCGGCGCCGGTCGGGCATCGAGGCCGGTCGCCCGGTCTGGGAAGAGCCGCCGTCGTTCTTCGGCCGGCTCAGCAAGCCCATCGTACTGGCACTCGTCGCGCTGCTGGTGACCTTCCCCCTGTACGTCGTCGTGGTCACCAGCTTGTCCAGCACGGAAGCCGTCACCCGGGCCGGCGGGCTGGTCGTCGTACCGCGCGAGCTGACCATCGCCGCCTACGTGCAGCTGCTGTCCGGTGGCGTGGTCACCCGGGCGCTGCTGATCAGTACCGTGATCACCTTCGTCGGTACCGCGTTCAGCTTGGGGCTCACCGTGCTCGCGGCGTACGGGTTGTCGCGGCCCGGGTCGTTGTTCCACCGGCCGCTGTTGTTCGTGGTGCTGCTGACCTTCCTGTTCGGGCCGGGCATCATCCCGAGCTATCTGGTGGTGAACGCACTGGGCCTGATCGACAGCTACGCCTCGCTGATCCTGCCGACCGCGATCTCGGCGTTCAACCTGATCGTGATGCGGTCCTTCTTCATGGGGATCCCGGGTGAGCTGATCGACAGTGCCCGGATCGACGGCGCCGGGGAGTTCGCGGTGCTGAGCCGGATCGTGCTGCCGCTGTCCAAGGCGGTGGTCGCGGTGGTCGGGCTGTTCTACGCCGTCGGCTACTGGAACGCCTTCTTCAACGCGATGCTCTACCTGAACGACAACAACAAGTGGCCGCTGCAGATGGTGCTGCGGACCTACATCGTGCAGGCGCAGGTCCTGCCGACCGGTGCCGGCGGAGTCACCAGCGGCAGCGGGATGGGTCTGTCACCCGCGCCGAGTCTGGCGATCAAGATGGCGATCGTCGTGATCGCCGTCGTACCGGTCCTGCTGGTCTACCCGTTCATCCAGCGGCACTTCACCAAGGGCGTCATCATCGGCGCGGTCAAGGGCTGAACTGTCCCGTTCTGAGGAGAAGCTGTGTCCGTTCCACGTAGGCACTTCCTTGCCCTGAGCACCGGAGCGGTGGTTGCCGCAGGCACCATGACCGCTCCGGCCGCCGCCACCGGGCAGGCCGTCGACCAGCTGGCTGCCGGCCGTTATCGCTGGCGCAACGTCGAGATCGTCGGCGGCGGCTTTGTCACCGGCATCATCCATCACCCGAAGCAGCGCGGCCTGGTCTATGTCCGCACGGACATCGGCGGCGCCGCGCGGCTGGACCTGCGGACCCAGCGGTGGGTCCAGCTGCTGGAGTGGGTCGGCTGGGACGAGTGGAGTTTGACGGGGGTGGAGAGCCTCGCGCTCGACCCCTGCGATCCCGCCCGGCTCTACCTCGCGGTCGGCACCTACACCAACGAGTGGTCGCCGATCAACGGCGCGATCCTGCGTTCGACCGACCAGGGCCGGACGTTCCGCCGGACCGACCTGCCCTTCAAGCTCGGCGGCAACGAGCCGGGCCGGTCGATGGGGGAGCGCCTGGTGGTCGACCCGCTCGACGGCCGGGTGCTCTACTTCGGCACCCGCAACCAAGGGTTGTGGCGTAGTAACGATCGGGGCGAGAGCTGGAGCCGGGTGGGCAGCTTCCCGTCGGTCGGGATGGCGGGGATCGGGATCGGGTTCGTCTTCTTCGATCCGCGCGGTGGGCGCAAGGGGCGTCCGACGCAGACCATCTACGCGGGTGTAACTGATTCGGCCAGCCCGCTGTTCCGCAGTACCGACGGTGGCCGGACCTGGGCTGCCGTGCCCGGCCAGCCGACCGGGTTGTTGCCGCACCACGGCGAATTGGGTGCCGACGGCAACATCTACCTGACCTACGGCGACCGGCCCGGGCCGTACGAGATGTACGACGGCGCGGTCCACAAGGTCGACACGGCCACCGGCGTGTGGACCGACATCACCCCCCTGCGCCCGAACACCGGCGGCGAGGCCGGTTTCGGGTACGCCGGTCTGGCCACCGATCCGCGCAAGCCAGGCACGGTGATGGTCTCCACGATGAGCCGGTGGGGACCGGTCGACGACGTGTTCCGTTCCGTCGACGGTGGCCGGACCTGGCACTCGATCGCGCAGAAGGCGGAGATCGACGTCTCCGGTGCGCCGTACCTCAACTTCCACACCGAGGGGCCCAAGCTGGGCTGGATGATCGGCGACATCTCGATCGATCCGTTCAACTCCGACAAGGTCATGTACGTGACCGGGGCGACGATCTTCGGCACGGACGACGTGACGCTGGCCGAGGCGGGTCGTAGTACCCACTGGTCGGTCCGGGCCCAAGGGCTGGAAGAGACGGCCGTGATGGACTTGATCAGTCCGCCGTGGGGTCCGCCGCTGATCAGCGCACTGGGTGACATCGGCGTCTACCGGCACGACCGGCTGGACGTCGTACCGCCGGACGGGCAGGCGGCCAACCCGGTGTCGGGTACTTCGCCGAGCCTGGACTACGCGGCCAAGGCGGAGGGATTCGTCGTACGGGTTGCTTACGGCGGCTCCAAGGAGCGCGGGGCCTACTCGACGGATGCTGGAGTGAGTTGGCAGCCGTTCGCGGGCGAGCCGGCTGGATCGACGCAGCCCGGCAAGATCGTGGCCAGCACAGATGCGCGGACCATCGTGTGGGTCCCGGGCGATGTCGTGCCCCACTACTCACGCGATCGCGGTACTACGTGGACGCCGGTGACCGGGCTGCCCCAGCAGGTCGCTGTGGTCGGCGACAGGGTTGATCCGAAGGCCTTCTACGCGTTCGACCCGGCTACCGGGATGGCGTACACCAGCACGAACGGCGGGGCGGACTTCTTGCCATCGGCAACGGGGTTGCCGACGGGGTACGGCAAGCTGGAGACCGTGCTCGATCGAGCCGGGCACTGCTGGCTCGCGGCCGGGGCGGGCGGTCTCTTCCGGTCGACCGATGGTGGCGTGACCTACCAGAAGGTGACCACGATCGAGGAGGCCTTCACGGTCGGCTTCGGCAAGGCTGCTCGCGGCCGGACCGAGATGGCCGTCTACAGCTCGGGCAAGGTCGCCGGAGTCCGGGGCATCTACCGGTCCGTCGACAGTGGCCGGCGCTGGGTCAGGATCAACGACGACAAGCACCAGTTCGCGTCCACCGGCGACGCGATCGCCGGTGATCCGCGGGTGTTCGGCCGGGTCTACATCTCCACCAACGGCCTCGGCATCCCTTACGGCGAACCCGTCTGAGCAGTCGAGTGAGGTGGGCCGGAGCTCTCGCGGATCTGGAGCTCCGGCGTGGAGTAGAGGTGGGGGGTCGGCTCGGCGCCTTCCAGGAGTTCGAAGAGCCGCTCAGCCACTCGTTCGCCGTACCCGACGATGTCGTGGCTCATCGCCGTCAGGCGGGGCTGCGTGATCCGGCACAACGCCGAGTCGTCCCACGCGAGCAGCGTGACGTCGTCGGGTGAGCGCAGCCCGAGGCCGTTGACGGCCGAGAGACCGGCCACCGCCATCAGGTCGTTGTCGTACAGGATGGCGGTCGGCCGGGCGCCGGCGGTGAGCACGCGCCGGGTAGCGGCGGCCCCTTCGTCGCCGGAGAAGTCGGTGTGCACGATCTCGGCGGCCAGGCCGAGCCGTTCGGTGTCCCGCGCGAACGCCTGGTCGCGGATCCAGACGTGGCCGTGCTCGGGTGGGCCGGCGACCCGCGCGATCCTGGTGTGCCCGAGCGAAGCCAGATGCTCGACGGCGACGCCCATCGCCGCCGTGCTGTTGGTCCAGACACAGGCCAGCCCGTCGGCCAGACTCGGGTCGCCGACCACGATGGCGGGCATTTCGAGTGCCCGGAGCAACGGGATGCGCGGGTCGTCCACCCGCAGGTCGACCAGGATGACTCCGTCGACGCGCTTTTCCGCGGCCCATTTGCGATAGGTCGCCAATTCCTCGTCGATGGTCGGGACGACCTTCAGCGCCAGCGCGTACGACCGCCGGCTCAGCACCGTCTCGAGCCCGCCGACGAATCCCATGTAGAAGGGTTCCTCGCTGAGCGTCCGGGCCGAGCGTGCCAGGACCAGGCCGAACGTCTCCGACCGGGCGACCGACAGCATCCGGGCGGCGCGGTTGGGCACCCAGTGGAGTTCTTCCGCGACCTTCAGGACCCTGGCCCGGGTGGCTTCCGAGACACCGGGCTGCCCGTTCAGCGCGTACGAGACCGCGCCTTTGGAGACGCCGGCCCGCTGGGCGATCTCCTTGATGGTGACTCGGCCCACGAGGGACTCCTTCCCAACAGGTTGAATTCTGCACGGAATTCTCCGGGCGTCATGGTCTTTACAGTACTGAACCGGTCCAGTACCGTCCACTCACACGTACTGAACCGGTCCAGTTAGTCGGTCGGAATACCGACGTGGCAGGCGCAGCGGACGTCTTGTTCCGCGCTGCTCGGATTTCCGCCTTCGGCCCCCCGCCAGATGTTTGCCGATCGAAGGATTGCGAAATGTACCTGCACGATGTGCTGCGGAGATCCCGGACCCTCGCACTGCTGACCGCTGTGCTGGCCGGTGCCGGCACGCTGGCCGCCTGTGGTGACACCGGCGGCGCGGCGAAGCCGAAGGGAGGCGCCGGCGAGAGCCGGATCACCGTCTTCAACGGCGCGACCGGTGACGCCGCCGAGAACTTCAACCCCTTCTCGCCGACTGCGCTGCAGCCTGCCCGCGGGATCATCTACGAGACGCTCTTCTACTACAACCTGATGTCCTCGGGTGAGCCCAAGCCGATGCTCGCGACCGCCTACAAGTGGAACGCGGCCGGTACCGAGCTGACCGTCACCACCCGGGAGGGGGTGAAGTGGTCGGACGGCACGCCGTTCAGCGCGGCGGACGTCGCGTTCACCTTCAACCTGATCGCGAAGACGCCGAGTATCAACACCAACGGCCTGGCCGCGACCGCCAAGGCCACCGGCCCGAACACCGCGGTGCTGACCTTCAAGCAGACGAGTTTCGTGTCCGGCCCCAATGTCCTGGGCAACACCGCGATCGTTCCCGAGCACCTGTGGAAGTCCAAGGACCCGGCTACCGACATCAACCGCAACCCGGTCGGCACCGGTCCGTACACCGTCGCGAGCTTCACCCCGCAGAGCTTCGAGATGAAGCGGAACGCCACCTACTGGCAGCAGGGCAAGCCGCAGATCGAGAAGGTCCGGTTCATCACCCTGGCCTCGGCCGACGCCGCGAGCGGCGCGCTGCTGAAGGGCGAGGTGGACTGGATGAGCTCCTTCTTCCCCGGCTTCGAGCAACTGCTGAAGGGTAAGAAGGACCTGTCCTGGGTGAACACGCCCGCGCTGACCACCAGCCTGTTCGCCTGCTCGAACGCCGCGCTCGGCTGCAAGGGCCCGCAGACCGACGTCGCCGTCCGGCAGGCGATCTACCACGCCCTGGACCGCGAACAGCTCAACAAGCTTGCCTTCAGCAACGTTGCGGGCGTTGCGTCGCCGACGCTGCTGGTGCCGAACCGCGACGAGAAGTGGATGTCGCCGAAGGTCGAGAAGCTGGTCCCGCAGCAGCCCGACACGGCGAAGTCCGAGTCGATCCTGACCGCGGCCGGCTGGGCGAAGGGTGCCGACGGCATCTACGCCAAGAACGGCCAGCGGCTGAGCATGACGATCCAGGTGGTGTCCGGCTGGAGCGACTACATCTCCGCGATCGACGCGATGACCCAGCAGCTGCGCAAGGCCGGGATGGAGATCAAGTCCACCCAGATCTCCTCCAACGAGTGGAACAACCGGGAGTCCAAGGGCACCTACCAGCTGTCGCTGAACTCGCTCGGCCTCGGCCCGTCCACCGACCCGTACTTCACCTACGAGGGCAAGTACTGGTCGAAGAACACCGCCGAGGTCGGCAAGTCCGCCAGCGCCAACCAGGCCCGGTACGCGAACCCCGCCGTCGACGCGGCCATCGCAGCCGCCTCGAAGACCAACGACGACGCGGAGAAGAAGAAGCAGTACGAGATCATCCAGGAGCACATCGCCCGGGACCTGCCCTACATCCCGGTCGTGCTCAACTCGACCCTGACCCAGTTCAACAGCTCGCGCGTCACCGGCTGGCCGACCAAGGACAACCTGTACTCGTTCCCGGCCACCTGGAAGGCGTGGGACAACGGGATCGTGCTGCAGAACCTGACCCCGGTCAAGTAGATCGGGCGAGTGGATGCAGTACTACCTCCGCAAGACCGGTTTCTACCTGGTCGCCTTGTGGGCGGCGCTCACGCTGAACTTCGCGCTGCCCAGGATGATGCCCGGCAATCCGGTCGACCTGATGATCGCCAAGCTCGCGGCCAAAGGGCCGGTCTCCGCCGAGACCCGGCGCAGCCTCGAACTGCTGCTGGGCACGAAGTCGGACCAGCCCCTCATTTCGCAGTACCTCGACTATCTGCGCAACCTCACCCACGGTGACTTCGGAATCTCCGTGACGTACTTCCCGCAGACCGTCTCGACCACGATCGGGCAGACCCTGCCGTGGACGATCGCGCTGATGGGGATCGCGACCATCATCTCGTTCGCGGTCGGCATCCTGCTCGGTCAGCTGGCCGGCTGGAAGCGCGGTTCCTGGCTGGACAACCTGATCCCGGTGACCACGATGTTCCAGGCGGTGCCGTACTTCTGGCTCGCGCTGGTCCTGCTGTACCTGTTGTCCAGCGTCACCGAGGTCTTCCCGGCCAGCGGCGGCTACGACGTCTACAACGTGACCCCGGGATTCAACCTGCCGTTCCTGCGCAGTGCCGCGTACTACGGAACGTTGCCGGCCCTCACCATCGTCATCTCGTCCATCGCCGGCTGGATGCTCGGCATGCGCAACATGATGGTCTCGACCCTGTCCGAGGACTACATCGTCACGGCCGAGGCCAAGGGGCTCAAACCCCGCCGGATCATGACCACGTACGCCGCCCGGAACGCGGTGCTCCCGTCGCTGGCCGGGTTCGCCACCACACTCGGCTTCGTGGTCTCCGGCTCGATCATCACCGAGCAGGTGTTCTCCTACCCCGGCATCGGCATGACGCTGATGGCGGCGGTCCAGAACAACGACTACGCGCTGATGCAAGGCGTCTTCCTGGTGATCACGCTGTCGGTGCTCGGCGCCAACCTGCTCGTCGACCTGCTGTACGCCCTCATCGACCCGCGCACCCGTGCGCGGGCCTGACCGGAAGGAGTCCGGATGACCACGCTGACGGATCCCGTGGTGGCGGTCAGGCCCGCGGCCGCCCGCCGCCGCCGACGCCGGCCGGGCCCGAAACTGCTGGTGGGCCTGATCCTGTGCGGAAGCATCACGTTGTTCGGGATCATCGGCCCGTTCCTGGTCGGTGACCCGCACCTGGTCGACAACGTCGGGCTGCAACCGCCAGGCAACGGACACCTGCTCGGCACCACCCAGACCGGCCAGGATGTCTTCGCCCAACTGGCCTACGCGACCCGCGGTTCGTTGGTGATCGGGCTGGTGGTCGGTCTGCTGGCAGTGGCCCTCGCGGCCGGCTTCGGCATCCTGGGCGCCTACATCGGCGGCTGGGTCGACGAAGGGTTCTCGCTGTTCAGCAACGTGATGCTCGTCCTGCCAGGCCTGCCGCTGATGATCGTCATCTCCAGCTACGTGGAGAGCAAGGGGATCTGGCTGGTGGCAGGGGTGCTGGCGCTGACCAGCTGGGCCGGTGGCGCGCGCGTACTGCGGGCGGTGACGCTCAGTCTGCGCAGCCGGGACTACATCTCGGCCGCGCGGGTGGCGGGGGAGAAGACCTGGCGGATCCTGCTCGTCGAGCTGCTGCCGAACCTGATCCCGTTGCTGGCGGCAATGTTCATCTTCGCGGTCATCGGCGCGATTCTCGGTGAAGCCGGGCTGGCCTTCATCGGGCTGGGCGCCGGTGGCTCCTGGACCTGGGGAACGATGCTGTTCTGGGCCGGCAACGGCCTGGCGCTCAGGCTCGGTGCCCTGTGGTGGTTCGTTCCGCCCGGGCTGATGATCACCTTGTTCGGTGCGGGGCTGGCGATGATCAACTTCGCGATCGACGAGCTGGTCAACCCGAAGCTGCGCGACCAGACCCGGGCGGTCCGGCGGCGCTGGGCGGCGTCGAAGGACCAGATCGCAACGACCGAGGAGGCGGCCCGGTGAGCGCCGGTCCCCTCGCCGCCGGCCCGGTTGCCAAAAGCCCCGTTGCCAGGGGCTCGGTTGCCGTGGGCACGGTACTGACGCTGGAGGACTTCAGCGTCGACTATCTCGGAGAGACGGTCGTGCACGCCGTCCGGCACGTCGACCTCACCCTCGGCCGGGGCGAGATCCTCGGCCTGGCGGGGGAGAGCGGCTGCGGCAAGAGCACGCTCGCCTACGGCATCACCCGGCTGCTCAAACCGCCGGCCGTCATCACCTCGGGCCGCGCC
Organism: Kribbella sp. NPDC023855; assembly: GCF_040639475.1. Lineage (NCBI taxonomy): Bacteria > Bacillati > Actinomycetota > Actinomycetes > Propionibacteriales > Kribbellaceae > Kribbella > Kribbella sp. NPDC023855. The sequence goes on from NZ_JBFAAA010000004.1 coordinate 544,047, forward strand.
TTGTTCCACTGCCGGGAGGGGTACGACGTCGACCTGCGCGCCCTGCACGGTGAGGACCTGCGCGCCTTCCGCTGGGACAAGATCTCGATGGTGTTCCAGGGCGCGATGAACTCGCTGAACCCGGTCATCTCGATCCGGGCGCAACTGGAGGACATCTTCACCACCCATCGGCCGGAGTTGAGCAAGGCCGAGCGGCGGCAGCGCTGCGGGGACCTGCTGGAGCGGGTCGGCGTCGACCGGGACCGGCTGCGCTCGTATCCGCACGAACTGTCCGGCGGCATGCGGCAGCGGGTGATGATCGCGATGGCGATGGCGCTCGAACCGCAGGTGATGATCATGGACGAGCCGACCACCGCGCTCGACGTGGTGGTCCAGCGCGAGATCCTGCTCGAACTCACCCGGCTGCGCGACGAGCTCGGCTTCGCGGTCGTCTTCATCACCCACGACCTGCCGCTGCTGCTGGAGATCAGCGACCGGATCGCGGTGATGCGGGCCGGCGAGATCGTTGAGCTCGGACCGGCGGCGCAGGTCTACAGCAATCCCCAGCACTCCTACACCGAACAACTGCTCGCCTCCTTCCCGAGCCTGACCGGGCAGCGCGGCGACTTCATCCGCGCCGGGCTGGACGAGCGGTTGCTGGACCTGGACGCCGTCCAGGTCACCGATGTCGACGGGGGAGCGAGCCGATGAGCACACTCGAGGTCAAGGGACTGGTCAAGAACTACCGTTTGCGCGACGGCTGGCGCGGCCGGCAACTCACGGCCGTGAAAGAGGTCAGCTTTTCGCTGGAGCCCGGCCGGACGGTCGCCCTGGTCGGTCAGAGCGGCAGCGGCAAGTCCACGGTGGCGAAGCTGCTGCTGCAACTGGAGCAACCCAGCGCCGGACAGATCCTGCTCGACGGTGAGCCGATCGAGCGTCGCGGCCGGGGCCTGGCGCAGTACCGGCGGACTGTGCAGATGGTCTTCCAGGATCCGTTCGCGTCACTCAACCCGCATCACACGATCGCCCACCACCTGGCCCGTCCGTTGCGGTTGCACGGGCACGGCAAGACCGCGGCGGAGCTCGAGCAGGGCGTCCACCGGCTGCTCGAGCGGGTCCGGCTCACCCCGGCCGATGTCGTCGCACAGCGGCGGCCACACGAGCTGTCTGGTGGCCAACGGCAACGAGTCGCGATCGCCCGGGCGCTGGCCCCCGGTCCGGGTATCCTGATCGCCGACGAGCCGGTGTCGATGCTGGACGTCTCGATCCGGCTCGGCGTGCTCAACCTGCTGGCCGAGTTGCAGCGCGAGGAGAACCTCGGCGTTCTGTACATCACCCACGACCTGGCCACCGCCCGGCACTTCTCCGACGAGATCCTGGTGATGTACCGCGGCGAGATCGTCGAGCGTGGCCCGTCGGACCAGGTCATCCTCGACCCCCAGCACGACTACACGAAGTTGCTGCTGCAGGCCGCACCCAATCCGGAACTCCGACTGGCGAAACTCAGTTCTGGTTAGGCGCCTGGCAGGTGCTCGCGCGAGGCGTCAGCTGCGGTGGCAGCAGCGTGATCGCGGGCACCTGCCCGCCCTCGAGCTTGGTGATCAGCGACTCCACCGCCTGGTGGCCGATCTCCTCGGCCGGGATCGCGACCGACGAGAGCTGGGGTACGTGGCGTTCGGCGACGTCGTCGGCGCAGATGGCCATCAGCGACATGTCCTCCGGCACCCGGCGGCCGAGCCGGCGCAGTACGTCGAGGAGCGGGCCGATGATCGGCTCGTTCTGGACCACCAGACCGGTGATGTCGGGGTGCTCCCGCAGCAGTTCCTCGACGGTGCCGAGGACGGCGTCGAAGCTGTGCTCGCAAGGGGTCTCGACGCCGATGATTCCGCGACGTTCGGCGGCGGCGGAGAAGCCGGCCAGGGTGCGCTGGGCGAACGAGGTCTGCCGTTCGTAGACGGCGGACGGCGTACCGAGCAGGGCGATACAGCGGTGGCCGAGGTCGGCGAGGTGGTCCACGCAGCGCTCGCCGGCACCGACGAAGTCCAGGTCGATACAGGTCAGGTCGTCGGTGTCGGCCGGTACGCCGATCAGGATCGACGGCATCGAGAGTTCGCGCAGTACCGGGACGCGTTCGTCGTGCAGCTCGATGTCCATCACCACCAGCGCGTCGACCAGCGAACTCTGCGCGACCCGTTCGAGTCCGTCGCGGCCCTCGTCGGCGGTGAGCAGCAGGACGTCATGGTCGAACCGCCGGGCGGTGGTGACGACGGCGGTCGCGAACTGCATGATCACCGGGACGTGCATCCCGGTGCGCAACGGGATCACCAGCGCGAGCACGTTCGATCGCTGGCTGGCCAGGGCCCGCGCGCTGGCATTGGGCCGGTAGCCGAGAACGCGTACGCTTTCCTGGACCCGGTCCCGCGTGTCCGGGGAGATCGACCGCTTGCCGCTGAGGACGTACGACACCGTGCTGGCCGCCACGCCCGCATGACGGGCTACATCGGCGATGGTCACCATCGGTGTCTCCTCACTGGGTCGAAGCGCTTCGACCGGTTGTTCAGAGAACAGCGTCGAGTGAGTGGCCCCGCCTGTCAAGAGCCCACCGCCACCGAGTGTGGCCGCGGCGGGGCGGACCGGCCGCCCAGCCGCGGTTCGCAGGGGTCGAATTCTCCGATCCGTGGTGAATTGACGGGTAATTCATTCAGTACAGAAGAATGCTTTCCCCGGTGCGGCTGTGGGATTCACCAGGGTCCACAGCCGCACGGGGGGAGGGGTCAGGAAGAGGTGACCGAGTAGCTGTTGCTGGTGAAGTTCATCCCACCGTTCGACGAGGTGATCTCGAAGCCGAACTGCACCTCGTTCATGGTGGCGTCACCGATCCAGCCGCGGGACCGGATCCAGTTCATCACGGCCTTGATGTCGACCGTGCCGGAGTTGGTGCCCGAGGTCCGCAGGAACGAGAACACCTGGTTGGAGCCGTTGCTGCCCTTGTAGACGTTCCAGGTGTGCCCGCCGACGGAGGCGCTGGCCTGCCAGGAGCCGATCGGCCCGACGGCGCCCTGCTGGTTCATCCAGAGCATGATCTCGTAGGCGTGGCCGTCGGCCCAGATGTCGTAGGCGGTGGCGTAGGCGCCACCACCGGGCCGGCTGACGTTGAAGCTGCTCCTCAGCGTCCCGAGGGCGCTGATCCGCTTGCCGATGTACTTGGCGGAGTGCGGGTAGGACTTCACGCCGCCGGTGTTCGGGTGGTTGGCCCAGACACCCCAGTTGCTGTAGGAGTTGGCCCAGATGCTCTGCGGGCCGGCGCCGCTGCCCCAGACATCGTTGCGGACGGTGTACCCACCGTTGGACCACGACCCCCACTTGTCGGACGACGACCAGGTCGCGGCGTTCGCCGGCAGCACCAGCGCGACGCTGCTGACCAAGGCCGTCATCACGGCGGTGACCAGTTTCCAGGATCTCGACATGCTTCTTTCTCCCTTTGAGGCGGTACCACGGGGCGGCGGCGGGGCGGTTGCCCGCCGGTGGCAGGGGAAATCTGCAGAGCTTTTGTCGAAGCGCTTCGAAAACTCTAGGAGAACTATTGCAGGCGCTTTAATATTGAGTCAACGGTTGACCGTCCGTTACCGGAGACTTTCCCGCAGGACGGCCCAGCCACCCGGCGCGACGGTGACCTTGTCGCCGGTCTGCTCGCCGCTGACCAGGTCCAGCCCACCGTAAGGAAGGCCCACCTCCTCACCGGTGTGGTTCAGAACGAACCGGTACTGCGTATCGCCCGCCGCCCGGGTGACCACCTCGACGCCGCGAGGCAGCCCGGATGGCTCGATCCCGGCAGCCCGGACGACCTGCTCGACCAGCGACTCGTACGCCGGGTCCTGAAGCCAGGTCGACGAGTACCAGGCGTTCTGGTGCCGGGTGATCGCCGGCAGCCCGTCGAGAGTCCCACCCTGGTACCGCGCGACCGCCTCGGCTCCTTCGAGCCGGACCCGCTCGCTCCATCCCTCGCCGACCGCGCCGTTGTCCAGCTCGATCGTGCCGCCCACCGGGAGAAACTCCTCCACCCGGATCCCGAGCAGCGCGCGGAACGCGCCCGGATAGCCGCCCAGCCGGATCTGCGCGTTCGCGTCGGCGATCCCGCTCAGCGAGGTGATGAGCAACTGGCCGCCACCCTCGGCGTACCGGTTGATGGCCTCGGCCGCCTCGTCGCTGACCAGGTACAGCGACGGCACGATCACCACCTTGTACGCCGTCAGGCCGGCGGACGGACGGGCGAAGTCGGTGCCGATGCCAAGGTTCCACAGCTGCCGATGGGCGGCCCGAACCGCTGCCAGGTAGTCGATCTCGGACGACGGGAGGCCAGGCCCGTCGGTGGCCCACCAGGATTCGGCGTCCCACAGGATCGCCACCTCGGCCTCGACCTTGGCCGCATCGGCCTCGGCCAGCTTCGGCAGCAGTTCGCCGAACTCGACGATCTCCTCGAACGCCCTGCTGTCCGCACCGGCGTGCGGGACCATCCCACTGTGGAAGCGCTCGGCGCCGCCACGAGAGGCCCGCCACTGGAAGAACAGCGCGCCACTGGATCCCCGGGCGACGTGGGACAGGCTGTGGCGAGTCATCCGCCCGGGTTCCTTGGCGTGCAACCGACCGCCGTCGTGCAGCGCACTGGCCGCCTGTTCCATCAGCAGCCAGCGACCGTCACCCCAGGACCGCGCCAGGTCCGCACCGAAGGCGGTCTGCTGCTCCGCCTCGATCCCGCCGCCGTCGGGATAGTGGTCGATGGCAACCAAGTCGACCTCACCCGACCAGCGCCAGTGATCGACCGGAACCCAGCCCCCGAAGACGAAGTTCGTCGTGATCGGGACACCCGGGCTCAGCTCCCGCAGTACGGTGCGTTGCTCCTTGTAGGCGTCGAGCAGTTCGTCCGACAGGAAGCGCCGGAAGTCCAGCGTCTGCGAGGGATTCGGCAGGTACTGCGTCCGGCGCGGCGGGAACACCTGCTCCCACGCGGAGTACCCCTGACTCCAGAAGGCGGTCAGCCAGGCCGCGTTCAGCGCGGCCAGGTCGCCGTACTTGCGCTGCAGCCACGTCCGGAAGGAAGCAGCGACGTGGTCGCAGTAGCAGGTCGACCCGTACTCGTTGTGCACGTGCCACATCGCCAGCGCCGGGTGGTTGCCATAACGCTCACCCAGTGCCCTCGCGATCCCGACGGCCGCCTCCCGGTACGCCGGTGCGCACACGCAGTACGTGTCCCGACTGCCGTGCAGCAACCGTACGCCGTCCGCCGTGACCGGTAGCGCGTCGGGATGAGCCAGGCTGAACCACGGTGGTGGTGAGGCCGTCGGCGTCGCCAGGTTCACCCGGATGCCGTTGCCGTGCAGGAGATCCAGCACCTGGTCGAGCCAGTCAAACTCGTAGCGACCGGGCTCGGGCTCGAGGCTCGACCAGGAGAATACTCCGACCGTCGCCAGGTTGACCCCGGCGCGACGCATCAGAGCCATGTCCTCGGCCCAGACCTCGGGTGACCACTGCTCCGGGTTGTAGTCGCCGCCGTAGTACAGCTCAGGCATCGGCCACCACCGCGACCGTGTACTGACCGCAAGTGCCTTCCACCACACGCGATTCGGCCTGACCATTGGTCAAGGTCAGCTCGATGACCGCGGCCGTCTCCCCGTTCGGCCCGGGGAGACGGACACGGGCCGTGTCACCCTCGGCCGGCGCGTACCAGCGCAGCTCGACGCCGTCGGTCCAGTCGTACTCCGGCCGGTCGTTCACCGCGCCGAAGGGGATGACCGCGCCCTGCCGGGCCAGCAAGGGCAGGCCGTCGAAGCCGTACGTGCGGGTGATCCAGCGGCTGCCGGCCACCTGCTCGCCGGTGAGCACGTGCGTCCAGGTCCCTTCGGGAAGGTAGAACCGGACCTCGCCGTCCTTGCTCATCACCGGCGCGACCAGCAGGTCCGGGCCGAGCATGTACTGCCGGTCGAGATACGCGACGCCCGGATCGTTGGGGAACTCCAGGATCATCGGCCGCATCATCGGCGTACCGTCGGTGTGCGCTTCCTCGGCCGCGACCGCCAGGTAGGGCATCAGCGACATCTTGAGCTGGGTGAAGCTGCGGAGTACGTCGACTGCCTCCTCGTCGAAGGCCCACGGCACCCGGTAGGAGCCCGATCCGTGCAGCCTGGAGTGCGACGACAGTAGGCCGAACGGGACCCAGCGCTTGAAGACCGCCGCGTCCGGAGTTCCCTCGAAACCGCCGATGTCGTGGCTCCAGTAGCCGAAGCCGGACGATGCCAGCGACAGCCCACCACGCAGTGACTCGGCCATCGCCTCGAAGGTCGATTCGCAGTCGCCACCCCAGTGCACGGGGAACTGCTGGCCGCCGACCGTCGCGGAGCGTGCGAACAGTACGGCGTCGCCGTCACCGCGGTTCTCTCGCAGCAGGTCGAAGACGGCCTTGTTGTACAGGTGTGGGTAGTAGTTGTGCATGCGTTGCGGGTCGGACCCGTCGAACCAGACCACGTCCTCGGTCGGGATCCGCTCGCCGAAGTCGGTCTTGAAGCAGTCCACGCCCAGGTCGAGCAGCGCCTGCAGCTTGGACCGGAACCAGGCCGTCGCGTCCGGGTTGGTGAAGTCGACGATCGCCATCCCGGCCTGCCACAGGTCCCACTGCCAGACCGAGCCGTCGGTCCGCTTCAGCAGGTAGCCGAGTTCACGGCCCTCCTCGAACAGCGCGGACCGCTGGGCGATGTAGGGGTTGATCCACAGGCTGATCCGCAGGCCGCGCTCCTTCAGCCGGCTCAGCATGCCGGCCGGGTCCGGGAACGCCTCCGGGTCCCAGAGGAAGTCGCACCAGTGGAACTGCCGCATCCAGAAGCAGTCGAAGTGGAAGACGCTGAGCGGCAGGTTGCGGCTGGCCATCCCGTCGACGAAGCCGGTCACGGTCGGTTCGTTGTAGTCGGTGGTGAACGACGTGGACAGCCACAGCCCCATCGACCAGGCCGGTACCCGGGCGGGCCGCCCGGTGAGGGCGGTGTACCGGCGCAGCACGTCCTTCGGCGTCGGGCCGCCGATGACGTAGTACGAGAGTTCCTGGCCCTCCACGCTGAACTGGTTGCGGGAGACAACTTCGGAGCCGACCTCGAAGGAGACCTTCGCGGGGGTGTCCACCAGCACGCCGTAGCCGGCGCTGGTCAGGTAGAACGGGACGTTCTTGTAGGCCTGCTCGCTGGAGGTGCCACCGTCGGCGTTCCAGATGTCGACCACCTGGCCGTTCTTCACCAGCGGACCGAACCGCTCGCCGAGACCGTAGACGGTCTCGCCGACGCCGAGGGCGAGCTGTTCGTGCACGTACTGCCGGCCGTCGGCGTCGGTGATCAGGCCGATACTGCGGGCCGAGGAGTCGGTCAGGACCCGTCCGTCCCGCTCGAAGCGCAGATCCCACGGACCGTCGAGCTTGACCACCGCGGTGAGGTCGCCACTGGTCAGCCGGGCCGTCTCGTCGTCGATCTCGACCTTGACCGGATGGTCGTCCTCACCGGACAGCGCGAACGCCGGCCGCGGCGGCACCCCACCGCTGTGGTGCTGGATCCGTACGCCGATCACGCCGGCCGCCGGTGAGGTCAGCGTGACCGTGAACAGAGGTTGGTTGAGGGTGTCGCCGCGACCGACGATCAGCTTGGCCGGCGCGTAGACGACCAAGGAGCGCTCGGTGCTCTCGACGCTTTCGACCGCGGCCGGGCGCAACCGGGTCAGGCCCGGACGCAACTGCCAGTAGCCGTCTGTGAACTTCATCGACTGCCTCTCTACTTGACCGCGCCGACGGTGACGCCGCGAGTCAAGGTGCGCTGGAAGATCAGGAAGAACACGACCGTCGGGAGCAGGCTGATCAGCGCCCCGGCGTTCGTGGTGGTGGCGTCCATCAGCCGATCGCCCTGCAACGAGGCGAGCGCGAGCGGCACGGTCTGGGTGCTGTTGTCGATCAGCATCACCAGCGGGATGAAGAACTCGTTCCAGGTCCAGATGAAGAAGAAGATCAGCAGCACCGACAGGGTCGGCCGGACCGTCGGCACGACCACCCGCCACAGCGTCGTCCAGCGGCTCGCGCCGTCCAGCGCCGCCGCCTCGAGCAGTGCCTTCGGGAAGGTGCCGAGCACGGAGGCGAGCAGGTACGTCCCGAACGCGCTCTGGATGACGGTGAAGATGATGATCACGCTGAGCCTGCTGTTGTAGAGGCCGAGCGACTTCGCCATCGAGTACAGCGGGTAGACCAGCGCTTCCTGCGGGATCATGTTCGCCATCAGGAACAGCGCCACGATCCACATCCGGCCGCGGACCCGGCCGATGCCGAGCGCGTACGCGTTCAGCAGCGACAGGACGACGCCGAGCACCGCGACGGACCCGGAGATGATGATCGAGTTGAGCAGCTTGCCCTCGAAGTGGACCTGCTGCCAGTAGGTCTTCAACCCGTCCAGCTGGAACGACTCCGGCCAGGCCAGGGGACCGTTGCTCGAGTAGTCGGTGGGGGACTTGAACGCGTTCATCAGCATGATCGCGAACGGCACCAGGACCAGCAGCGCGGTCACGCCGACCAGGAGCAGGACGATCCAGCGCGCCACGCCTTGCTTGTAGCGGTCGGGGTCCTTGCGGGTCACCCGGCTTCGCGTGAGGGTCAGTGTGGTCATGACTCGGTCCTGCCTTGCACCTTGAGGAAGCCGATGCTGACGACAACGATCACCAGCGTCAGCGCGGTCGCCACGGCCGCGCCGTACCCGACCTGGAGCTTGTTGAAGAACGCGTTGTAGGCGAAGTACGACGGCACGGTGGTGGCGTTGTTCGGGCCGCCGCGGGTCAGCGCCCAGATCGGCCCGAACACCTTCAGCGCGGCGATCGTGCAAGTCAGCGTGACCACGAACGTCTCCGGCCGGATCTGCGGCAGGGTGATCGCCTGGAACCGGCGGAACCAGCCGGCCCCGTCGATCTCCGCGGCCTCGTACAGGTCCGGATCGACCCGCTGCAGGGCGGCCATGAAGATCACCACCGGGTAGCCGATCTGGACCCAGATCATCACCAGCATCACCATCGGCAGCGCGGTGGACGGATCACCGAGCCAGTCGTGCTCGCCGATCCCGATCGCCTTGCCGATCGCGTTGACCGCGCCGTCCGGCCGCAGCAGCCAGCCCCACAGGATGCCGGCCACGACGACCGGCAGCACCTGCGGGAGATAGAAGGTGGCCCGCAGGAAGGAGGCGGTCTTCGGCCCGAACCGGCGGCCGATCACGTCGAACAAGGTGGCCGACAGCACCAGCCCGATCAGGGTCGGCACCACCACCATCGCGATCACCATCGCCGCCGTGTTGCGGAACGACGTCCAGAAGACGTCGTCGTGCAGCAGCCGGGTGTAGTTGTCCAGGCCGATCCAGCGCGGCTCCCCGATCCCCGACCACTTGGTCAGGGACAGGTAGAGGTTGGTGCCGAACGGGATCGCGACGACGGCGGTGAAGGCGAGCGCACCGGGCAGCAGGTACCACCAGTAGCCTGCCTTGCCCCGGGTCATCCGTTCTTGATTTCTTGGACACCCTGGTCGTAGGCCTTGCCGAGGTCGGCGAGCACCTGGTCAGGGGTTTTCGACCCGTTGATCAGCGACTGACCGCCGGCCACCAGGACGTCGTAGTACCCGGCCACCGGCCAGTCGGGGTAGAAGGCCAGGCCGTCGTCCTTGGTGATCGCGTCGAAGTTGGCGATCAGTTCCTTGTTCTTCGGGTCCGTCACCTTGGCCAGGTCGGCCTTGACCGGGACGCCGCCGTTGTTGGCCATGATGGTCTGGATCTCGGGCCGCATGGTGATGTCGATGAAGTCGTAGGCGAGCTTCTTGTTCTTCGACTGCTCGGGAACCACCCACAGGTTGCCCGACGAGCCCGCGTTCAGCTTGTTGCCGGGGAACAGGAAGGTGCCCCACTCGAACTTCTTGATCTCGGTGGCGAACCGGCCGTACCACCACGAGCCGCTGACGATCATCGGCGTCTTGCCGGCGATGAACGCGGTGCCCATGTCCTCGGCCTTCAGACTGGCCGACTGCTTGGAGATGTAGCCCTTGTCGACCCACTGGCGGAAGGTGTCGGCGCCGTACTTGAGCGGGTCGGCCTTGAAGTCGACGGCGCCCTTGTAGAGCTGGTAGTTGTCGACGAAGGTCCGGTCGGCCTTCGACAGCGCCAGCTGGTAGTAGAGCTGACCGGCCGGGTACTCCGCGCCGGCCATGCCCAGCGGGGTGACCTTCTTGGCCACGAAGGTGTCCATCGCCTTGGTCATCTCGTCGAGCGTCTTGGGCACGGCGACGCCGTACTGCTTGAAGAGGGCCTTGTTGTAGTAGACCGTCACGTACTCGCCGTAGTTCGGTACGCCGAACCACTTGCCCGAGCCCATCACGCCCTTGTCGTCGTACCGGGCGGTGGTCTGCAGGCTCGGGCTGAGGGCCTTGTCCCAGCCGCGGCTGCTGACCTCGTCGCTGATATCGGTCAGCAGGCCCTTGGAGCTGAGCAAGCCGGCGGTGGCGTTGCCCTTGTTGTACTCCATCAGGTCCGGCGCCTGGTCGGAGGCGAGGATCATCGACGCGTTCTGCTGGATCTGCTCGAACGCCTTGCGCTCGAACTCCACGGTGACGCCGGGGTGCTCGGTCTTGAACACCTCGATGGCCTTGTCCCAGGCCTTGCCCATCGCGCCGTTCGCGCTTTCGTAGTGCCACAGCTTGAGCGTGCCGGTCCCGGTGCCCCCGCTGCTGCTGTCGCTGTCATCGCCGCTGCCGCCGCAGCCGGCCAGCACGAGGGCGAGCGAGACGAATGCCGCTCCCGCTGAGATCATGGTGCGGGGAATCCGCATGGGTGTGCTCCTTCGAATGGGTGTGAATCCGGTGGTTCCTCGGTCCGTCGTCGCGTTGCAGCGCGGCGACGGACCCTGACTACTTCGTGCGGGCTCTGGCGCTGGTTCCCCGGACTTCCAGCAAGCAGGGCAACAACTCCTGGTACGTCGTACTGGCGCCTTCGCCGAGCCTGCCGAGCAGGACCCGGGTCGCGGCGGCGCCGAGTGCGGCACCTGGCGAGGTCATCGCGGTGAGCGGGGGACTGGCGAGGTCGGCGATGACCTCCGACGTCACCATGGACACCACCGAGATGTCCTGAGGTACGTCGAGTCCGGTCTCCCGCAGTTCGGTGAGAATTCCCAGCGCGGCGTTCTCGTTCATCACCAGGACACCGGTCAACTCCGGGCAGCGTTGCAGCGCTGCCCGGATCGCCTGCCGGCCACCGCTGGCCGTGTCCTCGCTGGGCACCATCACGCCGGTGATCCCGTGCCGCTCGAGTGCACCGGCGAAGGCTTCGGCAGTACGTTGCGCCGGGCCGTAGCCGCTGGACAGGCTGTCTTCCGAGTGGTTGACGTAGGCGATCGCCCGGTGGCCGAGCCCGACCAGATGGGCGACCGCGTCGTCGACCGTCTGCTCGAAGTCGATGTCCACACAGGCCAGTCCGCTGGTGTCCTCGGTCCGGCCGATCAGCACGAACGGCGACTTCAGCTTGCGGAGCAGTTCGACCCGGCGATCGGTCAGCTTGACCTCCATCACCAGGAAGCCGTCCAGCAGCCGCTGGGTCGCGAGGGTCTGCAGTTCGTCGCTGTCGCCGGTGCCGACCGGGCACAGCATCAGGTGGTAACCGGCTTCCCTGGCAGCTTCGGTGGCGCCGGTGACGAAGGCGGTCTCGGTGGCGCCCAGCCCGCGGCCGCTGAGCGGGAGGAGCAGGCCGACGATGTTGCTCCGCCGGCTGGCCAGCCCACGCGCCATCGCGTTCGGCTGGTAGTCGAGCTCGGCCATCGCCGCGAGCACCCGGTCCCGGGTCGCCTCGGAGATCGGCCGGGCTCCGGTGAGCACGTAGGAGACGGTGCTGACCGACACCCCGGCGCGCCGGGCGACGTCCGTCATGGTCGCCACGCCCACCTCCTGTCGAAACGCTTCGACGAAGCGTTTCGACAAAAGCTAGGGCACCAGCCAGAGACCGTCAAGAGCCGAAAATCCCGGACGGTGGTGCGATGGCGGAGGGTGTTCTGGCGGCCGCGGGTCAGAGCCGGGCGAGGAGCTCGGCCTTCTTCGCCGTGAACTCGGCATCGGTGAGCACCCCGGCCTGGTGGAGTTCGCCGAGCTTCGCCAAGAGCTCGAGCAACTCCGGCGTGGCAGCCGGCCGGACGACGTCCTGCGGTCGCGCCGGCTCGGCCAGGTGCGCCCGGACGGCCTCGCAGATCGCCAGGCCGTCCGGCTTCTCGACGTTGTCGATCACCGCCCGGTTGCCCGAGGCGAAGATGGTGATCTTGCCGAACATCGGGCCCGAGGACCACTGCACCGACGTGATGCGGCCGAGCGGGAAGTCCTCGGAGCGTTTGAACAGAACGCCGTCCTTCAGGAACAACAGGCGCTGATTGGTCAGCACCACGATTCCAGTGGCGAGCCCGTCCTCGTGGGTGCCGGTGGCGATCAGGTCGACACGTTCACCGTGGTGGAGATGGTCGGGCAACCTCCGCAGCTCGCGCCCGCCCCCGATCGTCTCGGTCATCTTCGCGACGGCGGCCCGGATGTCTTCCCTGAGGTCGATGCCCATGCCGGAAAGCCTAACCAGGGTCCAGCTCACCGCTGGGCGAGCAGGTGGTGGTCGATCAGGTCGGCGACGGCGGCGTCGGTGCAGGCGGCGACGATGAGGTCGGCGATGCGGAGGAGGTCGGGATGGCCGTCGGCGACCGCGGCGCCGAGGCCGGCGGCGTGGATCAGTTCGAGGTCGTTCGGGTTGTCGCCGACCGAGGCGACCCGGTCGAGGTGCACGCCTTCGAGCCCGGCGAGGGTCCGCAAGGCACTGCCCTTGTCGGCATTCGCCGGCAGTACTTCGAGATACGTCTTCTCCGATCTGACCAGCCGGACGTCACCGGTGACGGCGGTGATCAGGTCGGCGACCTCGACGAGATCACCGGGGGAGTCGGCGATCAGCATCAGCTTGGTCGGCGAGCCGGCCGGGCTCGACGTCTTCAACTCGATCTGGTCGCGGCCGGCGTACTCGGTCAGAGCCGGTGCCGGCTTGACGACGTACGCGTCGAGGTCCTGGAAGGCGACCGCTCCCACCGTCGCCGGGAGCAGCGGCAGGCTCCGGTCGCGGATCACCGGCCAGGCGTCGCCGAGCGTCAGGTCGAGCAGTCGGTTGCCGGTGGCAAGGTTCGTGATGCGCGCGCCGTTGTAGAGGATGAGTGGGGTGTCGAGGCCGAGTTGCGCGTGGTACCGCGCGGCGGAGTGCTCGTTCCGCCCCGTGGCGATGACCACCGTCCCTCCGGCCGCGCGGTAGCGCTCGATCGCTTCGACATTGCGCAAAGGGATCTCCAGATCCCGGTCCACCAGAGTGCCGTCGAGATCGGTGACCAGCCACGAATACTTCAGTCGCGCGCTCACCCGTCCGCCTGACCGGCTCGGTAGGTGCTGACGAAATGCCGGAGTACGGCGGGATCGAGATCGGCCGTGTGCGCGGCGTACCGGGGCTGGTTCCAGCCGGTGCCGCCGAATCCGACGTACTGTCCACCGGCCTGCGTGACGATGAGTTGCGCGGCGCAGATGTCCCAGGCGCTGACCGAGGTGCCCATCGCCGCATCGGCCCAGCCCGCGGCGACATGGCAGAGACTGAGAGCGGCACTGCCGGTACGACGTACCGTCCCGTAGCCGGCGATGAGTTCGCCGTACAACGCAAGGCCTTCCGCTCCGTCCGCGGCGAGAGCCCGGGCGTTGGGGTAGCTGGTGATGAGCAGGGCTCGTGCCTCGGCAGAGACTCCGCGCGAGTTCAGTGGCTCACCGTTGAGCCAGGCGCCGGTGAGGTCGGCGGTGAAGAGGTGTCCGGCGATCGGGTCGAGGATGGCGCCGGCCACGATCTGGTCGTCGACCACCGCCCCGATCGAGGTGCAGAAGAAGGCCAGGCCGTGCGCGAAGTTCGCCGTACCGTCGATGGGGTCGACGTACCAGGTGACCCCGCCGCTGCCGGTCCGGACACCGTCCTCCTCGCCGACGACGCTGCTGCCGGGGACTTCGCCGGTGAGGAACTCGGCGATCGCCTTCTCCGCCTGCCGGTCGTACTCCGTGACCGGGTCGTGCTGGTCGCGTTTGTAGTCGATGTCCATGAAGCCGCGGAACGCTTGCGCGAGGCCGGGCGCGACGAGCTGGACGGCCTCGGCGGCGACCGATCGGAGCCGTTGGGAGGCTGCGCGCTCCGGTCCGGGACGTGCGGCAGTGCCTGGTGTGGCGGTCATGAGTCTCCCTTGTGGGGGTCGGTCAGAGGGTTGCGAGCAGCAGGGAGCGGAGTTCGCCGGCCCCCGGCACCACCGCGTCGGGGACGGCGCGGACGACGTACGGGCGGTCGTAGGTGCCCGGCGCCTCCATCAGGATCACGCCGCCCACTCCGGCGCGGCGGCCGCAGACGACGTCCCGGTCGAAGTTGTCGCCGACGTACCAGGTCTGTCCGGCCGGTACGCCGAGAGCGCGGGTGGCGAGCAGGATCATCTCGGGGTTCGGCTTCCGCAGGCCGACCTCGTCGCTGTAGACCTGCAGAGCGAGTTGCTTCACCAGCCCGGTGCGATCGAGGTAGTCGCGGTGGACGGCACCACTCAGCGCGTTGCTCACCACCGCGACCGGAATGCCGGCGGCCGCGGCGGTGTCGAGCAGTTCGGGGATGCCGTCCCGATGGGCGCGGTCCTGGCGTACTTCGCCCAACCGCTTGCACAGCGCGGTCGCGTGCGCGATCACCCAGGCCCGCGGCGCGGCCGGCCAGTCGGCGGCGACGAAATCGGCCCAGTACTCGTGATGGGTCAGTTCGCGCGGAGCGGCCGGCCGGGACATCGCGTTCTTCCACGCGGAGTCCGCAGCGGCCCCCGCTTCGAGGTCGCTGCGGATCTCCTCGACGCTCAGCTCGCCGGACCCGATCTGTTCGTGCAACTCCGCCGCGAGCTCGGCCGACCAGTCTGCTCGCTTGGTGGTTGATACCAGTACGCCGCCGAAGTCGAGCAGCAGGGCCGCGGGTCTGGTCAGCTGATCCATTGGGCTGCCTCGTTCCGTACCGACTCCCGGTCCGTGCCCAGTTCCAGACGGTTGCCCTCGGCATCGAACAGATGGACCGCCTTGCGCTTCACCGCACAGCGCAGTACGTCGCCGGTGGTGGCGGCCACCTCGTCGGTGGAGACCAGGTAGAGATCGGTCGAGCCGACGGTGACCGAGACGGTCCAGGCGGCCCCGGTCGGGAGGACCGCTCGGACTCGCGCCTCGAACACCCACTCCTTCTCGCTGCCGAGGTGACCGGGCTCGACCACCCGGACGGCCTCGGGGCGAACGCCGATCGTGGCGACGGCGTCGAGCGCCCTGGTCTGGGTCAGCATCAGGTACCGGCGGGCCAGGCCGCCCAGCGAGCCGTCGTCGGCGTCGCACGGCGCGAGGTTCATCGGCGGGCTGCCGACGAACGCGGCGACGAAGGTGTTCGCGGGACGGTGATAGACGTCCATCGGTGGGGCGAGCTGCTGGAGGACGCCGTCCTTCATCACCGCGACCTGGGTCGCCATCGTCATCGCCTCGAGCTGGTCGTGCGTGACGAACACGATCGTGTGGCCGGTCTCCTCGTGCAGTTTCTTCAGCTCGGCCCGCATCTCCAGCCGGAGGGTGGCGTCGAGATTCGACAGCGGCTCGTCGAGCAGCAGGACCGAGGGGTTGACCGCGAGCATCCGGGCCAGCGACACCCGCTGCTGCTGACCGCCGGACAGCTGCGAGGGATAGCGGTCGGCGGCCTGGCTGATCTGCATCATCTCCAGCGCGGCGTCGACCCTCGTCCTGCGCTCGGCCGCCGGGACCTTCTGGACCCGGAGCCCGAACTCGACGTTGCGGCGGATGGTCAGGTGCGGCCAGAGCGCGTAGTTCTGGAACACCAGTCCCATCCCGCGCCGCTCGGTCGGTACGAAGGTGCCCTGGGCAACCGAATCCAGGACCCGGTCGCCGACCGTGATGGACCCCTCGGTCGGGTGCTCGAGGCCGGCGATCATCCGCAGCGTGGTGGTCTTGCCGCAGCCCGACGGGCCGAGCAGGCAGGTGAAGGAGGCGTCCGGAATGGTGAGGTCGAGGTTGTCGACGGCCAGCGGCCCGACGCCGTACGACTTGCTCACTGCTTGCAGGGTGATAGTGGGCACGGGCTAGCCTCCGAGTCCGGACGCGAGACTCGTCCGCGTCAGTCGTTGGGTGAGATAGGTGGCCAGGAACGCGACGAGCGCGATCACCAGGACGACCGCGTTGGCCATCTGGTCGTAGGCGAAGTCGATCAGGTTGATGGACAGCGTGGTGAGCAGCTGGGTCCCGGTGGTGGTCAGCATGATCACGATGCTCAGCTCCTTGATCCCGGAGATGAACGGCAGCACGATGCCGGTGACGAGTGAGCCGCGCTGGATCGGGACGACCACGGTCCGGACCCGGGTGAGCCAGCCGGCGCCGGTGATCTGCGCCGCCTCCTCGGGTTCCCGGCCGAGTTGCGTCATCGCGCTGATCCCGGATCTGGACGCGTAGGGCAGATGTGTCACCGCCAAGACGATGACCAGCAACGTGATCGACCCGTACAGCGCCGGGATCGGACCCCGCCGTACGGCGAACAGCGACAGGAACGCGGCGGCGAACGCGATGCCCGGCACCAGGTAGGGCAGGAAGCTCACCTGTCGCAGGACGGTCGCGATGCGAGAGCCGTCGGAGCGGACCACGACGTACCCGATCAGCAACCCGACCAGTCCGCAGATGATCGCGGCCAGACCGACGATCCGCAGGCTGTTCCAGGCCGCATCGAGCAGTTCGGTGCCGCGCAGCAGGCCGTGCGGGAAGCCGGGCGCGTCCGGCAGATCCTTGGCCAGCCAGTACTTCAGCGTGAAGTTGTCGGCCTTGAACACTCCTGGTGTGGTCGTCACCGTCGACAGAGCCAGGGTGAGGACGGGCACCACGACGCTGAAGAAGAAGATGCTCAGGGCAACACCACCGGCCACCCAGCGCCAGCGTCCCAGCTCGATGATCCGGTCCATCGCGCCCTTGCCGCCGACCGTGACGAAGCGGCGCTGTTCCCTCAGAAGCCGCGCGTCGGCCACTACGACGGCGACTCCGATCACGACGATCACCGTGGCGATCACTGCCGTGATGCCGGGCTCATGGTTGCGCACCGAGGCGAACAACGAGGTCGACAGCAGGTTGAAGTCGACGGGCAGGCCGAGGATGTACGGCGTACCGAAGGTGCCCAGGATGCGGCCGAAGACCAGCAGAGTGGATGACGAGAGGGAGGGCAGCATCAAGGGGAGGGTGATGCGGCCGAGCACGGTACGGCGGCCGGCGCCGAGAATGCGGGCCGAGTCCTCCAGTTGCGAGTCGAGCCGGCGCAACGCGTTGCCGAACAGCAGGAGGACGAACGGGAAGTAGTGCAAGCCCAGACAGATGATGATCGGTACGGCGCCGTAGGCCAGCCAGTCCGGCGTACTGATCCCGCGGGCTTCGAGGATGCCGACCTGGCCGCCGGAGCGCTCGTTCTTGAACAAGGCGAGCCATGCCAGCGCGAAGGTCCACGACGGCAGCATGTAGGGGACGACCAGGGCGGTCGCCAGCCACTTGCGGCCGGCGATGTTCGTCCGGGTGAGAAGGAAGGCGCTGATCCCACCCAGCAGCAGCGCCAGCACGGTCACCCCGACCGCGACGATCAGCGTGTTCACCAGGGGATGCCAGAACACGATCGAGCTGACCTGCGAACGGAACACCCGCCACAGGTAGTAGCCGCTGAGCTCGCCCGCGCTCTGGCCCGTCTTGGGTTCATCGCCGAACTGGACCCGGAACGCATCGGACAGTACTGCGACCAGCGGCGCGATCACCAGGTAGAGCAGGATGAGCGTGAGCACGATGCCGATCAACAGGGTCGGCTCGTGCAGCGCGACGCTCAGACGGTAGCGCCAGCGCTTGGTACGACGGGGTGCGGGTTCAGGCGGTGGAGCGGTCGGGGGCCGGGTTTCGGTGATGGCCATGCGCGAAGTCCTCCGGGATCAGGCAGCAGCGGGCTGGGCGGGTCAGCGGTGGTTGAGACGCCAGTGGTCCTGCATCGACTGCGCTTCGCGGAAGTCCGAGAGCAGCTTGCTGGAGTCGAACTTCATCAACTGCTTGCTCCAGTCGGTCAGCCCAGGCGGGTTGTTGCTGCTCGGCGGAACCGCCTTGCTGCCCGAGATGCCGCCCGACCCCATCTCCGGGGTGATGCCCTCCGCGGTCAGGACGAAGTGCATAAAGAGCTTTGCCGCGTTGGGATGCTTGCTGCCGGTCGCGATCGCGCCGAACTTCGGGTACTGGTAGCCGACGTACGGCTTGAGGGTGTCGCAGACCTTCATCTTGTAGCCCTTGCCGGCCACGTCGCGGAACTTCGCGATCGACACCAGGCCGATCCGCGGCTCGGTCTGGTTGGGCGCGGCGACCGCTGCCGAGACGTCGTCGTCGGCCGAGGTCAGGACCGGCTTGTTCTTCGCCAGTTGCTTGACCCACTCGCGGGCCGCCGAGGGCTCCGACGTGGCCAGCTCCTGACCGGTGTTCGCCTTGTACGCCGCCCGCAGGTCCGCGTCGTAGGTCGAGCCCATCTGGTTGAACCACTCGACGATGTTGGGTTTGCCGAGCGGATCCTGCAGCGCGACCTTGCCCTTCCACTCTGCGGCGGTCAGGTCCCACAGGTTGTCGACCGGGCAGCCCTTCGGGAACACGTTCGGGTTGTAGATCCACACGTTCGCCTTGGACAGCACCATCAGCGGGTTGCGGTTCTCCGCCGGGATCTGGTCGGCCAGATCGGCCGGGATCCACGTGTACACGGTCTTCTGCGGCAGCAGCTGGCCGACCAGCGTCGGGCCGTTCTCGTACAGGGTGAGGTCGATCGTCACGTTCTTGGCCTGCGCCTCGCGGGTCATCTTCTCCAGCGTGTCACCGACGTCCGACTTCACCCCGGTGGTCTTGATCCCGTACTTCGCCTCGAAGGCCTCGGCCACCTTCTTGATGTCACCCGTGCTGTCGTAGACGGTGACGGAGCCTTCCTTCTTCGCGGCCGCGGTCAGCGCCGTCAGGTTGAAGTCCTGGTCGATCACCGGCCGGCCGGCCTCGGTACTGGTGCCGCCCGCGCCGTTCGCGCCGGTGGTGGACGTCGACGGTGCGCAACCGACGGCTGCCAGGGTGGCGAGAACCCCGGTCGCGAGCAGGCGGTGGGTACGGCTGGTCATTGAGCTACCTCCTGGATCTGACCGGGCGGAAGGCCACGGCGTGGGGAAAGGTTCACGCGGTTACGTCAATATGTCAAGACATAAGGATCAATCGTTGTTAGTAAGGACATACTGATGTATGGTCCAGCACCATTCAGCTGTTCCGCCCGAATCTGGAGGTAACGGTGCTCATCCCTCGACGCTCACTCCGACTACCGGTGGCGCTCGGCGCCGGTCTGGCCCTGCTGGCCACCGGACTCCCTGCCGGCGCCACCTCGACCGCCACGACGACGATCGCCTCGATCGAGGCCGTCACCGAGACACCGGCGCAGTTCGACGACGACGCCGGCGGGAACGCCGACGCCGACGACCCGGCGATCTGGCGGAACAACGCCAACCCGTCCAAGAGCCTGGTCATCACGACCGCCAAGGAAGGCGGCCTGAAGGTCTACAACCTGTCCGGCGCCCAGGTCCAGGCGTTGCCGGTGCCTGCTGCGCCCGCGCCCGGGCTGGAGACCGGCCGCTTCAACAACGTCGATCTGCTGACCGGTGTGCAGTTCGCCGACGGCAAGGCCGATGTCGCGGTGGTCTCCGACCGCGGCCGGGACAGGATCCGGACCTACCGGATCAACCCGAACAACTCGACCGCCCCGCTGACCGACATCACGGCAGCCTCGGTACCCCGGGTCTTCTCGGCTACCGAGGAAGAGGTGGAGGACCAGAACACGGCGTACGGGCTGGCCGCCTACACCGACCGCGCGACGGGCAAGCACTACGCGATCGCGAGCCGGCGCAACAACAGCACCATCAAGCTCGTCGAGCTGAAGGTGGTCGGTGCCTCGATCAACTACACGGCAGTGCGCAGCTACACCCTGCCCTCCACCTTCACCCTGCCCAACGGCGCCACGTGGTCGCCCTGCGACGAGCCCGGTACGACGCCGCAGGTCGAGGGCATGGTCGTCGACACCGCCACCGGCAAGCTGTACGCCGGCCAGGAGGACGTCGGCATCTGGAAGCTGAACGCCAACCTGATCGGCTCACCCACGCTGGTCGACAAGGTGCGCGAGTTCGGCATCCCCGGGACCTACGACCCGGTGGAGGACGAGTGCACGGCCGGCGCGGACCCGGGGTACGGCGGGAAGCACGTGTCCGCCGACGTCGAAGGCCTGACCATCTTCGACGACGGGGACGGCGAGGGCTACCTGCTCGCTTCGAGCCAGGGCGACAACACCTTCGTGGCCTACGACCGGGAGGGTGCGAACCCGTACCTGACCAACTTCCGGATCGCGGCCGGCAGCACGGTCGACGGCTCCGAGGAGTGCGACGGCGCGATGGTCTCGAGCGCCTCGTTCGGCAGCAGCTATCCGGACGGGTTGCTGGTCGTCCAGGACGGCTTCAACGCGCCGGACGTGATCGGTGACGACGGCGAACCGCGGGCGAACACCAACTTCAAGTTCGTCAGCTGGGACGACGTGGCCGACGAAACGGATCTCGAGGACTGACCCCCTGACGTGGCGTGGTGTGTGCCCGAACCCACACACCACGCCACCCCACTCGAGAAGGGATTGTTCGTGCTGGCTGTGCTGGTCTTGGTGGTGGCGGTCGCTTTTGTGTTCATCTGTGGGGCGAACGATGGGGCCGCCCTGCTGTCGTTGGGAATCCGGCATCGCGGCGCTTCCGGCATCCTGGTGCTGGGGGTGCTGACGCTCTCGGTTGCCGGTGGGCCGGCGGTGTTCGGGCTGGGAGTTGCCGAGACCTTCATGAGCAAGCTGGTCGCGGTCGGTGGGGCCGCCGGGCAGTTGATCTTTCTGGTCGGCACGGTGGTGGCGATCGGGTTGGTGCTCGCGTTCACCTGGCGCGGGATACCGACCAGCATCACGTTGGCTCTGCTCGGCGCGATCGCCGGCGCGGCCGTGGGATTGGGCTCGTCGCCTGACTGGGGGCGGCTCGGGTTCGTGCTGGCTCTGGGGGCGGCCGCTCCTTTCGTCGGCATGGGGCTGGCCTTCGTGCTGGGGCGCGCGGTACGGCGGTTGCCGATCAATCGGGTGGCTCGGTGGACGAGCGCAGTACAACTGCTGGCGTTTGTCGGTCAGAGCCTGGCCTATGCGGCCAACGATGGTCAGAAGATGTTTGCCGTCGTTGCCATCTCGGCCGCCGTTGCGGAGTACCCGTTGTCGCTCGGGCAGGAAGTTCTGCCGGTGCTGGCGATTGCCGGGGTTTTCGCTCTCGGGGCGGCGTTCAGCTTGCGTCGAGTCGGGCGCGGCGCGACGGCGACTTTGTTACGGATGCGACCCGGTCACGTCATCTCGGCAGAGGTGGCGGCATCGGTCGCGGTGTTCGGTACTGCGGGTCTCGGCGTACCGGTCAGCATGACTCAGGCCACCACCGGTGGGTTGGTCGGCGCGGCGCTGAACGACGGGCCGCGCTCGATCCGCTGGCAGTACACCGCTCCGCTGGCGGTCGCGTGGGCGGTGACGCTGCCGGCCGGCTTGGCCGGTGGCCTTCTGATCGGACTGGTTGTGAACGGACTGACGCCATGAGAATTCGCCGACTGTACGACGATCTGACCGGCCGCACGCATCATCGGGCCCTGGATGCGCTGCACAGCCAGCTCGGCATGGCGATCGACGGGGTGAGCCTGACCGCGCGGATGACCAGGGGAGAGCTGAGTCCCGCGGAGGCGCGGGCGGAGATGGTCGACGTCGAGCACGCCGGCGACTCCTTGCGGGCCGTGCTGGTGGGGGAGTTGTCGACGGCGCTGACCACCCCGATCGACCGGGAGGATCTCTATCGGCTGTCGAGGTCGGTGGACGACGTACTGGACAACCTGCGCGATCTCGTGCGGGAGACCGATCTCTATCGCGCTGATCCTGCGGTTGGTGATCTGGAGATTCTCGCGGCGGTGGCGGAGGGGTTGGCGTTGCTGCAGACGGCTGTCGCGAGCCTTCCGCGGCGGCCGGCGGAGGTGACCGTGACGACCCTTGCCGTGCGCAAGTGTGCTGGGCGGGTGCGTCAGCTATATCAGTCGGCGGTGGCGAATCTCTTCGAGCAAGAGGTGTCAACCGATCTGTTGAAGCGGCGGGAGTTGCTGCGCCGGCTCGATGTCGTCGGGCTGCGGCTGGGGGAGTGTGCCGATGCGTTGTCCGACGCGATGCTGAAGCGCAGCCACTGACCCTTCAGTCGAAGCCGAAGGAGATGTCGATCGAGTAGAGCGACGCGCGGTACAGGTCGCGGCCGAACTCGATCGGCCGCCCGCCGGCGTCGTACGCGACCCGATGCACCTTGAGCAGGGTCGCACCGCGCGGCTCGTTGAGCAGACTGGCTTCCGCAGCGGTCGCCTTCCGTGCGCTGACGGACTGCTCGGCCGCCTTCACCTCGTTGCCGTTGGCACGGAGCAGTTGGTAGAGCCCGCGATCGGCCAGCCCTTCGGCCGTCACGCCGAGGTCGGGGAGCACGTGGTTGCGCAGGATCGCGAGCGGCTCGTCATCGGCGAAGCGGAGCCTCTCCAGCGCGAGCACCTCGGCACCGGCCGGAAGGCCGAGCGCGGTGGCTACGTTCTCCGGCGCTTCGACCAGCTCGCAGGACAGTACCTCGGTGCGTGGACGCCGCCCGGCCCGGAGGAGGTCCTCGAACAGGCTCGTCCGCTCCACCTTGCGGCGTACCCGGTTGTTGACCACCGACGTACCGACACCGCGCTTGCGGCTCAGCAGGCCCTTCTCCACCAGGTACTGCAGGGCCTGGCGGACCGTGGGCCGGGACAGCCCGAGCTGCTCGGCGACCACGATCTCGTTGTCGAGCTTGGTCCCCGAGGGGATCTCGCCGGACTCGATCAGCTCCTGCAGCCGCTGCGCCACCTGGAAGTACAGCGGCACCGGACTCGACCTGTCGATCTCGACCAGCCGGTCCAGACTCCCCATCCGTTCCTCCACGCCGAGCACTCCTCACCACCTCGATCCAGCGCAACCGTCCTCGCTTTGTCATTATGTCAGCATCTACAGACCAATCGCCTCCCGATCCCCGCGCCGCGTCGAATGAGCGGCTGCCGACCGGGTACCGGGCGGTCTCTTCAGCGGATGGAAAGGGCACAGGCAGATCGATGGGTGGACCGACGCAGGACGCGGCAGAGCTCGCTGAGGCCGTCGCCCGGCTCCTTCGGGAGAACAAGCAGACGGTCGCGGTGGCCGAGTCGCTGACCAGTGGGAAGCTGGCGAGCCGGCTGGGCGCGGCACCGGAGGCCAGCAACTGGTTCGCCGGGGGAGTCGTGGCGTACGCCGCGCACGTGAAGTTCGAAGTGCTCGGAGTCGAGCCCGGGCCGGTGGTCACGGCGCAGTGTGCCCGGCAGATGGCTCGCGGGGTCCTCCGGTTGCTGCGTTCGGACTTCGGGCTTGCGGTGACCGGGGTGGGTGGTCCCGATCCAGATGAGGGCAAGCCGGCTGGGACGGTGTTCGTCTCAGTGGCGACGGCCGGCAGGGAGGAAGTGGCGGAGTACCACTTCGACGGCGATCCTGCCGCGGTGCTGGAGCAGTCCGCCGAGGCCGCGCTTTCGATGCTGTTGGCAACCATCGAGCCGCGCCGATAGCTTTCGGCCGGGTGGGTACCTGAGGGCGGTGAAGACACCTCGCCTGCCTCGTTTGGACGACACCGCCCGGCTGCTGGCGGAGGGCTATCGCTGGTTGCCGCGCCGTAGTACGGGTGGGGTCGCGCGGGCCCGGATCATGGGTCAGCCGGCGGTCGGGCTGCGAGGACCGGAGGCGGTGCGGTTCTTCTACGACGAACGGCACGTCCGTCGTGGCGGGGCTCTTCCCGAGCCGGTCCGCGGGACGTTGTTCGGCAAGGGCGGTGTACACGGTCTGGACGGCGAGATGCATCGGGTCCGCAAGTCCATGTTCGTGACGTTGCTGACCGACCCGAAAGCAGTTGCCGCGCTGGTCGAGCAGGTCGCCGACGCGTGGGGCGAGGCTGTTCCGCGGTGGACGGGCGAGACGGTTCTCTTCGACGAGACGAGCCGGATTCTCACCCGTGGGGTCTGCCGGTGGGCAGGGGTTCCGGTGACGGACGACATGGTGGGTCCGCTGGCGTCGGACCTGGTGTCGCTGGTGGACGGGTTCGGCTCGCTCGGACGACGTCACTGGCAGGCTCGGCGGGCGCGGGGGCGCTGCGAGGACTGGCTTGCCGGCCTCGTGGAGCAGGTGCGCGCCGGGGAACACCTCCCCGCAGCGGGCTCACCGCTCGAGGTAGTGGCATCGCATCGGGACGCAGGCGGCGACTTACTGTCGCCACGCGTCGCGGCTGTCGAGCTGCTGAACATCATCCGGCCCACGGTGGCCATCGCGTGGTTCACGGCGTACGCGGCTCATGCGTTGCACCGCTGGCCGGAGCATCGGGACCGCCTGGCCGGCGACGACCCGCAGTACCTGGCAGCCTTTGTCCACGAGGTACGCCGGTACTACCCGTTCGCACCGTTCGTCGGTGGCGTCGCGGTCACCGACCTGACCTGGCGCGGCGAAGCGATCCGGACAGACTCGCTGGTCCTGCTCGACCTGTACGGCCAGAACCACGACCCCGCACTGTGGGGCGATCCCGACACCTTCCGGCCGGAACGGTTCCTCGAACACCCGGTGGAACGCGACGAGCTGGTCCCGCAAGGCGGCGGCGACCCGAGCACAGGCCATCGATGCCCCGGCGAGATGATCACCATCACGCTCCTCGAGGCCCTCTGCCACCGCCTCGCCCGCCTGAACTACGAAGTACCGGACCAGGACCTCTCCATCTCCCTCCGCCGCTTCCCAGCCCACCTGTCCAGCGGCTTCGTCCTCAAGCTGCCGGGTCGGCTATGAGTCAGGGGAGTCGGGGGTGGGGTCGTCGTGGTTCTGGTCGGACGGGGCGTGGTTGCCGCGGGTTTCCGACTGGGGTTGGGGTGGGAGGGGGCAGGCCGGGCCCTTGCGGACCGGGCCGCCGCCGAGTCGCCGGCTGCGCCACTGTCTCTCGTTGTAGTCGTAGTAGGTGTCAACGCCACCGAAGGTCATCTGACCTCGCCTTTCACAGCGATTCGCGCTTCGCCTACTGCAAGACGAAGACGCGCCACCGGTACCCCGGGTTCAAACACCCTCTGTGACCGGATCAGTGGTTGATTGCGGCAACGCAAGTGGGTACCGGTTCGGCATGAACCCGAATGACGAGTTGGAGCCGGATCCCCGGCCGAACAAGAAACCTGAAAGCCACGCCCGCCGTTGGGGCGCCGTCTACGTGCTGGCCGTCTTGTTCCTCGGTTCGTGGCTGGGACAGTTCTTCACCCAGCTCAGCGAGTTCCGCAGCGACCAGGAGGAGCACCAGCAGGCGTTCCAGTGGGCCGACTACCTGACCAACTTCTTCGCCAGCACGTTCGAGAACTGGCAGAGCGAGTGGCTGCAGCTGGTCTTCCAGGCGATCCTGCTGCTCGGCGCCAAGCACCTCATCTTCCGGGTCGACGCCGAGGACATGGAGCGGCTGGAAGCCAAGGTCGACAAGCTGAACCGCCAGCTCGAACGACAGCACAGCAGCACAGATTGATCGCCGCGTCGTGGGTACCGGAATCTCATGCGATTCATGACGTGGAACGTCTGGGGGCGGTTCGGCGGAAACTGGCAGTGGCGGCAACGGAGGATCGCCAGGACCATCCGCACGAACCGCCCGGACCTCGTGGCCCTGCAGGAGAGCTGGGTCGCGGGTGGCTTGCGTCAGTCGGACGTGCTCGGCGCCGAGTTGGGCATGTCGTCGATCTACGCGCCGTCCCGGATGCCTCAGGATCCCGACCCCTCGGTCCAGCTCGGTCTGGCGATCCTCAGCCGGTACCCGTTCGCGGCGTACGAGCGGCACCACCTCACCGACGAGACGATCGCGTTGCGCGCGGAGATCCGGCTCGGTGAGCGCGGGCTGCACTTCCTGAACACGTGCCTGGACTGGGAGGAAGATCGCGAACGTGAGCGCCTGGCCGAGGCGGAAGCCCTGGTCGAGCTCGTGCGCGAGCTGTCGAGGTCCGGCGACCCGGTGGTCCTGGCGGGTGACCTGAACGCTCCGCCGGACCGGCCGGAGATCAAGCGACTGCTCTCGGTACTGCACGACTGCCGGCCCGATCCCGGCATCACCTACAGCTCCCAGAACCCGTACCTGGGCAAGGGCGAGTGGATCGAGGACGAACGCATCGACTACGTCCTGGCCACCCTGGACGCGGACCGCGAACCCCGCTGCCGCGCCCGGATCGTCGGCACGGAACCGGACCCGCCACCCTCAGACCACTACGCCGTGGTCACCGACATCCCGGTCCTCAACTAACCACCCGGTACGCCGATGCGCGGCCCGGCGTACCGGAGTACAGGTCAGTCCGGGGGTTCTATCGGCTTGCCCTCGTCGCCGGAGGTGACGTCTTGCTCGCGGGGTGGGCGGCGGCCCTCGTTCGGGACGGGGCCGGGGGAGCGTTCTCCGTCGTCGTGCTCGATGCGGTCGGCGTCCAGCAGGGTCTGGTCGACCTGGTCGTTCTCGAGCGCTTCGTTCAGCTCGGTGTCAGTGACGGTCTTGTGCGTGTCCGGGTCGGGACGTTCGAAACTCATCGCACACCACCTCCAGATTGCCGCCCCGGTGCCCAGCCGGTAAACCTGCCCGCTCCGCCGTCCGACTAGGGTTCATCGCATGGGAAGCAGCGTGTACATCGCGTCGGTGGAGGGTTACACCGGCAAGTCCACCGTGGCGCTGGGGGTGCTCCAGCAGCTGTCCAGGCGGGTCGAGCGGGTCTCGGTGTTCCGCCCGATCGTGCGTCCCGACGCCGCGCTGCACGGTGGGCGCGACTACGTCCTCGACCTCCTCACCTCGCACGACGCCGTGACGCTGTCGTACGACGACTGTGTCGGCGTCACCTACGACGAGGTGCACAAGGACCCCGACGCGGCGCTCGACCGGATCGTCCAGCGGTACCGCGACATCGCCGAGCGGGGCGACCCGGTCCTGATCCTCGGTAGCGACTACACCGACGTGGGTACGCCGACCGAGTTCTCCTACAACGCCCGGATCGCGGCCAACCTGGGTGCACCCGTCCTGCTCGTCCTCAACGGCTCCGGCCAGGACCCGGTCAACCTGCGCACGTTGGCCGACCTGGCCGGCACCGAGTTGGCCGCCAATCACGGGTCGCTGTTCGCCGTCATCGCGAACCGGGTCCAGAAGGACCAGCTCGCCCAGGCGGTCACCGCGCTCGATGGGGTCGGCGTACCGGCGTACGCGATCCCGGAGGAGCCGTTGCTCAGTGCGCCGTCGGTGGCGGACCTGATGACGGCCGTCGACGGGCAGTTGCTGAGCGGCGACCCCGGGTTGCTGTCGCGCGAGGTCAGCGGGCTCGTGATCGCCGGGATGACGATGCCGAACGTGCTGGACCGGCTGTTCGAAGGCGCCCTCGTCGTCACGGCGGCCGATCGCCCGGAGGTGGTCGTCGGCGTCCTGATGGCGCACGCGTCGCAGAACTTCCCGCAGATCTCGGCGATCGTGCTCAACGGCGGGTTCGCGTTGCCGGCGCAGATCCTGCGGCTGATCGAGGGGATCGGCAGCACCACGCCGATCATCGAGACCGGTCTCGGCACGTACGCGGCCTCGACCGCGCTGACCGCCGTCCGCGGCCGGCTGACCAAGAACACTCCCCGCAAGATCGACACCGCGCTCGCGCTCTTCGACCAGTACGTCGACGGGCCGGCGCTGCTGGACCGGCTCGCCGTCGCCCGCAGTACGGCGGTGACGCCACTGATGTTCGAGCACCAGCTGATCGACGAGGCGGTTGCCCATCGCAAGCACATCGTGCTGCCCGAGGGTGACGAAGAGCGGATCCTGCGGGCGGCCGACGTACTGCTCCGTCGGGGCGTGGCGCAACTGACGCTGCTCGGCGACCCGGTCGCGATCAGCGCGAAGGCGGCGAGCCTCGGCGTGGACATTTCGGCGGCCCGGGTGCTCAGCACCGACGACGAGGAGCTGGGCGAGCGCTTCGCGGCGGAGTACCACCGGCTGCGCAGCCATCGCGGGGTCGACCTGGAGCGGGCCCGCGAGATGGTCAAGGACGTCTCGTACTTCGGCACGATGATGGTGCAGCTCGGCCTGGCCGACGGGATGGTGTCCGGCGCGGTGCACACCACCGCGCACACGATCCGGCCGGCCCTCGAGGTGGTCAAGACGCTGCCCGGCGTATCGGTCGTCTCCTCGGTGTTCTTCATGTGCCTGCAGAACCAGGTGCTGGTGTACGGCGACTGCGCGGTCAACCCCGACCCGACCGCCGAGCAGCTCGCGGACATCGCGATCTCCTCGGCGGCGACCGCGGCGGCGTTCGGCGTCGAGCCACGGGTCGCGATGCTGTCGTACTCGACCGGGACCTCCGGCACCGGTTCGGATGTGGAGAAGGTGTCGAAGGCAACGACGATCGTCCGCGGGCGCGCGCCCGAACTGCTGGTGGAAGGGCCGATCCAGTACGACGCCGCGATCGACGCGGCGGTGGCCAGGACGAAGTTGCCGGACTCACCAGTGGCCGGCCGGGCGACCGTGTTCATCTTCCCGGACCTCAACACGGGCAACAACACCTACAAGGCGGTGCAGCGATCGGCGAACGCCGTTGCCGTCGGCCCCGTTCTGCAGGGGCTGAAGAAGCCGGTCAACGACCTGTCCCGCGGCGCGACCGTGCGGGACATCGTCAACACCGTCGCGATCACCGCCATCCAGGCCCACATCCAGACCCACGTCCAGGCCCAGCAGGGGAGTGGCCGATGAACGATCATGTCCTGGTCATCAACGCAGGGTCGTCCTCGCTGAAGTACAGCCTGATCGACGCGGCCTCCGGCAAGGCGGCCGCGTCCGGCGTGGTCGAGCGGATCGGCGAACAAGAAAGCATCCACCGCCACCACGGCCCGCAGGGCGAGGCCCGTACAACGCAGCCGATCGCCTCGCACGAGGACGCGTTGCGCGCGGCGATCGATGCCTTTAGCAAGCACGGTCCGTCGCTCGACGACCTGGAGATCGCGGCCGTCGGCCATCGGGTCGTGCACGGTGGAGCGCGGTTTTCTGATCCCGTCCTGATCGACGACGACCTGATCGCGGCGGTCAACGAACTCGTGCCGCTGGCTCCCTTGCACAATCCGGCCAATGTCGAGGGCATGCAGGTGGCTCGCCGGCTGTTCCCGGAGTTGCCGCAGGTGGCGGTCTTCGACACGGCGTTCCATCAGACGTTGCCTGAAGAGGCTTATACGTATGCGGTTCCGCGGGAGTGGCTCGCCGAGCACGGCGTTCGCCGGTACGGGTTCCACGGCACCTCGCACGCCTTTGTGTCGGCCGAGGCGGCGCGGTTGCTCGATCGCGATCCGGCCGAGGTGAACCTCATCGTGTTGCACCTGGGCAATGGGTGCTCCGTGACCGCAGTACGGGGTGGCGAGTCGGTGGACACGTCGATGGGTCTCACTCCGCTCGAGGGTCTGGTGATGGGCACGCGGTCGGGTGATCTGGATCCGGCGATCCATGCCTATCTGGCCCGCGAGACCGGCCGGTCCCTGGACGAGATCGATCACCAGCTCAACTTCGAGTCGGGGCTGAAGGGTTTGGCTGGGGAGAACGACTTCCGCGAGCTGACCCGTCGGCAGGCGGCAGGCGACGAGCGGGCGCAACTTGCCTTCGCCGTCTACTGCTACCGGCTCAAGAAGTACGTCGGCGCGTACTACGCCGTACTGGGCAAGGTCGACGCGATCGTCTTCACCGCGGGGGTCGGCCAGCACTCGCCGGCCGTTCGGGCCGCCTCGCTGGCCGGACTGGAAGCGCTCGGCATCACGGTCGATGCCGAACGCAACAACGCTTCCTCCGATGAAGCTCGCACCGTTTCCGCCGACGACAGCCCGGTCTCCGTCCTGGTGATCCCGACCAACGAGGAGTGGCAGATCGCCCGCGAAGCCGTCGCCCTCACGCGCCGCTAAGCCAGTTGATCGCGGCGGTGGGTGAGGTAGGCGGTCTCGGCGGTGTTGCCGGCTAGTTCGATGGCTTGGTCGTACGCCGCGCGCGACTCCTGGCTGCGGCCCAGCCTGCGGAGGAAGTCAGCGCGGGTCGCGTGGTAGGCGTGGTAGCCGGCCAGCTTCTCCTCCAGCCGGTCGACGGTGGCCAGCGCCACGTCCGGGCCGTCGAGTTCGGCAACCGCGATCGCCCGGTTGAGGACGACGATCGCCGACGGGTCCAGCCGGACGAGTTGGTCGTACAGGGCAACGATCTGCGACCAGTCGGTGTCGCGGACGTCGCGCGCGGAGGTGTGGACGGCGTTGATCGCCGCGAGGATCTGGTAGCGCCCCGGACGCATCCCGGTGGCCAGCCGCTCGCGGACCAACTGATGGCCCTCGGCAATCAGTTCGGGGTCCCAGGCGCCGCGGTCCTGCTCGCCGAGGGGGACCAGTTTGCCGTCGGCCGAGATCCGCGCCGTACGGCGGGCTTCGGTGAGCAGCATCAGCGCCAGAAGCCCGGCGACCTCGCCGTCCTGCGGCATCAGGCCGCGGATCAGGCGAGTGAGCCGGATCGCCTCGGCGGTCAGCTCATGACGGACCGGATCGGAGTCAGGGCCGGTGGCCAGGTAGCCCTCGTTGAAGACGAGGAACAGCACGGCGAGTACGCCGGAGACGCGGGCCGGGAGGTCCGCCGTCGCCGGCACCCGGTAGGGGATGCGGGCCGCCTTGATCTTGGCCTTCGCGCGGGTGATCCGCTGGCCCATCGCCGTCTCCTGCACCAGGAAGGCACGGGCGATCTCGGCCACGGTCAGACCACCGACCATCCGCAGGGTCAGCGCCACGCGGGTCTCCAGCGCCAGTGCCGGGTGGCAGCAGGTGAAGACGAGGCGGAGCCGATCGTCGTCGATGGCACCGAGCGGCTCGGGCGGATCGTCGTCGTACACCATCTGAGCCTCCCTGTGCTTGTCGTCGCGTTTGCTCTCGCGCCGGATCCGGTCGATGGCCTTGTGGTTGGCGGTGGTGGTCAGCCAGGCGCCGGGGTTGGGCGGTACGCCGTCGGCAGGCCACCGCTCGACAGCCGTCGCGAACGCCTCGGCAGCGGCGTCCTCGGCGATGTCGAGGTCGCCGAAACGCCTGGTGAGAGAAGCGACCACCCGCGCCCACTCCTCGTGGTGAACCCGGACGAGCGCCTGCTCTGTGTCGATACGAATCACTCCTGTGGTCCGGTTGCTTTACTCCTGCTACGAACACCGCTGCCCCGATCCGACACCACCGCATCGACATCTTTCAACTGTTTCGAGGGCGATTAGCAGTTGTTGCAGAGGGTACTGGGCGAAACACAAGGCGTAACAAGGTTGCGCAGGGCAAAGTTGAGAGTGAAAGGGCGGAATCACCTCATGAAACCCATTACGCGAACGGTTGCGGCACTGGCCATGGTGGCAGCGGTGGTCGCCGGCGGTGCGACGACGGCGAACGCACAGTCCACCGCAGGCACCGGGACCCAGGCGGAGGGCCAGGTCTCGTGTGGCTACGACTTCGACAAGTGCCACCTGCAGTGGTTCGAGTACGGCTTCGTCAAGAACTACATCGTCAGCAAGATCTACTACCGAGGCGGCGGCTACCACTTCTACTGGTGGAACTGACCGCCGAACCCCCCACCCAGCCGCTGCCAGCCCGCCCACGCGC
Organism: Kribbella sp. NPDC023855; assembly: GCF_040639475.1. Classification (NCBI taxonomy): domain Bacteria; kingdom Bacillati; phylum Actinomycetota; class Actinomycetes; order Propionibacteriales; family Kribbellaceae; genus Kribbella; species Kribbella sp. NPDC023855. Next base: position 575,969 of record NZ_JBFAAA010000004.1, read on the forward strand.
AGCGGCTGGGTCAGTGGGAGGCACTCAGTTCGGCGGTGCGGCGGCGTAGGGCTGGGGCGACGGCGAGTTGGGTGGCGAACAGGGCTACCCCGATTGCCAAGCAGGTTGCCCAGAGGACGGTGCGTCCGGCGTGGTCGAGCAGCGCAGTACCGAGCAGTGGGCCCAGTACTGCGCCGAGGCTCCAGGTGGTGGACGCGATGCCCATGTACCGGCCGCGGAGGTCGGCCGGCGCGATCCCGGCGAAGGTGGCGCCGAACATGACGGAGACACCGATCTGGCCGAGCGTCCACACGAGAACGGAAGCGACATAGCCGACGTTGCTGTGGACAACAGCACCGAATCCGCCGCCGACGCCGGCCAGCAGCATGGAAACCGCCAGGATGCGCGCGGTGTCGCGGCCGTCGAGCAGCCGTACGGCGACCGGCTGGAAGAGGACGATCACGATGCCGTTGAGGGCGAGCACCGCACCGAAGGTTCCGGGACCGTGTCCGTCGCCGGTCATCACCAGCGGAAGCGTCGAGAACGCCTGCAGGAACAACGTGAAGTAGACGATGTGGATCGCGGCCATCGCGAGCATGACGGGATCGCGCAGGAGGACCGGCAGCAACGCGCGGCGGGTTGTCTTCTGCACCGGCGGACGGGTCTCGGGGACGCGCCGCCACACGATCAGCGCCGCGAGGAGCGCGGCCCCGGCGTTGAACCAGAACAAGATGCCGTACCCCTGCCGGACCAAGACTCCAGCGGCCACCGTCGAGATCGTGAAGCCGAGATTGGCCGCCCAGAAGAGCAAACCGAACGCTGGGAGCCGCTCCTTTTCCGGCAGGTCCGCCACGGCCGCCGATCCCACCGGGCGGAACAGTTCGGCCATCAGCCCGACGCCGACAGCCGCAGCGGAGATCGCCACGATAGATTCCGCCGAGCCGAGCGCGATCAGCGCGACGGCCGTGCCCAGGAACCCGAGCAGCATCGTGGTACGCCGGCCGATCCGGTCGCCGAGCCAGCCGCCCAGCAGTTGGGAGCCGATGTCTCCGACGCCCACCGCCGCGATCACCGCACCGGCCGTCGTCGCCGACAGTCCACGCTCCTGGGTCAGGTAGAGCACGAGGAACACCCGTGCCACCCCGCCGGCCCGGCTCACGAAGTGAGTGGCGGTGAGTGCCCAGACGAGACTCGAAGGCCTCGACTGCGTCGCCGGCCGGGACTCGATCGCCGGCCGAACAGCTGCCGCGGTGCCGTGGGTTGTCATGTCTTCGACGCTATGGGCGCGGGCGCATCGTGAAAAGCGATTGTTTTCGATGAAAGCAATCGGTCAGGGCTATGCTTGGCCTCATGGTCGAGGTGGAGCTACGGCATTTGGCGACGATGGAGGCCATCGTCGAAGAGGGCACGTTCGGGCGGGCCGCCGGACGGCTCGGCTACACACAGTCGACGATCAGCCAGCAGGTCGCCGCGTTGGAGAAGGCGGTCGGCGGCCCGGTGTTCGAGCGCCCGGGCGGACCCCGGCCGGTGCGGATCACCCCGCTCGGCGCGGTTGTCCTCGAACACGGACGCGAGCTGCTGGAGAGGGCCCAGGCGCTGGTCGAGGCCGTCGACCGGTTCCAGGCCGGTGACGGCCGGATCGACATCGGCACCTTCCAGAGCGTCTCCAACGTGATCCTGCCGTCGCTCGTCAGCCGGCTGCGCGACGAGCATCCCGGGTGCGAGATCAGACTGTGCGAAACGCCTCCTGATCCAGAGATCGGCAAGCTGGACCTGCTCTTCCACGACCGGCCTATCGAGGGTGAGGTCGAGCACCTCAAGCTGGTCGACGACCCCTACCTGCTGGTGACCCGGCCGGGCGACCTTCCCGACGGCCCGGTCGGACTGGAGTTGCTCGACGACAAGCCGATGGTGGGCTGCCATGTGAGCTGTGACAAGCCGTGGATGGACCGGGCACTCGCCGACGGCGGGGCACGCCCGCGCATCGTCTTCCGGTCTCCGGGCAACGAGGCGATCCTGGCGATGGTGCGAGCCGGGCTCGGCTGGGCGGTGCTGCCGTGGCTCGCCCTGCACGGCTCCGAGGTCAGCTCCGACGGGCGGCTCGCGATCCACGAACTGCGCCCCGCCCCCACCCGCGGGATCTACCTCCATTGGCCGGCCAGAACCACCCGTTCCCCACTGGCCGACCGAGCGATCGAGATCGCCACCGATATCGCTGCCGAAGTCTCAGCCGCTCAACCCCACCAGGCCTAACCCTGCAGTTCAGCGGATCCAGTGGGCGAAGTCTGTTGGCGTCACATTGCTGCCGCAGAGGATTGTGACGACGGTCTTGCCACTGAAGCGGCCATTGCTTTCCAGGATCGAAGCAACCCCCAACGCCGCGGCCGGTTCGACGACGAGACCGGCGTGCAGGTAGAGCAGACGCATCGCCTCGACGATGCCGGCTTCGGTCACCAGCACAGCGTCGTCCGTCACCGCCAACAGATCGTCGAGTACTTCGGGGATGACGTACCGCCCCGCGACGCCATCGGCGATGGTGGCAGGCGCCCCGACCTCGACCGGCCGGCCCGCTCGCCATGCCAGGGTCATCGCCGGTGCCTGCTCAGGCTGGACGCAGATGACCTCGGTGCCCTTGCGCAGATTCTTCAGTGCAAAGCCAACCCCGGAAGCCATCGCACCGGCACCGAGCGAGACCAGTACTGCGTCCAGCGCACCCGGCAACTCCGAGAGCTCGACCCCGATCGTTGCCGCGCCCTCGCAAGTACCGATGTCCTTGCTGTCCTCAACCAAGAACGCGCCGGTGTCAGCGGCGATCCGCTCCGCCGTTGCGAGGGCCGCCTCGATCTCACCGTCGACCAGCACCACGTCGGCCCCGAACGTCTTCATGCGCTCGATCTTCAAGGGATTCGCCGCCGCCGAGGCAACAACCGTGACACCGATCCCACGCGCCCGCCCGCCGAAGGCCACCGCCTGACCAAGGTTCCCCGCACTCGCGCAGACGACAGCGTCCGCAGTACGACGCTCTTGCAGCCGAGCGAGAACCGTGTCGGTGCCCCGCCCCTTGAACGAGCGAACGGGATTGAGCGTCTCCACCTTGAGCACCACCCGGCACCCGAGCACTTCCCCCAACGCCTCGCACTCGTACTGCGGCGTCTCTACGAACTCCCGACTGATCTGCCCCCGCGCCGCCAACACCCTCGCCAGATCCAGCCTCATCCCAACCCACCCTCACCTCGCCGGAGCCCGCGCACCGAAGTGTAGATATTCCCCCAGGCCAAGGCCTCTCGCCGGGTAGCGTGGGGCCGTGACCGTGATCATTCGTGCGTACGAACCGGCCGACGCGCAGGCGACCTGGGAGGCCTACTTCCGGGCGATTCGCGATACAGCGGTGAAGGACTATTCGGCGGAGCAGGTCGCCGCGTGGGCGCCGGAGTCGGTCGATCTGGTGGAGTGGAACAAACGGCGGCTGGCAGCTCACACGTTCGTGGCCACGATCGATAGCCGAGTTGTCGGGTTCAGCGATGTAACGGCCGATGGCCTGCTCGACATGCTGTTCGTGCACTCCGAGGCGGGCGGCCGCGGTGTGGGCCGCGCGCTGGTCGAAGCGGTCATCACCAAGGCACGTCAACTCGGGTTGTCGCGCCTGCACACGCACGCCAGCCGCACCGCACTTCCAGCCTTCCAGCGCTACGGTTTCAAGGTCGAGCGATCCAACCCCGACAACTGGATCCGCGGCCAAAACCTCCCCAACTACGACCTGTACTACGAACTCGGCTAACGCAGGTCTACTTCTTGCGGTCTCTCGGACCGTAACGCAGCGCAGTCGCCCGGCGCCACCGGAAGGGCCGCGGTGTCAGATCTGGTGGTCGGTGGCGAAGGACGCGGCAAGGTTGAGGGTTGGCTGGTCGAGGGGAGATGGCGGGATTCCGGCGGCGTACGCGGTGTGGAAGTGTGCTTCCACGGCGGAGGCGGTCAGGTCGGGGCGTTCGGTCGAGAGGGAGCCGACGGTGGCTGGATCGAAGGGGAGTTCGAGGTGGGCATACACCTCGGTCAGCAGCGACCTGATCCGCTCGTCGTCGCCGATCACCGTCAGCGAGCTGAACAGCCAGGCTTCACGGACCACCCGCTGACCGGTGCCGACGAGCTTGACCGCGCCGCGCGCGTTGATGCTCTGCGCACCGGGGCAGTACTCACCGGGCACCTCGCCGACCCTGGCGTCGATGCCGAGCGAATGGAGTTCGTCGGCGATCACCTGCCCGAACGCCTTGAACCGCCGCTCCTGCTCCTCCGCCGCGCGCGGGTCATGCCGAACGTGGTCGATCACGAGCGCCTCGGACGTATAGGCGACCGGCCGCCCACCAACCGCCCGGACGAGTGGCACAAAGCCGGCTTCACGACCAGCCCGTACTGCGGCCTCGAAGCCCCGGTGACGCGTGTCGCGCCGACCGAAGACGAGCACCGGCTCGGCCGGCCGGTAGAGCCGCACCGCCTCGGTCAACTCACCGGCGGAAGCACGCCGTACCAGCGCGTTCGCCACCGCCAACTCCATCGCGGGCTCACCCACCGGCCCCGAGAACACCTGCACGACACCCATCGTCCCACCCGCAGCCGAAACACCTCGACCCGGCAGCAGCCGAACCCGTACGTCGCGGGTGCGGCTGCTGCCGGAGATCAGGGTCAGTCGGTGCAGGCGTAGACCACCGGTTCAGGCAGACCCGACTCGGTGATGTGGTAGCCGGCGGCCGTCAGCTTGTTGGTGCGTTCGAAGATGTGCGAGAGCAAGGTGCCCTCCGGGAACTCGATCCTCGTGCCGTCGCTGCGGATCACCAACGAGGTATAGGTGTTCGGCACACCCAAGGTCCCCGCGGTGACTGCATCGCGGGAACTGTTCAGGTCGACCACACCCTCCTCGACCTGGACGATCCGCGGACTCCGCGTGTTCCAGATCAGACCGGTCGCATCCGCTCCGCCGATCTCCTCACCGGCGATCCACTGGCCCTCGATGTCACGCGCCCACACCGTCTTCGTGTGAACGCCGCGCAGCCGGACCGGCTGCGCGCCATAGGACTTCCACAGGTAGCTCGTCGCAATCCCACCACCGGGCGGCGTGAACCTCCCGACGATCAGCCCTTCGTCGGAGATGTCATCGAGATACAAAACCTCGTGACCAGCCGGTACTGCGAGCAGCCGCGGCTGCCCACCGGCCGGCCAGACGAAGGGCACCTGGCGTCCGAGACCTTCGTCCCAGGCCAGCCCGGCGATGTCCTGCCGCTTGTTCATCCCGGTGAGCTGAGAGATCTGCAGGCCCGGCGGCGGCTTGAGCAGCCGGTACGAGTCGGTCGTCGCGGAGTAGATCCAGTGGTCCGTGCCGTCCAGAGCGTAGGTGCTGCCGACGACGAGCCCGCCCTCGACCACGGAGTACGCGAACGACTCGCCGTCTTCCTGCCGGGACGAGAGCCAGCGGGGGACACCGTCCACCCAGAGGACGGGCTGGCCGTGCTGACGCCCCTCCCGATTCGCCTCGCCGAGCAGATAGCGGCCGGACGGATCCGCAGTACGGGCCGCGCTCGAGCCGGGCAAAGAGTCGGCCGGAAGCGCGAGAACCGATCTGGCGCAAGTCGCCTCGACCGTCGCCCTCGCCGCCTGCGCAACGGCCGGGACAGTGGTGACAAGAAGAGTCGTGCCGGCCGCGAGCGCGGCCCATTTCCGAATCATGCGAATTTCCCCCCAGGCACAATGACAACGAATCCGGAAAGCGTGGCAGCTTGCGGCGAGTGGCAAAAGCTCTTCGAGGAAAGGCGAAAAGGTTGACTTCACCGTCTATCGTGGGCAAGTAGGCGAACAGGGGCCGCGATGAGGGTGAAGACCGTAGTGGTCGTCGCGATGATGCTGTTCTCCACCGGGTGTGGTGGTGACGGCCCCACGGACGATCTCAACACTCCGACAGTCCGCCCACGTCCGACGCCGACCGCCACCTCGACCGCCACGTTCACGCCCGTACCGACCACTCCGCGGCCGCGGCCGACGTCGGCCGCGTTGAGCGCCAAGCAGGCTGCCAACGTCTTCGTCACCGCGGTCCGGCCGCGCAACCTGGCGTTGGCCAAGTTCGACGCGGACCTGAAGGCCTCGGCGCCGGTCGACGTCCTGCGCCAGGACGCGATCGAACTGCTCGCGGCCGAACGGCAGTTCCTGGCGGTCCTGGACCGGACCGCCTGGCCGGAGTCGATCCTGGAGAACGTGGAGAGTCTGGCGAACTGCATCGCCACGAGCATTCTCTGGTACGACGTGAGCACGCGCATCAAGCAACCCAGTGACGTCCGCCTCCCACCGACCTGCGGCGGGAGCGACGCGCAGCTCATCAGACTCCGCCTCGAAGTCCCCAGCTACTGAACCGCTTGTACTGTGCGTCCGTGGCTCGCGCGCGTGTACGGAAACTGACCGTTGACGACGTCAACTACCAATGGGTGGTCCGTCATCTCGATCCCGGCCACGTGGTGGTGCGGATCTGGCGGCGGGGGTCCGTGCGCTATCGGCAGCTGGAAGTCCGGGTCGCCTTCGACGATCCGTGGCTCAACTTCGGACCCATCATCACCACCCCGGACGACCGTCGAGCCGAGGTGTTCGACCTGACGCCCGTCACCTCGGCGCTGGTCGCCCGCCTGGTCCGGCTCGGCCTTGCCGCCGGATGGGAGTCGGAGAGTCGCGGTGAGCCGATGCGCTTCGACCTCGACGGAACCCGCGAACGGCTCACGCCGATGGAGCGCACGCTCGGATGATCACCACATCCTCCTCGTCGATGCCGGCCGGGATCATCCCGGCCGCTTGTTGCGCTCGCATCAGCGGGCCCAGCGGTCCCCGCACCCGCTCTCGTACTTCGACGTCGACCAGGCCGCCGCGACGCAGCCGATCCAGGGTGGCGTCCGTGCCGATGAGAGAGGAGTGCACGAGCAGAAGCGCGCCACCAGGAAGAAGATGGGCGGGAGCCTTGTCGCAGAGTGCATCGAGGATGAGCCGGCCGTCGTGACCCGCCTCCCACGCCCGGCTCGGTCCACGGCGAGGGAGATCCGCTCTGGGTGACGGCACGTACGGCGGATTGCTCACGATCAGGTCGAACCGCTCACCGGCCACGGGTTCGAAGGTCCGTCCCCGGCGGGTCCGGACGCGGACACCGTGCCGGGCCGCGTTGAGTCGCACGGTGAGCAAGGCCCGCCGCGAGACGTCGATCGCCGTACTGGCCGCGCCGCAGGTTGCCGCGGTGATCGCGAGCAGCCCGCTGCCGGTGCAGACGTCGAGCGCGCGCGAGCCCGGGCCGAGGTTCTCCTGGCGGATCGCGTCGGCGAGCATCCACGAGTCGGAGATGGGCGCGAAGACGCCCGGAAGGGTCAGCAGTTTCATGCGGTGAACACCTCCGCGAGCCAGGGGACAACAGAGTCAGGGCCGAGCGCTCGAAGCTGCTCCACCGGTGGGTGATCGACCAACTCCCGTACGTCGTCCAGGCTGCCGTCCGCGTACGGCTCGGCGGCGTCGATGAGGTCGTGGAGACAGCGGCGGGCCGGTCGCGCTTCGCCGGTCCGGAGGTCCAGCAGTTCACCCCGTACGCCGTCGCGCAGCGCAACCCATCGGTTCTCGGCGATTCTCCACGTCGGCGCGGGTGGTTGGAGTCGGCCGAGGTGATGGTGCTCTGCGAGCATCGCGGCGAGCGCGTAGACGAAGTGGGCGATCGCGCTGGTGCGATCCGTGGTCGCCTGGACGTCGAGGACGCGCAGCTCCAACGTGCCGTAGCGGAGGTGTGGCCGGAGTTCCCACCACCATTCCGAGGAATCGGCGCCGCCTCGGGCGATCCAGGCGAGGTCGTCTGCGAACTGCTCCCACGAGTCGATGATCGGAGGCACGCCTTGGCGGGGGAGTCCGGAGGCGATCACCGGCCGCACCGAGCAGAGGCCGGTGTCTCGACCGCCGATGAACGGCGAGGCCCCGGCGAGCGCGGCCAACTCGGGGAGCAGGTTCCGCAGTGCGTGGTAGACGCCCAGCGTGCAGTCGGCGTCGCCGAAGGCCAGGTGGAGTTGCAGGGACGAGACGAGCTGCCGGTGGATGACGTCGCCGTAGCGAGCCGCGAGTCCTTCGGTGCGCTCGCTGGTTGAGAGGGGGACGGGCCCGTCGAGGAGAGGATGGACAGGCGCGGCGATGACAGCCAGCTCGGGCCCGCAGGCGGCGGCGACGAGCGCCCGGCACCCCCGCAACTCCTCAACGGCGTCAGCCACGTCCTTGTGGACAGAGGTAGCGATCTCAACCTGACAAGCCGGCAACTCCCGCTTCACCCGCAGATCCCCAAGCCCAGCCACCAAACCACCCGCATCCGCAGGCAACCACGTTGCCCGCTGCACCAAAAGCAGCTCCTCCTCGAACCCGACCGTCCCTGCCACAGTCCCCGAGAACAACTCCCGCAGCTGCTCGGCATCGAAAGCCCGCCCGCCCGGCGCCCCACCCCGTATGCCGGCGGCGGGTTCGCGCGAGCGTAGTACCGGTGGGAGGTGGGTGGGGTTGGCGTCGGTCACGGGAGCCTCTTGTACTGGCCGGGCGCACACCGGGTGGCGCCGATCCTGGGGCTCCTCTCTGAACCTTGGTTCTCCGTTACCCTCCCGGCTGTGAAACCAATCGCCGTCCGGCTCCCGCGGCGACGCGACTCAGCGGACGGGTGAGGGCCAGCGAGACCATCAGCGACAGTGCGGCGAAGACAGTGATGATCGCAGCGGAGCCCGCCAGATCAGCGGCAGCACCAGCCAGTACTGCGCACACCCCGAACGTGGTCATCCGGAGCGCGGATTCCAGCCCCAGCACCTGGCCGCGCAACTCGAAGGGCGTGGCCTCGACGAGGAGCTCTTGCTGCGACAGCGACGCGGAGTACCCGATGCTGCCGAGAGCAACCAGTGCCGCCAGGACGCCGATCGGGAGGTCGATGGCGAAGGCAAGGAACGGGACGGCGAGCAGGATCCTGAGATAGATGCTGACCTTCAGTCGCCGGGCCGGGGTGAGGAAGCGGCCGATCACCAGGTCGCCCGACATCATCCCGGCCGCGCCGGCCGCCAGCAGGAGTCCGGCGGCCGAACCGGCGTACGGGACGAAGAGTGCTTCGCAGCCGACGATCAGGCCGTTCGGGATGCACAGGGCGAGCAGAAGCGGCCGGGTGGTCGGCTGGGCGAGCAGGATCCGGTTGCCACGCCACGTCTCGCGCGGGCTGGTCGCGGTGAGCCTGCGCGGTGCCCGGTCGGCGAGACCGAAGCGCAGTACGGGGATGGTCAGGGCGGAGCAGGCTGCCGCCAGCCAGAAGACCTCGGCCGGCTCGAACGTCTGCAGCAACAGCCCGGCCGCACCGAACCCCGCGATCTGCATCGCGCCGACCGAGAGGTTCATCGCCGAGCGGCCCAGCACGAACTGGTCGCGATCCACCACCTCGTTCAGCAGTCCCCACCGGACACCGGAGGCGATCGAGAGGCCGTACGCGACGCCCAAGGTCAGCAGCAGCCGGGCCGCCGAGTTGAGGTCGAAGGCTGCCTGGGCGACCACGGCAGCGGTGGAAACGGTGGCGAGCACGACCAGGATCCGCCGCGGCCGGGCGGTGTCGGCCGCCGACATCAGGGTGGACGCGCCGAGTACGTGGGCCAGCGACGGGCCGAACATGATCAGCGCCGAGAGCAGGGCCGAGCCGGTCTCGGCGTTCACCACGATGGCCAGCGTGAGGCTGGTCATGGTGGCCGAGGCGTTGCCCAGGGCACTACTGATCCACAGCCCGCGGAACTCGCGGAGCCGGAAGATTTCGCGATAGGTGCTCATGGCAGAACAGACTCGCCCGGGTTGGGCCGGACGCCTACAGTTTCGGATGGAGGCGAAACATGGCGGAGTTCATCGTCGACGCGGACGTGCTGGCGAACGCCCGGTTCGGCACGTCGCAGCTGACCGAGACGGTCTCGGCGCTGAAGATGCTGCGCGAGCCGTCGAAGCCGTGGTACCGGACCTGGCGGGACACCCACCGGCCGGCGTACGAGGCGCAACTGGCCGCGCATCCGGTCTGGCACGCCCTGGTGGAAGGGGCCTTCGGCAAGCGATGGACCGCCGACTTCCTCACCGTCCCGCCGCTGGCGCCGAACCTCGAGCTCGAGGACGAGCTGCGGCCGTTCAGCGAGGTTCCGGACGAGCAGATCCGCGCCGACCTGGCCGTCGTCCGGTCGCCGCTCCCCGCAGTACTTGCCGAGGGCACCGGACTCGCCCGGCAGGCGGCCGAGCTGCTGCGCTGGATCTGGTCGGAGACGGTCGAGGCGGACTGGCCGCGACGGCACCGGGTGCTCCAGGCAGACATCGTCTCCCGGACCTCACGGCTCAGCGAACAAGGCTGGTCCGGCGTACTGCGGGGGCTCGGGCCGGACGTGCGCTGGCTCGGTGACGGTCGTCTGCAGGTGAACCGCTCCGACTTCCCGCCGACCGACATCCGGGGCCGGGACCTGATCTTCATCGCGACCCACAGCCGCGGCGTCAACGTCAGCTGGCGCCTGCCGGACCGCTTCGCGCTCAGCTATCCGGTCGCGGGCATCTTCGCCGCCGTGAAGCCCCTGGCCGAACCACTGGTCCGGCTGCTCGGACGAAACCGCGCCCGCATCCTGGTGGAGGCCGCAGCACCGATCAGTACGACGGCACTGGTGGCCGCCACGGGCCTCTCCCTGGCAACGGTCGCCGACCATCTCCGCGTGCTGTCCGACGCAGGCCTTCTGCAACGCCGTCGCTCCGGCCGCCAGGTCCTCTACTGGCAAACCACAACCGGCCAGGCAGTCGCCGCGGGCAGTTGAGCAACCAGGCGGTCACTTAGAGCAGCATTGCAGTGTTGGCGTCCTGCGTGTGCGGGTGTGTTTGATCGATGGACCCAAGCACCGACACGAAAGGTCAGGGCTTCGATGAGATCACTCAGCCGCGCGGCCACCGCGATCACCATCGCCGGTTTCGCCGCCGCTTTCACTGTTCTTCCCGCCAGTGCCGCCAACGAGAGTCCGGATGCTCCGAACTTCCACACCCATGAACGCTTCTGTACCAACCCGTCCTACTGGTACCCCGGCTACGTCCTCACCGGAGGCAGCAACGACGGCCGGCTGGGCAGTTGGCGGATCAACAACGTGACCAACGAGCCGGGACGGGCGCGGTTCGACACCACCTTCTACACCCAGCAGACCGTCTCGTTCGTGAGCTGGCACTGCGCCCGCTGAGTTTCCGCCTGGCGGCACGCGCCGGCGGTACCCGCCCTGCGGTGCAGGGAGAGGCCTCCGGGTAGGTTTCGGCGTGTGCCGCTGACGATCCCGCACCAGACCGTCGGAGTTCCCGATACCCGGAGTCCTGTGCGGTACCTGCTCTGGCTGGTCAAGTGTCAACCAGGGCGGGTGTCTCTGGGCGCACTGCTCGGGACGGCCTGGACGGTCGGGCTGATCTTGCCGCCGTACCTGATCTCGCGGGCCATCGACGACGGCCTGCGACACGACGATCTCGGTGCTCTGGCCGCCTGGGTGCTGGCGATCGCCGCGGCGGGTGCGCTCAACGCGACGCTGGGGATCCTGCGCCATCGCACCATGACCTTCATCCGTGCGGACGCTTCCTTCCGCACGGTGGAAGTGCTCAGCCGGCACATCGCTCGGCTGGGCGCGACCTTGGCGCGGAAGTTCGCTTCCGGTGAGGTGGTCAGCGCCGGAACCACTGACATCGGGCAGGTTGCGATGGTGCTCACCATCACCGGACCGGGCGTCGGCGCGGTCATCGCGTACGTCGTGGTGGCGGTGCTCTTGTGGACGACCTCGCCCTTGCTGGCAGCCGTCGTGCTGCTCGGCGTACCGGCCATCACCTTGCTGATCGGGCCGTTGCTGACTCGCCTGGAGAGGGCCGAGTCGTCTTATCGCACGCAGCAGGGGATGCTCACCACCCGCTCGAACGACATCGCGGCGGGACTGCGGATCCTGGCAGGCGTCGGCGGCCGGGAGATCTTCGCCCGGCGCTATCAGGAGCGCTCCCGCGCGCTGGTGACCGAGGGGTATCGGGTGGGGGCCGTGACAAGCCGGATCCAGGCCCTGGCGGTCGGTCTGCCGGCTGTGTTCCTGGCCGTGGTGATCTGGTTGTCGGCCCGGATGGCCGCGTCCGGCGACATCACGGTCGGCGAGATGGTCGCGGTCTACGGATACGTCGCGATGCTCGTCGTTCCGGTGTCGTTCTTCATCGAGGGTGCCTACGACCTGACCCGCGGCCGGGTCGCCGCCCGGCGGATCATCGACGTGCTCAACCTGAACCCGGATGCTTCGCTTCCGTCGGACCCTGCCGCAACGACCGATCTGATCGACCAGGTTTCAGGGCTGCGGGCACCCGGCGGACGGCTGCTCGGCCTTGCCGCCGCCGATCCCTCCGACGCCATCGCCATCACCGAGCGGCTGGCCGGCAATCAGCGACGCCTGCTGTCGACGAACGACTCGTATTTGTTCGCCGGCACGGTCCGCGACGTTCTGCAGGCCGGTCGGTCGCGGACCGATGCCGAGCTCTGGGCGGCGCTGGAGGCCGCTTCAGCGGACGACGTCGTGATGAGCCTCGGCGAGGGAGAGTTGGACGCGGTCGTGGATGCTCAGGGCCGCAATCTGTCCGGAGGCCAGCGCCAGCGACTGCGGCTGGCTCGCGCGATTGCCGTCGACCCGGACATCCTGATCCTGGTCGAGCCGACCTCCGCGGTCGATGCCGACACCGAAACCCGGATCGTACGCCGAGTGGCGCGGCAGCGAGCCGGACGGACCACCATCATCGCCAGCACCTCGCCGATCGTGCTGCACCACGTGGACACCGTCGCCTTCGTCGCCGCCGGCAAAGTAGTTGCCATCGGCACCCACCACGACCTGCTGACCACCCACCCCGACTACCGCGCGATGGTCTCCCGCTCCCTCGCCGACGAAGACGAACTCGACCGGGCGGAGGGCTGATGAGCACGGAGACCGCCGGCAAGCTGCCGATCGCGTCGTCGGCGCAGGTACGGCGAGTGACGCTCGGCTTGTTGCGGCAGGACAAGTGGGCGCTGGTCGTTGTCGTCGCCCTCTACCTGTTGGCCACACTCGCAGGCCTGGCCGCGCCCTACCTGATGGGCCGCATCGTCGACGGCGTCCGCACCGGCATCTCGGTCTCGACCATCGACAAGTACGCGCTGATCATCGGCGGCTTCGTCCTGCTGCAAATGCTGTTGACCACCCTGGCCCGTTACGCCGGGCACCGCTTCGGCGATCGCATCCTGGCCCGGTTGCGGGAGGACTTCGTCGAGTCCACCTTGCGCCTTCCGGTCTCCTTGGTCGAGCGGGCGGGCACCGGTGAGCTGATGACCCGCAGCGCGGTGGATGTCCCCAACATCGGTGCCGCCGCCCGCGACGCAGTACCCGAGATCTTCATCTCCGGACTGCAGGTCCTGGTGATCCTCGGCGCCATCTTCTTCCTCGATCCGGTCCTGGGCGCGTGCGGGCTGGTCGGCGTACCGGTACTCGTCGGGATCACCCGGTGGTACCTGCGGCGGGCACGGTCGGCGTACCTGGCCGAGGGCGAGGCGATGTCGGTGATGACGCAGGAGCTGGCGTCCACCACGCAAGGGGCGCGGACCGTGGAGGCGCTGGACCTGGCCGAGCAGCGCATCGCGGCGGCAGACTCCAGCGTGGGCGCGGCGTTCGCCCGGCGACGCGCTTCCTTGCGGCTGCGTACGGTCTTCTTCCCGGTGGTCGACTTCTCGCACACTCTTCCGGTCGTCCTGGTGTTGCTGATCGGTGGTCTGCTCCATGGCAAGGGATGGGTCACTCTCGGCACGGTCATCGCCGCAACGCTGTACCTCTGGCAGATGGTTGATCCGCTGGACAAGGTGTTGCAGTGGGCCGAGCAGCTGCAGAGCGGCTGGGCTTCTCTGGCCCGGTTGACCGGCGTGGCGGAGGTTCGGGCCGCGGCCAGTGTTACGAGCCAGACCCCGCAAGGGGAGACGATTCGCGTGGAGCGCGTCCGGTACGCGTACCGGAATCGAGATGTCCTACACGACATTGATCTGACCGTGCGGCCGGGGGAGCGGCTAGCGCTAGTGGGTCCGTCCGGCGCGGGCAAGTCGACTCTCGGGCGGCTCATCGCGGGGATCGATCCACCCCGCTCCGGGCGGGTCACCGTCGGCGGCGTACCGGTGAGCGAGCTGGAGCCGATCGAGCGTCACAAGCGGGTGGCTCTGGTGACTCAAGAACACCATGTGTTCGTGGGCACTCTGCGGGAGAACCTCATCCTCGCCGCGCCGCACGCGACCGATGCCGAGGTGCTGTCCGCCTTGCAGACCGTAAATGCCGAGTGGCTGAACACGTTGCCCGACGGCCTGGACACCGAGCTGGGTGACGGCGCACTAGAACTCGATCCGGGCCAAGCGCAACAACTCGCGCTCGCCCGGATCGTGCTGGCCGACCCGCAGGTACTCATCCTCGACGAGGCGACCGCGATGCTCGACCCCACCACCGCACGGCACGCCGAGCGCTCGCTGGCCTCGGTGCTGAGCGGACGCACGGTCATCGCCATCGCCCACCGACTCAACACCGCCCACGACGCCGACCGCGTGGCGGTTCTCGAGGATGGCCGGATCGTCGAACTCGGCTCGCACGACGAGCTGGTCGCAGCAGGCGGCACGTACGCCGACCTCTGGCGCACCTGGCACGACGGCTGACCCGCGAAGTGACACCCGGTCAGAGCAGGCCGGCGTCGTGGACCCGGTTGGCGAGCTGGACGCGGTTGGTGACGGCGAGCTTGACCATGATGCGGGAGACGTGGGCCTTGACGGTGGCCATGCTGAGGTAGAGCTGTTCCGCGATCTGGGCGTTGACCTTGCCTTCGCCGACCGCGATGGCGACGTCGCGTTCCCGCTCGGTCAGGGTCATCGCCAGTGACCGCGCCTCGAGCATTCGCCGGGGTTCGGGTTCGGCCTCGCGCAGTTGGGTGATGAGTTGCGCGGTCACGCTCGGGGAGAGCATGGGGTCCCCGGCCGCGACCCGGTGGACGGCTTCGACGATCTGCGCGGGTGGCGTGTGCTTGAGCAGGAATCCACTGGCTCCGTCGCGCAGCGCCCGCAGTACGTGGTCGTCGGCGTCGAACGTCGTCAGCATGATCACCCGGCACGGGGCCGGCCGGTTCATCAGCCTGCCGAGCGTTTCGAGGCCGTCCATCCGGGGCATCCGGATGTCCATCAGTACGACGTCCGGCGCAACCTGGTCGATGAGGTCGAGGCCGCTATCGCCGTCGTCGGCTTCACCGACCACCTCGAGGGTGGCGTCGTTGCGCAGGATCATCGCCAGCGCGGTCCGGACCAGCGCGTCGTCGTCGACGATCACGATCCGGATCGGTGCGTCGGCCGAACTCACGCCGGCCACGGCAGCCAGGCGCGGATCAGGAAGTTCCCGTCGGTACTACGGTGCTCGAGCCGGCCACCCATCAGCTCGGCCCGTTCGGTCAGTCCGAGCAGGCCGAGGCCGGATCCCGGGGTGGTCCCGGCCGGAGCGCCGACCCGGAGCGGGTTGCGGATCTCGAGCTCCAGCCGACTTCCGGGCCGGCCGGTCAGGGTGACGTCGACGGTGGTGTCGGGAGCGTGTTTGCGGGCATTGGTCAGGCCTTCCTGGATCATCCGGTACGCGCTGCGCCCGATCGCGTCGGGTGCGCCGGCCAGATCGCCGATCCGGTTGTCCAACCGCACTTTGGTGCCGGCGCCCAAGGCCTCCCGAACGAGTGAGGGGAGGTCGAGCAACGTGGGCTGCGGCCGCTCCGGCGGAGTACCCGGTTCGAGCGTTCGCAGTACTCCGAGTATTTCGTGCAGGTCCTGCAACGCCTGGTGGGCGCTTTGCCGGGTGATGGCGGCCGCGGTGGCCACCTCGTCGTCGGTCAGTTCGCGGCAGTACTCCAACGCGCCGGCGTGGAGTGCGACCAACGACAACCGGTGTGCGAGCGCATCGTGCATCTCGCGAGCGATCCGGGTTCGCTCGGTGGACTGGGCCTGTTCGACCCGCCGGCCTTGCTCGCGTTCCGCGCGGTCGGCCCGTTCCTGCAACGTGGCCAGGAGGTCCCGGCGTGCGCCGATGTACATGCCGGTGGCGATGATCGCGCTGTTGAACACGATCGTGAACAGCACGGAGATCACCACGGCGGCCTGCCCGGGCTGCGTTGCGAAGTACACGACCGAGGCGACGACACCCACGACGGCGAGCGGGACGATCTCTCGCCACTTGCGCCGGGTTGCCAGGGAGATGGCGGTGACGACCACAGCGCCCGAGGCGGCGGCCGACACACCTCCGATCGCGGCGGCCAGGAGGGCGACGGCCAGCGGGTGACTGCGTCGCCAGCGCATCGCTACGACGCTGATCGTGCCGAGGAGGAGATCGAAGGCCAAGTAGGGCCGGAAAGTCCAGTCGTAGGCGTTGGCGAGGGTCGCCGTCCAGAAGACGAGGCCGCAGCTCGAGGCGAAGAGGTAGCGCCACGTCGACTGCCAGCGACTCAGCGGAAGTGGTGGCGCGATCTGGTAGGCGTCCACTTTGCTCACCGTACGGGACCGCCGCGCTGAAAGGCAGAGATCCCCTACCACGGTATGGGCAGGTCTAGCCCGTGGTTCGCGGCTCTTAGCACTGCGGCTGATGTGCGGAGGTGGTGCCCGGGCCCAGGCTCGATCTCATGATCACAGTCGAAGAACTCAGCAAGCGGTACGGCGCACACCAATCCGTCGACCGGGTGTCGTTCCGGGCCCGGCCCGGATCGGTCACCGGCTTCCTCGGACCCAACGGAGCGGGCAAGTCGACCACGATGCGGATGATGACGGGGTTGACGCCACCGTCGTCGGGCCGGAGCACGATTCTCGGCGTACCGTACGCCGACCTCCCCAACCCGGGCCGCCACGTCGGGGTGCTGCTGGACGCCTCCGCCCAGCACAACGGCCGGACCGGCCGGGAGATCCTGCGTCTCGGTGCGACCCTGATGGGGCTTCGCAAGCAACGGGTCGACGAGCTGCTCGACGTCGTCGGGCTGTCGTCCGGCGAGGGCGACCGCCGGGTCGGCAACTACTCCCTCGGCATGCGGCAACGGCTCGGGATCGCGCACGCCCTGCTCGGCGATCCCCAGGTGCTGATCCTGGACGAGCCGGCCAACGGCCTCGACCCGGCCGGGATCCACTGGATGCGCGGCCTGCTGAAGAACTTCGCCGACCGGGGCGGAACGGTGCTGCTGTCCTCGCACCTGCTGCACGAGATCGAGATCATCGCCGACCACCTGGTCGTCATCGGCCGCGGCGTGATCGTTGCCGACGGCAGCAAAGCTGACCTGCTGAACGCGGCCGGCACGCTGGTCCGCGGTCTCGAACCGGTTGCCCTCGGCCACTGTTTCGACGCGGCCGGCTTCAGCTACCGGACCACCCCGGACGGCGCGTACGTCGTGGAGGCCAGCCGCGAGCAGGTCGCCACGGTCACAGCGCAGTACGGCGTCGTGGTCACCGAACTGCGCGGCGCGGACAGCGCCGGGCTCGAGCACATGTTCCTGCAGCTCACCGCCGACGACGCACGAGAGAAGGCCACCTCATGACCACCACAACGCACGCACCGTTCGACTTCACCGTCTCCCCGGATCCAGGGGTGACCGCCGTACCCTTCGGCCGGCTGCTGCGGGTCGAACTGCGCAAGCTCGTCGACACCAGGGCAGGCTTCTGGCTGTTGACCGCCATCGGCCTCATCACGGTCGCCGTCATCGCCGTGTTCCTGTTCGTCGCCGATCCTGACCAGTTGACGTTCATCAACTTCGTCGGCGCGACGGCGACCCCGCAGAGCATCCTGCTTCCGGTGCTCGGCATCCTCGCGGTCACCGCCGAGTGGAGTCAGCGCACCGGCCTGGTCACCTTCACCCTCGAACCGAGCCGGCTCCGTGTCGCCGTCGCCAAGCTGGTCGCGGTGACCCTGGTCGGCCTGCTCGCGGTCGGCGTGGCGCTCGGCGTCGCGGCGATCAGCAACGTGGCCGGCATGGTTTTCCTGGACGGCGCCGGAACGTGGAACGTCGGAGCCGCCAACGTCCGTGACTTCTTCGCGCTGCAGCTGATCGGCATCGTCCAGGGCTTCGCCTTCGGCATGCTGCTGATGAACACCGCCGCCGCGATCGTCTTGTACTACGTGATCCCGATCGCGTGGAACGTGTTGTTCTCGATGGTCGACTCGCTCGGCAAGGTCGCCCCGTGGCTCGATCTCAACACCGCGATGGCGCCGACCTTCGAGCAGCAGACCTTCAAGTCCGGCGACTGGGCCCACATCGCGGTCGCGGGCACGATCTGGGTCCTGGTTCCCCTGGTCCTCGGCTTGCTGCGGCTGCTCCGCCGCGAGGTCAAGTCCGCCTGACCTCGAAATGTCCGACCGACTCCGTACCGTGGTCGGCATGACATCGAGAGCCAAGAAGGACGTCAAGCCTCCGCAGACTGGCGCGGACGAGAGGGCCACGCTGGTGGGGTTTCTCGACTACTTGCGGGACTCGATCGCCGCCAAGGCAGAAGGCGCACCCGAGCCACAGGTCCGTACTGCGGGGGTGCCGTCGGGGACCAGTGTTCTGGGCCTGATCAAACACCTGACGTGCGTGGAGGGCTTCTACTTCCTGGGGGAGCCGGTCAAGAACTGGGCGGCCACCATGCGCCCCGGCCCGGAGGAAACCGTCGAGGACCTGGTCGCTGCCTACCGCGAAACTGTCCGCCGCGCGAACAAGGTCATCGAGTCCTACACCGACCTGACGCTCCCGGCACCGACGCCGCCAGGAAAGCAGCCGTCCTCGATGCGCTGGCTGCTGGTCCACCTGATCGAGGAAACCGGCCGCCACGCCGGCCACGCCGACATCCTCCGCGAACAGATCGACGGCGCCACGGGCCGCTAGTCAGATCAGTTCGGCCCGGGCCAGTCGCTCTTTCAGTACTTCGGCTTGCGCGGGGTTGGCGGTGAGGTCGAGAGCACGCCGGTCGGCCTTGATGGCGCTTTCGGGGTCGCCGACCGCTCGGAGTAGTTCCGCCTGGGTTGCGTGGTAGAGCGGGTAGCTGTCGAGTTCGTGGTGCAAGTCGTGGAGTTCGGCGAGAGCCGCATCGGCGCTGACGGCGTACCGGACGGCCACAGTGCGGTGCAGACGCGTGACGGGGTTGGGTTGCAGTCGGAGCAGCAGGTCGTAGAGGACGAGGATCTGTTCCCAGTCAGTGTCGTCCCAATTGGCCGCTTCGCTGTGGCAGGCGGCGATGGCGGCCTGCAGTTGGTACGGGCCGGGGGAGCGGTGGCGGCGCGCAGTACGGGTGAGCAGCTCGGTCGCGGCGGCAATCGCGACGTGGTCCCAGGTACTGCGATCTTGGTCCTGTAGGAGGACCAGGCGGCCGTCGGAGTCGAATCTCGCGGCGGTGCGGGCGCGATGGAGCCGGATCAGCACCAGGAGTCCGGTGACTTCGGGTTCCTCGGGGAGGAGGCCGGCCAGAAGCGCGGTCAGCCATTCGGCGTCGTCCACCAGGTCACGTGAATGGGCCCGGTCGCCGCTGCTCGACAGGTAGCCCTCGTTGAAGAGCAGGTAGATGACGGTCAGCACCTCGGCCAGGCGGTCGGGGAGTTCGTCGTCGCGGGGGACCTGGTAGGGGATACCGGCCTGGGCGATCTTGCGTTTGGCACGGGTGATGCGCTGGGCGAGGGTGGTTTCGGGGACGAGGAACGCGGCGGCGATCTGGGCGGTGGTGAGGCCGCAGACGACCCGGAGGGTCAGTGCGACTTGCGCCTCCCGGGCCAACGCCGGGTGGCAGCAGGTGAAGATCAGGCGCAGCCGGTCATCAGGTGCCGGCTGAACCGGCCACTGCAGCAGAGCGAGCTTGGAGCGGTAGTTCTGCTGGCGACGCAGTACGTCGAGGCCGCGCCGCCGGGCGACGGTGAACAGCCAGGCGTCGGGCCGGTCGGGAATGCCTTCGACAGGCCAGCGTCGCAGGGCGATCTCGACGGCGTCCTGGACGAGATCTTCGGCCGTGGAGAAATCACCGAGCAGCGACACCAGCGACGCCGCGAGCCGGCCCGCGTGGTCCCGGACCACCCGAGCCAGCTCGTCGGCGGCCGGAGTCGCGGTCATGACTGCACAGGACGGATCTCCACGACCGGGCAGCCCGGCCAGCTCTTGGTGATGCGCAGCGCCTCGTCGAGGTCGGCGACTTCGATCTCGGTGTAGCCGCTGATCACCTCTTTGCCTTCGATGAACGGCCCGTCGGTGGTGACCGGCGTCGGCCCGTCGAGGCGCAGGGTGGTGGCAGTGTGCGGTTCCTGGAGCTTGTGGCCACCCCGGATCTTGTCGGCGTGGTCGTCGAACCACTGATAGACCCGCTGATAGGCCTGCTCGCGCTCAGCGTCACTCATCGCCGCGAACTCCTTGGCGAACTGCTCGGTCTCGACGAACATCAGCACGTACTTCATGACCATGACCTCCTGGATGTCAGTGTGCCGGATCGGCCGGCGGTCTCTCACCAAAGAGACGATCGGCACTGCAGCGCATACGACAACCAGCGCGCGTTCAGCGGGACGAGGTCGTCTGGTCGGTGTCGTGCTGGGCCACTTCCCATTCGTCAGAGGTGTGTCAGACGACTTCTTCCGAAGGGACTCACCGATGGCTCAGCAGACCGTGCCGGCCGCGCCCCGCACCACGACGCAGCGCCGGGAGCATGCCCTGGCTCAGCTGCAGAACCAGCACGAGTTGTGGCTGGCGACCGGTAGTGCGGCCGGGCCGCATTTGATCCCGGTCAACTACGTGTGGGACGGCGAGCACCTCACCATGGCCACCTTCGAGGAGAGCCCCACCGCGGCGAACCTCCGGTCCAACCGGAGGGCCCGGGTCGCGATCGGCAACCACGCGGACGTGACGATGATCGACGGGACGGCCGCCTTCGTGGCGGTCGCCGACATCGATTCCGCTCTTGCCGAAGCCTTCGCTCGGGTCTCGCATGACCCGAGGGTGATGCCTGGGCTGGTGTATATCCGCTTCACGCCGCGGCGGGCGCAGTGCTGGAACGGCTTTCACGAGTTTGCCGACCGGACCGTGATGCGCGACGGCGCCTGGTTGTCCTCAAGCGGTGAGGGCCCGAGCGATGGGCCAGGCGCCGGGGGAAGTGTTGGAGAGGACGGTGCGGGTGGTGCCGGTGTGGGGGTCGTGGGTGGACTTGAACGACGCGCCGGCGTCGTACCCGATCAGGATCGCGGTGTCTGAGGTCTCGTGCAGCCAGAAGCCGAGGCCGTAGCGCATGGATTCCTCGGGTACGTCGCGGCGCGGCCGGAGTACCTCTTCGACAGAGTCCACGATGTCGCCGGCGAACAGCGCGCGCCAGAAGGTGGAGATGTCAGCGGCGGTCGTGTGGATGCCGCCGTCGCCGGTGGCCAGTACCGGTAGATGGAATACGTTCGAGCGGTCCACTCCGTCCAACGGCAGGTAGCCCACGGCCACGTCGGCGGGTAGCTCGTCGGAGCGGTAGAAGTCGGTTCTGGTCATACCGGCCGGGCGGAGCACCCGTTCGCGGACCAGGTCGTGGTAGCCGACGCCGCTGGCCCGCTCCGCCAGCAAGGCGAGAACCACGAACCCGCCGTTGCAGTAGGCGAAACGCTCACCGGCCGGGAACTTCGTCGGATGCCCGTCCAGCAGCGGCAGAAAAGCCTCGGTAGTGGTGAGCTCGTGGGCAGCGCCGACGAAGTAGTCGGTGATCTCGGTGTCGGCGTCCTCGTCCAGGTAGTCACCGATGCCGGACGTGTGGGTGAGGAGATGTTCGACCGTCACGTCGTCCGCGATCAGCGGGAGGTCCTTGCCGAGCAGGGATCGCGCGGTGGTGCTCAACTCCAGTACGCCGTCCTGCACCAGCGAGATCACGGACAACGCGGTGAACCCCTTGCTGCCGCTGGCGATGCCGAACCTGGTGTCCACGGTGTTGGGCACGCCGTACGTGCGGTTGGCCGCCCCGTAGGCCTTCGCGAACTCGAGCTCGCCGGCATGATCGACCCAGACCACGCCGGAGAACCCGGTCTCCTCAGCAACCTTGTCAATCTCCCCCTGTGCCATTTCCGCAGGGTAACGTCTGCGAGGCCAAGCCCGAACCCATTTACGGGCCGGCCATCAGGAGTCCCAGATCGGGCCGAGGGCTGGGATGCCGAGGCGTTCCAGGCCGTGCACCACCGACCAGGTCACCTTCTTGTTCGATACGCAGATCACGGCTTCCGCCCCGGAGGACTCGTACGCCGAATAGGCCAGCTTCACCATGTCGGGCTTGCCGTGGGCATCCGTGTCCCAGATCAGGGAGTCGGGTTGCGCGGTGAGGATCTCGTCGACGAGTTCCTGCCCGTAGGTTTTCACCGGGTCGCGCGTCACCCAGACCAACTTGTGCGGCACCCGGCCCGCCAGCACGTGGGCGAGCACCGGGCCGATCCCGCTTCCGGTGACCACGTAGACCACCCGGCGAAACACCGTGCCGTAGTTCGCCATGCCGGCGGTCGCGATACCCCGCACCCAGATGTGGGTCGGCGGATCGTCGATGAACTCCCCGGTCCAGTCGCCCGCCCGCGACACGGCCATCCGGAACCCTGGTACGCCGGGCGTCGGGATCACCGCGAAGCTGTGCCACTGGCGCAATGGGTGCCGCGCGATGGACCGCGTCGACCCGGCCATCGGGGTACCGCGACCGGCCCGGACCAGCGCGACATGCGATGAAGGCCTGCTGACCTCGATGGGGATTCGTCGCAACAACATCCATGGCACCAAGGAGCTCACCGTTGTCAGGACGAGTACCCAGACGGTCGGCGTACCGGCGAGTGCTGCCGGCAACGAATCGGCGCCGCGTCGTTCGTCGACCAGCAGCACTGCGCCGATCCAGAACAGCGTCGACAGCCCCCACCCGCCGAAACGGTGAACCCGCTCGAACAGGTCATGCCGCTTCGCTCGCAGCCTCGGCCGAGCTGTCATGACGATCGCGAGCAGGAGGAGCGCTTGGACGTAGTACACGAGTAGTAGCCCTCGGCTCACCTGTCCGGTGGCGACGACGGTCAGGCCCAGGAACCAGAGGGTCCCGCACACCGCGCCGCCAACGTGGAGTCCGCCGAGGTGATAGCCCTTCGCCAGCGCCCACCGCAACCGCAGCGGCAAGGACTTGGGCACCTTCATCACCAACCGGGAAAGCACATTCACGAAGAACTGCTGGCGAACCAGCACCCCCAGCGCGAAGTTGCCCTGAGCCACTAGCGCGACCGTCGCGACTTCGCTCCACCAATGACGTTGCAGTCCCCATCCGAACACCGCCAGATTGACCAGCAATACCAGCAACACCAGCCGATTGCTCTGCATGAACCGCGGATGCTTCAACACCCGCCGCCACCGAGGCAGAACCTCCGGCAACACCACCTCCGGCAGCAGTTCCACCCCACCGGGCACACCTGTGGACACCCGCAGCAAACCCATGAAAATTCCCCCAGAATTTCCAGATTCCCCGAGCCCCCATCAACCCGGTGATGCCTTCTGAGACGACCGGCCCCGGCCCAGAAGTTGATGCCCACCCACCCCTTGCAACACAACCTTCACAATTGCCGGCCGGGGCGCCGGCGGCGTACCGGTGGGTATCCGCTGAGCGGACGGGGGCGGTGCGGTCGCGCCTGAAGTTGGGGGTTCGTCAGGGGGTGGGGTGCGCTGGGGCGGAGTTGGGCGCATACTTGGGGGTGATGGAGCCTTCCCGCGCGACGACGCGTCGTCACCTGTCCACGAGTCCCTTCAAGCCCCGGGTGCCCAACCCGATCAAGACGTTCGAGGAGGGCGACCGCGTGTCCCACGACAAAGAGGGCATGGGCCGCATCCACGCCGTCGAGGGCCCGCATGCCGTGGTGGTCGACCTGGGCGGCGGCAAGCTGCTGCGCGTCCTGTCACCGTTCGACAAGCTACACACACTCTGACCCGCTGATCAGACCGCACGCGCCGACAAAACCGGCGCGTGCCACAGCCGCCTGCTTGGGCTGACTCGGTGTTCCAGCCCAACCTGCGCCTGCCTCCGCCCAGGTCGGCTGGTTCAGCAGTGTGGGATGTAGTTGGGCATGAAGAGTCCGCCCGCCCAGGCCCAGCGCCAGACGCCGTTGTACTCGACGTACACCCAGCGATTGCTGCTTCTGTTCCACTGCGTGATCGTTGCCCCCTCCCGCCAGCAGTTTGCCCAGAGCGGACCGCCGGGCATCACAGAGCCGACGATCGTGCCAGGTGCGCCACCCTGCGTGCCAGGACTCGACCGGATGGCGAGGCTGGGTTGCGCGTGCTGCCCGACGTAGACCCAGTCGTTCAGGACTGTCGCCGGGCCGGCTTCGGAAGCCGGTGCCGCAGAGGACGGCAGAGCGGTGAGAACTGGAGCTGTCAGTGCGAGCGCCAGGGTGATGAGCGCCGTTCGGACGCGTGCCATGCAGTTTCTCCTTCGAAAGATCGAGTTGCTCGGCACCTCGACTCAATCAGCGTCCTGGCGGGCTGTACAGGGTTTCCATGAGGCTCGAAAGTGTCGTAAAACAACGAGAATCGGCGAAATGTTGCTCTAGGCATCTAGTTGGGTGAGGTGGGTTGCCAGGTCAGGAGTGGGGCGGTTGCTTGGAGGAAGAGGGGTTGGGGGAGCAGGCGGGTGGTGAGGTTGCGGAGGGGGGCTGTCAGGCGGCCGGAGGCTTGGGCGTAGGTGCCGAAGGTGGCTGATTGGCGGGCGATGGTTTGGGTTCGGGGGCGCCGGCGGCGGTCGTAGGTTCCGAGGCCTTCGGTGATGTCTCCGCGGAGGGCGTCGGCCAGTTCGACGGCGTCTTCCAGGGCGGTGGCGCCGCCTTGGCCGAGGTCGGGGGTCATGGCGTGGGCGGCGTCTCCGATCAGGACTGCCCGGCCGTTGACGTAGCTGCGCAACGCGGGGAGCCGGTAGATGTCGTGGCGCAGGATCTCGGTGCCGTCGAGGCTGTCGAGCAACTGGGGGATCGGGTCGTGCCAACGGCCGAAGCGACGCTGGAGTTCGGCGCGGTCGTCGTACTGGGTGTTCTCGGGACTGTTGGCAATGAAATAGGCGTAGACGGCGCCGTCGGCGAGGCGGAACAGGCCGACGCGTTCGCCGCGGCCCCAGCTTTCACTGACGTCGGAGTCGAGGTCGAGCGGTGGCGCGATGAGTCGCCACGTGGTGTAGCCGGCGTACACAGGTGGTCTCGCCTCCGGCCACAAAGACGCCCGGACGGTACTACGCAGTCCGTCGGCCCCCACCAGCAGTTCGACGGGCCGCCGTACGCCGTCGTACGCGATCGTCACCTGGTCGCCAGCGCGTTCGACGCCACTCACGGTCGCGTTGAGAGTGATCGCCTCGGCGGGCAGCGCGGAGCGCAGGATGTCGAGCAGGACCGGGCGGCGGAGCATCAGCGTCTCGCCGTACCGGGTGCGCAGGTCTGAGCGGAACAGCCAGCGTCCGCGATGATCGCGAAAGCCACCCGCCCCGTCGACCGTGCTGAACTCGCGAACCTGGTCGCCGACGCCGAGATGGTCGAGTGCGCGGATCGCGTTCGGCCACAGCGAGATGCCCGCGCCCACCTCCCGCACGGCGTCCGCGCGCTCGAGGACGGAGACTTCCCAGCCACGCCGGCGCATCGCGATCGCGGCAGCCAGCCCACCGATCCCCGCTCCGACGATGACGGCGTTCCGGTCGGCAGGACTCATGCCGGCTTGGTCGGTGAGTTTGCGGCCAGGGTGGCGAGTTCGGTGCGGTTGCTGATCGAGAGCTTCGTGAAGATGTGCGCGAGATGGGTCTTCACCGTGCCGAGGCTCATGAACAGGCGGGCGCCGATCTGCGGGTTCGTCAGCCCCTCGGCGACGAGAACGGCGACCTGGTGTTCGGTCGGCGTGAGGCTCGCCCAGCCGGTCGACGGGCGAACCCGCTGTCCGCGACTCCGCCTCGCCAGCGCCACCGCCTCGCCGAGCGTCATCCGCTGCCCCTCGACCCACGCGTCGGCAAACTCATCCGCACCCAGGCCGGCCTCCAGCACCTCGCGGACCTCGATCGCTGCGTTGTGCTGCGCTCCCCGCGGCAGCTCCAGCGACAACCTCGCTGCATCAGCGGCTCCAAGCAGCCGCACCTGCTCAACCGACGGCCGGATCCGCGCCCCCGTCACCGCAACCCACTCCAACGACCCGGGAACTGACCCCCACAACCCGTACTCCGCCCGCTCGGCCAGCGCCCGCTGATACAGCTCGAGCGCTTTCCCGGCGTCTCCCGCCAAGGCAGCCTGGGCGTCGAGGGTTTCTGCTGTGGGGGACGGCATGGCGAAGTGGTGGGCAGTGGTTCGGGCGGCATCGAGGATCGCGGCGGCTTCGGTGGGGGTTCCGCTGGCGATCAGGGCACTGGCCAGACCGGGGAGGGAACGGGCGGCGAGCCAGGTTCGGGTCGTGCGGTCGGTGGAGTGGGCCTCGCGCGCGAACCAGGTGACCGCGGCGGCCGCGTCACCTCGGTGGAGGCAAAGGATGCCCATGGTTCTGGCGAGGCCGGGCGCCCAGGGAGCTTCGGCCGTGTCGTCGATCAGCTGGAGGTCTGGCTCGAGCAGCGCGATTGCTCCGTCGAGGTCGCCGGTCAGACCTTGGATCAAGGCTGTGGTGGAGCGCGCGGCACCGACGCGGAGGTAGTCGCCCAGGGGCGCGGCGATCCGGGTCGCCTCCTGGGCTGTTGCTCGCGCACCCGGCACGTCGCCGACAGCGAGCAGACCTTCGGCCCGGAAGGCGAGCAAGGTCGCCGCCACGCCGCGGTGGCGTCGAAGCAGGACCGGTAAGGCCTCCTCGGCCGCCTTGGCCGCGGCCTCGTGCTGGTCCCGCAGTTGCAGGATGATCGCCTGCAGTGCTCGGGCCCCCGCGCGGGCGAAGCCGTGATCCGACGCCTCGGCCGCCACGATCGCGGCATCGCACAGTGTCCAGGCCTCGTCGAAGTCGGTGTAGAACGCGCCGACCGCCTTGAGCGCCAGACACAAGGCGCGCAACCCCTCGTCGTCCAGCTCCGTCGCCAGGGCCAGCGCCCGATCCGCGGCGTCGTACTCGCGATCCAGGGGATCGGCGCTGTCGGTCACCAACGCGATGCCCGTCAGCAAGCGCGCCTGCGTCACCGACCGATCGTCGGGTGCGCGGGCCACGGCCGCCCGGAGTGCCGCGAGTCCCTCCCGGCCACGACGATCCAGGTGCCAGGTCCAGGCCAGCGATGCAGCCAGCCGCCGACCGGGCTCCGGATCGGAGGCCTGCAGACCCCACTCGAGTGCTGCCCGGAGATTCGCGTGCTCGGGCTCGATCAGCGCTCGCCAGGTGTCGAGGTCGCGTTCCAGTTCGGCCTCCGCGTTCTCGGCGAAGGCCAGGCACCACGCCAGATGCCGATCCCGGATCGCCACCGACTCCTGCGCCTCGGTCAGCCGCGCGGCGGCGTACCCGCGGATGGTTTCGAGCAACCTGTACCGCGTGGTGCCGCCGTGCGCGTCGGCCATCACGAGCGACTTGTCGACGAGCCGCCCGAGCGCCGCCAGTACTTCGCCGGCCGGCACCGGATCGCCGGCCCCCATCGTGAGAGCCGCGTCCAGCCCGAACGTTCCGCCGAACACCGCCAGCCGCCGGAACACCGCGCGATCGATCGGATCGAGCAGCGCATGGCTCCAGCCGATCGACCCGGCCAGCGTCTGCTGTCGCCGTTGCGCGCCACGCGGGCCACGGACGAGCAGGCGGAATCGATCGTCGAGACCGGCCAGGATCTGCTGGGGACTCAGGGTGCTCAGCCAGCCGGCCGCCAGTTCGAGAGCGAGCGGGATGCCGTCGAGGTGGACCGCGATCGATCGGACCGCGGCTTCGCTCGGTGGATCCAGCGCGAACGACGGCCGGATGGCTCGGGCCCGCTCGACGAACAGTCGCACGGCGTCCTCGTCGTCGAGGGGCGGCACCCGCCACACGATCTCGCCGGGAACGCCGAGGGGCTCGCGGCTCGTGACGAGTAGCTTCGGCGTGAGGCCGGTTCGTAGTACGGCGTCGGTGAGAGTGGCTACCGAGTCGACCAGATGCTCGGCGTTGTCCAGGCAGACGAGAGCCTGGAGTCCGGCGAGTTGGGTGGTCAGCGAGCGGAGGGCGTCGGGGGCTGGGGCGAGTGCGATCCCAAGGGTGGTTGCGAGTGCTTCTACTACGTCTGCCTCGTTGGTGATCTCGGACAGTTCGACCCACCAGACCCCGTCCGGGAACGTGTCGGCCCGGGCGCGGGCGACCTGGTCGGCCAGCCGGGTCTTGCCCGCGCCGCCCGGGCCCGTCAGCGTGACCAGCCGCGCTTCGTCGAGCAGCGACGTGACGGCGGCGACGTCGGCGGAGCGGCCGATGAACGAGGTCAGCTGGATCGGCAGCGACGGCACGGGAGTTTCGGGCCTGCGGCGCATAAGCCCCCAGTGTGCCAGCGCCCAGGACCGCCCACCCGGCCCGCGCCGCCGCCTACCCGGCCCGCGCCGCCGCCTACCCGGCCCGCGCCGCCGGCCACCCACCCGGGCCCTCGGCCACGCGGCACACGGGATCGGCCGCGCATGGCGCGGAGTCGGCCGCGCGGCTCGCGGGATCGGCCGGTTGGCTGATGTTTTGCGGTCGGCGCGCGGCGAGGCTGAGGGACACATCCCCTGAGGAGACCGAGATGACAACCCAGACCCAGCCGCCTTCCCAGCCCCTGAGCCAAGTCCCGAACGCCGGCCCGTTGGTCGTGTCGGCGCGCAACCCGCGCTACTTCACCCATCGCGACGACCCGGCCGGGCGAGCGGTCTATCTGACCGGCTCGCACATCTGGAACAACCTGCAGGACGGCATGGGTCCCGGTGCCGAGGCGCCGGCCGAGGCCGAGCCGTCCGACTTCGAGGGGTACCTGCGGTTTCTCACCGAGCGTGGCCACAACTTCATCCGGCTGTGGCGGTGGGAGCAGTTCCGGTCGCAGGCGGCCGGTGGCAACTACCACCTCGACATGTCGCCGCAGCCCTGGGCGCGGACCGGCCCGGGCGAGGCCAAGGACGGTAAGCCGAAGTTCGATCTGGAGCGGTTCGACGACGAGTTCTTCACCCGCCTGCGCGAGCGCGTCGAACAGGCGTGCGCGGCCGGCATCTACGTCGACGTGCTGTTCTTCGACGGCTGGGCGCTGCACCTGAGCCCGCCGCCCGACCACATCGAAGGTCACCCGTTCCACGCCCGGAACAACGTCAACGGCATCGACGCCAAGTCCATCGACGACCTCCAGGTCCTGCCGCTCACCCCGCAGGTCGAGGCGATCCAGCGGGCCTTCGTCGAGAAGGTCATCGACACGCTGCACGACCTGCCCAACGTCTTGTGGGAGGTCTCGAACGAGTCGACCGGTGACGGCCAGCTCACCGACGAGTTCGCCGGCTTCCTCGGCATGGACAAGGCGCCCGTGCACGGCGACTCGACCCAGTGGCAGTACTGGGTCATCGACCTGGTGAAGCAGTACGAGGCCGAGCGTGGTTACGACCCGCACCCGATCGGGATGACGATGCAGTTCCCGGTCCGCGACCAGACGCGGGTCAACGAGCCACTCCTGCACAGCCGCGCCGACTGGATCAGCCCCGGCTTCGACGACGAGCGCTTCGCGAACGGCGGCCACCCGATGGCACCGGGCGCCGAGCCCTCGCACTGGTACGCCGACCCGCCGCCGGCCGACGGCCGCAAGGTGATCATCAGCGACACCGACCACTACGCACCCGGCCAGGGCGACGCGCTCTGGGCCTGGAAGTCGTTCCTCCGCGGGCACCATCCGATCCTGATGGACTTCGGTCTGATCGCCGGGTTCGAGCCGACCGGCATCGCGAACCCCGAGGCCGGCGTACCGCCGTTCGAGGTCTACGAGGCCGGCCGCTACGCGATGGGCGACACCCGCCGGTACGCCGAGAGGGTCGCGCTGATCGACCTGGAGCCGCGACCCGACCTCGCGTCCACGGGCTACACGCTGGCCGCGCCGGACCGCGAAGTACTGGTGCTGGAGCCGACTGGCGACGGGTCGCCGTTCACGGTCACGCTGGAGCCGGGCCGGTACGCCGCGGAGTGGTTCGACGTGACTCGCCGGGAGGCGAGGATCGCCGATCCGGTCGAGGTGACGACGGCCGGCCTGACGTCGTTCACGGCACCTTTCGCGGACGGCCCGGCTGTACTTCTGCTGGCTCGCGAGTGATCCAGCTTCGAAGCGATAACGGCGCACCGGGCCGGTAGGCGGCCGGGCCCGGAGCCTGGGTAGCTTGAGGGGATGGCCCGCCGCCCCGCTGACCCTGTGCCGACCGATCCTGCTGATCGGTCGGCCACCTATGGCGAGGTCTTCGCTGTCCCCGAGTTCCGCTGGCTCTGGTCGGCGCAGCTCTCGTCGGTGATCGGGGACCAGTTGGCCAGGGTCGCCCTTGCCGTGCTGGTCTTCGATCGCACCGGTTCCGCGGGCCTGTCCGCCCTGACCTATGCGCTGACATTCCTGCCCGATGTCGTCGGTGGGCCGCTGCTGTCCGGGCTGGCCGACCGATTCCCGCGCCGGCGGATCATGGTCAGCTGCGATGTCGGCCGCGCAGTACTGGTCGCGTTGATGGCGATCCCAGGGGCTCCGTTGTGGATCCTGTGCGTGCTGCTCATCGCGGTGCAGTTGCTCGCCTCGCCCTTCCAGGCTGCCCGGGCGGCCTTGCTGCCTTCGATCCTGACCGGCGACAGGTATGTGCTGGCCAGTTCGGTGTCGAACATCACCGCGCAGGCCGCGCAACTGGCCGGGTTCGTGACCGGCGGCACCTTGGTGGCGGCCTTTGGTGCTAGCAACGCCTTGCTGGCCGACGCGGCCACCTTCGCGTTGTCCGCCTTCTTCCTGAGGTACGGCGTACGCGAGCGGCCGCTGCCCGAGACGATCGATGCCCGGCCCGGTTGGTGGGACTCGCTGTCCGCGGGCGCCCGGCTGGTCTGGAGCGACCGGCAACTGCGGTACCTGATCGCGCTGGCCTGCGTCGCGGGCTTCTACGTGAGCATCGAGGGACTGGCCGCCCCGTACGCCGCCTCCGTCGGTGGCGGACCGGCTGCGGTCGGGATCCTGCTCGCGGCCAATCCGGCCGGTCAGATGGTCGGGATGCTGCTCCTCACCCGGGTCGCACCGGCCCGGCGGCTCATGCTGATGGGCCCGCTGGCGATCGGGTCGTGCGCGCCGTTGATCGGCTGCGCCGTCCAGCCCGGACTCTGGGTGACGGTCGCGTTGTGGATGCTGTCCGGACTCTGCGCGTCGTACCAGCTGGCGGCGAGTGCCGCGTTCGTGATGAGCGTTCCTGACGCGCAGCGCGGTCAGGCGTTCGGCCTGGCCCGCACTGCGCTGATCGTTTCTCAGGGGATCGGGGTGCTGGCCGCCGGGGCGGCGGCGGACCGTTGGTCGCCGGCCCTGGTGGTGTCGGCGGCGGGCATCCTGGGCGTCGTCGTCGCGACAGGTGCGGCCTCCGGGTACGCCGGGGCCACTCGACGACACGCCTGAGCGACTTACCAGTCGTTGTTGGCCATGGCAGTGGCCTCCTCTCGCGGATCTTGCGCCCGGTCGACCTCAGCGCAGCGAGGCAATGACATTGCGTGAACCGAACGGCTACTCTGTGACAGAGACCGACTGTGAGGCGGGGGTCTTAGCATGAGTATCAGGCATCGGCTGACGCAACGTCGCCTGCGACGGCGTGACGACGCGGCGTGGAGACCTGCCCGGTGGACTTTGTGGACCCTGCCGAAGAGCGTGCTCGGCTATGTCCTGACCATTGACGTCCTCACCGTGGCCGTGGTCGCGACCACGTTCAACCTGATGGCAGTCAGGTCGGACGACTGGATCAGGCTGCTGGTGCTGGCCGCCGGGTCGGCGATCCATCTCGAGGCCGCCCGCGACATCGAGCGGCTGCGCAAGGTCGGCTCCGACGGTATTCCGTACGTCAATCTCAAGGGGATGTGGACCTTCGCGGCCGTTCTCATTCTTCCGCCACCCCTGGCGGTGCTGCTGATCGTCACCACCTACGTCCACTCCTGGCTCCGGGTGCGGCGCGTCCCGCCGTACCGGTCGATCTTCACGGCGTCGACACTCGTGCTGGCCGGGGCTGCGGGAGTTGTCGCGCTGGCCGCGATCCGGCCCGGTGTCTATCCCGGTTATCCGGCGGGTCCACTGGGGCTGGTGGCGATTGTCGCGGCCGGGCTGGCGTACTGGTTCGTCAACTACGCCCTCGTCGCGGGCGCGATCGTGCTGTCGAGCCCCGAGTCTCCGGGCCGCAACGCCCTCGGGCGGCTGTCGGACCAGCTGATCGTCGCCGGCTCGCTCGGACTGGGCGTCGCCACCGCTGCCCTGTTGCTCAGCCAGCCCTGGGCAGTTGCGGTGCTGCTGCTGACGATCCTCGGTCTGCATCGGGCCCTGCTGGTCGACCAGTTCCAGACCGAGTCGCGGACGGATCCCAAGACCAGCCTGGCGAACGGCGCGTTCTGGCACGAGATCGCCCGCCGCGAGTTCGCCGCCGCCGAGCGCACCGGCTCGCCGCTCGGCGTGCTCTACCTCGATCTCGACCACTTCAAGGCGGTCAACGACACGTACGGGCATCTCGCGGGCGACCAGGCACTCCAGGCGATCGCCGACGAGTTGCGCCACGAGATCCGCGGCGACGACCTGGTCGGAAGGCTCGGCGGGGAGGAGTTCGCGGTCCTGCTGCCGCAGACCTCCGCGGCCGACACCGTCCTGGCGGCCGAACGGATCAGACGCCGCGTCGCGGCCTTGGCGGTCACCGTCACGACCGCGGACGGTCCGGTGCTGTGCGACACGATCACCTGCTCGATCGGTGTCGCGACCTACCCCGAGTCTGGTTCGACGCTGGACCAGTTGCAGATGTCCGCCGACCTGGCCATGTACAAGGCCAAGGATGCCGGGCGTAACCGGGTGATGACAGCGCCGACCGGACGCGACCCCGCACTCTGAACCTCGACCGGCCGGTACTTCGCTGTCGTTGGTTGGGGCCGGGGCAGTCGGGTACCCAGACCTGGTGCTGGTTGCGAATCGCTACAGGCTGGGTCCGTCCATTGCGCGAGGCGGCATGGGGGAGGTGTTCCGTGCCACCGACGAGCAGTTGGGCCGGGAGGTCGCGGTCAAATTGCTGTTGCCGTCCGTCGATGAGCATGCCGGCGAACGGTTCCATCGGGAAGCGCAAGCCGCCGCGAGACTGAGCGATCCACATGTGGTGTCCGTGTACGACTTCGGGCCGCACGGCGACGGCTTCTTCCTGGTGATGGAGCTGGTCGAGGGCGGGACGGTAGCCACGGAACTCGTGCAGCACGGGCCGCTGCCGAAGGATCGTGCGATCCGCATCGTCGAACAAGCCGCCGCCGGGCTGACCGCGGCGCACCGCGAGAATGTCGTTCACCGGGACGTCAAACCGGGCAATCTGCTGCTGGCAGCAGACGGGACGGTCAAGGTCGCGGACTTCGGCATCGCCCATCTGCCGGCCGATGGGGCGAACACGCTGACGGCGACCGGTCAGATCATCGGCAGCGCGCTCTACCTCGCACCCGAGCGAGCCAGCGGCGGACCGGCCGTGATGGCGTCGGACGTGTACTCGCTGGGGTGTGTGCTCTACCAGCTGGTGACCGGTCATCCGCCATTCATGGCGGAGCACCCGGCGGCGATTCTCTACCAGCACGTGGACGCCGCTCCGGAACCTCCGAGCCTGCACCGGCCCGAACTCGCCGGAGCCTTCGAAAGTGTCCTGCTCCGGATGCTCGCCAAGAACCCGGCTGACCGCCCGTCTGCCGCCGAGATCGCGGCCGGCTCGCTACGCGCCGAGTCGCCCGGCGTCGTACCGGTCGTACCTCCGGGCATTGCTCCGGCAGTCGCTCCGGCCGGCGCTGCAGCGGTACTGGCTGGCGAGGGGGCTACCAGTGCACTGGAGCCTGTCGCCGCTGTGCCGGTCGACCGGACAGCGGGCGACCGTGCGCGAAACAAGGCGCTTGCTGCTGGCGTGGTCGCCCTTCTCGCGACGGCAGCCGCCGTGCTCGCCGTAGTCCTGCTCAACGGCAGAGAGCCAAACCTGCCGCCGACAACCGAGATAGATCCACCAGCAGGCGCCACTTCCAGTACGCCGAATCGGGGCGCGACGACTACTGCACCCAGTACCGACCCCACTCAGCCCACTACGGGTCGGAGCAACTCGACCACCTCGGCTCCGCCGTCCCGGAGCGCCTCATCGCAACCGACAACGCCTAGCACCACTCCCAGCCCCACCTCGCCCAGCACCACAGCTCCCAGCTCCGCGCCGACGACGCCTTCCAGCCGCCCCACTCAGAGCAGCAGCACACCGAGCGGCCCGACATCAGCGCCGTCCTCCACGGCACGCCCGCCCTCCAGTACCCCATCCCAAAGCGCAGGACCAACCACGCCGGCGACAGGCACCCCAGCGACCGGTGCTCCAGTGAGCGGTGCCCCAGTGACAGGTACGCCGTTGACTGGCGGCACGACGTCGGCAACTGGCTCGCCGACGACCTCCGCAGCCATCGACTAGGCAGCCATCGACCAGGCAGCCGTCGACCAGGCAGCCGTCGAGCAGAAGGTCGCTGCCAAAGGCGTCTGCCCGACGGTTTTTGAATGCCTCAGGCAATTGAAATTCGAATGCCTTTGGCAACGTTCAAATGAGCGTTTACTTGAACCGGTGCGTAATGTGTCCGGCCGCTCGCGGAAAGTATGCGGACCGAATTGCCGTTTTGCCCGAGAAGGCCATGGGTACCCGGCTGCATAACGCATTTCGGAACGGGGGAGGTTCGTAGGGAGGTTTTCCGCAATGGGAATCGGTGATCGGTGTTTCTGCCCGCCATGGGCCTGGGGTGAGAACCATGGCTGACGCCAACAGGCCACGCGATGCTCGCGAAGTACTGCTCGACGCGTTGCTCGAGAAGGTGGCCGACGAGCAATTTCCGTCCGCCACGATGCTCAACCAGATCGAAGAGTTGCTGGAACCCGACGAGGTCCAGATCTACGCCCGGGTACTGGTGAAGAAGATCCGCGAGGACACCTTCCCCAGCATCCCGATGATCCGGCGGGTCGCCGCCTTGGTCCAGTGATCCCGGATCACTGCGAACCGTAGCTATTTGTTGCCGAAGGCCACTTGGAAAATGCTCCGAGCTGGCACCACCACTGTGTAGGGAGAGTCCATGAATACCAGCGCCAAGGTGGCGGCTGCCGTCGCGAGCGGTTATCTGCTCGGCCGCACCAAAAAGCTGAGGCTGGCGATCACCGTCGGCGGCCTGCTGGCCGGCAAGCGGATCGCTACCGATCCGCGGGCCATCGCCCAGCAACTGACCACGGTCATCGAGCAGAACCCCGAGCTGTCGAAGCTGTCCGACCAGGTTCGTGGCCGACTGGTCGCGGCCGGCCGCGAGGCCGCGGTCGCAGCGGCCAGCAACCGGCTCAACCGCGTCAGCGACTCGATCAAGGACCGCACGGACCGGATGCTTGCCTCCGGCTCCGGCTCCGGCTCGGAATCGGACGATTCGGAGGAGTCGGAGTCCGAGGAGCGCGAGGAGCGCCCGCGGCGTCGCAAGCGGCCGCGGCTGAGTAGCGTCGGCGGCCGGAGAAGCCGCGGTGACGAAAGCGACGACGGCGGCGACAGCGGTGAGAGCGGCGACTCGGCCGAGGGTGACGAGCGTCCCAGCCGGGGCCGGCGGTCCAGCCGTGCATCGTCGGATGACGACGGTGGCAGCGGCGGCCGGTCGCGCGAGCGGTCCGGGCGAGGCTCCCGAGGTACGAGTAGCAGCAGCAGTGGTGGTAACGGCAGCAGCAGCGGCCGTAGTTCCGGCGGCCGGAGTAGTAGCAGCAGTAGCGACAGCGGGAGCGGCCGCGGTCGTAGTACCGGCAGCCGGAGTGGCGGTAGCGACAGCGGAAGTAGCAGCGGCTCGGCCACGAAGAAGACCGCAGCGAAGAGGTCCAGCAGCAGCTCGGATTCCTCCTCGTCCGGCTCGGGTGCGCGCAAGACCACCGCCGCGTCCTCCAGCCCGCGCAAGGCCACCGCCAAGAAGACGTCGAGCTCGCCGGCCAAGAAGGCCTCCGCGCCGGCGAAGAAGGCTCCGGCCAAGAAGGCCGCCGCCGCCAAGAAGTCGGCGCCGCCGCGCAAGGCGGCCGCCAAGAAGACCGCCGCGAAGAAGACCACGGCGAAGAAGACCGCTAGTAAGTCGACGAGTGGATCCTCGGCGCGGAAGCGCGGGTGACCGAGATGGCCGAACGATCGCGCACCAAGGACGAACCGCGCAGCACAGACGAATCGCCCGCCGAGGACCAGAACGGTTTCAAGTCGATCCTCGACGAACTGCCGGTCGACCGGCTGAAGAGCGAACTGCAAGGAGCCCTCTCGGCGGCAGCCGAACGCACGGCCGTGATGGCCGCCGACAAGATCTCCGACCTGACCGACAGGCTGACTGATGTCGCCTCGAACAGTGGCATCGCGGGCAGTGCGCTGGCCGGCGGAGGCAAGGCCGCGATGAGCGGTGGATCGCCGCTGATGGGCGCGTTGAAGGGTGGACTGACCGGGGTGAAGGACAAGGTCATGGACGCGATGAGCGGCGGGGGGTCCGGTGACTCCAGTGGGTCCGGCGGCAAGAACCCGACCAAGGCCACCACGATCATCGAGTCGATCGACGTCGGTGTTCCGATCGAGCTCGCCTACAACCAATGGACCCAGTTCCAGGACTTCTCCGGCTTCATGAAGAAGGTGGAACTGGTCGAGCAGAAGTCGGACGAGAAGCTCGACTTCAAGGCCAAGATCCTGTGGTCGCACCGGACCTGGCAGGCGACCATCCTCGAGCAGGTCCCCGAGGACAAGATCGTCTGGCGGTCCAAGGGCGAGAAGGGCCACGTCGACGGCGCCGTCACGTTCCACGAGCTCGCGCCGAACCTGACCCGCGTGGTGGTCGTGCTCGAGTACTACCCGCAGGGGTTGTTCGAGCGCGTCGGCAACATCTGGCGCGCGCAGGGCCGTCGGGCCCGGGTCGAGCTGAAGCACTTCCAGCGGCACGTGATGACGCATGTCGTCCTCGACCCGGACAAGGTCGAGGGATGGCGTGGCGAGATCCATCGCGGCAAGGTGCAGAGCACCGGTGACGAGGAAGGCGCCGAGGCCGGCAACGGCGACGAGGACGAGTACGGCGAGGACGAGTACGACGACGAGTACGCCGACGACGAAGAAGACGAAGGCGAAGAGGACGAAGGCGACGAGGACGAGTCCGGCGAGGGTGAGCCCGAGGACGAGTACGCCGACGAAGAGGACGAGGGCGAAGAGGACGAGGCCGACGAGGAAGAGCCGGCCGAGGACGAGGGCGCCTACGACGAGGACGTAGCCGACGAGTCCGACGAGTCCGACGAGGACGAGGCTGACGAGGACGAGTACGCCGACGAGGACGAGGACCTGGCGGACGAGGACGAGGATCTCGCCGATGAGGACGAGGATCTCGCCGACGAGGACGCCGAGGAAGACGAAGACGAGTACGCCGACGAGGACGTCGCCGACGAGGACGAAGATCTCGCCGACGAGGACGAGGACGAGGACCTGGCCGATGAGGACGAGGACCTCGCCGATGAGGACGAGGACCTGGCCGACGAGGACGAGGACCTCGCCGATGAGGACGAAGATCTCGCCGACGAGGAAGACGAAGCCGACGAGGACGAGTACGACGAGGACGACGAGTTGGCCGACGAGGAAGACGAAGACGAGGCCGACGAGGACGTAGCCGACGAGGACGAGCTCGAGGACGAGTACGACGACGAGGACGTCGCCGACGAGGACGAGCCGGCCGACGAGTACGAGGACGACTACGAGGACGAAGAGTACGAGGAAGAAGAACCCGACGAGCGGCCTCGGCGCCGAGCCAGCTGAGCCCTCGACACCGACTGGAAGGTAGACCCATGACCGTCGCCACCACAGGTCAACGCCGCTCCGGTGGCTACCTGGAAAGGCCGGCCCCGAGCAGTCTCGGGGATGTCATCGACAGCATCCTGGACAAGGGCCTCGTGATCGATGCCTACATCCGGGTGTCGCTGGTCGGCATCGAACTACTGACGATCGACGCCCGCATCGTGATCGCAAGCGTGGACACCTATCTGCGTTTCGCCGAGGCCACGAACCGTCTCGACCTGTACGAGAAGGGCGGCAAGGACCTCCCCGAGATGATCGGGGAGCTCACCGAGAAGGGCGCGTCGGGCAAGACGCGCGGCCTGCTCTCGGGTGCCAAGGAGGCCCTGCTCGGTCGGGACGA
Organism: Kribbella sp. NPDC023855; assembly: GCF_040639475.1. NCBI lineage: Bacteria > Bacillati > Actinomycetota > Actinomycetes > Propionibacteriales > Kribbellaceae > Kribbella > Kribbella sp. NPDC023855. The sequence goes on from NZ_JBFAAA010000004.1 coordinate 614,303, forward strand.
CGACGAGGACAACAGGGACGGGCGCCGAGGCCAGGAAGACGAGGACGAGCTGGAGGAAGCCCGCCCGCGCCGGCGGCCGGCCAAGAAGGCCGCGGCTCGTCGCCGGAGGACTGAGGAGTGACGGTGACGACGCCGAACGATGTCGGCCTTGCCCTGTACCTGTACGGCATCGTCGCCGCGGATCTCGTCGTACCGGCGGATCTCCGCGGCGTCGACGGCCAGCCCATCGAGCTGGTGCCGTACGGCGAGGTCGCCGCGGTCACGAGTCCGCTGGACACCGACCGCGCGCTGGCCGGCCGGGAGGACCTCCTGGCGCACGGCCGTGTCCTGGACACGGTCGCGGCGCTGGGGCCCGTCATCCCGGTCCGGTTCGGCTCGCTGCTGGAGAATCGCGAAGCCGTCGAGGCGAACCTGCTCGCACCGGGTCATGACGATTTCCAGTCGATGCTGGCGGAGCTGGCCGGTCATTCGCAGTTCACGGTCAGAGCGCGGTACGACGAGCAGCAGGTGCTGAGCGAGGTCGTGGCTGAGGATCCCGAGATCGCGAGGCTCAGGGCCGCGACGCGGGGCCAGCCGGAGGAGTCGTCGTACGGCGATCGCGTTCGGCTGGGGGAGTTGGTCGCGCGAGCCGTCGAGGCCAAGAGCGCGCACGACGGGCAGGCCCTGCTCGAGGAGCTCGAGCAGTACGCGTCGGCGGTCAACGTCCGGGAGAGTGCCGGACTGGATCGCTTGCTCGATGTCGCGCTGCTGATCGAAGACAGCCGGCGTACGGAGTTCGAGGAGGGCATGGAGGAGTTGGCACGTGCCTACGCCGGCCGGGCGATCCTCAAGCTGGTCGGCCCGACGGCGCCGTACGACTTCGTGTCGGCCGAGGAGTGAGATGGGCCTGTTCACCAACCTGCTGACTCTGCCACTGGCGCCCGTCCGGATGACGGTCGCCGTGGCAGAGCAGATCCGCAAGCAGGCCGAGCGCGAGTACTACGATCCGGCCCGGATCCGTCGGCAACTGGACGAGATCGGGGCACTCAGGGACAGCGGAGAGATCGATCCGCAGGACGCCGATGCGTTGGAGAACGACCTGATCGCACGCTTGCTGGTCGCCAACGATCGACCGCAGAGGGAGAGCTGATCGTCAATGCCCACACCCCGGAAGTCCGCCGAGCGGAGTACCCCGGCCAAGCGAAGTCCCGCGAAGAAGACCTCGGCGCGTGCGTCGAGCAACGGGCAGAGCGAGTCCGCCGGTACGTCGCGCCCACGGGCGTCGGCGCCGCGGAAGTCGCTGCGCGCGATCGCGGTCGGCGCCGCCGCGGAACTGTCCGAGCTGATCGGTCAGATCCCGGAAGGGATCGTGGGGGTCGAGAAGACCGACGACGGCTGGCGGGTCCAGCTGGAGGTGGTCGAGTCGCGCCGGATTCCGGAGACGACCGACATCATGGCCATCTACGAGGTCGACGTCGATCCCGACGGTGCGGTGACCGGCTACCGGCGGTTGCAGCGGTATGTCCGTGGCCGGACCGAGGAGTGAGGGACACCCGATGACAGAACCGACGATCTCGCCGCGCCGGCCCGCCATGGACCGGTACGGCATCGCTTCGGCGGCTCCGCGGCCCGAAGGCCTGGCGGACATCCTCGAGCGGGTGCTCGACAAGGGCATCATCATCGCCGGCGACATCCGGGTGAACCTGCTGGACATCGAGCTGCTGACGGTCAAGATCCGCCTGCTGGTCGTCTCGGTCGACAAGGCGATGGAGATGGGCATCGACTGGTGGACCCGCGACCCGATGCTGTCCGGTGACGCCCAGGAACTGGCGGACGAGAACCGGCAACTCCGCCAGCGGTTGGAGGAGTTGGAGAGCGACCGTGGCTGAGACGGGAACCTATGTCTACGCGGTCGGCCGGGAGCTGGACGCCGAGGTGCTGTCCAGTCTCGCGGGGGTTGGCGACGCGGCCGTCAGGACGTTGGCGCATCGCGATCTGATGGCCGTGGTCAGCACGGTCGACCTGGCCGAGTTCGGTGAGACCGCGCTGCGCCAGAACCTCGAAGATCTCGGCTGGGTGGAACGGACCGCCCGCCGGCACGACGAGGTGGTCCGGCGAGCAGCGGCGATCACGACCGCGCTGGCCCCGTTCCGGCTGGTCACGATCTACCAATCGGACGAGGCCGCCCGCGACCGGATCGAGGAGCTGTACGACGATCTGTCCGCGGCGCTCGACCGGATCGACGGACGCAGCGAGTGGAGCGTGAAGATCTACGCGCGCGGCCAGGCGATGCCGACGGCACCGGTCATGACGGAGGGCGTGGGGACGGGCGTCGCCTACCTGGAACGCCGCCGCGCCGAGATCCGCGGAAGGCAAGCAGCTGTTGCCGACCAGCAGGCCCTTGCGGACCAACTGTTCTGGGACCTCGTGCCGGCAGCCGCCGCAACGCGCCGCCTCGCACCGCAGGACCAACGGCTCAGTGGGCGGCGTCAGCCAATGGTGCTCAATGCAACCTTCCTGGTGGACGACGACCGCAGTACCGAGTTCTTCGAGCTGATCGACGCGCTGCGGGAGCGGTACTCGACGTTCGACATCGAGGTGAACGGCCCCTGGCCGCCGTACTCGTTCGCCGTGCTGGACAAGCCGTGACGGCCGGGCCGATCGAGCAGCGGGTCACGATCGCCGAGGAACCGTCGCTGGTCGATCTGCTGGACCGGCTGCTGGGCAAGGGAGTGGTGATCACCGGTGACGTGGTCATCTCGCTCGCGGACGTCGAACTGGTGCGGATCCAGTTGTCGGCCGTGATCCAGTCGGTGCGCAAGGAGATGAAACCGCTATGACCGAACCGGTACTGCCGCTGGCCGAGAAGATCGAGGCGAACGCCGACACGGTGGAGCGTGAACTGCTGAAGCTGGTGCTGACGATCGTGGAGCTCGTCCGCCAGCTGATGGAACGGCAGGCGATCCGCCGGATGGACGAAGGCGACCTGCGCCCGCAGCAGGTCGAGGAACTCGGGCTCGGGCTGATGCGGCTCGAGGAAACCATGACCACCCTGCGTGAGCAGTTCGGTCTGCAACCGGAGGACCTGAATATCGATCTCGGCCCGCTCGGCTCATTACTGCCCGGAGACGATATCAGCGGACGGTAATTGCTGAACTGCGATGGATTGAAAATACCGCCGACGGGCACTTGGTATTCGAGAGATATTCCTCTCATTCATTCATCCGTGCATCGGCTGGACGTGGTCAGAATGAAGGTACTTCGCGGGATCGGCGCAGCGCTGGTGTGGCTGCTGGCCACGGTCATCATGATCGTGGCGGGCATTTTGTGCATCACGCTGATTCTGCTCCCCCTGGGACTGCCCTTGATGGGTCTCGGGCTCCGGCTGTACGCGTACGGCGTACAACTGATGATGCCGCGGGCTCCCGAGGTGAAGCGCGGTATGCGCAAACGCCTCGGCCTGCGGGCGCGCGGCTCGGTCGCCGGTGATGTGAAGCGGGCCGGCAAGAAGTCCAGCCGCAAACTGCGGAAGAACGCCGACAAGGCCGGCCAGAAGGTCGGCGGCGTGGCGGACAAGGCGGGCAAGAAGGCCGGCGGGGTTGCGGACAAGGCAGGGAAGAAGGCCGGCGACGTGGCCGGCAAGGCGGGTAAGAAGACCGGCCGCGGACGGAAGAGGCTGGCCGGCCTCCTGCACAGCTGACCGGAGGATGATTCATGAAGCTCTTGATGCGACTGGTCGTCAACGCGATCGCCGTCGCCGCTGCCGCTTGGCTGCTGAAGGACATCTCCATCAGCGGATCCAGCACCACCAACAAGGTCATCACCCTGGTCGTCGTGGCCGCGATCTTCGGTCTCGTCAACGCCGTGGTCAAACCGCTGGCCACGCTGCTGTCGCTGCCGTTCATCGTGCTGACGCTGGGCCTGCTGATCTTCGTGATCAACGCCCTGATGCTGTTGCTCACCTCGTGGATCAGCGACGGCCTCGACATCCCGTTCGAGGTCGAAGGCTTCGGCACCGCACTGCTCGGCGCCCTGATCATCACGGTCGTCAGCTGGCTGATGAACGTCCTGCTGCCGGACAAACTCGAAACCGATTGAAGGAACGATCATGCCGGAAGAACGGTTGGGCGAGAAGGTAGGCAACAAGCTCGAAGAAGGCATCGAGCAGGTGACAGCCAACGTCAAGGACCTGGCGGCGAAGGCTGGAGTGGGGTCCGGGAGTCACCCGGTGAAGTCCGGGCGTGAGAAGAGTTCGCGGACAGTCGGTATGGCCGGTGTCCGTGCCCGCGCCGCGACGGAGCGAACCAAGGACGAGCTGTACGCCGACGCGGCCCGCCTCAACATCAAAGGCCGCTCCAAGATGACCAAGGCAGAACTGGAGAAGGCACTCCGCCGAAGCTGACCACCGCTGACCGGCTCGCAGCGAAGGGGCCGCTGCGAGCCGGTTCTCTGCCTGCGACCACCGTGCTGTCAGGCCGGCGGGGGTGATTTGCTGAGGTTGTGGTCGAAGAAGGTAGCTAGACGGTCGACTGTTTGGGCGACGTAGGGCTGCTTGTCGTACAGGTCGACGTGGCTCGCGTTCTCGACCCAGAACAGGTCCTTGGGGCCGGTGGCCTGCTGGAACGCTTCGATGGTCATCCAGGCGGTGACAGCTCGCGATCCGGCGACCATCAGCAGTGGGCGTTGCCCGATCAGCGGGATGTGGGTGAACGCGTCGAAGGTGGCCAGCTTGTCGACGCTGGTCCAGTGGAAGGACTTGGCGGCGCGTTCGTGCTCGGCGCGTGGGGTGCAGTAGTACTCGAAACCCTCGGCCGCGTGTTCTCCGCCGAGCGCGCGGGCCTGCTCGATCGTCTCCGGGAAGAGCGGCAACGTGCCCGGGTCCTCGCCGTGCGCCGCCGCAGTACGGGCTGATGCTGCCGCATCGAGCATGCCCTGGAAGACCGCCGGGTCCTGTGTGCCGTCAGCGCCGTACCGGAACTGGCGGGCAACGTCGGCAGCGCTCACCGTGGCAACCGCCTTGATCCGGTGATCACCGGCCGTCGCCGGCAACGAGTAGCCGCCCGAGGCGCAGATCCCCAGTACGCCGATCAGGTTGGCGTCCACCTCGGGGCGTGTAGTCAGGAACGAGACCGCAGCCTTGAAGTCCTCGACCCTCTGCGCGGGATCTTCCAGCCCACGCGGCAGACCCCCGCTCGCCCCCTGGTACGCCGCGTCGAACGCGAGGGTGACGAACCCCCGTTCGGCCAAGCTCGCTGCATAGCTGCCGGCGGTCTGCTCCTTCACCCCAGTGCCGGGGTGCCCGACAACGATGCCTGGCAGTAGGTGCCCTGCCGGGAAATCAGGAAGGTAGAGGTTGGCCGCGATCTCGATCCCCGCGCTGTCAAAGGTGACGTCCAGCTTTGTCATGGTCTGCTCCGCTTGTACTCCGAGCCGGAACCTGGTCCTGGCTCGTGGCCGGGCACTCGCCTCGGCCTGAGACCAAGGTCCATCCGCTCGCGGTGACGCAAAAGAGCCGAGTTTTTGCCTGGGAAGGATTTGGTCCTCCCTGACGACAGGGCCCAGGCTCGACAATGGTGCCTATGACAACGGCAGATCAGTCACGCGCGCTCGGTGACTTTCTCAAGGCTTGCCGCGCCCAGCTCGATCCCGGCCGGCTCGGGCTGCCGGTTCATGATGGGCACCGCCGAGTGGCGGGGCTGCGCAGGGAAAAGGTCGCCTCCCTGGCTTACGACCGGCCGGACGATCAGCGTCGACTACTACACCCGGCTCGAGCAGGGGCGGGTGAAGGCGTCCGCCGCTGTGCTGGCGACGCTGGCCAGTGCGCTCCGGCTGGACGACGACCAGCGGCAGTACCTCTACGAGATCGCCGAAAAGGCCGACGGGCTGCCGCGCCGGCGGCGTACCGGTCAGAAGCCACGGCCGGCGATGCGCCGCTTGCTGGATCAACTGGTCAACACCCCCGCCATCGTGCTCGGCAGGCGGTTGCACATCCTGGACTGGAATCGTGCCGCGGCCGCGTTGTTCGTCGACTTCTCGGTGATCCCCGAATCGGACCGGAACTACGTGCGGTTGCTGTTCACCGATCCCCGGGTTCGCGGTCTGCACGCCGAGTGGGAGCATGACGCCCGCGACGCCGTCGCCGCGCTGCGGATGGAGGCGGCGAAGGACCAGGACGACCCCGAGCTGGCTCGGCTGGTCGGGGAGCTCTCCGTGCGCGACGACGACTTCCGGCGCTGGTGGGCCGAACATCGCGTCAACACGGCCAGCTACGGAGCCAGCACTACCACCACCCGCTGGTCGGCGAACTGGTCCTCGACTGCGACACCTGGGCCAGCCCGGACGGCAGCGGACAGCGGCTGATGGTGCTGACGGCAACTGTCGGTAGTCGCTCGGACGACGCGTTGCGAATTCTGGCGTCCTGGCAGGGCGGCGATGATCCCGTAAGAGCGCGATAAGACCTGGTGTCTGGGCAAAGTGGGCGAGGTGGGGTCATTGTCAGGAGAGAGACACCACCAACCCGGGGAGGGCCGGAAACATGGCTGTGCACACTAAGTCGTTCGACGAACCCGATGAGCAACGGACGCCTGACAAGACCACGGTCGACGTGGTGAAGTTGCCGGGGGCAAATGTTGCCCGGGTGACCTTCCAGCCGGGCTGGCGCTGGTCGGACTGCATCCGTCCCGTCGTCGGCGGCGACTCCTGCCAGGTCCGGCACGTGGGTGCGCTGATCTCCGGTGAGATGGAGGTCGTGCACAACGACGGCAGCAAGGGCCGGCTCTCCGCCGGCAGCGCGTACATCATCGAGCCCGGCCACGACGCCTGGGTCGTCGGCGACGAACCAGCCGTCAGCCTCGAGTTCGAGTCCCAAACCGCCGAAATCTACGCCAAGCCGTAACCACGAAGACCCCACCGCCTGCACCCCTCGCCCACCGACGAGCGATGCAGGCGGCGGCCTGTCAGCCGTCGGCCGTCTGGAGCCCGAGGCGTTGAGCGCACGGCGTCACGGTTGCCGCCTGCTCGCCGTCCGTTGCTGCAGGCAACGCAGCGGTTGCTGACGGCACCGGTACAGCTGTGGACGACCGGGCTATTTCAACCACAGATGGCCTGTCGAGCTGCGACTTGCTGCAATCCGGGTGCGGCGGTCAGCGGGGGAGGAGGTCGGCGGATTGGAGTTGTTGCCAGATTTCGGATTGGTCGACGACGGTGACGCCGAGTTTTTCGGCTTTGGTGAGTTTGCTGGCGCCTACATCGGCTCCGGTGATCAGGAGGTCGGTGCTGGCCGAGACCGAGGAGGCGATGGTTGCGCCTGCCTTTTCGCAGAGGCGTTGGAAGGCTGGGCGGGTGACCTTCTCGCCGGACCGGGGGTCGCTGATCGAGCCGGTCACGACAACCGTCTTGCCTGCCAGTGGGGCCCCGGCGACGACGACTGGTGGGAGGTCTTCTTCACGGACGTCGAGCGATACGCCGGCCGCGCGAAGACGCTCGAGCTCCGGCCGGAGCCGGTTGAGGTGCTCGATGAGGGAGGCGGCGACCTTCGGGCCGATGTCCTCGACGGCGACGAGTCCTTCGACACCGGCGTCGGCGACCTCTTCCAGGGAGCCGAAGCCCGCGCGGCACACCCTGGTCGCGGTGCCTTCGGAGGCCATCGGGATCGCGAGTCCGATCAGTGCCCGGCGGAGACCGACCTGCCGGCTGGCGTCGATCGATTCGATCATCCGGGCGGCCGAGATCTCGCCGATGCGGTCGAACTCCAGCAGCTTCTCCTTGGTCAGCTGGTAGAAGTCCGACGGGTTCTCGAGGATGCCCGCCTCGGCGAGCCGCTCGATCCAGACCCCACCGATCGCGTCGATGTCGGCGGCAGCCCGGGACGCCCAGTGGATCAGGCGCCGGACGGTCTGGGCGGGACAGGCGACGTTGGTACAGAACAGTTCACGGCTGTTGCCCTGCTCGGTCAGCGGTTGCTGACACGACGGGCACACGGTCGGCGGCACGATGTCGCGCTCCGCACCGGTCCGTTTGGACGCATCCAGGACGCCCGCGACAAAAGGGATCACGTCGCCGGCGCGGCGTACCAGGACTGTGTCGCCGATCTTGATGCCCCGGGCCCGGATCACTTCCTGGTTGGCCAGGGTCGCGCGGGTGACCGTCGTCCCGCCGACGAAGACCGGCTCCAGCCAGGCGACCGGCGCGATCTTGCCGGTTTTGCCGACGTCCCAGACCACGTCGGCCAGGACGGTCGTCTTCTCCTCGGCGGCGAACTTGAACGCCAGCGCTCCCCGCGGCGAGCTCGACCGGGTGCCGGCGGCGGCGAAGGCGTCGCGATCGGCGAGCCGCAGTACGGCGCCGTCCAGGTCGTAGTCGAGATCGTTGCGCTGCTTCTCGATCGTGGTGATCACGGCCTGCGCCGCGCCCGCGTCATCGCAGTGCTGCATCTCGGCGACGGTGAACCCGAGCTCCCGCAGCGCCTGCTCGAGATCGGAGTCGGTGTTGTCGGACTCGCTGAGCAGGTCGAAGGCCAGGAACTGCAGCCGCCGCTCGGCCACAGTGGCCGGGTCCTTGGCACGCAGCGTCCCAGCGGCGGCGTTCCGCGGGTTGATCAGCGGCTTGTCCGGATGCGCCGCGTTGTAGGCGGCGAAGGTGGAGCGCAACATGACCGCCTCACCGCGGACCTCGACCCGCCCCGGTACGCCGAGCCGGTCCGGTACTCCGTCGGCGAGTGCCCGCACCAGTGGGGTCACGTCGTCGCCGGTCGTCCCGTCGCCGCGGGTGACCGCGCGGGCCAGCCGGCCTTTCTCGTAGACCAGCGCCAGGGACAGGCCGTCAAGCTTCGGCATGACCACCACCGACTGGCCGGGAAAGCGGTTGAAGAACGCCTCGACCTGCTCGGGACGGGTCGCCTTCTCCAGCGACAGCATCGGTCGCGAGTGCCGGACCGGCGCGTGCAGGATCGCGGGCGCGCCCACCTGCTCCAGCGGGTTCGGATCGGGCGCCAGCTCCGGACTGGCCTCGATCAGCGACCGCAGCTCGTCCTCGATCGCGTCGTACTCCGCGTCTGCCACCACCGGTGAACCCCGGTAGTAGGCGTCGCGCATCACCACGATCTGGTCGGCAAGTTCCTGAATACGCTCCCCAACGTCCACGGCCCGACCCTACCCGCGCCCACCGACAATCCGGGCGAATTCAGAGCCACCGGCCAGCAGTGTTGTGCGCGCGGACTGATAGGGACACCCGGCGGCCTTAAACGCTGCGCCAGTTGCCAGCAACGCCTCCTGATTGCCATCGAGCAGCGCCGCGGCTCGCTCGACCATGGCAGTGGCGACCGGGTTACCGGCGACGATGCCCTGAGCCTCGGCCACGCGGTCGCGCGCATCAGGGCTCCCACCAAGTACGGCGGCCTCGGCGCGCAGCGCGACGTACCAGTGGTGCCAGATCCAGGTGACCCATTTCCACACCTGACTGGGTTCGACGGCCGTCCGCTCCATTGCCTCTGGCAACTGTCCGTGGTGGAGCAGGAGCATCGCGTCGAAAACCGCTCCATAGCCGTAGGTCCGCTCCGGTGAGCTCCCGAGCTGGTCCAGGACCTGCAGCCATTCGCGCCTGGCGTCCTGGTCGTCGCGGAGGCCGTGAACCATCGCCACGGCGGCCATCGCGGGACCGAGGAACGACCGGGCCGGTTCGCCTGCACGCCGCCACGCATCGAGGAAGCGGATGCTGCCGGTGAGGACCTCGTCGACATTGCCCGCCAACGCGTCAGTGACCAGCAACCAGCTCACCGCGCGATGACCGACCTCGGCCAGCAGCGGATGGTCGGCGAGCTGCCCCGCCCATCGCCGAGCGGCCAGCAAGTCGCCGGTACCGAGGCTGGCTTCGGCGGCCTCACCCAGCGCCTCGATCAGCTCGTGGGTAGCAGCCGGCGTACTCGGAACAGAGGACAACAGCGCGATCCGCCGCTTGGCAGTATTCGCCGCGCCGAACGTGTCGCCGGCCCAGCTGAAAGCGCCGGTCAGTACGTCGAGCGCGGCCGACTCGGCGAGCGGATCGACCGTACTGCGGGTCATTTCGACAGCACGCTCCGCCCGCGCGATCGTCTCGGCCACGGACGTGCCAGGCTGGCCCTGGGCCGCAGTGATCGCGACAAAGAGCGCCTGGCCGGCCTCGGCCAGAGCCACGTGAGCCTGTGCCACTGTGTCGTCCCCGGCCAGCTCCCGAGCCTCATCGATCAGCGCAGCCGACTCCTCAGGTGGCAGCGGCCGCACGAACTTGCTCGAGAACCGGTACGACGTGGTTGCGATCGCCGCCAGGTCGCGGGCAGCGCCAGAGGTGTCCCCAGCACTGAGGGCTGCTTCGGCCGCCGCGCGGTACAGGCGGTACATGTCGTCCCCGTGCATCCGGCAACCCGCCACGGCTGCGGCCTGCCGCAGCGCCGAGGCAGCCGCTTCAGGGCCCGGGGCAAGCTGGGCCGCTTGCTCATACCGCTGCTGGGATTCGCCGATCAGGTTGCGGGTGAAGGTCAGCTCGGCCAGGGAGTGGGCCAGCCGGTACGCCGCTGCGCGCTGCTCCGGCTCCTGCGCTGCCCAGGCTAAGGCGGCTCGCAGGTCGTCGGCGATCGCGTCGAACGCGGCCCGCCAGTCCCGGCGTACAGCTTCAAGACCGGCGGCCTTGGCCAGGCACCATTGAACGTGCAGGGCCCGTACTGCGGCCAGCTCACCTGCCTCGGTCAGCTGCTCGGTCCCGTACTGGCGAATGGTCTCCAGAGCCCGGTACTCCGTTCCGCCTGGCGCAGATGTCACTACGAGCAGGCTCTGGTCGGCCAGCCGGGACAGGCCGTCGGCAACCAGGTACTCCTCAGACTCAGCGATCTCCGCCGCCGCAGCCGCCGTGAACGGCGCCACGAACACCGAGACCCGGCGCAGCAACTCCCGATCGGCCGGCTCCAGCAGTGCATGGCTCCAGTCGAGCGCTGCCCGCACCGAGCGGTGGCGCTCATCGGCACGGAAGCCGCCGGTGAGCATGCGCAGCGGGTGAGACAGAGCCGCCGTGATGCCATCCAGCCCGAGCGTGTGATACCTGGCGGCGGCCAACTCGATCGCCAGCGCCATGCCGTCCAGCCGCTCACAGATGGCGGCGATCTGGTCGCGCCGCGGCGAATCCAGCGGCCGCCCGACCGCGGCTGCCCGCTCCAGGAACAGCGCGACCGCGTCAGACTCGCCGCCGGCGGGCAGCGACAGCGGCGGCACTGGGTAGACCTGCTCGAACGGCACCATCAGCCGCGCCCGGCTGGTCGCCAGCACGCCTACCCGGGGACAGGCCGCGAGCAGCCGCTCGATGAACAGTGCGACCGCGTCCAGTACCTGCTCGCAGTTGTCCAGGACGAGCAGGGCGTGCCGGTCGGCCAGTGCGGCGACCACGGACTCGGTCATGTCGCGCCCAGGCTGCTCACCGAGGCCGAGGGTCCCCGCGACGGCGGTCGCGATCATGCCCGGGTCGGTCACCGGTACGAGGTCGACGAACCAGACGCCATCGGAGTACTCGCTGACCGCCTCGGCGGCCACCGCCAACGCGAGCCGGGTCTTGCCCACCCCGCCGGGACCGACGGCCGTCACCTCGCGGTGCGCCTTGATCAACGCGGTCAGCTCGGCCTGCTCGGTCGCCCGGCCGACGAACGAGGTCAGCGGGGCCGGCAGAACGGTGACGGGGTGAGACGGATCGGCTCCGGCCGGTTCCGGTGCACGCTGGGCGAGCGCCCGCCGATCCGGTACCTCGAGCTTGCGCAGCAGTGAGGAGACGTGGCTCTCCACGGTCCGCACGGAGATGTGCAGCCGGGCCGCGATCTCGGCGTTGCTGAACCGCGCACCGACCAGTTCCAGTACGTCGCGTTCGCGCGGCGAGATCTCGACTGCTGCTATCACCGCACCATCTTCCCTCATGCCTCCGTACTGACGCCGGGACGGCCACTGAGCGGCCTCGGTGCCTGGTCCGTGCCGGCGATCAGTGGAGCGGCCACGTACTGAAGTTCCGTGGTTTGCACGGATGTGGGCCGGACGGGTCCGGCGACAAGCTGTGACTACGCAAACAGCGCAACGCAAAACACCGAGACCACAGGAGCGACCGTGACCAGCCCAGAGGGAACGACCACCGTCACCGAGGGAATCAAGACCGTCCTGCACCCGGTGTCCGACCTGGCGAAAGCCAAGGCGGTCTACGCGGCCCTGCTCGGGGTCCCGCCGCAGACCGATTCGCCGTACTACGTCGGCTTCGTGGCCGAGGGGCAGCACATCGGTCTGGTACCGGACGGAGGCCCGCAAGGCATGACGTCGCCGGTCGCCTACTGGCACGTGCCGGACATCGAGGCGAAGGTCGCAGAGCTGACCGCCGCCGGCGCCACCGTGAAGGAGGCCCCGCACGAGGTCGGCGGCGGCCGCCAGGTGGCCACCGTCGTCGATCCCGACGGCAACGTCCTCGGCCTCATCCAGGACCGCTGAACCACCCGCCCATCCCACCGAACCGCAACTGTGAAAGGACCCCGTCATGACCTCCTTCGAATCCCTCACCCTGGAAGTTTCCGACCTCGAAACCGCCGGCACCTTCTACCAGGCCGTCGGCCTGAGCCCCTACCTGAACCTCCGCGCCACCGACGCGACGACGACCGGCTTCCGCGGCTTCGCGCTCTCCCTGGTGGTGTCCCAGCCGGGTGACGTCGACGCGATCATCAGCGCCGGGCTCGAGGCCGGCGGCACCACCCTCAAGGCGGCCGAGAAGAGCTTCTGGGGGTACGGCGGCGTCGTGCTCGCCCCGGACGGAACGATCATCAAGGTCGCGACCTCGAAGAAGAAGGACAGCGGCCCGGTCAGCAAGAACATCGACCAGGTCGCCCTCCTGCTGGGCGTCGCGGACGTCAAGGCGAGCAAGCGGTTCTACGTCGCGCGCGGCCTGACCGTGGCGAAGAGCTTCGGCGGCAAGTACGTCGAGTTCGCGACGCCCGCGTCGGCCGTCACGCTCGCGCTCTACCCGCGCCGTGCCCTGGCCAAGGACACCGGCCTCCCCGAGGAAGGCACCGGCTCCCGCCGGATCGTGATCGGCAGCGACGCCGGTTCGCTGACCGACCCCGACGGGTTCGTCTGGGAGACCGCGGCCGCCTGACCCCGCAGTACCGGCAGATCCATCCATTCAGAGTTTGAAGGAGAACTGACATGAGCACCACGTACGAGGGATTCACCGCCGAAGAGCGCGCCGCGATGAAGGAGCACGCCCAGGACCAGAAGAAGGCAGCGCGTCGCGCGGGCAAGGCGGACAAGGCAGCCGAGGCGGCGCGGGACGTGATCGCGAAGATCGCCGAGATGAAGGACTCGGACCGGGTGATGGCCGAGCGGGTCCACGCCGTCATCACCACCAGCGTGCCGGCCATCGCGCCGAAGCTCTGGTACGGGATGCCCGCCTACTCGCTGGACGGCAAGATGATCTGCTACTTCCAGAGCGCGGAGAAGTTCAAGGCGCGCTACGCGACGCTCGGCTTCAGCGACGCGGCGGCACTGGACGACGGCGCGATGTGGCCGGCCTCCTTCGCCCTGACCGAGGTGACGCCTCAGGTGGAGGCCCGGATCGTCGCCCTGGTCCAGCAGGCGGTCGGCGCGGGCGGCTCCTGAACGAGTCGTCGGGAGCAGGGCCTCCGGCTCAGCGGATCGCCTGACCGAAATCCTCGAGGACGAAGCGGGGGATCAGGTCGGCGATACCGCTGAGGACCGGGAGCGTGGCGAGGGCCTGCCGCACGGTCCAGGGCGTGGGGGAGTAGGTGACGAGCAGGCTGCCGGAGATCCGGAAGTTCAGCTCATGAGCGAGCAGCCACTCCATCATCCGGGGATGCACCATCGCCGAGCAGAAGCGCTGGTTGTCGCAGGCCACGGTGTACTTCTCGTTGAAGACTCCGCTCTCGGCGTCGAACCTGTACATCGGGTCGAACAGGACTTCTCGGCTGACCACCAGGTCGGGCAGGCGAACGGGCAGCTCGATCGCGATCAGGTGGTTGACGCTCGTCGACGGCAGTTTCTCCCGGGTGAGGTAGAGGAACTCGGCCATCCGGATCCGGCGGCCAAGGTGCTCGCCGACCATGATCAGGCGCAGGTCCCCGCGATGGCCGAAGCACTGGTACCCGGCGGTGGCCAGCGTCCCGTCGGTGTCGGCCCCTGGCAGCCAGCCGTACCGCTCGGCGCCGGCCTGTTCGCGGGCCAGCTGAGCCTCGGCCCGGTCCACCGACGGCCCGCCCACGTGGAGAATGAACCACCCGAGGAGCGCGGCGCCACCGAGGAAGAGACCCGCTCCGAGCTGCATCCCGACCAGGGCGTCCAGCCAGCGCGGCACCTCGAGACCGATCACCCCCGCAACCTAACGGACCGAACGGCCAACCAGCCGGAGGATCACGGAAAGACCCGGGGTGGTGGGGACCTTTGGCCCTGCCCGGGACGGTCCGTGCCGCGATGGAATGGCAGCAGTGGAGCCGGCTTGTTGCCTAGAGCATCGGATAGGGGTGAGGGCGTCATGGAGGGTTCGCCGTATGTCTGCTGGTCGCCGGATGGAAGCAGCTTCGGTACTACGCCCGCGGCTTACCGGGAGTTTGTCCGGGCGGCCCGGCTGCGCCCGATGCTCGGGACGAAACTCCGCGAGTTCCGGCGCGGCGCCGACCTGCTCGCCGTGGGTGCGTCCATCCGGAACGCGTACTTCTGGGCAGACCTGCCGCCGGACGTGGCGGAGGCGATCTCCGCTGCCTACGAGCGGCTCGGCGGTGCCACGGCCGAGTTGGTCGTCGCAGGCGAGCCGGCCGCTGAACCGATCGTCGAGTTCCTCACCGGACCGCACGAGGTGTTCGATCAGGTCAACGGACTCCCAGCGCTCCTCGCGGCCTGCAAACGGTGCTGGACTTCGCTGTTCACCGATCGCGCGATCATGTACCGCGAGGTGCGCGGCATCGACCATCTGTCGGCTGAACTGTCCGTCCTGGTCCAACCTGCAAGAACCCCGCTGCCCCTGCTGATTTCTGGAGAGCAGCGCGTTAGACTTTTGTCAATGACTCGTTGACACCATTGGCGACAACGGACTCCTACGGTTGAAGGAGGCGATAGTCATGTCTGGGGTTTCTCCGAACGACCGTCCGGCGATCACGCCGGTTGTCGTCTACGGCCGCCCGAGCTGCGAGCTGAGCGACGGCGTACGCCGGTATCTGGAGAGCACCGAGACCCCGTACCACTGGGTCGACCTGGACTCGAATCCCGAGGATGCGGCCCGGCTCGCCTGGGTCACCGGGGGCCGGGTTCACAGCCCAGTGGTGTCGGTCGGTGGCGAGGTGCTTGTCCAGCCGACCATCGGTGAGCTCGACTGGGCGCTGACCAGGGCACGGAGACCAGTGCCGGTGTGACCGCGACGCCCGGGCTCGCGACGCCTGCTCCGCTGCGCTACGCCGGCTGCATCGCCGGTGAGTGCAGGCGCTGACGCGCGACCCCGCGGGTGGCGGGCCAAGTGCGTGAAGCAGGTAGGTGGATCTGTCCGGCCGAACGGACCTCTATATCTTGACAGCGTGAAGTAAGTGTTCCAATATCCTATCGGATCCGTGTTCCTGGAGACGTGGATGAGTGCGAACACCAGGGATCGCGGCTGTCAGATGATCAGAGAGGTCGCCGCTCATGACCAGATCCCTTCGACACAAGGCGATACGAGGCGCGGTCGCGCTCGTTGCCGTTGCCGCGCTGCTCCCCGCGAGCGCGGCGACGTCGTCCGGCGTACCGCTCGCGAGTGGACCGCCGCCGGGGCCGCAGGGCTCCGCCACGACCAAGAAAGCTCCCAGCGCGGCCAGCATCAGCAGCCCCGCGACCGTCACCGCGGCCTCCGGTACGCCGCGGGGCCCGGCCGGCGATGCGGCGCTGAAGCCCTACATGGGCTGGAGCAGCTACAGCATGCAGGTCTACTCGAACGACGGCGGCAACTGGATCTCGGCCGCGCAGATCATCGCCCAGTCGGATGCGATGCGGAAGAAGCTCCAGCCGTACGGGTACAAGTACATCAACATCGACGCCGCGTGGAACGGCGGTATCGACGCCTACGGCCGGCCCGTGCCGAGCAAGAAGCTGTACCCGAACGGTCTGCCGGCCGTGATCGACCACATCCACGCGAACGGCCAGAAGGTTGGGCTCTACGCCATCCCGGGTATCTCGAAGGCGGTGCTGGACGCCAACCTGCCCGTCTACGGCAAGCCGGGATGTACGACGGGGAACCTGGCCAAGCAGCCCCTGCAGCAAGGGGACTACTGGGGCTTCGGCTACCGCGTCGACATGACGAACCCGTGCGCCCAGGCGTACATCGACTCGATCGTCGATCAGCTCGCCTCCTGGGGCGTCGACTTCCTGAAGTTCGACAGCGTGACGCCGGGCTCGGGCAAGAACGACCTGTCCCTCGATGCCCGCGACGAGGTCAAGGGCTGGTCGCAAGCGCTGGCTCGGCACAAGATCTGGCTCGAACTGTCCTGGGCTCTCGACATCAACTACGCGGAGTACTGGAAGCAGTGGGCGAACGGCTGGCGGGTCGACTGGGATGTGGAGTGCTACTGCCCTGGTGAGGCACTCACGGCCTGGCCGAACATCTCGCGGCTGTTCCCGAAGGTGGCCGACTGGTGGCGCCATGGCGGGCCGGGCGGCTGGAACGACCTCGACTCGCTGAATGTCGGCAACGGCACGATGGACGGGCTGACCAAGGACGAACGCCGTACGGCGGCGACGCTGTGGGCCGTCTCGGCAGCGCCGTTCTACGTCGGCAACGACCTCACCAAGCTCGACTCCTACGGACTGGAACTGCTCACCAACCCCGAGGTGATCGCGGTCAACCAGGCCGGCCGTCCCGCGCAGCCGGTGTCCACCAAGAGCAACCGCCAGGTCTGGTACTCGCTCAACGCGGACAACTCCTACACGGTCGCGCTGTTCAACCTCGGCACCACGGAGGCGAACATGACGGCGAACTGGGCAGACCTTGGTCTGACCGGCGCGGCAACGGTCCGCGACCTGTGGGCGAAGAAGGATCTCGGCCAGTACGCGACCGGCTACACCGCCGCGACCGTGCCCCCGCACGGTGCCCGGCTGTTCAAGGTCACGCCGCAGAAGGGCTCGGTGATCCGCGTCAACGACGACGATCTGCGGGTCGGGTACGACGGCGCCTGGCAGCGCAACGGCAACCGCGAGGTCCCGGCCGTGTCGGAGCCGCTGACCGTCACGGTCACCGATTCGGGGCAGACCGGCACGACGGCGGCCAGCACCTCCGGCGTACGGACTGTCGAGTTGAACAACGACGATCCGGGCATCGTCTACACGGGTTCGTGGAGTCGCAGCACGGGTCGTGGGCTGGGTGACTACCAGGACGACGTGCACTACACCGAGGCCAACGGCG
Organism: Kribbella sp. NPDC023855; assembly: GCF_040639475.1. Taxonomy (NCBI): domain Bacteria; kingdom Bacillati; phylum Actinomycetota; class Actinomycetes; order Propionibacteriales; family Kribbellaceae; genus Kribbella; species Kribbella sp. NPDC023855. The sequence goes on from NZ_JBFAAA010000004.1 coordinate 631,703, forward strand.
ACGCGTTCTCCTACACCTTCGTCGGCAATGGTGTCGACTACGTGACGGAGAAGGACCCCTCCCAGGGCGAGGTCGAGATCTACGTCGACGGTGCCTTGAAGGCGACCGTGGACACCCACGCGGACAGTCGTTCCACGCAGCAGGTGGTGTTCAGCATCTCGGACCTGCCGAACGGCAGCCACACGATCCGTGGGGTGAAGAAGTCGGGACAGTTCATGCTGGTCGACAAACTGGTCGTCCGCCAGGAGAGCCTGCTGAATCCCGGTACTGCGTCCTTCGACAAGGCAGCCGGCGCCGACGTGACGACCGAGATCGGCCGTGATCCCGGCGAACTGCTCGCGATCGCCAACGGCAGCACGATCCTTGCCAAGGGCACCGACTACACCATCGACGGCAAGGTCGTCACGATCAAGAAGGAGTACCTGGCGACCCAGTCGACCGGGACGACGAAGCTGGAGTTCCGGTTCCGCGGTGACCACCGGGACGATGTCCACGCCACCACGGCGAACGGCGCGGCGATCGAGTTCGCGTTCCAGGGGACCGGCGTCAGTTGGGTGACGGCGCTGGGGCCGGATCAAGGCGAGGCGGAGATCTCCATCGACGGCAAGGTCGTCGGCCGGGTGCATCTCTTCAACGAGGCTCGCGTCACGACCCGGCAGGTGTTCACCCTGCCTGGTCTGAAGGCTGGGCAGCACACGCTGCGGATCGTGAAGCTCTCCGGCGAGGTACTACGAAACGACGTGATCCGCTACACGACTGGTTGACGGGAACGCGTGGGTCGGGCCTGGTACGACGACGTTGACCAGGTCGCCGGGTCGAGGTGCGCCTTGACCCGGCACCCGCGCGACCAGCCGGGTGTTGGTGTCGGTGAGGTCGAGCCGGACCATCGCGTCCGGGCCGTGGTACGCGATCGAAACCACCCGGGCGGTCAGACCAGACTGCTGCCCAAGCGCCCCGAGCACGACCTGCTCGGGCCGCACCATCACCATCACCTCGCCGGATGCCGGTTCGGCGAGCTCGAGAGTCCCCAGGACACAGTCCACGACCCGCCCGTCGGCCAGCCCCGGCAGCAGCATCGTGTCGCCGAGGAACCTTCCGACCTCGGGTGTGGCGGGGACGTCGTACACCTGTGCAGGGCTGCCGACCTGGGCGAACCGGCCGTCGAGCATCACCGCGACCTGGTCGGCGAACGAGAGCGCCTCAGTCTGGTCATGAGTGACCAGCACGGTGGTGGCGCCGCGTTCGCGCAGTGCGGTCAAAGTGGCCTCGCGGGTGGAGGCACGCAAGGCGGTGTCGAGGGACGAGAACGGCTCGTCGAGCAGTACGACGGCAGGCTCGCGAGCCAGCGCCCGCGCGAGGGCGACCCGCTGCTGCTGGCCGCCGGACAGCTGGTCCGGTCGGCGTCGAGCGAGGTCGGGGGACAGTCCGACGAGTTCGAGCAGCGCGCCGACCTGGGTGGCTCGGCGGCGTTCGGCCCGGGGGAGTCCGAACAGGATGTTGCCGGTGACATCGAGATGCGGGAAGAGCGCGCCGTCCTGGCGGACGTAGCCGATCCCGCGGCGCTCCGGAGCGACCAGCACCTTCCCGTCGGTGAGGACCTTCCCACCGATCTCGATCTGGCCGTGCGACGGCCGGACGAACCCGGCGAGCGCCCGCAGGAGGGTGGTCTTGCCGCTGCCGGACGGACCGAGTACGGCGGTGGTGCCGCCCGGGCGTACTTCCAGGCTGACGTGGTCGAGCACCGCCGGACCGCCGTACCCGACGGTCAGGCCGCTGATCTTGATCCCCGCGCTCGTCATCGCCGGTCCAGGATCTGCCGGCGCAGCAGCACGGTGAGTGGGGCGGACAGGGCGATCATCGCCGCGGCGTACGGCGCACTGGCCTGGTAGTCGAGCTCGTCACTCGCCGACCAGAACGCGGTCGCCAGCGTCTCGGTCCCGGTCGGGGCGAGCAGCAAGGTCGCGGTCAGCTCGGTCACCGTCGCCAGGAAGACCAGGACGAAGCCGGTCAGCGCGGAGGGGAGGACGAGCGGGAGCACCACGCGGGCAAAGGTACCCGGCCCGGACACCCCGAGCGAACGCGATGCCTCGATCAGCTCGGTCGGCGCCGCGGCCAGACCGGATCGCCAGGCCACCATGGCCCGGGGCAGGAACAGGATCGTGTACGCCGCCACAGCGAGTGCCGCGGTCTGGTACACCGGCCTGGCCCACTGCACGGCCAGCGTCACCAGCGCCAGACCGATCACCACGCCGGGTAGGGCGCTCGCGACGTAGGTGACTCGCTCCAGGCCGACGGCCAGACGCGATGGGTACCGGTGCAGCAGCCAGGCTCCGGGCAGCGCGGCGAGAGTCGCGGCCAGTCCGGCGAGGACCGCCAGGCCGACCGTGGAAGCGGTTGCTGAGAGCAACGGTCCGGCGGTCACCGCGCCGGCGTTGATCGCCCGCAGTAGCCAGCGCAGCACGATTCCCCCAGGCACCATCACTGCCAGCCCGACCAGGATGGTCAGCGCGGCCAGAGCGGGCACCGTCCAGAGCCCGAGGCGGTGGGCGACGGGTGGCTGCCGGGTTCCGGTGCCGAGCCTGGCGATCCGGGCGCGGCCGCGCAGAAGCACCTCGACGGCCAGCAGGCCGAGGCACAGCACCACGAGCGTCGCTGCGAGCAGGCTGCCGGCGGCGTTGCTGAACCCAACCGCGAACTGCTGCAGGATCGCCGTGGTGAACGTGGGGAAGCGCATCATCTGCAACACGCCGAACTCGGCGAGGAGGTGCAGCGCCACCAGCAACGCCCCGCCGGCAACGGCGGGTCGCAACTGCGGCGCGACCACCCGGAGTACGGCGCCGAGGCCGGAGGCTCCGAGTGAGCGGGCGGCGTCGAGGTGCCCCTGGTCGAGCGCACGCATCAGGGCGGCCGCTGGCAGGAAGACGAACGGGTAGTAGGCCAAAGAAGTGACCAACACCGCACCGCCGAGGCCCTGGACGGACGGCAGCACCGAGGTCCAGGCGTAGCTGCTCACGAACGCGGGAATGGCGAGCGGGGTCAGCAGCAACGTGCGCCAGACGCCCGCAGCAGGCAGCGTTGTCCGCTCCACCAGCCAGGCCGCGGCACACCCGAGCACCACCGTGATGGGGACGGTGAGCGCCACCAGCACCAGGGTGTTGCGGAGCAGCTCGACGGTTCTCGGCCGGAACAGCAGCCTCGACGCCTCGTCGGCACCACCCGCCGCTGCCTGACCGAACACCACCAGCACCGGAGCCAGCATCAGTACGGCGACCAGCACGGCGGCGACCACGACGAGCCAGGGCGTCAGCGCGGACCGGCGGACCTGGACCGCTGACGCCTCGGGGCCGTCGTACGGAAGGACGGCGCCGGGCGGCTCAGAGAATGCCGGCATCTGTCATCAGCGCGCTGACCTTGTCGGAGTTCAATGCGAAGGGGTCGACCGGCGGCGCCTGCAAGGTGCTGAGCGGCGGTAGCGCCGGCGCGGAGGGCACTCCGACCCCGACCGCGTACTCCATCGAGTTGGAGTCGACGAGCACCTTCTGGCCGGCCGGGCTGGTGACGAAGGCCAGGAACTTGCGCGCCTCCGCGGGCTTCTTCGAGCCGGCCAGCACCGCACCACCCGACAGCGACACGAACGCGCCCGGGTCCCGGTTGCGGAAGTAGTGCAGCGCGGTGTTGCCGCTGCCTTCCTTGGTGCCGGCCTGGTCGCGGTACCAGTAGTAGTGGTAGATCACGCCGCACGGGATCTCGCCGGCGTTCACCGACTTCATCGTGGCGATGTTGTTCTGCAGCGCCCGGGCGTTGTTCTTCAGGCCTTTCAGCCACTCGGTCGTCTTCTGTTCACCCTGCCCGGCGAGCATGCCGGCGACGATGGCCTGGAAGTCGGCGCCACCGGGCGCGCAACCCCAGCGGTCCTTCCACTCCGGCCCGGCGAGGTCCATCAGGGATTTCGGCAGCTCTGCCTTCGGCAGCTTCTCCGGGTTGTAGACCAGGACCGTGGACCGGGCGGCGATCGAGGTCCAGGCCTTCGACGACGGGGTCAGGTTGGCCGGCACCTGCCGCCGGGTCGCCTCCTCCAGCGGCGCGAGCAGGTTGCTCCGCTCGACCAGCGTCATCGCCGGGCTGTTCTCGGTGAGGAACACGTCGGCGGGCGACGAGGAGCCTTCGGCAACGATCTGGTGACCCATCGAGGAGTCGGAGCCCTTGCGGACCTGCACCTTGATCCCGGTCGACGCGGTGAACGCCTCGGCCCACGCCTTGGTGACGTTCTCGTGCTGCGAGGAGTAGACCTGAAGCGAGCCCGGGTCGGCCTTGTACTCGTCCTTGGACTTGTCCGACCCGCATCCCACCAGGCCCACCGTGCCAATGGCTCCCAGGCCGGTCAGAAACGTGCGTCGACGCATCGTCGATCCTCTCTCACAGAATTCAGCGCCGTCTCGAGACGGCGGATCAGGGTCCCACGAGCCGGACCCGGCAACGGCACCCGGCGGAACGCGAAGGTGCAGACCGCGCAGTACGCGAGGCCTGCCGCGATCGAGACGAGGAACTGGACGATCGGGGCGTCGAAGAACGCGAACACCTGGAACTGCACCAAATAGATGTGCAGCGACGCAGCGGCCAGTACGCCGAGCGGCCGGACCAGCAAGCCCGGTACCGGCACGGTCGGCAGCAACGTCAACAGCACCAGCCCGGCCAGGATGATCAGGTTGCGTTCCCACTCCGGGAAAAAGCCGACGGTCGCGGCGGCCGCGACGATGGCGGTGACCACCCGGCGCCGCCCGGTGTCCGCGACCGCCATCGCGATCCCGGCGACGAAGAGCCAGGCCACCGTGCCCGGAAGGCCTCGCACCGGCCCTTCGACCAAGGCGAGCACGAGATAGCGCGGTACCAGCAGGACGGCGAACGCGGCCATCGCGGTGCGCCACGGATCGGCGGCGTACGCCCTCCGCATGAGCGGCAGGGCGAGCACCGCCGTCGTCAGCACCGACAACATCAGCAGGGCTTCGACGAACCAGAAGATGTTGATGTCCCGCGGTCGCACGAGCCAGTGCAGCAGCGCCAGATTCGACCAGTGGATCGATTTGGAGACGAACACCATCACAGCAGCCACCACGAGAGCCGGTACTGCGATGCCGATCACGGTTCGAGCGGTCCGCCGGACCCGATCGGCCGTTTCCCGGGCGGTGAGGACGTACCTGGCGAACAGGAATCCGGCCACCGCGAGCAGGATGTGCGCACCGCCCGCCAGCCGGAAGAGTCCGACGTGACTGCCGCAGATCGTGACGACGGCTACGCCACGCAGGAGCACGGTGGTCTCGACTCGCTGCGTCAGAGCACGGCGTACCGGACGCTTCTGGCGACGTTGATCGTTCGTACGGCGAGGTCGCGGATCGGTCGGTGATGCCAGTCGGGCGGCAGTTCGCCGATCAGCCGGGTCAGCCGGAGCGAGGCCATCACATGGTTGAACGAGTCGCCGCCGAGCTCCGCGAACGAGCGGCCCGGGTCGGTGACGCCGCCGCGGAGCAGCGGTGCAAGGACCGCGACGACCGCCGCGAGCGAACCGTCCACGCCGATCGCCGTCTCCTGCGGTACGTCATTCGTCGGCGGGGTGGCCGTCGTGTGCAGCGCGGCGCAGGCGCGGCGATCCGGCTTGCCATTGGGCAGGATCGGCAGCTCGGCGACCTCTTGGGCTGACACCACGGACTCACCAAGGCCGGCAGCCGAGGCCGCCTGATCGCGGACGGCTGCGGGCTCGTGTCCGCACGGTTGATAGGTGACCTGGAGTTGGTCGTCGGTTCCGGTGACGCAGCACGGAACCCCGTTGGCGCGCAGCGCCCGCTCGACCTGGCCGAGATCGATCCGGATGCCCATGATCTTCACGTGATCGGACCGCCGGCCGACGATCCGGACCAGCCCGTCGGCGTCGATCCTGGCCAGATCCCCAGTCCGCAGCTCGATCTGCACCCGGCCCAGCGCGAGGTCGTCGGGGTGCTCGGCGTACCCGAGCATGACGCCGGGACCGGTGAAGACAAGCTCGCCGACCGGGCCGTCCACCGAATCGACTGGCTGCTCAACACCTTCCGGGTCCAGCCGGAACGCGGAACCCGCGATCGGCCAGCCCACCGCGTCCGGGTACTGACCGGTCAGCTCTGGTGGCAGCACAGCCATCCGGGCGGTCGCCTCGGTCTGCCCGTACATGACCGCCAGGCCCCAGCCGCCCACGCGACCGCGCGCGTCCAGTTCCTTGACCCGTACTGCGGGCAGCGCACCGCCGGCTTGGGCCAGCAGCCGCAGCGAGGGGAGGTCGTCCAGAACCCCTTGGACGTCGAGCAAATCGACCACATGAGGTGTCGCAGGCAACAAACTGACCTTGTTCCGGCGCAGTTCGCCAGCGAAGGTGGGGTCGGTCACCGACCCATGCCACAGCACCGCGGTCGCGCCGGCCCGGAGCTGGGCGTGGAGCACCGACAGCCCGAAGCAGTAGTGCAACGGCAGCGAGGTGATGGCCCGATCGTCAGGGCTGATCGACAACGCCGCCGCAATCGCATCCGCGTTGCTGACGAGGTTCGTGCGGCTGAGTCGCACCAGCTTCGGTGAACCGGTGCTCCCCGACGTGCTCATCAGGACTGCGAGCTCCGGGTGGAGTTCGTACTGCGGGTCAATACCGTCGTCCAACGCGCCGGCGAACGTGCCGTCGTCGTGGAGCCACAAATCCGGTGGGTAGGTGGTCGTGATCGATGCGTGCTCAGGTGGTGTGATCAACGCGACATGCCCGGCCTTGAGGACGGCGAGGTAGCCAACCACCAGTTCCCGCTCGGCCGTCAGCGGGACGTGCACCAGCCGGCGCCCGGTGTGAACCCCCGGGAGCTCGGCGGCGAGCGCTTCCACCCGTTCGATCAGCGTTCCATAGGGCAGCGTGCCGGCTGCGTCGACGAGGACGGGACGGTTGAGATCGGCCGTGCTGGACCACAGGACAGCGCCGGCGGTCAGCCGGGCTTGGGGCTGGAACACGGAGGTGAGGCTAACCTAAGAGTTGATGCCTCCTCAACAACATGGTTGGCGGCGGTTTTCACCGCTGGCCAAGGGGTTCGGCGTTAATCAGTGGCGAATCGACAGCCCGTAGCCGGCCCGGGTCGAAGGCGTGAGGTCTTGACGAAGCGGTGCGGGCTCAGCGAGAGTACGTCGGACTGTTAGCGCTAACACACCCTCAGTGAGGTCTCCATGCAGATCGGCACGCGCTCTTCCCGGTGGGCAGCAACCGCGGTTCTCGCCCTCCTCGGCGGCCAGCTCCTGCTGCCTGCGACCACTGCGGGCGCCGCGCCGGAGGACGTGACCGCGGGACTGGTACTGCGCTACGACCTCGCGCAGACCTCCGGTACGACGGTGACCGACAGCTCTGGCAACGGCCGCAACGGGACCCTGGTCGGCGGTGCCACCTGGTCCGGCTCGGACCTGACCCTCGATGGCACCGACGACTACGTGAAGCTGCCCGACAACCTGATGACCGGGCTGGACTCGATCACCGTGTCCACCGATGTGTTCGTCGCGACGGACCAGGCCACGCCGTTCTTCCTCTGGGGTCTCGGCAACACCGCCTCGTCGAGTACCGGCACCGGCTATCTGTTTGCCAGCGGCAACAGCTTCCGCGCCGGCATCACCACCACCAACTGGTCCGGCGAGAAGGTCACCGCGAAGACACCGGCAGGCAACCTCGCGCGAGGTGTCTGGAAGACCGTCACCTACACCCAGACCGGCACCACCGGCACCCTCTACGAGGACGGCGTGCAGGTCGGTCAGAACACCGCGGTCAGCGTCTTGCCGAGCCAGGTCGGCAGCGGCGTGACCACGAACAACCTGCTGGGCAAGTCGAACTACGGCACCGACCGCACCCTGAAGGGCAAGGTCCGGAACTTCCGTGTCTACAACCGCGCACTCAGCGCGGAGGAGGTCGCGTTGATCGCACTGACCGACCAGGCGAAGGCCGACGGTGCGGCCGCGGCGCTCGACGTCGTCCACGCCGACGACGTCCGCGGCAATCTCACTCTGCCGGCAACGGCCGAGTACGGCGCATCGGTCACGTGGGTCTCATCGGACCCGGCCGTCGTGGACAGCAGCGGCATAGTCCACCGGCCCGCGCACGGCGCCGGCGATGCCCAGGTCACGCTGACCGCGACCACCAAGGTCGGAACGGCCACTTCCACCCGGCAGATCGCTCTGACAGTTCGCGAGCTCAAGGCAGCCGCGCCGTACACCGGCTATGCGTTCAGCTACTTCACCGGCAACTCGATCGCGGGGGAGAAGATCTACTTCGCCGCCAGCCGGGGCAACACCGCACTCAAGTGGGACGAGCTCAACAACGGCCAGCCGGTCCTCGAGTCGACCAAGGGCACTCTCGGTCTGCGTGACCCCTTCCTCATCCGCTCTCCCGAAGGCGACAGGTTCTTCCTGATCGCGACCGACCTGTCCATCGGCCGCAACGGCGACTGGGATGCCGCGCAGCGCCGGGGGAGTCGCTATCTGGAGGTCTGGGAGTCCACCGACCTCGTCACCTGGTCGGAGCAGCGGCACGTCCTGGTCTCGCCGGAGACAGCCGGAAACACCTGGGCGCCGGAGGCGTACTGGGACCAGGAACTCCAGTCGTACGTCGTCTTCTGGGCCTCGAAGCTGTACGCCGCCGACGACCCCGGCCACACCGGTTCGACGTACAACCGGATGCTCTATGCAACGACTCGCGACTTCCGCACCTTCAGCAAGCCGGAGATCTGGCAGGACCGGGGTGAGTCCCGGATCGACTCGACGGTGATCAGGGAGAGCGGCACGTACTACCGCTTCACCAAGGACGAGGGCGGTGGCGGTACCGGCTGCTCGGACATCATCCAGGAGAAGTCCTCCTCGCTGACCGCGGTCGACCTGCCCGGCAAGCCCGCCTGGGCGATGCAGGACTCGTGCATCGGTCGCGACGCCGGTACGTCGGCCGTCGAAGGCCCGACCGTGTTCAAGGCCAACCCGGGTGACACCTCAGGCTCGCAGTACTACCTGTTCGTCGACGAGTACGGCGGCCGCGGCTACATCCCGCTCGGGACGAACGACCTCGAGGCCCCGGACTGGAAGGTCCCGTCGACGTACTCGCTGCCGGCCAGTCCACGGCACGGCACCGTGCTGCCCGTGACACAGGCCGAGCTCGATCGGTTGCGTGACGGCCTGGTCCTGCCGGAGCCGGTGAAGGCGGATGCGAACGGACTCGTCGCGCACTACCCACTGGACGGTACCGCGAACGACGTGACCGGGCACGGGTACGACGGTGTCGTCACGGGTGATGCGACCTGGGCCGATGGCGCGCTCAACCTCGGCGGCATCAACGGGCACGTGAAGCTCCCCGACAACATGATGACCGGGCTCGAGGCGATCACCGTCTCGACCAAGGTCTGGATCGACGCCGGCCAGGCGACGCCGTACTTCATCTGGGGTCTCGGCAACACCGCGGGCGACACCGGCAACGGCTACCTGTTCACCACCGGCAACAACTACCGGACTTCCATTGCCTCCGGCAACTGGTCGACCGAGCAGACCGCCACCGCCTCCGGCGCCGTACCGCGGGGTGTCTGGAAGGCGCTGACCTACACCCTCACCCCGGACGGCATCGCCACCATCTATCTCGACGGTGTCCAGGTCGGCCGGAAGACCGGCGTCACCATTGCGCCGGGCGACATCGGCGGCGGCCGGACGACGGCCAACTACATCGGGCGTTCCGTCTACACCTCCGACAAATATCTCAAGGGCAAAGTGCGCGACTTCCGCTTGTACGACCGGGCCTTGTCGGCCGCCGAGGTCAGCGACCTGGACGCCGATCCGCGAGCGATCATCGGCGCCGAGCTGGCCAGTCTCAAGGTGCCCGCGATCATCGACGACGCGTCGTCGACCGTCACACTGCCGGTTGTCCCCGGCACGGACCTGACCAAACTGGCACCGACTCTGAAGGTGGTCTCGACCTCGACGATTTCGCCGACCGGCACGGTCGACCTCTCGACGCCGAAGACCTTCACGGTGACGGCCAAGGACGGCACCACGCGGGCGTGGACGGTGAAGGCTCTCGTGATGCGCTCGCCCGTGCTGCCGGGGTACAACGCGGATCCGAACATCGCCCGCTTCGGCGACACCTACTACCTCTACGTGACGACCGACGGAGTCGCCGGCTGGGGCGGCAAGGACTTCTACGTCTGGAAGTCGAAGAACCTGGTGGACTGGCAGCGATCGGCGCAACCGTTCCTGACCCTCAACGGTGCCGACGGCAACGTTCCGTGGGCGAGTGGCAATGCCTGGGCTCCGACGATCATCGAGCGCGGTGGCAAGTACTACTTCTACTTCTCGGGCCACAACCCGACGTACAACCGTAAGACGATCGGCGTCGCGGTGGCCGACAGCCCGGAGGGTCCGTTCACCGCTCAGCCGGCCGCGACGATCCTCAACAACGAGGCGGTCACCTCCGGTCAGGCGATCGACCCGGCCGCGTTCCAGGATCCCGTGACCGGCCGGTACTACCTGTTCTGGGGCAACGGTTCACCGGTGTACGCCGAGCTGAGCGACGACATGCTGGCCATCAAGCCGGAGACCCTCCAGCGGATCAGCGGTCTGACGGACTTCCGCGAGGGGACCTTCGTCAACTACCGCAAGGGGACGTACCACCTGACGTACTCGATCGACGACACCGGTTCGCCCAACTACCGGGTGGGCTACGCGACCGCGACGAGCGTCGACGGACCGTGGACCTATCGCGGCGTCATCCTCGAGAAGGACTCGGCCCAGGGCATTCTCGGGACCGGCCACCACTCGATCGTCCAGGTGCCGGGCACGGACGAGTGGTACATCGCCTACCACCGCTTCGGGATGCCGGGTGGTGACGGGACGCATCGGGAGACCACGATCGACCGGCTGACCTTCGGTGCGGACGGGAGGATCGCGAAGGTCGTTCCGACGCTGACCAGTGTCGAGCCCGTCGTCCCGCTGACGCCGGCACCGAAGCTGGTGAAAGCACCCAGAGCGGAGGGCAAGACCGTCGCCGGATACAACCTGACGGCCACGCCTGGCGCGTGGAACCAGACCGGCCTGAGCTTCGAGTACCAATGGCTGCGGGACGGCGTATGGGTGCCGGGTGCGACGGGCAAGCTGTACCGCCTCACGCAGGCGGACGTCGGTCACCGGCTGGCTGTGCGGGTGACCGCGTCGCGGCCCGGTGGCGCACCCGCGATCGCCCACTCGATCGCCACCGCCGCGGTGACCCCCGGATAGGTCTGGCCCCGTCCAGCCCACCTGAGCGGGTTGGACGGGGTTCGACCGTACTTCGTTCGCTTCGTCAGCCGAGGCGGACGTCGAGCACGCGGATCGGCGACGGGGTGGTGCCGCTGGAACGTTGCTGGTACTGGAACGACAGGACGCCGTCGACCGCCATTCTCGACGCGTCGACGTTGACCTCGCCGAACGCGTTCAGCGACCGGTCGAAGACCAGGGTCCAGTCCGTCCACCCGCTCGCCTTGCTCGCCGAGACGATCCGGCCACGCGGCATCACCAGATACGCGTTGTCGTTGCGGTCGAAGACCAGCTTGGTCCGTTGCGTGCTTCCCGGTGCGACCGGGACCTCGCGTTTGGTCCAGGTGCCGTTCGCGTTCCGCACGACGTGGAAGGTCCGGCCGTACTGCGTGCGCTGCTGGGCATAGTTGGAGACGCACTGAGTGAAACGCCCTGGCACGTAGCTGATCACGACGTGCGGTGTGCCGGTGGAGTCCGCGCCCTGGCCTTCCTGGTTCATCAGGCCGTGGTTGGGATCCAACGCGTCGGCGACCAGGCCCGGCGAGTTGATCGAGACCCGGGTACCACCGGTGGTCCCGACGACTGTGCCCGCGCCATTGCGCCAGGTCCGGCCGCGGTCGTCGCTGTAGACGTAGCCGGTGTCGTGGTTGGTCAGGCCGCCGGAGTTGCACAGCACGCGGGAGTTGCCCTCGCGCCAGGTGAAGGCCGCGTGCAGGCGCCCCCGCTGGTCATAGGTGAGGCCGTGGAGATACATGTTCCGCGTCGTGGAGACGACACCGTTCGGCCCGGTGTAGTTCCCGGTCGCGGACGACCACACGCCCAGCTTCCGCCAGGCACCGTTGGAGTACTCGGCCAGTTCGTTCACGCCGTTGCCCGACCCGCCGGTCCGGTAGCTGAACTGCAGCGCACCTTCGGGTGTCACGACGAACTGCGGATAGGTCATGTTGCCCAGTTCGACACCTCCGAGAGTCCGTTGCTCCGGACCGAAAACTGATGCGGACCACTGGTGTGAGCCGGGCTGGGTGGCGAGTCCCGCGACCGACTTCACGTAGTACAGGCGGGTGTTGTGGGTGTCCATGCCGACGTGCAGGGTGCCGTCGCGTGGCGAGATGCCGAGCGAGATGACGTTGTGCGAGTCGTTGATGCTCAGGCGATGGGGGAGGACCGCCTTCTGCCAGGTGCTGCTGCCCAAGGCGCGCCGTGCGATGACGGCGTTGCGAGTGGAGGTGTACCACGCGGCGTACTGGTAGCCGTTGTAGGTGACCAGGGCGTCCTGGAAAGCGTTGTTGTTGACCAGGCCGTCGTACGACACGAAGTACAGGGCGGACTGGTCCAGCACGGTGTCTGACAGCACGGTGACGCCCGGGCCCGCGTTTGCGACGGTGGGCTGGACGATCGACTGGACCAGGCAGGTGGCGAGCGCAATCGCCGCTACTGCCCGCCTCATCGGGCCACCCCGTCGATCTGAATCGTCTGTACTGCGCCAGCCGCGAACGGGACCCGGACCGACTTGCCGGTCACTGTGAGGTCCTGGCGCCTCGTGTAGCGGTCGCCGGATCCGGAGGTCAGCGTGGACCAGCGAGTCGCCGTGCTGTTCGGAACCGTGGCGAAGGGCGACAGGTCGAAGGTCAGGTTCTGCGCCGCACCGTTGTTCGCGGCAACGATCACCAGTCGCTGCGCGGTCGGGTCGTGGGCCGCTACCGCGTAATCCACGCCGGTGTTGATGATCCGCATACCCGGCCTGATGTGCCGGGTGAACTGGGCCAGCACATAGAGCTTCGGCTCCACGGTGCCGGCCTGGCCCGTGTTGCCGTCGTACCGGATCGCGCCCCAGCCGGCGGTGGGGTCCATCACCTGCCAGTAGGCCCACGCGGTCGGCTTGAGCCAGCGGAAGTCCATCAGCAGGCAGCGGGCTGTCATCATTCCGCTGCCGTCGCTGTCGCCGTGCTCGGAGTTCCACAGCACCTTGCCCGAGGCACGCACATCGTTGCCGAGCAGATCACGACGCCCGCTCAGGCCCTGGTAGCCGTGCACGTTGACCTGACGTACCCGGCCCTTGGTGGTCGAGTCGAAGCTGTTCCACGTCGTCCGGGCGAGGTCGTAGTTGGTCTCGTCGGAGGCCGAGACCCCCACGCCGGTCAGGCCCAGCCGGTCCAGTTCGGTGCGCATGTGGCCGATGACGCTGCGCTGGGTGGCGGCGGGGATGTTGCAACCCTCTTGCTTGCCGTCGGCCCGCCACCAGTTCGACGACGGTTCGTTGAACGGGTCGACCGTCCGGAAGTTCACGCCCCACTGGTCACGGGCGCGGCGAGCGGTGACGGCCAGGTGCAGGGCGTGCTGGCGGTGGTTCCACGACTGGAGGTTGGGGCCGCCGTCCGCGGCGCCGGACGGGTTGTGGTTCGAGCACATCCACCACATCGGCGAGTTGGCGAACAGTTCGCTGATCGCGCCGCGCTGGGTCGCCTTGACCAGCATCGCGCGCTGCTTGGCGTCGGCGTTCCAGTTCCAGGCCGAGGAGGCCGGGTCCTCGTTGCCCCAGTCCTGCCAGAATCCCTCGATCTGCTTGAACCGCGGGATGTTGGGCGAGGCAACCATGCGGGCGCTGCCGACCGCGTTCCAGCTGCACGCGCCGAGGTTGTAGCGGGCGATGTTCATCCCGAGGCCGGGCAGCGAGGCTCCGTTGTAGCTGACCGTCCTGGTGGTGAAGAACAGGTCGGCGAAATCGTCCCGGTCGCCGAACACGTTGGCCCACCAGGCGAGTGAGGTGCCCCAGCCTTCCCACCCGCCCTGGTCGGCGGCCGGGTCGACGCGCACGGTCGCGTCGGCGTGCGCAGTACCGGTACTGAGTACGCCGGTCGCGACCGTGACGCCGGCCGCGGCGAGCAGAGTTCGGCGATTGAGTTTTGCTGGTGAGTCCATGGGGCGGTCTCCTCACTGAAGGGCGGAGGACCATCGCAGTGGCTGGTCTGGTCCGCGGTCAACGTTCCGAACACGAACGATCACGGTCGACCAAACACAACCAGCAGTTGTGGCGCGCCGACGCCGCTGTTGTTGGTGCGCCATGGCCGGTCCCTGGTTACATCGGCGACCTTCCGGCCGATCAGAGGAGCAGCAATGGCGGACTACCAGATCCCGGCGGATTTCCGGGAACGCGTCGAGCGGGCGATCCGGGTGACCGAGCAGCTCAACAAACTCCGGTACGACGAACTGGAGGCGATCCGCGCGACCTGGGCCGAGCTGACCGGGCAACCCGTCGACGAGACGTTCATCCTCATCCCGCCGGTGTACTCCGACCACGGCATCAACCTCCGGCTCGGGCGCAACGTGTTCGTCAACCAGGGCTGCCGTTTCAACGACATCGGCGGGATCGAGATCGGCGACGAGGTGATGATCGGCCCGGACGTCAGCCTGATCACGTCCGGCCATCCGCTCGACCCGGCGACGCGTCGCTCGGGGATCACCGCGGACCCGATCACGATCGGGCGCAACGTCTGGATCGGCGCCTCGGCGATGATCCTGCAGGGCGTGACGGTCGGAGCCGACGCGGTGATCGGCGCCGGGGCGATCGTCACGCACGACGTCCCACCCGCGACGCTGGCCGTCGGCGTACCGGCCAAGGTCATCCGAAACCTCGGTACGCCGTCAGCCGCCACCGCGTGACCTGGTCGGTGCGCGGCCGGCGATGACCCTGTGCGTCGGGTTCACTGGTTGATCTGCACAGGCACCCGGGAGGTCGAATGCTCACCTTGCGGTTGAACGGGGTGGATCTGAGCCGGACGGTGGTGCGGTCGGCGCCGTCAGCGATGTCGGAGCTTGCCGCCGCCGGCGACCGGATCATGCGGTCTCTGCCCGTGCCGCCGCATCTGGCCACCTGGGCGGCTCGTACCCGGGCCGCCATCAGGCCCGTGATGGCGCCGTACCTGGAGCTGTGCCGGGTGCCGCGCTGGAGACCCGACTTCATCACCCCGGTCTCGAGCGACGGCGACTTCGCGAGCGGGCTCGAACAGATGCTCGCCACCCCGCCCGAGTCGATGCTCGCCGAGCTGCGGCCGCGGATCGAGAGTGGTGAACTGCCGGAGCGGACCGCTCTGCCGGGGAGCGGTGACCCCGCTGCGCTTCGACGGCTCCGGGCGGCTGCCGAAGCCTTTCACGCGGTCGCGGTGGCCCCTTACTGGACGGAGATCGTCGCTTCGGTGCACGCCGATCGGGCAGCGCGCGGCCTCACCCTCGTCGACCAGGGGATCGACCGGGTGCTGCACACGCTCAGCCCTCAGCTGCGCTGGCAGGCCTCGACCCTGTCGTACGAATGCCCGGGCGGCGCCGACATGGTGATCACGCCGGGCGGACGAGGAGTCACCCTCGTTCCGTCGTACCTGGTGCCGACTCCGAACTTCGTGGATGTCGGTACGTCGCCGGTGATCCTGACCTACCCGATCAGCCACCGGCCGGACGAGTTGAGCTTCACCGAACCGCTCGGCGACCTGCTCGGACGGACCAGGGCGGCAGTACTCGCGGCGGTGGTCGGCGGACGCAGTACCAGTGAGGTGGCCGAGGTCGTCGGGATCTCGGCCGGCTCGGCCAGCCAGCACGCTTCCGTACTCCGTTCGGCGGGACTGATCACCACCCACCGGACCGGCTCTTCGGTCCGTCACCTGGTCACGCCGCTCGGCACCGATCTGCTGCGTCACGCGGTTCACGACGGCCGGACGCGCGGATCGATGAAGGCGTAGGCGATGTCGACGAGTGCGTTGGCGACGACGACGAAGACGGTCACCACCAGGACGACGGCCATGATGACGGCCAGGTCGACGCCCAGCACCGCGTCGACCGTCAGCCGGCCCATACCGTAGATGCTGAAGATCTGCTCGGTGATGATGGCGCCACCGAGCAGGCTGCCCAGGTCGAGGCCGAAGAGGGTGACGATCGGTGCCAGTACGGCGCGGAGCCCGTGCCGGTAGACGACTCGTGTCTCGCTGAGGCCTTTGGCCCGGGCCGTGACGATGAAGTCCTCGTTCATCACGTCGATCATGGTGGCTCGCGTCATCCGGGTGTACAGCGCCGCGTAGACCATGGCCAGTGTGATCCACGGAAGGGTGTACGACTTGAGCCACGCTCCCAGCCCTGCCTCCGACAGGCTGAAGGTCGCCGTGTCGGGATGTGGAAAGAGCTGGAGCTTGACCACGAAGGTCAGGTAGAGCAGGTTGCCGATCACCAGCGTCGGCATCGATGCACCGACCAGAGCCAGGCCGACAGCTGCCTTGTCGACCCACTCGCCCCTGCGGAGCGCGGCGGTGACGCCCAGCAGCACTCCACTGGTCAGCCAGAGAACGGCACCGCCCGCCGCAAGCCAGAAGGTCGGCCAGAAGGCCTCGGTGATCGAGCCCCAGACCTGGACGCCGGTGTGGATGGACCGGTCGAAGCACGGCCAGTCGCACTGCTCCTTCGTTCCTTCGGTGCCCAGCTGTCTGCCGTTGGGGTTGATCAGCCCACTCATGTAGGTGCCGTACTGAACGATCAGCGGTTTGTCGAAGCCGTAGGTCCGGTCGATCTCGGCGAACCGCGCGGTGGTGCAGTTGTAGTTGCAGATCTCCCTGGCAGGCCGGGCGGACGACGTCCAGAACAAGGCGAAGGTGATGACGCTGATCAGCCAGGCGGTCAGCACCATCTGCAGCACCCTGCGGACGACGAAGGAGATCATGGCCCCGAGCGTGAGCCGCTGGACAACCTGAGCCCACCCCCTTCGGCCCTGCCCAAAAGGGTGAACGCTGTGGAGTCGACTGGTGACAAAGCGCGACAGTGGTCACATACTGAAGTCGGTCACTGTCAGTGTCCGGAATCGACCGGACTCGAGCGATCTGCTCTGGGGAGGGCGTATGGCCAGTGAGTTTCAGCGGCGCAAGGTGGCCGCGGTGTTCCGGGCGATGGATGCGGACGGTAGCGGCTATCTGGAGGAGTCCGACTTCGAGGCGCTGACCGAGCGCTGGGTGGGCCTGCGCGACTGGGAGCCGGGCACCGCGGAGTACGAGCGGATGCGGGCGATCATGATGGGCTGGTGGTCGGCGCTCGTGACGCTGTCGGACGGCGGCCAGGACGGCAAGGTGTCGCTCGACGAACTGATGACGGTCGTCGACCAGTTGCCGGCGATGGACGACGCGGTGTACGCGACGGCGGACGCGATGTTCGATGCGATCGACCAGAACGGTGACGACCGCATCGCGCTGGCGGAGCACAAGCAGGTCGTCTATGCCTGGAAGGGTTCCGACGACGGTATCGAGGACGTCTTCGGCAAGCTCGACGGCGACGGCGACGGTCAGCTGTCGCGGACCGAGTTCCGCGACCTGTGGTCAGGATTCTGGCGCGGCGACGACCCGAAGTCCCCGTCGCAGTGGGTCTTCGGGCCGTACTGACCGGCAACCGCCGCGCCGTACGCCGGGAGGCGTACGGCGCAGCGAGGTCACGCGCCGACGACTGGGGTGGTGGTTTCGCCGGCGGGTTTGGGCTGCTGGTGTTTGCGGGGGAGCATCAGGGCCGGGATCAAGGTGAGGACGACCAGGACCCAGGCGACCCAGTAGGTGTGGGAGAACGCGGCGGCGGCGTCCGTCAGGCCACGAGAGATGGCACCCGGGTCGAGGTGGAGTGGGCCGAGATTCTCCGGCCGGGTGTTGGACAGAATGGCCGCCTGAGTCTCGCGCAGCCCCCCGCCCAGCCCCGGGATGTTCTGCGTCCCTGGAATGATCGGCGAGTCGTTGAGCCGGTTGGTGAGGATGACCGACATCGTCGCCACCCCGACGGACGAAGCGATCTGCTGGCTGATGTTGAGCAGCGTCGAGCCGCGAGCGACCTGGCTTCCTCTCAGCGTCCGCAGGGCGGTCGTGAACAACGGCATCATGGTGGCGCCCATTCCGAAACCCATCACGACCAGCATCGCGATGATCAGCGGGTACGACGTCGTGGCGGTGATCTGGGTCAGGCCGAACATGCCCACCACGATCAGCGCGAGCCCGACCGGCACGATCCGGCCCACCGGAATCTTGTCGACCAGCCGGCCGGCGATCGGCATGGTCACCATCGCGCCGAGACCCTGCGGTGCCACCAGGAGGCCTGCCTGCAGGGTGGACTCGCCACGGATCTGCTGGAAGTAGGTCGGTACCAGCAGCAAGCCGCCGAAGAACGCGGCCGCGAACAGGAACATCGTGATGATCGAGATGGTGAGGTTCCGGTCGCGGAACAACCGCAGGTCGAGCAGCGGGTGCTCCGGCCGGAAGGAGTGCCAGACGAAGGCCCCCATCAGCACCACCCCGACCAGCATCGAGACCCACACCCGCGGGGCGCCGAAGTCACCACCCTCGGCGGGGAGCGAGGAGACGCCGAAGAGGAACAGCGCGAGCCCGGGGGACATCAGTGCCACGCCGAGGAAGTCGAACGACTCCGACCGCTCCGCGTGGTCCGGGGCCAGCGCGAACCAGGCGTAGACCAGCGCGATCGCGCCGAGCGGCACGTTGATGAGGAAGATCCAGTGCCAGCTCGCCACCTGGATCAGCCAGCCACCCAGGATCGGGCCGAGAATCGGGCCGAGCAGCATCGGTACGCCGAGAATGGCCATCAGCCGGCCCATCCGGTGCGGACCCGCGGCCCGGGTCATGATCGTCATGCCCAGCGGCATCAGCATGCCGCCGCCCAGACCCTGCAGGACCCGGAAGCCGATCAGCATGTCGATACTCGACGCGGTCGCGCACAGGGCCGATCCGGCGGTGAAGAGGAAGATCGCGGCCATGTAGAGCCGCTTCGTCCCGAACCGGTCGGCCGCCCAGCCGGTCAGCGGAATCACGGTGGCCAGCGCCAGCGTGTACGCCGTCACGGTCCAGGCGACGTGGGAGTAGGCGACCGGGCTGTCGGGCGAGCCGAACTCGTCCTGGAAGGTCGGCAGCGCGACGTTGACCACGGTGATGTCGAGAATCGACATGATGGCCCCGAGCACCACGACGCCGGCGATCTTCAGCACGGCCGCATCGATGTTGTCAGGGTAGTCCGGCTCGGCAGTTGACTGGCTCACGATTCTCCCCTCGGATTTTCGACCCTGCCGACGTTACGCGCCCGCCCCCGCCCAGCACGAGCACTTTCTCGCAAGTCGGGTGCCCACGGCATCGGTACGTGACGTCCTGTAGCGCGGCGACAGCACGGTGCGACGTCGTACTGCGAGTTTCTCCTTCGGCTTTCCCGGTTGAATTACCGTGCGGCGCATTTCGGCGTTATCCGAAGTGTTCACTCGGGTGGGGATTTCCGGAGCCGGAACTCCGGCTCCGGAAAGTCGTTTCGATGCTGATTGATTTCCGGCCATCAATGAATCCCTCGCCTGTTAACTTGCGTTCATGTCGGATCAGCCAGCTCCCCACGCCTTCATCGATCCCGCCGCTGAAGAGGGCGAGGTCAGGCTTGCGACCGGCCGGATCCTGTTCTCGATCTGCGCGGGAATCATGGCCCTGCACGTCATTTCCGTGGTGACGCGCAGCCTGGTCAAGCCGGGTGAGGGAGCCTTCGACGACGTGCTGGCATTGCTCAACGCCGCGCAGGAACGCTCGCTGGCGGGCTGGTGGACCGGTGCGTTGTTGATGACCTGCTCCCTCGCAGCCCTCGCCGCTTTCCGGTTGGCGGGCGGCTCTGGTACTACGGCCGATTCCCGCCGGGTCGCTTGGCCTTGGCTGGTCCTCGCCGTGGTTTTCGCGCTGCTGTCCATGGACGAGATCGTTTCCCTGCACGAACGCGGAGCCCGATGGACCGCGGCCGTGGTCGACAGCAGTTCACCACTGGCACGGCTGGGGTGGACAATCCCGGCGGGCGCGATCCTGGTGGCCTCGCTGGCCATTCTGATTCCCGCCTTCCGAGCCATTCCGGCGCGCGCCCGCAGCCTTGTCCTGATCGGCCTCGGCACGTCAATTGCCGCAGCGCTGGGCATGGAGGTCGTCAACGTAGTCCTGAGCTCAGCCGGTGCGCCGTACGCGTCCCGCCTGGTCGCAATGGCCATCGAAGAGGCCGCCGAGATGACCGGCGTGGTCATCGTCCTGCTCGGCGTACTGACTGCTGTCCGAGTGCGTTGGACCAACCACCAACTGACCTTGGCCTACGCCGACTAGGCTCTGCGAAATGGAGAACGGCAAAGCTTTGATCCGCCTGCCCGGTGAAGGCGAACTCGTCCCGGTCGGCGGCGTGGACCACCTCTTCCTGCTGACGGCCGGCGAAACGGAAGGCCGGTTCGCCTTCGAGGAGTTCACCCTCGCCCCGGGCGTCCTCGGAGCCCGCCCGCACGTCCACGCCGAGCACGACGAGTACTTCTACGTCCTCGACGGCACCCTCACCATCCACACCGGCGAGGCAGAAGTAGACCTAGAACCCGGCTCCCTGGCGGCCGCCGTACGCGGCACCCCCCACGGCTTCCGCAACGCCACCAACAAAACCGTGCGAGCCCTCTGCCTCTACACCCCCGCCGGCTACGAAAACTACTTCCGAGACGTCCACGCCGCCGTATCCGCCGGCACCCCCCTCACCGATGACCTACTAACCACCCACCGAGCCCGCTACAACACCACCCCGTACTAGCCAGCAGGCCAGAAGAAGTAGCCGTACTCCGTGGCGCGGGTCAGGCCCACGAACCTGAGGTACCGGCCGCGCGCCGACAAACCGCCGAGCGAACTGCTCTCGACACTGGAGGTCGTCACCGGCTGTACCGACGCCCCGCGCCCAGGCAACCGTTCTGACCTAGAGTGATGACCGATTCCTTTGGCGGTTGCGTGACGTCTGTACCTGGTCACCCCTGTGTGCCCGGCGCTGCCTGCGCGGGGTCTCTGCAGTGAAGGAGTAGTCATGCCCGACGAGGAAGTCCTGCTGCGTGAGCTGGAGCGCTTCCGTCATGAGTTGGTCGCCCACTGCTATCGCATGATGGGCTCCGTCGACGAGGCGGAGGACCTGGTCCAGGAGACGTACCTGAACGCCTGGAAGGGCTACCGGAACTTCGACGGCCGCGCGTCGCTCCGCGTGTGGCTCTACCGGATCGCGACCAACGCCTGTCTGACCGCGCTCAGGCACCGCAGCCGGCGGGTCCTGCCGTCCGGACTCGGCGCTCCGTCGGACGACCCTGACGCGCCGATCCGGGAACTCGACGGTGAGGTCGCCATGCTGCAGCCGATGCCACATGCGCTCCTCGACCCGGCGACGATCGTCGGCTCCCGGGAGACGCTGCGGCTCGGGATCATCGCGAGCCTGCAGCATCTCCCGGTCAGCCAACGGGCGGTCCTGCTCCTGCGGGACGTGCTCTCCTTCTCGGCGGCCGACACGGCGAAGGTGCTGAACACGACCTCCACCGCGGTGAAGAGCAGCCTGCAGCGGGCTCGCGGCAAGATGGCCGAGGTGACGCCGCAGCTCGAGGAGATCGCGGAACCGGCGGACCCGGAGCTCAACGCACTGCTCAACCGGTACATCTCCGCGATCGAAACGAGTGATGCCACGGCGCTGGCGGAGGTACTCCGCGACGATGCCACCTTGCAGCAGGCCGGATCGCGGACCTGGTTCTCCGGGAGCAAGTACTGCCTTCCCTTCCTGGTCAACCATGTCGTCGGCGCCCCGGGCAGTTGGCGGATGCTTCCGACCGCGGCCAACGGCCAGCTGGCCGCAGCCGGATACCAGCTCCAGGCAGACGGCACGTACGCCGCGTACGGGCTGGTCGTCCTCGAGCTGACCAAGACGGGGATCGCGGCCATCACGTCGTTCGGCGATCCCCGGCTGGTGGCAAAGTGCGGTCTGCCGCTGGTACTCGAGGGCGCCTAGAGCCCGACGACCTCGGCGAACTCCCGGATCGCGTCCGGTTCGGTGGCGTGGTGGAAGCCGACGACCAGTTCGTCGACGCCGGCCTTCTCGTAGGCTTTCACCCGCGCCTGGACGGTCTCGGGCGTTCCGTAGAGCAGGTACGAAGCGAAGTCACCGGCGTAGAAAGCACCCATGCTCGGATGCAGCAGCGCCTGCGCCTCCTCGTCGGTCCCCGACAAGAGAGCGGCGGTCGTCGCGGTCACCCGGATCGTCGAGACGTCCCGGCCGACCTCCTCGGCGTGCCGGCGCAGGATCTGCAGCTTGCGGTCGATCTCAGCCGGCGAGGTCATCAGGTTGCAGGCATCGGCGTACTCGGCGACGATCCGCAACGTCACCTTCTCGCCGCCGCCGGCGATCATCATCGGGATCCGCGGTTGCTGGACTCCCTTGGGTTCGCCGTACGCGTTCTTCAGCGTGTAGAACTCACCGCTGAAGTTGGTGACTTCGTCGGTCCACAGCGACTGGATCACCTGGACCGCCTCGCGCAGCTCCCGGAGCCGCTGACCCGCGCCCGGGAACTCGTACCCGAAGGCGTCGTAGTCGGCCTGGTACCAACCGGCGCCGATCCCGAAGGTCAGGCGTCCGGCGGACAAGGCGTCCAGGGTGGACGCCATCTTGGCCTGGAGTGCCGGATTCCGGTAACCGTTGCCGGTGACCAGCTGGCCGACCCGGATCGTGCTGGTCTCCCGGGCGACTGCAGTCAGCAAGGTCCACGCCTCGAAGACGGGCGCGGCCGACGGCGGGATGGTCTGCAGATGGTCAGGCAGCCACACCTCGGAGAACCCAACGGCTTCGGCGGTCTTCGCCAACTGGATCACCCGCTCGGCAGCCTCCGCAGGGTCACTGAAGGATGCGAGTTCGCCGCCGAATCCGGTGGGAAGGAAGAGGTTGAACTTCATGAAGCACTCCTGCGTCGTCTGGTCGCTGTTACCAGGTACAGACGCAGTCCGGCAACGGAAGGAATCGCCGCGGCCGTGCTCGGCAGCACCCCCGCTGCCGAGCACGGTCGTCGGAGGTCAGTTGCGGTAGCGGAAGATGATCCGGCCCCGGTTCAGGTCATACGGGCTCAGCTCCACCAGCACGCGATCCTCCTGGAGGATCTTGATGTAGTTCTTCCGGATCTTGCCGCTGATGTGGGCGAGGACCAGATGGCCGTTGCTGAGCTCGACCCGGAAGTTGGCGTTCCGGAGGCACTCGACGACAGTGCCCTCGACTTCGATACCGCCTGCGGTTCTGGGCATCGTCAGGCCTTTCCCTGCTGGTGAACCAGTTCCAGATTGCCGCCGGTCCGGCGAGCGCCGATCCGCTGGAACAGTGCCATCGCGGCCTCGTTGGTGTCGTCGACCTCGGCCGTGACCGCCTCGACTCCGGAGCGGTGCAGGTCGGCCAGGACGTGACTCAGGAGAGCCCGGGCAACGCCGCGACGCCGTTCACCCGCCCGTACTGCGATCAGCCCGATGCGCGGCTGACGAGTCATGGTGGCCAGCCGCACCAAACCGACGTACTGATCGTCCCGCACCGCGACCGTGTACTTCGAGGGGTCGATCGGCGTCGTCCCGCCTTGCCAGGGCAGCACCTCAGCCGGCATCCTCTGCCAGCCGACCGTGGACCGGACCTCGCTGCGGATCGCGTGATCCAGTTCGCGAAGCGGCCCTTCGGCAGCCTCTCCGATGATTACCCCCGGCGGCGGCGCCGCGTTGAGGCCGGTGATCCGCGGATCGGTCGGTACGACGAATTCGTGCTCGCGGCGCCAACTCGTGAAGCCGGCCCGTTCCCAGCCGGCCGCCACGTCACGGTCGGTCTCGTCGACCACCGTGTACAGCGGTGCCGTCTGGTCGGTCAGCATCGCGCGGGCGAGCCGGTCGAAGACGGGACCGCGCCAGGTGTCGATGCTCAGAAAGGTCCGGCCGTCGAGCCGGCGCGAAGCGTAGCCGCGCCCGACGACGAGATCGTTCTCGACCGCGTGCCACTGGTTGTCCGCGACCTGGACGACGCTGACCGCTTGGTCGCCGAGATCTGGACTGAAAAGCAAAGAGTTCATAGGTGTTCCCTTCGGGAGTGCCGAATTTCTCGGGGGCACTCCCGGCGACACCTATGTCAATCGCCCGCCCGTGACCACGAGAGGGGGAGCACCCACTGCGCTACAGCGTTCATGGGGCCTCACCTCCAGGTGTGATGTCACGGACCACGGCACGGTACCAACCCGGCCGGTACTCCGGCCAGCCAGTTTCCCGCCGTCGCCCGATGCGCGGGCGGTCGCGGTCAGTCGCAGGTGTCGCAGATCCCGTTCGCCGGGGTCTGCAGGTTGCAGTGCGGGCACTTGTTGATCGGGCGCTCGGCGATCGCGGCCTTGCGGGCGCGGGCCCGGGCGGCGCCGAGCTTCGGCGGGATCATCGCGTTGCCGCCGTCGGCGGGCAGGCCGGCCGCCTCGAAGTGCCGGTACGCCGCGAGGCGGGCGTGCGAGGCGTGCACATCCGGGTCCGGGGGAGTCGTGCCGGTGGCCGCGCCGACGATCGCGGCGTACCCGTCGAAGACGCTCTCGTCGGGGTTGACGCAGAGCGCCGACAGCATCGGCTCGCCGCGCCGCAGGCTCTCCGCGGACACCTCGGCGAGCACGCCGCCGATCCAGTGCCGGGTCGGCTGCTTGGTGCGGATGCCGGTCAGCTCCTGGACACCGGTGGCGATGTCCTTGTGCTGCACCACCGCCTGGTACTTCTTGGCGGCGACGAGCAGCATCTCGCGCGCGGCGCCGGCCCACTCGACCCGTGCGGCGGCGACGCCGACATCGGATACGTCGCGCCAGGCGCGTTCCGCTACGTCCGGGAGTTCGTGGTCAGGTGCGGCGACATCGAAGGAGGACACCGGGAGACCCTAACCGGGCCACCGGCAATCAGCGAAAACCGCGCCTCAGGAAGAGGCGCTCCGCTCGCCTGGTGGTTGCTCGCCGCGCCGGGTCTCGGCCGGCGACGCCGGAGTTTCAGGATCGTCCGGTTGGTGGGGTTCGAAGGTGACCTCGATCGTTTCGGCGGCCTTGTGGCGCTGTGCCTGCGCGTACATGGCGTACGCGCGGTGGTCGGCCGGTGTCAGATCGGTGGCGGAGTCGGTGAACAGCGCGAGCAGGGAGCGCGGGTACAGGCGATGGGCGATCACCGAGTTGAGTTCGGCGCCGATGACGGCGATCACCGACGCGGCGTAGATGAGGCCGATCAGACCCAGGGTGAGCGCGAAGACGCCGTTCACCTCACTGGTCTTGGCCAGTACGTCGTTGACGTAGATTCCGCCGAGGCGCTCGAGCAGGTGCCAGCCGAGAGCGGTGAGGAAGGCTCCCGGGATGATCTTGCGGAAGGCCGGCCGGGGACTCGTGCCCGGGCGCAGGCACAGGGTCAGCATGGCGGTGAGCACCAGGACCGAGCCGATGTCGACCAGCCAGCCCGTCGCGAAGTCGCCGGCTCGGCTGCCGACCAGGAGAGTCAGGGTGGCGAAGGTGAGGACGGTGAGACCGGCCAGCGACAGCAACGCGCCGGACCGCAACCGTCCGTGGAACGGGTTCGGGCGCCGATTGCGGGGCACTCCCCAGGTCACGTTGACCGCGTTCTGGACCGCCTGCCCGAGCCCGATCACGCCGTACACGGCGGCGAGCGTACCGACGACGACGGCCGGGGTGCTGCCTTGCAGACCCTGCGGCGTCGCCAGCTGGGTGCCGACGATCGGAAACTCCTGGAGTGCCGACTGCAGGACGGCCTTCTGCAGGTCCTCGTTGCCCTGCAGAAGGAAGCCGAGCACGGAAGAGGAGATCAGCAGCATCGGGAAGATCGCCGCGAAGGCGTAGTACGTGATGATGACCGCGAGATAGCTGCCCTGGTCGTCGAAGAACTTGTACACCACGGCCAGCGGAAACCCGAGCCGCCGACGCCGCCGCTGCGCAGCGTCCAGCCGCCCCAAGGTACTCACGCCCCCAACCGTACGATCCCCACCCCGATTCCCCCCGCCACGACCCACGTCAGCCTGTCAGAACCCGGTACCTCAGATGTCCAGGCTCATCGACATGTACAGCCGAATCGGTGAGGTCGTCACGGGTGCCGCACCTCGTAGCGCAGGTGGAGGACGCCGGGTGCCTCGAGCGTCCGGACCAGGTCGAGTTCGATGTGCTCGGGCGGGAGTCCGTCGAACAGCAGGCGGCCCTGGCCGAGGAGAACCGGTCTGAGCTGAATCTCGATGACATCGAGCAGCCCGGCCTTGAGGCATTCCTGAGCGGTGTAGGCGCCGTGCAGGAGGATGTCGCGGTCACCGGCTGCTGCCTTGGCCTGCTCGACGCATGCCTCGATGCCGTCGGTCACGTAGTGGACCCGTTCGTGCGGGTTCTCGGCCGGCGGTCGGTGCGTCGGAACGAAAATCGGTACGCCGTCGTGGTGGTCGCCGCCCCAGTAGCCGGCAAAGTCCCCGGTCCGTTTCCCGGTGATGACTGCGCCGGTGGCCAGCGCCTCGTCGTAGACGATCCGGCTGTTCGGAGCGCTGGGCCGATACGCATCGACCCGGTCGCCATCGCTGGTGCCGTCGCCGTCGCCATCGCCGCCGTCGTTACCGCTGCCGTCGTTGCCGAGCCAGTCCATCAGCCGCATCCCGTTGATCCCGGCCGGGTTCTGCGCGTCGTCGTGCGGACCGGTGATGAACCCGTCGAGGGACATCGCCATGTACAAGGTCACTCGAGACATGCCGTTCCTTTCCGTGGTTCTCCCTCTTGCGCCGCTCATAGTACCCCCCTAGGGTATGCATGGCCAGCTTGTGAAGGAGGAAGCAGGAGATGTCCACAGACAGCTACTTCGAGCGGGACGGCGCCACGATCGCCTACCAGTACTCCGGTACGGGGGAGCCCCTGGCCTATGCGCACGGTGTGCCGTTGAGTCGCGCGGCCGTACGACGACTCGGGCTACTGGATCTTGATGCTCTGGCCAAGGGCAGACGCATGCTGACCTATGACGCGCGCGGCCACGGCGAGTCCACTGGCCGGCCGGTCGCCGACGACTACACCTTCGACAACTTCGGCCGCGACCTGCTCGCCCTAATTGATGCCCTGGGCATCGATCAGCCGATCGACTTCACCGGCTCGTCGCTAGGCGCGGACACCGCACTACGAGCCGCAATCGCCGCACCGGAACGCTTCCGCCGCCTCGTCCTGATGATCCCACCGGCGGCCTGGGACGATGCGCCGTTCGCGCAGAACCTGTACTCCGAGATCGCTACGGTGATCGAGACGGAGGGCGCCGACGCGTGGCGAGATCAGTGGGCCACCACCGACCCACTGCCCATCTTCGCCGACTATCCCGCGTTCGACCTCACTCCAGCTGTCTCCGACGACCTGCTGGGCGCCGTCTTCGCAGGCATCAGCCGAAGCGACCTACCTGCTCCGGACCAGATCGCGACGATCACCCAACAAACCCTGATCCTCGCCTGGGACACCGACCCACTGCATCCGGTCTCCACCGCGCAAAAGCTGCAGGACCTGCTACCCAACGCCGACCTCCACATCTCCCGCACCGCCGCCGACGTAAAGACTTGGACCAACCGAATCACCGATTTCCTGACCTAACGGCGGCGTCGACGAAGACCGGGTTGGCTTTCCAGCTGAGCTTCCTGCCAACGACCCGCCTCTCCGGCCTGTCCAGCCCGTCCATGCGGGCCACCCGCCCACCCACTCGGCCACCGATCCCGACCGAGGTGTTCTGGACGACGGCGATTGGGCCCAGCACCGCTGCGGTCAATCCGCGCGACGCAGGAGCGCCAAGGGGGTGGGTGGGAGCGGCCGAACGAGCACGCGACGGAGGAGCGGGCGTCGGAGGTTGCGTGGGGTCTCGGGGCCTAATTCGTGTCGGATGTCGTGGTTAGGCTGTCGGCGTGACCGAGGATTTCGTGGGTTGGCCGCGGGGTGCCTTCGACGTGCTGCTGCAGCTCGAGGGGGAGCCGTCCGCCGAGGTCAGGCGGCAGTGCAGGCGCGACCGCGAGGAGCTGGTGCGCCGGCCGATGATCGAGTTGCTCAACGCGGTGGCGGACGCCGATCCGGCGTATGAGGACTTCTCTGTCTGGGGTTACGGCGAGGTCCTGCTGCAGGCGTGGCAGCGGCAGAGTGCGATCGTGCGGCTCGGGCGGAACGTCGAGTTGGGTGTCCGATTCGACCTCGACGGGCTGGAGGTCGTCTTGGCATGGTGGTACGCGCCGACGGTCCAGATCGAGCGGTATCGGGCCGCCGTGGCGGATTCGGCTTCCGGCCGACGGCTGACCGGCATCATCCGGAAGCTCGAGGGGGAGGGCGTCGCGATCTCGGGTGACCTGTTGAAACGGCCGCTGCGCGGGTATCCGGCCGACCATCCGCGGGCGCAGTTGCTGAGGCACCGCTCGCTCATCGCCACCCGGCCGCTCGGCTGCGAGGACTGGATTCACACACCCGCCGCGGCCGACCGAGTCGTTGCCGCTTTCACCCAGTTGCGGCCGCTGTCGCGGTGGCTCGTGGAGAACGTGTCACGGGCGTAGCTCCTGGGCGGCGGTCGAGATGACATCGTCGAGTACTGCGCGGGAGGTGGCCAGGTCTGCCATCAGCTGGTCGATGCGGTCGCGTTCAGCCGTCAGCTCGCGGAGCAGCGCTGGGGTGGCGCGTTCGTTGGGCGCACCGTCCGGGTCGCGCATGCAGGGGAGGATGCGGGCGATCTTCTTGCTGTGCAGGCCGGCCGCGAGGAGCTCCTGGATGAGGATCACCCGGTCGACGGCTCGCTCGGGGTAGTCCCGATGACCGCCGGGTGTCCGGTCGGAGACGAGCATGCCCTGCTGTTCGTAGTACCGCAGAGAGCGTTCGCTGACGCCCGTCCGCCGGCCCAGTTCGCCGATCCGCACCGCTGACCCTCCTCGGGGACTTGAATCTGACACTGATGTCAGATTTTACCGTGGTCGCATGACAACAGAACTCTTCGACTACAGCCCCATCGTCGAACGCCCGCGACTGAGCTGGCCGGACGGCAAGCGGGTCGCCTTCTACGTCGGCCTGAACGTCGAGACCTTCCTGCCCGACCGGCCGTCGACGAGTATCTGGCCGCTCGAGCTGTCACCCGATCCGCTGAACGCCGGCTGGCGCGACTACGGGGCGCGGGTGGGGATCTGGCGCACGATCGACATCCTCGACAAGTACGGCGTACGCGCCAGCACGTTGCTCAACTCGCTCGTCGCCGAGAAGAACCCGCAGATCATCAAGGCCGGGGTGGAACGCGACTGGGCCTGGCTCGCCCACGGCAGCACGAACTCCATCCTCCACACGGGTCTGGAGCCCGCAGAGGAGCGTGAGGTCCTGGCCGAGATCGTCAACACGATCGAGTCCGCAACCGGTCGGCGCCCGAAGGGCTGGATGGGACCGGCCCTGACCGAGACGGCGAACACGCCCGCGTTGCTGGCCGAACTCGGGCTCAGCTACGTGCTCGACTGGACGAACGACGACCAGCCCTATCACCTCAACGTCCCCGGCATGCTCAGCGTCCCGTACACCGTCGAGCTCAACGACCTCGGTCTGTTCCTCCGCGGTCTCACCGGCCCGGACTTCCTGCAGATGGTCAAGGACCAGTACGACGTACTGCGTGCCGACGCCGAGCACAACGGCCGGGTGATGGCCCTGGCGCTGCACCCGTTCGTCATCGGCCAGCCGTTCCGGGCGAAGTACCTGGACCTGGCGTTGGAGTACATCACCTCGCAGCCCGACGTCTGGCTGACCACCAGCGACGAGATCGCGGACCACTACCGAGCTAGCCGAAGGTGATAGTTGCCTCCGGCATGTTGTCGGTGATGAAGGGAAGGAGAAGCTCAGCCTCTGCCAGTACTGCGGAAGCCTCGCCTCGCGACAGTGCCCGGAACGGGACGATGGTGAGGGTCGAGTTCTTCAGCGACCAGGAGCCTCGGACGAAACCGTCGACGAGGAAGGTGGGTTCGACCCATGCCTGACCAGGGCAGACCCGCTTGCGATCTTCGTCGCTGACGATGCGACTGCGGTCGGCATGGCCGAGGACGACGTTGTCGAACGCCGGCAGGAAGCGTACGGGTGCAGGGATGTCGTCGTCGGCCGGGGACGTGTCGCGCAGATCGAACAGTTCCGTGCCCTGGTCGGTCCGGAACACTTGCAGCGTGGGTCGCAGACCATCGACGATTTCGCGCAGCCGGGTGAGTCCGGACCAGGCCTGCATGTCCCGCACGCTCGCGGGACCGAACGCGGCCAGGTAGCGGCGGATCATCAGTTCGAGCTGTCGTTCCGTCGCCAGCGGTTGCCCGATCCACGAGTCGGCGAACGCTACGGTGACCGAGGCCGGGGTGCCCCAGCGACCCCAGGCGCTGTCGGGCGGCGGGTGCACCATCGGATCCTTGAGCTCTACCGCGGAGGCCAGCCTGCCGCCGTGGCGGTCGGGGTAGCGTTCGACGAACAGGCGACCGAGTTCGCGGCGGGTGAGAGTGCCGTCGGCCAGGAACTCGCGACCTGCCGCGACGAGTTCGTCGAGATCGAGCCCGCTGGTCTTCTCCGTGAAGTACGGGCTCCGCAGCGCGCTGTCCAGACTCGGCTGGATGGTCGGCCGCAACCAGCGGAAGTCCTTGCTGCTGGCAAGGTGTTGGGTACGGCGCAGCGACGTCGAGCGGACCACGGACCGGTCGTGCAGCAGCGAGGTCAGATCGTCATGCCGGAAGCCGGTGACTCTGGTCCACAGCCCGATGTACGGCCAGTTCGGCTCCTGCGCCTGCATCGCGACGAGACGTTCGATGACCTCGACCACCGGCCGCGAGGTGCGGTCGGTCAGGAACTGCCGTGCCAGCAGGGTCCGGTTGAGGGTGCGCCGGGAGAGGAGACGAGTCACGGCATGAACGCTAGAGGGCGTAGAGGCCAGGTCCTGTCCCATATTCAGGTGAGGAGGTTGAGCGTGTGGGCGTGGGCGGTGGCTTCGGTGCGGGTGGTGGCGTGGAGTTTGGTGAGGATGCGCGAGACGTGGACGCCGACCGTGCCGGGGGAGATGTAGAGCTCGGCGGCGATCTGACGGTTCGGCAGCCCACGGGCCAGCAGGCGCAGTACGTCGTACTCGCGGGGTGTCAGGCCTGTTGGGTCGGTACCGATCGTGGGTGGTTCGAGGCGAGCCCTTTGACCCAAGGTGGCGATGCGATCGAGGTAGACCGAGGCGCGAAGCGGAGTGGCCAGGTCGCGGGCCTCTTCGAGACGGCGCCGAGCACCGGCCCGGTTGCTGCCGGCAGGACGCCCCCGACCTCCTGGTAGGCGACTTGCGGTCCTTCTTCCGTACCTTGGGCGGCTGACCGAGTGCCGGCCGGATCCGTGGGATCCGGCCGGCATCACGGCAACTAGTTGACGATGATCCTGTCGACCTCGATGGTGAGGCCCTTGACGAGTGGCGTGGACGTCCCGGTGGTGACCGTACCGGTGCCGCTCTGCACACCCTTGATGTTCATCGAGTACGTCATCGAGCCGCCAGGCGCACCCGGCGTACTCGTGATCCGGTAGTCCTCGGTCGGAGCCCCGGTGATCTGGCTACCGGCCGTCCCCTCGAAGTTCTCAGCGCCCACAGTCAGGCCGTACGCCGGACCTGGGTCACCGGGCAGGTTGTCCGGATCGTAGGCGTAGGTGATGTCCTCGGCGCCGTTGAGACCGATCCACTGCTGGAACACCTTCTGACTGGTCGTACCGAACAGGTTCACCCGCCATTCGAGGACGAGCCAGTTGCTCACCCCGTCGGTCAGCGTGCCGGCGAAGACACCCGGCGCCGCGGTCCCGTCGAGATCGGTCCAGTAGGACGCGAGCACGTTGTTCGGACGCGCGGGGTCGGGCAGGTTCTCTGGCGTGAACTGGATGTCGTCCGACCCCGACGAGCCGCCGGCGACCGTGTAGCCGTTGGAGACCACACCGATGCTGGTGTAGGTCTGGCCGGCGAACACGTAGGGCGGAACGTTGAAGTTCAGTGCCTGCTCGTCACCGATCGGGGTCGGTGTGAAGCCGAAAGCGTCCAACGGGAGGTAGCCGGCCAACGACCCCGGCCCGATCACCGGCCGGTCGGGTTCGCGCCCGGCCAGGGTCGCGGTCTTGGTGGCGACCTGGCTGCCGATCTTGGTCGCACCCGTCACACTGTTCAGCCGCAGGTTCGGGCTCAGCGTGCTGACCGCCGTCACGTCCGTGGTCTGCAGGCTGTTGTTCTGCACGGTCACCGTGCAGGTCGACTCGCCCGTGTTCCGCGCGATCGTGCTCGGAGCGCAGGTCTGGTCGATCGGCACGATGCCCTCTTGCCGGAAGAAGGCGACCGGCAGGTGCAGGGCCCGGTTGCCACCGATCTGCTTGAGGTTGACCTGACCGAAGTACTGGCCGTCGGGCAGGTCGGGTGCGGTGATCGCGATCGTCAGCTTCTGCGACTGGCCGGGAGCCACCTCGAAGGCAGGCGGCAGGACCGTGATGTTGGCGCCGTTGACGGTGCTACCGCTCGCGGTGAAGCGGAGCTTGGTGTTGGTGACGTTCTTGACGACGCGAGTAGCCGTGACCGCGCCCGGCATGGTCGGTGCGTTCACCGACGGCAGGTTGAGGTCGATCCGGTTCAGCGCGCTGGCGGCCGAGGCCGCGTAGTTCGCCGCCGTCTCGTCCAGGGTCAGCCCCGGGTCGCCGGCCTTCGTCAGGTCGATGCGGCCGCCGCCGAGGTCGAACGGGTCGGCCTGGGTGACCCGGTCAGGCTTCTTGACCGTGGTCTTGGCCGTCGTCTCCAGCGCGGACTTGACCTGGCCCGGCGTCCACGAAGGATGCAGGGCGAAGAGCAGTGCGGCAGCTCCGGCGACGTGCGGTGACGACATCGACGTACCGGCGATGGCCTGGTACAGGTTTCCGGGTGGGCCTTCGGACGGCGACTCGGGGGTCGGCGTCGTACCGGCGAGGATGTGCAGGCCGGGTGCGGTGACGTCCGGCTTGAGGAAGTCACCACCGGGACCGCGGGACGAGAACGACGTCATCACGTCGCCCTGCCAGGTGGTCTTGGTGCCCTGCGTCATCGTCGCGGTCGTGCTCGGGTGCGCCGCGAGGAACGCGAGCAGCACGTCGGCGTCGGCCTTCTCGAGCTGCGCGGCCGGCAGCCAGTGGTTGTCGGTGAAGACGTCGGACGGGAAGGTGGTGTTGTACATCAGCATGCCGACAGCGCCACCCTGCTTGACGTTGAAGCCCTTCATCACCCGGCCGGGCGTGAACTGACAGGCGACGATCTTGCCGGTCAGCGTGCCCGCGGGCGCCGGAGTGTTACAGGTCGCGTCGGTGTATCCCGGCGTCGTGGAACCAGCCCGTACGACGGACGTCGGCGTACTGATGCCAGGGGTGACAGACGCACCGGTGACGGTGGCAGTCGCGCCATCGCCGGACAGCGTGATGGTGGAGCGGAAGGTTCGGCTCTGGGTGGAAGCCGCCACCGTGGTGACCCACGGGCTGCGGTGGTCGGTGGTGTTCGCGCCCGGGCCTGAGTTGCCGGCCGAGGCGGCCACGAACACACCCGCGGCGTACGCGTCCAGGAAGGCGAGCTCGACCGGGTCGCTGTACGGGTCGCTGCCGCCGGAGATCGAGAAGTTGATCACCCGGACGCCGTCGAGGATGGCGCGCGCGACTGCGGCCGCCGAGTCGGACGGGAAGCAGCCCTCCGCGCCGCAGACCTTGTAGACGGAGACTGCCGCCGCCGGGGCGATACCGCGGATCGGTCCGCGGCTGATGCCGAGTGTGTTCGCGTTCGCGACCTGGCCGCCGGCCGAGGTCGTCGACGTGTGCGTGCCGTGCCCGTTCGAGTCACGCGCGGAGTCGGGGTAGATGTCGCCGCCGATCACCGCGTTGTAGGTGTCGAGGAACGGCCGACCGCCGATCAGTTTGTTGTTGCAGACAAACGGGTCGCTCGCCGGAGTCAGCGGGTTGTCGCCGAAGTCGCACACTCGCGGGGTTGCGTCAGCGGTTGGCGGTGGCGCCGGGAGTGTGCCGGGATCGGCGTACGACGGGTGTTCCGGCCATGAGCCACTGTCGAGGATGCCGACGATCACGCCTTTGCCGGACGATGCCGAACCGCCGAGTTTGCTGTAGATCGTCGGGGCGCCGATGAAGTCGCCGCTCGAGTCGGTCAGCAACTTCTGTGGGTTGTCCTGCTGGACCGCGGCGACGCCGGGAAGCTTGAGCAGGTCGCGGGCCTGGTTCGCCGGGACGCTGAGCGCGACGCCGCCGTACACGGTGCGCAGTTTCTGTCCCGCCCGGGCGCTCGGCACTCTGGTCTGCAACGCGGAGAGGAAGCGGTTCTCCAGCGCGGTCACGTGCTTCAGGTACTTGCCGGCGTTGGCGCTCCTGGGGTCGAGCCGCTTACCGGTGACCGAGGGGCTGGTACCGGGGAGACCCTTGATGCCACCGCGGTACGCGGCGAGCGAGTCGTAGTCGAGCTTGACGACCACCCGGACCTGCTTGGCCGACGTACTGTTGATCAGCGCCGGGTCGCTCTTGGCGAGCTGACCACTGGGCGACTTCGCGCCGTTGACGATACTGGCGACGGTGAGCGGTGTAGCCGTCCACTCCCGGCCACTCGGGCCGACCGGCGACGGGTCCGCGGCAACCGCGCCCGTCGGGGTGAGGGTGGCGGTCAGCAGCAGACCGGCGGACAGCCCGGCCGTGGTGATACCCATGGTTCGTCGGTGAATCGGTGACCTCATGCGTTGGCCTCCCGTGAAGGCAGATGACGCCGTCACCGCGAGAAGTCAGCCGTAGAAACTCAGAGTTCATCCCCCAGGTGACGCAGCAACCCTTCAGCCCCTGTGACCGACCGATCCCCCCCGGGTACCGGCGTACCGGCCGGCACCCCCACGGCGCCCGCCTGAGCCGAGGCTAAGCCCAAACCGCCACCACGACCAGACCTCGCTCGGGCCAAGGAAACAGCTCGCTGAAAAGGAGGGTCGTTCTCGGCGCGGGCTGGCGGGTGTGGGGTGGTGGCGGCGGTACTGTCCGGGCAGTGAAATCCCGCCTTCTTGCTGTCGTCGTACTTGTCCCTGTGATGCTGAGTGGTTGTTCCTTTCCCCAAGCGGGGGCCGATCCGGGGTCGGCGACACCCTCGGCTGGGCGGCCGACGAAGCCGCCGGCGGTGCCGCCCTCGAGCGGGGTGGTCACCGGTACGGCGAAGGCGATCGTCGGCGAGTTGGGTCGGGCGCGGGTCGTGGCGGCGCGGCCCGAGGTACCGGGGTACAAGCGTGATCAGTTCGGGCAGGCCTGGTCGGACAATCACTCCGGGCTGGGCGGCCACAACGGTTGTGACACTCGCAACGACGTCCTCGCGGCCCAGTTGGAGGCGCGCAAGTATCGCGGGAAGTCCCGTTGTGTGGTGATCGCCGGCACCTTGCGCGTCGAGCCCTACACGGGGAAGCGGATCGAGTTCCGCAAGGAAGCCGCGTCCGCGATCCAGATCGACCACATCTACCCGCTGTCGCGGGCCTAGGACATGGGTGCCGCGAAATGGTCCCAGCAGCGCCGCGTCGACTTCGCCAATGACGAGGCGATGAACCTGATCGCCGCCGACGGACCGGCCAACGCGTCGAAGGGCGACTCCGGGCCGGGGGAGTGGATGCCGATCAACCGCGCGTACCGCTGCACCTACGTCCTGCGCTACTTGCAGGTCGCCCGCAAGTGGTCCCTCCCCATCACCGCCGCCGACCGCGACTCGGCTAGGACCATCACCCACATCTGCCCGTAGTGGTGGCCGCCGCGGAGTAGTGTTTCGGGGTGACACCTTCAGTTCGTACTCGTCGTCCTCGGCCGGCCGACATGACCGTGCCCGTCGGAGCGCGCTCCGTCTTCACCGACGGGGCCTGCTCGCGCAACCCCGGACCCGGCGGCTGGGCCTGGGCGCTGTCGACGACCGAGTACGCCGCCGGGCACGAGGCAGTCTCGACGAATCAGCGGATGGAGATCCGCGCCGCCCTCGAGGCGGTGCAGGCGAATGCGGGCCCGCTGCTGGTCGTCTCGGACTCGACGTACGTCGTCAACTGCTTCCGCGACGGGTGGCACCGCGGCTGGCTCGAGCGCGGCTGGCTCACCTCGGCCAAGAAGCCGGTCGCCAACCGGGACCTCTGGGAACCCCTGGTGGAGTTGGTGGTCGAGCGCGGGGATGTCGCCTTCCAGTGGGTGAAGGGGCACTCCGGTCACGAGATGAACGACTTCGTCGACGGCCTGGCCGTCGCCGCCTGCTTCCCTCAGCACTGACCTGGCTCGAAGACGCCGACGGTTGCGTCTTGTGACGGTCCGTCGCGAGTGCTTTTCTGGTCGTGGGGGTGCGGTGAGGACGGGTGAGGTGCCCGCGATCGCCGCAACAGACCATGAGCAATGGACCGAGTACGCCGTACCTCGTGGTGGAAACCGGAGCGCACGAGGGGCAGCGGATCAATCTCACCGGCGCGCGCCTGACGGTCGGCCGGTTACCGAGTTGCGAGGTCCGGTTCGACAACCCGTACCTCAGCCGCCAGCATGCGGCGCTGTGGCAGCAGGACGGCGGGGACTACATCGAAGATCTGGGCTCAGCCGGCGGCACCTTCGTGAACGGCCAGGCGGTCACGTCGCCGCGGCGGTTGTACCCGGGGGACCGCGTCGCGTTCGCTGACCTGCGGCTTCGGTACGCCGCGGCCGAGGGTGCGCCGACAGCGGTTCGCTATGACATCGGCGACCAGCGGGCTCGCACGATCAACAATGTCGGCCGGGATCAGTACGTCCAGCAGGTGATCCAGCAACGGGAGAACTTCTTCCGCGAGATCGCCGCGACGAGGACGAAGGCCCGTGGGCTGATCTGGACCGGTGTGGTGGTGTTCCTGGTCGGACTCGCCATCGCCGCCGTCGGCTGGTACCAGTACTTCGGTCAGATCATGGACCTCTCGTCCGCCTCCGGCATGCCCACGCGAGACGACTTCAGCGGGTTCCTGGTGTTCGCGCTCGGCGGGCTGGTCAACGTGGTCGGCGTCCTGCTGATCATCGCCGGGATCGTCCTGCACATCGTCGCCACCGCGCGCCGGCGGCGGGTCGATCGGGAACTACCGCCACCCCAGCACGGGAGATGAGTCGCGATGACCTTCAACATCGGCAACCAGAACGCCGGCAACATCAACAACGTCGGTCGCGACCAGCACGTCACGGGCGGGCAGACCGGCATCGTGGTGACCTCGGAGCAGGCGCTGCAGGCGCTCGCGGAACTGCGCGCGGGCGTCAAGACCACCCGGCTCGACCCGGTGTCGTCGATTGCTGCGGAGAAGGAGCTCCGCGAGATCGAGACAGACATGCGCCAGCCGAAGCCGGATCGGACCCGGATTGCTCCGAAGGTCGAGCGGCTGACCCGCATCCTCCTCGCCGCGGGGTCGCTGGTCTCGGCCGGCTCGGCGCTGGTCGGACCCCTCGGCATGCTCGCGCACTGGCTGGGAGCCCTCGGAGCGCCGATCCTCAACTTGCTGCCGGCCATGCTGTGACTCGTCGTACCGTGGCAGGGATCTACTTGGTCATTGCGACGGCGATCCGGGCTGCGATGACGGCGTTGTTCCGGGCGAGGGCGAGGTTGGCCGGGATGCTCTCGCCGTCGGTCTCCCTCTCGATCCTTCCGAGCACGTACGGCGTGACGGCGGGGCCGGTGACTCCTGCGCCGGCGCTCGCATCCAGGGCAGCGGCGAGTACGGCGCTGATGCGCGACTCGGGGATTTCGTCGGCTTCGGGGATCGGGACGGTGAGCAGTACGCCGGTGTTCGGCCGCGCGCGATATCGCAGTACGTCGCAGACTGTCTGTTCGTCCTGGACTCGGTGCGGGACCGGCAAGCCGCTCGAGCGCGTGTAGAAGGCAGGGAACCAGTCGTGCTGCCAGCCCAGGACTGGGACGCCGGCGGTTTCGAGGTACTCGAGGGTCCGTGGCAGGTCGAGGAAGGCCTTGGCGCCGGCGGAGACGGTGATGACCGGGTGGTTGGCGATCGCGTCGAGGTCGGCCGAAATGTCTCCGGTGACTTCGGATCCGCGGTGGACGCCACCGATGCCGCCGGTGGCGAAGACCGAGATGCCGGCTGCGTGGGCGAGGGCAACCGTCGCTGAGACTGTGGTGACGCCGACCTCCCACTTCTGTGCGCGGGCCACCGACAGATCGCGCTCGGCAACCTTTCGCGTGCCCTGCAGGACTCGCTTCTCTTCGTCCGGCGTGAGCCCGAGATGAGGCCGGCCGTCGAGGATCGCCGCCACCGCCGGTGTGGCGCCCTGATCGAGAACTGCTTGCTTGCAGACCGCGAGTGCGTTGGCGTTCGCGGGGGCGGGCAGGCCGAGGGTCGAGAAGATGGTCGACTCCAGCGCGACGACCGCGCGCCCTTCAGCCAAGGCCTGCGCTACCTCATCGGACAGGACGAACTCGGCGTTATCGGTCACGAACAACTCCCTGCTCATCAGTGGTCAGAACGGCGCCAGGTTGAGTGAGAACTCTCCTGGCAAGGTTGTGGCCTGCGGCAACCGCCTCGACCGGCTCGGCGTTGTCCAGTACTGCGGCCAGAAAACCGGACGCAAACGCATCACCGGCACCGGTCGTGTCCCGCACGTCGTCGACCGGATCGGGTCGGATGGTGGCAGTCTTGTTGCCATCGGCATGGATCTCGGTGGGCTCTGCGCCGTTCTTGACCACGAGCGTCGTACCGGGACCGACGAGGTTTTGCAGGGAGCCGGTGGCGGCTTCGGCTGCGTTCGCGAAGATGTACGTCGGCTGCAGGGTGCTGATCATGGCGCGGAAAGCCGCGGGTCCGACAGAGTCCATGAGCGCGACGGATGCCGCGTCGATGGTGAGGATCGCTTGGTTGGCCTGAGCGATCTCGGAGGCCCGGCGAAGTACCGGCCAGGACGGGCCGGTCAACGAGTACGCCGAGAGGTTGTACGCCTCGAAGCCGGAGATCCACGAGTCAGGGACCTCGGCCAGCTCGGCCGCGGCGGCTCGGTCCGGGAACATCGTGCGCTCCCCGGACCCATCCACCAAGATGACGATGGCCCCGGTCCGCCCCTGCCGCTGAACCTTCGGCTCAACGCCCGCCCGAACCAGTTCCCCCACCAACGCCTCGCCGGCCAGATCGTCCCCGACCCGTCCGACGAACCGCACCGAAGTACCAAGACTGCTGGCGAAAACCGCCACGCTGGCCGCCGCGCCACCACGCACCCGCTGAATCCGTGCCGGATTATCCGTCCCACCCCGCGTCACGCCACCCACCCACACGACCACGTCCTCCACCAGATCC
The DNA here is from genome assembly GCF_040639475.1 of Kribbella sp. NPDC023855. NCBI lineage: Bacteria > Bacillati > Actinomycetota > Actinomycetes > Propionibacteriales > Kribbellaceae > Kribbella > Kribbella sp. NPDC023855. The sequence continues at coordinate 671,156 of NZ_JBFAAA010000004.1, forward strand.
CCAATACAGACAAGGCTGCGGCGCGGTCGACTCATGGCACCACCCTATGGCGGACAGCGCCCTGACGAGGTGAGATAGGAAGATGGTCCAGCTCAATCACACCATCGTGCATTCCCGGGACAAGGTCGAGTCCGCCCGGTTCCTGGCGGAGATCCTCGGAGTCGCCGACCCCACGCCGTACGGGCCGTTTCTGGTCGTGCAGGTGGGCGAGGTGTCCCTGGACTTCGCCGACGAAGGCGGTCCGATCACCCCACAGCACTACGCGTTCCTGGTCGACGAACCGGAGTTCGACGTGATCTTCGGCCGCATCCAAGACCGCGCCTTGAACTACTGGGCCGATCCCTTCCGGCGACGACCGGGCGAGATCAACACCAACGACGGCGGCCGCGGCGTCTACTGGCAAGACCCCAACGGCCACATCCTAGAAATCATCACCCGCCCCTACGGCGGCTGATCTCACCCCCCGAGCTTGCTGGCAAGTCCTTGTCATTTGAATCCGGGCTTGGGTGCTGGAAGGTGAGAGGGGAGTGATGGGCCTGCCTGGAGGAGGTTGGGTTGTCTGCACCGGATGCGACGCGGCTGTATCCCGATGCCTATGGGCCGAATGCGGGGTTGATTCGGGGGGATCCGCAGGTGGTGTTTCTGCGGTCGCTGGTGCAGTCGCCGTTGACCTCGGTGGGGGAGTACAGCTATTACGCCGATCCGGTTGACCCGACCGGGTTCGAGCGGCACAACGTGCTTTTTCACTACGGGCCGGATCGGCTTGTCATCGGCAAGTTCTGTGCGCTGGCCAGGGGCGTCCGGTTCATCATGGGCGCGGCCAACCATCGGCGGGCCGGCGTTTCGACGTTTCCGTTTCCTATGTTCGGCGGCGACTGGTTGGAGCACATGCCGTTGTTCGCGGAGCGGGACTTCCCCGGCGACACCGTGGTCGGCAACGACGTCTGGCTGGGCTACGAGGCGACCGTGATGCCGGGTGTCCGGATCGGTGACGGCGCGATCATCGCGGCCAAGTCCGTAGTGACGTCGGACGTACCGGCGTACGCGGTGGCCGGGGGTAATCCGGCCCGGGTCATCCGGTACCGGTTCGAGCCGGACGAGATCGAGCGGCTGGTCCGGCTGGCCTGGTGGAACTGGCCGATCGACGTGGTGTCCAAGCACGTCGCCGAAATCATGAGCGGCGGTGTGGCCGAGCTGGAGGCGGTGGCCCGCAAACACGGTCTGGAGGAGGACCCGCAGTGATCTTCATGCTGCTGTTCTACAGCGACGAGAAGGCGATCGCCGCGATGTCGCAAGCCGAACGCAACCGCCTGGTCGAGGCCCACGTCGCGTACAACTTCGAGTTCCTGAGCAAGCGCTGCACAGTTCTGGCCAGCCGCGCATTGATGCCGACGGCAACAGCCATGACCGTGTGGCCGGACAACGTGACGCCTGGGCCGGCCGTCGTCAGCGACCCACCCTTGACCGGCTTCTACCTCATCGACTGCGCCGACCAGGCCGAGGCGGTCGAGCTCGCCCGTGGCTACCCGATGCCCGCGGACCTCGGCAGGATCGAGGTGCGAGCCGTCATCCAGGAGTGGGACTACGCGCCGAGCGTGGAGACCACCGCCTCACCGGAAGCGGTCTGGAGCCAGTACGCCGACGTGGCGAGCTGGCCCGAGTGGAAACACCAGGTCGAACGGGTCGACCTGGACGGAACGCTCAGCACAGGCGTCACCGGCCGCATCGTCATCGAGGGCCGGCCCCCGATGCCGTACCGCATCGTCTCCGCCAACCCCGGTCGGGGATACGTCTCGGAGACGGAGCTGGGCGACGGCGTCGTACTGCGAATCGAGCACGTGCTGACCGAGCTGCCCGGTGGTGGCACCCGGATCACCCATCGGGTGAACGTCCCTCGCGCAGCGCTCGACCTGTTGGGGCACGAGTTCAGCCCAGCGTTGAACGAGGGAATGCGCCGGACCCTGCAGGCCTTGGCGGAGCGCGTCGCATCCGATTGACACTCCAATGTGGGAGATCTAACATTCCACATTGGAAGGTCTGACCTGCTGAGTCCCCGGACCGGAAGGAATGGATGACCATGTCTGCCACCGGCTCGCAGCGTGTCCGTGTCGTGCGCTGGCTGGTTCCCTCCCTGCTGATCCTCGTCTGGCTCGGAGCCGGTGGCTCGCTCGGCGCGGTCGGCAGCAAGCTCGCCGAAGAGGTCTCCAGCGGCGCCGCGACCTACCTGCCCCGCAACGCCGAAGCCACCGAGGTCGCCGCGATGAACAAGCGTTTCGGCGAGGCTGAGACGTTGCCGGCGATCGTCGTGTACAGCCGTGACGCCGCCCTGACCGCTGCCGATCGCCGTACGATCGCTGACCAGACCGCGGCGATCAACCGCGACCTGGGCAGCAAGCTGGCAAGTCCAGCAACCGGTCCGCTGGTCGCCCCGGACGGACGCGCCGCCATGGTCGTCGTACCGTTCGCCGGGACCGACTCGGCCAAGATCGCCGAGCACGTGCCAACTGTGCGCGCTCTGGTCAACGGCAGCGAGGGGCTCGCCGTACACGTCACCGGACCAGCCGGCATCCAGGCGGACCTCAAGGAGGCGCTCGGCGCCATCGACCTGATGCTCGTCGCGGTGACGATGGCCGTCATCCTCGTCATCCTGATCGTGGTCTACCGCAGTCCACTGCTCCCGTTCCTGGTTCTGCTCGTCGCGGGTCTGGCCCTGGGCACCACCCAGGGCGTCATCTATCTGCTGGCCAAGCAGGACATCCTGTCCCTGGGCGCCGAAGTACAGGGCATTCTCAACGTCCTGGTGCTCGGTGCCGGTACCGACTACGCGCTCCTGCTCGTTTCCCGCTACCGGGAGGAGTTGCGCCGGCACCAGAGCCGCTTCGACGCGATGCGCGTTGCCTGGCGCAACTCGCTCGGCCCCATCGCGGCCAGCGGGGGGACGGTCGCGCTCGGTCTGCTGTGCTTGCTGATCAGCGATCTGAGCCTCAATCGCGACCTCGGTCCCGCCGGCGCGGTCGGTATTGGTTGCGCGCTGCTGGCGATGCTGACCCTGATGCCGGCCGTGCTGATGCTGCTCGGACGGGCCGCGTTCTGGCCGCGCCGCCCGGAGTACGGATCTGACCCTGCCGAGCTGGCCGGCGTGTGGTCGCGAGTGGCCCGGTTCGTCGATCGGCGGCCGCGGATCCTTTGGATCGGTACTGCGCTCGGACTGGTCGTGATGGCGCTGGGCGTGGTCCGCCTGGACGCGACCGGCCTTCCGCAGAACGAAATGATCATCTCGGACAGCGTCGAGTCGGTCGACGGCCAGCAGGAACTGACCCAGCACTTCCCTGGTGGCAGCGGAAGCCCGGCGATCGTGATCGCCAACGCGAGCAGGATCACCGACGTGGCCACCGCAGCCCGCCGGGTCGAGGGGGTTGCAGCCGTCACCCCGTACTCCGGTGCGCAGGCGGGCGGACCAACCCCAAACGCGCAACCCGTCGTCGTGGACGGACAAGCCCGGCTCGACGTCACCCTGACCGACCCGCCGGACAGCAAGGCAGCACTGGGCACCCTCGAGCGGCTGCGCGACGCGGTCGCCGCAGTACCGCAGGCGGACGCCAAGACCGGTGGCTACACGGCAGTCCTCGTGGACTTCAACGATGCGGCCGCCGCCGACCGCAAGGTCATGCCGCTACTCCTGCTCGTGGTGGGGCTCGTCGTCGGCTTGTTGCTGCGTTCGATCGTGGCCACCCTGCTGTTGCTCGCCACCGTCGTGCTGTCCTATCTCGCGGCGCTCGGGCTGTCCGCGTTGGTGTTCCGTGACGTGTTCGGCTTCTCCGCGGTGGATGCGACGTTCCCGTTGCACGCCTTCGTGTTCCTCGTTGCCCTGGGCATCGATTACAACATCTTCCTGATGACCCGGGTCCGGGAGGAGTCCGTGCGGGCCGGCACCCGGCGAGGCATGATCCTCGGCCTGACCGTCACCGGCGGAGTCATCACCTCGGCCGGGGTGGTGCTGGCCGCGACGTTCGCCGCCCTGGCGGTTATCCCGCTGGTGCTCCTGGTCCAGCTGGCGTTCACGGTCGCGTTCGGCGTACTGCTGGACACGTTCATCGTGCGCTCCGTGCTGGTGCCGGCGCTCGCTCTCGATGTCGGCCGGTGGATGTGGTGGCCAGGCCGGCTCAGCCGCGCGCCACAGCAGCCCGCAGTGAAGTCACCCGAGCCGGCAGTGCTGGAACACAGCGGGGCTGATTCGTGACAACCGACACGAGCCCGCGACGCAAGCGGCGACGCCGGACTGTCCTGCGGGTGATCGGGATCGGAGTCGGCCTACTGGTCCTGGCCGAGGTCATCGGACTCTTGCTGGTGCTGCGTCAGACCCGGAACTACCCGAAGTACTGGGCTGATCAGGCATCCCAGCCCGCGGCTCCGGAGGCCTTGCGGTTGATCGCTTTTGGCGACTCCGCCGGCGTAGGGATCGGCGCCTGGAAGTCGGAGGACAGCTTGGTCGGCCGGATCGCCCGCCATCTGCACGAGCGCACCGGGCGGCCTGTGCACATCGCCAACTACTCCTCGCTGCGCGGCGGCACCTTCGGCAGCATCCTCACCGACCAGTTGCACCGGGCCGACGTGGCGAATGCCGACGTCGTGGTGGTGGTCGCGGGCTCCAACGACACCGGCGGGAAGGTGCCGCTGGATACCTACCGGGCGAACGTCTCCAAGGTGCTCGAGGCGCTTCCTGCCGATCGGACCGTGCTTTCCGACGTACCGCTGCAGGGCGGGCGGGAGAACTACCAGCGGATCCTGGCGGAGGAGGCCGATGCTCGCGGGGTGCCTCACGCCGACTTCGCCGGCGCCTTCCGGGCGGCCCGCCGCCTGGACGTGTGGGCCCCGGACTTCACCCACGTCAACAGTGTTGGGTACCGGATCTGGTTCCAGGCGTTCCAGCCGCACCTCGACACGATCGCCGGCCGGCTGCAGCGCTAGTCCATCGCTCCCCGGATCACCGTCGGCAGCGCATCGAACCATTCCAGTACTGCGCGCTCGTACCGTACGCCGAAGTCGAGGGTCGCGGCCGCGTAAGGGTCAGGCTCGCCCGTCGGCGCCTCGGTGAGCTCCTTCTCGTACATGGCCAGGCGTTGCGCGTGGAGGTGCCGGTGCGTGGCGATCACCTCGGCGAGCCGGTCCGGCGGTACGTGGTGGCCGAACATCACCACGAGCAGGAGCGGGAACCGGATCAGCTCCTCGGTCACGTCGCCCTGCAGCCACTCGCCGAAGGCCTCCCGCCCGGCGTCCGTCAGCGCGTACGGGCGCCGGGCGCGAGGTCCGGGATCGCCTGCCTCGACCAGCCCCGCCTCGGCCATCGCGGTCAGCTCCCGGTAGACCTGGCTCTGGGTCAGCGACCAGAAGTCGCCGATGCGCTGCTGAGCGGTGGCGACCAGATCCCATCCGGTCAGCGGACCCTCGTGCAGGAAGCCGAGCAGCGACGCGGCGGTGGCGTTGAGCGTGCGGGTCATACGTCCCATTGTGTCAGGTCGCGGGCAGTTGGAGCCTGGGGAGGAGCAAACTCAGGCCCAGAGACACGACGCCCACCGCGAGACTGATGCCGCCGAGCCCGAGGATGACCACGAAGCCGTTCGGTCCGGTCGCGCCGTCGCCCAGCGCGGACACGAAGAAGCCGGTGGACATGAGCACGCCGGCCGCGGGAATGGCGAGCCGCGCCAGCCAGCCCACGGCACCCCAGGCCACCCTGGCACCGTCGGCCAGCAACACCGCGGTCAGGCTGAGGATGGTCAGCACTCCGGCGTGAGCATGGCCGGCGCGCCAGAACGAAGCCTGGAAATCCGTCGTCTCCACATTTCCGTTGACGACCTGCGTCATGAAGACTCCGCCGAACTCGACGGTGACAATGAGCAGCAGCAGAATCCCGGCGATCACCTGCGAGCGTCTGGTCAGCATCCGAACCCTTTCGCGCGACTTCACCCACACCAGTAGAACGCGGACAGCACGGCCTACGCAGTTTTCGCCGTGGCGACCGCGATCGCCTGCTCGGCCACGAGTTCGGTCGAGGCGGGATTCTGGCCCGTCACCAGCCGGCCGTCGACCACGACATGGGGCAGGAACGGTCCCACCGCGTCGTGCTGGGCGCCGCGTCTGACCAGTTCGTCGGCCAGCAGGAACGGCACCACCGAGGTCATCCCAACCGCGCGCTCCTCGTCGTTGGTGAAGCACGCGACCTTGCGGCCGGCCACCAGGTACTCGCCGTTCGACAAACGAGTGCCGAGGAACGCGGCAGGCCCGTGGCAGACCGCGGCGATCACCGCGTCGTTCTCGTACGCATCGCGCAGCAGGCCGGCCAGAGCTTCGTCGTACGGAAGGTCCCAGATCGCGCCGTGCCCGCCCGCGGTGAAGACGATCCCGTACGCCGCGGGGTCCACCTCCCGCACCGGTCGGGTAGACGCCATCGCCGCGGTCATCGCCTCGTCGGCGAAGAGCGCCTGTTGCGCCGGATCCCCGGTGTCGACCGCCTCGAGCGGTGGCCGCCCGCCCTGGATCGAGGCCACGTCGACCCGGTATCCGGCCGTCGCGAAGGTTCGCCACGACTCGGCCACCTCGGACGCGTAGGCGCCGGTCGACCGGCCAGTGTTTCCGAGGACGCTATTGCTGGTCAGCACCAGCAGCGCGGCTCTGCCAGTCACTGCCGGCCAGCCAGCTCTTCGGCCCGCCGGGCGAGCGTCTCGACCGTCTTCGGCACGCCCGCCTTCACTTGCGGACCGAAGCTCTTGCCGAAGTGCTCGGCCGCGGGACCGACCAGGTCGACCCGCAGCTCGATCCGGGTCCGGCCGTCCGGTAGCGGGGTCAGCCGGTTGGTGGACCGCAACGTGACGGTCTCGGCGATCTCGGTCTCGGAGACGTAGCCGGAGTTCTCGGTCGCTTCGACGATCGTGAACGGGAGTGGTCCGGCTCCCGGCGGCGTCAGCCGGCCCGTCGTACCGGCGGCGAACGGGCCGTCGAGTTCGATGTTGCTCACAGCAACGTTCCAGTCAGGCCAGCTGGCGACGTCCTGGTAGCAGCTCCAGATGGCGTCTGACGTCGCGGCGGCTTCCGCGCTGTGCTCGTACGTCCACATTTCTCAGATCTCCGGTGTCGTCCAGCGGATCGGCAGGTGCTTGATGCCGTTCTGGAAGTTGGACCGCAACCGCTCGGGCGGGCCGTCGGCCGCCACCTCGCCGAGCACTTCCAGTACTGCGCCGAACAGCGCCCGCATCTGCACCCGGGCCAGCTGAGCCGCGATGCAGAAGTGTGGCCCGTGCCCGAACGCGATGTGGGGGTTGGGATTGCGGGTGATGTCGAAGGAGTCCGGATCGGAGAACACGGTCTCGTCCCGGTTCGCCGAAGCGAAGTACACGACGACCTTGTCGCCCTCGCGGATCTCCACGCCGGCCAGGGTGGTGTCCCGCGCCGCCGTACGACGGAACTGCGTCACCGGGCTCCACCAGCGCAGCATCTCCTCTACCGCGGAGTTGAGGAGCAAGCGGTCGGCGCGCAGCTTCGCGTACTGATCGGGGTGGCTGAGCAGCGCGTACATGCCGCCCGGCAGCGCGTTGCGGACGGTCTCGTTCCCGGCGACCGAGAACAACCAGAACAGCTTCTCGAACTCGTCGTTGCTGACCCGGCCGCCCTCGCTGTCGACCTGCTGCATGAGCAGCGACATGATGTCGTTGCCAGGTTCCTTGCGACGGTACTGCGCCAGCTCGGCGGCGTAGGCGTAGAGGTCGGCCATGCCCGACGGCACCCGCGAGTCCGGCATCCGGCCGTTCTCGTCCGGATCGGGCCGCACCCGCAGAGCCCGGATCGCCATCTCGGTCGCGCCGCTGGTGTCGAACTCGCTGCTCGCCTGGTACTCCGCGTCCTGTACGCCGATGACCCGGTTGCTCCAGTCGAACATCAGCCACCGGTCGCTCTCCGGCACGCCGAGGATGTCGGACAGCGTCAGCAACGGGAGATCGGCGGCGAGGTCGCGGGCGAAGTCGCAGCTGCCGCGATCGACGATGGCGCTGACCAACTCGCGGGCATAACCGCCGATCCGCTCCTCAAGCTGCGCGACGGCGCGGGGCGCGAAGGCCTTGGTGAGCAGCCCGCGCAGCCGTGAGTGGTCCGGCGGGTCCATGTTGATCATCATCTTCCGCAGCGGCGGCAGCAGCGGTGGGGGAGCGTCGTAGATCTGCGTGAGGCCGCGGCTGGACGAGTAGACCTGCGGCGACCGCAGTACGGTCTCGACGTCGGCGTAGCGCAGCACGGCCCAGAATCCAGGTCCAGCCGGCCAGTTGTCGACAGCAGGCTCGGGCACCCACACGACACCGTGCTCGCGTCGTAGCTGTCCCATCAGCTCGTGCGGTACGCCGGTGACGTAGGTGTCCGGGTGGAACAGGGCCTCCGTGCCCTCGGTCTTCGTCGGCGCGCTCATGATCGGTCTCCGCTGGCGGGCTTGATGTTGTGGTTGAAGCGGAACGTGTTGCCGGGGTCGTACTCCGCCTTCACCGCGGCGAGCCGGCGCATCCGCGCGTCGTTCCAGAACGTGCTCACCCGGTCGACGTCTTCGTCGTCGGTCACCAGGTTGAGGTAGGTGTCACCCGACCCGACCGCGCGCAGGTCGGCACCGGCCTGCTTGGCCCAGGACCGGCAGCGGTCGGTGTCGGCCGGGTCGGTCCACTGGCCGAGGACGTGGATCAACCAGCTCTCCTGCCGGTGGCTGAAGGCGGTCGCGTCCGGCGCCACTCGGGTGACCGCGCCGTTGAACGGGATGACCTCGATGATCGAGTGCCGATCGGGCAGCGTGCTGCCGTACGTCGCCAGGGTCTCGATCTGCTTGCTGCCCAGCTCGGGGAGATACTCGCCGGTCCAGTAGTGCAGGTTGCCGTTCGGGTTCAGCGGGTCGAGCATCTGCTGGACCATCGTGTACGGCATCGGGTAGACGAAGTTGAGCACCGGCGATCCGAACTCCTGCACCGGCTTGACGACTTGCTGGCCCCGTTCGGGCGGACCGGCGTACCGGAGGAAGATCCCGATCAGCCGGCTGCCGCGGTGCTCCTCCGGGATCACGTCCAGCGGCGGGGCGAACTGGAAGATCGCGTCCGCGCTGAGCTCTTCCGGCGCATCGGCGATGAAGTCCCGCAGGAACGCGAGCACCTCGGGCGCCTGCTCGACGGGGTACGCGACCAGACCCGCCAGGATGATCGGTCCGACCGGGTGACAGCGGAACTCGAACGAGGTCACGACCCCAAAGTTGCCGCCACCACCGCGCAACGCCCAGAACAGCTCGGGGTGGCTGTCCGCGCTGGCGGTGATCAAGCTGCCGTCGGCGGTCACCACATCGGCCGACAGCAGGTTGTCGCAGGTCAACCCGTACTTACGCTGCAGCATCCCCATGCCGCCGTTGAGTGTGAGACCGGCGATCCCGGTCATCGAGACCTGACCGCTGGGAGTGGCCAGACCGAACAGTTGGGTGTCGCCGTCGAGGTCGGCGAGGGTAGCGCCGCCGGCGACCCGAACGGTCGGCCCATCAGGGCCGGCCGGATCGACGCGGACACCGCGCATCAGCGACAGGTCGACGAGCGCGCCGCCGTCACAGGTGCCGTGCCCGGCGACGCTGTGGCCGCCACCGCGGATCGCGACGGGCAGGCCGTTGTCGCGCGCGAACTGCACGGTCTTCACCACGTCGGCGACGCCCTGGCAGCGGGCAATCAGCGCCGGCCGGCGGTCGATCATGCCGTTGTAGACCCGCCGGGCGCTGTCGTAGCCGGGATGGTCGGGTAGGACCAGCTCACCGCGAAGAGCCAGGTCCAGCTGGTCGGTCGGTAGCTGACTCATGCGAGAGCCTCCCAGAACGGTCTTGGTGTCAGCGGGGTGAGACGACGGGGAGCTGGTTCAGGAAGACTTCCAGCTGCTCGTCGGACAGCTCGTCGTCGGTGATCTCTCCGGCCTGGAAGGCCGTGTAGGCGCCGAGGTCGAAGTGCGCATGGCCGGTGACGAGCACCAGAATCGCCCGCTCTGTACCGGTTTCCCGGCAGCGGATGGCCTCGTCGATGCAGGCGGCGAGACCGTGGGTGGCCTCGGGCGCGGGCATGATCCCTTCGGTGCGGGCGAACCTCAGGCCGGCCGCGAAGCATTCGGTCTGCGGCTTGGCCACCGGCTCGATCAGCCCTTTGTGGACGGCGTACGAGACGAGCGTCGAGACACCGTGGTAGCGCAGTCCGCCGGCGTGGATCGCGGCGGGGACGAACGAGTGGCCGACCGTGTACATCTTCATCAACGGCGTGAGGCCTTCCATATCGCCGTAGTCCCAGGCATAGCGGCCACGCGTCATGGCCGGGCAGGCGGTCGGCTCGACGGCGACGACGCGGAGGTCGCGGTTGCCGGTCAGCTTCTCGCGCAAGAACGGGAAGGCCAGGCCGCCCATCGACGAGCCGCCGCCGACGCAGCTGATCAGTACGTCGGGATAGTCCTCGGCCAACTCGAACTGCTTGAGCGCCTCTTCGCCGATGACGGTCTGGTGCAGCAGGGTGTGGCCGGCGGTGCTGCCGAGCGCGTAGCCGACGCTCTCGTCGGCGAGGGCAACCTCGACCGCCTCGCTGACGGCCAGCCCGATGCTGCCGAGCGGCTTGCTGCCGGTTGGCTCGGCTGCCAGCGCCTTGCGGCCGACCTCGGTCTGCGGGGTGGGACTGCGGTGCACGGTCGCGCCGAACGCCTCCATCATCGTTTTGCGGTAGGGCTTCTGGTCGTACGACGCACCGACCCAGAACACCTCGCAGTCGACGCCGAACTGGGCGCAGGCGAAGGCAAGCGCGGAACCCCACTGGCCGGCGCCCGTCTCGGTGGTGAGCTTCTTGATGCCCTGAGCGGCGTTGTAGTAGACCTGCGGTACGGCGGTGTTGACCTTGTGCGAGCCGGTCGGGCCGAGACCTTCGTACTTGTAGTAGATGCGGGCCGGCGTCTGGAGATCGCGTTCGAGGTTGCGCGCGCGGTACAGCGGGCTCGGCCGGAACATCCGGTAGACGTCGCGCACTTCGTCGGGGATGCCGATGAACCGCTCGGTCGAGCCGTCCTGGCGAAGGAGCGCGGCCGCCGACAGCGAACCCATCTCGGCGGCCGACATCGGCTCGTGGGTACGCGGGTGCAGCGGCCGCGGCGGCCGCTCGGGCAGGTCCGCGACGAGGTTGTACCAGTGGGTGGGAATGTCTTTCTCGTCCAGCAGGTATTTGATCTGGCCGCTCATCGTCATCCCTGTCAGCCGGCGGTCTCGGTGGTGACAGCCAGTGGTCTCGCGGGGTTTCCCTGCCGGACACGTTGGCTGTCGAGAAATGCCTCGAACTTCTCGTGGAAGGAATCCGGCGCCCGCATCCGGAGACCCTTTTTCAGGTCGACCAGCGCATGGCCGGACTTCGCCTCGGCAATCAGCTGTCCGCCTTTTTTGCGGTAGATCTCGTAGAAACAGTCCAGCCGCGCCGTCGGGGTCGTCGCCCAGGTGCGGATGAGCAGGTCGTCGAGGTAGACCGCGGGGCTGTGGAAGCGGATGTGGAACTCGGTGGTGGTGATCTGGTAGTTCCAGTAGTCGACGCCGGCCGCCAGTGCGAAGGCTTCCCGGCCGAGGTCACACCAGGCCATGTAGTTGCCGTAGTAGGCGTGGCGCTGCCCGTCGCACTCCGACCAGCGCACCCGGGCGGCCGTCTCGACGTACCCCCAGCGCATCACCCGAGGTGCCGTCTCTACCCAGCGGGGCATAGGCCGTCATTCCTTCCGTTCGGTGTTCACGGCGTGACCCAGGCTGCTGTCCCGCAGATGCGGGTGTCAAGGCGTCTGAAGCCAAGTAGCTGATTACTGCTATACCGCGGGTGATAGATATTTCAATTGTCATTCGCGTCGGGCCGAGAATGCCGGGTCTCGCATTTCCCATGGCTGGGATCAGCTAATGCCGGAGAACTCCTTGACAGCTCAGGTTCTGCATTCGTAGCGTCGGCGCCGACTGACCGGAATATCTCCGGCGTCAATTCTTTGCTTACCGTCCGAGCAGCACAACAGGTGTTTGTGGGGAGCTTCGTCATGAGTCGTTCGACTGCCGTGGCAGCGGTGGATGAAGTGCTGACGGTGGCGCGGGTACCGGCCGGGCAGTTGTGGGGCGCCGGCGTCGACGTCATCGACCACGACCGCTTCGCGCTGGCTTTCCGGCGTACCGGTCCTGCGTTGTTGCGCCGGGTTTTCGACGACAGCGAGCGGTCCGGGACGGACTGGTCGCGCGACGGCGACGAGCTGACCCGGCTGGGTCGCCTGTTCGGCATCAAGGAGAGCGTCATCAAGATCGCAGGTGGTCTCCCGGCCGGTGCCGGCTATCGCTCAATCGTGGTCGGGAAGCCTGGCGACGACGGCGTCCGGACGATCGAGTTGCGCGATGCGCTCGCCCGCTGGGCCAGCCGCGAGCAGGTGAAACTGGTCGGTGGTGTGCTGCCTGCAGGACAGGTGCTGCCGACAGGCACGCCACACCTCGACCTGTGCTGGGCCGCCGCGACGTGTGCGGAGACCGGTGCGGGGGAGCGATGGTGAGCACCAGAGCGGGTGCGCGCAACCTCGCGTTCGTCTTCCCCGGACAGGGAAGTCAGCGGCCTGCGATGGGCCGGGAGCTGTCCCGATGTGGTGACGAGGCCCGCGCGCTGATCGACCGGGCGGAGGAGCTGTCCGGCGTACCGGTCGGTGAACTGATGACGCGGGCGGACGCGGCCACGCTGGCCGATCCCGAGATCGCGCAGCTCACCATCTTCGTGTGGTCGAGTGTGCTGGCGGCCGAGCTCGCCACCACCGGGCTACGTCCGGATGTGGTAGCTGGGCACAGCCTCGGTGAATACCCGGCGCTGGTCGAGGCCGGCTGCCTGAGTTGGGAGTCGGCGCTTGCGCTGGTGGCACGCCGCGGCCGGGCGATGGCAGAGGCCGCGCGCCGACAGCCGGGCGCGATGGCTGCTATCGCCGGCCTGTCGCTGGAGCAGGTCACCAACCTCTGCCGGCAGTTCTCGAACAAGCGGAACGGTGCGGTCCTCGTCGTGGCGAACTTGAACGCGCCCCGCCAGGCGGTCATCTCCGGGACCAGCGAGCAGGTGGACGAGGCAGCCGAAGCAGCGCGGTCCGCGGGAGCGTTCCGGGTGAAGCGGCTGCCGGTCGGTGGCGCGTATCACTCGCCGCTGATGGCCGAAGCCGAACGAGAGCTGGCTCCGCTGGTAGCGGCAGCTGACCTGCGCCCGCCGCGGGTGCCGTTCGTATCGAGTGTGACCGGAAGTGTCGTCGATGACATCGAGCGGTACCGCCGGGTGCTCGCGACCCAGATCACTCGCCCGGTGCGCTGGGCGGACACGGTCGAGAGGCTCGGCCGGCTCGGCGCGACAACGTTCGTCGAGGTGGGCCCCGGACGGGTGCTCAGCGGGCTCGGCCGGAACATGCTGCGAACCGCCGAACATCTCGCCGGAACCGAAGCCCTCGGGACCCTCGTCGCCGCGGGGCAACAGCTATGAGTCCGACCAAGAGCATGGACGGACAGGTCGTTCTGGTGACCGGGGCGACGAAGGGGATCGGGCTGGGCATCGCGACCGGCCTGGCCGAAGCCGGCGCCAAGGTCTTGCTCAACTACCGCCGCGACACCGAGCAGGCCAAGGAGGCGCTCCGCCAGGTGCGCCTGCACCAGGCCGACGCCGAGCTGGTCCAGGCCGACATCGCGCAGGCGGCCGAGGTCGACAAGATGTTTCGCCAGCTCCGTGCGGATCACGGCCGGCTGGACGGCCTGGTGAGCAACGCCGGGATCGCCAATGACGGCTATGCCCTGATGATGGGCGAGCAGAAGTGGCGCACCGTCGTTGACACCAACCTCACCGGATCGTTTCTGGTCTGCCGCGCGGCCGCGCGGCTGATGGCCTCCCAACGGTCCGGCGCGATCGTCGCGGTCGCCTCGACCAGTGGCGTGAACGCGCCCGAGGGGCAGGCGAACTACGCCGCGTCCAAGGCCGGCCTGCTCGCGCTGGTCCGGGTGCTGGCCAAGGAGCTCGGCAGCCGCGGCGTACGGGTCAACGCGGTCCTGCCCGGTTTCGTCGACACCGCGATGACCCGGTCGATGCCGCAGAGCCAGCTCAAGGCCTTCGTCGATCGCGTGCCGCTGGGCCGGATCGGCGCACCCGGGGACGTGGCGCCGGTGGTCCGGTTCCTGCTGAGTGCCGAGGCGGCGTACGTGACCGGAGCCTCCGTCGTGATCGACGGCGGCCTGACCTGCTGAGCCACTCAGCCACTGACGACCGACATCCCGACGACTGGAAAAGACGACAGGAGAAGCCAGATGGTGGCAACGCTGGAAGAGACCAAGCAGGCGGTCAAGGCCCGCCAGGAGCTGTGCGGCGAGATGAAACACCTGCTGGTGGACAGGCTCGCCCTCTCGGTCGACGCCGACATGATCGGTGACGACCAGCCGCTGTTCGGGCGCGGGCTGGAGCTCGACTCGATCGACACGCTCGAGCTGGCGATGGCGGTCGAGGAGAAGTTCGGCGTGGTGATCACCGACGACGACACCGAGAGCCTGCTCTCGCTCAACCGTCTCGTCGACCACGTGGTGGCCAACCGATCATGAGTGCCCCGGCCGCAGAGCGGCAACAGACCGCAGTCCAGGCGGGCGACGGTCAGCCGGCCAGTCTGTCCGCGGACGACATCGCCCGGCTGCTCCCGCATCGGTACCCGTTCTTCCTGCTGGACAAGGTGGTCTCGGTCGAGCCGGGCGTTCGCGCGGAGGCGATCAAGAACATCACCTCGTCCGATCCGGTGCTCGCCGGGCACTTTCCGGGCCGGATGCTCTATCCCGGTGTGCTGCTGGTCGAGTGCGTGGCCCAGCTCGCCGCGGTGATCTACGGCAGTGCGGCGGCCTCGCGGGCCACTGGCGAGCTGGTCGCCGACGTCGCGGACCGGGTCGGCTACCTGGCCGAGATCAAGCAGGCGAAGTTCCTGCGCACGGTGCTGCCCGGCGACCAGGTCGTCATCCGCGCGCACACCGGACCCCGGATGGGCAGCTTGATGTCGGTGACCGGACAGGCGTCGGTCGGCCGTGACGTCGTGATGACGACCCGGCTCGTCGTCACCGAACGGAACGAAAGCGAATGAAGGAGAGCACGATGCAGAACGTCTATTCCGGCACCGACGCAGAGTACGAGCAGCTGCGCGGCGCCTGCGGTCTCGTCGACTACACCGGCGTGGGCCTGATCCGGGTCGGCGGCGCCGAGGCGGCCGCGTTCCTGGGCCAGGTCTCGACCCGCAGCGTCGACTTCCTGCTCGAAGGTCAGATCTCGGCCTCCCTGCTGCTGAAGCAGGACGGCACGGTGCTTGCGGAGGCACTGATCCATTGCCGCGACGCCGACTATCTCGTCGAGGTGTGGCCGGCGCAGGCGGGCGCGGCGGTGGAGCACCTGACCGCGGCAGCGGCCGGCGGGTCCCACGACGTGACGGTGCAGGATGTGTCCCAGGAGTTCCGGGTCTTCGGCATCGAGGGGCCGCAGTCGCCGGCGATCGCGCAGAAATTCCTGCCCTTCCCGATCTCGTCCCTGTCGTACGCCAGCTTCATCACGTCGACGTGGCGCGATGATCTGGAGCTGCTGGTGAGCCGCTCCGGCGTCACCGGCGAGTACGGCTACAAGCTGCACGTGCCGGCCGCTGCCGGGGATGGACTGCGCGAGCACCTGCTCAGCCTCGGTGCTTCCGAGGTCGGACTCGACGCGGTGGACATCTGCCGGATGGAGATGCGGTTCGCGAACCTGGAGCGGGAAGCCGACGGAGCAACGCCGTTCGAGGTCGGCCTGCAGTGGATGGTCGACTTCGGTCACGCGTTCACCGGTCAGGAAGCCCTGACGGAGCAGTGGAAGGCCGGACTCGACCGGCGCCCGGTCTGCTGGCTCGCGGCCGACGGGCTCGAGGCGGCCCCCGAACGCGGTACGCCGCTCACGATCGACGGTGAGCAGGTAGGAGCCGTCACGCACGCGGTCTACTCACCGCGCCTCTCCCGGGTGATCGGTACCGCGCGGGTCGAGTCCGAGGTGGCGGCGGCCGGGATCGACTTCACGCTCGACGAGCTCAACCACCCGGTCCAGACCGTCGCCGCGCCGTTCCTCGTCGCGACCAGCTTCGGCGTACCGCTCGAGTAGCGGCAGCAGCCGCAGGAGGAGTAACCCATGAACACTACGGGGGTCAGCCCAGCCGGTGAGCCGGCACCGCCGACAGCCGTCGCCATTACGGGCGTCGCGATGACGTGTGCGCTCGGAACGGGCACCGACGCCGTCTGGACCGGAGTACGCGATGGTGCGACCGGGATCGGGCGGACCCGCCGGCTGGACACGTCGACGTTGAGTTGCCAGTACTCCGGTGAGGTGGCCGAGATTCCGGTACCACCGCAGCGGGGCCGGGGCCGGGTCGACCGCGCGATCGGTATGGCGCTGGGCGTGGCGGCCGAGGCCATCGAGCATTCCAAGCTGGACATCGCCTCACTCGATCCGTACCGGATCGGTATCGCGATGGGTACGTCGGTCGGCGGCCTGGACGCGGGGGAGCAGTACCACTGGGAGCTCCTCCGCGGTGGCGGGCGAGTAGAAGCGGCGTCGAGACATCACCTGCTCACCTATCCGCTGTACACCTCGACCGATGCGGTGAGCGCGGCCTTCGGGCTCAAGGGGCCCAAGGTCGTGATCTCCAACGCGTGCGCGGCCGGGGCGAACTCGATCGGCTGGGCGATCGACGCGATCCGCGACGGCCGGGCCGACGTGATGCTGGCCGGTGGCGTGGACGTGCTCGACATCCTCTCGCTGGCCGGATTCGACAGCCTCAAGGCGCTCGACGGCCAGCCCTGCGCGCCGTACTCCCGCAGTAGCGGCCTCAACATCGGCGAAGGCGCGGCCATGCTGGTGCTCGAGTCCGAGCAGGCCGCAAGGGCCCGTGGTGCGCAGGTGCTCGCCTACGTTCTCGGCTACGCGCTCAGCAGCGATGCGCACCACGCAACAGCACCGGATCCGGTGGGTAGCGGTGCGTTGCGCGCGATGCGGCGAGCGTTGGAGCAGGCCGGCTTCGAGGTCGGCGATGTCGACTACGTCAACGGCCACGGCACCGGTACGCCGGCCAACGACAGCGCCGAACCCAAAGCCGTCGCCGCTCTCTTCGGCGAGACAGGCATTCCGCCGATGAGCAGCACCAAGTCGCAGGTCGGGCACATGCTGGGTGCGGCCGGGGCGCTGGAGGCCGCCGTTTGTGCGATGGCGTTGCGCGACCAGGTGCTGCCGCCGACGGTGAACGTCGACGAATCAGTAGTACAGGACAGTGCCGCGGCCAAGCAGGGCCACGACATCGTGCCGAACCGGTCACGGCCGGCGGAGCTTGACGTCGTGGTGTCGAACTCGTTCGCCTTTGGTGGCAACAACTGCGCGCTCGTGCTGGGTCGTTCGCCCGGCAAGGCGCCGGTCCGGCCCGACCGCCGGGTGGTGCTGACCGGCGCCGGGGTCGTCTCGCCCATCGGTCTGGGACGCGACGGGTTCATCACCGCGCTGAAGGACGGCAAGGTCGGGATCGCCCAGGCGACGAGCATCGACACCAGCCAGGCCGCGAGCAAACTCACGGCCGAAATCACCGACCAGGACTACCGGCGCTGGATCAATCCGGCGTACGCGCGCCGGCTCGACCAGCTGGGGCTGCTCGTCCTGGCGGCGACGCGGAGCGCCTTCTCCGACGCGGGCTACCAGATCACCCGGCAGAACTCCGCGCAGGTCGGCATGGTCTTCGGTACCTTCACCGGGCCGCTGGAGACCGTGGCGCAGCTGACCGAAACGATCGGCAGCGAAGGTCCGCACCGGGTCAACCCGCGCCTGTTCCCCAACTCGGTGATGAACGCGGCGCCCGGTCACGCCTGCCTTTCGCTGCAGATCAAGGGCCCGCTGTCGACGCTTGCGATCGGCACCGCGTCGGGCATCGCCGGCCTCGGCTACGCCGCTGACCTGGTACGCCGCGGCGAAGCCGAAGTGATGGCCGCAGTCAGCGCGGACGAACTCACGCCTCTGCTCCATCTCGGCTACGACCACTTGGGACTGCTCTCGTCTGACGTGGTGCGCCCGTATGACCGCGACGCCAGCGGATGCGTGATCGGCGCGGGCGCGGCAGCGCTCGTGGTGGAGTCGCTGGAGCACGCGCAAGCGCGGGGAGCGACGATCCTCGCGGAGATCCGCGGCCACGGCGGTACCGGCGACGCCTACCGGGTCGCGGGCAACGACCCGTCCGGCGAGGCATGGGCACAGAGCCATCGCAACGCGCTTGCCCACGCGGGCCTGACCGCCGGCGACGTCGGTGTCGTGTACGGCGACGCCCGAGGTACGGCGGCCATCGACCAGGCCGAGGCGAATGCGGTCGCGGCCGTGTTCCCGGCCGGCTCGACGCGGCTGGCCAACCTCAGTGGGCAGGTCGGTCACATCCACTCCACGACAGCACTGATGTCGGTGCTCAGTGCGGTGGAGAGCATGCAGACCGGCTGGGTTCCGCCGATCAACGGGCTGCGCGATCCGCTGCCCGGTCTCGAACCGTACGTCGGGTCCGACCACGATCCCGCCGGCCGGGCCGCGCTCGTGACGGCGGCCAACTGGGGCGGTACGTACGCCTCGGTGCTGCTGACCCCCTGGCCGTCGCAGTGAACCCGGCCGGCGCCCACCACCGTCTCGATGGTGATCTCGTCGACGACTCGACGGCACCAGCAGTCCTTCAGGTGTCCGCGATGCAGGCGCCGACGGACCCGGGCTGGCGGCAGTTGGTCAGCCCGGCCGAGCTGGCGTACTGCCTCGACCTCGAGTTGGTCGGTGAGCACGTGGCGGCTCGGTTGGCGGCGAAACGTGCGGTCGCCGAGGCGCTGCGCTGGCCCGGACCGGTGCCGTGGTCCGGGATCGAGATCCTGCGGATGCCACCTGGCAGACCCGCGGTCCGGTTGAGCGGTGAGGTCGAGCAGTGGCGTCGCCAGCTCGGGTTGCCGGTGCCGCGGGTCTCTCTCAGCCACGCCGCCGGGTACGCCGCTGCGCTCGCCTGGCTACCCGCCCGGCGTGACGCGGAGGACCGCTGATGTCGTCGACACGGCTGGCGGGTCGGGTTGCTCTGGTCTCGGGTGCGGCCAGCGGTATCGGCCGGGCCGTGGCCGAAGTACTGGTGAGCGCGGGCGCCGGCGTCGTACTGGGCGATATCGACCGTGGGCGGTGCGAAGCGGTGGCGAAAGAGCTTGCCGCCGATGACCTGCCGGGTCGGGTCGTCGCGACCGAGCTGGACGTCACCGACGCCGCAGCCTGGTCCCGCTTCACCCGGACCGCACGCCGGTACTTCGGCTACCCCGACCTGCTGGTCAACAACGCCGGTGTGCTCGGGATCCACGGCCTGGAAGGCGTCACCGAGGCCGAGTGGAACCACGTCGTCGATGTCTGCCAGCGCGGCACCTGGCTGGGGTTGCAAGCAGCTGTGCCGTCCATGCATCTGGCAGGACGCGGCGCAATCGTCAACGTGTGCTCGGTATTCGGGCAGATCGGTTCCGGCGCGGCTTTTGCGTACCACGGCGCCAAGGGCGCGGTCGCTGCGATGACGCGGGCGGCGGCCGTCGAACTCGCCGCTTCCCGCATCCGAGTCAACGCGGTCTCGCCGGGCATGGTCGAGACGCCGATGACCACCGGCCTGCCGGAGCAGTTCGTCAGCGACTTCGTGGCCGCCACACCGATGAACCGGATGGCGACACCGCACGAGGTCGCCGCTGCCGTGCTGTTCCTGCTGTCCGACGACGCGTCGTTCATCACCGGGACCGACCTGCTGGTCGACGGCGGATACGCGGCCCGATGAAACCCATGACAGAACCAGGGAGGTCGTAGCCATGTGCGGCATCACCGGATGGGTCGACTGGGAGCGGCGCCTCGCCAGCGAGCCGGCCGTCCTCGAGGCCATGACCGACACGCTCGCGTGTCGTGGCCCGGACGCGGGCGGGACCTGGCTCAGCGAGCAGGCCGCGATCGGTCACCGCCGGCTGGCCGTCATCGACGTGGAAGGTGGAGCGCAGCCGATGGTCGCGCACCGTCAACCGGGTGGCCGGCCGGTCGTCCTCACCTTCAGCGGCGAGGTGTACAACTTCACCGAGCTGCGCAGCGAGCTTCGGACCCGTGGCCATCACTTCGCCACCAGATCGGACACCGAGGTCGTACTCCGGGCGTATCTCGAATGGGGCGCGGACTGCGTCGAGCGCCTGGAGGGGATGTTCGCGTTCGCGATCTTCGACGACGAGACCCAGCGACTTCTGCTCGCCCGCGACCGGCTCGGGATCAAACCGCTGTACTACTACCTCTACGCCGAGGGCATCGTCTTCGGTTCCGAGCCGAAGGCACTGCTGGCTAGTCCGGTTTTCGAAGCCGCGCTGGACGACCAGGGCGTGCTCGAGTTGTTCGCGATGTTCGGCACGCACACGCCGGGCAGCGGCGTACTGCGTGACCTGCGCGAGCTGCGGCCCGGGACGTTGCTGGAGTTCGACCGCAACGGCGTCGAGGCTCGCGCGTACTGGCGTCTTGCCAGCGCCCCGCACACCGATGACCTCCATACCACGGTCGAGACGGTTCGCGGGCTGCTCTCGGACGCGGTGACCCGCCAGCTGGTCTCCGACGTACCGCTGTGTGCTCTTGTCTCCGGTGGTCTCGACTCCAGCCTCATCGGGGTGATGGCCAGTCGGGCGACCGGGTCGCTGTCCACATTCGCCGTCGACTTCGCGGGAAGCGCCACCGACTTCCGGGCGGACGCGAACCGGCCGACCCTCGACGCGCCGTACGTCCGGACCCTGGTCGAGCAGATCAAGTCGGAGCACACCGATGTCGTGCTCGAGGTACCGGATCTGCTGGGCACCTTCGAGCGCGCCACCCGCGCGCGGGACCTGCCGTGCCTCGGTGAGCTCGACGCTTCGCTTTATCTGTTGTTCGAAGCGATCGCCGGCCGCTCGACAGTCGCGCTGTCCGGTGAGTCCGCGGACGAAGTGTTTGGCGGCTACGCGTGGTTCCACGACCAGCAAGCGGTGGCCCGGAACGGCTTCCCCTGGAACCTCGACGACACCGGCTTCGCCAACGTCCTGGCGCCGGGACTGAAGGAACGCTTGCGACCGCAGGAGTACGCGGCCGACCGGTACGCCGAAGCGCTCGCCGAGGTCCCGCGGCTGCCTGGCGAAGAGGGCCCCGACCGACGGATGCGCGAGGTGTCGTACCTCGCGCTGACCCGTTTCCTTCCGGTGCTGCTCGACCGCAAGGACAGGATGAGCATGGCGGTCGGACTGGAGGTCCGGGTGCCGTTCTGCGACACCCGGCTGGTCGAGTACCTCTGGAACGTGCCCTGGGCAACCAAAGCGATCGACGGTACGCCGAAAGGCCTGCTCCGGCGGGTCGCTGCCGGACTGCTGCCGCGCGAGCTTGTCGAGCGGCCCAAGACGATGTACCCGACCGCGCCCGATCCGCAGTACGACGCGGCCGTGCGTGCGGCGGCGCGATCGCTGCTCGACGGCGACTCGGCCATCGGGCCGCTGCTGGACGCCGAACGAGTCACGGCCCTCATCGACGGCGACAGCCGGCGTCCCGCGTGGATGCAGCGAATGGCCCTGGCGTACCTCACCCAGATCGAGCTCTGGCTGCGGCAGTACGAGGTGAAACTCATGGTCTCGGTGTGATGGAGGTCAGATGGCCAAGTGGAAGGTGACGGTCGACCAGGACGCCTGCACTGGAAGCGGAATGTGCCTCGGCGTGGCACCCGGACACTTCGAGTTCGGCCCCGACCGGCGATCGCGGCCGCGCGCCGAGCTGATCCACCCGGACGATGCCGCAGCCAGTGCGGCGGAGTGCTGCCCGATGGCGGCGATCACCATTGCCGACGCGGACTCCGGCCGGCAGCTCGTCCCCGAACCGGCCGAATGAGCCGGATAATCAGGAGGTTCCCGTGCGACCTGTTGTGATGCTCCTGCTGGGCACCCGGGGGATCCGGGTCACCGAAACCGTGCTGCAGTTGCGGCCGGTCGGCGATGTCGTGGTGGTCACCAGTGCCGGCATCCTCGATGCCCGGGCCGATCGGCTCGACGACGACCTGCCGGCCACCGTGGTGGTCGCCGAACACGGCGACGACCTGGTCGACCGTGCGGTGGGTTACGCGGCCGAGCACCGAGTGGACGGAGTACTGACCTTCTCCGACGACTTGGTCGAGGCGGCGGCCGTCGTTGCCCAACGGCTCGGTCTGCCGGGGCAACCACCCGAGACCATGGCGGCTTTCCGCGACAAGTACGTTCAGCGCGGTACGTTGGCCGCCGCTGGGGTTCCGACGCCGCGGTTCGCCCGACTCGCGAACGCGGACGACGTACCGGCGGCTTTGGCCGAGGTTCCGCTGCCGGCGATCCTCAAACCGACCCGGGGGAGTGGCGGCGCTCTGGCCTCCATCGTCACAGCGCCAGACCAGTTGGCCGACCGAGTGGCGGAAGCGTTCGACGATGCGGCCAGGGCCGGTGGAGCAGTGGACCCCGGGACCGAGTTCATCCTGGAGGAACTGCTGGTGGGCGACCCGGCCAGGGCGACACCGGGTTTCGCGCCGTACGTCAGCGTCGAGTCGGTCGCGGTCACCGGTGTGGTGACCCATCTGGCGGTCACCGACCGGTTCCCGACCGCGCCCCCGGTGCTGGAGACCGGCATGATGCTGCCATCCGGACTGGCTGCCCGCGAGCGAACCGAGGTGCTCGCGATGGCCGACCAGGCGCTCAAAGCATTGGGCTTCTCCTGCGGCCTCGCGCACACAGAACTGATGTTGACCGCCGACGGACCACGCATCATCGAGGTGAACGGCCGGGCCGGCGGGGCGCTGCCGTACCTCTTCCCGATGGTGTCTGGCGTGAACCTGATCGCCCGGGCAGGTCAAGCGGCACTGGGCATCGACAGCGGCGAACTGCCGTCGTTCACCGGGCACTCGGTGTTCGTCAGCCCGCAACACCCGGTCGGCGTGGAGATCGAGAAGGTCGAAGGCCTCGACGAGATCGCCGCGCTTCCGGCAGTCCGTGCAGTGATTCCCCTCTCGGTCGGGCCAGGTCGCACGGACGCGCACCGGGACACCCTCATCGCCGCGATCCTCGCCACGGTGCCGACGCCGGATGCTGCCGTCGAGGTGTGGCGGGAGGCGATGGCACTGGTCCGGCCGCAGTACGCCGGGTCGGCAGCTTCGGAAGTGACCGCATGACCGGACGGGACGCGACGGGCGCCGCGCCGTACGCGATCGGTTTTGCGGACCTCGACAGTGAGGTCAGCATCGACGAGCTGCCGGTGGAGGGCGAGCTGCCCGAGTGGTTGTCCGGCACGCTGATCCGCAACGGCCCGGCCCGGTACGGCGTGGGCAACGGCCGGTCGTTGCGGCACTGGTTCGTCGACACCCCCAACTACCGATCGGTGCGGGACCAGGGCCGGATCGGCTATCCCGAGTTCGCCACCGATCCGTGCGGCAGTCTGTTCAGTCGTTTCTTCACGCGTTTCTTCGGTGCTCCCGGTGTCAATCCGGTGGTCAACATCCAGCCGTTCGGTGAATCCGCGGTGGCCGTGACGGAAAGGCCGTTGGCGGTCGAGTTCGACCCCGCCACGCTGGCTACGCTGCGCGTTACCGGCTATCGCGACAAACTGAGCGGTAATGTCACTACTGCGCATCCGCACGCGGACCCGAACGACAATTCAGTGATCAACTATCTTTTGAAATTCGGCCGCCGCAGCAGCTATCAGCTGCACCGCCAGGAGGCCGCCCGGAGTGACCGGCGACTGATCAGTTCGGTCCCCGTCGACCAGCCCGGCTACATGCACGACGGCAGGGTTCGCGGGAGCTACCAAACCGAAGCCTGCTTCGTGTTTCACCACATCAATGCCTGGGACAACGAGGACGAGGTCGTCTTCGACCTCTGCGGCTACCCGGACGCGAGCGTGATCGACGCGCTCTACCTCGACGCGCTGCGCGAGAACCGTGGCATCCCGCTCGCCCTGCCGACCCGGTTCCGCGTGCAGCTCGCGAGCGGAACCGTGACGCGCGAAACCCTGAGCGACGAGCCACTGGAGCTGCCGAACATCGCCTACTCCCACCACAACGGCCGTCCGTACCAGTTCGGGTACGGCGCCGGCGCACGTGATCGTCGAGGGCTCAACTTCCTTGATCAGTTGGTGAAACTCGACACCCCGACCGGCGCCACCAAGAGCTGGTATCAGGACGGCTGCTACCCGAGCGAGCCGGTCTTCGTCCCGCGACCCGCGGCCGTCGACGAGGATGACGGCGTCGTGCTGTCGGTCGTCCTGGACACGAACGACACCACGTCATTCCTGCTGGTACTTGCCGCCGGAACCTTTGCCGAGCTGGGGTCGTGCTCACGTTCCGCACGCAATTCCGTTCGGATTTCACGGTAGGTATACCGGTCCGCCCGGGCATTAGTCCTTACTTGGCAGGAACGGCGGAGATCGATGCGATCGTGGCGTCTGCCAGTGGCCCGGCGTGCTGTTACCGTGCATATACGCCATATTCGGAAAAGCATGGGGGAACATGACCGGGGGGCGCAGGACAAGGAGCACGAACGGCCGTGACGAGGACCATCAGGTCAAGGGTTTGAAACATTCGCCGGCGATCAATTCGGGGACCGCGCTGCCGTGGGTGGTGGGTCTGCCGCCGCCGACACCGCTGGTCGGCCGCGACAGCGAACGCGCCGCGTTGCAGCGGATCGTCCTTGGCCCCGCCCGGCTCGTCACGCTGACCGGATCAGGCGGCACCGGCAAGACCCGGCTCGCGCAGGCCGTCGTCGGCGACGTGCGGTCGGGATTCCGCGACGGTGTCTGGCCGGTGGAGCTGGCCTCGCTGTCCGAGCCCTCCCAGGTCGCCGGCGCTGTCGCGGCCGCCTGCCGGGCCGCATCGGGCAGCGACACCCAGCCCGCGAACGATCTGCGCGATCGCCTGCGCGACCGCGAGCTCCTGCTGGTGCTCGACAACTGCGAGCATGTGGCCGACGGGGTGGCCGAGCTGCTGAGCTTCCTGCTCCCGGAATGTCCTGGCCTGACGGTGCTGGCGACCAGCCGGCAACCGCTGCAGATCTACGGGGAGCGGCTGTATCCCGTCCTGCCACTGCCACTGGTCAGCTCGCTCCAGGTGCCGCTGGCCGAGATCGCGGAGATCCCGTCCATCGCGCTGTTCGTGCAGCGGGCCCGGGCCGTCGTACCGGATTTCGCGCTGACCGCCAAGAACGTCGCCGACGTCGCCGAGATCTGCCGGCTGGTCGACGGTCTGCCGCTGGCGATCGAGCTGGCCGCGTCGAGGCTGCGGCTGTTCAGCCCGCGTGCGCTGCTGGCCCGGTTGCGCGACGGCATCGACATCCTGCGGCGCGGCCTCGCGGACGTGCCGCCGCGCCAGCAGACGATGCGGGCGACCATCCTGTGGAGTTTCCAGCTGCTGACCGAGCAGGAACGCAACCTGCTCACCAGCCTGGGGGTTTTCGTCGACGGCTTCAGTGTGGCCGCCGCGATGGCCGTCGGTGAACTGTCCCAGGAGGATGCGGAGAACCTGCTGGAATCCCTGCTGGACAAGGGAATGCTGACGACCTCGGTCGGCGTCGACGGCGAGCCCAGGTTCCATCCGCTGCACATGATCCAGGCGTTCTGCGTCGAACAGCTTCGGGAGACCAGCAACGAGGACGTCGTCCGGAGCAGGCATGCCGACTTCTTCCGTGGTGTGGTGGCCGAGGCGGAGAAGGAGCTCACCGGAGCTCGGCACGCGGCATGCGCGGCGCGGCTGGTCAGCGAGCTGTCCAACCTACGTGCGGCGTACCGGCATCTGCGGGCTCGTGGTGACGCGAACGGCGCGCTGATCTTCGCCACCGGACTTTGGCGGTTCATGTTCGGGCACGGCCGCCTGCGCGAGGGTCTGCAGCTCCTGGAAGATGCGCTCGCCGACGAGTCCGTCCACACGCAGGACCGCCGGTACGCCGACGCGTTGCACGCGGCCGGGACGCTCGCGGCGGCCGTCGGCGACTATCAGGCTGCTGAGGACTACCAGCGCCGGGCCGCGGAAACCTATCGCGGTCTCGGGCAGCTGGCCGGGCTCGCCGCGGCGGTCAATCACCTCGGCAACCTGGCCCGGATCCGCGGCGATTTCGCCGAGGCCCGCAAACTGTGCGAGCAGAGTCTCTCGCTCTGGCAGGGAGCCGAGGACCGTCGTGGTGCGGCGGTCGTGCTGATCGACCTGGCGATGATCTCGCTGAGTCGTGGCGACGTGGCGGCGGCCGACGAGGCGGTGAACTTCGCCTTGCCCCTGGTGGAGGCGCACGGCGACGAACGCAACACCCGGAACGTTCGCGCGCTGGCGGGTCTGGTCGCCTTCCGGCGCGGCGAACAGGAGGAGGCGGAGCGCACCTGCCGTGCTGCGGCGGCGGGCGTTGTCGACGTGGGCACGGACCCTGACACGCCGTTCGCGTTGGAGGCGCTGGGTCTGGTCCTGGCCGGTCGCAAACAGCCGGACACCGATCTGGCTGCCGTCCGCCTGCTGGCGGCGGCGAGCGCCATGCGTGCCGAGACCCACAGCTTCGCCTGCGCGGAGGTGCTCCCGTTCGTCGATCGCGCACTGCAGAACCTGCGCGGCCGGCTCGGCGATGTCGCGTTCGACAACGCCTGTATCGCCGGCAAGGCGCTGCCGCTCGGCACGTTGCTCGACGAAGAGGTCGGGGTGGTCGAAACTCCCACGCCGGCCGAAGCGACGGAAGCAGTTTCGGATCAGCAACTGGCCGATGCAGAGCTCGAGTCCGCTCTCACCGCCCGCGAACGCGAGGTCGTCGTCCTGGTCGCCGAGGGGATGACCAACCGCCAGATCGCCAGCACCTTGCAGATCTCGGAGTGGACGGCGATCAACCACGTCCGGCACGCGATGCGGAAGCTCGGGGTGCCGTCCCGGGTTCACGTCGCCCAGTGGGCCACCCGGCACCGGCTATGACAAGTTTCGTCGAATCTCAGTAAGGAGGCCACAACCATGTGGCATACCGTGTTCATCGTGCTGCACGCCACCGCCGGGGTGGTCGCGTTCGCCACCGGTTGCTTCGCGGTCCGGCGGCAGGGCTTGTTTCCTTACTACTTCTGGTCACTCGCGCTGCTCGACCTCTTCATGGTGGTCGCGGTCTCGATCGGCTGGCGCGACATGGGTACGGCGGCCCGGGTGGTGTTCTCCGGCCTCATCGTGCTGGGCGGCTACATGATGTGGCGCGCGATCCAGGCGTCGCGGACGCGTCCCTCGGCCGGCAACCCGCCGTCGGCGAAGTACCTGGACCACCTCGGCTTCACGCTGATCGCGCTGTTCGAGGGCTTCGCCATCGTCGCGGCCATCGACCTCGGCGCCCCCACCTGGCTGGTGGTCGCCCTCGCCGTCGGCGGCGTCCTCGCCGGCCACCTGACACTCAACCACCTGAAGTCCAGCCTGACCGTTCCCGAGGCCGCCTGACCGCGTGTTTAGGTAGGCACCTCGACGACTTCCTGCGTCTGCGCGCCGTCGGGGGCTCGGAGGACGAAGGTGATGACCATCGGGGGCGCCAGTCGGATCAGGATCTGGTACTCGTGCGGTGGGTCCTCAGTAGTCCGGACCGCCTGGATGATGTCGGCACTCGGGAACGGGCCCGTGCGGGTCGGCAGATCATCGAGTTCGAAGCGGGCGCGAACCGGTGGTGGCAGTGGGCCGATGGGGAAGGGGCGGCGGGTTCGTTGCGCCTGAATCGCCAGCACGTAAGGCGGTTGGGCTTCGACGTCCGCGTCCGAGCGCAGTCGCGCCACCACGCCACGACCGGTGATCGTGAAGACGTCGAGCACCTCTAGGTTCGGCGGTTCGGCGACGAAGGCCGGGACCGTGATCCGCTGTTCGGTGAGTCGGCCGAGCGGGTCGACCAGCCGTACCGAAACGTCGACCGGCTGTCCGCTGTCGGGCCGCGTGAGCCAGAGGCCGAGCGGAGTCCGGCCTGCCGCCCGCGGTCCGCGGACGAGCGCGACGCCCGGATCGGCGTTGGCCGGCGACGGCCCGGACACCGGTCCTTCCGGCACCTCTTGAAGCGCCACCGGATCGACGTCGACCACACCGGCAGCACCCTGTACTGCGACCGACACCCGATGATTGCCCAGAGCAACCTCACGGGCCGGGGCGGACGTGGAGGTCGTGACCCTGATCAGCTCACCCGTCCCGAGGGGAGTGGCCAGGAGCGGGGCCAGGTCGGGCGCGGTTCCGGGGAGGACTGTCACGGCAACTGGTTCGCAAGCAGTCGATGGCAGGCCGCGCACCGCTTCGACCGGAACAGTATCAACCGGTACTGCGACAGCGCGCACGAACCAGTCGTCCCAGGACGGAGCAAAGGCGCCTGTCCAGTTAGCCGTGTAGGTCAGCTCGCCGGTGACCGGGTCAGGCGGCTGCCCAGCACCGGGCGGAAGTGCCGGTACGACGGCGAACGCCGGTCCCATCGACTCGAACGATCGCGCGGCCACCTCGGAGCGGGTCCGGAACAGCCGGAACTCGCGGACCGGTACCCGGCTCGCCGAGGTCAGCGTGAGCGCGACGCTGCCGGCGACCCCGATGACCGAGCTGACGACGGGCGCCGCCGGCCGGCGCAGTCTGGGGGCAGCAACGGCCTGCAGGTGTTCGTGCGCCGGCGAGCCGCCTGGCCAGGCCGACTCGATGCCTGAGGTCGAGAGCGTCGTGACGGTGAACAAGTGGATGTCCGTCGACCCCTTCGGCAGGGCAACGTCAGCTTCGCGCGCCGATCCGGGCAGCACCATCAGCCGGCGGAAGATCGACCGGCGGCGGTCAGCCGAAAGAGCGTCGTACGAGTCCCAGAGTTGTTGGAGGCGGACGCCGGGCAGCGTGCCTTCGGCTGCTCTCGCCGGCAGACCGACGGACTGCCGAAGCGCAGTCTCCGCGATCTCCCAGACGATGATCCCCTTGTCTGTTTGAAGTTGGGCGCCAGCCGGGACGGACCAGTGCACGCGGGCATGCGAACAGCCCTGCGCATCGGGCGCGCTGCCCATCGGAACACCCGGCGGCAAAGGCGGCGGAATCGGCGCGACTGGCACAGGTGACGCGGCACTTGTGAGCGCGGGACTTGCCGCATCCGGTGTCAGGCCGGACGTGACTCCGATCAGTAGGTGAGACCGCGTCCACAGCGCCGCACCCCAGCGCGCCGTCGCCCCGAAGTCCAGAACTGGTATCGAAATCTGCAACCTGTACCGACGCCCTTCCTCACCCTGCGCGGACCCAGCCGGTACTACGTTCTCGCCAGCCGAATCCAGGTGCTCAACCTGTACTCCGGCGCCGCCCTGCAGCTCCTGACCCGCGAAGCTCAGCGACACGTCCCGCCGGAAACAACCAGCCGGCGCGGCACCAAAGGGGGTGACACCGGTCGGCGGCGCGCTGTTCGGCGACGTCATCGGAAACATGACCAGGCGCAGGTCGACCCCGACCGGCGTACGGTCTTCCCAACTCACCGCGAGCTCGACTTCGAGCGTGGCCGGGCATGACGTCGAACCGGTGAAGGTGGACCTCAATGCCAGCGCGATGATGCGCGGCCGGGGCGGTGCCGGTTCGTCGCCGGCATAGAGCGCGTCCTCCCACTTCGACCAGACGCCGAAGACGTCCTGCACCGCGACCGGATAGCCGGGATTGCGGCCGCCGCTGCCGATCGGGATCTCGGCGGCGGCATCCACGATGCTCGTCCGGCGGAAGTCCTCGTGGTTCTCCGGGCCATCGGGGACCGGTAAGAGCGGCCGGAAGTCGCCCGCGGGCCGCAGCGGCAGCAAGCACTCGGCAGTGGTGTCGGCAGGCGACTCGAAGCGAGCCAGCGATCCGCCCGTTCCCTGGCCCAGTGCCGCCGTCGCGGGCGGCCGGTACCACGAGATGCGGACGGTCTCGCGCCACGCCTGATCCGGTACTCCGGGCGCGACCAGCCCGTCGCGTACGGCCGCCACGTCGACCGGCGTCCGGGTGTTGGCATGCTGCGGGAAGGACGGGAGGTAGGCCGCCATCGTGACCGAACCCATCCGGTTGGGCGTGTCCGAGTACTCGGCGGTGACCATCAGGTCGTCAGCACCTACACCCGGCAGGTCGTGACTGCGTTCCTCCAGATAGCTCGTGCCGAAACCAAGACCGAGCGCCAGGAACGGGTCAGCACTCGCCGGGAGCGTCAGCAGGGAGAGCGACGGCAACTCGGCAGTGGCTGTCAAAGACGAGCCACTCGGGCCGTCGACCGGTCCACTGTCGAGGACGTTGTGCTGTTCGTACGGCGGAAGGGCCGGGCGGTAGATCCGCTCGATCCGGGGCAGGGTCTCGTTCCGGATCTCCTTGAGCAACATCTTGTAGTCCGGCGGAGCCCACAGTGGCGCAGTACGGCCGGTGGCTGTGACTGGGTACCAGCCGACCGGGGGACCGCCTCGCTCGAGTCGCTGCAGGGCTGCCTCGACCGGGTCGACCAGGTTGTCGAACAGCCCCTGCGGCCCAGTCTCGTACGACGTACCGGGCCAGGGGTCGTCCACCGGCAGACCTACTCGTTCGAGCGGCTTCCACTCGTCGCTCTCGAGCACCTGCTCGAGCAACTCGATCCGGAGGTCAGGGCTGTGGCCGTTGACCAAGAGCGCTCTCGTGCCACCCGGGCAGCGGACCACGAGTCTTACCCGAGCACCGTTGACGCTGCTGACGGCGGCCGCTCCCACAGTGGAGTCGAGGCCCAGACCGCCACCACGGGAGACCAGCAGTCCGACCGGGCGACCCGGGTCGATCGGGTCGCACTCGACCTCGACGTACGACGCGACTCTGCCCCAGAACAACGCGAGGCCGCCCTTGACTGGGAACTGGTCGAAGTCGGCTCGCTCCGGCTCGTCGTCCCGTCGCGGCCTCTGCCACACGATGAAGGGCTCAGCCGGTACGCCGAGCTCCTTGGCGCAGCTCCACCGCAGTTGGATCTCGGTGGGACGCTTCTCCCGGATGGTCTTCAGGTGCTCCAGCAGCCGGTCGTCGACCACCACGTGGTGCTGACGAATCTGCTGCAGGTGCTGCTGGGCAATGACCGGCCAGGGAACCTTGGCGGCCTCGGCCCGGAACCAGTAGGGCCAGGCGATTCGACGAGCCATCAGTCCTCCACCTCCCAAGGCGCCCGGTCCAGGGCGATCCGCAAGGCCTCGGCCCGCTGTTCCGGAGTACCGGCGAGTGCGTCACCGGCTAGTACGAGGTCCAGGCGCAGCTCGGAGCCGCGGGTGCCTGGGTTGAGCAGGACGACGGCTCTGGTGCCGCCGGCGCCCTTGACCAGCCGCGTAATGCTGGCTCTCGGTGGATCGCCGGCGGCAGGTGCGGCTGTGCTCGGCTGGAGCGACAGCCAGTCAGCTTCAACCGCAGCCCACCACTTGTGACCAGGTCCGGCCGACGGATCTGGTGGACCGGCAACAACAGTAGGCATCGGCCGCGAGCGCCACATCGACTCGCTGCACTCCACGACGACCGCAACCGGCTGCGGCACGGCGTCCCCGGACCACAGCACTTCCACAGCGGGATAGCGGGGCACTTGCGGTACGGCGAGCCCCGCGGCCTGGTACGTCGTATCGAGCACGGCACCGGCCGGCGCGACCGGCAGGGCGGCCAGAGCGGCGGGTGTGGGCACATGGCGGTGTGCGCGGGGTGCGAGCAGTACGAGCCTGGCCAGGTCCGACACGGTGTTGAAGCGGGAGGTAGTGAAGCCGACTCGGAATACGCGTCTGCCGTGAGCGTTGGCAGGTGCACCCTTCGGGACGGCTTCTATGTCGACCAGGTAGTCGGTGAGCGGCTGCAGGTCGTAGGGCAGTTCCAGGATCGTGCCGTGCGTGCTGCTGCCGCTGCCATCGGTGCAGGGCAGCTCGTCGAGCAGCTCGGTCACCGTCTGCTGCCATGGGGTCATCACTGCACCCAGGGCCGGTGTCAGGGCGCCCATCACTCCACCTTGGCCTGTCAGCTGATACGGCAAGGTGAGTGAGGCACCTGGCAGGCCGCCACCTGGCGGCTCGGGATGGAAGCCCGACGAGGCCTGCACGCTGACGCGCAGCTCCTCGCCGTACGCGTCGAACAAGGCGGTGACGTTCTGGGTGGCGAGTGCGATCCGGATCGGTTCGGCGCAGAAGATGCCGGTCTCGTTCATTGCCGGAGCAGTGGCCAGCAACCAGGGCCCGAGGTCGGCCGGTACCTCGTCCGGACCGTCCGCCGCGAACCGGAAGGTCCGTTGGGCCTCCTGCCCCCAGTTCTCCGGCTCGGTCGCCGGCGGCTTGTTCTCGCCGGCCACCGACTGCGCGCGGTACTTCACCGTGACCGTGTAGGACTCCGACGGCACGAGCAGCGCGACATCGGTCGGGTCCTGCTGGAGAGTGGACTCGAGCAGATCGCGATCGGTGGTGATGACCTGGCTGTCGTAGTCGAAACGCCACCGCTCGGCGGTGGTGACCCCGGCGGCGGCCAGCAGCCAGTACGGCGTACCGATCAGGGACTTCTCGCGGCGATCGGCACCAAGCTCCACTGCGGCGACACTGCCCGGTACGTCGACGACAACGCGACACAGCAACAGGTCGCGCTCCCCGGCGACGACCCGGGCAGCGATCCGGCCGGCGCGCTCGATCGGGTCCGCCCAGGGACCGGCCGAATCGGTCCACTCGCCCGGCAACGGGTTGCTCGAGGTCACCATGCTGTCCGGAGTCACCGGCTGCTGTGCGACCACCGAGCCGTCGCTCTTGCGGCAGGTGATGAACAATCCCTCGTTCAGCATCCGTTCGGACACCAGAAGCAGCAGCTCGAGAGACTCCAAACCGCCGTCGACGGTGAGCCGCAGGGTGTTGCCGAAGTCCGACGGCTTGAACCCGGTCTCCTCCCACACCTTCCTGACCAGCTCGCGTTCTTCCTCGGTGCCGTACGGCGCGGGGTCGGGTTCGTCACCCGAGGGGGAACGCAGGATCCGGCCCTGGCATCCCAGCGGCTTGTCGGAAAGCTCCTTGTCCCAAGCGGTTTCCACCCAGGCCGCGCCGACATCGGCCAGCGAAGTACCGGTTGCCAACAGGTCGACGACCTCCTGCAGGGCCTCGCCGTTCATCGGTAGCGCGGCGTTGCTGAAGGTCAACGGGTTGCCACTCTGCCAGACCTGGATCGAGTCGACCTGATCGATCCGACCGGTCGGACAGGGCACCGAGTCCCCGACGACGACCGCGGGATCCGTGCCCTGCAGGAGATCCGCGATGGGGTGATGGGTTCGCCAGGTCTCGGTGACCTCGAGCTTGGCGTCGATCGGCGTACTGCGGAAGTCGCCCGGCTGGTCGGGCCACGGGACGCCCGTCAGGCGCCAGCCGGCCGGACTCGGGCCGGTCGGCTTGTTGTCGAAGGTCCACAGCACGGGCGCGGGTCGGGCGGCATCGCTGCAGATGTGTCCCCAGCGGTCCTTCACCGTGGTGGTGAGGCTTTCGCCGTACGGGACGGCCCGTGGTGCGGGTGTTGGCAACCAGCTGAGCAGGGCAAGGGCGGGGTCGAGCTGGGACTGCCCGGCCGCACTGCGGGCCCACCACGTCGCCGGAGTCTTGCCCGCGGGTGGATCGGGTTGCAGATCCCCGGTCAGTTCGACGCCGGTGATCTGGAAGCGCCACCAGTTGTCGCCGTGGCGCTCCCAGGGATCGGCGCCGGCTCCGGACGTACCGCGCGCCTCGCCGCCGAGGATGATGTTGCCGGGTGCAACCATCGGTGCCGACTTGAACAGCACCACGGGAACCGCGTCCAGTGGCACGGTCGGTACCGGGTCTTCGGCCTTCGCGGCCGCGTCACCGAGGGCGCCGTCGACCGCTCGATCGGTGGCGCTGCCCTCGACCAGGGCAGGGGACCGGCTGACGAGTTTCACCCCGGCCACCAGTTCCGGCGGCGCGGGCGGATCCGGCGGACCGTCACCGATCTCCAGCTTGACGCAGCCCTCGATGTCGAAGAAGAAGAACTCGACCTTGCCGCAGACCCGGCCGGTGATGCTGGTCGTGTCGGTGTCACCGCGGCGGCCGACCAGCACGGTGAGCTCGGCCCGCGCCGAGATGCCGACGATCCACAGCCGCAGTTCGCCGCGGGCGTAGATCATCCCGCCCAGGCCGAACGGCTCGAACGAGATCAGCGCGTCGAACCCGGCCGCGACCTCGAAGTACAGGCCGATCGACTTGCTGCCCATCAGCACGCACTGCAGGTGGAAGCCGACCGCGATCGCCAGGCCGTTGGTGCTGATCGGCAGCTTCGGATTGGCCAGCGTGGTGCCGTCGCCGTGGATCATCAGATAGCCGGTGCCGCGGAAGACGTCGAGGATCGAGACCGTCACCGGGTCGGTGTAGGTGCCCAGGTCGATGAACCAGTTCTGTGCCTGCGACAGGTGGAAGAACGCGGTCACCGGCACCCGGATCTTCAGCAGCTTCAGGATGCTGTACTCCGCGACGATGCCGATCGTGATCGTGCCGCGGCCGAAGTCGAGATCCAGCACGGCCAGGAAGGTCGCGCTGCTCTGCGCCTTCAGCACCGGCGGCATCTTCAGCACGTCGGCCTTCATCACCAGCAACAGCCGCGGGCCGGGGACCTCGACCAGCACGATCCCCTTGAGATGAATGAGGAAGCCGCCCTCGGCGGTGCCGAGCATCATGCCCGCGGCGATCGCGAAGCTGCCCGGGTTGAGCTCCCAGCCCGCCGGGTGCATCACGTTGAACCCGCGGGCCGGCGTGAGTTGACTCTCCAGCCACTTCAACGCCGGTGCCTGTACGCCGGTCTGCTCGAGCCGGCGATAGTTGACCCCGACCCCGCCCAGGAACCCGAAGATCCCCAGACCCGAGTTGCCCAACGGCAACGGCACCGGGAACTCAACTTCAGCACCAACCAGTACTCCGGTCGTCCCGGCCCGGCTCTCCAACGCCAGTGTCGCGCTCGCACGCAGCCCGATGGACGGGAAGGTGAGATCGAAAGCGCCCTTGAACCCGAGGTCGGTGATCTCCAGGTAGCCAGTGCCGTGGATCGCGCCCGGGATGTCGAGGGTGGCGCCGAGCTTGGTGAGTTGTGGCGTCTCGAAGGCATCCAGCCGGAGGCGGACCCGGACGGTGTCCACGGTCACGATGCCGAGATCGACCCCGAGTCCCACCTCCACTTCCAGGTACGTCGGATTGAGCCGGCTCACCCGGACCCCGAGCACCCGGAGCAAGGAGTCCAGCGGGGGCGCGGCCATGAGCGACCCGGCCGGTACGTCGAGCGTGTAGCCGCGACTGGGGTCGAACACGGGCAGCGGCACGTACTCGACCGTCCCGTCGCCGTTGTCCTCGGTGTCCCAGGTGCTGCGGATGCCGACCGCCTGATAGCGGGTGACGATCGGCTTCTGCGGATCCACCTTGATGAAGCCGAGGTCGAACGAGAAGGCCGTCTCGAGATCGAGCAGGATGCTCACCTGGGTGGTCGTCGGGCCGCTACCGGTGGCCGGGTCGACGAGTCCATCGGTGACCACGAGTTGGCCGCCACGGAGTACGACGTACTGGGTCTGGATCTGGCCGCCGGCGCCGAGGCCGACCGCGGCGCTGCCGAGAACGACGAGTGGCACCAACTCGCCCGCGGTCGGGCTGGGCGGCGTGACCGCAGCCAGCAGCGGCGAGAGGGCGGAGACGGCGCCGAGGATGTTGAGGGCGGTGTTCGAACCGGCCGCTGCCCGCTCGACTTTGGCGAGGCCGTCGAGATCGCCTTGGATGGCGCGGAACTCGGCGCTCGTCTCCCACGAGGACCGGTCCTCGGCGACCTTCAGCCGGACCAGGAAGGTGCAGATTCCGTCGCTGGGGTTGGTTCTGGCCGGGAGTTCCTCGTCCGTGTGCTCGTCCAGCCGGGCTTCGGCCGCGGTGCGGACGTCGAACTCGCCGTAGATCTCCGCCCGCACGAAGGTGCCGCGAATCAGCTCGACCCGGACGCCGATCTTGCGGAAACAGTCGGGGACAAGTTGACGGGTTGGCTCGGGGTCGACCTCGGTGGTGGTCGCGGCCGCTGGGCGGGTCAATTCCGCGGTCACGGTTTCGGTGATCGGTGTTGCCAGCGCCGGCGTTGCCGTCGCCCGCCACCAAGACGGGGAGCGGGGCGCCGTGTCGCCATCGGCGGCATCTTGGCCGTGCGCAGTGCCGGGAGTCACGGCGGTGAATCCCAGTTCCGTTTTCAGCAACTGGACCATGGCATCCCGTCGCCGCTGGCTGAGCTCGAGGTTGTGCTCGACCTTGCCGGGATCGGTCGCACCCTCAAACGATGCGAAGCCCTCGACGACGAGTGGTGTCGACGTCGGGATCTGCGCCAGGCGGGCGCGCGAATCCGGGCCGAGAAACGGTTGCGCGTTCCCCCATTCCTGCTTGGACGACGCGGGGGAGGTGCGGATGTTGCCTTCGACGGTGGTCCAGTTGGTGCTGGGCGTACTGGGGAACTCGGTCGCCTTCGGATGGTCGAACAACATGTAGGCACTGAACGGTTCGATCGCGGCCGGCGTGACCGTCCTGGTGGCTGTCACCGCCACAGTCGCGCCGGCCGCCACCGGGATCTCGGCAGTGTCGCCGGTGGCGGAACCACCGGGCCATGACCAGGCGATGTCGCCGCCGTCGTCCGGACTCAACCTGACCGTCG
Source organism: Kribbella sp. NPDC023855 (assembly GCF_040639475.1). Lineage (NCBI taxonomy): Bacteria > Bacillati > Actinomycetota > Actinomycetes > Propionibacteriales > Kribbellaceae > Kribbella > Kribbella sp. NPDC023855. Next base: position 707,891 of record NZ_JBFAAA010000004.1, read on the forward strand.
CGTGGCTGGCCGTTTGACCGGTCACGACGATTCGGCGGCCGGTTGTGGTGACGGTTCGCGGGACGACTTCGCCACCTGGCGGGGGAGGCGGAGTGGCCGGCGCGGCGGTTGCCTTCCGGACCGTGATGGTCCTGATCAGCTCGTGCAGGCCGGCGTCGGTGACCTTGATGTCCAGCGTCATGGTCCCGGTGGCGGGGAGCAGGATGGTCCGCCGGTCGAGCGTGGTCGGGTCGCTCCCGTCGACGGTGACGCGATACGTGTACGGCGCGAGTCCGCCGCCGGCCGCGACGTACAGGGTCGCGCTGTCGGGCAGCTCGACCGGACTTGGTACCGGGTCGGTGTCGGGCACCGAGTACCACTCGCCGGCCGGACCCTGGAATGCCAGCCGGACCGTTGGCGACTGGCCGCGATTCACCACCTCGGCCTCGAAGAGTCCGGTCACGCCGGCATGCTGGCCGAGCCCAATCCAGAGGTCGCGAACGCCGGCACTGACCGCGAGACCTTCCAGCCCGGTCGGTGCGACGAAGAGCCTGACCTCGGGCAGGTACAAGCCTTGCCAGTCGGTCGGCTGCGTCCGCGCGTTCGCCGGTACGCCGGCCGGGCCGGCGTCGCCGGTCAGGTCGAGGGTGGCGCTCCGAAAAGCGAAGCCGACCACCTCGCCCGGACCGATCAACGCATGGGCCGGCTCCATCCTGATGAAGTCGAAGATCTGATCCTGCGGCGGCCGGCCACCGACCGTGCTGCTGAGCAGCTTCACCTCGAGTCCCTGCCCGGCGGGCCGCAACAGCCGGACTTTCAACGCAGGCAGGTGAAACCGGACGTCCGGGTTGGCCGGATCGGCGCGCAACTGTCCCTGGGCGTCGAGTTTCGCGCCGCGCAGGAACGGCAGCCGCGCGATCGCCCGCGGCGTCTCGAGGACCAGCCGCACGGTCCCGTCCGGATCACCACCCGGCGCGTCCAGGCGCAGGGCGAACTCGATGCCGACCCGCGGATCGGGGAACGTGATCGGCGTACCGGTGCTGTTCACCGCCGCCGGACTCCGGCTGAACGAGCCCGTCGCCGGGTCGAGACTGAGCGGCAGATCGCCGCCGGCGGTCGTCTTCCACACCCGCCAGGTGAACCCGTCGTCCTCGACGCGTTCTTCCTGGGTCGGTGTGTCGACGCTGTCCAGGACCGGCTCGAGCGCGTCGAGCGCGCCCCCGTTCTTCACCGACGCAGGAGTGTCATCCCAAAGACTCATCCGCACTTCCCCCCAAGAAAGCCCCCGGATATAGGACAGCAGGTCCCGGCTCCGGAGGAAACCCTTCGCGACCGGCGATCTTGCTCGCCGCTGCGTGACGGTGACGACACCCATGGTGACATTTGCATTGGGGTGTGATGCTTCGAAAATCCGGGCTCTTGCGCTACCTGACAGGGAGGTAGTCCACTGCCCCTAGGCCAATCGGCCAGGGGAGGGGACCGAATCATGACTTTGTCGGATACGCCTGCGCTCAATCGCAGGTCTCGCAGCAAGACGCGGCCAGTTGCCGTGCTCGCCGCCGTACTCGGGCTGGCGACCGCGACTCTCGTCGCGCTTCCAGGAGCGTCCGCGCAGCCAGGGGGAATCGACGCGGCGAGCCGGCCGGAACCGAAGTCCGACAAGGGCATCGGCGAGGCGGACCGGGCCAGGATCGCCGCGGCGCAGTCCGCCGGGAAGAAGACGGTGACGCTGCTGGTCGCCGCGGAGCCCGGCAAGCTGGCGAGTGCCGCCAGCCAGTTGCGCGCGCTCGGTGGCGTAGTACTGAAGTCCGATGGAGCTGTCGACTACCTCAAGGTCGAAATGCCGACCGGCAAGGCCGAGCAGGCTGGGCAGCTGAGCTCCGTCGAGGCCGTGGACGTCGATGGGCTGGTCCCGATCGACGACCCGCAGCCGGAGGGCGCCCAGCTGCCCACCCCGCAGACACCGCCCAGCGCGAGTACGCCGCGGATCAACCCGTATCTGCCGACCGGCGACACCCAGGCGGCGCAGTTCGCGCTGGCGAACCCGCAGTGGGACGGTCGCGGCACCACGATCGCGATCCTGGACTCGGGGATCGACCTCGACGTACCGGCGCTGCAGACCACGACGACCGGAGCGCTGAAGATTGTCGACTGGTACAACGCGAACTCTCCGACGTCGGGTGACGCCACCTGGATCACCACGACCGGACGATTCACCGGCAGCTTCACCTCCGGCGGCCGGGCCTGGATCGCGCCCGCGACCGGTGGGCCGTACGCTCACGGTCTGCTGCGTGAGGCAGCCGGGGAACTCGCCGCGGGCGAACTCGGTGGCGACATCGACCGCGACGGCGTGACCGCCGAGTCGATCGGCGTCCTGCAGGACCGCACCACCAAGCAGGTGTACGTCGACCTCGACCAGGACGGCGACTTCACCGACCAGACCCCGATGATCGACTTCAAGGTCAACCGGGACACCCAGTTCCTGGGCACCGACAATCCCGCGACCGCGGTCACCGAGCGCGTCCCGTTCGTCGTGGTGACCGACCGATCCGTCTACAACCCCAGCACGGACGCGGGCTCGGTCGTGAACCTGGGCATCGCCGGCGCGCAGCACGGCACTCACGTCGCCGGCATCACCTCCGCCAACGGCCTGTTCGGCGGAGCGATGAGCGGTGCGGCTCCAGGTGCGCAGCTGATGGCCGTCAAGGTCTGCCTGACCACCACGTCCTGCACCAGCAGCGGCCTGATCGACGGTGTCCTGTACGCCGCCCACAACGGCGCCGACGTGGTCAACATCTCGATCGGCGGCCTGCCCGGCCTGAACGACGGCAACAACGCCCGGGCGACGCTGTACAACCGCACGATCGACGAGTTCAACATGCAGATCTTCATCTCGGCCGGCAACAGCGGCGCCGGCGCGAACACGGTCGGCGACCCGTCGGTGGCGACCAACTCGATCAGCGTGGGTTCGTACATCACCCGGGCGACCTGGCTGGCGAACTACGGCTCCGACCCGTTGAACGACAAGGGACTGCACCCGTTCTCCTCGCGTGGCCCGCGGGAGGACGGCGGCTTCAAGCCGGACATCATCGCGCCCGGTTCGGCGATCTCCACCACGCCGCGCTGGCAACCGGGTGGCCCGGTGACCGGCACGTACACCCTGCCGCCCGGCTACTCGATGCTGAACGGCACCTCGATGGCAGCACCGCAAGCCGCCGGTGCCGGTGCGCTGCTGATCAGTGCGTACAAGGCGACCTTCGGCAGCCGGCCGACCGCTGCCGCACTGCGGAGCGCGATCCGTTCGAGCGCTGCCTATCAGCCGCAGCTCGGCGCTTACGAGCAGGGGACAGGCCTGTTCGCGGTGACGGCGGCCTGGGACCAGCTTCGCGCCGGACAGCGGCCGAACGCGATCACTACGTCCGTGCCGGTGAGCACGGTCCTCAGTGGCCAGCTGGCGACGCCGAACGTCGGTGTCGGCATCCACGATCGCGAGGGCGTCACCCTCGGGGTCAAGTACAACCGCACGTACACCCTGACCCGGACGAGCGGCGCGGCCAAGCCGGTACCGCACGACGTGCGCTGGGTGGGGAACGACGGCACGTTCAGCTCGCGGACGAAGGTCACGCTGCCCTTGAACGAGCCGGTCGACTTCGCAGTACAGGTCAATCCGTCCAGTCCCGGCGCGCACTCCGCCGTACTGCAGCTCGACGACCCGACCACACCAGGTGTCGACCTGCACACGATGAACACGGTGTTCGTGCCGAACGACCTCGTTGCCGCCAATGCGTACCAGTTCCAAACCAGCGGCACGGTCGGCCGCAACGCCACTCGGCACTACTTCGTCCGGGTGCCGGTCGGTGCCAGCGCGCTCAAGGTCGACATGACCGGTGGCGGGGACGCCGCGCGCGCGGGCCAGATCCGGTTCCTGCGGTACACCCCACAGGGGCTGCCGCTGGACAGCACCTCGAGCCTGAGCTGCTACGACCCGGACGCGGGCGCGGGCTGTGCCAACGGCACGGCGCACAGCCGGACTGTGGTGAACCCACAGCCAGGCGTCTGGGAGCTTGTGGTCGAGGCACGCCGTACGTCTGACGCACTGTCGGCGCCATTCGGGCTCTCGGCAACTGTTCTCAGTACGACGATCGCGCCGAACCCGGACGTGGTGCCGTCAGCGACCCTCGGTACGCCGCAGGTCCGCAACTACACGGTCACCAACCAGCTCGCCGCCTTCACCGGCCGGCTGGTCGGCGGGGGAGCGTTGGGCAGTACGCAGACCCAGCGTCCGACCATCGCGCACCAGGCGTCGCAGACCTTCGACGTCACCCTGCCGGCCGGAGTCACGTCGTACACGGTGCGAACCGGGAACGCATCCGACCTCCGGGCGGACATCGACCTGGTCGTCTCCCGCTGCGCGCCCACCTGCGTGACCGTCGGGTCCAGCGCCGGCGCAACGGCTGTCGAACTGGTGACGCTCACCAACCCGCCAGCCGGCCTCTACCGCTTGAGGATCGACGGCTTCTCAGTACCGGACGGCAGTACGGCGTACGACCTCGTCGACACCTACGTGTCTGCGGCACTGGGCAGCCTGACCACCAGCGACCCCGATGCCAACCATCCCTCCGGTTCCTCCTGGAACCCGACCGCAACACTGACCGCCACCGGTCAACCGGGTGTGGGCCGCAAACTCACCGGCACCCTGACCGTCCAAACCGACACCGGCGTCACCGTCGGCGCCGGAACCCTGGTCGTCGACACAGTCAACTAGGACGGCTGGCCTCCTGGCGCACCTCGAGCGCCAGGAGGTCAGTCATTGTTGCTGAGCCACGAAGTCGCGGAATCTCGAGGCGGCCGGTGACAGCTCCCGTCCCAGCCGCCACGTCAGTCCGATGTCGCGACGAGCTCTGACACCGGCCAACGGAACCGGAGTCGCACCACTGTCACTCCCGCGAACAGCTCCAGCAGGCAGTACTGCGACGCCGAGGCCGGCGCCGACAAGGCGGTCGATGGTCGAGAGGTCGGTGGACTCGAAGGCGATCGCCGGAGTGAAGCCGGCCGCTTGGCACAGCTCGTCGGAGACGCGGCGGAAGCCGAATCCCGGGCGAAGTCCGATGAACGGCTCGGCTGCCGCCTCTGCGAGCCGGACCCGCTTCCGGCCGGCCAGCGGATGGTCTGGTGGAACGTAAAGACAGAGCCGTTGGCGCTCCAGCAGGTGCCAGCCGAAGGTGTCCGGGGCCGGGCGGGACCCGGTGATGCCGAGCTCGGCTTCACCGGATTCGAGGTCGCGGACGATGTCGTGCGACGGCTCCTCCCGCAGAGCGAAGCGGATCCGGGGAGATGTCGTGCGGAACGATTTCAGCAGGTCTGGGACCAGTCCGGTGGCCACCGAATGGAGGAAGGCGAGCCGGACCGTGCCGGACTCCGGATCCTGCTGGGCGTCGATCTGCGACTTGGCCGTGTCGACGGCGGCGATGCTTGCCCGGGCCGCTTCGAGGACCAGCCGCCCAGCGGGGTTGAGCTGCAGGCCGCGGTGCTCGCGCTCGAACAGGCGCGCGCCGAACGCAGCCTCGACCCGGCGGAGCGATCGAGACAGCGTCGGCTGACTGGTCCCGAGAACAGCGGCCGCGTCGGTCAGGTGTTCGGTGTCCGCGAGCACGACGAACCAGCGGAGATCCTCGACATGCATGCGGATAGCGTATCGATCTTGCTCGCTTGCGACATTTTACGTATGCGGGAAGCTCTGACACCGTCCTGAGGGTGCAGACAATTGTTGCCCGCGGCTACCTGCCCGGCGAGGCCGGTTATCGGCGGCTGTCGGTCGCGTTGTTCGCGGCGGGGATGGCGACTTTCGCCATGCTCTACAGCACCCAGGCGCTACTGCCCGAGCTGGCTCGGGTGTTTCGGGTGTCGCCCAGCCAGAGCGCCTTCAGCGTGTCCTTCGCCACGATGGGTCTTGGGATCGCGCTACTGATCGCAGGTCCGGCCTCTGAGGCGCTCGGCCGCACCAGGCTCATGCGCTGGTCGGTGACGGCGGCAGCCGCGATCGCTGTCCTCTGTGCGATCGCCCCGGACTGGCAGACCCTGCTTGCGCTCAGAGGTCTGCAGGGCATCGCGATGGCCGGTCTGCCCGCTGTCGCCATGGCCTACCTGCGCGAGGAGGTCCACCAGGACAGCCACGCGAGAGCGAGCGGCCTCTACATCGCAGGCACGGCGGTCGGCGGCATGACCGGTCGCCTGGTCGCCGGCGGTCTCGCCGACCTCGGCGGTTGGCGCGTTGCTATGAGCGGCGTCGCCTTGCTCGGAGTCGTGTGCGCAGTACTGGTGGCCAGGTTGTTGCCGGACTCGCGGAACTTCGTCCGCTCGACAGGTGGTCGCCAGACCCTGCGGGTGCTCAGGGACCCGGCACTGCTCGCTCTGTATGGCATAGCGGCTACCGCGATGGGTGCCTTCGTCGCCGTCTACAACGCGACTGGCTTCAGGCTCGCCGGAGCGCCGTACGGGCTGGGGCCTGGGTTGGCCGGTCTGGTGTTTGGTGTCTATCTGGTCGGCTCCGCGGGGTCGGCCTGGGCAGGCAGGTTGGCCGATACGTATGGCCGACGCGCGGTCGTGCCGGTGGGCTGCCTGGTCACATTGGCCGGCGTGGGGCTCACTCTCGTCTCGCCGCTGCCCTTGGTCGTCGCTGGACTGGCGGTGATGACCGCGGGCTTCTTCGCCGTTCACGGCGTGGCCAGCGGGTGGGTCGCAGTACGGGCTCATGCGGGTGGTGGCGGTACCGGCCAGGCAGCAAGCTTCTACCTCTTCGCCTACTACCTGGGCTCCTCAGTCTTCGGCGGCCTAGCCGGTACTGCGTGGACGCACGCGGCGTGGCCCGGAGTCGTCGCGGAAGCGGGCACTCTCCTCCTCATCACCTTGCTCTTGGCGCTGCTCTTGAGACGTAGCGCCAAGCTGGCCAGGTGAGTGGTGCAGACTCGGGACATGCCAGAGTCGTTTGCCGTCGCTTCGGACGGGGTCAGGATCGCCTGCCAAGTGGAGGGGGCCGAGGGCAACGATCCGCCGCTGGTGCTGCTGGCCGGGCAGTCGAACAACCACCACTGGTGGGATCCGGTGCGCGACGACTTCGCTCGGCGTACGGTGACCATCGACTACCGCGGCACCGGCGCTAGCGACAAACCGGACGAGCCGTATTCGACACCAGGCTTCGCGGCAGACGCGCTTGCGGTTCTTGACCACCTCGGCCTCGACCAGGTCGACCTGTACGGAACGTCGATGGGCGGACGGGTCGCGCAGTGGTTCGCCGTCCTGTACCCCGACCGCGTCCGCGGTCTGATCCTCGGCTGCACGTCACCGGGGAAGGCCCACGGGTTCGAACGCAGCCCGGAGATCCGCCGAGCTCTCGGCCAGTCCGACCAGGCTGCCCGCGACGAGGTCTTGGCCGACCTGATGTACACACCGCAGTGGCGACGGGAACATCCGGGCCCATATCCGGTCCTGGGCGACCCTTCCATGCCGGCGTACGCCAAGGGCCGCCACCTAGTCGCAAGCAACACCCACGAGGCCTGGGCAGAACTCCCATCGATCAAGGCGCCCACCCTGATCCTGCACGGCACCGACGACATCTTCAGCCCAGCCGCAAACGCCCAACTCCTGGCCGACCGCATCCCCAACGCCCACCCCGAACTCCTCAACGGCGCCCGCCACGCCTACTTCCACGAGTTCCAGCCCATCGCGAGCCCGCTGGTCACCAACTTCCTCGACGCGCTCTGACTCACCCTGCAGACCCGAGCCGAGTCCCTGACCATCGGGCTCTTGTAGAAGCGTCAGCAGAAGGTCGGTGTGATGTCCTCGGGGGTGCCTGCTCTTCGGTCGTGGGTGACGCTTCTTCAGAGTCAGCCAGGATGTCGACCCAGACGGCGACGCGAGCGCATCCCGATCGATGTCGCACGATCGGTTGTAACCGCGCAGTCCACGTGCTAGCGCGGGCAGGCGATTAGGGAGAGCCTCGTGGACTGCCGTCTCAGGCGGAGGTGCGGATGTGGCTGTCGAGGATTGTCTTCGCGAGGGTGTGGTTGTGGGAGGCGGGGCCGGTGGGGCCTAGGGCTTGGACTGAGGCGTAGGCGCCTTCGAAGATGAGGGTCAGGTGGTCGGCTAGGGCGGACGGGTCTGGCACGTCGAGGGCTGCGGTCAGGGTGGCGAACTGGTCGCGGACCCAGCGCTTCATGGTGACGGCTTCCTGGTGGCTGGGGAGGGCTTCGTCCGGGAACTCCGTGAGGACCATCAGGAAGGGGCAGCCGCGGCAGATGTCCGGCTGGAGCATCACGGTCTGCGCCTCGAACAGGGCGAGGATCCGGGCTTGCGGGTCGTCGCCGCCGCTCTCGAGTGCGGTCTGGAACCAGTCGCGGTAGGCGACGTGGGCGCGTTCGACGTACGCCGCAATCAGGTCGTCCTTCGACGCGAAGAGCCGGTACAGGGTGGTCGGTGCGACGCCCGCTTCCGCGGCGATCTTGTCGACGCCGACCGCGCGGATGCCCTGCCAGTAGAAGAGTTCGTGCGCGACCTCGAGCACGTGTTCGCGCGTCTCGGCGGAACTGCGCCGGTGTGAGCCTGCCATGAGACCAGTCTAGCGATGTTAGGAATCGTTCCCTATCATCGAGTTTGTTAGGGATCGTTCCATCTTCGAGAAGGACCGGACATATGAGCTTGAACGGCAAGACGGCACTGGTGACGGGCGGCTCCCGCGGGATCGGCAGGGCGGCGGCTGTGCGACTGGCGGCCGAGGGCGCGCGGGTCGCAGTCCACTACGGCACGAATGAAGCGGCGGCGAAGGAGACCGTCGAAACCATCGTTGCCGCCGGCGGGGAGGCGTTCGCGGTCGGCGCCGAGCTCGGAGTGGACGGCGACGTCGACACCCTGTTCGAGGGACTGCAGGCGGGACTCGATGGCGCCGCCCTGGACATCCTGGTCAACAACGCCGCCGTCATCGACTACGCCGACAACATCCACGACGTGACCCGGGAGTCCTACGACCGGGTGATGGCGATCAACTTGCGCGCACCGCTGTTCATCACGCAGCGAGCGTTGCCGCTGATGCAGGACGGCGGCCGGATCGTGAACGTGTCGTCCGGCGTGACCTGGTTCGCCCAGCCGGAGATCGTGTACGCCATGACGAAGGGCGCGTTGAACGTCTTCACCCGCTCACTGGCCAAGACCCTAGGCCCGCGGCAGATCACGGTGAACACCGTGTCGCCGGGCATCACCGAGACCGACATGAACTCCTGGCTGCAGGACCCCGACTCGGCCGCGAAGGTCGCCGCAATGGTGGCCCTCGGCCGCCACGGCCAGTCCCCGGACATCGGCGACGTCATCGCCTTCTTCGCCTCGGACGACGCCCGCTGGATCACCGGCCAAACCCTCGAAGTCAACGGCGGCCTCTGGCTAGGCCCCAACGACCGCTGAGGCCCCAGGCCCCGTGGGTGGCCTCCCAGGAGAGGCCACCCACGCACGGCTCGGAGCTACTGGGCGAGACGGGTGGGGATGGGCGCCAGGGGATAGATCTTCCAGAAGAATGCGTCGGCGGCGTGTTGGTCGGCGGGGTAGTTGATGGCTTCGGCGATACGGCCTGAGTGGATGCGGAAGGCTAAGGCCCAGGTGAGGTCTAGGCCGGCCGGGGTGGTGCTCCAGCCGCGGTGGAGGTCGACTACCCAGTCGCCGTCGGCGGCCAGGAAGATGGGGTCGGCGCGGAAGCCGGCCTTGGCCAGCTGGGCGAAGAAGGCCAGTACTTCGTCGGCGCCGTGCTTGGTGCCGGCCAGGGGGTGATGTCCGGGGATCGTCCAGCGGATGTCGGGAGCGAAGTACTTGGTGCGGAGTGCCGCGAGATCGTTCGCGGCGTAGGCCTCGTAGTAGCCGCGGATCAACCGGACGTTGGGATGTTCGCGACCGTGCGCGCTAGCCGACGCAGTACCGGGGACGGCCAGGGCGGCGACAGTGGTGACAGCCGCTCCTCGCAGGAGGGCGTTGCGGGAGATCTCAGGCATCGGGAAAGCTCCTTGGATCACAGGGGGAGGACAACTTCTCGCTCCATCAGCAGACCCCGGCGGCGCGGTGGGCGTCCAATATCTGTGGTCATGCCATCAGGGCATGATGGAGTCCATGGATGTGGACACCCGGTTGCTGCGGTACTTCGTGGCTGTCGCCGAGGAGCTGAGCTTCACCCGCGCGGCCGAGCGGCTGTTCGTCTCCCAGCCGGCCTTGAGCAAGCAGATTCGCCAACTGGAGAACGAGTTGCGGACGCCGGTCTTCGTACGGACCAAGCGTGACGTGTCGTTGACCCCGGCCGGTCATGCTTTGTTGCCAGTGGCCCGGAAAGTACTCGACGTGTGGCAGGCAGGTCTGCGCGACACCCGAACGGCGGCGTCAACCGCAGCAAGGGTGGTGCGGGTCGGCTTCCAGGCGACGGCGGCCGGGCCGCTGACCACCGCTGCGCGGACGGAGTTCGCGCGCCTCCAACCCGGCGTGGTGGTGGAACCCAAGCGCTTCGACTGGGGTGGCGAGGCCGATGCCCTCCGGGATGGCCTCGCCGACGTCGCGTTCGTCTGGCTGCCGGCCGACACCAGCGGGCTGGATCTCGAGGTGGTGAGAGTCGAACAACGCATGGTGGGCATGGCCGCGGCCCACCACCTCGCCAACCAGGAAACGGTCTCCATCATGGACCTGCTCACCGAGCCGATCATGTGGACGCCGCTTGCCCCACGTCCTTGGGTCGACTGGTGGGCGGTCAATCCACGTCCGGACGGCTCCGAACCTGTCTGGGGACCACAGAACGCGAACGTCGAGGAAATGCTGGAAAACGTCGCCTCCGGCCTCGGCATCTGCATCTCCCCACAATCAATGGCCGCGTACTACGGCCGCCCCGACCTCGTCTGGCGCCCGATCCCCGACATCGAGCCACTCCGCATCGCCCTGGCCTGGCCGGAGACGTCCAGCAGCCAGTTGGTGGCTGCCTACGTCGAAGTCGTCCGAACGCTGGCCGAGGGGATGTCGGCTGACGGTGACGAGGCTCAGCCGGTCAGGTAGCCGCCGGAGGCGTCGACGTCGGTACCGGTGACGGCGCTGGATCGGTCGGAGCTGAGCCACATGACCACAGTCGCCATCTCTTCCGGGCGGACGATCCGCTTGATCGGGTAGTCTTGGGCGATCTGCTCGTAGGTCACCCCGAACGCTTCCGCGGCTCGGCGCAGCATGGGCGTGTCGACGGCGCCGGGAGCGAAGGCGTTGACGCGGATGTTGTCGGCGGCGTACTCGAGGGCGGCGACCTTGGTCAGTGATGCGACCGCGTGCTTGCTGGAGTTGTACGGCGCGATGGTGGCGAAGCCGACCTCGGAGGAGATCGACGCGGTGTTGACGATGACACCGCCACCCTGCTTGAGCATCTGGGGGAGCTCGTACTTCATGCCGAGGAAGACGCCGCCGGCGTTGGTGCGCCAGACGGACTCCATGTCGGCCATCGACTGCTCGTGCAGCCGGGCAGCCCGGGGACTCTCGATCCCCGCGTTGTTCACCGCCACATCAAGGCGTCCGTAGCGTTTCACGCAGGCGTTGACGAGTTCCCGTACTTCGCTTTCGTTGCGGACGTCGGCTCGCCGGTAGGTCGCCTCGCCGCCGGTCGAGCGAATACTCGCTTCGACCTTCCGCCCCAGCTGAACCCGGCGGCCGCAGAAGAACACCCGGGCGCCGGCGGCTGCCATTGCCCGGGCGGTCGCTTCGCCGATCCCCGAGGTCGCACCTGTGATGAGAACGGTCTTATCCGCGAACTCCTGCGCTTGCGGGTTCGAGCCGGCTGTTGCGGTCTGGGTCGCGGCCGGGAGTAGCGCGGCCGAACCGGCGGCTACTCCCAACGCTCCGATCGCCAGAGCCTGCCGCCGGGAATGCCGGGGGGCTGGTGAAGACACGATGGTGCACCTCTCGTCTGAGCCGGGGGCGAGCCAATTGCTCGATCGCCTCAACGAAATCAGCGGCACAATCCACCGTCCAATACCTCCCGTCATTCCCGTCAGGCATCACTCGTCAGGCATCACCCGATCGGCTCTCCCGACGGGGCTGCGAGCTGGGTGCCAAGGCGCACCGGCGTACCGAAGTTGGGTGTTCCGTCGGCGTTCCAGGTGAACTTCTGGGCGCGGGTCGAGCGGTTCATGTCGCAACCGCCCGAGGCGCTGTCGTTGGCGTGGTACACGATCCAGTCCTCAGTGCCGTCGGGCGACTTGAAGAAGCCATTGTGGCCGGGGGCAAAGACTCCGTTGCCGTCGTTGCGCTGGAACACCGGGTTCGGCGACTTGGTCCAGTGCGAGCGGTTGAGCGGGTCGGACCCGGTCAGGGTGAGCAGGCCGAGCTTGTAGTCGGGGCCCCAACAGGCGCTGGCGGAGTACACGATCATCACGCGGCCGTTGTGGTACAGCGGTTCCGCGCCCTCGTTGACCGGCGCGGTCTGCCGCTCCCACGCCAGTGTGGGTTGGGAGATGGTACGCCGTGCGCCGCTGATCGTGTACGGGTTCGACAGCGGGGTGATGGTCAGACTCTGGGTCGAAGTCCAGGACCTTGCCGCTGTGCCGGGACTTCAGCCGGTAGTACCCGCCACCCGAGTCCATGAACTGCCATTGCTGCCAGGCGCCGTCGTTGCGCGACCACTGCACGATCGGCGCGCCGTCGTTCGTGGCCAGGTTGTACACGTCCAACGCCTTGCCGCTGTTCTGGTTGACCAGGACATAGGAGGCGTTGGTGTCCACTGTGGCCGCCTGGGCGGCCTGTGGTGCGGCCACCGCGGCGGCGACGAGCACGACGGCGGTGGTGAGCAAGGCGGTTATACGCGTCATAGTGCTTCTCATTCCAGTACGAATGTGGCGTCGGAGCGGCCCTGCGCATCGGCTATCGCTTGCAGGTAGAGCAGGCCGCTGCTGTGCCGGATGTAGCGGCCGGGGAAGTTCAGAGACTCGTACGACGTGGCCGAGCTCGCCGCGAGGCCGGCGCGTTGGGTGAAGCTGGCGTCGTTTCGGAACAGCGTGCTGCCGTCGCTGCGCTCGACCCAGAGCTCGTTGTTGCGGTGACGCAGGTAGTAGCCGGGGAAGTTGGTCGACTCGAACGACACCGTGCCCGACCCGGCCAGACCCGTCACCTGCTTGAACTGCGAGTCGGCCAGCGGAGCCACGCTGGCTTCGAGCCGCGCGCGGTACTCCCAGTGCCGCACGAAACGCTCACTGTTGTACGACTTGAGCCGGACCGGTGTCGGGCCGTCGGCGACGGGGATGCCGAAGTCCGGTGAGCCGTCGGCCTTGTAGTAGACCTTCTGCACCCGGGTACGCCGGTTCGGGTCGTTGAGCGGGTCACCGACGATGTCGCGGTAGTTGCGGTCGTGGTAGACCATGATGTCGCTCTGGCCATCCTCGGACACCGTGAACGAGTTGTGCCCGGGCCCGTACTGACCGGTCTTGTCGTTGCTGGTGAACACGGGATTCGGGCTCTTGGTCCAGGACGCCGCGTTGAGCGGGTCCGACGAGGCCGACGCGGTCAGCATGCCGAGGCAGTAGTTCGCGTCAGTGGCACTGGCGGAGTACGTCAGGAAGAGTTTTCCGTTGCGCTGCAGGACTGCCGGCCCTTCCGCGACCTTGTACCCACGCGTCTCCCAGGTGAGCGTCGGCACTGCCAGTCGGGTCGCCGAGCCGGTGATCGTCCACGGGTTCGCGCCCATCCGGGCGACGTACACGTTGGAGTTGGTTGAGATCCCCGGCTCCTGCTGTGCCCAGGTCAGGTACCGCACGCCGTTGTTGACGAAGGTGGAGGCGTCCAGCGAGAAGGTGTCCCACGGCGTCGTGATGCGGCCGCGTTCCGTCCAGGCTCCGGTCAACGGGTTGGCGCTCGAGCTCTCCAGCACGTACATCCGGATCCGCCAGATGTCGTCGGCGCGGCCGGCCGCGAAGTACACGTACCACTTGCCGTTGATGAAGTGGATCTCCGGCGCCCAGATGTGGGCGCCCATCTCACCGCTGGAGTGCTTGCGCCAGATCACCGTCTCCGCCGCGGTGGCCAGACCTTGGATCGTGGTCGCGCGCCGCAGGATGATCCGGTCGTACTCCGGGACGGTGGCCGTGAAGTAGTAGAAGCCGTCGGTGTGTTTGAAGATGTGCGGGTCGGCACGCCGCTCCGCGATCGGGTTGGTGTTCCGCACCGCCGGCGTCGCGCTCGCCGGTGGGGTGGGCAGCACGGCAGCACAGGTGATCAGTAGCAGTACCAGTAAACGACGGATCATCGACTGTCCTCTCAAGCTAGCGGCGCGGAAAGGGTGAACGACGCGTCCCGCGCGAACGCCGCGTCGGAGGTACGCCAGTCGACCCGAACCTCGTAGTTGTAGTGGCGCAGGTAGCGACCGGGATGGGAGTAGGACTCGAAGCTGGTGCCACCGGCCAGACCGGCGCGGCCGCAGAAGGTGGCATCGCGGGCGAACACCGAGTCGCCGGAGTTGATGTCCAGCCGGACGCGGAAGGCGTAGTGGCGCAGGTAGCGGCCCGGGAAGTTCACCGAGCGGAACGAGTAGCAGTTGCCGTTAGCGAGTCCCGGCACGATGGTGAACGTCGCGTCCTGGCGAGTTGTGAGGCTGCTGGACGAGCTCACCGGCTCGACGTAGGCCAGGTTGTCGCGGTGCCGGACGTAGCGGTCGGGATCGCTGACCGAGCGCAGGGATCGGTTGCCCGTCGGTACTACGGTGCTGTCGCCGGAATCCTCCCGCAGTACGGTGAAGTGCCGCGCGACGCCGGACAGGCCGGGCAGTTCGACCTTGCCGCCGAAGGAGTTCAGGTTCGAGCTGTCGGCGTAGAAGTAGCGCTTCTGGCCGTACTGGTCGAAATAGATCCGCCAGCGACCGTCGGGGAGGCGGACGACCGCGGGTCCTTCCAGGCCGGCACCCCAGCCCGCCCAGTTGCCGGTGCCAACAAAAGTCCACGGGCCGTTCAACGAGGTGGCAGTGGCGTGCTCGATGTACTTCGTCGTCTCGTTCTTGAGGAAGTTGTGATAGGTACTGCCGACCTTGACCACGAAGCTGTCGATGAAGTTGGCCGGGATGCCGAGGGCAACGGGGCTGGTCCACGCGGACAGGTCGGAGTTCGTCGCGGTGATCCGGTACGGCCGGAACTGACCCGCGGTCCCCGCCGTGGACGCGGAGAAGATTACGTGCACGCTGCCGTCGGAGTCCTTGAACCACTCCGGCGCCCAAGTGCTGCCGGTGGCTCCGTTCAGGCCGACCCGGACGGTGCGCAGGAAGGTCCAGTTGACGTAGTCGGTGCTGCGGGCGAAGCCGATCGTGTCGCCGGTCCAGTTCGTCGTGTAGACGATGTAGTAGTAGCCATCGGTGTGCCTGATCACGCTGGGATCGCGGATGAGACCCGACGGCGGGGTGTACGCGTTCGCTCGGACCTGGGTGAAGTTGGTCGCGTTCGCCGAGTCGTAGACGTACATGTTCGACTCGCTGCTGTTGGTGAACGCCGTCATCAGGTAGTGCGGCGCCGGACCGGCGGCCGAGGCGACCGTGGGGACGGCGAGGATGCTCGCCACGGCGGCCAAGACGGTCGCGACCGCGGTCAGCGCGAACCGGCGGAAGCGGGCATGACGGGGTAGGGGCGGGTGCATGGCAGTAGATCCTTACGTTGGGGCGGCACGTAAAGTTAGCGCTAACATTCTGTTGGACAACAGGCCATCTGGCAATGGCCCCGGCGCAGCTGCTGCTAGAGGCGCTGCTGGGTGGCCGCGATCAGGGTCCCGCCGGAGTCGTAGCCTTCGATCCGGATGAGGTTGCCCGTGGTCGCGGGAATCGTGAGCTGCGTGGTGCCGTCGTCGGTGGAGGTGGTCGCGACCGGTCGGCCGTTGACGTAGACGTCGACGCCGGCGACGGCGGCCGTGGTGATGGTGAGTTTGCGCTTCTTGGTGCCGGCCGCGGCCGAGGTGAAGCGCAGTACCCGCGGTTGTCCTTGGGCGAGCAAGGCGCCGGCGGCGGCCATCAGGTCGGCGTTCTCCTCGAGGAGATCGCGCTTGGTGAGATCGTGCCGTGCGTCCGGTACTACGCCGAGGTCTTCCACCGGCTGGCCCATCCGGGTGCCGACCCGCAGGCAGCGGCGCAGCGCGACGCGCATCTGTACGCCTTTGGGGAGCGGCTTGAGTTCGCCGTCGGTCCACTCGGTGCGCAGTTCCTCGTGCGTGACAACGTTCGCGCCGCCGGCGCCGGTGTTGGCCTCGACCCCGAGCACCGGGCCGATCTGGTGGTCCTGGAAACCCGCGGCGAAGATGTCGCAGGCGCTGTAGCACTGCGCATCGGTCACCAGCACGACCGGACCTTGGTAGAGCTGCCCGACGCTGTTGACCACGTCGATCGGATAGAGCGGAAACGCCGTCGAGTACGCCGATCCGGTGGTGACCGACTCCTCGAGGGAAGCCTTCCATTCCTGGTAGTCGGCCACTGTGGTGGCGAGTCCCGTAGTACCGGGGGTGCTCACGAACTGGAAGGGCTCTGGCGTGATGCGGTGCGGGCTGAGGAACTGCAGCAGAAACTCCGCCGCGATCACGTAGCCACCACCGTTGCCGCGGACATCGAGTACCAGACCTTCGGACGGGAGGACGGACAGCAGACGGGCCACCTCGTTGAGGAAGGCGTTGATGTCCTGGTCCTGCATGTGGAAGGTGAAGATCCGGAGGTGCCCGAAGGTGCCACTCGGGGTGTCGACGATCCGGGCCTTGAGCTCGTCGGGTCGGCTGCTCGGGACCGGTCCGGCCGCGAGCGGTGGCGCAGTACGGGCCCTGGCGGCGCGGCCCTTTGCGCTGGTGGCGATAGGCGTTTCCGTCAGGGTGGCCGGGGCGAACAGCCGGCGCTTCATCCGCCGGGTCAGTTCGGTGCGCAGATCCATGCCGACCAGGTGATGGGCCGCGGCGTCGACGTCGGTCGGCAGTGAGGGCAGGCTTCCAGGGGTGGTCACCTCGGCGGCGGACTCGAAGACCCGCCACGGTGTCCGGGTCTCATGGGTCGACCCGTCGACCTTGTAGGTGACGTCGACCCAGTCCTCGTCGGGTGGCAGCGACATGTTGATCGATCGCAACGTCATGTTCTGCAGGCCTTGCGCGAGTTGGGCCGCCTTGTTGCTGCCGGCCTCGCGGGCGGCGTTGGCCTCGACGGCCAGGTGGATCGGCGTACCGTTCCAGTGGGTGACTTCGACGCCTGGCTCGAGTTGCGGGTCACCGGTGATGTGGTCGAAGGTCTTGGTCACCAGGTAGGCCGTGCGGCCGTTGTCGACGCAGCGCTCGAGGAAGATGCCGAGGAACGCGAAACCGGCGTACCGCGAGGGCAGGATGTAGTTGGTGTGCAGATCGTGCAGGCCGAGGAAGATCCGCTGCAACCGCGCATGGAACTCGGTTTCGGTGAGGTCGGCAAGCTGGTGCCGCAGGAGTCGGAGTGCCTGCAGCGGGTCGATGGCATGCATGGCGCGTTTCAGCGGCAGATGCGCGTAGACCTCGCCGATCAGGATCTCGGCCTGGCTCAGTACGATGCGGCGCTGGGCGTCGGTGAGCGGACCCTGCGCGATGTGGCGACGGAACTGCGGCATGGTGCGGACGGTGCCCAGGTCATGGTCCGCGGTGAGGACGACGGTATCGGGGTGGGACATGGCTGACCTCTCGTGAGTGGTCCGACCGGTGGCCTACGACCTGGGCGCTTGCCAGATCATCGTGTGGTCGAGGTCGGCACCGGAGCGTTCGATGGTGTTGTTGTGCCGGGGTGAGCCGGTGCGTCCCCAGCGGTCGTCGCCGATCCAGATCGGTTGCCCGTAAGGGAGGTCAGCGTGCGGGATCCGGGCGTAGTCGCTTTCGGTGAGCTTGACTCCGTAGTTGGGGCCGGTCTGGTCACCGCCGGGGTCCGGGGTGACAGCGGCGCGGGCGGCGGGGATCGCGGCAGCCCAGCGGGCGGCGAGATCGGCGGCGTCGTGTGCGGACGGGTGAGGGATTCTGAAGATCGGGACGTCAGGTGCGGTGTCCCAGAGCTTGAGGGCTGCCTGGGCGTTGCCGCCGAAGGCGATGATGGCTTCCAGCCGGGAGTCGGTGATCAGGTCGTAGAAGCGGTTGCGCCAGGCAAGCTGAGCCGGATCGGACAACAGCGGGCGTGCGCTGTTGGACTTGCTCGGATGGACTGCGAGGGGGAAGGCGTTGACCAGCGCGTAGTTGGTGGTCAACCCCAGTTTGGTCAGGAAGCCCTGGACCCGCTGGCCGGCGTCTCCGACCAGGGTGCGGCCGACGAGACGTTCGGTGGGTCCTGGGTCCGAGGCGATTCCGAGCACCTTGGCGGCGCCGTTGAGCCGGCCGCGGTAGAACACCGGGCCCCAGTCGTACCAGAACAGGTCCCGGTCTTCGGGGGCGATCGGTGGCAGCGCGGCGAAGTGCCGGGCGATGGCCGTGGGCGGCCCTTTGTCGAACTCGATGCTGGGTGGAGCGCCTGGGTCGAAGTCGAGCATGGTGGCCCCCTTGGTCACTGCTGTCGGTATGACCCACCAAGGGGGCGGTCGGGCAGGTCGGTGGTCTGGATGGTCAGGGTCAGGGTCAGGCGAAGATCGGGCCGACGGCGGGGTAGCGCGCGATCAGCTTGGCGCGCATCTCCGCGAGCCGGCGGGGTGGTCCGTCGGTACCGGCGTCCTCGGGGGAGCCGAAGCGGGTGTCGAGCAGCATCGGGCGTCCCCAGGCGGTGACCGGTTCGTAGGGGACCGGGGTGGAGATCTCGGCGATCCAGTCGGGCCGCCCGTAGATGATGTCTCCGCCGATCATCACCAGGTCGACCCAGGACGGGTACGCCGCAACCACGCTGTCGTACGGGTCGTCGAGGCGTTTCTGGATGATCGTCAGGTCGGCCGAGCGTCCTGCCTCGAGCGTTCCGAGTTTGTCCGCGAGGCCCGCGATTCCGGCAGCGTCGCTGGTGACCATCCGCACCAGGTCGTCAGGCTTCACCGTGACGCCAGGGGATTGCTGGAGGACCTGCCAGGCCACTTTCATTTCGTGCAGCAGGCTCGGGCTGCCAGACGGCATCCAGTCCGCGCCCAACGCGACCGGTACGCCGGCAGCCAGTACTGCGCCGATGTCGGTCGTCTCGTTGTACAGCCGCAGGTTGGACTGCGGTGACCAGACCAGCTTTCCACCCGCCGCGGCGAGCTGCTCGAAATGCACCCGAGCCAGAGCGGTCCCGTGAATGACCACGGTGGCAGGCCCGAACAACGGGGACGCGGTGAACTTGAGGAACTCGTTCACCGAGGTCTGGTTGGTTTTCTGCCCTTCGGCGAGATGGACGTAGTGCGCCTTGACCGTGCCGGTGTCGAAGATGCCTTTGCGGATGCTTTCGACGTCAGCGTCGTCGAGGCGGTCGAAATCCACCGTACTGCGAGCGATCTGGGTGCCGAAGATCCGCAGGTCGACGTTGCGCACCAGCGCCTCGGCCTTGTTCGGGTAGTCCTGCGAGGCACCCTGGATGGCGGTCACCCCGCCGACCACCGCGCGGACCTCCGCATAGCGAGTCATCGCGGTCTTGACCGACATCGACTTCCCGCCCGCGGTCAACACGGCCCACGGCTTCTTGATGAGCTGGTCGTACTCGTTGCTGTCTCGCCAGCGACCGCGGTTGACGTAGACGTTCGGTGGCTCCCAGGCGGCGAACACGTTGTACTCCGGGTGTCCGTGCAGGTCGATCATCCCCGGCAGGATCACGCCCCCGGTGTTGATCGCGTGCTGGACGTCGCGCGGTTTGGTCGAGCGCACGGCCACGATCTGCCCGTCCTGGATCACCACCCAGCCACGGGCCAGCGATCCGTCGCTCTTCAGCACCGACCCGCCAAGAGCTGTCGGCTGGGACGGGGTGATCTCCGCGCCCTCGAGGGGCCCGCCGGGCGCCGCGGCTTCGAACGGATCGCGCGTCCGTTGTCGTGTAGTTGGTCGGACAGGTCCTCGAACGGCACGTGGCACACCACGCCCGTACGCCTCGTCGAATGCGTCTCGCCCCGCCACAGCGTCCACCCCCCGGAAGATCTACCCCAGCATGCTCCCGTGCCGCCCCGGCAGCAACCACCAAGGACCGGTTGTCTGCAGGACTGCCGTCAACTTTGTTCGGACCTTGAAGGGTTTGTTATCCGGGTGTGATCAACTAGCGTTCGTGGCGGGCCGCGGGAAATCCGCCGCGCCTCGAGCTGGGAGATGAGATGTGGCTGCCTGACACCCGGCGGTCCAGGGCGGTGGTCGCGATTGCCGCCACCTGCGCGATCGCCGCCGCCGGCGTGACGGTCGCCTTGGCGAGAGGCGGTACTGCGGATCCGTCCGCCGGTACTACGCCTGCCGGTACCGGCGTCAACGGGCCTGGCGGATCAGGCCCGGTCTCGACCAGTGCGACGCCTCCGGTCAGCAAACCGCCAACCACCAAGCCGCCTGGCCCTTCAACGGCAGCGCCTTCGAAGCGACCGACCACGAAGACCACCGCGAACACCGCTAAGTCCACGGTGCAGCCCACCGCGACGCCCACCAGGAAGCCGCCGACGAAGCCGGATCCGGTCCCGCAGCAGGGCAATCCGCTCTCGCAGACCAGCGGCTTGTACGTCGACCAGGAATCCCAGCCGGCCTATTGGGTCGAGACGCATGCCGGCGACTCGCGGCGGACCACGATCAAGGCTGGGATCGCCGATCGTCCGATCGCGCGCTGGTTCAACGGTGATGGCGCGGATGCGTCCGATGCCCAGTCTTATGTGTCGGCGGCGTCGCGAGTCGGCAAGCTTCCGGTGCTCGTCTTCTACCACGTCCCGGAGCGCGGTTGCGATGGCGGCTCGGGTGCCGCTAGCGCAGCGGCGTACCGGTCGTGGATCGATGCGCTGGCTGCGTCGATCGGCAAGCGTCCCGCCGTCGTGATCCTCGAGCCGGATGCGTTGCCTCAGCTCGATTGTCTGAGCCCGGCGGCGCAGACCACGCGGCTGTCGCTGCTCAGCTATGCGGTCGATCGGCTGCGGACGTCCGCGCCGAACACCTGGACGTATCTGGACGCGGGCCACGACGACTGGACGCCGGCCGCCACGATGGCCAAGCGACTCCAGGCCGCCGGTATCGCACACGCTCGCGGGATCGCGCTGAACGTCTCGAACTACCAGTCCACAGCCCGCAACGTCAGCTACGCCCAGGCCGTCAACGCGGCGCTGGCCTCGGCCAAACACTTCGTCATCGACACCAGCCGCAACGGCAAACCGCTGAACGGCGACGACTGGTGCAACCCGACAGGCCAACGCATCGGTGTCACCCCTCGCGTGGGTGGCGCAAGCGGCCTCGATCTTCAACTCTGGGTCAAGCCGCCAGGTGAATCCGACGGTGACTGCGGCATCGGCACCGGCACCAACGCCGGCGACTTCAGCCCCGCCATCGCCATGAAGCTGCTGGGCCACTAGCCGATCTGCACAGAACCTTCGCAAATCGTCCGCACAATCTGACCAGCCGGGCTCTTAGGGTCGCCGCATGATTCAGGTACGCGGACTGACCAAGCGGTACGGCGAGGTGCTGGCCGTCGACGAGTTGAGCTTCGAGGTGGAGCCGGGCAAGGTCACCGGGTTCCTCGGGCCGAACGGGGCCGGGAAGTCGACCACGATGCGGATGATGCTCGGGCTCGACCGGCCGACTGCGGGGGAGGTGCTGGTCAACGGGCGGCCGTTCTCGGCGTACGCCGAACCGCTCCGTGAGGTGGGGGCACTCCTCGACCCGGGCTCGGTCCATCCCGGCCGCACCGGTCGCAGTCATCTCCGGGTGGCGGCACAGACGATCGGCCTGCCCAGGAGCCGCGTCGAGGAGGTGATTGAGCAGGTAGGTATCGAAGGGGCCGCGCGTCGGCGGATCAAGGGCTACTCGCTGGGTATGCGGCAGCGGCTCGGCATCGCGGCGGCGCTGCTGGGCGATCCACGGGTGCTGCTCTTCGACGAACCGATCAACGGGCTGGATCTCGACGGCGTCCGCTGGATCCGCGAACTGCTCCGTCGTCTCGCCGACGAGGGCCGCACGGTGCTGGTGTCCAGTCACCTGATGAGCGAGATGCAGCAGACGGCCGACCGGCTGGTCGTCATCGGCCGCGGCCGGTTGATCGCCGACGCGACCACCGAAGAGATCCTGCGCGGCCTGGGCCGGCGGCTGGTGCGAGTGCGCAGTCCGCAGTCCGGCGAACTGCTCGAACGACTGCAGGAGCGCGGCATCTCGGTGCAGCGGTGCGGCGACCAGGAGTTGGAGGTCGAGAATCTGGCCGCCGAGGAACTGGGCGAATTCGCTTGGCAGGAAGGCATTCCGCTGCATCACCTGTCCGATGCCGAGCAGTCGCTCGAGCAGGCCTTCATCGAGCTCACCGGCGACAGCGTCGAGTACCACGGTCGCAACGCTGTCGCCCGCACGACCACGGAGGTGGCGCCATGACGACCTTGGAACTTTCGAGCAACCGCGTGTCGGCCGGCCAGATCTTTCTCCGCACCTGCGCTGCCGAGTGGACCCGCCTGTGGACGGTGAAAGCCACCTGGTGGTTCCTGGCTGCGGCGGCCGCGATCATGATCGGGTTCGGCGCCATCGCCGGCTTCGAGGCGGGCAGCGATCCCACCCCGACCCCGGACGCCTCAGCCTGGCAAGCTGCGCACTTCACCGGCTTCCCGGCCCAGTTCGCATTTCTCGCGCTGGTCCTGATCGCGGTGACCGCGGACTACGCGACCGGTGGGATCATCCCCACCTTGCAGTGGACACCGCGTCGTACGGTCCTCTTCTTCGCTCGCACCGTCGTCACAGTAGGAACCGCCACCCTCGCCGGCATCCTGCTGGCGGTGGCCTCCGCTCTGGCGGCTTTCATCGCAGCAGGCCAGGTGCTCACACTGTCACTGGACGACGGCATCGACACCCTCGCAACCGTAGCCTTCGTCTTCGCAGCAGGAACGGGCCTGGCAGCAGGCTTGGGCTTCGTACTGCGCAACACGGCAGGCGGCCTGGTCGCGGTCTTCCTGCTGATCCTGTTGCTCCCACTGATCCTGCCCCAGTTCGGCTACGACTGGCTGACCACCGTCGCCGACCTACTCCCAGGCTCCCGCTCCATCTACCTCCTGACCGGCGAACCCAACGACCGAGGATTCACCACCACGTCCTCAGTCATCACCATGCTGACCTGGGCGGTTGCCCTCCTCCTCACCGGCTACGTACGCCTCAACCGAGCCGACGCCAACCGCTAACCGCTTTGGCCCGCCGGCCGGACCTGGTTCCAGGCGGCGAGTTTGGTCGGGTTGAGGATCAGCCAGAGGTGGGTGACTCGGAGGTCGGTGCCGTCGGCGCAGAGCACGGCCTGGGTCCGGCCGGCCCGGCGTACGACGATCGCTTGGTTGCTGTTGGCATCTTCCACGGACAGGTCCGCCCAGGGGGCGGTGCAATGCAGGGTCAGCAGCCGGGCGATCTCCGCGGCGTCGCGGACCGGATGGAGAGGAGCGGCGACATGCCCACCACCGTCGCAGACCAGTACTGCGTCCGGAGCGAGCAGGGGTTCCACCTGTCCGGACCGCAGGGCGGTGAGGAGCTGGTCGATCATCAGCTCACACCGGCGAGCTTGGTCGGGTTCATCTGCCAGTAGATCCGGTTGATGCCCTCGGGCGATCCGGCCACCGTGACCGCGGCGAAGACCGCTCCGTCGATGCTGAGCAGGCCCATCGCCTCACCGTTGACTGTGGTGAGCTCGACGTCGACACCAGCCCAGAAGCGGTCGGCGAAGGCCCGGTAGTACTTCGCGACCCGCTCGACTCCGTGCACGGGGATCCTGGAGGCCCGGACGAGCCCGCCGCCGTCGGAGTAGCTCGACACGTCTGCCGCGAACAGGTTCTCCAGCGCGGTCAGATCGCCCGACCGGGCCGCGCTGATGAAGGCGCTGAGCAGCTCGCGTTGCTCGGCCCCGCTGACCTGCGTACGGCGCTCGCCGGTGACCCGCTTGCGGGCGCGGCTGACGAGTTGCCGGACGGCGGGTTCGTTGAGCTGGAGAATCTCCGCGATCTGCGGATACGGGTAGTCGAACGCCTCTCGCAGTACGTACGCCGCCCGCTCGTTCGGCTTCAGCCGCTCCAGCAGGATCAGTACTGCGAACTCCAGCGCCTCGCCGCGTTCGGCTCCGAGGTACGGGTCGGCGCTGGTGTCGACCGGCTCTGGCAACCAGGGCCCGACGTACGTCTCCCGGCGAACCCGTGCCGACTGGACCGCGTTGATGGCCAGCCGGGTCGTGGTGGTGGCCAGGTACGCCGCCGGAGTCGTCACCGTGCTTCGGTCGCACGCCTGCCAGCGCAGCCACACCTCCTGGACCAAGTCCTCGGCCTCGGTGGCACTGGACAACATCCGGTAGGCGATGCCGAACAACCGCGGCCGCACCTCACCAAACACCCGAGCAGCCTCGTCGAGATCCGCCCTGTCTGCCGCGGCTCCAGCCGCCGGTTCGCGCATCGCCTCCAGCTCCTTCCTCAGCTGCCGTTCGGATGAGGCGTTTCGTTCTCCATCGCCTCGACCGCGCCGAGGAGGCTTCGTAGGGCTACCTGGTCGCGTTCCACCTCGGTCGGATCGACCAGCCACTCACTGACCGGCAAGACGCGGTCCGGTTCGCTTGCGGTGATCATGGCCAGGTCGAGTTCGACCTCGTGGTGCAACTCGTGCAGCATCTCCGGCCCCTGCGTGCTCCCAGGGTGTGGCGCGTCGCCCGGCGTGCTCATCGGCGCTCGTCTCCCTTGG
Source organism: Kribbella sp. NPDC023855 (assembly GCF_040639475.1). Classification (NCBI taxonomy): domain Bacteria; kingdom Bacillati; phylum Actinomycetota; class Actinomycetes; order Propionibacteriales; family Kribbellaceae; genus Kribbella; species Kribbella sp. NPDC023855. Next base: position 732,671 of record NZ_JBFAAA010000004.1, read on the forward strand.
CCCAATCGGCGTACCGGATGTGGCCGAGCTGCGCCTCGCCCTCGGGGACCAGGCTGCCGTCGAGCAGCTCCGAGCCGAAGTACGTAGCGTGCGGATCGGCAACCACCTCGCGGGGGTCGCCGTGCAGCGCGAGCGCCTCGCGGATGAACTCGTCCATCTGGTACTGCTCCGGCCCGGCGATCTCGAGCCGGCCGTTCAGCGGCGTACCGACCGCGACCTTGGCCACCGCGTCGGCCACGTCGTCGCCGGCTATCGGCTGGAACTTGACCGGCGCGATCCGGACCTCGGAGCCGGTGGTTGCCGCGTCCGCGATCCCGATCGCGAACTCGAAGAACTGCGTCGCGTGCACCAGCGAGTACGGCACACCCGACTTCTCGATCAGCTGCTCCTGGGCGATCTTCGCCGCGAAGTACCCGTTGTCGGGCAGTCGCTCGGTGCCGACGATGGACACCGCGACATGATGCCCCACACCGGCCTCGGCCTCGGCGGCCAGCACGTTGCCGGTCGAGGTGGTGAAGAACTCCATCACCGCGGCCGGCTCGAACGACGGCGAGTTCGACACGTCAACCACCACATCGGCCCCGACCAGCACCTCAGCCAGCCCCTCGCCGGTCAACGTATTGACCCCGGTGTTCGGAGCCGCCGCAACCGCCTCATGCCCGTGCGCCGAGAACCGCCGAATCAACTTGGACCCGATCAGCCCAGTCCCACCAACAACAACGATCTTCATCCCAGCCTCCTGTCCCACCGGCGGCCCACCGCCACCCGATCACCAACAAAGACAGAACAGCCCCGCCCCCTGTGACAGCCCCCGCGACTTTTTCTTCCCAGCCGATCAGAGGGGGCTTGGACGGGCGAACTCGACCAGGACGGTGAGGCCGCCGGTGGGGTTGGGGGTGGTGGTGAGGGTTGCGTTGTGGGCGGTGGTTATGGCGGCCACGATGGAGAGGCCGAGGCCCACGCCGTACTGGTTCTGAATGCGGGTGGTGTCTAGGCGGCGGAATGGTTGGAGGAGGTCGTCGACCTGGTTTGGGGGGATGATGGGGCCGGTGTTGGTCACGCGGATTGATGGGCGGCTGTTTGACTGGCCTGCCCAGATGTGGACCTCGCCGTTGTCGACGTTGTGACGGATTGCGTTGTCCACCAGGTTCTTGATCAGTCGTTCGATCAGCGGGGCGTCCCCGGCGGTGACGGTCGGGGTCAGGTCGGTCAGGACGCGGAGGTCTCTGGGTTCGGCGGTTCGTACGACGGTTTCGGCGACGGCAGCGAGGTCCACTGGCTCGCGTCGTTCGAGTCCGCGTTGGCTGCGGGCCAGTGTGAGCAGTGCCTCGATGATCGTCTCCTGGTGCTCGTTGTTCACCAGCAGTCGTTCGCAGGCGGCGCGCAACGCGGCCGGGTCTGGATCGGACAGGGCGACTTCGAGCAGGCTGCGTTCGAAGGTCAGGGGACTCCTCAGCTCGTGCGAAGCGTTGGCGACGAAGCGGCGTTGCGCCTCGAAGGCGTGCTCCAGCCGGGCGAGCAATCCGTCGAAGGTGTCGGCGAGGTCTTTGATCTCATCCCGCGGCCCCTTCATCGCCAGCCTCTGGTGCAGACTGCGCGACGAGATGTCGTTGGCCGTGACCGCCATCGCCCGCAACGGGCGCAGTACCCGGCCGGCCATCAGCCACGCCAGACCGGCCGAGACGAAGGCCATCAGCACCAGACCGATCCCGGACGCGACCCGGAACTGTCGCAGGTCCTCGGCCCGCTGCTCCGCGAGCCGACGCTGCAGGTCTGTGTCGGGAGCCGGTACTTCGGGCGCCGGAAGGCCTCCCTGTACTTCGATGGCCGGGGGAGACGGCGGATCGACATCCAGGCCAGGCAATGCGTGGACGACCAAGAGATACGTGACGAACAGCAGCGCAGCGCCGGCGGCTAGGAACAGCGCGCCGAACAGCATCGTCAACCGCAGCCGGATCGTCCAGCGAGGCGTGGTCACCTTCAGATCCGGTAGCCGGCTTGGGGAATCGTCTCGACGATCGGTGGCTCGCCGAGCTTGCGGCGCAACCGGCTGATCGTCACCTTCACCGTGCCGGTGAACGGATCGGCCGCCTCGTCCCACGCACGTTCGAGCAGTTCCTCGGCCGACACCACCCGGCTCCGGGCGGCCAGAAGCAACTCCAGTACGGCGAACTCCTTCGGGCTCAGGTCGAGCCGACGGCCGGCCCGGCTGGCCACTCGCAGGCCGGCATCCAAACGGAGATCTCCGTGCACCAGTACCGGCGGTACTGCGGGCTGCGAACGCCGGGCCAATGCGCGCACCCGGGCCACGAGTTCGGCGAAGGCGAAGGGCTTGGGCAGGTAGTCGTCCGCGCCGAACCTCAGTCCGTCAACCCGGTCCTCGATGGTCGCGGCCGCGGTCAGCATCAGCACTCGGCTGTCCGCCCCCGACGCCACAATCGAGCGGCACACGTCATCGCCGTGCATCCCAGGCAGATCGCGATCCAGCACCACCACCTCGTACCGGTTCACTGCGGTCCGCTCTAGTGCGGTCAGACCATCGCCGACCACATCGACCGCGAAACCTTCCCGGCGCAGGCCGACGGCCAACGTCTCGGCCAGATCGTGGTGATCCTCGACCACGAGCACCCGCATCGGCGGCTCCCTGTTCGGCGTACGGCATCAGGCGCTTTGCGTCCAGCATTCCAGACCACCCGGTTACACCGGCGTAACAGCGGACGTTGCGGCCCGGTAACCGGCCGGCCCGTTGACTTCTCGGTGTCAGGAGAACCCAACCAGCACAGGAGATTCACCGATGCCCACCGCACACTCCACTCCACCGAAGCACAGGCTGGGCGCGACCCTCGTGGTCGCCGCCGCGGCTCTACTGTCCGGCCTCGTGGTCGCTTTCGGGCCCTCCCTCGCCCAAGGCGCCAACGCCGGCCCCGCTCTCAATGGGCCGAAGCCTCCAGCAATTACGATCGGAACGGCCACCGGTACTACGGCCGAGCGGTCGGCCCAGGCCAAGGCGTTCACCGCCTGCATGCGCCAGAACGGCGTACCGGACTTCCCAGGTGTCACGGTCACGGCCAACGGCACCCTGCAGTTGGTGCCAGGCACCAACATCAACCCGATCTCGAAGACCTACCAGGCAGCAGCCCGCAAGTGCGCTTCAACCCTCCCGTCCGGTACGACGCTGCCGGCCGAACCGTCGCTGCCCACCCCTTCAGTCCCGGCACTCTCCAACCTGAACTGCACCGGAACAGCCTGCCCAGCCGCCCCCAAGCCCCCAACCATCCCGAACTAACCCTCGACCGGCCGGGTGCGCCACCCCTGGTACACCCGGCCGCCGCCGCGACCGAACTGTTCAGTCGCGGTGGACGAGGAACGGGGCGAAGCTCTGTGCCACTGGCATCAGTTCGATGGCGTTCACGTTGACGTGCCGTGGCTGCGAGGTGGCCCAGTGAACGGTCTCGGCGATATCGTCGGGGGTCAGCGGCTGCGTGCCGTCGTAGACGTTCGCGGCGCGCACCTCGTCCCCGCCGAAGCGAACGACGGAGAACTCGGTGCCGCCGCACAGACCCGGCTCGATCGAGGTCACCCGGACGCCGGTACCGTGCAGATCGCTGCGCAGGTTGAGGCTGAACTGGTGCACGAAGGCCTTCGTCGCGCCGTACACGTTGCCGCCCGGGTACGGGTAGGTGCCGGCCACAGAGCCGAGGTTCACCACGTGCCCGGTTCCCCGCTCCACCATCCCGGGCAGCAGGGCGCGCGTGCAGCGCACGAGTCCGGTGCAGTTGGTCGCGATCATCTGCTCCCACTGGTCGAGGTCGGCCTCCTGCGCCGGTCCCAGTCCGAGGGCAAGGCCGGCGTTGTTCACCAGGACGTCGACAGCGGCGAAGTCGGACGGCAGCTTCGCCACGGTTTCCACCACGGCCTCGTTGTCGCGTACGTCGAGGGCGACCGGCAGGACGGCCGGTCCGAGCTCGGCCGCGAGGTCGTCGAGCTTCTCGATCCGGCGCGCGGCCGCGATGACGCGGTGCCCGTCGGCAGCGAACCGGCGGGCGATGGCGGCGCCGAATCCGCTGCTGGCGCCGGTGACGAAGATGGTCTTGCGCGGATCCGTGGTGTTCATCGCTGCTCCAGCGACAGGAGGAAGGTGTCCAGCGCCGCGTTGAACTCGTCTTCGCGCTCCAGGTTCGGCATATGTGCAGCGCCCTTGATGATGGCCAGCGTCGAGCTCGGGAGCGTGTTGTGCATCAGCTCGGCGTCCGCGATCGGAGTGAAGTCGTCCTCGCTCCCGACGACCACCAGGGCCGGAACGGTGGCGCTCTTCAGCGTCTCGAGGTAGTCCGGCCGATCGGAGCGACCGCGCATTGCGGCGGCCGCTCCGGCGGATGGCGTCTGCTGCATCATCAGCATGACCTTGTCGGCCACCTCGGGCAGCCGGGCAATGTTGCTAGGCGCAACCATTTTGGTCAGCACCTCCTCGGCGTACGGGCCCATGCCCTCGGTCTCCAGCCGGTCGGCCAGTTGGCGCCGGGCTGTGCGGCTCGCCGGCGTCTCGGCCTGGGCCGACGTGTCGGCCAGGATCAGGCCGGTGATGCGCTCCGGAAAGAGCCGGTACGTCTCCATCACGATCTGGCCGCCCATCGACAGCCCGCCGAGCGCGAAGCTGCCGAGGTTCAGGTGATCGGCCAGGCCGATCACGTCGCGGGCGAACGTCTCGAACGTCGTCGTTCCCGGAACCACCGAAGTGGCCCCGTAGCCACGGAGGTCGGCTGCGACCACCCGGAGGCCCGGTCGGCCGAAGCGCTCTAGCTGGGGCTGCCACATGCTGCGGTTGAACGGGTGTCCGTGCACCAGGACGAGCGCCTGGTCGCCATCGCCCGCCTCGTCATAGCCGACGGTGATGTCGCCGATCGATGCTGTCGGCATCGTTTTCTCCTTGCTCCTGAGGGGACCGAGCACCACAATATGCACCGAGACGATTCGGATCAATGATAACTTTGATCTCGGTACAATCCTGGTTCAAGGAGCTGGCGTGACACAGGACTATGGGGACATCGCGGACTTGGTCGCTGCGGACATCACTGCCGGGCGGCTGCGACCAGGGCAACAATTGCCGACCCAGCGCCGCTTCGCGCGGGACCACGGGATCGCGGTCTCGACGGCCAGTCGGGTGTACAGCGAGCTCGTACGCCGCGGCCTGGTGGTCGGCGAGGTAGGCCGGGGGACGTTCGTCCGCACCGCCGAACCGGCGACCGATGCGCTGGCCGAACCGGCGCGGGCCACCGTCGACCTGGAACTCAACTTCCCGATCCTGCCCGGCCAGACGGAGCTCCTGACGTCAGGCATCGAAGGATTGCTCCGACCTGACGCTCTGGCCGCTGCGCTGCGTCCGGCCACAGTGAGGGGGACGAGCGAAGCGCGGGAGGCGACCGCTGCACTGCTGGCCCGGCCGCACTGGGTCCCGGTCCCGGAGGACGTCCTCTTCGCGGGGAACGGCCGCCAAGCGCTCGCAGCGGCCCTTGCCGCACTGGCAAAGCCAGGGGAGCGGCTCGGCGTCGATGCCCTGACCTACCCGGTCATGAAGACCATCGCCGGCCGGCTCGGCGTGACGCTGGTACCGCTGGCGATGGATGCCCATGGCGTCGAGCCTGCCGCCCTGCGGACCGCGGGTGTTCGCGCCGTCTACCTTCAGCCGACCCTGCACAATCCACTGGGCATCACCATGCCCCAACGCCGTCGCACCGAACTGGCCGATCTGCTCACCGAGCTGGACATCGTGGCGATCGAGGACATGGTCAACGGATTCCTCGATCCCACCGCGACCCCGATCGCCGCCATGGCACCGGACCATACGGTCGTGGTGGACAGCCTGACCAAACGACTGGCCCCCGGCCTGACCGCCGGCTTCCTCGTGGGACCCCGTCGGCTCGCGAGTGACTTGTCGTCAGCATTGCGCTCCGGCGGCTGGACGGCTACCGCCTTCCCGCTAGCGGCTGCCACTCGGTGGATCACCAGCGGCGCGGTGGCAACCATCGTGCAGGCGAAGGTGGACGATGCGCAGGCGCGACAGCGGATGGCCGCCGATCGGCTTGCCGGTATGACCGTGACAGCCAACCCGCGCGCCTACCATCTGTGGTGGTCGCTTCCGGCGCCGTGGCGGGCCGAGACCTTCGTCAGCGCCGCCGCGAGGCGCGGTATCGCCGTCACGCCGGCGGCGGCGTTCACCGTAGGTTCGAGCCAAGCGCCGAACGCGATCCGGCTGGCGCTTGCCTCACCCCCGATCGAAGTGCTCGACCAAGCCCTGGAAACCCTGGCAGAGCTGGCCAACTCCAACCCGGACGACACCGACCACGAGTAGCCCAGGACCGGTACGGCGTACTGATCGCGGGTGGTGTGCAGGTGGGGGCTTCGTGGCCCCCCGAATCGACCCGTGCCCCCACCACCGCTGAAGTGAGCCGGTGGTGGGGCGGTTGCCTACTCGCCGACGTGTGGGTCGTTGAGTGGGGCGAAGCGGAAGTAGGTCGGGTCGTTGAAGGTGCCGGGGACCTTGCCGAGGCCTTGGATGACGGTGGCGGTGCCGTTGGCGTGGCCGACGGCGTACAGGTGGGCCGTTTTGGTGTCTTTGTCGATGCCGAGCAGCAGGGTGCCGTTGTTGCCGCACTTGCTGGCGAGCAGCAGTTCGAATCCCTGCCAGGTGCGCTCGCGGACGCGTTTGACCACTGGTTTCATCGGTGAAGCGGTCGGGATGTGGATCGTGTAGAGCGCGCCGCGCTGGGTGTTGGCGAGGAACGTGTCGTAGTACCGGGTCTTGCTGATCAGCGTCATCGCCTTCACCGGCGCGAAGCCCGGGGATGCGCCGGTGACCTGCCAGTCCCCGGGGATGGACTTCCATCGGAGCAGCACGCCGTCGTCGCGCAGCCCGTAGAGCGCTCCTCGGGGGACGGAGTTTCCCTCTCGATAGAGCGCCTTGTCCAACGCGACGATGTCGCCGTACTGGCTGAAGTAGGTCTCCCCGCGGATCGAGTCCGGGTCGAGTACGCGGCCCCCGACGAGCGTGTAGCCGGTGTAGCTCATGGCGGCGCCGCTGATCACGATGCCCCCGACGTAAACCCCTTCCGGATCCGGGGACGTGGACATCGAAGTGCTGAGGCGCACCGGATCACTGAACAAGCCGCGCGCCACCACGTGGTCGTTCGTTCTCGTCGGCGGCGAGCCGGCTGTGATGCGTTGTGACCTGTGGTCACCTCCAGCCGTGACGGATCCGAGTTCCATCGTGCACCAGCCGGCGCTTGCTTCGCCGGCGGTTGTCGTTTCAGCGTCCGCGGCTCCGGGGGCCAAGCCGACGGCCAGCAGGGCAGCCGCGCTCAGTACTACGGAACCTCGACGGACGAGCTTTTGCTTACTGCGCATGTCGCAACCTCTCGTGACCTTCCCCCCCAGGTTGCGGGCGCCATGCCAGCAGCAGATCGTCACCCAGCTTGATGCGCCTGACCCGACGAATGTTGCGCAGTGCCGGCCTCGATCAGTCGGCATCCTTCGATCGGGCATAGTGGCGCGCGGCCTTGGCCCGGTTGCCGCATCCGGCCATCGAGCACCACCGCCGGTTCGCCTTGCGGCTCGTGTCGTAGAAGTGCAGGACGCAGTCCGGATGCGCACACGCACGAATGCGAGTCGGGTCCTGCTCGAGCAGACCCAGATAGTTGTCGGCGGCAATCCAGGCGAGCAGATCCGCAGGATCGTCGACTTCGGGTCTGACTTCAGGCCCGCTCGGTCCGAGTCGCCGGACGAGACGTCCTCGGTCGAGTAGCAGGTTCAGCTGCGCCTCGGCCGCAGCATCCGGTTGCCCTTCGACGTGAGCTTCGACGACCGCTCGCAGCGCCTCCCGTGTTTCGACGAGTCGCCGGCGCGCGGCTTCGGTCGTCGGGTAGCGCTGACCGTCGCCCAGGGCAGGGCTGGTCAGCCAGGTCTTGAGCCCGTCGACGGTCTCCAGCAGGTCGTGGCGCTGCCCGCCGTCCACCCAGACGGTGTTGAGCAGATCCATGCTCACCGGTTCACCGGTCAGGGGGCGCGGGTCCATGGCTCAGATTCTAACCCATGGCGCGGGCTTGACAAGTTAGAGATGTTCTATCCAGTATTGAGCCCAATATCGGTTAGAACTTGGAGGAACTGCGCATGACCACGACCACCGCCGTACCGACCGCGCTGAAGACCGGGCACATCGGTCTGAACGTGACAGAGCTGGACCGGTCGCTCGCGTTCTACCAGCGGGTGCTGGGCTTCGACGTCCAGGCCCAGGGGACCGAGGCCGATCGCCGTTGGGCGTTTCTCGGGCGGGACGGCAAGTTGCTGGTGACCTTGTGGCAGCAGGCCGACGGCGAGTTCGCCGGCGGGCGAGCCGGTCTGCATCACTTGTCGTTCCAGGTAGAGACGATCGAGGAGGTGCAGGGCGTTCAGGCCGTCCTCGAAGAGCTCGGGGCGAGTTTCCTGTACGACGGCGTGGTGCCACACGGCGAAGGGGTGTCGTCGGGCGGCATCTTCTTCACCGACCCTGATGGCATCCGCTTGGAGGTGTACGCACCGAGCGGTGCGGACTCCGCCCCGGCGCCCTCCGGCGCGGCACCGACCTGCGGTTTCTTCTGAGTCGATCGCCGGACGACGAAATGACCATCCAGTACCACGCGGGGGAGCGGCGGGCCCAGGAGCTCGCCGGTCTCCGGCCCCAGGCCGAGCACGCACGTCCCGCGATCGGCACGAGCATCCCGGCCGTCGCCGCACGATTCGTTGCCGAACAGCATTTCCTGGTCCTCGGAGCAGCAGACCCTGAAGGGCGCATGTGGGCCTCATTGCTGGTCGGCGAACCTGGTTTCGCTGCGGCCCCCGATGAGTTCACGCTGGATATTGCGGCTGTTCCCGTCGAAGGGGATCCGCTCCGTTCGGTGTTGACGCAATCAGCTTCCGTGGGGGCGATTCTGATCGACCCCGCGACTCGCCGCCGGATGCGGGTCAATGGGGACGCCGAGCCGACCGCCACCGGCCAGCGGGTCGCAGTACGGCAGGTTTATGCCAACTGCCCGAAGTACATTCAGCAGCGCCGGATCGACCACGCCGAGCCTGCTGGGTCCGGTCCGGCGCGTGTTGCGGAAGCGCTGGACGAAGCCCAGCAAATGCTGATCGCGTCGGCGGACACGTTCTTCGTCGCGACCAGATCGGCGAGCGGTGAGGCGGACGCCTCGCATCGCGGCGGGAACAGCGGTTTCGTCGAAGTGCTCGGCGAGCGTTCGTTGCGATGGCCGGACTATGTCGGCAACGCGATGATGATGACGCTCGGCAATCTGCAGGAGGACCCGGCGGCCGGTCTGTTGTTCGTCGACTGGAAGACCGGCGTGACGCTCCAGGTGTCCGGCCGGGCGAAGGTCGAATGGCAGGCGGATCCGGCGATCCCCGGAGCGCAACGTCAGGTCACGTTCGCCATTGACCGAGTGGTCCAGCTCGATCGGGGGAGTCCGCTGGCGTGGTCCGCGCCCGTGCCGTCCCGCTTCAATCCACCTTTGCCCGAAGGAACTCAGAACTGATGCGCATCGAAGTCGATCGAGCCACCTGTGAAAACCATGGACAGTGTGTGTTCGCGGCGCCAGAAGTCTTCGCCTTCGACGACGACGAACAGTTGACGTACGACGCTCATCCCGCGACCGGACTTGCCGAGGCTGTGCGCGCCGCCGCCGCGGCTTGTCCGGTGCGGGCGATCACCCTCGTCGAGCAGTGATGCGCCACGTTGTCGTCGTCGGCGCTTCGCTGGCGGGTTCGCGAGCTTCCGAGGCGCTGCGCCGGCATGGGTACCGGGGGCGGATCACCCTCGTCGGCGCCGAACCCCAGTTGCCCTACGATCGTCCGCCGTTGTCCAAGGACCTGCTCGTCGGCCGAACCACTGCCGACCGACTTCAGTTGCCACAAGCAACAGAACCGAAGCTTGTCCTGGGCGCGCGAGCTGTGAGCCTGGACCGCGGCAACCGCGAGATCGGACTCGCGGACGGACGAAAGCTCCCGTACGACGGACTCGTGATCGCGACCGGTGCGCGGGCCAACGTCGATGGGCTCGACACCCGGGGAACCGAACCGCATCCGCGGACCCTCCGCTCGCTCGATGATGCGGTCGCCCTGCGGGACCGTCTCCTGCCGCGGCACCGGATCAGAGTTGTCGGCGGCGGCTTTCTCGGCAACGAGATCGCGGCCGCCGCCCGACAGCGCGGTTGCGAAGTCGAATTGGTGACGAGAGAGGAGCTGCCACTGCTGGCGGCAGCCGGTCAGCCAGTGGGGAGCTTGGTTGCCGAACTGCACCGCCGTGCCGGCGTAACCCTGCACACGAAGACTCCAGAAAGTCGCGCGGATCTCATCGTCGCGGCCATCGGTGCGAGGCCGAATGTCGAATGGCTGTCCGGCGCGGGACTGCAGATAACCGACGGCCTGCTGTGCGATCGATGGTTGCGCCCAGTTGCCCAGAGCGGAGAAGTTGCCGAGGGCATCGTTGCTGCAGGCGATGTGGTCCGCTGGCCCCACGACCTGGCTGGCGGCCGTGCGATCACCGTCGGCCATTGGAGCAACGCGGTCGACCAGGCAGACATCGCTGCCCGGAACCTGCTGTTCCCGGAGCGGCCGGTCCCCTTCACCGCAGTACCGTCGTTCTGGTCCGATCTGTACGACGCGCGACTGCGAGCCGTCGGGCTGCCCCATCTCGGCTCACCCGTCGTCGAAGAACAAGACCTCACCGCGATGCGCCTCGTCGTCACCTACTGGCGGGACTCCGAACTGGTCGGCGCGCTCACGGTCAATCGGACCAGCCGGCTCGCGCAGTACCGTGCTGTGCTTGCAAAGCGGATGCTCGCACCGGAGCCGGCGGCGTACTGAGTGGTTATTGGCGGGCCTGGCGCGCCCGGTAGGCCGTCATCTTGGCGCGGGAACTACAGGCGTCGCTGCAATATCGGCGGGCTCCGTTGCGGGTGAGGTCCACGTAGACCCGGTCGCACTCCGCCGCTTCGCAGACGCCGAAGCGCATCTCACCATAGGTGTCGACCACCAGCGCGAGCGCGCTCGCGAACTCACCACCGAACGTCTCGACCCCGCCGACGTCGCCATGGAAGTGCAGGTGGAACGGCTGACCGACATCCTCTGTCAGGTACGGCCGAGCCTGGTATCGCCGCAGCAGTTCGTTGATCACACCTGCTGCGGCCCGCACGTCAGCGGCAGTGAAGACCGGTTGGAACGAGTACGCCAGCTTCGCGAGCGCAGTACCGGCATCCGGGTCCGCGACCAGTGACTCGGCGGCTTCCGCGCTGATCAGGGCCGCGAACGCGGGCACGAGGTCGCCGGCGTCGGGCTGGTAACTGCGGCCGCGCGCCAGGCCGGGCACGGTCAGGTTGATCAGCTCGACCACCAAGCGCGCCTGACGCTGCATGTTACAGGCAAGAAGCATTTGACAGGTAACCTCATCTTTCCTACGGTCGTTACCAGCATACTCACTTTGAGAGGTAACGATGAGCGCCTACCCAGATCTGCTCAAGGTTCGGGGTGTGCCTCGCCTGCTCACGTCGGCGACCCTCAGCAGACTGAGTACGTCGATGGTCAGCCTGACGGTCGCGCTGGGGGTCGCTCAAATCCATGGTTCGGTGGCCGCAGCGGGTCTGGCGCTCACGGCCCAGGCGATCGCTATCGCCGTCAACGCACCGCTGGCCGGGCGGTTGGCTGATCGTTTCGGGCCGCGTCGGGTGCTGCTGAGTTATCTGGCGGCGCACGCCGTCGCCTACGTGGTCCTGGTGACCGTTCTGCTGACGGGCGACGTTGTCACGCTCATCTTCGCCGCTGTTGCGTACGGCGTCACACTGCCACCGGCAGGCGCGGTACTGCGAGGCCACTGGCCGGTCGTTGTGCCGCCCGCGCAACTACGCACGGCCTATGCGGTGGATTCGATCACGAACTCCTCGACGTTCGTCGTCGGGCCGCCGCTCGCGGGCTTGCTGACCGTGCTGGTATCGCCGGGGGTCGCCCTCGCGTTCTGCGCGGTCACCAAGATCTCTGGTGATCTCCTGTTGGCGACCTCGCCAGGTTTGCCGGGGCGCAGTACCCGTCCGTCGAGTGGCGGCAAGGGTGCCCGGTGGCTAGGCGCACTCGGGGATCGCCAGGTGCGCCTCCTCCTCTGCATCGTTGCCTTGGACACCTTTGGCTACGGCTGCCTTGACATCGCAGCTGTTGCCCTGGGCATCGGTCACGGCGCGACAGCAGGTTGGCTGATGGGTGCGGTGGCGGTCGGTGAGGTGATCGGGGGTCTTGTCTACGGAGCGCGCCCGTGGACTGCTACGGCACGGCGGCAACTGACCGTCCTGCATGCCGTGACGGCGGTTGTTCTCGTCGCGGTCGGAGCAATCTCGGCTCTTCCGCTGATCGGCGTCTTCTTCCTGGCCGCGGGCTTGGTCGGCGGCGTCAGGGACACCGTCAACCAGGTTGTCCTGACCGAGACCGCGCCGGCGGCGTACCGCACCGAGGCATTCGCCTGGCTCTCCACCTGCATGTGGCTGGGCTTCGGCCTCGGCACAACAGTCGCCGGGTACCTCCAGTCCCGACTCGGCACACCATCGACCTTCCTGGCCGGAGCAACCTCAGCCGCCATCGCCGCAACCTGCACCCTGGCAATCCGCCCAGCGCCCCAGCCCCTGACAACAACCTCGAAGGATACTGCGCGATAGAGCGGCAAGACAGATCTGTCTTGTAATGAGACAGATCTGTCTGTAGGGTGGCTGATGTGAGCGAGCTTGTGGAAGTGCCCAAGGATCAGTTGTCGCCGCGGCAGCGGTTGGTGGAGACGGCTTTTCGGCTGTTCTACGAGCACGGCATCAATGCGGTCGGTATCGACCGGGTGCTGGCCGAGGCCGGAGTGTCGAAGGCGACGTTGTATCGGCACTTCGCGACCAAGGACGGCCTGATCGTCGAGTTCGTCCGACTGCGGGATGCGCGGTATCGCGCCTGGTTGAAGGATCGCGTCGATGCGCTGGGGAGCGATCCCGAGAGTCGCGTCCTGGCGGTCTTCGCGGCGATCAAGGAGCGCTGCCAAGCCGGTGACTTCCGCGGTTGCGCGTTCGGCAACACGGTCGCTGAGTTGGCGGACCCCGACCACCCGGCGCATCAGGCCGCGCGCGAGCACAAAGCGGCGATCCGTGCCTATTTGGCCGAGCTGCTGACGCAAGCCGGAGTACGGGAGCCGGAGCAACTGGCCGGCCGATTCCTGCTGCTGATCGACGGGGCCGTCACGACCGCCGTACGCGACGGTTGTGCGGATGCCGCCGACGAGGCGCGCGAGATCGCTTCCACCTTGCTACGGGCCGGCTGAACAGCAGCCGGCTCCAACCGACTATCAAAGGTTCCGAACATGCCCAGAATCACCCAGGTGTCCGACGAGACCGCGACGCCCCGGGCGGCCGAGTTGCTCGCCGACACCCGCCGCCAGCTCGGCCGGACGCCGAACCTGTACCGCACCCTGGTCAACTCGCCCGCCGCCTTGCGTGGGTACCTCGATTTTCGTGAGGCTCTGACCAAGGGCGTCCTACCGCCGGCCACCCGCGAGAAGCTCGCCCTGCTGGTTGCTCAACGCAACGACTGCGACTACTGCATCGCTGCCCACAACGCTCGCGGAAAGGCGCTCGGCCTGACCGCCGAGGAGTTACAGCGAGTACGGCGGGCCGACGATGCCGACCCTCACACGGCTGCGTTGCTGACACTTGCCGCGCACATCGTCGACCGGCGCGGTGCGGTCGATGACGCGGACGTGGAGGCTGCCCGGGCGGCCGGCGTCACCGATGAGGAGATTGCCGAGACCGTCGCCCATGTTGCCCTGAACACCTACTCGAACATGGTCAACCACCTGGCCGAGCCAGATCTGGACTTCCCAGTGGCCGAGCCTTTGAGCCGGGAATGAGCGCCGCCCCGGGAACTACGCAGGACTCCCGTCGCGGAGGATGGCGGCAGGACGTAACTACTGCCGCCATCCTGCTAGCGCTGGCCGCGATCGGACTGATGACGAACCAGCCCGTGCTGCTGGCTCCCTTTGCCGCCAGCGCGGTGTCGATAGCGATGACGCCGCAGGCGGCAGGCGCGGCGCCGCGGACTGTGTTGCTGGCGTACCTGATTGCCATGGCGGCCGGCGTCATCGTGCTGGTGCCGGAATGGGATGCTGTCGAAGGGCATTGGCTGGCCGCGACTGCGGCAACTGTGCTGGCTCTGCGGGTGATGCGTTTGTCCAAGGCCGTTCATCTGCCGGCGACGGCGATGCCGGTGTTGATCGGTGCAAGCAGCGCTCCCGCCCTCACCATGATGGTGCCCGTTGCCTTGGGCACCGTAGTACTGGTGGCGCTGTCCGGAGTTGCGAGACGACTCGCATCCCCCATGGAATAGAACCTGTACTACGCGGTCGTCCAGGGCCGGAGTTTCTCGGGGTTGCGGACCGCCCAGATGTGCTTGATCCGGTCGCCGGTGATTCCGAACGCCATCACCGTCACGGTGACACCGTCCAGCTGAGCCACCAGGCCGGGCTGGCCGTTGACCGCCCGCTCCAGGAACGTCATCTGGGGAGCCTTGTGGACGACGTCGACGAGGAAGCGCGCGATCTGCTCGCTGCCCTCGACCGGGCGAGGCACGGACGTCGCGGCGCCACCGCCGTCGCCGGTCGCCGTCGCCTCGGGGTCCAGGAGGCTGATGAGGCCATCGATGTCTTTGGCTTCCCAGGCCTGCTTGAAGCTCCTGACGAGGTCGGCCTGCCGGCTGGTCGGGGTGTGGACGACCTGTGAGGCGTCAATGCGACGGCGTGCCGACCAGGCCAGCTGGCGACAGGCGGCCGGCGTACGGCCGACGATCTCGGCCACTTCGGCGAAGGGGTAGTGGAACACGTCATGCGGGATGAACGCGACGCGCTCGGCCGGCGTCATCGATTCGAGTACGACGAGGAAGGCCATGTTGATCGACTCGTCGAGGGTGATCCGGTCCGCCGGGTCAGCCGTCGTGCTGCCCGCCCACCCGCTGATCCACTCCGTACGGTCGGGCAGCGGCTCCGGGATCCAGACTCCCACGTAGCTCTCCCGGCGTACCCGGGCCGAGCCCAGCAGGTCGAGGCAAATGCGACTAGCGACCTTGTTCAGCCAGGCGCCGGGGGAGTCGATGGCGCGCTGGTCCTGTGGGGACATGGCGTACCAGCGCGCATACGTCTCCTGTACTACGTCCTCAGCGTCGGCCAGGGAACCGAGCAGCCGGTAGGCGAGGTTGATGAGCCGGCGCCGCTCGCTCATGATCTCGCTCAGGCTCGGATCTGGCCGGTCGTCTGCCGGTCCGGATCTGGTGGTCATGGTGTCGACTCCTTGGATCACAGTTGCCCCACCTTGTTCGACGAGACAGCCCTCCGCAATGTCAGGCCTAACTTTCCGCGGGCTTGTGTCGTCGAACAAGTGAGACGAACACCTTGAGGAAGGGCAATGGACGTGGAGCGTGTGAACGCCGCAATCATCTACTACAGCGCCACCGGCACGGTGCACGCTTTGGCGAGCGCTGCCGCCGAGGGTGCGGAGAAGGCCGGCGCGCAGGTCCGGCTGCGCAGGGTCGCCGAGCTGGCCCCGGCGGAGGTGATCAAGGGCAACCCTGCCTGGGAGCAACACCTCCAGGACACCGCCGACGTCGCGGTGGCCGGCCTTGACGACCTGGAGTGGGCTGACGTGGTCCTCTTCGGTACGCCGACCCGGTTCGGCAACCCAGCCAGCCCGCTCAGGGCGTTCATCGAGGCCACCGGGGGGCTCTGGGGAGAAGGCAAGCTCGCTGACAAGGTCTACTCGGCCTTCACCGCCAGTAACACTGCTCATGGCGGCCAGGAGTCCACCCTGCTGGCGTTGGGAAACACGTTCTACCACTGGGGCGGCATCATCGTGCCTCCCGGCTACACCGATCCAATCCAGTTCACCTCCGGCAACCCCTACGGCACTTCGCATGTCTCTGGCGGCGGTGCGCCCGATGCGGTGGCACTGGAGGCGGCCCGTTTCCAAGCTCGGCGCGCTGTCGACACTGCGGCCCTGCTCAAGGCCGGCCGCGCCGCCTGACCACGGCCGGCCGCGCCGCCTGACCACGGCCGGCCGCGTCGCGGACGTCAGTGGCCGGAGGCCAACCACAAGGGGGATGGGAATGCTGCGAATCCACTTCACCGGCGAGGATCTCGCCCGGACCACGCTCCGCGCCGAGCCCGACCCGCTGTGGGAGGCGCTGCTCAGCCTGCACATGTTGCAGGTTGACGACGGGCCTGTCCCGTACGGCGCCTGGCGGCGCCGGCAGCGTCGGCAACTGCCGAAGGACGTCGTCCGGCCGCTGACGGCACTCGCTCCGCCGGTTGGGTATTCGCCCGACTTCCTGACGCCCTCGGTCGACTCCGGGTCGGTGGGCGAGGCGATCGATGCGGTGCTGTCGACGCCGAAGAGCCGGGTCCGAAGCGACCTGGCCAGACTGTCGCCACGGACGGGACTGAGCTGGGTGCGTCAGCTCGCCGAGGCGCAGTCCGAGACGATGGAGCGGCTGGGGCACGCCCTGCGCGTCTACCACCGATCCGCGCTGGCGCCGTACTGGTCGTCGATCGAGGAGGCCATCAAGACCGATCGCAGGCAGCGGCAGGCCCAGTTCGTCAGCGGCGGGCTCGGGGCAGTGCTGGAGAACATCCACCCCGAGGCGCGCTGGCGGAACGGGGTTCTCGAGATCGCGTCGCTGCCGGACGAGGTGTTGCGGCTGGAGGGCCGCGGGCTGCGCCTTCAGCCGTCGTACTTCTGCTGGCAACAGCCGACGAAGCTGCTGGACACCAACCTGCCGCCAGTGCTGGTGTTCCCGATCGAGGGAGCTAGCGGCTTGCTCCGCTTGGCCGACCAAGAAGCGGACTCCCTCACGAGACTAGTCGCAGTACTGGGCCGGACCCGCGCACTGATGCTCGCCAGCACGGTCAAGGAGATGACGACGTCGGACCTAGCCACCGCCTGCGGAATCGCCGTGGGAACCGCGAGCTACCAAACCGGCGTACTGCGCGAAGCCGGCCTGATCACTTCGCGCCGAGACGGCAAGGCGGTGGTCCACTCGATCTCCAACCTCGGCCGAGCCCTCCTCACCGCCCGCCCCCTCGAAAAAGAATGCTAACGGCAACTTCTTTGACCCTGAAAAGAGTGGCCGGCGTCCTGGGGTGGGAACGCCGGCCAGTTGGTCAGTAGTCGCGGTTTGCGCGCATGGCGGGTCCTTTCGTCGGGTCAGGGGAGGCGCAAGTGCCGGATCAGTACGGCGCTTGGAAGATTTGAGGTGTGATCGCCATGGCTGCGGCGCCGAGCAGGGTGGCTGTGACGAATAGTCGTTTGAGGCTTTGCATGTGTTCTCCTCAATTGGTTAGGGGTGACGAGTGGGGAGGTTAGTCGGGTGGGGCGGTGGAATGCCTTCTTCTCGATCTCAGGGGTTAGTGTTTGACAATTGTGGGCAGTACGTCGGTGGCGAAGAGGGTTAGTTGTTCGGTTAGGTGGTGGGGTGGGAAAAGCCAGAGGGCGACGGAGTCGGCGCCGGCGGCGAGGAGGGTGGAGATTCTGGTGGTGACGGTGGGGGCGTCTCCGGCTACGGCGAATTCGTCGATCCAGGCATCTTCGACCACCAAGGTCTCGCCCGGGGCGAGCTTGTCGATGCGGTTGCGGATCTCGGTGCCGTGGGCAGACTTGCCGACCAGAGCCGACTCCGACTCGGCCTGCAGGAAGAACCCGACGGCATCCCGTACTGCGTCGCGAGCGACCTGCGGGTCGTCATCGATCGCCGCAAGAACGAATGCGGTGATAGGCGGCTTCACGCCCGCGGCGGCGACCTGCTCGGCCGCCCACGAGATATAGGCGGGACCGGCGAGAACCGACAGCAGAACTCCGTCCGCCACGGCTCCGGCGGCTGCGAGTGCGCGCGAGTTGACGGCGCCGATCCACAACTCCGGCGGATGATCCGGTGGGTACTCAAGCCGAATCCCGTTGAACTCGGAGATCACTGTGTGGCGGTCGACCGAGTCCCCGGCGAGCAGCTCGCGGAGCGCCTCGAAGGTCTGGGTGACCGCGGTGAGCGGGCGTTCGGGCATCAACCCCATCTGCTGCAGCCAGTGGCGGTTGCCGAGGCCGATGGCTGCCCGGCTGCGGCCGGGGTGCATGCGGGCCAGACCCGCGAGCTCCATCGCGAGAATCGCGGGATGCCGCGTCATCACGCTCGCGAGACCCAGCCCGGCAGGAATCTCTGACGTGGCGGCCAGCATCTGGGTCAACCCCGACAGGCCACCTGTGAAGAAGCAGTCCTCCGAGAACCACAGCTCGCCGAAGCCGAGCTCTTCGGCAAGGCGTGCGCCTCGAGTGAGTTCCTCGGGCGGGGTCAGACTGCCGAACACCACCCCGACCCGGCTCCTGGCCGTCTTCATCTCCATCACCTCGCTATTCGGACCATGGTCCGAATAGACGTTACCGGACCACGGTCCAGTTGACAATCACCGCTGATCCACCGCGCGCTCGGCGAACACGACGGGGATGGTCAGCACGGCCAGCCCTGCGCCGATCCAGGACACGGCAGTGATGGATGTCCCGGAGTTGAGAGCGAAGCCGGCCAGAACGGGGACGAGGCTGATGCCCAGCTGGAATGCCGACACAGTCGTCGCACCGGCCAGCGTGGGTGCGTCAGCGGCGATGGTGAACACCCGGCCGTAGATCGCTGGATTCAGCACGAACCCCGCCACCCCAAGGAGCAGTACAAGCGGAACAACGGCCAGCGCATACTCGGCGAAAATAGCGATCAACACCGAGCAGACGACGATTCCCACTGCGCCGACCACAAGGGCGTAGTACGGGCGTTGGTCAGAGATCCGGCCGCCGACCGCTAGGCCGGCAAAGGCCCCGACACCGAAGAGCACCAGGATCGGACCAACCCAGATGTCTGCGATCCCTGCGACGCCGGTCAACAATGCGGCGAGGTAATTGAAGGTGATCATGTACGCCGCGGTGCTGAGCAACGTGGCCGCGTACACCAGCCACAGTTGCGGCCGCCGCATCGCCTGGAGTTCGCGCCTGACGCTGGGATCTTCTGTCGTTGCCGTCTTGGGCATCGCGACGATCACGGCGGCTGCTCCGGCGAGTGTGAGAGCGACGACCAGCCAGAACCCGCCTTCCCAGGCGGTGAGGTATCCGATGAGCGTTCCAGCGGGTCCGCCGAAGATCATGGCCAGGCTGAGTCCGCTGACCACGACGCCCGAGGCGCGTGCCTTTCGATCGGGCGTGACCAGGCTGACGGCGGTGACGGCCGCGACCGCCCAGAATCCGGCGTACGCGACGCCTGCGACGAAACGCGTGATCAGCAAGGGACCGTAGCTGTCGAAGATCAGACCGACCGCAATGGAGGCGGCGAACGCGGCCTGGGTCAGCGCCAACGCCGTACGCCGCGGCCATCGCAAGCCGATGACTGCGAGGGGCGGACCGCCGAGGACGACCCCCACGGCGAACGCTGAGATGAGTCCACCCGCTGTCGCCAGGGTCACGTCAAGATCGGCCGCGACCGCGGGCAGGACCCCGGCGAGGAGAAACTCGGCGCTACCCATCGAGAACAGGCTGAACGCCAGCAGATACACCCCGAGGGGGAGCCGGCGACCGGCGACCGGCGTCTGGGCCGCGACTTCGGAGGTCATCGCCCGGCCCCCTCAAACGCTGCGGTCAGGTCGTTTTCGACAAGCCAGGCCGTCATCGCGATGGCAGCGGCAGATCCTTCGCCCGCGGCCGTGATGACCTGAGCACGCGGGTTCACCACATTGCCTGCCGCCCAGACTCCCGGTACGCCGGTAGCGCCGCCCGGTGTGGTCACTACCAATCCCGTGGTGGCATCGGTTTCGCAGCCGAGCGCCCGCAGTACCGTGTCGTTCGGCGATGGCCGCGGGGCGATGAACGCAGTCTCACAGCGGATGACGCTGCCGTCGGCGAGCTGCGCGCCGGTCAGCGAGCCTTTGTCGTGCACGAGGCGAGTAATGGTGCCGTCGACAATGCGGACGCCGACTGCACGCAGTCGAGCAGCCTCGGTATCCGTGATCGCCATCCCGTTGGGGCACAGGGTCACCCGGTCGCTGTAGCGGCGTAGCAAGGCCGCGTGGTGCAAGGAGACAGCAGGCATCGCCCCGCCGATCACGAGCATCTCGTCGCCGAGCACTTCGTACCCATGGCAGTGCGGGCAATGGTGCACCCGTGATCCCCACAGCTCGCGGACTCCGGGAATCTCCGGCAATTCATCGGTCAGTCCTGTCGCGACCAACACGGCCCGGGACTGCACCACGGTCCCATCGGCCAGAGTGAAGGCAAACCTGCCGTCCGGCACCCTGGTCGCGTCGACGACGCGCGCTCTAGTGAACTCGCCCCCATATCGGGCAACCTCCTCCCGCCCAGTGGCCAGGAACTCCGAGGGCGCAACACCGTCCCGCGAGACGAACCCGTGCATGTGCGCCGCAGCCGCGTTTCTCGGCCGGCCGTCGTCGATCACCAAGACGTCTGCCTGCGCCCTGGTGAGGACGATTCCCGCTGTCAGGCCGGCCGCTCCGGCGCCGACGATCACTACATCCCAGTGGTTTTCCATCAATGACCACCTCCGGGACGAAGATGGCTCGCGGCATCCAGCAACAGCAACTTTCGTTGCCGAAACTGGAACCCTCTGCTGTCATGGGCGGATGGAGTCCTTTCCCGCGATTGCTGCCACCCTCGAACAGATCTCACCCCGCCTGCGCAGGCTCCGCGAGAAGAAGAACATCTCGCTCGCGGAGCTGAGCGGAACGACCGGTATTTCCAAAAGCACCCTGTCGCGCCTCGAGTCCGGCCAACGCAAGCCGAGCCTGGAGTTGCTGCTGCCGATCGCGGCCGCGCTCGCCGTCCCGCTGGACGAGATCGTCGCCGCGCCGCAGATCGTCGATCCCCGGATGCCGCAGGAGCCATCACGTTCCAACGGCCGCGTCATCGTCCCGCTCTCCCGGAGTCAGGGTGAGCCGAAGGCGTTCAAGCTGATCATTCCCGCGACCGAGACCGAGCCTGTTCCTCGGACCCACGCCGGGTACGAGTGGCTTTACGTCCTGAGTGGCAGCCTTCGGTTGATCCTGGGCGACTACGACCTGGTCCTCGGGCCGGGCGAGGTCGCCGAGTTCGACACCCAGCACTCGCATTGGTTCGGTTCCAGCGGGCGCGGCAGTGTCGAAGTACTCAGTCTGTTCGGCAAGCAGGGCGAGCGGATCCACGTCCGCGCACGCTCGAAGCAGCCCGCCGACGCCCCGCCCCGTCGTCAGCACCCGAAGCGCACCACCTGACAGTCATTGGCTCAGGCCGGTCCGGAAACCCTCGCGCCAGCTGGCGAAGTGCGGTTTCCATCCGCGGGATCGGGCCAGACTGTTGTCAGCACCGCGTTGCCATTCCCGACGACCGGAAACGCGAGTGGGAACAGGTGCCCCGATTTCTTCTGCGAAGGCGGTGAGCCATTCGCCGGCCGGAGCGGGTTCGTCGTCGACGATGTTGACCGGCCCACTCGGCCACTGCAGCGCCTGTACTGCGGCCCGCGCGGCGTCGTCGATGTGGACGAACGAAGTCACTCCGTCGTCGGCAACCATCCCACCGAGGAGGCCGGCCGCTGGATGTTCGCTCGGCGTGGGGCTCCGCAGGACTTCGGCAGCGAGCCCGTCGCGGTGGTACCACGTGCCAGGACCGTAGAACAGGCCATAGCGCAGTACGACGTGCTCTTCGAGCGTTGCGGCGGCGTCCTCGAGAGCGCGGATCCCATCCACGGTCGATCCGCGCGGTGGTGGGGCGTTCACGTCGAGAGGTGTGGTCTCGGTGGCCGGCCCGTCGCCGGGTAGGTAGGCCCACGCCATGGACTGAGCGACGATCCGCCGTACGCCGGCCTGCCGGGCAGCCGTGATCAAGTTGCGCGTGCCGACCCGCCGGATCCGGCCGTTGTCGGCCGGTGAGCCGCGTTGCAGGTCGGTCAGTTGGTGAACGACGACATCCGGTTCGGCTGCGATCAGCGCGTCCCTGACCGCCGCCACCTCGAAGACATCAACCTGTACGCCGCGGGCGCCGTAGCTCCGCAAGAGCTTCAGGCCCGCCTCGCTTCGGGTCGATCCGGTGACCTCGTGGCCCTCGGCAACGAGCTGGGGAACCAGCCGACGCCCGATCGCCCCGGTCGCACCGGCGACGAAGACACGCATTGGCTTCTCCTTTCCAGAAAGATGGGGGTCAGTTGTAGTCCTGTGGTGCCCCGCCTCCGGTCGATACTGTCTCCATGACAGCAGCGAGCGGCCGGATGAGGCGGGTCACGCAGCAGCAGTTCGGTGGTGCTGAGGTGTTGGAGGTCGTGGAAGTCGACCGCCCGGAACCCGGCCCGACCGAGGCACTGGTCCGTGTGCACGCGGCCGGCGTCAATCCCGTGGACTGGGCGAGCAGGGCCGAGGAGATCTTCCTCGGTCAGCCGCCGTTCACACTCGGCTGGGATGTCTCCGGTGTGGTCGAGGAGATCGGCGACGGCGCGACCGGGGTGGCGGTCGGCGACCACGTCGTTGGCCTGCCGTGGTTTCCCAGGGAAGCAGCCGCCTACGCCGACTACGTCACGGCACCGTCGCGCCAGTTCGTGCCCAAGCCGGCGAACATGTCGCACGTCCAGGCGGCCGGTCTCCCGCTGGCTGGTCTGACCGCGTGGCAGTGCCTCGTCGATGTCGCCGAGGTGTCGCCCGGGCAGCGAGTGCTGATCGACGCTGCCGCCGGAGGTGTCGGACATCTCGCCGTTCAGATCGCGAAAGCACGAGGTGCGTATGTCCTCGGTACGGCCAGCGAAGCCAAGCACACGCTCCTGCGCTCAATCGGTGTCGACGAACCCATCGACTACCGTGACGCGACGGCCGACCCGGGCGGTCTGGACCTTGTCGTGGGGCTGGTCGGTGAAGACAGTGACCGGCGATGGCTGGACTTCATCAAACCCGACGGGCTCCTCGTGGGTGTGCTGAGCGGTGTTCCCGCCGACCTGGAGGCACTAGCTCACTCACGCGGCATCCGGACCGCGCGCATGCTGGTCGAGCCGGACCGGGTAGGCCTTCTGGGCCTGACCGAGCTGGTCGAATCTGGTGCGTTGACCGTGCAGATTCAGCAGACGTTCCCGCTCGAGCAGGTGGCCGAGGCACACCGGACCGGAGAAAGCGGCCGTACGACGGGGAAGCTCGTCCTCACGATGACATGACCGGCCACTTGCCGGGCAGGGAGATGTGTTCGTGGGTGATCAGCCACTGGTCGTTCGTCCGCTGGAAGCACACGGTTGACTGGATCCAGACGGCGTCGTCCAGACCCGTCTTGCGAGCGCCACTGTCGATGTGGAGCATGCGGGCGAAGGCGACATCCGCCCCGGTCGCGAGCTTCAGGTCATGCGTCTCGAGACCGATGGGTCCGTCGTACTCGTCGAACCAGCGGACGAAGTTCCGGCGTACCGCGTCGGCTCCGATGAACTGGACGGGGAGCACGACGTCGTAGTACGTGATGTCGGGGGAGTAGAGGGACATCAGCCGATCGATGTCCTTGTCCCGGCAGGCCTCCACCCGGAGGTCCAGCAGCGCGGTGATTGCTTGGTATTCGTTCACAACAGTTCGACGACACAGCGGGCTTTGATGTCAGTCCCAGCCGGGGCGGCGGCGGTGGGCGCCCAGTCGGGCGTCGTCGCGGCTGCGGTAGACGATGTAGGGCCGGGTCAGGTAACCGAGTGGGGCGCTGAAGACGTGGACCAGGCGGGTGAAAGGCCAGAGGGCGAAGAGGCCGAAGGCGACCAGGGCGTGGAGTTGGAAGCCCAGGGGTGCGTCGGCCATCAGGGCGGCGTCGGGGTTGAAGGCCAGGAACGAGCGGTACCAGACCGACACGCCTTCGCGGTAGTTGTACTCACCGCCGATGGTCAGGATCGAGCCGGCGATGGTGTTCCACATGCCGAGGACGATCGCCACCGCCAGGAAGGCGTACATCACCTTGTCCATCACGGTTGTGGCTGAGAACACGGGGCCGACGGTCCGGCGGCGGTAGATGAGGATGGCCATGCCGACCACCGTCATGACGCCGGCCAGCAGACCGCCGGTGACTGCCACCACGTGGTACGCGTGTTCGCTGACCCCCACGGCGTCTGTCCACGACTGCGGGATCAGCAGGCCGACGACGTGTCCACCGACGACGCCCAGCATGCCGAAGTGGAACAGCGGGCTGCCGATCCGGAGCAGCCGGTTCTCGTAGAGCTGGGACGACCTGGTGGTCCAGCCGAACTTGTCGTAGCGATAGCGCCACAGGTGGCCGACCACGAAGATCGTCAGGCAGAGATACGGCACGATGACGAACAGGAACTCGCTCATGGGCGGGCTCCGGGGAACGACGGCATCGGCAACAGCGTGGTCCCGGGCGCGGAAGCGGCAGGACTGAACTGCGGGCTGGCGAACGGCGCGAGCCCCACCTCTTCCTCGGGCGGTCCCTCGGCAGCCAGGCGCCGTACGGCGTCGCGCTCGTCGCCGCGGAGTGGGGGCAGCGTGGCGGTGACAGCGTCGAGCAAGTGCGCCCAAGGAGAGCCCTTGTCGCGCAGGGAGAGCCGCAGCAGTTCCAACCCGGCGCGGTGGTCGAGCATGAGATCGCGGCCGAGTGTCTGGTCGATGGTGGCGGCGAACTCGAGGACGACGCAGAGATGGTCGGGCAGTTCGGCATCGTCGAGTTCGAACCCGGCGCGGAGGTAGGACTGCTTGAAGCGCAGCAGGGCCATCCCGCGCTTGCGGGTGTCGCCGTGAGCGAAGTACGTGAGGAACAGGTTGCAGCGGCGCCGGGTGTCGAAGGTGTCGACGTAGTCGGCCTGGAGCTCCGGCAGCGGCGTGGTGTCGAGGTGGTCGAGGAAACCTCGGATCGACTCACCGATCGCCACCGGCAGACCGCGCGACGCCGACCTCAGCATCCCGCTGCGCCCGAGGAGATCCTCCGAGGGATAGTCGAGAAGCAGCGAGACCGACTGCCATGCGACGGTGAGCTGGTCCGGTGCCAGCGCTGGTTTGGGTCGTCGGTCACTCACGAGTCGGAATCCTTCGGAGGGAACAGCCCGGGGGGCGAGCCTTTGCCGTCCCAGTTGAGCAGGTTGACGCGGCTGCCCTTGCTCTCCGGGCCGGCCAGGTTGTCGGAGGTCTGGCGGTCCTGGAGCATCTGGAAGTTTTCGACCGCGATCGGCGTCGGCGTACCGGAGCCCTCGCCGAACACGTCGTGCTGGCCGCCGCCGTACTCCGAGACCGAGCACTCCGTGGACAGCTCCTCCAGCGAGTGGGCCTGCTCGGCGTGCGCGGACGGGATCACGTACCGCTCGTCGTACTTCGCGATCGCCAGCAGCCGGTACATGTCGTACATCTCCTCCTCGCTCATCCCGACCGCGGCGGGAATCGAGGCGTCCGGATCGCGGCCGAGGTTGATGTCGCGCATGTAGCAGCGCATCGCGGCGAGCTTCTTGAGCACGGCATCGACCGGTACGACGTCCCCGGCCGTGAACAGCTCGGCAAGGTACTCGACCGGGATCCGCAGCGCGTCGATCGCCGCGAAGAGATTGCCCTTGTCCTCGGCATCCTCGCCGGTCTCCGCGACGACCTCGACCACGGGCGACAGCGGTGGGATGTACCAGACCATGGGCATCGTCCGGTACTCCGGATGCAGCGGCAGCGCGACCTTGAACGTGTTGATCAGCGCGTAGATCGGGGAGCGCTGGGCGGCGTCGATCCAGTCGCGGGCGATGCCGGCCTGCTCGGCCGCGCGGATCACCTCGGGATCGTGGGGATCGAGAAACACCTCGCGCTGGGCTTCGTAGAGTCCTTCGTCGTCGGTCGTCGACGCGGCCGCCAGGACCTTGTCCGCGTCGTACAGCATCAGGCCGATGTAGCGCAGTCGTCCGACGCACGTCTCGGCGCAGACGGTCGGCAGGCCGACCTCGATCCGCGGGAAGCAGAACGTGCACTTCTCGGCCTTGCCGGTGCGGTGGTTGAAGTAGACCTTCTTGTAGGGACAGCCCGAGACGCACTTCCGCCAACCGCGGCACCGGTCCTGGTCCACCAGGACGATGCCGTCCTCCGCGCGCTTGTAGATCGCGCCGCTGGGGCACGAGGCCGCGCAGGACGGGTTGAGACAGTGCTCGCAGATCCGGGGCAGGTAGAACATGAAGGTCTGCTCGAACTCGAACTTCACCTTGTCGGCGATCTTCGCCAGCATCGGGTCCCGGTGCGCGGTGGCGGTCGAGCCGCCGAGGTCGTCGTCCCAGTTGGCCGACCACTCGATCTTCATGTTCTGGCCACTGATCAGCGACTTGGGCCGGGCGACCGGCGTGTGCTCCTGCGCGGGCGCGTCGGTGAGCGTGGAGTAGTCGTACGTCCAGGGCTCGTAGTACTCGTTGATCGATGGCAGCTTGGGGTTGGAGAAGATCGTCATCAGGTTCTTCAGCCGCCCACCGCCCTTGAGCTTCATCCGGCCGCGCTTGGTGAGCTCCCAGCCGCCCTGCCACTTCTCCTGGTCCTCGTAGGTGCGCGGGTAACCGAGTCCCGGCCTGGTCTCGACATTGTTGAACCAGATGTACTCCGTGCCGGAACGGTTGGTCCAAGCCTGTTTGCAGGTGACCGAGCAGGTGTGGCACCCGATGCACTTGTCCAGGTTCATCACCATCGCCATCTGCGCCATGACCTTCATCAGTACGTCACGTCCTGACTGCGCTTGCGGATGATCGTGACCTCGTCACGCTGGTTTCCGGTGGGCCCGAGGTAGTTGAACGCGAAGGTCAGCTGGGCGTAGCCGCCGATCAGGTGGGACGGCTTCACCAGCAGCCTGGTCAGCGAGTTGTGGATGCCGCCGCGCTTGCCGGAGGTCTCCGCGATCGGTACGTCGATCAGCCGGTCCTGGGCGTGGTACATGTACACGGTGCCCTCCGGCATCCGGTGCGAGACGATCGCCCGGGCGACCACGACCCCGTTGCGGTTGACGGCTTCGATCCAGTCGTTGTCCTCGATCCCGACCTTGGCCGCGTCGCGATCGCTCATCCAGATGTTCTGGCCACCCCGCGACAGCGAGAGCATGAAGAGGTTGTCCTGGTACTCCGAGTGGATCGACCACTTGTTGTGTGGGGTCAGGTATCGCACCGCCAGTCCTTCGACCTGCCCGGCCGAGCCGTCGGACACCGTGCCGAGGGCCGGTTCCGCGAACAGTGCGGCCATGTTGAGTGGCGGCCGGTAGACGGGAAGGCCTTCGCCGAGTTCGTTCATCCAGTCGTGGTCGAGGTAGAAGTGCATCCGCCCGGTGAGGGTGTGCCAGGGCTTCTTGCGTTCCACGTTGATGGTGAAGGGGGAGTAGCGGCGGCCGCCGGTCTCGGAGCCCGACCACTCGGGTGACGTGATCACCGGTACGGGCGGGCCCTGGGTGTCGGCGAAGGTGATCTGCTTGCCCTGGTGCTCCTCGGCCAGATCGGCCAAGGGGATGCCGGTGCGTTTCTCGAGGGTCTTGAAACCCTGGGTCGCCAGCTGTCCGTTGGTGGTCCCGGACAGCGCGAGGATCGCCTCGCAGACGTTGACGTCCTTCTTCAGCGACGGCCGGCCGTCAGCTACGCCGCCCCGGACCTCGCCGTTCTTGGCCCGGAGGTAGTCGACCTGCTTGCTCAGTTCGAAGGTGACGCCCTTCGTGGTCGCGCCGAGGGTGTCGACCAGCGGGCCAAGGGCATTCATCTTCGCCGCGACCGCGCCGTAGTCACGCTCGACCTCGACGAGCTTGGGCATGGTGACGCCGGGGATCGGTTCGCACTCACCCTTCTTCCAGTCACGGACGACGCCGTGCGGATTGGCCATCGCGTCCGGGGTGTCGTGAGTGAGCGGCACCGCGACGACATCCTTGCGGACGCCGAGGTGGGTCGCGGCCAGCTGGCTGAACTTCTCCGCGATCGTCTGCCAGGCGTCCCAGTCGGTGCGGGTCTGCCAGGGCGGTGCGATGGCGGGGTTGAAGGAGTGCACGAACGGGTGCATGTCGGTGGTGTTGAGGTCGTGCTTCTCGTACCAGGTCGCGGCCGGCAGGACGACGTCGGAGAAGATCGTCGTACTGGTCTGGCGGAAGTCGATCGTCATCAGCAGGTCGAGCTTGCCCTCGGGAGCCTGGTCGCGCCACGTCACGTCGACAGGACGGCGGTCCGGCGGCGTCTCGGTGGCGCGCACCGAGGAGTCGGTGCCGAGCAGGTGCTTGAGGAAGTACTCGTTGCCCTTGCCCGACGAACCGAGCAGGTTGGCCCGCCAGATCGAGAGCACCCGCGGATAGTTGCCGGGGGCATCGGGATCCTCGCCGGCTAAACCGAGGTCACCGGACTTGAGTTGGTCGACGACGTACTCGCCGACCGGCTTGCCCGCGGCCACCGCGTCGTCGCTGAGGTCGAGCGGATTGCGGTCGAAGGTGGGATAGGACGGCATCCAGCCCATCCGGGCGCTCTGCGCGATCACGTCGGCCGTGGACTTGCCCGCGAACTGCCCCTCGCCGGTCGTGGCGGAGAGGGTGTCGGCACCGAACTGGTCATAGCGGAACTGGTTCGTGTGCAGGTACCAGTACGCCGTCTGAATCATGTTGCGGGGCGGGCGGTTCCAGTCGAGCGCGTTGGCGATCTGGGTGTAGCCGGTGATCGGCCGGACCTTCTCCTGGCCGACGTAATGGGCCCAGCCGCCGCCGTTGACGCCTTGGCAGCCGGTGAGATTGGTCAGGGTGAGGAAGGAGCGGTAGATCGTGTCGGAGTGAAACCAGTGATTCGTGCCGGCGCCCATGACGATCATGGACCGTCCCTTGGAGTCCTCGGCGTTCTGGGCGAACTCCCGGCCGATCCGCGCCGCGGTGGCGGCCGGCACCCCGGTAATTGTCTCCTGCCAAGCAGGCGTGTACGGCGATTGCGCGTCGTCGTAGCCCTTGTTGTCTCCGGTCGGCCAGGTTCCGGGAAGGACTTGGCCCTGGTGGGTCCGGCTCACGCCGTACTGGGCCAGTAGGAGGTCGAACACGGTGGTGACCAGGTGGCCGTCGACCCGGCGTACCGGTACGCCGCGTGGGAGGTCGGCGGCAGCGCCGTCGGGGGTGTCGAAGCGTGGCATCCGGACGGTGGCCGTTTCGGTCGCCGTGTGGAGCAGGGAGAGGACCGGGTCGACCTCGCCGAGGTCGAGGTTCCAGGTGCCGACGCCGGCTTCGCCGTACCGGTGCCCGAGGCAACCGTTCGGGACGACGGCGTCGCCGGTGCGGGAGTCGATCAGCACGGTCTTGAAGGCGGCGTTTTGATCCCCGGAGTGCTCGGTGAGGTCAGCGGCGGTGAGGAACTTGCCGGCCGTGTACTCACCATCGGCGGCCTCCTCGAGACGGACCAGATGGGGCAGATCGGTGTAGGTCTTCACGTATTCGGTGAAGTAGGGCGTCTCCCGGTCGACGAAGAACTCCTTGAGGACGACGTGCCCCATCGCCATCGCGAGCGCGGCGTCGGTACCCGGTTTGGCCGGCAGCCACTCGTCGGCGAACTTGACGTTGTCGGCGTAGTCGGGGGCGACGGCAACGACCTTCTGGCCGCGGTAGCGGGCCTCGGTCATCCAGTGCGCGTCGGGTGTGCGGGTGACCGGCAGGTTGGAGCCCCACATGATGAGATAGCCGGCGTTCCACCAGTCACCGGATTCGGGGACGTCGGTCTGATCGCCGAAGACCTGCGGTGACGCCACGGGCAGGTCGGCGTACCAGTCGTAGAAGCTCAGCATCGAGCCGCCGATGAGGTTGACGAACCTGGCACCGGAGGCGTGCGACACCATCGACATCGCGGGAATCGGTGAGAAGCCCGCGACCCGGTCCGGCCCGTACTTCTTGATCGTGTGGACGTGGGCCGCGGCAACGATCTCGCTGGCCTCGTCCCAGGTCGCCCGGACCAGCCCGCCTTTGCCGCGCGCTGACTTGTAGGCCTTGGCCCGCTGCGGATTCTCGACGATGTGCTCCCAGGCCTTCACCGGATCACCACCGTGCTGGCTCTTGGCCTCCCGGAACATCTGCAGCAGAACGCCGCGCACGTAGGGGTAGCGGACCCGAGTGGGGGAGTAGGTGTACCAGGAGAACGCCGCACCCCGGGGACAGCCTCGCGGCTCGTACTCCGGGGAGTCCGGGCCGACCGAGGGATAGTCGGTCTGCTGGGTCTCCCAGGTGATGATGCCGTCCTTGACATACACCTTCCACGAGCAGGAGCCGGTGCAGTTGACGCCGTGGGTGGACCGCACGACCTTGTCGTGGCTCCAGCGGTCGCGGTAGAAGTCGTCGGCCTCGCGTCCGCCGACCTTCGAGAGGGTCCGCAGGTCGTCGGAGACGGTTCCACGGGTGAAGAACCTCCTGCTCCGGACGAGCGCCTCCGTGAGCGAACCGTCCATCCCGGGAACTGCTGCGGGCTTCTTGTGCGACGGGGTCACCGTGATTCCTGTCCTTGGTGTGCGGTACGCCGGACCAGAGTGATCGTGAGAAGTAAGGCCAGGAGCGCGGTGCCGCTCAGCATCCACAGTCCGATGGCGTAGGAGTCGGTTTGGCCGTAGACGTAGCCCATGATCAGCGGCGGAACGAAGCCGCCCAGTCCACCGGCGGCGCCGACGAGTCCGGTCACTCCGCCGACTCGGGACGGATCAGTGACCTGGGCAATCAGGGCGAACGTCGCGCCGCTGCCGGAGCCCAGCGCCGCGGCCATGGCCAGGAACGCGACGGTTCCCACCCCGTCCAGCGGAGGTGTACCGGCCGAGATGCCGGCGCAGACGACCACTATGCCGAAGCCGGTGGCAAGGACCGGGATTGCTCCGAGCTTGTCGGCGAGCCATCCTCCGACCGGCCGCATGACGACGGCGACGAGAACGAAGCCGGCCATCCGGTTGGCCGCATCGGCGGGTGCGAGCTGGTGGGCGGTCTTGAGGTACGCCGGCAGGTAGACCGAGAACGCGACGTACCCACCGAAGGCAACGGCGTACAGCAAGCAGGCCTGCCAGGTGATAGTGAGCCGGGCGTTGGCCGAGATCCGCGCTGCCAAAGAGGTGGTGGGCACGACCCGACCTGGGGCGTCGCGCAGTACGAGCCATGAACCGAGCGCGTAGCAGGCCAGTACTGCGCCGGTGATGAGAAAGGGGGCCTTGGCACCCAGCTGGTCGGTGAGCTTGACGGTGGTCAAAGCGCTGATCGCCGTACCGCCCATACCGGCGCCAAAGATGCCGATCGCGAGGCCGCGCTGGTCGGGTGGGAACCACGCGTTGACGAACGGAACGCCAACCGCGAACGCAGTGCCCGCGATGCCGAGGAAGAAGCCGCCGACCAGCAGCAGCGTGTAGGAGTCGAGGGCGAAGAAGGCGAGGAACAGGATCGGCAGGATGGTGACGCCCGAGATGATCGGGAACATCACCCGGCCACCGAACCTGTCGGTCAGCCCGCCCACGATGATCCGGCCGAGCGAGCCGACGACCACCGGTACGGCGACCAGCAGCGCGACGTCGGACTCGGTGAGTGCGCCCAGCGTGCCCGTCGTCCGGAACAACGGGCCGAGTGGGCTGATCAGCGCCCAGGCCCAGAAGTTCACCGCGAACCCGATGGTCGCGACGGCCAGCATCAGCCAGGGGGATCGGACCGCGGCATGCCTCGGTTGCTCCGAGGTCAACGGAGTCGTCACTTTCGTGCCCGTACCGCGGGGCTCACCTTTCCCACCATGGCCCCCGGAGGACTTGTTGGCAACTGGAGGTGTTGATGGTTCCTGGTCAGTCATTGCTTGCATACCTGACGTTTCGTGAGGGGTGACGGTCAGCGGACGATGCAGACCGGGCCGGCCGCGTCGAGCAGGACGGCCAGGCTGACCGAGCCGAGCTGCGGTGCGGTGCCACCGTGACCACCGGATCCGACGACGATCAGCCGGGCTCCGGCCGACAGGCGGAGCAGCTCCTCGGCCGGGCGCCCGACGACCTGGCTGATCTCGACCGGCGGTCCATCGGGGATCAGATGGGTGAGAGCAGCCAGCTGGTCGGCCGGCACAGCCTCGTGCGGGGAGGCGCCAGACGGCTCGACAGAGACGACACGCACCACGAGCCCGCGCTGCCGGGCGTACTCGCGACCGAACCGGAAGGCCGCAACGCTCGGCGGCGACCCGTCGTACCCGATGACGACGTAACCCTCCGCCTTCTCGCTCGAGTCGATGGCGAGACCGGGATCGGCCTCGTTGGCAAGTTCGAGCGTCGTCGGCATGTCTTCTCCTTCGTGAAGGGGTCAGCCCCAGCCTCGCGGCACCCGGCGGTTCGGCGTACCGGGCATGAGTCCCGATCCGATGGGTCTTTCGGCACCTGCGTGGATGACCACAGGCTCTGCCTCCGGCCGGTGTCCGCGGGTCACGCTCGGACCAGACACCCCGAACCGGAAGGAACACCACCGTGTCCTCCACCACGCGTTCGCCCGAAATCGTCCACCCCGTGATCCAGGTCGGTATCGACGGCGCCTGGCGAGAGGCCGGCGCACTCGCCTGGGCCCTGCACGAGTCCCTGCTGCGGGGTGAACCACTGCATGCAGTCCACGTCGTCGAACGGAAGACACAACGCACCCGGTACTACGAGCCTGTCGTCACCTCCCAGGCCGAGTCCGAGCTGGTCGAAGACGTCCGTGCCTGGATGAAGCTCAATGGTGAGGACCTCGACCACGAGGCTGCGCTGATCGACGGCCCAGCCGCGACCGGACTGACGAGCGCGGCGCGGGGGAGCCGGATGCTCGTGGTCGGGCGCAGGGGGATGGGGAGTTTCAAACGACTGCTGCTCGGGTCCACCTCCGAGGCGGTCACGAGTCTGGGACAGGGGCCGGTGGTCGTCGTACCAGCCGGCTGGACCGCGGCAGCGGATCGGGCCCCGGTGATGGTCGCTCTGGACGACTCGGGTGAGAACGAGGCGGCGGTCGAGTTCGCGGTGGAACTGGCCGTCGAGCGGAACGTGCCTTTGTGGCTGGTTCACGTGTGGGACTTTCCCGCTGTCTATGGCGGGAATCCGGATGTGGAGATGGCCGTGGGAGAGGATTGGAGGGCGACCGCCGATCAGCATTACGCAGCTGTCGCGCAGCAGTGGCGTCACAAGTATCCAGAGCTGGAGATCGAGCTCGACTTGCGGCGTGGACATGCGGTCGAAAGCCTGCTGGAAGCGGCCGAAGCGATCCACGCTCAGGTGCTGGACCGGCCTGGTCCTCGTGAGTGCTGACGGCGCCGAGCGGGCCGAGGAGTTCTTGCGGATCGCGGCTGCTCATGTCCGCCGCCAGGTTGGTAACGCCCTCGAGGTGACCGTGGTCTGCGCGGCGGGGACGCGGATGAATGCGTTGTCCGCAACGGCCCGCGGTGCCCGAGCCCTGGTCATCGGGCGCCCCCGGCATCGCGGGCCTGAACGCATGGTCGGTGCCGGGAGCAACCTCTCGCTGGCTCGCCGGATCGAGTGCCCGCTGATCGTAGTACCGGGTTCGTGGAAGGTCGCACCGTCGCGGCGAGACGTGGCAGTCGGTGTCGACGGTACGGCGTTGTCGGCTGAGGCGGTCGGGTATGCGTTCGGTGCGGCGGCTGCGCGGGGTGGCAACCTGATCGCGATCCACGCCGCTCCCCGCCTCTCAGCTCCCGACGGTCTGTGGGTCCAGAAGGCAGAACTCGAACTGGCCGAGGTGCTCGGCAGTTGGTCGGCGAAGCATCCCGAGGTCAAGGTGACCCGCTACCTGACCTGTCGCCCAGTGGTCGCAGCACTCCTGAAGAAGTCCCGCGAGGTGAGCCTGGTCGTCCTGGGCGCCCACGCCGGCATCCTCCCCCTCGACGACCCCACCACCCGCCGAGCAATGGCCACCATGACCGGCCCGGTCGCGGTACTACCTCACCGCCCCCGCCTGCGAACCGAACCCACGCCGCCAGCCGCAGTGGTCACGAATTGATGGTTTTCCAGAAGGTGCATTGGTGGGTTGTGGTGCGGTTGGTCTGGGTGATGGGAGTTGCTAGGGACTGGACCCAACCGTTGTGCTGGAAGGGCATCCAGCGGGGTTGGTTGTTGCCGTTGGGGTTTCCGGTGGCGGCGAACTGGGTCCAGTAGCTGATCATGGTTTGGGAGAGCTGTTGCTGGGCGGGGGTTCGTGGGCCGGGGAGTTGCTCGTCGTCGAACAGGTACTGCAGCTCGGCTCCGTGGAAGGCACCGGTGGGGAAGTTGGGCTTGGGTAGGGTGCTGAACCACGGCGCCGTCTCGTCGGCGAACTCGTAGGCGTAGACCGGAGTGTGTGCGGCGAGCGCGCGGTCCCGGTCCTCGGCTGGGCATCCCCAGGCCCAGTCGGTGACGACCGTGGAGAGTGCTTCGCCGGCGGAGTGGAACTTGGCGACCGGGTATCGGGCCAGTACGCGCTGGAGGTCGGCCGGGCGGAACAGAGCGGCGAGTTGATCGCGGTAGCTTTCCGGCGTGGTCACCTCTCCCATGGCGACCTCGATCGCCGCGGTGAAGAGGTGGTGTTCGTCCCGAGTGGTTCCCTGCATGACCGGGACGCGATTGAAGTGACCGGTCGCGAAGGCGCGCTCCGGGCTGACCGGCAGGAAACCACCGCCGACGGTGGGACCTGATCCGATACCGGCGTCGGACCACTTGGCCAGTTCGCTGACGGGCTTGGCGCGCAGACAGGCTGCCGCGGTGACCGGCTTGGTGCAGCGAACCACGCTGATTTCAACGACGCGTGTGGTGTCGCCGCAGTAGTTCGATTGTGCCTACTGCGGCGGCCCACACGCCGATCAGCGAGCTGACGGGGAAGAGGAGGTCGAAGAGGTCGGTGAAGGCGATGGTGGCTGTGGCGAGGGCGAAGGTGAGGCCGCCGACTAGGCCTAGGACGAGGGTGATTCGGTTGCCTAGGGTGCGGGTTGTTCCGCCGGCCACGGCGAGGGTGGCGATGGCCAGGCCCCAGAGGGGGTTGACGATCGTTTCGTTCCAGGTGTGGAAGGCGATCAGGGCGGTTGAGTGACCGTGTTCGATCGCGTCAGCCTCGGTTGCGGCGAAGAGGTGGATCAGCATGGCTACGGTGGCGAGCACCGAGATCGCGGCTACTACGGTCATCAGCCGAGCCATGCGGTCGGGCAGGTCACCGCGTCGGCGGATCACGAGCAGCGCGGCCGTGATGAGCGCGATTGCCGCCAGGAAAACCACATGGGATGGGTACCAGAGTGGATCGACGAGCATGTCGTGGAGCTGCTCGAGCTTGGTTCCGCCCGAGCTGCTGTCCTTGGGATGAAGGGCGCCCCCGACGAAGAACGCGAGGCCGCCGAGGAGAAGGAAGACGGCTGCCGTGCGGTCGACGCGGCGGGAACGGTGAGGGGTGCTGGCGAGTGTGGTGGTCCTGGACATCGGAAGCTCCTGAGTCGGGCCGGCTGGATCTCCTCACGGTCCCGCTGTGGAAGGGGTGCCCACAGGAGTGCCGCCCCTTCACTCATCCAAGGGTTAACCCTGGTACGCCGTCGCCGGAGATCTGCGACCATGTCTGCATGTCAGGGCTGCGCTCGGCCCGTGCGGTCGAGCAGTACGACGAGAATCCGGCGCCCGCACGTGAGGCGCTGGTAGGGCTCGTTGGACTCGGCACGGCTCTGCTCATCGGGTACGGGTTCACGCTGGGCTTCCATCTCGACAACCTTCACAACGGACTTCTCGCGGCGGCGTTCACGGCCGTCGGCCTCTACGTACTGCGAGTGCGCCCCGGCCATCGCGAGGCCCGGTTGTTCGTGGCCACCGGGGTTGCGTCCGCGATCATGTTTTTCGGCCGTCAGTACGGCCTCCACGATGAACCGCTTCCGGGTGCGGCGTGGCTCGGCTGGATCGGCGTCTGGCCGCTGCCGTTGGTGATCGCGCTGACCGGCGTGACGGTGATGGCCTTTCCCGACGGCCGGTTCCTCTCCCGGCGATGGCGTATTGCGGCGCTCGCGATGCTCGTGGTCGCAGCGGCGCTCGCGGTGCCCTCGGCTCTGTGGCCGGTGGAGTACGACCGAGTGGGCATGGTCGCGCCGCACCCGTTCGACATGCCCGGTCGTGACATCGCAGAGAGCATCCTGACGACGGCCCGCTCGGTGTGCTACGCGCTGTTCCAGTTGCTGTTCACGATCGCTGTGGTGGCCCGGATGCTGCGCGCCAAGGGCGATGAGGCGCGGCAACTGCGGTGGTTCGTGTTCGCCGTCGCATTGGATCTCCTGGTTCTCCTGGGCGGCGTGCTGGTGTTCGACTCTCCGGTTCCCGGCCTGCTCGGTACGCCGGTGGTCGCCATCGCCGCGGGCGCCGCGATCCTGAAGTACCGCCTCTACGACATCGACCCCGTCATCAACAAAACCCTCGTCGTCGGCGTGATGGCCGCAGTCATCACCACCGGCTACCTGGTGGTCGTGGTCGGCATCGGCGCCCTCGTCCCCTTCCCGGAGGGTGTGATGACGCTGGTTGCGACCGCGCTGGTGGCGTGTGCGTTCGAACCGGCGCGGCGACGCGTCCAGCGCCTCGCGGACCAGCTTGTCTACGGTCACCGAGCGACGCCGTACGAGGCGTTGTCCAGTCTCTCGGCGCAGCTGCTCACTCCCAGAGGCGAGCTGCTGGACGGCCTCGCGGCGACCGTCGCGAACGCGGTCGGCGCCACCGAGGTTGTCGTGTGGGTAGGTGATGACCGGGTACTTCGCGCAGTCGCGGCCTGGCCGGATCCGTGCGATCGGCCACCGACGTCGCTGGCTCAGCTGGGGGAGGAACGCCAAATTGTGCGCCAGGTCGTGCACGACCTAGCGATTCGAGGCGCGGTCACGGTTCGCAAGCGTGCGGGGGAGCCGCTGACCGAGCCAGAGGACCGGCTTCTCACCGATCTGGTCGCCCAGACGGGCCTGGTGATCGACCACCAGGCGAAGGTGCAGCAGGTTGCCGACCAGGCCGCCGAGCTGCAGGCCGCGGCTCGCCGGATCGTGACCGCGCAGGACGCCGCTCGGCGCCGGATCGAGCGCAATCTCCACGACGGTGCCCAGCAGCGGCTCGTGACGCTTGGTCTCGAGCTCGGCGCGCTCGCGGGACGGGCCGCCGAGTCCGGCCACCCGGATCTTGCGGAGCGCGCGGAGTACGCACGTCAGCAGCTTCTCAATGCCACGGCAGCGCTGCGCGAGCTGGCTCGCGGGCTGCACCCCTCGGTACTCACCCAGGATGGGCTGGGCCCGGCGCTGGCCGATCTCGCCGACAGCTCTGCGATTCCTGTGCAGCTCCGCGTCGAGGTGGCACGGCGGCAGCCGGCCGAGGTGGAGGCGACGGCGTACTTCTTCGTCAGCGAGGCGATCACCAACGCCTGCCGGCATTCCGGCGCCGCGGTCGTCGAAGTGGTCGCACGGGACGACGAACAAGGGCTGTGGATCCAGGTCTCCGACGATGGCGCCGGTGGCGCCGATCTCGCCGCCGGGAGCGGACTGCAAGGCCTCGCGGACAGGCTCGGTGCACTCGGCGCGCAGCTGGAGATCGAGAGCCCAGCAGGGGCAGGAACCCGCGTGGGGGCTCTCATCCCCGTCGAACCGACGGCTCCGTCCAGGGAGGCTCCGTGAGAGTGGTGCTCGCCGACGACGCGGTGCTTTTCCGCGAGGGCATGGCGCGAATCCTCGCCGAGGCCGGATTCGAGGTCGTAGGTCAGGTGGGTGGAGGCGCCGAGCTCGTCGAACTGGTCCGGCGCGACCCGCCCGATGTGGCGGTGATCGACCTACGGATGCCACCCGGCTACAGCGCCGAAGGGATCGATGCGGCCGCCGAGATCCGGAGGATTGTGCCCACTGTCGGGCTGATGCTGCTGTCGCAGTACGTCGAAGTCCATCACGCCCTGCGGCTGATGACGGAGTTCGACGGGGGAGTCGGTTATCTGCTCAAGGACCGGGTCTCCGACCTCACGACGTTCGGCCTCGACGTACAGCGGGTCGCCCGGGGCGAGGTGGTGATCGACGCCGAACTGGTCAGCAGGCTCGTCGGCCGACGCCGGCAACGTGATCCACTGGCTGACCTCACCGACCGCGAGCGCCAGGTGCTGGATCTGATGGCGCAGGGCCTGTCCAACACGGCGCTGGCGGACAAGATGCACCTGAGCCTGAAGACCATCGAGGGCCACGTGAGCAGCATCTTCACCAAGCTCGAACTCGCTCCGGGGGAGCGTGACCATCACCGACGAGTACTGGCGGTACTGCGGTTTCTTCGGCAGGAGTGAGCGATGAGCCGGCGCGTCGGCGTCTCCGGACGGCTCCGGCGAGGGCCAGTGCGAGGGTGAGCAGTACGGCGCCGGCGCCGATTGAGAGGCCGAGGTTGAGGCCTGGTGGGCGATAGGTGCAGCTGACTTTGCGGGTGGGCCCGGGAAGTTCGACGGCGAGGAGACCGCCGTAGTTCGCCGGTTTCCTCCATGGCCCGTTGTCGGTGGAGCAGCGCCAGCCCGGCTGCTGAAGGGTGCCGATGACAACAATCCCGGTACTGCCGGGACGAAGCGTGGCGTACACGGAATGCCCGCCGACCTGTACTTTGGTTGCCCCGTTGGCGTTGAGGGTGGCGATGGCCTTGGCGAGCCGTGCTGGGTCGAGGCAGCCCAGTGCGCGCTTGCCGAGGTTGGAGCCAGGCGCGGTGAAGAGCTTGAGGTCGGCCGCGACCACACCGGAGGCCGGGACCTCGCCCAGCTTGATCATTGCGCTGCTGGTGTTGATCCCCGGTCGACGTGCCGCCGTGAGCTGAACCCAGTCTCCTCCCTCCAACCGCGCCTCACCCCAGACCCTTGGCAGGTGCAGGTACGCGATGGACCCCGGCTGACAGGTTGCAGTCAAGCGCAGCATGTCGTCGCCGGACTTGGTCGCCTTGTACTTCGGTACGGCGTACACCGCCGAGCCGAGGAGCCGTTCTTGGTTGGTGAAAGCCGAGCTGTTTTCGGGCGCGGCCGGGAGGGCGTTGGAGCGGACGGTCACCAGGGGTGGTACCTCGGAGTGGGTGACGGTGTTGTCGTCGGAGTTCAGTCTGGTGGCGATGGAGAAGATGGCATCGGTGACCGGGTTGCTCATGGTGTAGGACGCGCGTCCGAAGCTGGACCAGCCGAAGCCGAGCTCAGTGAGAGTGTGATTGAGCGTTTGGGGGAGCAGGCTGCTGTAGTAGCCAGGCCCTTGGCCGCCGAGCAGGAGTGGATCGTTGGGTGTGGTGGGGGTAGTGGGGTCGATGCGGGATCTGGGCCAGTTGTCATTGGTGGTGATGGTGTCGCGGAAGTCATGGTGTCGGGTGCCCCAAGGGCCGGTGGCGGCGCTCAGCACCTTGTTGCGTTGGGCATCGATCACCACGGCGGTGGAGGTGAGTTCGGCACCGATGACCGCGATCAGTCCGATTCCGGCCAGCAGGGTGAGCGTCCGGCGGCGGGGCAGATGTCGGATGGTGAGCATGGTGGCGATGACGGCCGCGGCGGACAAGGCGAGGACGAGTACGGAGTACCGGTTCAGCAGCGGGCTGTCCCGGGTCGCGAGCGCGAGTGCGACGAGTAGGGCGCTGGCGGCGGTGAGGGCGATCCAGTTGGGGGCCCGGTCGGCGGCGGAGAGCCAGGCGCAGATGACGAGGACGGCGCACAGGGTGAAGGCTTGGCGGTACTGCGAGCCGTTCGGGGTGTCGAAGCCGTGCCAGAGGACGTGGGTGGGTTCCCAGAGGAACGACGCGCCGAGCGCGACGGCCAGCACTGTCCAGACCGCGCGGGTGCGGGTGGCGACCGATCCGTTGAACGGAAGCGACAGGGCGAGGACCAGGGCGGCGGTTCCGACGTACAGGCTGGGCGAGCGGCCGACACCCTCGGACAAGGGGATGAGGCGGGCGAGCAGGCTCTCGACCGGAACGGGGGTGAAGATGCCCGGGGGTGACGGTGCGGCCAGGCTGTTCGCGTTGAAGATCGGCAGCAGGAGCGGCGCCGAGGCCGCTATTCCCAGGATCACGGACAGAGCGTGGCGAAGGACGGCGCGGAGGCGATCGAGCCAGGCCAGGTCGCTGGTGAGGACGCGGGCGAGCAGGATGAGCCCGCCGGCGAGGGTCGCCATGTAGGCGGTGTAGAAGTTGGAGATCCAGAAGACAGCGATGACGGCGATGCTGAGGATGCGGTGCTGGCGGCGTACCGACCATTCCGCGACCAGGCAGAACATGGGCAGCGCGATCAGGCCGTCGAGCCACATCGGGACATAGGCGCCGTCGTCGACGGCCCAGCCACACAAGGCGTAGGAAGCACCGAGCAGTGCGGCCAACCAGCGGGGGCCGCGGCGGATCCGGATCAGGTAGGCAGCCATCGCGGCCGCGGCCAGGGCCAGCTTGAGGACGGTGATGACGAACACCGCCAGGTCGACGCGCTCGCGCGGGAAGATCACGACGAGTAGGGACAGCGGACTGCCCAGGTCGACGCCGTAGTCGGCCCAGAACCCGACGCCGAAAGCGCTTTGCCAGTTGAAGAACATGTCGCCTTGCGCCTGGCCGTGCAGCACGT
This sequence comes from Kribbella sp. NPDC023855, assembly GCF_040639475.1. Classification (NCBI taxonomy): domain Bacteria; kingdom Bacillati; phylum Actinomycetota; class Actinomycetes; order Propionibacteriales; family Kribbellaceae; genus Kribbella; species Kribbella sp. NPDC023855. Next base: position 773,269 of record NZ_JBFAAA010000004.1, read on the forward strand.
CCCAGAGATGGGCGAAGAACGGCACGTACTGGCTGCCCAGGTCGTTGGTACTGCGCGAGGCCGATCCGAACGGAAAAGTACCCCGCACCGCCCCTGCCACCGAGAACGCCGCTGCCACCATCACGCCGGCCAGCCACATCTCGAGCCCGCGACGCCCCTTCACAGCGAACGACCGGCAGCACTGCCCGGTACGACGTGGGTCTGGGTGAGGTTGGTTTCCTTGATCAGGTAGTGCGGGCGTTGCTTGGTCTCGAAGTAGATCCGGCCGATGTACTCACCGATGACCCCGAGCATCACCAGTTGCAACCCGCCCAGGCCGGCGATCGCGGCGATCAACGTGGCATAGCCCGGCATCTGCACGCCCTGGGTGGCTGCCACGACGACCACCCAGATCGCGTAGGCAACCGCGATCAGGCTGAGCATCAGGCCGATGTAGATCGCGGCGCGCAGTGGCTTGTTGTTGAACGAGAGCAACCCGTCCAGCCCGTACTCGAACAGCTTGCGGAACGACCAGCGGCTGCGGCCGTCCTCGCGCAGTACGTTCTCGTACTCGAACACGATCGACTCGAACCCGATCCAGGCGAACAAACCCTTGGAGAACCGGTTGTACTCCTGCAACTCCAGCAGGGCCTCCACCGCCCGGCGCGAGATCAACCGGAAGTCCCCGACCCCGTCCACCAGCTCCACGTCGGACCACTTGTTGATCAACCAGTAGTAGGCCCGCGCGGACATCGTTCGCGTCGCCGGATCGCCCGCCCTGGTTCGTCGCGCGATCACCTGATCGAATCCGCGCACCCGCAACTCGAGCATTCGCCGGATCAACTCCGGCGGATGCTGCAGGTCGGCGTCCATCAAGATGACCGCGTCACCTGCGGCATGCCGCAGGCCGGCGAGCATCGCGGACTCCTTGCCGAAGTTGCGGCTGAAGGACAGATACCGCACCGACGGATCCCCGGTGGCGATCTCGACCAGCACATCCAGCGTGCCGTCCGTACTTCCGTCGTCGACGTAGATGATCTCGTACGACTCACCGGTGGCCGCCAGCTCGTGACTGACCGCTGAATGAAACCGGGCGATCACGTCGATTTCGTTGTAACAAGGAACCACCAGCGTCAACCGCATTGCACTCCTCGCACGTCTCCAGCAACCGGCCAGTAACCGGCAGGGGGAGAGACTCCCCGTTAAGAGATGTGTCGAAAGGGGGTGAAAAGTTGCATCCCCTGACAGATTCCCCGGAAATCGCGGCATGTCGCCCGCCGATTTCCTGAATCCGGGAGCGGTTGGTGACTCTGTGCTACTTCTGGCCGCCCCTAAACAACACGATCGGCCGCCGCAAAGTACGCATGATCGACGACCTGCACGCGACCCACGTAGTTGTCGACCACATCCATCTGTACGACGAGGCAGTAGCTGCGCCCGGCCTGAGCACGTCGATCTTGGCGACGCCGTCGGCGGAACTGACCGGTGCGAAGACCTTGCCGTCCTTCACCCGGACCAGGTCCCGGCCCTGGAACTCATAGGGAAGCTCCAGTCGTTCGAGCATCAGCCGGTGCACCTGGTTGTGGATCGGTCCGCCGATCAGGATCAGGTTCCCCTCGAGCGCCTCGTCGAGCGGGAAGTTGATCGAGGCCCGCACCCGGGTGACGTTGATGCGCAGTGACTGCGCCAGATAGCCGGACAGTTCGGTGGCCGCGGCGAACTCGGCAGGATGGATGGTGGGCCGGTTCTTCTCGCTCAGCGGCCCGTCCGCGACGACGATCGAGAAGTCACCGCCGGCGGCCGCCCGCCACATCCGCACCGCCGGCCGGACGTCGCGCAGATACTTGTACAGGGTGCGCAACGTCCAACCCGCCACGAAGGCGATCACGGCCGCCAGCAGATTGATGGCGAGATCTTCGGTCATTCATTTCTCCCGGATTCGTTGAAGATCCAGCATGGCGGAACTGAGCTGATCTCGGGCGTGCGCCGGGTGTGGCGACTCGCGCTCGTGGGAGAGTTGCCGGACGATGACGATCTTTACGTTCCACCTCGCGGAGCTCCGGCCGGCGGTGACGGCGGGGGCCTTGTGGAAGGCACCTTCTGCTCCTGGGTTGCGGTATGCCGAGTGTCTGGCGTTGATGCGTCTCGGTGCGCCGACTGTCTCGCCGTCGCGGATGCAGTTGCGTCGGATGGCCATGTTCGCGCGATGGGAGGATGAGGCGGCGCTCGAGACGTTCCTGGCGGACCACCCTCTAGGCGCGGAGTTGGCGGCAGGTTGGCACGTGCGCATGGAGTTCCTGCGCCGCTGGTCGCGGCTTGCGGCGCTGCCCGACCTCCCGGCGAGAGCGGGCGAGTGGGACGCTGACGAGCCCGTCGTGGCGGTCACGCTGGCCCGGATGCGTCTCTTGGAGGTGCCGAGGTTCCTCAAGTGGGGCAAGCCTGTGGAACGGCTGGTTCGCGATCATCCGGGGACCACGCTGGCACTGGCCGCGATGCGTCCGCCCCGGACGATCTCCACCTTCTCGGTCTGGCGGTCCGTGCGGGAGATGGAAGAGATGGTGCACGGCCGCAGTACAGTCCCGGAACCCGACCGCCATGCCGTCGCGATGACGGAGCGCCGGCGCAGAGACTTCCACCACGAGTTCGCCACCCTGCGGTTCCGTCCGCTGTCGGAGCACGGCTTGTGGCAGGGCCGGAGCGGAATCGTTCCCCGATAAGTACAACTCCTTCCACTCCGGCGGTTCGGCGTTTAGGGTTCTGCACCAGCAGTAATTGACTGGTGACAGTACGCACCGGTTGACCGAACCTGTTTCCGTGAGGACGGCCGGTCCGCCACCGGCCGGGAAAGAGTGGCTGCATCATGAAGCGATTCCGCCTTCGTACCGCCCTGCTCGCATCCACCTGTGCCGTAGGGCTCGCCGTACCCCTTGCCGGAGCGGCCACCGCCGCGCCGGCGCCTGGCATCACCCATCGCGCCGCGGTGACGGCCGCCGAACAAGCCGCCGTCACCGGCTTCTGGACTCCGGAGCGGATGCGCTCGGCTGTCCCGATGGAGCAGTTGCTGAAGCCGAAACAGCGCTCCGCCGGCAAGATTGCGGCCGGCCAACCGACCACGCTCCAGCCCACCGGCCCGGATCAGGTCATCGGCCCGATGGCCTTTCCGAACGGTGGATCCGCCTGGACCGGCGGCGGCAAGATCGTGTCGACCGAGGGCCGGGTGTTCTTCACCTACCAGGGCCGGACCGCATCCTGTAGCGGTACCGCCGTCACCAGTACGAACAAGAGCACGGTGATCACCGCCGGGCACTGCGTGAAGCTGGACGGCGCCTTCCACACCAACTGGGCGTTCGTCCCGGCATACAACAACGGCAGCACGCCGCACGGCACGTGGACCGCTCGGCGACTGCTCGCCACGCCGCAGTGGGTGGCCAGCGAGGACATCAACTACGACATCGGCGCCGCGGCCGTCAACCCGCTCAACGGGGCCAGCCTCACTGACGTGGTCGGTGGGCAAGGCATTGCCTTCAACCAGCCACGAGCCCAGAGCATGTACGCCTTCGGCTACCCGGCAGCGTCGCCGTACGACGGATCGAAGCTGATCTACTGCAGCGGCACCACCTTCAACGCCTTCCTCTCCAACGGCATCGGCATGACCTGCAACATGACCGGCGGCGCCAGTGGCGGCGGCTGGTTCCAGCAGTTCAGTGAGTCGACCGGCGCCGGCATCGTGAACTCGGTCAACAGCTACAAGATCAACTTCATCCCCACCTGGATGTTCGGCCCGTACTTCGGCACCGACGCCCAAACCCTCTACAACACCGCCCAATCCGCCTAACCACCCCCTCCCAGGGTGGCTCCCCTCAGGCGGAGCCACCCTTCGTCATGTCCAGCCAAGCCAGCACGAACTCGGCCAGTGCCTGGGTGGTCCGTGGTTCAACAGATCCTGAGGAAGTTCGACCCCGCGGAGTAGGTCTGGCCGTAGAGCCGGCCATCGGGGTAATAGAGCCTCACCCTGAGGGAGATACAGGTCGAGCCCGGGGCGTACACCTGCTTGGTGTAGGTCATCTGCCACGTCGGCTGGTCGTATTCCTCACCGATGTCCGGCATCCCGTCGGACTTGATGTGTTTCCGCGACGCTCCGCCCACAGGATTGGTGACCTGCAGCCAGTTCGTTTGACAGCTTGGGGAGTAGTAGACCTCCACGTTTCCCGGGACCTGACCGTAGTCGTTCTGAAGCGGACGGTTCGCAATGTGCTGCGCGCCGATGGCGCAACCATTGCCACCTGGGGCCGATTGGGGATAGGTGCCATGGTGTTGGGGCCCGGCGTTAGCCGTGCCTGCGCCGCTGGTGAGCACCAATCCGGTCAATGCGAGGGCGATACCAGTTCGAGCCAACAGCCGAGTGATTCGCGGTCGGACACAACGGACGCGCATGTAAATCAGCTCCATCAGATCTAGGCAGAGTCGTTGGCAGACCGAGTCGAACTGCGGCCTGTTGTCAGGATCTGGCGAAACCTCCCTCTACGAGGCCAACTGTGCGGAAGAGGTCGACACACGCACGGACCGTTGCGATAGTCGCGGAGTTGTGCTGCCGGTAGCTGCGGCGAAGCGGAAGAGACTTGGCGCACTATTGGGACCGCGTGGTGGTGATGATGAAGAGGCCGCTGCGGGCGCTGGATGCGGACTGGGACCCGGCGGAGCTGCGTGAGTAGGACAACGCTGCTGTGGCTGAGGAGAAGGCCGCTTGGATCAGTTCGTGGTTGTCGCCATCGAGGTTGAGGACGCTCGCCACAGGCGGCGTGCGCTGTGGGCACCCGCGCGACGTAGGAGCGGTAGTCGCAGGAGGGTGGGTGGGAGCGGCCCAGAGCGGGAGCGACGGAGGAGCGAGTGCGGCGGGCGCGTGGGGGAGAAGTTCGGGGGAAAAATTGGATGCAACCCTGGGGTGCCGGTTTCCGTCTTGAGGGGGACTTGGAGAGCGGGAGGCGGGATATGGCGGATCTGGACCGGGAGTATGTGGAGTTCGTCGGGGCGGCGAGTGCGTCGTTGCGGCGGACGGCCTTCCTGGTTTGCGGAGAACGGCACAAGGCGGACGACATCGTCCAGGACACGCTGTGCAAGCTGTACGTGTCCTGGCCGAAGGTGCGCCGGGTGGGGAATCCGTTCTCGTACGTGCGCCGGATGGTCGTCAACGCGGCCTATGACCGGGGCCGGCTGCGTTCGCGGCGGGAGGTCACGGTCGCGGAGGTGCCGGATTCGGCGTACCGGCACGACTTCGCGGCCGGGCACGCCGATCGGGACGAAGTACTGGAGGCACTGCGCAGTCTCGGGCCGCGCCAACGGGCCTGTGTGGTGCTCCGGTACTACGAGGATCTGACCATCGAGGAGACCGCGGAAATCCTCGGCTGCAGCGAAGGCACGGTGAAGAGCCAAGCGTCACGCGGCCTCGACACTCTCCGGCAGGCCATCGATAGGGCGCGGCGAACCAGCCGGGCGTTGTGAAGGAGGACGTGATGGAAGACGTACGCGATGTGGGCGCGGAACTGCACCGGCTGGCGGAGGCTGAGGCACAGGATCCGTTCGACCCGCTGGAGCTGCTCCAGCAGGGCCGGCGAAGGAAACGGCGCCGCAAGATTCTCACCGCGGGCGGAGCGGTGGCCGGTGTGGCCGCGGTTGCTCTCGCCGCCACCTTGCTGCCCAACCTCGGGTCGGCCGGGAACCAGCCGCAGGTCGCGGGTGGTGAGTCCCAGGAAGCCCTGTTCGAACCGGTGCCAGGTGTCCCCCGGGGCGAGGAAAGCGCCGACCAGCCGTTGACCAAGGCGGAAGCCATCCGTCGATGCGCCCTGAGGTACCCAGAGGGAGGGCAGTTGCGCCTCGACTCGGGCACCAAGTCCGGGAAGATGCTGTCCTACCAAGGCAAGCGCGGGGACAAGGTCGAGGTTCAAATCTGCAATGTCCCCGGCGGCGACAAGCCGTCGGCGGCCCTGATCGCTGCCGCGGCCAAGGATCCGTTGCCCGACACACCGGCCGGCGTACTGCGCAACTGTTCGGTCCAGGCATGGGTCGATCTGACCGGTTGGCGGGTGATGGCGTTCGATCGCTACGAGTCCAAGCGTTTCGCCAGCGCGGTCGTGGTCGCCGTCTCGCCGTCCGGAAAGAAGGCGGTGGCCTGCAACCTGGTGCCGCCTCCGCCGCAAGAACCAGCGCCCAGAGGGAACGTAGCCAACAACCGCTTCTTCACCCTGGACGCGATCGACAAGGACGACCCGTATCTCCTGCCTGTCAAGGGTTCCGCCCGCGCCGATCTGTTCTCTGCGGGCGGCAGCAAATCCACCTACACCGGTTGGGGCCGAGTGGCGTCGAACGCCACTGAGGTACGGCTGCAGCTGGGCACCCGCCCGGGGTACAAGGTACCGGTCAACGACGGCTGGTTCGCCGTCGCCTGGGCGAAGCCGACCGAGACAGGCGGCGATTTCGGCGCACTGAAGGCCTACGACAAGAACGGAAAGCTCGTCAGAGTCATCAGCGAACCCTGAACGCAACCGCAGACCCGAGGGCCGCGACCTCCGCCAGGAGAGCCGCGGCCTTCGGCGTTCCTCGACCTTCCGCTGTCGTTGCCATCGGCATCTTTGGTGCACGCGGCCGGTCGAGCGGCAAAATCCGGTGGTCGCGGCAGCGCCGGCCCCTTTACGCTGGGAAGGCCGCCGCGAGATCGCGGCAGGCAACCGTTGACGAGTGAGGGGAGCCCGGCCGTGCGTTGCCGCGCCGCTGTGAGTGTTCCCCGGTCACGGTACGACGTGATCCTGGTGTCTTCGCGTGTCAGGTGCCGGCTGCGCGGCCGTCTCCTGTCCGTGACGAACTGACCCAGCCTGTACTGCGGGCGGCCGCGTTCTGAGCCGCCGCCGGAGGGCTGGCACTTGGCCTGACCACAGGCCGCTTCGTCCGCGAATCGCGCTGTCCCGATCCGGATCATCCGAAAGGCCATCGGCCATGCGCAAAAACCTCGACCACCGTCAACACCTGTCCGGCCTGCGCAACGTCGGCATTCTCGCCCATGTCGATGCAGGGAAGACCACTGTCACCGAACGGATCCTGTATCTGACCGGCACCACGCACAAGCGGGGTGAGGTCCACGACGGCACGACCGTCACCGACTTCGACTCGCAGGAACGCGATCGCGGGATCACGATCTTCGCCGCCGCCGTCAGTTGCGACTGGGACGGGCATTCGATCAACCTGATCGACACCCCGGGCCACGTCGACTTCTCCGACGAGGTGGAGCGCTCCCTGCGAGTGCTCGACGGTGCCGTCGCGCTGTTCGACGCTGTCGCGGGAGTCGAACCGCAGAGCGAGTCAGTATGGCGCCAGGCGGACCGGCACGGCGTACCGCGGATCGCGTTCGTCAACAAGATGGACCGCGCCGGGGCCGACCGTGACGTGGCGGTGCAGTCGATCCGCGAGCGGCTGCACGTGACTCCGCTTGTAGTCCAATTGCCGATCGGAAAGGAGACCGAGTTCAGCGGAATGATCGACCTGCTGAGGATGCGGGCGTACGTATGGGTCGACGACACCTTTGCGGAGGGCCCGGTGCCCGAAGCCCTTCTGGAGCAGGCAAAGCGACGACGCCGGTTGCTCGAGGAAACGGTCGCCGAGCTCCACCCGGTCGCGCTGGACGAGTACTACGCGCGGTCAACGGTCTCCGCGGAGACGCTGGCTGCCGCACTGCGAGACGTGACTCGGTCCGGTACCGGCGTGGTGGTGCTGTGCGGATCGGCGTACCGAAACCGCGGGATCGAGCCGCTGCTGGACGCCGTCGTTGCCTATCTGCCGTCGCCACAGGAGGTCCCGGCAGTGCGCGGCATGGCGGACGGCGCCGTACAGGAGCGAGTGGCCGACCCGGCAGCGCCGTTCGCGGCGCTCGTGTTCAAGGTCAACTCGACCGCCACCGGGCGGCTGACGTACCTGCGGGTGTATTCGGGAACGATTCGGAAGGGAGAAACGGTGATGGACGCGGGCGTGGGACGCACCGAGCGGATCAGCCGGATCCTGCGGGTGCAGGCCGACGAGCACGCGGAGGTCCAGCAGGCGGTCGCCGGCGACATCGCGGTCATCGGGCCGAAGTACGCACGCAGCGGCGCCACCCTCTGTACGCCGGCAGCGCCGTTGGTTCTCGAACCGCCGGCCGTGGCTGACCCAGTCGTGTCCGTGGCAGTCGAGGCTCGCAGGAGCACCGACACCGACCGGCTCGCGTCGGCACTGACGCGACTGGTCGAGGAGGACCCTTCGCTGACGGTACGGACCGATCCCGAGACAGGTCAGACGCTGCTGTCGGGTATGGGTGAGCTGCACCTCGAGGTCGCGGTGGAGAAGGTACGTCGTACTCACGGGCTGGAGGTCGGGGTCGGTCGACCGCAAGTGACTTATCGCGAGACGGTCGCGCGCGGCGTGTCCGGGTTCGTGTATCGGCACGTCAAGCAGGACGGCGGGGCCGGTCAGTTCGCCCACATCACCCTCGACGTGGAACCACTGGAGGTCACTGATGAGGCGAGTGACTTCGCGTTCCGGTCGGTTGTTGTTGGTGGGCGGGTGCCGCAGGAGTATGTCCGCGCGGTCGAGGCTGGCTGCCGGGATGCTCTGGCCGAGGGACCGCTCGGCGGGCACCCGGTGACCGGCGTACGGGTCACGCTGACGGATGGAGCCACCCATCCCAAGGACTCCTCGGAGATGGCGTTCCGTACGGCCGGCCGGCTGGGGCTCCGGGAAGCGCTGCGTGCCAGTGCGATGGTCCTCCTGGAACCGGTCGCCGAGGTCACGGCAACGGTGCCTGAAGATGCTGTGGGCGGCGTACTCGGTGACCTGGCAGCACGACGCGGCCAGATCTCCGGTACGACGGCGCGGCCGGGGACGATGGTGATCGTCGCCACCGTCCCACTGGCCGAGTTGTTCGGTTATGCAACGCAGTTGCGGAGCCGTACGCAAGGCCGCGGGACCTTCACCACTCGCACTACCGGCTATGTCCCAGCACCAAGCGCAACCCCGTCCCGGTAGATCGAAAGGTGGCTCCATAGGCCCGCCCGCCTATGGAGCCCACAGCCTGGGGTTACGCGAGCTTGTCGAGGACGTGCTGGATGTGATCGAGAGAGCTCGCCGTGTCGGTTGAGGCTGAGCATTCGAGGCCGATGCGTCCTCGATAGCCGAGGTCGTGAAGGATGCGGAGTTCGTGCTCCCAGTCGACCGTTCCGGTCCCGGGTTCGTGCCGACCCGGTACGTCGGCGGTCTGGACATGGCCGACCAGGTCGATCCGGCCGGCGAGCACGGATTCGGGCCGCTCGTCCATGACGAGGGAGTGGTAGTGGTCGTAGAGCATGCGGACGGTGGGGGAGTCCACCTCTTCGACGATGTCGAGGCATTCGACCGTGGAGTCGAGGAAGGTTCCGACGTGGTCGACGCGGGAGTTGAGGTTCTCCAGCAGGAGCACAACGTCGGAGCCCTCGAGCAGGCGTGCGGCTTTTGTCAGGGCTGCGACGATTGCTGAGTGCTGTTCCGATCGAGGAACGTCGGCTCGGTGGTCTCCGGCGGTGATGACGAGAAAGGGGCAGTTCAGGAGTTGCGCCGTGGCTGCTGACTCGGTGACGGCGGCGAGAAAGGTGCTGTGTGTCGCCGGGTCGACCAGAACTCCCATCGGGTCGACGCACATCGTCTGCAACTTGATGCCGGTCTCTTGGAGCGCATCGCTGAGGGCGGCGACGTCCTTCCCGCGCCAGCTCCAGATCTCGACAGCCGGCAGACCCAGCGCGGCGGCAGCACGAAGCCGAGCGGCGACATTCGCGTCACCCTCGCCGTGCTCGGTGAAGAGCAGCTCGATGTTGGCTGACAGTTCGTACATCGGCGTTGTCCTCCTGGGGGCGCAGTCGTCGAGCTCAGTGATGCGCCAGCGTAATCGAGTACTCGACCCGACCTCGCCGGCCGAGGCTCGTACGGGTGTGGCAACGAGACTCAGCGAGAGCACGGTCGCCCCACCACAGACCTCTTCACTTGTTGACTTCCGAAGGGGCGGAAGATGACGATCATGGCTGCTGTCCGTGCGCGAGAGGACGTTTCTGGTGCGGAGTGTGTGGCGCTGGATGGTGCCGGCCGTGGCTGCCGGTGGGCTGATCACTTCGTGCTCGCCCGACAGTGGCGCGAGACCGGATCCGAGCGCCAGTACGCCGAGTGTCGTATCGCCGGGTTCCGCGCCCACCGCATCGCCGTCCTGCTCGCCGGCCCCGGCTCCGGTCAAGATCGACCTGCCTCCGAAGGGTGCGCCGGTCGACAAGCCGGCGCTGCGCAAGGAGCTGCTCGCGATGCTCGTACAAGATCAGGCGGTCCGGACCGGCAAGGCACCGCCAGGCGACAAACGTACGCCGGAGGAGCTTGAGGCAGCGTGGTCGGCGACAGACCTGGCCAACGGTCGGCGGATGACCAAGATCCTCGACGAGTACGGCTGGCCGGGCTGGAAGCTGGTGGGCAGCGATGGTGCACATGCAGCGTAAGTCTTGATCCAGCACGCGGACCTGGATCTTCCGTTGCAGGAACGTGGACTTCCGCTGATGAAGGACGCCGTCGCAGCCGACGACGCCGACCCCAGCGACCTCGCCTACCTGGTGGACCGGGTCCGGGTGGCCAAGAACGAACCTCAGGTCTACGGCACGCAGTGGGGCAAGAACGAGGCGGGCAAGCTCACGCCGCGAACCCCGATCGAGGACGAGACGATGGTCGACGTCCGCCGGGCGGCGGTGGGGCTCGGGACGATCGACGCCTATCTCAAGGAACTTGCCAAGGCCTTCGGCGAGCGGTAGCTGACTCCTCTGGAGAACGGCGCGGGCCGCGTCCGTTGGCGATGCGGTTGCCGGCGGCCAGGCCGATCAGTGCGATGGTTCCGCCCGCGATGCCGTCGACGAGGTAGTGGTTGGCGGTCAGCACGATGGCGGCGAGCATCAGGACCGGCATGACCACGCCGAAGAGGCGCGCTGCGGCGCTGCCGGCCAGGGACGCCCAGGCGATACCCATCAAGAGGTTCCAGCCGAAGTGGAGGCTGGGCACAGCGGCGTACTGGTTCACGAAGGCGGGCGGCTGGAGCACCCGGTACGCCGAACTGTTCTCGGTGACCGTGTCGACGAAGCCGAACTCCGGCAGGAAGCGCGGCGGCGCGACCGGGAAGGCGGCGAAGATGACCAGGCCGATCGCCCCGGAGACGAGAATCGCGTTGCGGAATCTCGCGTACTCGTCACGGTGCCGGAGCAGCAACCAGGCGAGCGTGATGACCACGACCGGCCAGTGGCCGTAGATGTAGATGGCGTTGAGGGTCTCGACGAGCCAGGAGTGGTCGGTGGTGGCGGCCTGGAGTTGTGGCTCGACGAAGATGCCGGCCCAGCGCTCCAAGCCGATCACGCGGTCCGCGTTGCCGAAGGCGATCGCGACCCGGCCGTCGATCAGGCCGCGGACCACGAAGTACAGGATCACGGCGCTGGTGATCAGCCCGGCCTCCCGGGCGATCACGATCCGGCGGGTGCGTGTCGCCACGCGGCGGGCGGTGTCACCGGTCGCCGGGTACCTCGTTTGTTCCGCCATTTCGCTTGCCCTCCCCGCTCAAGCTTTCCCCACCCCGTACCCATCGATGATGCGGCGATCGGCCCGGGGGCAGTCTCGCCACGCGGAGCTCGTCCGCACGACGGCGGCGACACCTCTAGACTGACGGCGTCCACAGCGACCCCCACTGTGGAACGCAGCCTCTCCTCTGAGAGGCCCGATGGAGATTTCCGCTATGCCCCACACCCCTCAAGTTTCTGCCTCCACGGCTGCCCGGCCGTCGTCGACCCGCCTCCGCGCGGTGCGCGCGTTCGCAGCCCGCCCGGCCGTCCGGATCGGCGCCCTGCTCGCCGCCGTCGGCATCTCGGTCTGGAACGTCGACCGGATTCCGGACCTCAGCCTGCTGCCCGCCGTAGTCGGCCTGCTGCCGTTCGTGATCGGCAAGTACGTCGGTTGCCCGTTGCGCTGGCATGCGCTTTCCGCCAGCGGCCGGACCCGGCGGTGGCACCTTCGCGCGTACGCCGAGAGCGAGATCCTCGGCCTCATGTCGCCCTGGCACGCGGGTGCCGATCTCTGGCGGATCCACCGCCTCGAGACTGTCGGGGTACGCCGGACGCCTGCTGTCGCGGAGGTCGCGCTCGACCGGTTCGTCGGAGCGGTCGGCCTGGTCGTCGCCGTACTGCTGACGGGTGTGGCGATGCCCCCGATGGTGGCGGCGGTGGCGCTGGGAGGGGCGGCCGTTGTGGTGGGCGCCGCTGTCGTGGTCGGCCGGCGCAAGCCCGAGCTGCTGGACCGTTGGCCGCGGCCGACACCGAAGGTGTTCGCACTCGGCGTACTGCTGTCCATCGGTTACCAAATCACCATCGTCGGCTTCCTGGTCGGCGCGATCCACGCGGTCGGCGACTCGGTGTCCACGCTGCAGCTTCTCGCCGTCTTCGGCGCGAGCCAGATCGCCGGCGCTCTGCCGGGCATCCACGGCGCGAGCCCTCGGGAGGGTGCGCTGGTGGCAGGTCTTGCCGCGATCGGCGTGTCCTGGAGCGCGGCGCTGGGAGCGGTTGCCCTGACAGCACTGCTCACCTGGGTCCCCGCACTGCTTGCCGGTGGGACTTCTTTGGTACTGCGCTGGCGGGGCGGCCGGGCCGTCGGTGCTGCAGCATGATCTCGATCGCCCACCGGGCCGGGAATGACCTACGACTGCTCCGTTCGGCGCTGTCCAATGGCGTGGACCTCGTCGAGGCAGACATCCACCTGTTCCGTGGCCGACTGGAGGTCCGCCACCACAAGGCGATCGGCCGCTGGCTCCTGTGGGACGCCGGCCGCCTGAGTCGGCGATCCGCCACCGTAGTACCGCAGCTGTCTCACCTGATCGACGCGCTAGACGGCGACCACCGCTTGATGCTGGACCTCAAGGGCCTCCACCCCTGGCTGGCCCGCCGCGTGGCCCGAACACTGCACGAACTGGCCCCCGAAACCCCCTTCACCATCTGCACCCAACACTGGTGGATGCTGCGGACGTTCGAGCCGTATCCACACATCAAGGTCGTCTACTCGGCCGGCAGCAACCGGGGCCTGCGCCGTCTGCTTCGGCGGCTGGGGACGTCATCGGCGTACGGCGTTTCAGTGCACCGACGGTTACTCACATCGGCAACAGTGGCGCATCTGCGCGAGGCCACCGAGGTCGTGATGACCTGGCCAGTTGACACGACGGACTGCCTGACCCATGCGCGCCACCTAGGCGTCGGCGGCGTCATCAGCAAGAACACAACGGTCCTCGAAAGCCTCAGCTAGCGTCCGATCAGTCTGCTGAACCAGTTGCCACCTTTGCGTTCAGCCTTGGGATGGCCAGGACACCACTGGTCGTCGGGAACCATCGCCTTGACCTGCCCCACATGCTGGCCACAGCCCGCCCACGTGGTCTTGGAACAGGTCTTGCAGATAACAGGCCGGCACATACACGTCCTCCTTCGATTCTCGGGCCTCCCAGCATCCTCTAGCCGAGCCCGTCGCGCCGCATCCGACTGACGATGACCGCGATGTCGGCCAGCGCGATGACTGCGAACACCGCGGCGGTCACCATCAGAACAACCGGAATCGCCAGGACCGCGAAACTAGCAGCTGCGCTGGCGCAGACGATGAACCCGAAGATCGCCAGGACCAGCCGCAACTTCAGCGCACTGCGTGGCTCCAGTGGATCGCCGATCGGTCCCCGGCTGCCGTGTGGACGCAGTGGCCCATCGTGCCGCCCGGCGCGCGCGTCGTCGTCCGGCCGGTTCGTCATGGGCCCGGCGTCAGACGCTGGAGCCGGCACCTGGATGCGATGGAAAGTAACAACATCTCGACCTCCCAACGAAACTTCACTTCGTTGCGTCAGCCGGTCCGCGAGGGTTCTGACCGGCCGGTACCCACAACCCCGCACACCGCAACCGCGGTCGGGTACCGGGCGGGTAAGGCCATCGCCTGTTCACGCCCTGGAGGTGAATGATGAAATCCGTGGGGACCGATCGTAGTACTGAGCGTGACCGGCTGGTCCGGTCGATGGCAGCGCGCGGCGTGACCGATCGCCGGGTGCTGGCCGCGATGAACCAGATCCGGCGCGAGGCTTTCGTCCCGGCCCGCCTGGCCAAGTCCGCCTACCGCGATGTCGCCTTGCCGATCGAGGCGGGACAGTCCATCTCCCAGCCGTACGTCGTTGCGCTGATGACGCAGGCGCTGGAGCTGAACCGGCCGGATCGGGTCCTGGAAGTCGGCACCGGGTCCGGCTATGCGGCGGCCATCCTGTCCCAGGTCGCGGGCGAGGTGTTCACCGTCGAGCGGCACGCTCAGCTGGCTGCCACGGCACGTGAGCGGCTCGCGTCGCATGGCATCCGCAACGTGATGGTGAAGCATGGCGACGGACGCCTCGGCTGGCCTGAGTATGCGCCGTACGACGCGATCGTGGTGACCGCTGCGGCGGAAGCCGTGCCGGCGAGCCTTCGTGTGCAGCTGGCGATCGGTGGCCGCTTGGTCATGCCGGTTGGTGCACATGACGCCATCCATGAGCTGGTGCGGATTCGCCGTACCGGCGCCGACGACTACGAAGAGGAAACCCTCGAACAGGTCAGATTCGTCCCACTGCTGTGACGGCGCACCGGAGGAGGGTCACGGCGGCAGCCAGGCCTTCCCGCGGCCCTGGCTGCTGGCTGCGTCCGTTCGTTGTTACATGTTCTCGCCGGGTAGTTTGCTGGCCTGGTTGATCCAGGAGCGGAGCTGGCTCTCGTCCAGCTCGTCGCCTTCGTGAATGTCGAGATAGCGCATCTCGGCGTGCTTGGACTCCTTCGGCGGCACGGGATCGAGCGAAGTCCCTTTGAGGAACTGCAGTTGCACATAGTTCGTGTAGCAACGAAACGACAGGAACCAGCCGTCGCCCTCGTTGCCGTAGAACGGCTGGTTCCATTTCACCGCCTTGTGTACGTCGGGAACCGTGCGCACGATCAGGTCGTCGAGCCATCTCCCGATGTCTCGTTTCCAATCGGGCATGGCGCGGATGTAGTCCTGCACCGGGCCATCGCCCTCACCCTTGGGGATTTGCGGATTACCACCGGAGAGCAGCTTCGGCCCGCCATTCTTCCTCCGATCGGTCATCTGATCCCGCCTCCTCTGGATGCTTCACCCAACCTGGCCAAGACGCCGATGCAAACAATCGTAGAGGCCACCAGTAGTCGGCAGTTCGACCGAACTTGTGCCAGCTGGAGCAATGCACATGGCGAGATGGGTCAGGTGAGGCGCATGAGGTCGTGTAACCAGTGGTCGAGGCGTTCCAACTCTGTCGGCGACCCGAACATGGGCTCCCTTCCCGGTGGCGGGAGGAACCCGACCGCGTCCATCACCAACCAGTACTTCTCCATCCGCCGCCCGGTCAGCGCCGCGTAGCGCTCCAGGAAGGTCCAGGCCGGTTCGGGTCCGAAGGCCAGGGCAAGATTCGTCGCCGCATGCCCGGCATCCAGCCAGGCAGGTCCCGTGGAGGTCTCCACCCAGTCGACAACCCCGGTGATTTCGCCGCCGCTCCACAGGAGATTCCGGTGACTGTAGTCCCGGTGCAGGAACATCGGTTGGTACGACGGCGGCTCTTCCGCGAGTACGTCGAACGCGCGTTGCCACGAACCAGCGTGCTTCGTCCAGGCGGGCAAGATCCTCTTCGCTTCCCACGCCCACGATTGGTAGGAGCGGAAGGGTTTCGCCGGCTTGACCTCGTGGATGACGGCCAGGAGCTCTGCCATCGCAGTCACGTCGACGTCGTCGAACCTCGTTGCGGGATGGCCTGGCAGGCGCGACATCAGATGGGCAGCGACCCCTGTATGCCGACCTTCCGCGTCCAACCCCAAGCTCGTGGGAGCCGGCACGGGCGTGTCTTCCAGCGCCTGCAGGGCGGACGCTTCTCGCTCGGTGAGCGCCAACCCGTGTGCTTTCCAGGGTTCGTTGGTCATCAGCCGAAGGACGGACCGTCGCCCTGCTCCATCGGTCAGCGCGAGCATGGTGGAGGTCAGACCTCCCGAGAGCTCGGACACGTCGGTGATCCGCGCCCCCAGAACAACCTCGCTCCACGCCAGCCCGTCGCTACGCATGCACCGCAATCTAGCGGACCCGACCCGAGCCCCCAGGACTGTTTCTCACCGCGGTTTCCCCGGTGCGCGGATAACTCTGCGCCCTCTCGACGCATCAAATTGGTGTCCTGAGGGGCGGCCATTGGCTGCCGGGTCAGCGGGACGGCGGCCGATGAAGAGGTGGTGGGCTCGTCGCCTGCTAGCGTCCGCTTCATGACTGTCGATGAGACGACCGTTACCCTGCGCATCGTCGAAGGTGGGGGTTTGGATCAGTTGTTGTCGCTTCTCAAGGATCTTCGCCAGGACGACCAGGTGGGTGCGCGAGCCGAGCTCCAGCAAGGTGTTCCTCGGCAAGGTGAGCTCGGTGCGGTGCTGGACAGCATTACCGTCGTCGCCGGCAGCGGGGGAGCGTTGACGGCAGTGGTCGGCGCCGTCGCGGTCTGGTTGCGCACCAAAGGCGCGAAGGTGTCGGTGTCCGTGACCAAGGGCGATCGAAGCGTCCGGATCGACGGCGAACGCGTCAGTCGGCACGACCTGCACGACCTGCAGAAACTGACCGTCGCGCTCCTGCGCCAGCTCGACGAAGACCAGACGTGAGGCTGGCCGATCCGGCCGGGTCTCGGGTGATCCTGGTCGGCACCTCGGAGTACCAGGACGACAACCTGCCGGACATCGCGCCCGTTGCGAACAATGTCCGCGCGCTGGCCAGCATCTTCCGCGACCCGGAGTTCGGTGCGCTGGACGAGGCCAGCTGTCACACGCTGATCAACGCGAACCGTCATGAGGCGACTCTGCAGATCGCGCGATGGTGCCGCGAAGCCGACGACGTACTCGTTGTCTACTTCTCCGGCCACGGCCTGATTGGCAACAACGGTGAGCTGCTGCTCGCCTTCACCGACACCGACTACGGCCTGAGCGAGTTCAGCGCCCTTCCCGTCGAGCAACTCCGCCGGGCCTTGTTCGACAGCCCGGCGCGAACGAAGGTGCTCATCCTCGACTGCTGTTACTCCGGCCGCGCGATCCCCACCATGGCGGCCGCCGACGCGACCGTCCTCGGACAGGTCGAGGTCGCCGGCACCTACACACTCACGTCGGCGCCACGAGACCTTCAATCGCTGTACCGCGAGGGCGAGCGGTTCACCGTGTTCAGCGGAGCGCTGATCTCCGTACTCCGGAACGGCGTGAGCGGAGCGCCGGCCCTGTTGTCCGTGGACGTGATCTATCGCAACCTGTTGCGCCGGCTTCGGGCAGAGCAGTTGCCGGAGCCGCGCCAGCTGCACAGTGACACGGCCGGCGACCTCGCCCTGGTTCACAACGCAGCTTTCGACGCCAAGGAATCGCGAGCGCAGCTTCCCCAGCCGGCCACCGCTAAAGCGGGAGACATCTTCCGGGAGCTGGACGATCTGGTGAGCCTGGCGAGCAAGGACACCGAGCGCCAGGCGTTGGTCAACGCCAGTCGGGACAGCAAGTGGCCGCTGCTCGCCCGACTGCGGATGACCTACGAGTTGGCCCGGCTGGGCGACCTTCCCAGCGCCGTCACCTCGCTCAGCGCCCTTGGCAAGATCACCCAGCCAGCCGATGCCCTGAAGGCGCTCGTGGAGTTCGGCGGGCTCATGACCAGCAACAGACTCTGGTCATCGGCGTACCTGGACTCCTGGGACGTCAGCAATCTCGACGACGACCCAGTTGCTCTGTGGGGTCTGCTGATGGCCATGTGGCTGCGCACCAGCGGGTTGCCGTTCAAAGTCCGGATGGAGGCCGCGACGGACCTTGTCCGGTACGGCAAACGGCGGGAGGCCGGGGAGATCCTGCGGGGCATGGCAAGACAGCAAGGTCTGCTGAAAGTCGAGCGGGAGATGCTCAGCACCCGGATCAAGTCCGTCTGACCGGTCCCGGAGGCTTCTCGAGGAGTCCGGGCAGCAGCCGGTACGTCGGATCTGTCGCCGCCAGGTCCCGCAGCATCGCATCGGTCGACGCCAACGATCCGTAACGGCTGAACCGGGCCGCCACCCTCCGGATGCCGACGATGCTGGACACGGCCCTGAACGCAAGCAGAACGGGCAGCACAGCCAGGACCTGCCTGACCCACAAGGGGAGCGGGGCGGCCTGAATGCCGATGGCCATCGGAGTGAGCAGGGCTGTGGTCACCGTTCCCGCGAGGAGATGGGTGCTCACGGCATCGAATGTCCGCGACCTCTGATCGAGGAAGGCCGCACCGAACAGCGGACGACGCCACATCTGGATGCTGAGTACGCCGAACAGGGCGGCCCACACGACCGACATCGCCACGATCGTCTTCGTCACGACCACCGCCCAGCCGTGCTGCGGTCCGAGCAGCAAGGTCAACCCGATCAGGCCACCGATGACCGACCAGTTCGCCCTGCGCCAGAAGGACACCGCGGCATCCTGTAACTCGCCCGGACGCCGGCGAAACACCAACTCGACTGCCGATCGAACCGCGAAGCAGGCCAGCGCTGCGGATCCGTACACACAGTAGAGGCGAGCGTCACCGTGCTGGCTGAACGCCCACGCCGCGGCGGCGACAGCTCCCGGCAGCGTAACGACAAGCAACGCCCGGGGATGCCGGTTGAGAGCGAGCACCAGACCGGCGAAGCCGCCGATGAGGATGTCGCTGAGCGAGATCTCCATTACTCCTCCATCGGGAATGCCGGCAACAGCCGATACACCGGGTCGTCCAGGGCCGGCGGAACAAGGTTCGTCGACATCGCCCGCCGCATCAGCTCCCGTCGCGTCGAGTCGTAGCCCACCACCCTCGCCCGCATCCGCAACTGCAGTTGGGTCGCCATCACCAGGCAGAGCATTGCCGCGATCAGCAGTGCCGCTCTCAGCCCGGCCGGAATTGCGACCGGGCTCAGCGCCACGGCGAGTATCTCGAGCGCCAGCAGAGGAGCGGCCACACTCAGCGCCACGTCACGACCGAACGCCTGCCGCGTCGGCGACGGCTCCGCGCAGGCAAGAGCGAACGCCCGGTGACGACGTACCAGCAAGCAGGCGTTGACGACCTGTATCCCACCGGACAGTGCCAACGCGGAGATCGTCATGACGATCCAGACCAGCCACGAAGGCACGGCCAGGAAGGTCACGACAGCCTGACCGGGTACTGCGACGAGGAGCCCGGCGAGCACCCAGTTCCACCACTTCAGGAACAGCGGAACCTGCCGCGCCGTATTGAGCAGCAGGATTGTCTCGCCCAGCTTCATCAAAGCCACTACCGCTGCCATGGCCGCCGCGGTGAACAGGGCGAACTCATGAAAGTCACTGAACCGGAAGATCAGCGCGAGCAGCGTCAGTACGACGGCGCCGACCCCGGCAGTCATGACGGTCAGGATCGGGTCGAACCGCTGACTTCGAACGATCGGGAACGCACTGGCGAGTGCCACCAGGCCGAGGTGATCGACCGTGCCCTCCGGTAACCAGGCAACGACCGACTGGAGAACCAAGCCTGCCGTGCTGACGGCGAGAAAACCCCAACCGATACGAGCGGTCGGGCGTCCCGGCGTACCGAGAGACAACAGCAGGATGACTATGCAGCCCGCCACGACATCGGCGACCCCCGAAGCCGCACCCACACCCTGAAAATCCACACCCCGAACTCTAAGTGCCCGCACCGACACACTCGCCCTGCTCGGCAATTTCCGCGGGGCTGACCAGCCGGATCGCGACGAGCCGAAAACAAACTTGTGCAAGGCGACTGGGCGCCGATTCGGGGGGTACCGCCTCGATACACACCCGACGCACAGGTAAGGAAAACAGTGATGATCACCAGGGATCAGGTCCAAGAGCTAATCGGTCGGGACGCCTACGGCAGCGATGGCGACAAGATCGGCCGGATCGGCCAGGTCTTCCTCGACGACCAGACCGGAGAGCCGGAGTTCGCGACGGTGAACACCGGCCTGTTCGGCATGAGCGAGAGCTTCGTTCCGCTGGCCGAGGCGAGTGTGACCGGTGACGGATTGGCGGTGCCGTTCGGCAAGGATCGCGTCAAGGACGCGCCGAACGTCAGCACCGACGAAGGGCACCTGTCGGAGGCCGACGAACAGAGGCTGTACGAGTACTACGGCCTCGGCTACGACCAGCCCGTGGGGCGTCACCGCGACGACGGTGATGTCGGTGGCACGGTGGGGCACGACACTTCCGGCCCGACGACCGACGACGCGATGACCCGCTCGGAGGAGCGACTCGACGTCGGTACCAGGAGCGAGGAAGCCGGCCGGGTCCGGCTGCGCAAGTACGTCGAGACCGAGCAGGTCCAGACCACGGTGCCCGTTCGGCGCGAGCGCGCGGTCCTCGAGCGCGAACCGATCACCGACGAGAACATCGACGCCGCGACGTCGGGGCCGGAGATCTCCGAGGAGGAGCACGAGGTCGTTCTGCACGAGGAGAAGCCGGTCGTCGGTACCCACGTCGAGCCGGTCGAGCGAGTCCGTCTCGGCAAGGAACAACGCACCGACCAGGAAACCGTCGGCGGTGAGATCCGCAAGGAACGCATCGAAACCGAGGGCGACGTCGACAACCGGTAGCGATCGGCAAGGTCTCAACGGCGCATCGAGCACGGTGGCGCTGATCAGTTGGCCGTGACGACTACTTTCCCGAAGGGGCCGCGTTCGAGGCGGGCGAGCGCGGCCGGGAGATCGGACAGGCCGTACTCGGCTGCTATCGCAGGCTTGAGCCCGAGGTGATCGACCGCGCGGACAAGGTCCTCCAGCGCTCGCCGATGCCCCACCTGGAGGCCGTCGATGCGCAGCTTCTTACGGGCAAGGTGGGCAACCTGTCCGGAGATCTCGTAGCCCTGCAGGATCCCGATGAGGGAGATGTGACCGCCAACCGCCGCTGCCTCGACCGAGCGGGACAGGTGGTGGCCGCTTCCAACCCCGCCGGACAGCCAGTTCAAATGGTCCACGTTGACAATCACGTCTGGATTGCGTCCAGCCGTCGTTGACGCGCGTCGGATTGAGAACAGAGCGAATGGAAATCAGCTGAGGCTGCACCCGGGCGGCCACGGACCCGGATGGGCAGTCATTGCCCCGAGCGGCATCCTCTTCATACTCACGCTAACGGTGATACTGCTCCTTCTGCGCAGAACCCACCACAGCACCCCGGAAGAGGCGGTTCAGGCCCGGGGTGACGTGACCGCTCATTGATAGCCGCTGTGCGGCGACGCTGGGGACCAATGGCCCTATCCGATCGGTTGCGGTCAGCGCAAGCTGGCGGTTGGGAGCTTTCGCCATGCCAGCATTCGCACCGCCGCTGGAGGTAACGATGAACGGCTGGAGCTTGCTCGCTTCCCCCGGAGACCCCACAGACCCGGGGGATCTACCACGAGAACAAGGGGTTGGAGCCACACATTGTCACGGACCGCGCGAGATCTAGGCGCGAGGACCACTCAGCTTTACGGTGAACGCGATCCCGAGGGGGGCTCGCGGGATTAGGGGAAACCATGTCTCAGCAGTATCCGCAGGATCCGAACTTCCAGCCGCCCGGGCCAACCGCGCCGCAGCCGCAGAAACCGAACCATACGGCGCTGATTATCGGTCTGGTCGTCGGCGGCTCTCTTCTGTTCGGAGCAGGAGTCGCGGTCGGCGCAGCCCGCGGTGATCCGACGACCAAGAGCGCGGTCACCAGTTCCGCCACAAAGACCACGACTGCGCCGGCCACCACGGAGCCCGCGCCGGTGGAGACCACGACCGAGGCGCCACCAGTTCCGACCTATGCCGCTCCCGCGGCCAAGCACTTCAAGCTCACGGCCAAGATCCTCAGCAAGCAGTGTTTCGGGTCGGCAGGCTGCAACGTGACATACCGCATCCTCGTCACATACACAGGGCCGACGCTGGATCCGGCGGTTACCTACGACGTCCTCTACAGCGTGACCGGCGGCGAAGACGGGCCTGTTAGCAACACGCTGAAGGTCACAGGCGACGAGTCCAGCGTGGATGAGGAAGAGTCGCTCAGCACGAAGAACAAGACCGCCAAGCTGACGGTCGTGGTCTCAGACATTCTGGGCTGACCGAGGACGACTCCTCGGCAGAGGTCGGACAGGCGAGTCGAGCATCGCACCCGGCGAGGGTCGATTCGGTGCGAGAGCTCGGGCATCGCCGACTGTCTTCGTCCGTGAGGACCAATTGGCCGAGGACTGAACGAGTGGATCGCGGTTCTGTTCAGTCCCTCAGAATCGAGACTGCTGCAGTTCTAGTAGGGGCCTAGGGCAAGGAAGTGCCGGGCGCGGCTGGGGTTGTGATTTCGCAAGCGGGTCGCAGTGGCGGAGAAGGAGACTGCCGAGTTCGTGGTGATTGTCGCCGTCGAGGTGGACTTCACGACCGTTCGCCACAAGGCCGCGTGCGCCGTGGGCACCCACGCGACGTAGGAGCGGTAGTCGCGGAAGGGTGGGCGGGAGCGGCCCGGAGCGGGAGCGACGGAGGAGCGGACGCGGAGGGCCGCGTGGGCGGGACCGAGGCATTGAGCTGCCCTCTCGGCGATTGTCCAGGCCGGGTGGCTATTCAGGGACGGAGTCGGCTTTTACTGCGTTGCGGTTGCCGAGGGGGAGGGGGTCGCCTTTTGTTGTGTCCTTGGCTGTTTGTTGTTCGGCTTCTGCGTTGATCTCGGCTCCGAGCAGTACGGCGTACGCGGTCAGCCAGAGCCACAGCATCAAGATCACCACGGCGGCCAGGCTGCCGTAGGTCTTTGCGTAGTTGCCGAACGTCTCGACATAGACCGAGAAACCGATCGACGCGAGCAGCCAGACGACGGTGGCGACAACGGCTCCCGTCGACACCCACCGGAAGCGTGGCGCGTCCCGATCCGGCCCCAGTCGATAGATCACCGCGAGCGCCACCGTGATCAGCAGGATCGCCAGTACCAGCCGCGCGATCCCCAGACCGATCCGTAGCGGCGTCGCCAGGTCATCTCCGAATGCCGCGCCCACCGCGAACAGACCGACCGCGAGGAGGACGAAGACGATCGCTCCGAGCGTCATGCCGAGAGCGAGCAGCTTGCGTCGTACGAAGCCGCGCGTCTCCTCTTCGTCGTACGCGAGATCCACCGCGGTCAGCAGGTAGCCCACTCCGCCGGATGCACTCCACAGCGCGGCTGTCACGGCGATGGCCAGGCCGATTCCAAGGCCCTGCCGCGGCGCCGACGTCAGGGCGTCGAGCTGCTGAAGCAGCAGATCACGTCCGGACGCCGGCATCGCCGCGGTCAGGTCCTTTGCCTGGCTGCGGATCTGAGCCGGATCCGCGATCAGGCCATACGCCAGCACCGCGGCGACGATCGCAGGAAACAAGGAGAGAAAGCCGAAGAACGCGACTCCAGCGGCGAGCAGCGGGACCTGGTCAGCCTTGGCCTCTGCCCAGGCACGCCGCATCACCTGCCACCAGCCCGCCGCCGGAATCTGACTCGGCTTGTCCGCCTCGAGTCCCGGTACTTCGCGCCGTCGCGTGCTCATCAGTGCGAAGAGCCCGCCTGGCGAACATTGTCTGCCGAGCTCTGCGCCCCGTCGGCGACCTGCTGGGCAGCCGAACGGCCATCGTCAGCCACCTCGGAAGCCGCTTGAGAAGCGGTCTCCTTGACGCTGGCGACAGCTTCCTGCGCAGGTTGCTGGAGATCGTCCTTGATCTCCTGGGCCATCGCCGCGGCCTGCTCCTTCACGGGGCCGGCTGCCTTGTCCTTGGCATCCTGCGCCAGCTCGCGTTCTCGCGTCGAAGCCGGGAGAGCGGCGGCAACCATCCACCCGGCCGCGAAAGCGACCAGGCCGGCCGCCAACGGCGTACCGCGCGTGTGCTCTCGTGCCATGCTCGGCGCCGAAGTGACCGCCTCGCCGACCTTGCTGCCGGCGTCCTGCACCGACGATGCGGCCGAACCGGCCGTGTCACTGACCGAACCGGTCACCGAATCCGCCGTACCCATCACGCGCTCCTTCAGCCGATGTACTCCGCCGCGGGCCCGCTCGACCCGTCGTTCGACGACGCGACTCGGGCTGACCTTCTCCGCCAGGACGTCGACGTCGCGGCCGACCTTGCGCCGGCTCTGCTCGATGGTGCGCTTCAGCTCTTCCGGGTCTTCAGCCATTTCGCGTCCTCCTTGAGTGATTCGACGGTCTGGTCGGGTTTCGGGCTGACCTCTCGGAGCTCCTTGCGTCCCCTCGTCGCCAGTACTGCGGCAGCGATCGCCCAGAGGACTGTCACGATCAAGGCAGCCCAGACGAGGTCCATCGCCTCGCCCAGGGCCCACATGATCGTCAGGGACAGAAACAGCGCGACCATCCAGCCGGCCAGCGCCGCTCCGCCGAGCATGCCCGCACCCTTTCCTGCCTTCTTCGCCTCGGCCTGAAGCTCGGCCTTGGCCAGCGCCAACTCCTGGCGAGTGAGGTCACCGAGGTCGGTGGTCAGCTGAGAAACCAGCTCGCCCACCGACTCGTCCACCGACACCCGCTGCGTACCTGCGGTGGCGGAGGTTGATCCCTCGAAGCTCATGTCACTGCGCCTGTCCGGGACCGAACCGAGGCGTCACGGGCGCACCCGGATCCGGATTCGGCGCCACCGGTGTCGGCATCGGCGGCGGGGTGGTTTCACCGATCGGCGGGGTGCCCAGCGGCGACGGGCTGATCGCCGGCGGCGGGACCAGATAGTCGTCGGCGGGCGCATCGCTGACCACGCGGCCCGGCGTACCGAGACCATCCGAAGAGGGCGAACTGCCTGCCGTACTTGACGATTCCGTGCCGCCTGAGGTCAGAGCACGCGTCAACCGACCGGCAACCACACCCGCGACCGCGGCCGCGAGCAGGAACGTTCCTGGCTTGCGACGCGCATAGCTGCGAACCTCGTCCAGCAACTCGCCAGGCTCATGCTTCTGCAGAAAGTCCGCGGCCTGGCTCGAGAAGTCGGCACCATGGGTGGCCAACTGGGCGCCGAGTCCGGACTGACCGTGCTCGGCCATCCCGCGCAGTTCGTCGCCGATGGCCCGCAGCCTCTCGGTGGCACGGTCCTTCTGCTGGCTGGCCTGTCCGACCAACTCATCGCGCGTCTGCCCGACCAGCCGCCGAGTCTGCTCGCGCGCATCCGTCGTCACGTCGGAGGCCTTCTCCTTGACCGATTCCGCGACCTGCCGTGCGGCATCGACCGAGGTGTCCTTCAGCTGTCCTGCTTCGTCCCGAGCTGTTCCGGCAACGCCTTCGGCCGGCGGACCGGCGACGTTGGCTTGGTGGTTCGTCATGCAACGACTCCCTTCAGGAGTAGCGAATGGACGTCACGAGGCACACGCCTGACCCGCCGCGCGCTGGGCGGCCGACAGCTCGCAGGTTGATGCGCCTGGGGCAAGAGGCGGTGTTTTTCAGCCTCGCAACAGAGAGTGGGTCGAAAGTGGCACTTCTCGATACCACCGAAGATTCGAGCGGCCTGTACCCCGGACGAAACAAACCTGCGGAGCAGTACTCAGGTCGACGATCCCGAACTTATGCAATCGTCGTTTTCTGGTGATCAGCCCGGGTACCGACAGCCTAGAGAAGGAGCCGGCTGCGGCAGGTGTCCACTTCGACCTGAAAACACCTGGAGCAGCATGCGAATCGTCGTCACCGGTGCCAGCGGCAATGTGGGTACCGCGCTGGTCAGCCGGCTGCAAGCCGCCGGACAGCACGACATCGTCGCCATCGCGCGACGGGTCCCTGACTACGCCGCGATCGACGGGCCCCAGTGGGTCTCCATCGACCTGTCCGATCCCGGCTGCGGGCACCAGTTACGGCACGCGTTGCACGGCGCGGACGCGGTGGTGCATCTGGCCTGGGGATTCCAGCCATCCCACCAGGTCGGGTATCTCGAAGCCGTCGGCGTCGGCGGTACTCAGCGTGTTCTGGCAGCTAGTGCTGCCGCGGACGTCGGACACGTGGTGCACATGTCGTCAGTGGCCGCCTACTCGCCCAAACGCGACGCGGAACCCGTGGACGAGTCGTGGCCGGTCAACGGAGTGCCTACCTCGGCGTACAGCCGTCACAAAGTGGCAGCCGAACGACAGCTCGACTCCTTCGAGAAGACGTCGGCAGGTACAGCCGTGGCTCGCGTACGCCCCGGAATCATCGGCCAACGCTCTGCCGGTAGCGCGCTGCTCCGGTACGCCTTGCCCATCTTGCTACCAGCGAAAGCCATCGCCGCAGTACCGGTCCTTCCGATGCCGGCGGGTTTGACGATTCCGATGGTGCACGCCGACGACGTCGCCGACGCGATCGTGCGGATCCTGGAGCAGCAGGCCACTGGCGCGTACAACCTGGCCGCGGCAACACCAATCTCGGCGGCCGACATTGCCGAAACTCTCGGCGCCCGATGGATTCCAACCCCTGGCCGAGTACTGCGGGCGCTGCTGGCGGCAAGCTGGCAGGCTCGGCTGCAGCAGGTTGCACCGGGCTGGCTCGACTTGGGAGCCGCTGCCCCGGCGCTCGACAGCTCCCGGGCCAAGCACGAGCTCGGCTGGACGCCGAAGGCCTCTGCGCTAGAGGTCCTGCGCGAGACCGTCGAGGGAATGACGGAAGCCGTTGCGGGACCCACCGCGGCGTTGCGGCACCGCACCGTGCTCAGCGAGCTCTCCCAGCTTGTCAGCCACGGCCCGGTCAGCCACCGCCGACAACCATGAACCCTGCCACCACTGCAGGCTGGGCGCTCAGACACCTGACCGACCTGCCGGCCCATGGGATCTCGGTGGCGTTCGCAGCCTTGGCGACGCTGCGGCAGGCACCCGCGGTGCACCCGCGCAGGGTGAGCTTTTCCGCCCGGCTGTGCGTCGAACAGCAGACGCCGTTGATTCCCTCCGGGCAGTACCTGGCCACGGTGAACCTCTCCAAGGGCGCCGGCACTCCAGGCCGCCGGCCCGACATCCTCGGCGTAGCTCTACGATTCCACCTGCCGAGCTCGCCTGATCCTTGTGACGTCCTGTTCTCCAGTGCCGGTACCGGGCGTTGGACACGCTGGGTACCTCTTCCAGCCACCGACTGGGGCGGCGCCCGCTACGGAACGCTTGCCCCGTACGAGATTGCGGGCCGCTGGTGGTGGCTGATGCTGACACCGACCGGACCGCCCGTCGGCCACGCATCGCTACCCGACCTCGAGCACTCAGCGCCGGTCAGTTTCGCCGTTCACCTCAGCGGCGAGTCAGCCGCCTGGCAACAGATCGGCCGACTTGTACTGCGCGACCTCCTCACGAGCGCCAGTCCAGTCCTCGATCCAGTCCTGAACCACCCACCCGGCGCTGTCCCCGCACCAGCCTGGCTGCGCACCGTCCGCGAACTCGCCTACACCAGCAGCCGCCAAGGCCGCCGCGCCCAACCGCCGAACAACTAGCCGGCGGCTTGCTGGCGGCGGAGGGAGCCGGTGGTGTGGGTGCTCGGTTCGCGGCCCGGATCCGGTTCGGTGTTCGATCCGGCGCGCGGGCACGTCAGACGGCGCCGCGGCTGGAGGGCGCCGAGCACCTCATCGGGCAGGGCGCAACCCGGCCCGCCACCTCCGCGGCACCGGTCGGCCACGGAAACGTCAACTGAGCAGCTTTTCGAGCCTTGGCCGAAGGTCGCCCTCGTCTCCCTGGACATCGACCAGTTTGTCGCGGCTAGTCGCGCCACGCACCAGCGTCACGGCCGAGTTCCGTACGCCGAACGCGGCCGCGACCGCCTGCAGGACAGCCTTCGTTGCCTGCCCCTCCACCGCACGGGCCGCCACCGCAACCACCAGCGCCGGCCCGCCAGGCCCGTCGTACCGCCCGCCAACCGCGGTCCGAGACGCCCCCGGCCTGACCCGAACCAGAACTCTCATGCCCACATTCTCGCCTAACTCCAGCGCTTACTGTCGTAGTCCTGAAAGGGGCTCAAGGCAAGGAGTGCGGATGGCGGCCTGGCGAATGTTGCCGAGTCAGCAGGCGCGTGCGACCCAGTCGTTGTGCCATGCCGGGGCGGGCAGTCGGGACCACGAAATCCACTGTCCAGGTGCGACGGCGCGGCATCCATCCCACTGACCGTAGCTCTCGTCGTAGGCGACGACAGTTGCGGTGCTGGTTCCGCAGTTCTTGTAGGTGAGGTTGTAGTAGTTACCGCTCGAGATGTAGGTCGACGCCGACCAGCAGGGGACGTTGGGGTCGGCAGAGGCCGGCGCGGTGGCGGCGACGGTCAGACCGATTCCGGCGGCGGTGACCGCGAGGGTGGCGGCGATGGTGCGACGCATGGATTCTCCTCAGGGCAAGCTCGACGAACGAGGGGAGGTCAGAGATGAGTCGAGCTGACACCACGAAGCTCCTCCGTTGCCACCAGTTCAACGACCCTCGAAGCGTTTGCTCCCATCGCGGGCGATCCAGGCCGGCACTTCGATTCCCGTTGAAAGGTGGGCGGTCTGCCGAGCGGCCGTCGTACGTTGAGATTTCCCGAATCCGAAGGAGATCCTGATGCGCCGTTTGATTGTTGAACTTGGTGATCGCTTGCTTGCTGCTGTGGTCCCGACGACGAAGGCAGAGGCCTGGAACTGTCCGGGCTGGAACCGGGTGTGTGAGTGCTACCTGAACCGCAACCGCTGTGCCGATTGGTGGTTGCGCGAGGACTGTGCGGTCACCTACAAGAACCCGTGGGAGTACGGCGGCAACTGCGCTGTTTGACCGGCACCAGATCAGACGAGAGGAGCACAGATGACCGCGGGACTGATCGGGGTGGGGCTGGCGGGGGTCGCGGTCAATCTGCTGCTCACGTTCGCCGTGTTGCGGCGGCTGCGTGAGCACGACCAGCGGTTGGCTCGGCTGGAAGCGCGCGGCGGATCGCACCTGGACGTGCTGGTCGGCCGGAAGCCGGAGCCTTTCCAGATCGTCGCCACCGACGGTCGGCAGCTCGGTCACGACACCAACGACGCATTGCTGATCGGGTTCTTTTCGGTGGGTTGTGCCGCGTGCCATGACCAGGCCGGCCCGTTCAGACAAGCGCTGGAAGAGGGCCGGTTCGGCGGTCACGAGGCGTTGGTGGTCGTCGACGGACCGCGCGGCGGTGACCCGGACCTGGTGAACGGGCTGAGTGATCTGGGCGTCGTCATCGAGGGCGACCAGGCGCAGACCGTCGCAGAGGCTTATGGCGTCGTGGGTTTCCCCGCATTTGTGAGCGTGGTTGGTGGCCAGGTCACCAGCGCGGCGCCGGTGGTGGCGATGCTGCGTACACAGCGGGTATGACGCAATCTGCCGGCGGGGCGGAGTCGATCGGAGCGCGACTTCGCGACATAGGGCCTGTCCTGGCGGTCGGATGGCGGGCCGCCCCGGTGGTCTGCTCAGGTCTGTTGGTCTGTGCTCTCGTTGGTGGCTTGGTTCCGGTTTCGGTCGCGTGGCTGACGAAGCTGCTGGTTGACGAGATCGCTTCGGGCGCCTCCGGTACCCAATGGGTGATGCCGGCGGTCGGGCTGGCAACTGTGAGTGCCCTGGCCGTCGGTCTGACCCATCTGGTCAACTACTGGGACACAGAGCTCGACCGCCGGGTGCTGTATGTGACCACGGATCGGCTGTACAGCGCGATCAACGGGTTCGGCGGTCTGGCCCGGTTCGAGAATCCCGGGATGCTGGACCGGTTGCGGCTGGCCGAGGAGGGAGCGGTCGGCTCGGTCGCCGCCGCCGTACAAGTGTCCTTCTCACTGGCCCGGAGTCTGCTGACGCTCGGCAGTCTGATGCTCGCTCTGGCGTCGATCAGCCGACTGATGGCCGGTCTGGTGATCGCCGCGGCAGTGCCGGCATTGCTGGTGGAGTTGGCGCTGAGCCGGCAGCGCGACGCATTGACCGTACGCTTCGCCCCGAGCGCGCGCTTGCGAGCCCTGTACGGCTCTCTGATGAAGAGCGCGGGAGCCGCCAGTGAAATCCGGCTGCTCGGCCTGGGCTCGTTCCTCAAAGGCCGAATGATGACCGAGGTGGCCCGCCTGCAGGACTCGGAGCGCCGCCACGGCCGCCGCGTCGTAGCGGTGCAGTCATCGCTGACTCTGGCCGGCGCCCTGATTGCAGGTGGCGGCCTTGTCTGGTCAGCTGGGCAAGCCGCCCGGGGGCGGATATCTATCGGGGACGTCACCGCGTTCACCGCGGCGGTGACAGGTGCGCAGGCAGCGTCGATCGCCCTGGTTCAAGGGATCGCAGGGCTGCACAGATGCTTGCTGATGTTTTCCCATTACCGCACGGTCCTGGCGATGGAACCTGATCTGGTCGAGCCCACCGAGCCACTGCGCCAACCGACGGGACCGCCGGGAATCGTGTTCCGTCAGGTCTGGTTCCGGTACGCGGAGGAGCAGCCCTGGGTTCTGCGCGGCGTCGACCTCGTGATTCCAGCAGGGTGTGCCGTGGGATTGGTCGGGCTGAACGGCGCCGGCAAAAGCACGCTGGTCAAGCTGCTCTGCCGCTTCTACGATCCGGACAGGGGCGCCATCCTCTGGGACGGCGTGGATCTACGGGACATCCCGCTGCACGAGTTGCGCTCGCGTCTCGGCGTGTTGTTCCAGGAGTTCGTCCGATACGAACTGACTGCTGCCGAGAACATCGGGGTCGGAGACCTGCAGGCGATCGGCGATGCACCGCGGATCCGGGCGGTGGCCGAGTTGGCCGGCGTTCATTCGGTGCTGGAGAACCTGCCGAAGGGTTACCGCACGCTGCTGAGCAGGTCGTTCTTCGGCGACGAGGGAGAAGTTGGGGCGCTACTGTCCGGCGGTCAATGGCAGCGAGTCGGCCTGGCGAGAGCACTCATGCGGTCAGACCGGCGACTGCTGATTCTCGACGAACCCAGCTCTGGCCTCGATGCCGAAGCGGAAGCGGAAATCCATCAGCAGTTGCGGGCACACCGGCGGAGCAGGACCAGCGTACTGATCTCGCACCGGCTGAGCGGGATCCGGGACGCCGATCTCATCGTTGTGCTCGAGAACGGGCGGGTCCGGCAACAGGGGACTCATCAGGAGCTGATTCGCGGAGCAGGGCCGTACGCACGGCTGTTCGCCTTACAGGCCAAGGGATATCAGGCCACGCCGGGGACGGACAACCACGCCGAGGACACGGTCGACGGGGAAGAAGCCGATTCTCCGGGAGTCGAAACTGCGCGGGTTGTCGCCGATGACCACCACTGAGCCCGCGGGCACAACGGCGTACCCGGGCACGGCCTCTCGCACCTCCGCAGGTATGCGGTCACCCGCGACCGCCGCGACACGCTTGAGGAACCAGCGGCGGTCATCGACGGACGTAGTCAGCGGCTTGGCCCCCCAGCTGTACCCGCGGCCGGGACGCTCTACCACCACGACGTCTCCGGCGGTCAGCCGCTCGCGCCGTCCTCGTAACACCAAGACTCGCTCGCCGGAGCGATACGTGGGAGCCATGCTGTCGCCGTCGACCGTGACCAGGACGAAGCGCCGGCGAACTCCGAACAACACAGCAGCCGTGAGTGCCATCGCCGCACCGGCGCCGATGTGGGAAGTAGTGGGCACGACAGGATCCTAAGAGGAGTTTTCGATGAAGCTGGTACATATGCTTGTGGCAGTCACGCTGACAGTCGTCTTCACGGCCTCTGTCGTCGGCAAGGTCCGGTCGCGCAATGCCTTCGCGGCCTTCGTTCGCTCGGTCCCGGCTTTCGGTGTTCCGCGCCGTCTGGCAGGGCCGGTCGCGCTGATCGTGACCGGCGCCGAAGCTGCGGTGGTCTGCCTGCTCATCTGGTCGTTGGTGGCCGGTGGTGGGGCTGTCGGCCTGTGGGCGGCCACTGCGCTCATGTCCGTCCTGACGGTCAGCGTCGTCCGAGCTGTGCTGAGAGCGGACGGTGCGCGCTGCCGTTGTTTCGGCAGCGAGGACGCCGTACTGGGGTGGCTGCACGTAGGCCGCAACGCCGGTCTCTTGCTGATGGCGGGTGGGGTGGCCTTGGCCGGGCCGGGGATCGCGACCGCAGACTCGCAATCTCTCCTGGTCGCGGCACCGCTGGGAGGTCTGCTGGCCCTTGTAGTTGTGCGATTGGAAGACCTGGCCGTTTTGGTCAGGTCTTCCAGCCCGGCTTGAATCAGACGCAGTACCAGGTCATCCAGGGGAGTGTTTTTCCTCATATTGGCGCCCATTGTCCCGGATGTGTGCGGAGCGCGTCCCGCCGTCGTTTCGATGGAGACGAAAAGAATGGGCAGCACGTTTTCACAGTGCGACCGTTGACACATCGTCTTGGCTGGGGCCAGAACGCGCGCTTCAGCTGACCAGAAGGAGTACGAATGAGCACAAATATGTTTCGACGGGCGGTGGCGGCTGTCGCGGTGGGTGTTGCCGCGCTCGGTATCGCAGGGCCCGGCCTCACCCACGCGGCCCCACCGCCTGGGCCGACGTCTTCGGTGACGGCGCAGAGCGGAGAGACCAACTCCGCAGACGGACGTCGGCGGATGGCCGCCATACAGGAGGAGATCGCCTGGCAACTTGCGCGGCAGCCCGATGGCCGCCAAGTGGCGCCGAACAAGATCGTCTGGGACAAGCAAGGCGTCGAACTGACCCTGCCGATGCCGGGTGACGACATGGCGGCGATGGCAAACTGCGCCTACAGGTTGGTTTGCCTGTTCGGCGACAGCGACTACAACAACGGGCCGGACGTTCAGCCCTGGGTGCTGGGCTTCTACGCCTGCACGCAACGCGACCTCGGTGACTGGGGCAAACGGAATCAGATGACCTCGTGGGACAACAACCAGACCTATGGCACCCAGGCCTGGATCTTCCAGTACCGCGACGAAAGCCACCCGGAGTACGGCCTCATCCAACTGTTGATGGCACCGGCGCCGCACCAGAACCCGCTGGTCTACCCGAATGACGCGGCCGACGTGATCCGTCCCTGCTAAGCCGTTGGGGTGTTCATCGGCCGATCGGTCCAGCCGTCGGTGAATTCTTCCGGCAGCATGTCCAAGAGGAAGCTGACAATTCTATCCTCCTCAAAATGGTTGCCGTGATTCGCCAGGCCGGATGCAATTGGTAATGCGTCTGTTCATTGATCGAAAGGAATTTC
Organism: Kribbella sp. NPDC023855; assembly: GCF_040639475.1. Lineage (NCBI taxonomy): Bacteria > Bacillati > Actinomycetota > Actinomycetes > Propionibacteriales > Kribbellaceae > Kribbella > Kribbella sp. NPDC023855. The sequence continues at coordinate 806,386 of NZ_JBFAAA010000004.1, forward strand.
ATGAAGCGAAACCTATATCGCACCGCTGCCGCCGTCACCGTGCTGGCGGCAGGGACGGTCGTGTCCGTCTCGCCGGCATCAGCCGGCAACGGCGACTGGAACGCGCCCCGGGCGTATCCGGAGCGATCCGTCTTCTGCGCAAACCCCAGCTACTGGTTCCCGGGCTTCCAGATGAGGGGCACGAGTAACAACGGCACCTACGGAACCTGGGCGGTCAGCGCCGTGCGGGACGACCCGCACCAGACCGCGTTCGACGCCGCGTTCTACGCCAACGGCGCGATCTCCTGGGTGACCTGGTACTGCGTCTGATTCGACCCGGGCTGGACGACCTGACCAAAACGGCCAGGTCGTCCAGCCGAACTCTGTCCGACGACGACCGCTCCGGTCCACGCTTGACCCGGCCGGCGAACAGCACGCGTTCGCCCCTGATTCGAGCGTAGCGGCCGCCGGCAGGTGTAAGGCGGCCGCTCGCAGGCGGTCAGGGTGTGTCGTTGGGGCAGGTTGTGCCGGGGGCGGGCAGAGTGCCGTTGGTCAGGTAGTCGATGGTGGCAGACTGGGCACAAGCGCTGTTGTACCAGCCGGTGTGGCCTTCGCCTTCAGTGGTGAGGAGGTGGCCGTTGTCGAGGACATCGGACAGGGTGACCGAGTCCTGGTAGGGGGTGTCGGGGTCACCAACGACGCCGACGACCAGGATGTCGGGGCTCCCGGAGGCGTTCCAGGGGCCGGTGTAGCGGGATTTCTGAGCGTCGGTCCATTGCTCGCAGGCCGTTGCGTGGCCGTGGTCGTAGTTCGGCGGCGCGTACGCGGTGGCGGGTCCGAGGATCGGGGCCGCGGTGGCGTGCTCGTAGAGCCTGGCCTGCAGGATGCGAAGGTTCCGGGTGAACCCGCGATCGGCGCACTCGACGACGGTGTTCTGGGTCAGGTAGTCGGTACGTTCCTGGTACATCTCGGTGGCGTAGACACCGGTCTTGGTCGTCAGGTCCCGCAGGCGATTCCCGAGTTCGGGCCAGAGCCATTTGCCGACGCCGAGGTTGAGGTTGAACCGCAGGGCTACCATCGCGCCGTTCACGATCTCGCGGCCGTCCGCGGTCCGGACCGGGTCGTTGTCCAGCCTCTGCTGCAGCTCGACAAATGCGCCCTCGGCGTTGCCGTTGCCGAAGGGACACTCGGTGGGAGTGGCGTCACACCACCGGAAGAAGCGCTTCATCGCCGCGTCCGCCGCCAGGTACTGCCGGCGGTCGGCCTCGTACGGCCGGTGGGTGTACGCGTCGGGGTCGTACCCTCCGTCCAACGCGGCCAGCCGGAGCCGTTGCGGGAACAGGTTCGCGTAGACCGTGCCGATGAAGGTGCCGAACGACTGGCCGTAGTAGGTGATCTTCTCCTCACCCAGGGCCGCCCGGACCAGATCCATGTCCCGCGCGGTGAACTCAGTCCCGAGATAGGGCAGGAGCTTTGCGTACTTCGCGTTGCACGCGTCGACGAACGCCTTACCGGACGCGGCGGCCGGGAAGAACTCGTCGGTACCCGCGCGGCCGTATGCCTGTGCGTAGTGATCGCTGTACTCGCGCGCAGTCCAGCAACTCAGCGACCCGCTCTGCCCAACTCCCCGAGGATCGAAGGCGGCCAGATCGAACCGTTCGTTGAGCGGGGAGTCGGTGGCGAGCGAGTGCGCGAACTCGATCGCGGAACCGCCCGGGCCGCCCGGGTTCACGACCAAGGCCCCGATCCGGTTGGCCGTGGTCGCCTTCTTCCGCGTGACGGCCAGCGGGAACGTCCCAGCGGAAGGGTTGCGGTAGTCCAGCGGGACCTGCAGTTGGGTGCAGTCCCAACCGTCCCCACAGTCGGCCCAGCGGACGGTGGGGACCGTGATTCCGGGGAGGCCACCTGGTGGTGGTGCCGCACTGGCCGCGGTCGCGGGCAGGGTGAGGAGTCCTCCGAGCAGTGCGGTGACTGCCGTGGCGAGACGGAGCTTCATCGGTTGTCCTTGTCCTAGCGGTGATCAGTGCTGGCCGTGGCCCGCGTCGATGAGCCGGTGATGAGTGGCATTCATCTGGGCCAGTTGGCGCTCGACCCCTTCGGTGATCAACGGTGCATCGGCGCCATTGGGGCTGGTCGGTGGTTTGACGGCGGAGTGGATCCAGGTGTCGAAGACGTGGTCGAGTTGCTGTTGGCTCACCCATTCGGCGTGGGCGACGAAGTCCGCCGTGGTGGCGTTCTTGTTCTTGTACTTCTGGGCGTAGCTCTCGAGGATCGTGAAGAAGGCGACGTCGCCGGTTGCCTTGCGCAACGCGTGGAGCGCCATCGCGCCACGCTGGTACACCGCGATGTTGAAGATCCGCTTCGGATTCGACACGACTGTTGCCCAGTCGCCCTTGTGGACCGTGACGAAGTCGCGGTACGAGGCTTCGGCGAGCTGATCGGCCGTGGCGGCACCGCGCTGCTCCGACCACAGCCACTCGGCGTACGTGGCGAAGCCTTCACTCAGCCACATGTGCTGCCAGTTGGCAATCGACACCGAGTCACCGAACCACTGATGGGCCTGCTCGTGGGCGACGAGCCAGGTCGGCTCTTGCGCCGGATCCTTCCACAGGAAGTCGCCGTACACCGACCGAGTCTGGTTCTCCAGGGCGAGGTTGAGCTCGCTGACCGCGACACCGCCGGTCGCCTCGAACGGGTACGGACCGAAGCGAGTGGTGAAGAAGTCGGTGATCTCGTCGCTACGGCGCAGGTTCTCCTTGGCCTTGTCCAGCACACCGGACTCCTTCAGCGCGGTGTCATAGGCACGGACCGACGGGAGGCCGTGGTACGTGCCCTGCTCGATCTCGAGTTTTCCCATGACCAAGAACGGCAGATAGCTCGCCATCGGATTCGCCGAGGCGTCCCAGTGCCAACGGGTCCAGCCGGGCCGATCCTGGGTCCGGCTGCGCAGGACGCCGTTCGAGATCGCGGCGTTGCCGTCGGGTACCTCGATCGAGATCTTGTACCTCGCCTTGTCCGACGGGTGGTCGTTGGCCGGGTACCACCACTCCGCCGAGCGGGGCTGGTTCGTGGAGACCGTACGGGTCGACTTCCAGCTCCAGAGGTAGAGGCCGTCGACGGGCACGGTCGACGGTACGTCGGCGTACGAGACCTCGACGACGAAGGTCTGGTCCTTGTCGACCGGTGTGGAGGGGGTGACGATCAGCTCGCTGTTGTCGTTGGGGTCCTTGCCGAAACCGGCCGGCGTGCCGTTGACCGTCACCGAGCTGACCTTCAGCGCGAAGTCCAGGTTGAACTGGGACAGGTCCTGGGACGCCTTGGCGGTGATTCTCGTCCGGCCGGCCAGCTCATCGGTGGCGGGCTGATAACTGAGATCGATGCCATAGTCGGCGACGTCGTAGCCGCCATTTCCAGCGAACGGGTAGTACGGGTCGCCCAGGCCGGGGGACCCCGGTGATGATTGCCCCGATGCCATTCCGGTGAGCACCGCAGCGATCGTCACGGCAAGGGCGCCGGCGCCCAGCTTGCGACTCAGCTTCATCAAGAAGATCTCCAGGGGACGGGGCGATCGAGCTGAGCCCGACGCCGCGGATTCTTCCGGGAGTCTATGGATCGACGTCTGACGCGGCAGGCAATTCGACCAGCTTCGAAGGAGCCACCGGGCCGGCTGTCAACAACCTGTCGGACCGATTCCTTCGCCGACCGAACAGAGTCGACAGCTTGGAAACGCAACCCGAAGCAGAAGGAGAAGGCCCATGGCGAACCGCGACATGTAGCGGCGACGGAGACCAGAAACCTGCTGACCCCGTCCTGACCGGCAGGTGCCGTGGACGGGTAGATGACTGCGGCGCGCTCGGCTGGTGACCCGCCACCACCTCCGGCGACCGCCGCAACCGCGCGGTCAGCCTGTACGGCGCGATGGCCGGTGTCGCGATGGTGGTTGGTCAGATCGTCGGTGG